>NZ_AXWO01000008.1 GCF_000482705.1 Glycomyces arizonensis DSM 44726 | reverse complement strand
TACTCCGAATTGGACCCCATACCGTTCTTACCCTGCCCTCAGCGGGCCGCCGCTGAGGGGAAGGAGGCCAATACAGCCGCCAAGCTCAGGACCCGCCAGGGACTGAGCCCCTCAGCATGTCCACACCCCCACACACCACCCCAGACGGCCACCCCCCACCAGGCAAGCCCCACCCATTACTCCCACACCAGCAGACCTCACCGGCGGTCACCACCCGCCATGCCCACCGGCCGCCTCCGCGCCGACAACGAGCCCCGGCTCCCTCCCAACCCTTCATCGCCGCCCGCCTGAACCTCAACCCGAACGGCCCCCGCCCCGACCGACCACCCCGAGCCCTCCCCACCTCCCATCGCCGCCTCGCCTGAAGCCGGGCCGACGACCACCCCGAAGACACAAGGCCACCCCCGCCGCCCTCTCACCTCGCGGCCGCCGCCTGAAGCCCGACCCATATGAACTGGAGGGACGAAACGAAAGTCCCACCGCTGGTCATGCCACGGCCTAGACACGCTCGACATAACCCGAATGTCTTGGCGGTCACATCATTAATGATGTGGCGTTCTTCCTGATCCCTAGGTATATTAGGAAAAAACCTAGGAACTTTAGGAAGTGCTGTGCCGCGTACGGGACTCACTCGGAGCGGGCTGGTGTCCGCCGCCGCCGATGCCGCCGACGAGGTCGGATTCGACCATCTCACGCTGGCGATGCTCGCCAAACGGTTCGGCGTTCGCGACGCCAGCCTGTACACCCATGTCCGGGGTTTGGATGATCTACGGGAGCAGGTGGCGCTGCTGGCACTCGGCGAATGGGCCGATGCCCTGGGCGCGGCGGTGGCGGGGCGGTCCGGACGTGCCGCGCTGGGCGCCTTCGCCGACGCCTACCGTGCGTTCGCGACCGGGCATCCCGGCCGGTACGCGGCTACGCGGCATCCGGTCCCGCCCGAACGGCTCGCCGACTCGGCGGGCGCCGCGCGCATCATCGAGCTGTGCTACGCGCTGCTGCGCGGCTACGAACTGTCCGAATCCGACGCCACCGACGCGGTCCGGCTGCTGCGCAGCACCTTCCACGGTTTCAGCGACCTGGAGGCCACCGGCGGCTTCATGGCCGACCGCAGCCTCGACGCTTCCTGGGAGCGGGCGGTCGACGCGCTGCACCGCCTCCTGACCGACTGGTCGCGGATCTGAACGCAGAGGAGTCTCCCATGACGATCAGCACGCTCGCCGTCAACGGCGCCGCCATCGACTATGAACGCCGCGGCAGCGGTCCGCCGCTGCTGCTCATTCCCGGCGGCGCCGGGCACGGCGGTGTCTTCGGGCCGTCCGCCTCGTACCTGGCCGACCGCTACGACGTCGTCGCCATGTCCAGCCGCGTCGCCTCCGGTGCCGCGCCCGGCGGCCAGGACCCCGAAACCCATGCCGAAGACGCGCTCGGCCTGATCGAGGCGCTCTTCGACGAGCCGCCGATCGTGTTCGGCTCCAGTTCCGGCGCCATCACCGCCCTGGCGCTGTCGGCCCATGCTCGTCTCACCGTCGTCCACGAGCCACCGTTGGTGAACCTCCTGCCGGACGCCGATCGCCATCGTGCCGCGCTCGAATCGGTCCGGGACGCCCTGCGAGAGGAAGGGCCGAGCGCGGCCATGCCGCTCCTGGCGGCGGCCCTCGCCGCCGAGCCGGTTCAGGCGTCTCCGGAGCTCCGCCACACCGGGGACTGGCTCGACGGCTACACCGGCACGGAGCCCGAACCGCCCACTCCGGAGCTGGTGGAACTCTTCGCCCGTCTCGGCGAGCTCCAGCCGGTGTTCCTCGAACATGTCCTGGTGCCGTTCGCCACCCATGCATTCGACTTGGAGGCGCTCGGCGCGGTCGTTCCCGCCGCCGGGATCGACTCGCGAGGGGAGCTGCCCTACCGGGCCACCGCGGCCCTCGCCGACCGGCTCGGCCTTCCGCTCACCGAGTTCCCCGGCGGCCACCTCGGCCCGGTCGAGCGCCCCGCGCAGTTCGCCGACGCGTTCAAGGCGCTCATCGGCGAGTCTTAGCCGCGGACGGCCGCGCGGTGCTCGATGTTCGGGGATTCGAGCAGGTTGCGCAGCACCACCATGGCGCCGCCGACGGCCGGGGCGTGCGAGACGTTGTCGGCCAGTTCCACGCGCACGCTGTGCACATGCCGCATGAACACCGACTCGTCGAGCACGCCTTGAACGGCGTCCCGGTACACCGGCCCGACCTCGGCGAAGGCGTTCCCCGCCAGCACGACCCGGCCGACGTCGAACAGGTTCACCAGCGTCACGGTAGCGACCGCCAGCGTCTGCGCCGAGGCCCCGATGAGCTCGGCCGCCTCGGCGTCGCCGGACATGGCGGCGCGGCCGATGCGGGTGAAGTCGGTGAGCGGATCGTGCCCGAGCCCCAGCCGCGAGGTCAGCGCCGGGTCGCGCGACGCCAGGTCGGCGAGCGCCATCGGCCCGGCGATGGTGTCGAGGCAGCCCCGGTTGCCGCAGCCGCAGCGCTCGCCGCGCGCGTCCACGGAGATGTGGCCGAGCTCCAGGCCGTTCGACGTCGCCCCGCGGTACGGGTGCCCGTCGATGATCACGCCCGAGCCGATGCCGCCCGACATGAAGACGACGGCGAAGCTCGACGAGGCGGTCCCCAACGCCTGCACGCCGATGCCCGCGGCGGTGGCGTCGTTCTCGATGGCCACCGGCAGCCCGGTGGCCTCGGCCAGGGCCGTCGCCAGCGGATACCCCTGCCAAGCGGGGCTCGGCTGCGGCGTGAGCAGGACGCCCGCGTCGCGGTCCTGCGGCCCGTACGTCGCCAGTCCGATGCCGCGCACGTCATCGCGGGGGACGGCCGCGTCCTCCAGCAGGGCCTGTACGTGCTCGGCGAACTCAGGTATCACCGCGCCCGGATCGCGCTCTCCGGCGCCGGGCATCTCCCGCTGCGCCACGATCCGGCCGGCCAGGTCGACGACCACGCCGACCGCCGAGTACCGGTCGAACTGGATGCCGACCATGTAGCAGGCCTCGGGCTGGATCTCCAGGAGGCGCCGCGGCGTGCCCCGGTTGGAGCGCGCCGTTCCGACCTCGTGCACGAAGCCCAGGGCCATCAGCTTGCGCACCGCGTGCGTCATGGTGGCCTGCGTCAGTCCGGTCGCCTCGGCCAGCTCGACGCGGCTGACCGTCGTCCGCTCGCGGATGAGGTCGAGCACTACGGCCAGTGTCGGCATGCGCGTATCCGAGCCGAACGATCGCAATGCGGCCTCCTTGTGGGCGGTGAGCGGGCACCGACCACGATACTTGAGCCGCATTGCTTTATTGAGGCTGAATTCGGCGGGCGGCCCCGCGGCCGCCCGCCGTCCGATTCAGTCGGCCCTCAGGTGCAGCACGAGCGCCTGGACCTGCCACAGCGTCGGCAGCTGCAATCCCACCTCGGCGAGCACGCGTCCGGGGACCGTGACCGGTTCGCCCGCGATCCAGCCCGGCGTGACCCAGCCCCATCGGCCCGAGCCGATCTCGTCGCGCACCCGCACCGTGTAGCGCCGCTCGGGGTCGAGGCCGTCGAGCCGCAGCCGCTCGGCGAGCGCCTCCTCCAGCGAGGCCACCGTGGCCACGGTGAACACCGCCTCCGACCTGTCGGGCGCGACGACGCCGCGCACGCGCAGCGCGGGGTCCGCGGCGTCGGCGTGGACGACCGTGCCGGTGTGCAGCAGGCCGCGCAGCTCCTTGTACAAGGCGGCGAACGCCGTGATCCGCTCGGTCTCCTCCTCGTCGCAGGACAGGATGTCCCACTCGAACCCGGCCGACCCTTGCAGGGAGGTCGCGATGCGGTACGACAGGGCCGTGTCCCGCCCGGAGGAGTGGGCGGGGGAGGGGCCGACGTGCGCGCCGATCAGCTCGGGCGGGAGCACGAGCTCGGTCCAGCGCTGGATGTCCTGGCGCTCGACCGGGTCGTTGGAGTCCGAGGCCCACACCCGGTCGGTGCGCTCGAGGATCCCCAGGTCGGTGCGGGCCCCGCCGGAGGAGCAGGACTCGATCTCCAGGCCGGGGTGCTCGGCCTTGATCCGCTCGATCAGCCGGTAGGCCGCGAGCGTCTGCTCGTGCGTGCCGGGCGCGCCGTCGTGGACCGCCTCGACGAGGTCCCGGTTGTGGTCCCACTTGACGAAGTCGACGCCGAGCCGTCCGATCACCGCGGACATCTGCCTGCGGAGGTGCTCGAAGGCCTCGGGGTTCGCCAGGTCCAGCACGTATTGGCTGCGGTAGGACCGTCCCTCCGGGGACGGCACGGACGCCGGGTTGGCGAGCAGCCAGTCCGGGTGGGCGCGGGCGAGGTCGGAGTCCAGGTTGATCATCTCGGGCTCGAACCACAGACCGAACTGCATGCCGAGGGAGTGGACGAGCGTCGCGAGCGGTTCGAGCCCCTCGGGCCAGACCGCGGCGTCGACCTCCCAGTCGCCCAGCCCGGCCGTGTCGTCCCGGCGGCCGAGGAACCAGCCGTCGTCGAGCACGAACCGCTCGACGCCGACCTCGGCCGCCCGGCGGGCGAGCCGCTCGAGATAGGCCGGGTCGTGGTCGAAGTAGACCGCCTCCCAGGTGTTGAGCACGAGCGGCCGGGGCGTGCGCGGGTGCTGCGGGCGGGCCCGCATCCAGGTGTGGAAGCGGTCGGCGACGCCGTCGAGGCCGGTGGCCGACCAGGAGAAGTACGCCGTCGGCGTGCGGTGGGACCCGCCGGGCGCCAGGCGGATCTCGCCGGGGCGCAGCAGCTCGCCCGCGCCCAGCACGCTGACGTGCTCGGTGACGCGGTCGGCGCGGTGGCGCACGTCGGCGCTCCAGCCGAGGTGCACCGCCCAGACCTCGCCGCCGCGGTTGCGCGGCGTACCGGTGGAGGCGAGCGTGACCCAGGGCGAATCGTGGCCGCCGCGGCCGCGCCGCGACTCGCGGACGGTGGTGCCGCGCGGCATCGGAGTCGTCAGCGGGGACTTCTCGCGGATCCAGCGCCCGGCGAACGTGGTGAGGTGGTCGGCGGTCTTGGGAACGGGGAGCGTCGATTCCAGCCATGCGACGTCGAGCGGCGCCGCGCCGGTGTTGCTCAGTTCGTGGTCGAGCAGCACGAGCCCGCCCGCGCCGATCGCGATGCGCGTACGCAGGATGAGACCCGCGTGCTCGTCGGTCGCCGTGACCTCGACCGCCGCCTCGCCGTCCTGCTCGACCGCCGTGGTCCAGCGCGGGTAGACCGGCCTGCCGTCGCGCGTGGCGAGCAGGCCCGGCCTGCCCGGCCAGCCGTCCGATTCCTGCGGCACGAGCGGGACGCGCCAGGCGGCGTCGAGGGTCCCCGGCGCGGTCTGGCGGCTGGTAGCCCGCTCCAGGGCCGCGAGGTCGTCCTTCTCGAGCGGGCCGAGGTCGGCTCCCCAGTGGAGCACCGCTGGCAGGCCGGTCTCCGGGTGGGTGAGGACCAGGGCGACGCCGTCGCGGCGCAGCAGTGTCCAGGTGTCGGTGTTCACGATGCTCCTTCATGTGTCGGGGCGGAAACCGGGGTGTCCGACCGGGTTTCGATCGGTATGGTGCGCAGCACGTGCAGCGCGCCGCCGACGGCCGCGGCGGTGATGACGTTGGTGGAGACGCGCACCTCGGGGCGGCGCAGCGCACGGCTGAGCGCCCGCCGCTCGAGCTCGGCGGCGACGTGCTCACGGTACAGCGGCCCGGCCGTGACGAACGCGGGCCCGGACAGCACGACCGTGTCGAGGTCGAAGAGGTTGACGAGGGTGACGGCGGCCTGGCCGATCCAGCGCGCGGACCGCTCCAGCAGCTCGGCGGCGCCCCGGTCGCCGCGGTGCCACGCGCGGGCGATGCGCTCGAAGTCCGCGATCGTGCCGTCCGCCTCGCCCTTGACGCCGAGCCGCTCGGCGAGCGCGCCGTCGGCGAGGACCTGCTCGACGACGGTGCGCGGCCCCGCTTCGGCCTGCGCGCAGCCGCGGTTGCCGCAGACGCACACGGTGCTCCCTCCACTGAGGGCGACGTGGCCGATCTCCACGGCGTTGGAGGCCCGGCCGCGGTAGCTCTCGCCGTCGACGATGACGCCCCCGCCGATGCCCGAGGCCATGTAGATCAGCCCGAAGGTGTCGGTGGGCACCTCGCCCGCCCACTGCTCGCCGAACGCCGCCGCCGTGGCGTCGTTCTCCAGCAGCACAGGCAGTCCGAGCCGCTCCGAGAGCGTGCCGGTCAGCGGGAACTCGAGCCATTCGGGCTCGGGCTGGGCGGTCAGCAGCACGCCCCGCTCCTGGTCTTGGGGCCCGTGGGTGACCAGTCCGGCGCCCAGGACCCGCTCGCGCGGCACGCCCGAGGCGCGCAGAAGGTCGGCGACGTGGTCGGCGAGCACCGCGAGCGTCGCCTCCGGTCCGGCGCCGCCCGAGCCGCGCAATCCGGCCTCGGCGACCCGCTCCCCGGCGAAGTCGAGCACGACGATCGTGCTGGTGGTCCGGTCCACCTGGACGCCGACGGCGTACCACGAGTCCGGGGCGAGTTCGAGGAGCCGCCGCGGCTGGCCGCGGCCCTGGCGCGGGACGCGCCCGACCTCGTGGACGAGCCCGTCGTCGATGAGGCGGCGCACGACGTGCGTGATGGCGGCGGCCGTCAGGCCGGTCCGACCGGCGAGTTCGACGCGGCTGAGGGTGCCCCGGGTGCGCAGCAGATCCAGTACGCGACCGGTCGTCGTGACGCGGCCGTCCTCGAAATGCGGCATGCAAGGTCCTCTCGCGTTCATCGAATCTTCTTCTTGACACGTTTAATTTAACTCGTTAATAATAGACCGGACGCCGGGAGCGGCGTCACCCCTCCAACCCCGTGGGCGACCCCGTCCACGGTCGCGAAAGGACGAAGATGTCACTCATCACCGGAACGCGGCGCCGCGCCGCGGTGGCGCTCGCCGGCGTCGCCGCGCTCGGCCTGCTGTCGACCGCCTGCTCCTCCTCGGGCGGATCAGGCGGCTCTGGAGACGCCACCCTGGTCGCCTACACGGGCCAGGCAGGCGACTACCAGATCAACTTCAACCCCTTCTCCCCCTCGCGGATCGGCGCCCTCGGCACGATCTACGAGTCCCTCTTCTTCTACAACAAGGCCCAGGTGAGCGAGCCCGTCCCGCTGCTGGGCACCGAGCAGGCCTGGAACGAGGACGGCACGGAACTGTCCGTCACGCTGCGCGAGGACGTCACCTGGAGCGACGGCGAGGACTTCACCGCCGACGACGTCGCCTTCACCTTCGGCATGATCAAGGACAACCCCTCGATCAACAGCAGCGGCTTCGACGGCGAGGTCACGGCCGTCGACGACACCCACGTCGCCTTCGCCTTCCCCCAGCCCGCGTTCGTCAAGGGCCCCGACCTCATGAGCACGCCGATCGTGCCCGAGCACCTGTGGAAGGACGTCAACCCCGCCGAAGACGTCATGGAGGAGCCGATCGGCACCGGCGCCTACCTGCTCGACGAGTTCAAGCCGCAGGCGTTCACCTACAAGTCGAACCCCGACTACTGGGGCGGCGAGCCCGCCGTGAAGCAGATCCGCTTCCTCGCCCTCTCGGGCAACCAGGCCGGCGCCGACGCGATCGCCGCCGGGACCGTCGACTGGCAGACCGGCCCGATCCCGGACATCCAGAACACGCACGAGAACTTCCCGAACTACGACGCCTACACGCAGTGGCAGAACCAGATGGTCCTCGCCGCCTGCTCCAGCGAGGAGCTGGGCTGCGAAGGCCCCCAGACCGATCCGGCCGTGCGGCACGCCCTCTACTACGCGATGGACCGCACGCAGCTGAACAACCTCGCGTTCATGGACACCGCCAGCGAGGTCTCACCGACGTTCGCCCTCACCCCCAGCCAGGACGAGTTCGTCTCCGACGCCGTCGAGGAGCAGGTCGCGCCGATGGAGCCCGACCCGGGCCAGGCCGCGCAGATCCTCGAAGCGGCCGGATGGGCCAAGGGCGAGGACGGCATCTACGCCAAGGACGGCGAGCGCCTCTCGCTCACCGTCGAGCTCGTCACCGGCTGGACCGACTACATCACCGCCGTGAACACGATCGCCTCCCAGGCCGCCGAGGCCGGCATCGAGATCAAGGCCGCGCAGTCGTCGTGGAACGAGTGGACCGAGAAGAAGGGCTCGGGCGACTTCGAGCTCGCGATCGACTCCCTCTGGCAGGGACCGGCCCCGGACCCGTACTACCTGTACAACTACTTCTTCTCCTCCACGTCGGGCGCCCCGGTGGGCGAGAGCGCGGGCAACAACTTCTCCCGCTACTCCAACCCCGCGGTGGACGAGGCGATCGAAGCGCTCGCCACGCTCCCGCTCGACGACGCCGCCGCGCGCCAACCGTACTTCGACACGATCCAGACCGAGATCGTCCGCGACATGCCGTACATCCCGATCCTCACCGGCGGCACGACGAGCGTGTGGAACACGTCGAAGTTCACCGGCTGGCCCTCCGACGAGGACCTGTACGCCTTCCCGGCGGTCTGGTCCGCCTGGGACGCCGCCGAGATCTTCAAGCAGCTCGAGCCGAAGGGCTAGAGCGGATGCGCCGTCGCCCCCGAAGGAGAACTCCGTGAGCTACTTCCTGCGCAAACTCGGCTTCTACGCGGTCGCCCTGTGGGCCGCGCTGACGCTGAACTTCGCGATCCCGCGTATGCTGCCGGGCAACCCGGTCGACATCCTGCTGGCCAAGCTGCAGCAGCGCGGCGGCACGGTGAGCCAGGAGACCAGAGAGGCCTACGCGCTCCTCCTCGGGGGCGGCGACTCGGGGCCGCTGTGGCAGCAGTACATCGACTACTTCAAGAACCTGCTGCACGGCGACCTCGGCGTCTCGGTGAGCTACTACCCGGCCCAGGTGTCCGATGTGATCGGCCAGTCGATCCCGTGGACGGTGGTGCTCGTCGGACTGTCGACGATCATCGCCGCCGTCCTCGGCGTGTCGCTCGGCGCGTTCGCCGGATGGAAGCCCGGCACCTGGCTCGACTCCCTGGTGCCCGCCACCACCCTCCTCGCGGCCGTGCCGTACTTCTGGCTCGCGCTGATCCTGACCTACCTGCTGGCCCGCGTGCTCGGCTGGTTCCCCATGCAGGGCGGCTACGACGTCGTCCTCGACCCCGGCTGGAACGCCGAGTTCATCGGCTCGGCGATCCAGTACGGCTTCCTGCCCGCGCTCACGATCGTGCTGGCCTCGATCGGCGGCTGGCTCCTGGGCATGCGGAACATGATGGTGTCCACCCTCTCGGAGGACTACATCCTCACCGCCGAGGCCAAGGGGCTCTCCCCGCGAAAGATCCTGCGCTCCTACGCCTCCCGCAACGCCGTCCTGCCGTCCGTCGCCGGCTTCGCCATCTCGCTCGGCTTCGTGGTCTCCGGATCGGTGATCACCGAGCAGGTGTTCTCCTACCCCGGCCTCGGCGGGCGGCTGCTCGGCGCGGTCCAGAACAACGACTACGCGCTCATGCAGGGCGTCTTCCTGTTCATCACCCTGGCCGTCCTGGGCGCCAACCTCGTGGTCGACCTGCTGTACGGCATCATCGACCCGCGCACCCGCGCCCGATCCTGACGAGAGGTGCGACCCATGACGAATCTCGAACCCGCGGTCGAGGCGACGGCCGCGGACACCGCCGAGCCGCCCGCCGAAGCATCGGGCGACGCCCCCGTCCGCTCCGGCTGGCGGATGCTCCTGCCCACCATGACGCCCTGGCTGGCGACCGGCCTCGTCCTCATCGTCGGCATCACCCTGTTCGGCCTGATCGGGCCCTTCCTGGTCGGCGACCCCGACCAGATCCGCGACATGGGCCTGACCGGACCCTCTGCCGAGTTCCCGCTCGGCACCACCCAGATCGGCCAGGACGTGCTGGCCCAGCTCGCCTACGCGACGCGCGGCTCGCTGGAGATCGGCTTCCTGGTCGGCGTCCTCGCCACGATCCTGTCGTGCTTCTTCGGCATCTACGGCGCCTACCGGGGCCGCTTCGTCGACGAGGCGTTCTCGCTGCTGTCCAACGTGTTCCTCGTGATCCCCGGCCTGCCGCTGGTCATCGTGATCTCCGGCTTCGTCCCGCGCGAGAGCCGGGGACTGTGGACGATCGCCGTCGTCCTGGCCGTCACCAGCTGGGCCGCCTCGGCCCGCGTGCTCAGGGCCCAGACCCTGTCGGTCCGCAACCGCGACTACGTGGCCGCCTCCCAGGTCTCCGGCGAGCGGCCCTGGCGGGTCATCACGGTGGAGATCCTGCCGAACCTGCTGCCGGTCATCGCCTCCCAGTTCGTCTTCGCCGTCATCGCGGCGATCCTCGGCGAGGCGGGTCTGGCCTTCATCGGCCTCGGCGCCTCCAACTCCTCGACACTGGGCACGATGCTCTTCTACGCCCAGAACGGCTTCGCGCTGCCGCTGGGCGCGTGGTGGTGGTTCGTCCCGCCGGGCCTGATGATCGCCCTGTTCGGCATGGGACTGTCCATCGTGAACTTCTCGATCGACGAGATCATCAACCCCAAGCTCAAGAACGTGCGCCTGCACCGCAGGCAGGCCCGCAGGGCCGCCCGCCGCGAACGCCGCCTCGCCAGGTCCTCCCGCGGCGCGGCCGGCGGCGTCCCCGAACCGGAGGTGTCCGACCGATGACCGCGACCAAGCCCGAACCGCGACCGGACGCGCCGGAGGCCGACACCCGGCCCGTGCTCACCGTCGAGAACCTCACGGTCGTCTACGAGACCGACGAGCCGGTCACCGCCGTCCGCGGCGCCGACCTGACCCTCCACCGCGGCGAGATCCTCGGCCTGGCGGGGGAGTCCGGCTGCGGCAAGACCACGCTGGCCTACGCGATCAACCGCCTCCACCGGCCCCCCGCGCGCATCGCCTCGGGCGGCATCACCTTCCACGACCGCTCCGGCGACGACGTCGACATCCTCGCCCTGGCCGACGCCGAGCTGCGCTCCTTCCGCTGGGACAAGCTCTCGATGGTCTTCCAGGGTGCGATGAACGCGCTCAACCCGGTCACGACCGTGAAGGCCCAGCTGCGCGACACGCTGCTGGCCCACCGGCCCGGCATGTCCCGCAAGGCGATCCGCGAACGCTCCGAGGACGTCCTGCGCCGCGTCGGCGTCGACCCGAGGCGGCTCGGCTCCTACCCGCACGAGCTGTCCGGCGGCATGCGCCAGCGAGTCATGATCGCGATGGCGATGCTGCTGGAGCCGCAGATCATGGTCATGGACGAGCCGACCACGGCGCTCGACGTCGTCGTCCAGCGCGACATCCTCCGCGAGATCGTCCGCCTCCGCGACGAACTCGACTTCGCCGTCGTCTTCATCACCCACGACCTGCCGCTGCTGCTGGAGATCTCCGACCGCATCGCCGTCATGCTCGACGGCGAGATCGTCGAGCTCGACTCGGCGCGGCGGCTCTACCGCGACGCGCGGCACCCCTACACGCGCAAGCTCCTCGGCTCCTTCCCGAGCCTGTCGGGCTCGCGCGGCGCCTTCATCCGCGACGGCGCGGCCCCGACCGACACGACCGAGGAGCAGGCATGACCAGCGTCCGAGTGACCGACCTGGTGAAGGACTACACGCTCCGCTCGGGGCTGAAGCGGACCCGCCTGAGGGCGGTCGACCACGTCAGCCTCGAACTGGTGCCGGGCCGCACCGTCGCGCTCGTGGGCGAGTCCGGCTCGGGCAAGTCCACGATCGCGAAGATCCTCACCCGCATGGAGCGGCCCACCTCCGGCAAGGTGGACGTCCGGCTCGACGACGGCGCCGAGGTGCACGGGGCCGCGTACCGCCGCGAGGTGCAGATGGTCTTCCAGGACCCGTTCGCCTCCCTCAACCCCTTCCACTCCATCGAGCACCACCTCGCTCGGCCGCTGCGCATCCACAAGCGCACCCGGACCAAGGAGGAGACCCGCGAGCGCGTGCTCGAGATGCTCGAACGGGTCAACCTGACCCCCGCCGAGAACCTCGCGCCCCGCCGCCCCCACGAGCTCTCGGGCGGGCAGCGGCAGCGCGTCGCGATCGCCCGGGCCCTGGCCCCGGGGGCGCAGGTCCTCATCGCCGACGAACCGGTCTCGATGCTCGACGTCTCGATCCGCCTCGGCGTGCTCAATCTGCTGGGCCGCCTCCAGCGCGAGGACGACCTGGCGGTCCTCTACATCACGCACGACCTGGCCACCGCGCGGCACTTCTCCGACGAGATCGTGGTGCTCTACCGCGGCCGCGTCGTCGAGCGGGGGCCGTCCGACGCGGTCATCCTCGACGCGCACCACGACTACACGAAGCTGCTCGCCGCGGCCGCCCCCGACCCCGAGCGGCCCGGCAGCGTCGCCGCCGACCGGGGCCCGGTCGACCGGGACGCGATCGACAACAGCGTCTGCTACGACCACTTCGCCGGGGAGTGGCGCGAGGCCGGAGTCCCGGCCGCCGAAACGAAGGAGCGTACCGCCTGATGGAAGACCGCTTGGACGCAGTGCCGGCGAGGGTGCCCGCCCCGCCGGAGGCGCCGCCGCCGGTGCGACTGGCCGATGGCCTGGCCTACGGCGGCGACTACAACCCCGAGCAGTGGCCCCGGGAAGTCTGGGACGAGGACGTCGCGCTCATGCGCGAGGCCGGGGTGAACCTCGTGACCCTCGGCGTCTTCGCCTGGGGCACGGTGGAGACCGCCGACGGCGTGCGGGACTGGTCCTGGATGGACGACGCGATCGAGCTGCTGCACGGAAGCGGCATCGGCGTCGACCTCGCCACCCCGACCGCGGCGCCGCCGCAGTGGCTGCTCACGGCCCACCCCGAGATCGCCCCGGTGCTCGCCGACGGCTACCGCGAGCCCGCGGGCGGGCGCAACGCCTGGTGCCCGGCCTCGCCGGTCTACCGCCGCTTTGCGTTGCGGCACGTCGAGGCGCTCGCCGAGCGCTACGGACGCCACCCGGCCGTGCGGCTGTGGCACGTGGGCAACGAGCTCGGCGGCGGCAACGCCCGCTGCCACTGCGAGCGGTCCGCCGAGGCGTTCCGCGAGTGGCTGGAGCGCCGCCACGGGAGCCTGGACGCCGTGAACGCCGCCTGGGGCACCGCCCAATGGGGACACCGCTACGACCGGTGGGAGGAGGTCATGCCGCCGCGCGGGCGGCACGGCGCCCCCAACCCCGGCCTGTTCCTCGATTACGAGCGCTACTCCTCGGACGCGCTGCTCGCGCACTACCTCGCCGAGAAGGAGGTCCTCGGGCGGCACTCCGACGCGCCCGTCACGACCAACCTGATGGTGGGCGCCGGGGCGCAGGTCGTCGACTACGCGTCCTGGGCGCCGCACACGGCCGTCGCCGCGAACGACCACTACACCAGCGTGGACGATCCGCTGCGGGAGCAGGACCTCGCCTTCTCCGGCGACCGGATGCGCGGCATGTCCGGCGACCGCCGCCCCTGGCTGCTCATGGAGAGCTCGACCGGCGGCCCGAGCTGGCAGCAGCGCAACCGCGCTAAAGACCCCGGTGAGATCGTGCGGCACTCCCTCGGCCACGTGGCCCGCGGCTCCGACGGCGCCATGTTCTTCCAGTGGCGCGCCTCCACGGCGGGCGCCGAGCAGTTCCACTCGGCGATGCTGCCGCACAGCGGCACGCGCTCGCGCGTCTGGCGCGAGGTCGTGGAGCTGGGACGGCATCTGCACGCGCTCGCCGAAGTCCGAGGAACCACTGTGGAGCAGGCCCGCGCCGCGATCGTCGCCGACGACGTCGCCGGTTGGGCGCTCCAGCACGGCCTCAAGCCGCACCGCGGCCTCCGCTACGGGCGCGAGCTGCGCGAGTGGCACCGGGCGCTGTGGGAGCGCCGGATCCTGTGCGACGTCGTGCCGTCCACCGCCGACCTCGACGAATACGACCTCGTCATCGTGCCGACCATGCTCGTGGTCGACGAAGCCGCCGCCGAGCGGCTGCGCGCCGTGCCCGAGCGCGGCGGCACGCTCCTGGTCACCTACCTCTCCGGCGTCTGCGATGTCAACGGGCAGGTGATCACCGGCGGTTTCCCCGGCGCGTTCCGCGACGTGCTCGGCGCCTGGACCGACGAGTTCTATCCGCTCCAGCAGGGCGAGCGCGTCAGGATCGACGGCGACGTGCTGGGCGGTCCCGTCGCCGTGGAGGACTGGACCGAGCGGGTCCATCTCGAAGGCGCCGAGGCGACCGTCCGCTACGAGTCGAGCTCGCTCGGCGGAGGTCCGGCCGTCACCCGCCGCGCCGTCGGCGACGGCGCCGCCTGGTACGTCTCCGCGCCGCTGCCGTCCGACGCCGTCGACGGCCTCGTCCGGAGGCTCGCCGAGGAGACCGGACTGGAGCCGACCGCCGAGACCGACCCCGGCATCGAGGCCGTGCGCCGCGTCGGCGACGACCGCTCGTACCTGTTCCTGCTCAACCACGCCGGGACCGACCGGAAGGCCGAGGCCGAAGGGCACGACCTGCTCACCGGGGAACGGGTCGGACCGACCGTGACCGTCCCGGCGGGCGGCGTCCGCGTGCTGCGCGAGTAACCGGTTGCTGAAACGCCGCCGACCGAGAACCATTGCATCCCTCACGACCGCATTTCAACGACTTTGAGGATCCACCATGACTGACCTGCCCGCGACCTTCCGCGCTCTCCACGAGGGCTGGACGCTCACTGCCGCCACACTCGCCTCAGGCGCCCCCGAGACCGTCGCCGCGCCGCTCGCGGACGGCGTGCCCGCCGCCGTGCCGGGCGAGGCCCACCTCGACCTGCACCGGGCCGGCCTCATCGCCGAGCCGTTCGACGGCGACAACGAGGCCGCGCAGCAGTGGATCGGCGACACGTCGTGGCGGTTCCAGACGACCTTCACCTGGTCCGACGACGGATCGGCCCGCCACGACCTGGTGGCCCACGGGCTCGACACGGTGGCGACCGTGCAGCTCAACGGCACCGAGATCGGCCGTACCGAGAACATGTACCGCTCCTACCGCTGGGACGTGCGCGAGGCGCTGCGCGAAGGGGAGAACACGCTCGCCGTCACCTTCGCCGCGCCGGTGCCCGAGGCGGCGGCCCGCGCCGAGCGCGACGGGGACCTGCCGCACACCAACCACCACGCCTACAACCAGCTGCGCAAGATGGCCTGCTCCTTCGGCTGGGACTGGGGCATCGACGTCGCCGGGGCCGGGATCTGGAAGCCGATCGGGCTCGAATCCTGGTCGGGGGAACGCATCGCGTCGGTGCGGCCGCTGGTGGACGTGACCGCCGCGCCCGCCGGCCACGACGGCGTCCTGACCGCGCACATCGACATCGAACGCGCCGAAGGCGACCGGGAGGTCCCCGTCCTCGTCACGGTGACCGGCCCCGATGGCGAGGAACTGCGCCGCACCGGAACGGTCCCCGCCGGATCGACCTCCGCCGCGGTCACCGTGGCGGTGCCGGACGTCAAGCGCTGGTGGCCGGTCGGCCACGGCGACCAGCCGCTGTACACCGTGGACATCGAGGCCGGGTCCGGCGCCTGGAGCGGCCGGGTCGGCTTCCGCACCGTCGAGCTCGACACCGCCCCCGACAAGGCGGGCGCGCCGTTCCACCTCATCGTCAACGGCGAGCGAATCCTCGTGCGCGGCGCCAACTGGATCCCCGACCACGCCTTCCTCACCGAGATCGACCGCGAGCGGTACGCCAGGCGCGTGGCCGACGCGCTCGAGGCCAACGTCAACCTGCTGCGCGTGTGGGGCGGGGGCATCTACGAGTCCGACGACCTCTACGACCTCGCCGACGAGCACGGCCTGCTGATGTGGCAGGACTTCCTCTTCGCCTGCGCGGCCTACAGCGAGGACGAGCCGCTGCGCTCCGAGATCGAGGCCGAGGCCCGCGAGAACGTCACCAGGCTCAGTCCGCACCCGTCCCTGGTGCTGTGGAACGGCAACAACGAGAACACGTGGGGCTGGGTCGAGTGGGGCTGGGCGGACCGCCTCGGCGGCCGCGGTTGGGGCGACGCCTACTACTCCGGGCTGCTCCCGAAGGTGGTGGCCGAACTCGACCCGACGCGCCCGTACACGCCCGCCAGCCCGTATTCGTTCGGCGACTACCGCCACCCCAACGACGAACGCTACGGCACCATGCACATCTGGGACGTGTGGAACCGCGCCGACTACACCGTGTACGCCGACTACAAGCCGCGCTTCGTCTCCGAGTTCGGCTTCCAGGCCCCGCCCGCGTGGTCGACCCTCGCCGCCGTCGTCCACGACGAGCCGCTCGACCCCTTCGGCCACCAGATGCTCGTCCACCAGAAGGCCAACAACGGCAACCCCAATCTCGAATACGGCTGGGCCGGACACCTGCCCGACCCGCAGTCCATCGAGGACTGGCACTGGACCACCCAGCTCAACCAGGCCCACGCCATCCGGTTCGGCGTCGAGCACTTCCGGTCGCTCACGCCCCACAACACCGGCACGATCCTGTGGCAGATCAACGACAACTGGCCCGTGGTCTCCTGGGCCGCGGTCGACTTCGCCGAGCACCGCAAGCCGCTGTGGCACGCCCTGCGCGACGCCTACGCGCCGCGCCTGGCCACGCTCCAGCCGCGCGCCTCCGAACGGTCCAGGGCGAACACCAGGATGGGACTGGAGCCCGAGAGGGACACCCTCGCGCTCATCCTGGTCAACGACACCGGCGAGGACTACTCCGGCACGTTCACCGTGACGCGCGAGTCCTTCGACGGGACCGCGCTCGCCAAGGCCACCGTCGAGGCGCGCGTACCGGCCCGCGACGCCGCCGCGATCGCCGTCCCGGCCGACGTCGCCGCGTTCGGCGACCCGAGCGCCGAGGCGATCGTCGCCGTCGCCGACGACGACGGCACGGGGTTCGCGCCCGCCTTCCGCTACGGCGCCGAGGTCGTCGACCAGCGGCTCGCCACCCGTCCACTGCGCATCGAGGCCGCGGCCGACGAGGGCGGCTGCCTGCTGCGCGTCACCGCCGCCTCGCTCGCCCGCGACGTGTTCTGCCACGCCGACACCGTCGACGCCCGCGCGCGGGCCGACCGCGGCATGATCACCCTGCGCGCCGGCCAGTCCGCGGAGATCCGGATCGACTCGCCCGCGGGCGGCGACCCGCGGGCCTTCGCCGCGGCCGTGCGCTGCGCCAACGACCTGCTCTAGGACCGCGCTCCGCCACCACAACCCGCCACCGCAATCGGTCCCGCCCGCCCCGGTCCACGAGGCGGGCGGGGCGATGCTCGAGGAGACGAGAACATGACACTGCGCTGGTCCACCGAGGACCTGGACATCGAACTCGCCGCCGCGGCCGACGCGCCGGTCACCTTGCGCTCGCTGACGCCCGCCGGGGCCCCGCGCCCGGCCGAATCCGCCGCCACCCCGCCGCTGGTCGAGATCCTGGCCCTCGGCCACGGGCGCTTCCCCGGCAGCCACCGCTACACCTGCACCGCCGTGGGCTCGCGGCTGCGCTACACCGGCCACGAGACGATCGACGGCGCACTCCACGTCCACCAGGCCGACCCCGTCACCGACCTGCGCGTCACGAGCGTGCTCAGCGCCTCCGCCGGGGCCCTGCGGGCCTGGACGGTCCTGCGCGCCGGAGCGGCGCCGGTGACGGTGCAGGCCGTGACCTCGCTCGTGCTCGGCACCTTCGTCACCGACGAGACGGGCGTCGACGACCTCGACGTCCTGTGGGGCGACAACGACTGGGTCGCCGAGTCCCGCTGGCACCGGGCCCCGCTGCGCGAGGTCGGCCTGCCCGCCATGGACCCCGCGATCCACCACCACATGAACCGCGCCCGGATGGCCGTGACCACGCGCGGCTCCTGGTCGGCCGGCGAGCGCCTGCCGACCGGCCTGATCGTCGAGCGAGGAGGCGGCCATGGACTCGCCTTCCAGATCGAGCACAACGGCGCCTGGCACTGGGAGGTCGGCGAGGACCGCGAGGGCGCGTCCCTGGCGCTGCTCGGCCCCACCGACGCCGAGCACCAGTGGAGCGCCGAACTCGCGCCGGGCGAGTCCTTCACGTCGGTGCCGGTGGCGGTCACCGTCGTGAGCGGAACGGGCGAACCCGTCGACGCCGCCCTCGCGAACCTGACCGCCCACCGCCGCGCCCTCGTGGCGCGCACCGGCACGGCCTGCCACGACCGGCCGCTGCCGGTGATCTACAACGACTACATGAACACCCTGATGGGCGACCCGACCGCGGCGAAGATCCTCCCGCTCGCCGAGGCCGCCGCCCGCGCCGGAGCGGACTGCTACTGCATCGACGCGGGCTGGTACGACGACGACGCGGGCGGCTGGTGGGACGCCGTGGGGGAGTGGGAGCCGAGCCGCTCGCGCTTCCCCGGCGGCCTCGACGAGGTCCTCGACCGCATCCGCGGCCTCGGCATGGTCCCCGGGATCTGGCTGGAGCCCGAGGTCGTCGGCGTGCGCTCCCCGCTCGCCGAACGGCTTCCCGACGACGCGTTCTTCCAGCGCCGCGGGCAGCGCGTCGTCGAGCACGGGCGCTACCAGCTCGACCTGCGCCACCCCGCCGCCCGCGCGCACTTGGACGCCGTCGTCGACCGCCTCGTCGGCATGGGCGTCGGGTACTTCAAGCTCGACTACAACATCATGCCCGGGCCCGGAACCGACGCGGGCGGCCTCGCCCCCGGCGCGGGCCTGCTCGAGCACTGCCGCGCCTATCTGTCCTGGCTCGACGGCGTGCTCGACCGGCACCCGGGCCTCATGATCGAGAACTGCGCCTCCGGCGGCATGCGGGCCGACTACGCCACGCTCTCCCGCCTCCACATACAGTCCACTTCAGACCAGCAGGATCCCCTGCTCTACCCGCCGATCGCCGCGGCCACGCCCGCGTCGATCCTTCCCGAGCAGGCCGGGCACTGGGGGTACGCCCAGCCCGAGATGAGCGCCGAGGAGTCGGCGTTCACCCTCGTCGCAGGCATCACCGGGCGGCTCTACCTCAGCGGCCACCTCGCGTCCATGGACGACGAGCAGCTCGCGCTCGTCGCGACCGCCGTCGCCGCGCACCGGCAGCTGCTGCCGTTCCTCGCCCGCGCCGTCCCGGCCTGGCCCCTGGGCCTGGAGCACCGGGGCCCCTGGCAGGCGTTCGCGCTGCACTCTGCTTCCAACCCTGCGAACGAGGCGGTCGTGACCGTCTGGCGCCTGCCCGGCGCGCCCAGTGCCATCGAGCTGCCGCTGCCCGCGCTGCGCGGCCGCGACCTCGCACATGAACAGCTCTTCCCCGCCCCAGGGACGCCCGGCACGGGCGAATGGGACACCATATGGGACGCCGACGCCGGAGTCCTGCGCGTCGAGACCGACGCACCGGCCCCGACCGCGCGCGTCCTGCGCGTCGCAGCGCCGCCGCACGCACCGAAGGAGCACTCGTGACACCTTGGCCCGACCTGCAGACCCACCGCGAGTGGCTCGCCGCCGAATGCCGCAGGCTGCTCGCCTTCGGCGCGAACGCCGCGCTGCCGGGCGGCGGCGCGGCCTACCTCGACGCCGCGGGCCGACCCGACCCCGCGCACGGCATGCAGACCTGGATCACCGCCCGCATGGCGCACGTGTACTCCCTCGGCGCGCTCCTCGGCGTCCCCGGCAGCGCCCCGATCGCCGACGCCGCGCTCGCGGGGCTCACCGGGCCCCTGCGCGACGCCGAGCACGGCGGCTGGTTCCACGCCCTGAACACGGACGGCTCGCCCGACCGCACGGGAGGCAAATCCTGCTACGACCACGCGTTCGTGCTGCTCGCCGCCTCCTCCGCGACGCTCGCCGGACGCCCGGGGGCCGCGGCGCTGCTCGATGACGCCTCGGCCGTCTACCTCGACCGGTTCTGGGACGAGGAGGCCGGACTGCCGCTCGACGCCTGGAATGCCGACTTCACCCGACCCGACGACTACCGCGGCCTCAACTCCACGATGCACTCGGTGGAGGCGCTCCTCGCCGTCGCCGACGCCGTCGAAGCGGGCCAGGCGGAAGCGTGGCGCGAGCGCGCCGCCCGGGCCGCACACTTCACCGCCGCGCTCGCCGCCGACCACGGCGACCGCCTCCCCGAGCACTTCGGACCCGACTGGGTCCCCGACCTCGAACGCAACCGGGACCGGCCCGACGACCCGTTCAAGCCCTTCGGCGCCACCCCCGGCCACGCGCTCGAATGGTCCCGCCTGCTGCTCCACGTCGAGGCCACCAGCGGCGACGATGCCCTCCTCAAGACCGCGGTGCGCCTGTTCGACCGGGCCGTGGCCGACGGCTGGGCCGCCGACGGGGCCGACGGCTTCGTCTACACCGTCGACTGGGACGGCGCTCCGGTGGTGGGCCAGCGGATGCACTGGGTGCTGGCCGAGGCGATCGCCGCCGCCGCGGCGCTCCACCGCCGCACCGGCGAGGCCCGCTTCGCCGAGTGGTACGCCGCGTGGTGGGACTACGCCGAGCGGCACCTCATCGACCGCGAGCGCGGCTCCTGGCGCCACGAACTCGACCCGGACAACGAGCCCGCGGCCACGGTCTGGCCCGGCAAACCCGACCTCTACCACGCCGTCCAGGCGACCCTCCTGCCCCGCCTGCCGCTCGCGCCGACCATCGCACGGGCGCTGCGGGGCGGCCCGACCACGACCGGAGCGACAGCGTGAACGACCCGAACCGACCGGTGCTCCTCATCGGCGAGACCCTCATCGACCTGCTGCCGAACTCCGAAGGGGGCGTTCGCGAACTGCCGGGCGGCAGTCCCGCGAACGTCGCCGTCGCCCTCGGGCGGCTCGGCCGCGCGCCGGTCCTGGCGACCACGCTCGCGGACGACGAGCGCGGCGATGCCGCCGCGCACTGGCTGGAGGCCTCCGGCGTCCGCCTCGCCGTGCGGCCCCCGGCGACCGGCCGCACCTCCACGGCCGCCGTGCGCTTCGCCGCGGACGGCTCGGCCTCCTACGACTTCGACCTCACCTGGGACCTCACCGCCGAGACCCTCGCGCGGGCCTCGGCGGACGGCCCCGCCGTCGTCCACACCGGATCCATCGCCACCGTGCTCGAACCGGGAGCCGACGCCGTCGAGGAGGCCGTGCGCGCCGCGCGCGGACGTGCGCTGGTGACCTTCGACCCCAACGCGCGCCCGGCGATCACCCCCGACCTCGCCTCGGTGCTGCCCCGCGTCGAGCGCCTGATCGCCGCCGGCGACGTCGTCAAGGTCTCCGAAGAGGACCTCGACTGGTACCGTCCCGGCGCCGACCCGGTCGCCGTCGCGCGCGAATGGGCCGCCACCGGCCCGGTCCTGGTCGTCGTGACCCGAGGCGAGCACGGCAGCGTCCTCGTCCGCGGCGGTGACCTCGTCGACGTGCCCGGCGTCCCCGTCACCGTGGCCGACACCATCGGCGCGGGTGACACCTACATGGGCGCGCTCATCGACGCCCTCCTCACCCTCGGTGCGCACGGCCCCGCCGCGCGCGACACGCTCGCGGCACTGAGCATCGAAGAACTGCGCCGAGCCGCGTCATGGGCGGCGAAGGCCGCGGCGATCACCGTCTCCCGCCCCGGGGCCGACCCGCCCACCCGAGCCGAACTCCTCGACACCCGGGCGTTGAACGGTGCCCCGTAACACGGTCCGCTCAGGTCGGTGTTCCATTGCACCGCAACGTTTCAGCATCATCGGTGTAGAACGCCTCCATGGCGGTCGGGCGGTCGCCCGAGAACCGCGCCGGGGTCGCGAACGCCTCGGCCTGGTCGGTGGCGACCGCCCGACCGCCATCGCGTCGTTCGTGCCGTCCGGCGGCGTAGCCTTTCCCACACTTTTTGTTTCGCGTTGCTCGTGTAACGGTGCTGAGCTGCGCGTTCGGCCCTGTTGCCGCGTTCAATGGCCTCGCTTTGACGCGGCCCGATGCGTACCATCGCGGTTATGGCTCAGAAAGCGCTTGCTCATAGGGTTGCCCACAGCTCGGAGCTCCTCGACGGCGCCCGCCCCGCCCGCTCGGTGATCCGCCTGCTCCTCCGCCGCCCCTGGCGGATCCTGGTGGCTTTCGCTGCGTTCGCGCTGAAAGAGATCCCCCTGTGGTTCCTCCCCGTCGTGACCGCCTCGATCATCGACCTCGTCTCGTCCGACGGCTCAGTCGGAGCGGTGCTCGGGTGGCTCGCGATCGCCGTCGTGCTGCTCGTCCAGAACTACCCCAACCACATCGTCTACACCCGCAACTTCATGACCGTCGTGCGCGACACCGGCGCCGACCTCCGCAATGCCCTCGCCTCGCGCCTCCAGAGCCTCTCCCTCGGCTACCACACCCGCGTGAGCTCCTCGATCGTCCAGAACAAGGTGGTGCGCGACGTCGAGAACGTCGAGATGATGCTCCAGCAGATGACGCACCCGCTGCTGTCGTCCATGATGGTGCTCATCGGCGCGATCACGATGACGGCGATCGCCGTGCCCCAGTTCCTACCCGTGTACGCGCTCACCGTGCCCATCGCGATCGGGCTGCGCGCGGCCCTGCGCCGCCGCTCCCGCGCCCGCAACGAGGCGTTCCGCAAGGAGATGGAGGGCTTCGCCGCCCGCGTGGGCGAGATGGCCTCGCTCATCCCGGTCACGCGCGCGCACGGCCTGGAGCAGACCGCGGTCTCGCGCGTCGCCACCGGCGCCGACGGCGTGCGGCGCGCGGGCCTGCACCTGGACATGCTCAACGGCCACGTGGCGTCCCTCTCGTGGGTCACGATGCAGCTGCTCGGCGTGGGGTGCCTCGGCCTCGCGGCGGTCTTCGCGATCACCGGCTTCCTGCCGATCAGCCCCGGCGAGGTCGTGCTCCTGTCCACCTACTTCGCCCTGCTGACCCAGGGCCTCACGCAGCTGCTCATGCTGATCCCGGTCGGCGCGCGCGGCTTGGAGTCGGTGCGGTCCGCCGCGGAGGTGCTCCAGGACCCCGACATCGAGCAGAACGAGGGCAAGCGCGCGGTGGACGCCGTCGAAGGGCGACTGACGCTCGAGCGCGTCTCGCACCGCTACGACGGGTCCGAGACCGAGGCCGTGCGGGCGGTCTCGCTCGACATCGAGGCGGGGAAGACCGTCGCGTTCGTCGGGGCCTCCGGCTCGGGGAAGTCGACGCTGCTCAACCTCGTGCTCGGCTTCGTGCGGCCCACCTCGGGCCGCATCCTGCTCGACGGCGTCGACATGCAGGAGCTGGACCTGCGGACCGCGCGCCGCTTCACCTCGGTGGTGCCGCAGGAGTCGGTGCTGTTCGAGGGCACCATCCGGGAGAACGTGGCCTACGGGATGCCCGAGGCGGGGGAGGAGCGGATCGTGGCGGCGCTGCGCGACGCGAACGCGTGGGAGTTCGTGCGGTCGCTGCCGGACGGTCTCGAGACGATCGTGGGGGAGCGCGGCGCGCGCCTCTCCGGCGGGCAGCGCCAGCGCCTGGCGATCGCGCGGGCCCTGGTGCGCGATCCGCGCATCCTCCTGCTCGACGAGGCGACCTCGGCGCTCGACCCCGAGGCCGAGGCGCTGGTCAAGGAGGCGCTCGGCCGGCTCATGCGCGGGCGGACCACGCTGGTCGTAGCGCACCGCCTGTCGACGATCCGCATGGCCGACGTCATCGTCGTGCTCGACCACGGGCGGGTCGTCGAGCGAGGCACGCACGACGAACTGCTGGCCGCCTCCGGCCGCTACGCCCACATGCACCTGACCCAGACGGGCGCGGCCTGACAGTGTTCGACGGTCCCGCCCGGGCACGGGCGGGACCGTTATCAGCGCGTTCCCGGGTGGGGCCCCCTGTCGGGCGGCTCCGCTCAGGCCAGCCTGGTGGCCCGCAGCCCGTTGAGCGGGTACTCGTGCGGGAGCACGCCCGGGTCGCCGGGGACGGTGATCTGCACGGCGATGGGGCGCGACTCCCCGCCCTTCAGGAACTGGTCGGTCTTGGAGTCCACGTACGCCTTGCCGTCGGCGTAGAGGACGTCGACTCCCGAGGCGTCGACCTTGACGCCCTCCACGGTCGGCAGGTCGAACGAGATCCGGAACCTGTGCAGGTCCGAATTCTCGTTCGTGCTCTTGGTGACGGCTTTGACGGTCAGTTCGAAGCTGTACACCTTGCCTCGGGGAGCGGAGCTCTCCCAGGAGGTGTTGAACTTCTTGCCGATGACGATCTCGTCGTAGCTGGGCTTGATCCGCATCTCCGCGATGAGGCCCGCCCCGTTCATGACCTCCAGGCCGTCGACCGGGATCTTCCCGTTGCCGATGCGCTCGGCTTTCTCCGGGATGTCGCTCTTGGTCATGTCCAGGTGGTTGACGTTCCCCGCGGAGTCCACGGCGTAGAAGTTGCCGATCTGGTCGAAGAACATCGCCGAATAGGACCGCCGCGACCCGGCGGAACCACTCGCCTCGGCGGGCTTGAAGACCTGCTGCTTGAGCACGGTCTTCATCGGGTCCTTGCTCTGGTCCACGTGGAGCAGGTCGCCGTTGTCGCCCTCCACCGAGATCAGCCGGTCGTCCTTCGGGTGGCGGGCGAAGTCGTCCCACCGGCCGCCGCCGGGCTTGTGGCCGGTGGCGGCCTTCTTGGCCACCACGTCGATCGAGTAGCTGGGGCCGTTGCCGTCGCCCGCGACGAACAGGGTCTTCCCGTCGCCGCTCATGTCGCCGTCGAACCAGGTCTCGTGGCCCGGCAGGTCTTCGACGACGTGGCTGTCGAGCGTGCCCGCCTCCACGTCGATGGTGATGAGCTTGTCACCGCTGACGGCGAAGAGCAGAGGCTCCTTGTTCTCGCCGCGGTACTGGGCTCCCATGGCGGTGTAGCCGCTCTCATACGGCGGCACGTTCCCCACCACGCGGGTGTCGCCGTCGATCGGGTCGAACCGGTAGATCCGGGTGTTCTTCCTGCCTACGGCGAGGTACACCTTGCGATGCGTCAATGCAGGTCTCCCTTGGTGTCTGAGTGTCGGTGGTCGTTCGTGCCCTGCCGATGCGCGGCTTCCGCCGCCCGCGGACGAGCACTCTCAGATGGTTACAGCGTTACTCTGAGTTACTTGCCGGTATGACTTTTTATGACGCGAGCCACACCGGCCGGTGGCGATCGGGTGGAGGGGTGCGGTCGCCCTCGGCGGGGAAGCGGCGGGTGTTCTTGGAAGCGATTGCCCGGTCGATGCGCGGAACGATTTCCGCTGCCAGCTGTCATGATTTATCGGAACTTAGACCATAATATGTAGATTTTGCGTCACTTTTCGTTCTAAAAGGAGATTGAGGATACTTCTTGACCTATTCCGGTTTTATAGATATATGTAGATGTATGGATCGTGCAATCTGGAGCACAACTCGGTGAGCCGATCCGGCCGCAGGCCCGTCGCTGGAGCGCCCACAGTGCTCCCACCCCCGGCGCCTCTGCGGATCATTCCCTCCGATCCCTATGCCGCCGTTCACGGTCGGCATCGATTGCCCGAAAACTCCAGAAAGGGATCAAATGAACATCCTCCGCAAGTCGTCACTGTTCGCCGGGATGATCGCCCTGGCGACAGTGCTGCTGACCAGCGTGGCCCAGCCCGCGGTCGCCGGCCCCCACTTCACCAACCCGCCGCCCGACAGCATCGTCATCGACGTGGCCACCGTCAACGGCTCCGGCTGCCCGGCGGGCACCGCCGCGGTCGCGGTCAACGAGGGCAACACCTCGTTCACCGTGACCTACAGCGACTACCTGGCGCAGGCCGGCGGCGACTCCAGTCCGCTGGACTTCCGCAAGAACTGCCAGCTCAACCTGATCGTGAACGTCCCCGGCGGATTCACCTACGCGATCGCGCGCGCCGACTACCGCGGCTTCGGCTACCTCGAGGAGGGCGCCACCGGCACGCAGAAGGCGAGCTACTACTTCTCCGGCGACGCCCAGACCTCCAGCGCCACCCATGTGCTGGAAGGCCCGTACAGCGACAACTGGCAGTTCAGCGACGAAGTCGACGCGCCCCAGCTCGTCTACAAGCCCTGCGGCGAGGAGCGCAACTTCAACATCAACACCGAGCTGCGCGTGAGAGCCGGTGACGACCCCGACCTGGTGAGCTTCATGGCCATGGACTCCACGGACGGCGACATCGAGACCGTTTACCACTTCGCGTGGAAGCGCTGCCCCATCGAGGAATAGGAGCAGACCCGCGCGGTGATACCGCGTCCGCGGCTCGGCGGCCTGGACGGCGCCGAGCCGCGGACGCCCGATCGAGAATGGAGCCGCCGACCGACCGCTCGTCGCCGTGATGCGACACGGCCCGAGCGCGCCGGTCGGCGGCTCCCTCGCCTGGGGGGTGACACTGCGCGGAGCGTCCTCAATCGGCTCCGGTCTCGTGCCGCCGCCCGAAGCCGGTGACGATGGCGTCCAGCCCCGCGGCGAACCACCGGTCGTAGTAGTCCAGCGCGGCCGGATCGGACGGCGGCGCCGCGCCGTCCTCACCGGGCGGCGTGCCCACCTGCGCGAGCGCGTGCCCCAGGACGTAGACACCGACGGACTGGAGGGTGATCAGCGCCTGCTCCCGCCCGATCCCCGTGTCGTCGAAGCGGTCGAGCACCCCGGCCAGCAGCGGCAGTGCGGCGTCGACGTCGAGCGGATGCGTGGCCAGCAGCGGCACGGCGTGCGGGTGGCCGAGCAGCATGCGGCGGTAGGACACGGCGAACCGCGTCACCGCCTCACTCCACGTCGGACCGGGGTCGAGGCCGGTGAGCGCGGAGGCGAACAGCCGGTTGACGACCGCGGACAGGACCGCGTCGCGGCCGGGGAGGTGCCGGTACAGCGACATCGCGGTCACCCCGAGCCGGGCGCCGAGGTTCCGCATGGTCAAGGCGTTCAGCCCCTCGGCGTCGAGCAGCTCGATGGCCGCGGTGACGACCTGCTCGGCGGTGATCCTGGCAGGTCGCCCGCCGCGGCGCGTTGCGTGACTCATGGGGACAGCGTGACAGTCAGCGTCGTGGCGAGCATGGCCAGGGTGAGCGCGCCGACCACCAGGTGCTGGACGTCGGGGACGACGTCGTGCCCCTCGGCGGGCAGGATCTTCAGCGTGCGGGCGTAGTCGCGCTCGTAGACCTCCCGCTGGGAGGCCGAGCCGAGTCCGAAGTAGGGCAGCCACCAGCTGAGCAGGTGCCCGGCCAGGGTGAGGCAGCACAGCGCCGCCGCCGCGATGAGCGACCACGTCTCGCCGAGGGCGACGCCGCCTGAGACGAGCAGCGGGAACGGGTAGTTGATCACTGCGGCGAGCAGGCGCGAGCGGCGGTTGTCCGGGGTCAGGTCGTTGAGCGGGGGCATCGGCACCCAGTCGATGAGGGCCAGCCAGGCCAGCCATATGAGAGGGAGGACGACGGCGAGGAGGGTCATGAGGGCTCCAAAGGGGGCGTCAAGTTTGTGTACGTTGTAAGTTTACCTCGTATATAAACTTGGCGCAACGCACCCGGCGGAGCGGCTCGCGGCTGAGGCCGACGCGCCGCCCGCGCAGGCGGCGCGTCGGCCCGTGCCTCAGGACAGCGTGATGCTGTCCAGCTCCGCGTAACCGGTGCCCCCGCCGAAATACGGCGAGCCCTTGGCCAGGCGGATCATGTTGTATCCCTCGTGCAGGTCGACCGTCACACTCGTGGTGGCGAACTGCGCCCATCCGGCGGTCGGCGCGTACGAGACCGTGGACCACGCCCCGCCGTTGTAGGCCAGGCCGTGCGTCGAGGTCGCGCCCGTGCCGTTGGCGTACCTGATCGTCATCGTGTAGCTCCGCGAGTCGGGGACGTCCACGGTGAAGTCCACGAAGGAGTCCGAGCGCATGTCGCCGGAGTTGTCGATCTGACCCACGTAGTAGCCGTTCGACGCATTGCCCGAGCCGAAGGTGTTCGCGTTGACGACCGTGGCGTTCTCGGCCTCGTAGACCTGCTGCCAGGACGTGGTCGGGCCGCCCGCCGGGGTGATCAGGAGCTGGTAGGCCCCCTCGGCGTTCATGCCGTCCACCGGGACCGTGATCTGGCCGCCCGACACGGCCATCGTCGTGTCGGTGACGACGGTGGGGGAGGCGACGTGCGTGTTGCGCCCCGAACCCGGGGTGTAGAGGACCCGCACGTCCACCGAGGAGCCGAGCGCGCCGAGTCCTTCGACGTGCACGGCGTTGTCGCCCCAGTCGCCGCCGAAGACGACGTTGACGATCTTGCGGCTGGAGTCGTAGGAGGCCATGCCGTCGAGCCAGCTGTTCGGCGTCGTGGCCACCATGTTCCCCGTCATCGCCCCGTACCAGCGGTAGACCCAGTACGAGGCGGTCGGCCGGTTGTCCAGCGTGAACAGGCCGTCGAAGGTGCCGGCCTCGAACCAGTAGGCGCGATGGGCCTCGCGGGCGCCGTAGCGCTCGAACACGGCCATCCAGTGCACGGCCACACTGGGGATGTCCATCTGGTTGCGGCTGTTGTACTCGTTGATGGCGATGGGCCGATGCGAGACACCCAGCTGGTTCTCGATGGCGCGGAAGTCGGCGACGTGCTCGTCGAAGTTGTTCCAGTCCATGTCGGTGAGCTCGTGCCACACGATCACGTCCGGGAGCGTGCCGGTGTCCCGGGCGTGCGTCATGAAGTCGAGCATCTTGTCATGGCCGTAGTACGACCAGCTCGGGCCGACGATCGGGGTGACCGGGTCCAGGGAGCGCACCAGGTTGTAGGTGCGCGTCCAGCCGTCGTTGAACGAGCCCGCCGAGGCGTCCCACGTCCAGTCGGGCTCGTTCCACAGCTCCCAGCCGCGGATGTTGGTCATGGCGGTCTCGGCCAGGCGGTCGTTCACCATGGTGGTGACCTTGTCCTCCCAGTCGCCCCAGCCCTGCCACCGATAGGGGAAGTCCGGGTAGATGTCCGGCATGCGGATGAACTGCTGGGCGCCGGAGCTGATGAGGTTGCCGCCGACGTCGAGCGAGTCGCAGCACGGCTCGGTCGCGCCGTTGCCCAGTTGCTGGGTGCCGGGCGCGGGCTGGGTGAAACCGGTCGGATTGAGCGGCAGCAGCATGTCGACGGTCGGCTTGTCGGCGTCGACGCCGTACAGGCCGCCGGAGGCGACCTGCGTCGCCGGGCGCACGACCTGTCCGATGTCGACGTTGAGGGTCAGGCCCTCGGCGCTGGCCGGGGCGGCGGGTCCCGCCACGGCGGCGCCGACGGCGATGGCGAGGACGCTCAGGCGCGTCAACGCTCGTTTCACGGTGCGATGCATGGGATTGCTCCTCATTGAGAAGTTGAACCGGTTCGACGTTCCGGAACAGCCCTGACGATAGTTTCGAACCCCGTTCGATGCAAGAACTTCAATGTCTTGTTGTATTTTCCCAGCTCAAGTCCCTGTATTGGGGCTTGCGCTCTCGCGATCGAGCGACTATGATTCGAACCGGTTCGATTCAACAGAGCCGACGATGAAGGAGGACGCCGTGGTCACCATCGGGGACGTCGCCCGCGCCGCGGGCGTGTCGCGCTCGACGGTGTCATACGCCCTGAGCGGCAAGCGCGCCATCTCGGACGAGGTGCGCGCCCGCGTCGAGCGGGCCGTGCGCGAGCTGGGCTACACGCCGAACGCCGGGGCCCGCGCCCTGGCCACGTCCCAGTCGAAGGTGATCGGCCTGCTCGCCCAGTTCCTCCCCGACGAGTTCGCCCCCGCGATGCTCCAGTACATCCAGGGCGTGACCGACTCCGCCCGCGACGCCGGATACGACATCCTGCTCAGCTCCGACCCCAACGGGCCCCAGGCGCTCAAGCGGATCACCGACTCGCGCATGGTCGACGGCGTCGTCCTGCTCAACGTCGCCGAGGACGACGACCGCCTGCCGGTGCTCCGCGCCGCCCCCCAGCCGGGCGCCCTGGTCGGCCTTCCCGCCGACTGCACCGGCGTCGACGTCTTCGACCTCGACTTCGAAGAGGCCGGGCGCGTCATGGTCGAGCACCTGGCCTCGCTCGGCCACCGCGAACTCATCCTCGTCTCGCAGCCCGAGCACGTGATCGAGCGCGGCGGCGCCTACGTGTGGCGGTTGCAGAACGCCGCCCTCGAAGCCGCCGCCGCCCGCGGCCTCGCCCTGCACGCCGCCTTCGGCTCCTCCGGGCAGCCCGAGATCGGCCGCCGACTGCACGCCCTGCTCGACGCCCACCCGGACGCCACGGGCCTGCTGCTCAACAACGAGGCCGCCGCCGCGGCCCTGCCCACCGTCCTGCACGAGCGGCACCTGTCCGCGCCCGGCGACCTCTCGGTCGTCGGCCGCTACTCGGACGAGTTCGCCCGCACCTTCTCGCTGCCGTTCTCCTCGATCGAGAGCGCGCCCGACCGGCTCGGCCGCATGGCGGTGCGTCAGCTCGTGCGCCGCATCGAGAAGCAGGAACCCGAGAGCGCCCCGCACGTGGTGCGGTTCGTCTCGCCCGAACTCGCGGACCGGGGCAGCACCGCCCCGCCGCGCCGAACCTGACCGTCCCCTCACCTCGCCCGGCAGGACGCCGGCCGAGTTCCGTTCAAGGAGGAACAACCCATGAAGCACAACCGACCCCTCGCCCGATCCGCCGCGGCGGGTCTGGCGGTCGTGGCGCTCGCCGCGGCCGCGGCCTGCTCGTCCGGCGGCGGTGACGGCGGCGGCGACGCCGACACCTACACGTGGTGGGACCCCTACCCGCAGCACGACGAGAACTCCGAGTGGACCGCGCGCGTCGAAGCCTGCGGCGAGGAGGCCGGGGTGACGATCGAGCGCACCGCCTTCGACACCACCGCGCTGACCAACCAGGCGCTGCTCGCCGCGCAGGAGGGCACCAGCCCGGACATCATCCTGCTCGACAACCCGGCCGTGTCCACACTGGCCGACACCGGGATGCTGACCACCGTGGACGAGCTCGGGCTCGACGTGACCGGCGTCGACGAGAACCTGCTCGCCGCCGGTGTCGTCGACGACAAGACCTACGGCATCCCGGTCGGCGCGAACACCCTCGCCATCTACTACAACGCCGACGTCCTCGCCGCCGCCGGAGTCGACCCCGCCTCGATCACCGACTGGGACTCGCTGACGGCCGCGCTCGCCCAAGTCACCGGTAACGGCGACAAGGGCATCACCTTCGCCGCCATCGGCACCGAAGAAGGCTCCTTCCAGTTCCTGCCCTGGTTCTGGGGCGCCGGGGCCGACCTGCGCGACCTCGACTCGCCCGAGGCCCAGGCCGCCCTGGAGCTGTGGACCGGCTGGCTCGAATCCGGCTACGCGCCCAACTCGGTGCTCACCAACTCCCAGAACACCACGTGGGAGGAGTTCCTCACCGGCGAGTTCGGCTTCGCCGTCAACGGCACCTGGCAGGTCAACAGCGCCGCCGAGGCCGGATTCGAGACCGGGGTCATCCAGATCCCGGCGCAGTCCGGCGGCGTCGCCCCGGCGCCGACCGGCGGCGAGTTCATCATCGCGCCAGTCCAGTCCGACACCGGCCGCTACGACGTCACCCGCCAGATCGTGGAGTGCATGACCACCCCCGAGGGCTTCGTCGAGACCGCCATGACCTTCGCCTACTACATCCCGCCGACCGCCGAGGGCCAGGAGGCCCTGCTGGAGGCCAAGCCGGAGCTCGAACCGTGGGTCGCGGCCGTCCAGGAGGCCAAGGGGCGCACCAGCGACAACCTCGGCACCGACTACCCGAAGATCTCGGAAGCGCTGTGGACCGCCGTGCAGAACGCCCTGTCCGGCGCGGCCACGCCCGCCGAGGCCCTGCAGCAGGCGCAGTCCGACGCCGAAGCCGCGATCGGCTGAGACGGAGCGGATCACGTATGACCACGACTTCGGTCGAGGCGACCGGACGTGCGTCCGACGGCGGTGCGGCGGGCGGCAAGCCCGCCGCACCCGGTCGGGACGCCCGCCGTCGCCGCGCACTCCCCGGCTCGGCCTCGCGATGGACCGCGATCGGCTTCGCCGCGCCGCTGCTGGCCTACCTCGCGGTGTTCTACGCCTATCCACTGTGGCGCAACATCGAACTGAGCGTGCACGACTACACCGTCCGCGCCTTCGTCCAGGGCAACCCGGCCTTCGCAGGGTTCGAGAAGTACACCGAGGTGTTCGCCTCCGACTCCTTCCCGACCGCCCTGCTCAACACCGCCCTGTTCACGCTCGTCTCGATCGCGTTCCAGTACGCGATCGGCCTGGCGCTGGCGGTGTTCTTCCACGCGAACTTCCGCCTCTCGGGCGTGCTCCGCGCCCTGTTCCTCGTGCCGTGGCTGCTGCCCTTGATCGTCTCGTCCTCGACGTGGGCGTGGATGCTCAACAGCGACAACGGGATCATCAACTCCGTCATCGAGTCCTTCGGCGGGACGCAGATCAACTGGCTGACCTCGCCCGACACCGCGCTCATCGCGGTGATCACCGCGAACATCTGGCTGGGCATCCCGTTCAACCTGGTCATCCTCTACGCCGGGCTCCAGCAGATTCCCGACGAGATCTACGAGGCCGCCTCCCTCGACGGGGTCACCGCCCGCCAGCGGTTCTGGCGCATCACCTTCCCGCTGCTGCGCCCGGTCTCGGCCATCACGCTGCTGCTCGGGTTCGTCTACACGCTCAAGGTCGTCGACGTCATCTGGATAATGACCACCGGCGGGCCGGGCGACTCCTCGCTCACCCTCGCGGTCTGGTCCTACCGGGAGGCCTTCGGCACCGGCCAGCCCGACTTCTCGCCGGCCGCCGCGATCGGCAACCTGCTCATCGTCATCGCGCTCGTCTTCGGATTCGTCCACTTGCGGATGCAGCGCGGATGGGAGAAGTCATGACCGCCCGATCCTGGCCGAAGACCGTCCTCGGCGTGGTGTTCACCGCCTTCATGCTGTTCCCCGTCTACTGGATGGTGAACGTCTCGCTCACCCAGACCGGCGACCTGCGCCGCAGCGACCCGCACTGGTTCCCGACCGATCCGACCTTCGAGGGCTACACCTCGGCGCTGTCGCAGCAGCTGCCCGCGCTCGGCACGAGCCTGGGCATCGGACTCGGCTGCGTCGCACTGACGGTCGTGATCGCCGCGCCGGCCGGCTACGCGCTCGCCGTCCTCAACCTCCGCGGCGGGCGGGCGCTCAACTTCCTGCTGCTGGTGGCCCAGATGATCCCCGCCGTCGTGATGGCCATGGGATTCTACGCGATCTACGTGCGCCTCGGCCTGCTCAACACGGTGTGGGGGCTGATCGTGGCCGACTCGACCATCGCCGTCCCGTTCGGCGTCCTGCTCTACACGACGTTCATGGCGGGCATCCCGAGGGACCTCGTCCACGCCGCCCGCATCGACGGCGCCGGGGCCTGGCGCACGTTCACCAGGGTCGTGCTCCCCGTCAGCCGCAACTCCACGCTCACCGTGTCCCTGTTCGCCTTCCTGTGGGCGTGGTCGGACTTCATCTTCGCCTCGACGCTCAACCGCTCCGGCGAGTTCGTCCCGATCACGCTCGGCATCTACCAGTACATCGGCAACAACACCACCCAGTGGAACGCGATCATGGCCACCGCCGTGGTCGCCTCCCTCCCCGCGGCGATCCTGCTGGTCGTCGCCCAGCGCTATGTGGCCGCCGGCGTGACCGCCGGGGCCGTGAAGGACTGATCCGTGCACCACCACGCCCCACGCTCCACCCCGCCCCCTGCCGCACCGGTCGTCCCGCTCGGCGGCGGCCGCCGCGGCATCGGGCCGGACGACCTGCGCCTGACCGGCGGCTTCTGGGGAGAGCTCCAGGAGCGGAACGCGAACGCCACACTCAAGCACTGCCTGGAGTGGATGGAGCGCCTGGGCTGGATCGCGAACTTCGACCGCGTGGCCGACGGCGACACCGGCGGGCCTCGGCCCGGATGGCAGTTCTCCGACTCGGAGATCTACAAGCTCGCCGAGGCCCTCGCCTGGGAGTACGGCCGCACGGGAGAGACGTGGGTCAACGAGGCCCTGGAAGCGCTCACCGGACGCATCGCCGCGGCCCAGGACGAGGACGGGTACCTCAACACCTGCTACGGGCACGCCGGTCAGCCCGGCCGGTACTCGGACCTTTCCTCGGGGCACGAGCTGTACTGCGTCGGGCACCTGCTCCAGGCGGCCGTCGCGCGCGTGCGCACGGTAGGGGAGGACAAGCTCGTGGACGTGGCGAGGCGTGCCGCCGACCACGTGTGCCGCGAGTTCGGGCCGGACGGGAACCCCGGCATCTGCGGCCACCCCGAGATCGAGGTCGGCCTCGCCGAGTTCGGCCGCGCGCTGGGCGAGCCGCGGTACTCCGAGCAGGCGCGGGTGTTCGTGGAGCGGCGCGGCCGGGGCACGCTCGCGCCGATCGCGCTGCTCGACGCCTCGTACTTCCAGGACGACGTGCCCGTGCGCGAGGCCGAGGTCTGGCGCGGGCACGCGGTGCGCGCGCTGTACCTGGCGGCGGGCGCGGTCGACGTCGCGGTCGACACCGGCGACGCGGCACTGCTGGCCGCCGTGGAGCGGCAGTGGGCTCGCTCGGTGGAGCGCCGCACGTACCTGACCGGCGGCATGGGCTCGCGCCACCAGGACGAGGGCTTCGGCGAGGACTGGGAGCTGCCGCCCGATCGCGCCTACTGCGAGACGTGTGCGGGCATCGCCTCGGTGATGGTGTCCTGGCGCCTGCATCTCGCCACGGGCGACGTGCGCTATGCGGACCTGATGGAGCGGACCTTCTACAACGTCATCGCGGCCTCGCCCGCCGAGGACGGCCGCTCGTTCTTCTACGCCAACCCGCTGCACCAGCGCAGCGCCGCGGCCGACGTGCGCCCGGACGCGGTGAACCCGCGCGCCGAGGGCGGCGTGCGCGCCCCCTGGTTCGACGTCTCGTGCTGCCCGACGAACCTGGCGAGGACCCTGGCGAGCTGGCAGGCGTACGCGGCCACAGTGGAGGAGAACACCGCGGAGGGGGACACCGTCTCGCTGCTCCAGTACGCGGCGGGCGAGATGCGCCTCGCGCTCGCCGAGGGCGAACTGGCGCTGCGCATCGCGACCGAGTACCCGCACGCGGGCACCGTGCGGATCGAAGTCGTCGACGCGCCTGCGCGCTCCGGCCTGCGGCTGCGCGTGCCGCACTGGGCGGACGGCGCCACGCTGTCCGACGGCTCCGGAGAACGGGACGTCGAACCGGGCTGGGCCGACGTGCGCGGCCCGCTCGCACCCGGCGCGGTCATCGTGCTCGAACTGCCGACCGCACCCCGCCTGACCTGGCCCGATGAGCGCATCGACGCCGTGCGCGGCTGCGTCGCCGTCGAGCGCGGGCCGCTGGTGCTGTGCGCGGAGTCGGTCGACCTGCCGCCGGATCAGTCCCTTGAAGACATGCGCGTCGACGTCTCCGGCCCCCTGCGAGCCGAAGGCGACGGCGCTCTCGTGCGCACCCGCTCCGCCCCGGCGCGAACGGAGTCGCCGGGGCGCCCGCCGTACCGCCCGGCCCCGCCGACCGGCGACGCGGGACCGGAGCGCGAGCTGCGGCTCATCCCGTACTACCGCTGGGCGCGGCGGGGAGGCTCGGCGATGCGGGTGTTCCTCCCTCTGGCGTGAGGCGCGGGCGCCCGGATCCGGCGCGACATGCTCGGAGAACGCTTCCAAATGTTTCCGGGGCCGAGTGTCGACCGAGTCCGTCGCCAGGTGGCCGACGCGATCGCATCGGAAACTTCGGGAAACACCTGGTAGCGTCGCGGCCATGGAACACCGGAAACGCGTCACCGCCCGCGACGTCGCCGCGCTGGCGGGGGTCTCACCGGGGACGGTGTCCAAGGCCCTGTCCGGCAGGGGATCGGTCCACCCCGACACCCGCGAGCGCATCCTCGAAGCCGCACGCGAACTCGGCCTCAAGTCGAGCCGGACGCCCCCGCGCCCGGACGCGGAGGACCGCAACCTGACTGTCGGCCTGGTGACCTGGGAGCCCTTCGGCAGGCGGCGCACCGCCCCGGTCCTGCTCGGCGTGATGGCGAAGTTCGCCGAGCACGACATCGCCTTCCTCGTGTGCGACGGCCGCGGCGACCCCATACGCGAGCAGCACTTCGTCGACTCGCTGCTGCGGCGCCACGTCGACGGCATCCTCGCCGTGGGCAGCCCGTGCGACCGGTTCACCCGCTCGCCGCTGCGCGGCGCCGCCGACGTGCCCGTGGTCTACGTGATGGCCGCGTCGACCGACCCCGACGACGTGTCCGTCGTGCCCGACGACGCCGGGAGCGCCGAGCTGGCCGTGCGCCACCTGCTCGCGACCGGCCGCCGCCGCGTCGCGTGCATCCTCGGCCCGCAGCAGGAGGACACCGCCGCCACCAAGACCGCCGCCGCCCGCAGGGTCCTGGCCGAGCAGGGGCTCGACCTGGTCGCCGAGCCGCTGTTCGGCGAGTGGAGCGAGCAGTGGGGGCGCCAGGCCACGATGCAGCTGGTCCACAGCGGCGCCGAGGTCGACGGGATCCTGTGCGGCAACGACATGATCGCGCGCGGCGCCACCGCGGCGCTGCAGGCCATGGGCCTCTCGGTGCCCGACGACGTCGGCGTCATCGGCTTCGACAACTGGACGGTCATGGTCGAGGCCAACCACCCGCAGCTGTCGAGCATCGACCTCAACCTGCCCGACGTCGGCATGGTGGCGGCATCCAAGATGGTCGACGCCATCGACGGCAAGGTCGTGGACAAGGGCGTGACCGTCGTCGAATGCCGCCTCGTGCCCAGGGAGTCGACGGCCGTCTCCTCGGGCAACGGGAGACCGCCGACGCGCGACTGAAGGCGCCTCAGCCCGATCCGGTCTCGGCGAGGAGCACCTGGACGCCGTCGAGGACCCGTTCGAGCTGGAAGCGGAACTCCTCGTCGATGTCGCCCTGGTCGTCGATCGCGCCCTCGGCCATGGCCGCGGCGACGGCGGGGAAGCGCTCGGGGTCGATCAGCCGCGCCTTCCCGCCCGGTCCCGCCGCCGGGCCGCGCCGTGCGCGACCCGGCGGCGTTATCCTATGAGGACGGCAGGTTCCAGACCTGGGTCCACAGGCCGTTGCAGTCGTAGATCTGCAGCTTGGTGCCGTCGGCGGTGTTGCCCTGCGGCACGTCGAGGCAGCGGCCGGACTGCGGGTTCAGCAGGGAGCCGTTCGACTGCGGCCGCCACTGCTGGGCCCCTGAGCCGTTGCACTCCCACAGCTGCACGGGCGTGAAGTTGGCCGTGCCCTGCGCGTCCACGTCGAGGCACTTGCCGAAGGCGCGGATCGTGCCGTCGGCGTTCACCGACCAGTCCTGGCCGGTCGCGATCCCGCATGTCCACAGCTGCGCGCGGTTCCCGTTCGCGGCCGTGTTCGTGTCCACGTCGAGGCACTTCCCGCTCTGCGGGTTCACGATCGCGCCGGTCGGGCCGGGCACGTGGCCGATGCCGAAGCGGACCTCGCACTGGTTGTTCCGGCCCAGCCAGGTCGCCGCGAGGTAGAGGTAGCTCGTGCCGTCCTCACGCGGGATGGCGGGCGTGGAGTAGCCCGGGCAGGAGGGCTCACCGGTGTTGTAGCCGCCGGTCGGGTCGACGTCCACGGGCGTGGACGCCTCGAACCAGTCGCCCGCGCCGAGGTTCCGGTTCGCGAACAGCACCGTGCCGGACTCTTCGAGGACCGTCTTGTTCCCCGTCGGCCCGGCGACCACGCGCTGCCCCGAGAGCAGCAGCGTCCCGTTCGGACCGCCGCCGGGGGTCCAGGAGAGGTAGGGCGTGTGGAGCAGTTCGCGGTCGTCCGAGGTCCGCACGAGCGTGCCGCGGTCGCCCGCCGGTCCCCAGTAGAGGCCGTCGTCGCTGAACTTGATGTAGACCTCGCACGCGTGGTCGGCGTCGGTGGCGTCGCGGCACAGCTCGTAGCTCATGGCGAACCGGCCGTCGGGCAGCGCGGCGAAGGTCTGCATGCCCGGCCGCGCGAGATCGTCATTGGGGAAGACGACGTCCTCGGTGATGGCCGCGCTCCACGTCGCCCCGCCGTCGGTGGACGTGTAGTGGCCGATGCGCTGGTTGTTGGTGGGGCTGTTCGCGGGCCGCTCGTCGGAGATGAAGCAGGCGAGCGCGCCGTTGTCGGCGACGAGGAACGTCGGCTCCCAGATGCCCTGGCCCCAGCCGTTCGGCTGGCCCGAGGTCTGGGTGCAGTTCGACAGGTACGACCACGTGTGGCCGCCGTCGGTGCTCTTGAAGACCTCGACCTTCTGCGCCGTGTAGTCCCCGACGTCCCAGGCGGTGCCCGCGGCGAGCAGGTCGCCTCGATTCAGGCCGGTGATGTCGCGCGGGACCTCGAAGAGGGTGGGGGCCTCCAGGTCCCAGCCGGGGGTGTGGGAGCCGAGTTCGGAGATCTGGCTCCAGCTCTGCCCGCCGTCCGCGCTGCGGTAGATCGGGAGGGTGGTGGGTCCGCCGTGGCCGCCCTTGGCGAAGGTGGCGAGCATGGTCTGGGCGGACGAGCCGTCGTGGTCGAGGCGGATGGCGCGCGGGTAGCCCGCGGTGCCGCCGGGGTAGGCGCCGAGGTCGGGGGAGTAGAGCACGGAGCCGGGCTCGGCGGCGGCCGGCGAGGCGGTCACGAGGGCTCCGGCGAGGGCGAGGATCGCGGCCGCCAGCAGCGCGAATGCGCGTCGCGCCGGGGCGGCCCACTGACTGGTTCCCGTCATGGGGTTCCTCCTGTGGATGCGAGGCATCTGCATATTTGCAGACGTTGCAAACACCATGCCAGTAATTTGCCTACGTTGCAAGGGGCAGTTTTCGGCCGGGAGTCGATCACTGGTGCTGCGCCTGGAAGGCCGACAGCACGGCGGGTGGGAACGGGGTCTCCCGCAGTGCGGCGGCGTGCGGTGCCGGGGCGGCGGGCGATGGGAGGGCGGTCGGGACAGCGGCCGGTCCGAGCCACCGGACGTCCCTGAGCGAGCGTGCGCTCTCGGGGAACGAGTTCGGGTGGTGACCGAACAGGAGGGCGCCCGGTCGGGTTGCCGGACGGCTTCAGCCGAGCGTGCTCTCCCGGGGGACGAGGCGGTGCGGGGCCACGATCTCCTCGGCCGAGGCCTCCGGGTCGTCGATCCGCGCCGTGATCCGGCGGACCGCCTCGCGGGCGATGAACGGCGTGTCCAGCGAGACGGTGCTCAGCGACGGCCGCGTGAAGCGGCCCTCCTCGATGTCGTCGATGCCGATCACGGCCACGTCCTCGGGGACGCTGAGCCCGGCGTCGAACACCGCCCGCATCGCGCCCACCGCGAGCAGGTCCGAGAAGCAGAAGACCGCGTCCGGGCGCGGGGAGGCCTCCAGCAGCGCCTTCGCGGCCTCGTAGCCGTCGGTGCGGCTGTAGTGCGGCGCCGGTGTGGCGTACTCGGACCGCACCTCCAGGCCCGCTTCCTCCAGCGCCGCCTCGTAACCGGCCGTGCGCAGCAGCGGCGTCGCGTACTCCTCCAAGGGCTGCGCTCCGATCGCGGCGATGCGCGTGCGCCCGAGCGCGATCAGGTGCTCCACCGCGTCCCGCGCGGCCCGCACGTTGTCGATCGCCACATGGTCGTACCTGCCGTCGAACTCGTGCTCGCCGAGCAGCACCAGCGGCAGGTGCTCGGAGCGGTGCATGTCGAGCAGCTCGGCCTTCGTCACCAGCGGGCTGAAGAGGATCCCGTCGAAGAGCATCGTGCGGTCCTCGCCCATGAGCAGCCGCCGCTCGCGCTCGTGGTCGTGCCCGGTCTGGTCGATCATGACCCGGTATCCGCACTCGGCGGCCGCGTCGATCACGTCGCGGGCGAGCTCGCTGAAGTAAGGTACGTCGATCTCGGGAACGACGAGCGCGAGCATCCCCGTGCGGCCGGTGCGGAGGGTGCGGGCCACGGGGTTGGGGCGGTAGTCGAGCTCCTCGATCGCGCGCAGCACGCGCTGGCGCATGCGCTCGCTGACGTGGGCGTAACCGCTCACCACGTTGGAAACGGTGCGGACGGAGACCTGCGCCAGTTCGGCGACGTCGCGGAGTGTTGCCGGCATGCGATCCATCCTACCGTTTGCAACGTCGGCAAAGAGGTGCTAGGTTTTGCACACGTTGGCAAATCACACAAGGGAGTGCCATGAAACGCCATCTCCTCCGGCGCCGAGCCGTGCTCGCGTCCGCCGGGCTCGCCGCCGCGGCGCCCGCTCTCGCCGCCTGCGGCCCCGACATCTCCTCCGACGAGGAGGGCGGCGGCTCCGCCGACGCCCTGCAGGCGCCCACCGCCGATAGCCCCAAGGGCGAGATCACCATCTGGGACCGCTCCGGCGACCTCTTCGAGGTCTTCGAGGGCGTCATCGACGACTTCAACGCCGTCTACCCCGACATCAAGGTCAACCACGTCGCCGTCGACATCGACGCCAAACTGCAGAACACGCTCATCACCGGCACCGACGTGCCCGACGGCGTCTTCCTCGACGACGCCAAGATCGGCGGCTACACCGACTACCTGTGGAACCTCGGCGAGGTCCTCAAGCCCTATCTCGGGGACATCGCCCAGCAGAAGATCGACGTCAACACCGTCGACGGCGCCATCTACGGCGTGCCCTACGACCTCAACCCGGGCCTGCTGTTCTACAACGCCACGGCCCTGGAGGCCGCGGGCGTCGACGCCACCGCCATCGCGACCTACGACGACCTGCTGGAGGCCGCCCGCCAGTACAAGGCCGCCGTGCCCGACGCCGGCCCGATCCACCTGGAGCAGTCCGCCTTCCTCGGGCAGCTCCAGCTCGAGATGTACGCGAGCCAGCTCGGCACCTCCATCGCCGACGCCGACGGCGAGCTGCGCCTCGACAGCCCCGAATACCTGCGGATCCTCCAGTTCCTCGACACGGTCCAGAGCGAAGGGCTCGGCACCCGCGCCGAATACCTGACCCCGACCGACGTCGCCGAGATGGACAACGGCAACCAGGTCTTCTACCCGTGGGCGATCTGGTTCAGCTTCGCCCCGCAGCAGATGCTCACCGAGACCTCCGGCGACTGGCGCGCCATGGAACTGCCCGCCTGGGACGCGGGCGGACCGCGCTCGGGCGCCATGGGCGGCTCCTCGTTCGTGCTGCCCAAGGACGGAAAGAACGCCGACCTCGCCTGGCTCTTCTACGAGTTCCTCATGTACGACGAGGTCGGCTACACCGCCGTCTGGGGCCCGAGCGACACCTACCCGACCGGCCTGAACACCTCGATCCCGGCCTACGAGCCCGCCGCCGACCCGTCGGCGCCGCTCTTCGAACCGGTCGAGGCCCTCGGCGGCCAGGACCTGTGGGCCGTGGCCACCGAGGCCGGCGCCCAGATCCCCGGCGGCACGCCCACGCCCGCCTGGTGGGACGGCGCCGTCGACTACCTCGGCAACGACCTCCAGCGCATGCTCGACGGCGACATGACCCCCGAAGAGGTGATCGACTCCTCGACCGAGCAGATCCAGACGAACCTGGTCGACCGCCAGTGACCACCGTCGCAGCCACCCACTCCGCGGGCCCGAGCGGGCGCCGCCGCCGCACCAGCACGTCCGGACTGCGGCGGCGCCTCGCGCCGTACGTGTTCGTCCTGCCGTTCGTCGCGATCTTCCTCGCGTTCAGCGTCTACCCGCTCTTCTACACGGCCCGCCTGAGCTTCACGAACTGGCACGGCACCGGGGCCGCGGAGTGGGTCGGCTGGGACAACTACACCTACCTGCTCACCAGCCCCGCGTTCTGGAGTTCTCTCGGCAACTCCGCCGTGCTCTGGCTCCTCATCATCCCCGTCCAGCTCGTGCTCGGCGTGCTCGTGGCCGTGCTGCTGGGCTCGGCGAAGCTCAAACTGCGCGGGCTCTACCGGGTGGCCTTCATCGTCCCGTTCGTCACCCCGCTCGTGGCCGTCGCCCAGATCTGGGTGGTGCTGTTCGACCAGCACTACGGCGCCGTCAACGCCCTGCTCGGCCTCGTCGGACTGCCCGACGTCGGCTGGCTGACCACCAGCGCCTGGGCCAAGCCGACCCTCGCGCTGCTGTTCCTGTGGAAGACCACGGGCTTCATCGTGATCATCCTGCTCTCCGGGCTCCAGTCGATCAACGGCCAGATCTACGAGGCCGCCGAGATCGACGGCGCCTCCAAGGCCAGGCAGCTGTGGAGCATCACGGTGCCGCTGCTGCGGCGGACGGTCATGTTCGCCGTCGTGCTCCAGACGCTCGCGGTGTTCCAGATGTTCGCCGAGCCGTTCGTGGTCACCCAGGGCGGCCCCTACAACTCGACCACCACCGCGGGCTACTACCTGTACAACCACATCACCAGGGCCGACCTCGGCACGGGCGCGGCGAACTCGTTCCTGCTCGTCATCCTCGTCATGGTCCTGTCGCTGATGTTCGTCCGCATGCTGCGAGCGAAGGACTGACGATGACCGCAACCGTGAAGCACGAACCCCGATCCCGCCCGCGCATCGGCTCCCACGCCTTCCTCATGCTGCTGCTCGCGGCCTTCCTGGCCCCGGTGGCGTGGGCCCTGGTCTCGGCGTTCAAACCCGCCGGCGACATCGTCTCCTCACCGCTCTCGTTCGACCCGAGTGCCTTCACCCTCGACAACTACCGGGCGATGTTCCAGGACGTGCCCATCGGGCAGGGCTTCGCCAACACGGCCGTGGTGCTCGTGTTCAAGGGCGCCATCACGATGTTCTTCGCCCCGCTGGCCGCCTACGCGTTCGCCAAGTACCGCTTCGTCGGCCAGAACCTCATCTTCGGCGCCGTGCTCGTCACCCTCATGCTGCCCACGATCGTGCTCATCATCCCGCTCCTTTTGGAGATGAAGGCGCTCGGCTGGGTCAACACCTACCAGGCGCTCATCCTGCCCGGCGCGGTGGACGCGTTCGCGATCTTCTGGATGCGGCAGGTGATCAGCGCCGTGCCCGACGAGCTGATGGACGCGGCCCGCGTCGACGGCTGCGGCGAGTTCGGCATCTTCTGGCGCGTGATCGTCCCCGTCATCCGGCCCGGCCTGGCCGGGCTCGGCGTGCTCACGATCATGAACATCTACAACGACTTCGTCTGGCCCGTGGTGGTGGCGAGCAACGAGCGCATGGCGACCCTCCAGGTCGTGCTCTCCACACTCGCCCAGAACATCACCGGCAACCGGATCGGCGCCGACTACGCCACCGTCACAGGCGAACTGCTCGCGGCGAGCTCCGTCGCACTCATCCCGCTGCTGGTGCTGTTCATCCTGCTCCAGCGGCATTTCATCAACGGCATCATGGCCGGCAGCGTGAAGGGCTGACGCATGACACTGACCCGACCCGAGACCGCGGCGACGCCACCCGAGACCGGCGCGGCCCCGATCCCCCGCCCCGAGTACCCGCGCCCGGACCGCGACCGGTCCGAACGCTGGCTGAACCTCAACGGCCGCTGGGCCTTCGAGGCCGACGGCTACGACGGCCCGATCACCGTGCCGTTCGCGTGGGAGAGCGAGGCCTCGGGCGTGCACCGCACGTGGCTCGAGCGGGGGACCTACCGGCGGACGGTCACCGCGCCCGCCGACTGGGCCGGATCGAGCGTCGTCCTCTCGTTCGGGGCGGTGCACCACCACGCCGTGGTCCGCGTCGACGGCGCGATCGTCGGCGAGCACACCGGCGGCTACGAGTCCTTCGAGCTCGACGTGACCGACGCGCTCGTCCCAGGAGTGAGCGCCGAACTCGAGGTGTCGGTCGCCGCCCCGGCGGACAAGCGCGCCATCCCGCACGGCAAGCAGCGGTCCCTGCCGCGCGACGACTACGACGGCGTCTCGTTCACCCCCACCTCCGGCATCTGGCAGACCGTGTGGATCGAGGCCCGCGGACGCACCTACGCCCGATCGGTCGCCCTGCGCGGCGACAGCCTCACCGGCATCGACCTCACCGTGGACCTCGCGGGCGACGCCCCGGCGGGCGCGGCCGTCACGGCGACCGTGCTCGGCACCGGCGAGGCGGCCGCGCTGACATCCGACGGCGACGGGCGCGCCACCGGGCGCATCGAACTCGCCGAACCGGTCCTGTGGTCGCCCGAGCGGCCGCACCTGTACCGCGTCGAGGTCCGCACCGGCGATGACCGCGTCGTCGCCACCACCGGCCTGCGCCGCTTCGAGACCCGCGGCGAGGAGCTCCACCTCAACGGCGAGCGCGTCTACATGCGCGGCGTGCTCGACCAGGGCTACTGGCCGGACACGGGGCTCACCGCGCCGGACGCCGCGTCGCTGCTGCGCGAAATCGAACTCGCCCGCGGCCTCGGCTACAACCTCGTGCGCAAGCACCTCAAGTTCGAAGAGCCGCTGTGGCTGCACGAGGCCGACCGCACCGGCATGCTCGTGTGGGCCGAACCGGCCTGCCCGAGCCGCTTCTCACCCGAAGCGGCGGCCGCCTTCGAGGCGCAGCTGCCCGCGATGGTCGAGCGCGACGGCAACCACCCGAGCATCGTCATCTGGGGCCTCTACAACGAGGAGTGGGGCCTGGACTGGGACATCCCCGGCAGCGTCGCGCGCGCCGAGGCCGCCGCCCGCGCCTACGAGCGGCTGCGCGAACTCGACGACACCCGGCCGATCGTGGAGAACTCCGGCTGGTCACACGTGCGCACCGACCTGGTCGACTGGCACTACTACGAGCCGCACCTGGCCGTGTGGAAGGACTTCGTCGCGCGCCTGGCGGCGGGGGAGCGGGACGACTTCCCCGTCCGGCTCGCCCCCGACTTCATCGTCGACAAGTCCCTGTACGGCTCCGCCGACGTGCCCAGAAGCGGCCTCCCGATCGTCAACAGCGAGTACGGCGAAGGGTTCACCAGTCTCGAACGGGCCTGGCATCTGCGCTGGGAGACGCAGGAACTGCGGCGCCACGACCGCTTCGCCGGGTACGTCTACACCGAGTTCGCCGACGTGGAGCACGAGGCCGCGGGCCTGCTCGACACCGACCGGCGCCCGAAGGACTGGGGCGGGGCGGTCCCCGCCGACGTCAACGCCGAGACCGTGCTGGTGCTCGACCTCGTGCCGCTCGCCGCGGGCGCCGACATCGAGCCGCCCGCCGGGCCGCTCGCGCTCGACGTCCACGTCTCGCACCACGGCCGCACCGCCGCCTCCGGCACCGTCCACGCCGCGTGGACGGCCGCCGGGACGCCCGCGGACGCCCCGCTGCCGAAACCGGAGGCGAGCAGTGGATCTGTCGCCGCCGAGCCGTTCCGGCTCTCGCCCGCCGTCCGGCTCACCGTCCCGCCGCCCGCCGGACCGGCGCGGCTGCTGCTGTGGCTCGCGGGCGAGGACGGCCGCGTCCTCGCTCGCGCGTTCCTCGACGCCGCCGAGGTGGAACCGCCGAACCGGCGGGGCGCCCGCCCCGGCGAGTTCACGGACGCGCCGGTCCCCGGCCTCGCCTGAGCAGTGCCTTTCTGAGCAGTGTCTTTCTGAGCGATGCCTCGCCCGGTCGGTCGCGGAGGGCCGACCGGGCGAGGCATTCCCATGTGCGGCACCGCCAACGCATAATGAGCGAATGCACCCTGCCGAGCCCTGGCCGGGCGGCCCCGACGCCATCTGGGCCGCGTCGGCGAACACCGCCCCCGCACCCCGGCCGCCGGCTCCCGACGTCACCGGCTTCGACGACTTCGTCCGCCGCGCCGCACCGTCCGAGCCGGGACTGTTCGGCCCCGTCGTCTTCGCCGTTCTCGGGGCCATCTTCCTGGTGTACGCGTTCGTGTTCAGGGCCTACATGCCCGAATTCCCCGACGACGTCGACGGCGCGGTGGCCGTCATCCTGTTCCTCGCCGCCTGGAACTGGCTCGGGGCGCTGGCCCTCGGCGTCTGGTGCCTGATCACCGCCCCGAGGACGTACTACCGCGACAGGCGCGACCACCCAGGCGAGGTCCGGGCGCTCTACGCGGCGAGCCTCGACCGCGGCGTCGTCTGCGAGCTGTTCCCGACCGGTTTCAAGGTCCTGGGGGGCGACGGCTGGGATCCGACCGTGATCGGCGTCGACGCCCGCCTCGACGAGGCGGCGGCCGCGCGCGTCCGGCGCGCCTTCGCCGACTGGTTCGCCGCCGTCGAGGGCGACAAGCGGACCGACCGGGAGGTGGCCCACCGCCACAACGGCCGCGACGTCCTGCCCGCCGAAGAGGTCTTCGGCCGGGAGGCGGAGGGCGGTTACCTCATCCGCGGGGACTACCGGCGCGGCCGGTGGGCGCTGCTGATCGCCGACCCGCCCGCCACGAAGCGCTCCTGGTCCGTGCTGGCGATCGGCGAGGAGGCGACGGCCTGAACCGCCCGCCCGACACGAAGCCGAGGCCGGGTTCCCGAACGGTCCGGCCGCGGTGAGCGAGCCGCACGGTTCCCGCGGGCGTCGTTCACGGCCGCGGTGCGGCCGCCGCCGTAGACTTGCCGCGGGACCCGGTGGGCGGGTCCGCGGACGAGGGAGCCGTACCCGCACCCCGACAAGACGGCCTGAGAAGGAGTCATTGTCGTGGCGTGGTTGATCCTGATCGCCTCCGGCGTGCTGGAGGCCGTGTGGGCGGCGGCGCTGTCCGCCTCCGACGGCTTCAAGCGCCCGAGGCCCACCGCCCTGTTCTTCGCGGCGCTCGCCCTCAGCATGGCCGGGCTGTCGTGGGCCATGACCTCCCTGCCGACCGGCACCGCCTACGCCGTGTGGACCGGCGTCGGCGCCACGCTGACCGTGCTGTGGGGCCTGCGCACCGGCCAGGAGCGGGCCACCTGGGGCAGGTCCCTGCTGCTGGTGCTGCTCGTCGGCTCGATCATCGGCCTGAAGGCGGTGAGCTGACGATGCCCTGGATCGTGCTCCTCGTCAGCGCCGTCTTCGAGGCCGTCTGGGCCACCGCGCTGGGCCTGTCCGACGGATTCCGCGAGCCCGTCCCCGACCTGGTGTTCGCCCTCGCCCTGACCGCGAGCATGTTCGGCCTGGGGTGGGCCGCGAAGCACATTCCCATCGGCACCGCCTACGCGGTGTGGACCGGCGTCGGCGCCGCGCTGACGGTCGCCTACGCGATGGCCACCGGCGCCGAGGCCGTCTCGGCGGCGAAGCTCGTCTTCATCGCGGGCATCATCGCCGCCGTCGTCGGCCTCAAGCTCATTCCCGACCGGCCGCCCTCCGCGAGGCGCTCCGGCGAGCGCTGAGGGGCCGCTCAGCCGCTCAGGTGCTCGATGATGCGGCGCAACTGCTCGGCGTAGTTGTCCAGGAACTCCGGCGAGTCGGCCGGGACGCCGCAGAGGCGCTCGATCATCGCCGGGACGGTCACCATCGCGGTCGTCGCCCCCATCAGGACGATCGCCAGATAGGCCGGGTCGAGGTCGGCGGCGAGGCCGCCTTCGGCCTGGAGGCGGCGCAGCTGCGCCACCTCCGGTTCCTCCTCCCCGTCCGCGGGCGCCGCCGGGGCGGGGAGCGCGGCGGCGGACAGGCCCTCGCGGACGAACATGCGCAGCAGGTCGGGGTTCTCGGCGAAGGCGCGCAGGTAGGCGGTCACCCCCGCGGCGAAGGAATCGGCCTCCATGAGCCCGGCCTCGCGCTCGCGCCACGCGTCGAGGAGCTCGCGGTGCAGCCCGGCCTTGCCGCCGAAGTAGTACGAGATGAGCTGGGTGTTGACTCCGGCGCGGGCGGCGATCGCGCGGACGGTCGCCCCGGCGTAGCCCTTCTCGGCGAACTCGGCCAGGGCGGCGTCGAGCAGTCTGCGCCGCGAGGTGGCCGCCTCGGGGCCACCGGTGGTCTGATCCTTCACCCGGTTGAGGTTACCTCCGCGTAGCGAATTTTCACACGCTTGCTTGACTTCAATCAAACAATTGAGTGAGAATGGGCTCATGTTCACCACCGACTCCCTGACCGCCCCCGACGGCGCCGCCATCGGCCGCCTCACGACCGGCACCGGCCCCGGACTCGTCATCGTCCACGGCGGATTCGAGTCCGCCACCAGCCACGGGCAGCTCGCCGAGGCCCTCGCCGAGACCTGCACCGTCCACCTGCCCGACCGGCGCGGCCGGGCCTCCAGCGGGCCGATCCCCGACGGCTTCGGGCTCGGCGGCGAGACCGCCGATCTCGCCGCTCTGCTGCGCGACACCGGCGCGAAGGCCGTCTTCGGCGTCAGCACCGGCGGCATCATCGCCCTGGAGGCGGCGCTGGCGCTCCCCTCGGTCGAGCGCGTGGCCGTCTACGAGCCGCCGCTGGCGGTCGGCGGCTCCATCGACTGGTCCTTCGCGGACCGCTTCGACCGGGAGATTGCCGACGGTCGCCTCGCCTCGGCGCTGGCCACCGCCACCCGGGGCACGCGGATGTTCGGCGGCGGCATGCCCCGGTGGGCGCTGGCCGCCGTCGCCCGCCTCATGCTCGCGGCCGGGGACCGCCGCCCCGACGGCACCCGGGTGACGCTGCGGGAGCTCACGCCGACGTTCCGCCAGGACATCGCGCTGGTGCGCGAGGCGGCCGACCGGATCGACCGCTACGCGGCCCTCGACGTCCCCGTGCTCCTGCTCGGCGGCGCCGGCAGCCCCGGCTACCTCAAGACGGCCCTGGACGCCCTGGAACGGGTCCTGCCGCACCCCGAGCGCGTCGAATTCGACCGTCTCAACCACGGCGGCGCCGCGAACCGCAACCGCGGCGGGCGGCCCGAGCTCATCGCCGCCCGGCTGCGCCGCTTCCTCACCGGGCCATAGGCTCCCGCTCGGGGGCATTCGCCACCAGCCGGGCCAGCTCCACCCTGGACCGCACGCCCAGCGCGGCGAAGATGTTGCGCAAGTGGTGGTCCACGGTGCGCACGCTGACCGAGAGCGCCTGCGCCACCTCGCGGTTCGTCGCCCCGGTCGCCACGTGCCTGGCGATCCGCAACTGATGCGGCGTCAGCGACGACAGGACCGCGTCCTCGCCGAGCCCGGTGGCGGCCTCGCCCGTGGCCCGCAGCGCCGCCCTGGCCTGATCCGCCCAGGCCCGCGCCCCGCACCGCTCGAAGCCGTGCAGGGCGTCGCGCAGGACGGCGCGGGCCTCTCGGGGGCGCCTGCGCCGCCGCAGCCAGTTGCCGTACAGCAACTGCGTGCGGGCCCGCTCATAGTCGCCGATGTCCGCCGCGTGCAGGTCGATGGCGCGCCGGTACAGGTCCTCGACGGTGTCGGCCCCGGCCCCGGCGGTCGCCAGGAGCGCCCGGCAGCGCGCGAGCTGCGCGGCCGCCGCCCGGTCGATGCCGAACCCGGCCCACGCCTGGAACGCGTCCGCGACCGGACGCGCCGCCTCGGCCTGTCCTGCGAGCACCGCGGCCTCGATGAAGCAGGGCATGAGCAGCGGACGCACCGCGAAGTGACCGCCGTCGGCCCGGACGAGCTCGCCCAGCCGGGCGGCGGCCGCCTCGGCCCGCCCCCGGCCGAGCTCGGCTCTGGCCAGGGCCCACTCGGCGAGCGTGCGCGTCTGCTCCAGGCCGTGGCGCCGCGCCGTCGACAGCGCCAGCGCGGCCTGGACCGCCACCTCCTCGGTGTCGCCCTCGACGGACGCGGTCAGGGCGAGGACCGCCCGGTGGTGCGCCGCGGTGTTGGAGCGCCCCGAGCGCAGCGCCACTTGCAGTCCCTCACCGGCGTGGGCGCGCGCCCTGGCGTGGAGCCCCGCGCGCATCTCGGCGTAGGCGAGGTGTTCGAGCGTCTGCGCGGCCAGGTCGTCGCGCCCCTCGGCGCGCGATGCGGCCAGCGCCCGCACGCCCATGCGGCAGGAGGTCGCGATCTCGCCGAGCAGCAGCGCCGCCATGGCGGCGCGGCGCAGCGTCTCCGGCGAGTCGTCGCGTCCGTGTGCGAGGACGCGCCGCAGTGGCCCGGCCGCGTCCGCGAAGCGCTGTTCGAGGAGCGCGTGCAGGCCGAGGAGGTGATCGCGCAGGCGCGCGCAGTCGCCCTCGACGGGCGTGGCGGCCGTCAGCACGGACCGGGCCGCCTCCAGCGCGGCCAGGCAGGTGGGACGGTCGCCCGCGGACCACGCGGCGTCGGCGGCGGCGAGGACCGCGGTGAGCGCCGGGCGCGGATCGGCGACGCGGGAGCGGGCGAACAGGGACGCGGCGAGGAGCAGGGAGGCGTGGGCGTCGCTCACCGGACCGTCGCCCAAGGCCCGCAGTCCGCGCGCGAGTTCGGCCCGGGCTCGGACGCCGTCCGTCCCGGCCGCCACGCGCACCAGCAGCGGCTGGTCGGCGCTCGCCTCGGCGAGCAGGTGCGCGTCGGCGTCGGTCAGGACGAGCGCGATGCTGCCGTCCTCGAGCCTTCGGACGGTCGCGGCCACGGCAGGTGCCTGCGGCTGCGCGGGCGTCGTCGCCTGGGCAGCGGCCTGCGGTGCGCGCCGTTGCATGGACCAATGGTACAAAACCGAGCATCCGGCTTGGAAGACCCGCACGCGAAGACGGCGACCGCGCACGAGCGGTCGCCGTCCGGTGATCGAGCGGGTCAGCCGAGCGGGCAGGAGCCCCGGGTCTCCTCGATGGCGCTCTCGTCCGGCAGCGGGCAGAGGAACTGGTCGTAGCGGGTGTCGTTGTCCACGAAGCGCTTGAGCCACGAGATGGAGTACTTCGCGATGGTCGTGTTCGAGGTGTTCGGCGCGAAGTGCGTCGCGCCGTCGAGCTCGATGTACATCTTGTCGGTCGAGTCGGGAATCGAGTTGTAGAACGGCTCGGCGTGCGAGTAGACCGGGGCGATCGAGTCGTTCTCGGCGCCGAAGACCAGGGTCGGGACGGTGACGCCGGGCCAGGTCTTGTCCAGGTGCCAGGGCGTCATCGGGATGCTCGCCTGGAGCTCGGGCCGCTCGTCGGCCGCCTCGATCGAGCCGCCGCCGCCCATCGAGTGGCCCATGACGGCCAGGCGGCCGGGGTCGATGCGGTCGGCGACGTCGCTGTCCTCGACCAGGTAGTCGAGCGCGGCCTCCAGTTGGGACGCCCGCTGGCTCGGCTGGTCCCACCGGGTGTTCGTGTCGATCGTGATGACGACGAAGCCCTGCGAGGCGATGCGCGGCCCGAGCCACTGGATCGACGACTGCGCGGCGGTGTAGCCCGGCGAGATCGCGACCGCGCCGAAGGTGCCGTCAGAACGGGTGGTGGGGTAGTAGACGGTGCCGCCGCCGAATCCGGAGACCAGGGACGAGACGATCGTGCTCGACACGTCGTAATGGCCGCGGCTCGCCTCGATGCTGGACTCGCTCGGCGCGGGGCCGCGTTCGTAGGGGTTCTGGGCCGCGGCGGCGGTGGGGCCCGCCAGGACCCCGGCCCCGAGCATGGTCAGCATCGTCGCGACCACGCCGAGGGCGCGCAGGGCGCGGCGCCGTCTCGTCGGCGGATGCGATGTCGTTGGGCGCATGATTCGTCCTCCTTGACGGGAATCGCTGCAAGTGCTGTGGAACACCGTCACATACCGACCGGACGGTCTGCATCGGCGAAATCACCGGTCCTCCGCGTCCGGATGCGCGGCCTCGGCGATGCCGAGCGCCGACCTCGGCCCCTCGCGGCGTGTTCGGGCGATCGGTCGGCGATGACCAGTCGTTTCACCTCTGTCCGCGCCGCCGGTGACAGGAGTCTCTGGAAGCTGATATCGTTCTTGTAATCGTTCTTAAGAACGTTCTCAACGATGAGTGCCGTCGACGACGAAGGGCTGCGGATGGCCGAGACGAAGAAGTCGAACCTCGCGCTGGTCGCCGCGCGCGCCGGGGTCTCCGTGGCCTCGGTGTCCCGCGTCCTCAACGGCGGCTCCGCCTCCGAGGACATGACCCGCCGCGTCCGCGAGGCCGCCGAGGCACTCGGCTACGTGCCCGACGCCAGCGCCCGCACCCTCCGGACCGGCCGCACCGACCAGATCGCCCTCGCCGTCGCCGACGTCGGCAACCCGGTCTACGTGCAGATGATGCGCACCGTCACCCCGATCGTCGCGAGGGCCGGCTACCGCCTCGTGGTCTCCTCCACCGGCAGCGACCCCGACGACCAGATCGACCTGGTCACCAGTCTGAACCGCGGCTACGCCGACGGTCTCCTGCTGAGCCCCCTGCGCATCACCCCCGAGCTCATCGAGGCCATGCGCGCCAGCCGCCTGCCCATCGTGGTCATCGGCTCCCTCCCGCCCGACGTCGAACTCGACAACGTGCGCGCCGACTCCGCGACCGGCGTCGGCCTCGCCGTCGAGCACCTCGCCGCCCAGGGCCGACGCCGCATCGCGCTCGTCAACGGCCCGGTCGACACCGTCCCCGGCGCCGCACGGCTGGCCGGATACCTCGACGCGATCCGGCGCTTCGAACTCCCGTCGAGCCCCGAACTCCAGGTGACCGCCACCGGCTTCACCTACCGCGCGGGCCGCAGGGCGGTCGCCGACCTCCTCGGCCAGGCGAGCCCCGACGCGGTCGTCTGCGCCAACGACCTGCTCGCCGTGGCGGCGCTCAAAGAGCTCGCCGCCTCAGGCGCCCGCGTCCCCGACGACGTCGCCGTCGTCGGCATGGACGACACCGACGCCGCCGAACTCGCCACGCCCTCGCTCACCAGCGTCGACCTCGGCTCGGCCAAGCGCGCCAAGGCCGCCGCCAAGCTGCTCATCCGAAGGATCGAGGACCCCGAGGCGCCCGTCCGCGGGCTCGTCATCGCGCCCTCGCTGTCGGTGCGCGAGTCGACCGGTCCCGTGACCGACCACGCGGAGGTCCGCTCATGACGACGATCGCCCGGCCGCTCGACGAACGGCCGACCCGGCCGCGCCGCAAGCCGCGCCTCAGCGGCGGCGGCCGCGACGCGTGGCCGCTCGTCCTGCCCGCGCTGCTCCCGGTGATGCTGTTCAGCGTCTACCCGCTGGTGTACGGCGTCCTCCTCGGCTTCACCGACGCCCACGCCGGACTGGGCGTCGAGACCCACTTCAACGGCATCGACAACTACGTCGAACTGGCCGGCAACGGCCTGTTCTGGACCTCGTTCAAGATCGGCCTGATCTGGGCCTTCAGCGTCACGATCCTCCAGTTCCTCGCCTCCCTCGGCCTGGCGCTGCTGCTCAACCTCGACCTGCGCCTGCGCTGGCTCGCGCGCACCCTCGCGCTCGTCCCCTGGGCGATGCCGCCGGTGATCATCGCGATCATGTGGCAGCTCATGCTCAACCCGAACTACGGACCGGTCAACCGGGCCCTCGGCGCCCTCGGCCTGCCCGGCGACGTCAACTGGCTCGGCGAGTCCTCGATCGCGCTGCCGGTCGTCATCGTCGTCGGCGTCTGGGCGGGCATGCCGCAGACCACGATCACCCTGCTCGCCGGGCTCCAGAGCGTCCCCGCCGAGCTGAACGAGGCCGCCGCGATCGACGGGGCGAGCACCTGGCGCCGCTTCTGGCACGTCACCCTGCCCGCACTGCGCCCGATCATCACGGCGATCACCACGCTCGACCTGATCTGGAACTTCAACTCCTTCGCGCTCGTGTTCGTGCTCACCGCGGGCGGGCCGGGCGGCACCACGATGCTGCCGAGCCTGTTCGCGTACAACGAGGCCTTCCGATACGGGAACTTCGGCTACGCGGCGGCCATGGGCAACGTCATGGTCGTCCTGATCGGCGTGTTCCTGTTCTTCTACCTCCGCGGCCAGATGAGGAGGCGGCTCCAGTGACCACATCGACCAGCGGCTCCAAGCCGGGGCGGAACCCGTTCGCCAGACCGCTCCAGTACCTCGCGCTCCTCGCGTACATGTGCTTCCTGGCGTTCCCGCTGCTGTTCCTGCTCAGCACGGCCTTCAAGACCTCGCGCGAACTGCGCTCGCCGGACGCCGGGGTCCTCCCCGAGAGCCTCAACTGGCAGAACTTCACCGACGCGATCGAGAAGGCGGACCTGTTCACCGCCGCGGGCAACAGCCTCCTCGTCGCGGTGACGACCACCGTCATCGTGACCGCCGTGGCCCTGCCCGCCGCCTACGCCCTGGTGCGCTTCCGCACCAGGCTCCGCGGCCTGGCCACCGGCTGGATCCTGCTCAGCCAGGTCTTCCCGTTCATCCTCATCATCATCCCGCTGTTCCTGCTGCTCAAGAACATCGGACTGGTGAACACGCTGCTGGGCCTCGTGCTCGTGTACGCGGTGTGGGCGCTGCCGTTCTCGCTGTGGATGCTCCAGGGCTACGTGGCCGCCATCCCGGTCGAGCTGGAGGAGGCCGGCGCGGTCGACGGGGCGAGCCGGATGCGGACGCTCGGCAGGATCGTCCTGCCGCTGCTGGCGCCCGGACTGGTCGCCACCAGCCTGTTCACGTTCATCAACTCCTGGAACGAGTTCTTCTTCGCGTTGGTGCTCATCCAGGACCCGGACATGCAGACCCTGCCGCTCGCGCTGGCGCGCTTCGTCGGCTCCGAAGGGCAGGTCCAGCTCGGCCAGCTCGCCGCGGCCGCGCTCCTCGCCTGCATCCCGAGCCTCGGCTTCTTCATGCTCATCCAGAAACGGCTCACTGCCGGACTCCTCAGCGGCGCGGTCAAGGGTTGATCCTCATGACTTCGCCGAACGATCCTCACTACGAAAGAGAGAAAGCCATGCGCACTCGCATCGGCGCCCGAGCGGGCGCCGCGATCGCCATCGCCTTGCCCCTCGCGCTCACCGGCTGCTCGGCGTTCGGCGTCGGCGGCGACGACGGGGACGGCGCCACGCTGACCTTCCAGTCGCTGGCGTTCCAGGACACGACGATCGCCGCCACCCAGGACATCGTCGACGCCTGGAACGACGAGCACCCCGACACCCAGGTGGAGCTCGTCCAGGGCAGCTGGGACAACGTCCACGACCAGCTGGTCACCCAGTTCCAGGGCGGCACGGCCCCCGACATCATCCACGACGAGTCCGCGGACATCATGGGCTTCGCGAAGCAGGGCTACCTCGCCGACCTGAGCCCCTACCTCAGCGACGAGGTGACCGGCGCGGTCTCGGACGACGTCTGGCAGGCCGTCACCGCCCAAGACGGCTCGGTCGTCGCCGCGCCCACGCTGCTCCAGTCCTACGTGGTCTTCGCGAACACCGGCGCGCTCGCCGACGCCGGGGTCGAGGTCCCCGCCGGGGAGACGCTGAACTGGGACGACTTCCAGACGATGGCGAAGGAGCTCACCGGCGACGGCACGTACGGCGTCGGCTGGGGCATGAAGCAGCCGACCGCCGCCGTCATGAACCTGGCCCTCGGCTTCGACGGCACCTTCTTCACCGGCGAGGGCGAGGACACGCAGATCGAGGTCGGCGAGAACGAACTGGCCGTGCCCGAGCGCATCCACACCATGGCCTACGAGGACCAGTCGCTCGACCCCGTCTCGCTCACCCAGAGCGGCTCGGACGTGCTGCCGGGCTTCTTCGACGGCAAGTACGCCCTGTACGTCGCGGGCAACTACGTCGCCCAGCAGCTCGTCGAGTCGGCGCCCGAGGGCTTCGACTGGGCGGTGCTGCCGCCGCTGGCGGGCACGGCCGGAGCGGTCCAGGCGGCCAACCCGCAGACGATGTCCGTCGCCGCCGAGAGCGACCACGTCGAGGAGGCCGCCGAGTTCATCGACTTCTTCATGCAGCCCGAGCACCAGGCGGCGCTCGCCGAGGGCGACTGGCTGATCCCCGCCTCCAGCGAGGCGCGGGCCCAGGTCGCCGAGGACACCGCCGGTGAGAACGGCTGGGAGGCCATCCTCGCCTCGGGCGACGGGCTGTCCGCGGCCCCGTTCCAGGCGGCCGTCAACTATCCGCAGTGGAAGGACCAGTACGCCACGCCCGCCCTCCAGCAGTACCTGGCCGACGAGATCAGCCTCGACGAACTCAAGACGCAGCTCGTCGACGGCTGGTCCGAACTGGGCTTATAGGGCGACCGCACGCTGACCCGCGTCCGCCGGGGCGATGCGCCCCCCGGCACCGCCCCGGCGGACGCCGAACACGAACTCGAAGCAAGGAGACACGATGGACACGCTGGTGACGAAGTCGACGGGCGCGCTCGCGGGCGCGGCAGTGGGCGACGCACTCGGCGGCGCGGCCGAGGGGAACGCGCCCGAAGCGATCCAGAGCCGCTACGGCGGCCTCATCGAGGGCATCGTGCCCCCGTTCAACGAGGACTGGCGCCACGCCCGCCCGATCGCCCCGTACCACAAGGGCGACGGCCACATCACCGACGACACCCTCATGACCACGGCCCTGGTCGACGTCTACGGCACCGTTCGGGACCACCTCGACGCCCACGCGATCGCCGAGCACCTGGTGCCGCTGCTCATCGGCGAGAAGCGCTGGATCCCCGAGCTCGAATCGGAGTCGCTGCTGCTGCACCGCGTGTTCCTGGCCGAGAAGTGGCTCGTCGCCAGGCTCCACTACGGGCACATCGACCCGCGCGAGGCGGGCGTGGGGAACATCGTCAACTGCGGCGCCACGATGTACGTCGCGCCGATCGGCATCGTCAACGCCGGCGACCCCGAGGCCGCCTACGCCGAGGCGATCGACGTCGCCGGGGCCCACCAGTCGAGCTACGGGCGCGAGGCCGCCGGGGTCTTCGCCGCGGCCGTGGCCGAGGCGATGCGGCCCGGCGCCACCGTCGACTCGGTGGTCGAGGCCGCGCTGCGGCTCGCCAAGGACGGCACGAGGGCCGCGATCGACGCCGTCGCGCAGGCTGCGTCCGGCGTCGGCGACTGGCGCACCGGCGGTCTCGCCGAGCTGCGGCGCGCCGTCGAGCCGTTCGACACGGTCGGCCCGCACTACCGGCAGCCCGCGATGGACGCGCGCATCCCCAGCCGCACCAAGTCCATCGAGGAGCTCCCGATCGCCCTCGGCATGCTGATCGCCGCGAACGGCGACTACCGCGAGTCCGTTCTGGGCGCGGTGAACTACGGCCGGGACTCCGACTCGATCGCCGTCATGGCCGGGGCCGTCGCGGGCGCCCTCGGCGGCGCGGGCGCCGTGCCCGGCGAGTGGATCCGCGACGTGAGCGAGGGCAGCCGCATCGACATCACCGCCACCGGGCCGCTCATCGCCGCCGTCGCCCGCGACGTGTGGGCGGCCGACGCCGACCGCGCCGCGCGAGTCGCCGAGGCCCGAGACGCATTCGACACGGAAACGGTGAGCTGATGATGCGGCTCAGCTGGACGCAGCCCGAGGACCTCGTGCCGCACGCCTTGGTCGCCGCCGAACTCGACGGCCGCGACGCCTCCGGCGTGCGCGAACGCTGGCTCGCCGCGGGCGGCGCGGCCGAACCAGCCGTCAGCGGCGCGACGCCCGAACCCGCGTCCGAGGAGCTGCGCTCGCTCGCCCGCGGACTGCTCGCCGAACTCGACCGCCTCCCCGAGCCCGTGACCCTGCGCGAGGCCGAGCCCGAGGACCTCGACGCGATCCTCGCCGCCGCTGAGCCGCCCGAGCGGCGCGGCTCACGCGGCGCCGACTACGCCGACCGTGTCCTCGGCGCCTGGCTCGGCCGCGCCAGCGGCTGCCTGCTCGGCAAACCGGTCGAGAAGATCCCGCTCGAAGGCATCCGCGCCATCGGCCGCGCCACCGGCAACTGGCCGCTCGGCTCCTACTTCACCGAGATCGGGCTCGACCCCCACGTCGCGGCCCGCTACCCGTGGAACCGGCGCAGCCGTCCGACCAGCCTCGTCGAGAACATCGACGGCATGCCCGAGGACGACGACCTGAACTTCCCGCTCATCGCCCTCGCGCTGCTCGAACGCGTCGGGCGCGGCTTCACCACCGACGACGTGGCGCAGTCCTGGCTGGACAGCCTGCCGGGCGGGCGCGTCTTCACCGCCGAGCGCATCGTCTACCGCAACCTCCTCGACGGCTACGAGCCGGACGAGGCCGGGAAGGTGCGCAACCCGTTCCGCGACTGGATCGGCGCGCAGATCCGCACCGACGTCTACGGCTGGGCGAGCCCCGGCGACCCGGTGGCCGCCGCCCGCATGGCCTGGACCGACGCGCGGCTGAGCCACGGACGCAGCGGCGTCTACGGCGCGATGTTCGCCGCCGCCGCCAGCGCGGCGGCCGTCGCGGGCGCCCCGATCGACGCGGTCCTGGAGACCGGCCTCGCGGTCGTGCCGCCGCGGAGCCGCTACGCCGCGGCCGTGCGGCGCGGCGTCGAGCTCGGCCGCGGCGGTCTCGGCGACGAGGCCGCGATCGACGCCCTCCACGCCGCATACGGGCACCTGCACTGGGTCCACGTCCTCAACAACGCCGCACTGCTCGCGTTCGCGCTCGCCCGCGGCGCGGGGGACTTCGAGCGCACCATCACCCTCGCGGTCTCCGGCGGCTGGGACACCGACTCGGTCGGCGCCACCGCGGGCGCCCTCGCCGGTGCCGCCACCGGAGCGAAGGCCCTGCCGCCGCGCTGGATCGACCCGCTCGACGACCGGCTCGACACGTCCGTCCCCGGCTTCGCCGGGACCCGCTTCTCCGATCTCGCCGCCAGAACAGTGGAGGTGTCCCAATGAGAGTCGTCGTACTCGGCAGCGCCAACCTCGACCTCGTCTACGGCGTCGACCGCATCCCCGCGCCCGGCGAGACCGTGCTCGCCCACGGCTGCGAGGCCTTCCCGGGCGGGAAGGGCAACAACCAGGCCGTCGCCGCCGCCCGGTCCGGAGCGGAGGTGCGCTTCATCGTCGCGCTCGGACGCGACGCCGCCGGGGACCGCCTCGCCGCCGAGGCCCGCGGCGCCGGGATCGAGCTGCTCGACCGCCGCGTCGACGCCCCGACCGGCTCGGCCGTCATCTACGTCGACCGGCGCGCCGAGAACTCGATCGTCGTGAACTCCGGCGCCAACGCCGAACTCGCCTCGCTCACCGGCTCCGAACTGGACGCGATCGCCGCCGCCGACGTGCTCGTGCTCCAGCTGGAGACGCCCGTGCCCACGGTCGCCGAGGCCGTGCGCGAGGCGAAGGCCGCGGGCACCCGCGTGGTCCTCAACGCCGCCCCCAGCGGCGCGGTCCCGGTCGACGTCCTGAGCGACATCGACGTGCTCGTGGTCAACGAGCACGAGGCCGCCGAGCTCGCGGGCGCCGCGGCCGACCCCATGACGGCCCTGACCGGCCACGGCTGCGCGGTCATCATCACGCTCGGCGCCGAGGGCGCCCTGGTCGGCCTTCCCGGCGCGGGGCCGGTGCCCGTCCCGAGCCACAAGGTGAACGCCGTCGACACGACCGGCGCGGGCGACGCGTTCGTGGGCGCCTTCGCCGCCGCCCTCGACGGCACGGACCTCGAAGCGCTCGTGGCCGCCACCGGCTTCGCCACCACCGCCGCGGCCATCGCCGTGCAGCGCAAGGGCGCCGTCCCATCCATGCCGACGCTGGAGGAGGTGCGCAAGTTCCGTGCAGCGCAAGGAATCTGACCCCGACGAAGCCGCCACGAACACGTTCGACCCGCTGGTGCCCAGGCCCATCGACCGGCCCACGGCGCTGCCCTCCGGCGGCGCGATCGACCCCGAGACGGGCGACATCGCCAAGATCTTCGCGGCCCCGAGCGACCCCGCCGACTGGCCCGCGTGGCGCGCCGACCTCACCGTCTGGCGCGACGAATCCCGTGGGCGGCTCCGCTACAGCGGCGCCGCCTACGGGGACCCCCGGACCCGCTGGGCGAGCCGCGCCTACGCCGTCGCCCAGGTGTGGCTGTGGGACGAGCGGCTCTTCGACCACGCCGCGCAGCGGTTCACCGTCGACGCCTTCCTTGAGTCCATCGCCGACCAAGGCGGCCTCGACGGCCTCGTCCTCTGGCACGCCTACCCCGTGATCGGCATCGACGACCGCAACCAGTTCGACTTCTACCGCGACGTTCCCGACCTCAAGGGACTCGTGGAGCAGTTCCACGAGCGCGGCCTGCGCGTCTTCGTCGACTACAACCCCTGGGACACCGGCACCCGCCGCCCCGAGCGCGACGACGCCGACGAGCTCGCCGCGCTCGTCCAGGAGTACAACGCGGACGGCGTCTTCCTCGACACGCTCAAGGAGGGCGACGCGAGACTGACGCAGGCCCTCACCGAGACCGACCCGCCGCAGGTCCTCGAAGGCGAGTCCCGCGTTCCCAATCAGCGGATCGAAGACCACCTGCTCAGCTGGGCCCAGTGGTTCGCCGACTCCGAGGCGCCCGGCGTGCAGCGGGCCCACTGGTACGAGCGGCGCCACATGATGCACTCCATCCGGCGCTGGAACCGCGACCACAGCGGCGAGCTCCAGTCCGCGTGGATGAACGGCACCGGCGTCCTGGTGTGGGACGCCGTGTTCGGCGTGTGGGTCGGCTGGAACCGGCGCGACGAGGCGACGCTGCGGCGCATGCTCCGCGTGCAGCGGGCCGCGCACGAGATCCTCGTGGCGGGGGAGTGGTCGCCGCTCGAAGGCGCGACGCCCGAGGCGATCGCCGCCGGAGTCTACGTCTCGCGCTGGACGAAGAACGACGCAACACTGTGGACTGTTGTCAACCGCGCCGAGGGCGACTGGACCGGCGACCCGCTCGCCGCGCCGCTCCAGGAAGGCGCGCGCCGCTACGACGTCACCGCCGGAACCGCCGACCCGGCCGCGGTGACCGTGCCCGGCCGCGGCGTCACCGGCGTCCTCGAACTGGCGCCCGGCGCCGACGAGCCCGCCTGGCTGCCCGGACTGCTCCGCGAGGCCGCCGCCGACCCCGGCTCGGCGGACGCGGCCTTCCCCGCCCGCGAGGCGGTCCGCATCGTCCCCGAGCCCTCCGAATCCGCCGCCGCGCCCGCCGACGCGCTCCGCGTCGAGGCGGGCCCGCACCGCCTCACCGTCACCTACCGCCGCCGCGAGACCGGCTTCTACCAAGGCGCCCCGTACGTCGAAGAGTGGAAGCCGCTGCCCCCGCGCCTGCACGACGACCGGACCGAGACCCTCGACGTCGAGATCCGGCGGCCCGTCGCCGTCGCCGCCCGCGAGGTCTCGGCGGGGGAGTTCCGGAGGTTCCTCGACGCGACCGGATACGAGCCAGTTGCATCTGCGCGGTTCCTCTGCGGCACCGCCGGAGCCGACGGCGCCCCCGTGACGGGCGTGTCGCTCGCCGACGCCCGCGCCTACGCCGCGTGGGCGGGCGCCCGACTGCCCGACGAGTTCGAATGGCAGCTCGCCGCCGAGCGGCCCGGCTTCCAGCGCCGCACTCCCGCCGTGTGGAACTGGACCGAGAGCGAGCACTCCGACGGCGTCACCCGCTTCGCGATGCTCAAGGGCGGCAGTGACCACCGCGCCGAAGGCTCCGACTGGTACACCGACGGCGGCCGCCGCGACGCGACGTTCAGCCTCAAATACCTGATGCCGGGGCTCGGCGTCGAACGTTCGAGCGGCATCGGATTCCGCATCGCCCGAGACCTGGAGGACACCGCATGACCGCGCCGCTGGAGGGCCTGCGCGTCCTCGACGTCTCCACGCTCTTCGCCGGGCCCATCGCCGCGACCTTCCTCGGCGACTTCGGCGCCGACGTCATCAAAGTGGAGCACCCGGCCAAGCCCGACGCCGCGCGCGGCCACGGCCCGTCCAAGGACGGCGTCAACCTGTGGTGGAAGACCCTCGGGCGCAACAAGCGCACCGTCACGATCAACCTCGGCACCGAGGAGGGCGCCGAACTGCTCCTGCGGCTCGCCGCCGACGCCGACGTGCTCATCGAGAACTTCCGCCCCGGCACCCTCGAACGCTGGGGCCTGGGGCCCGAGGAACTCCACAAGGCCAACCCGCGCCTCGTCGTCGCCCGCGTGACCGCGTTCGGCCAGACCGGCCCCTACGCCTCCCGGCCCGGCTTCGGCAGCCTCGCCGAGGCCATGAGCGGCTTCGCGGCCCTCACCGGGCAGCCCGACGGGCCGCCGACGCTGCCCCCGTTCGGCCTCGCCGACGGCATCGCCGCGCTCGCCACCGCCTACGCCGTGCTCGTCGCCCTCCGCGGCGCCGACCGCGACGAGCGCGGACAGGTCATCGACCTCGCGATCATCGAGCCGATCCTGATGCTCCTCGGCGGCCAGATCACCGCCTACGACCAGCTCGGCACCCTCCAGCCGCGCAGCGGGAACCGCTCGGTCAACAACGCGCCGCGCAACGTCTACCGCACCGGCGACGGCGACTGGGTGGCCGTCTCCACCAGCTCGCAGTCGATCGCCGAGCGCGTCATGCGCCTGGTCGGCCGCGGCGACCTCGTCGACGAGCCCTGGTTCGCCTCCGGGCACACCCGCGCCCAGCACGCCGACGAGCTCGACGAGGCGGTCGCCGCCTGGATCGCCTCGCGCCCCACCGACGAGGTGGTCGAGGCGTTCGAGGCCGCGCAGGCGGCGATCGCGCCGGTCTACGACGTGCGCGGCGTGCTCGCCGACCCCCAGTACCGGGCGATCGGCACCGTCCAGACCGTCGAGGACGACGAGCTCGGGCCCGTCAAGATGCAGAACGTGCTCTTCCGGCTCTCCGAGACGCCCGGCGCGATCCGCTGGACCGGCAGGCCGCACGGCCAGGACACCGACGAGGTCCTCGCCGAGGCCGGCGTCACCCGCGAGCAGCTGGACCTGCTGCGGAAGCGGGGGGTCGTATGAGCCCGGTCAGCGCGCTGTACGTGCCGGGCGACCGCCCGGACCGCTTCGGCAAGGCCGCGGCCTCGGGCGCCGACGTCGTGATCCTCGACCTGGAGGACGCCGTCGCCGCCGACGCGAAGGCCGAGGCGCTCGCGAACGTCACCGCCTACCTCGCCGACCCGCCGCCGGGCATCGCGCTCCAAGTGCGGGTGAACGCCGGGGCCGCGCACGAGATCGAGGCCGTCCGCGGCACGGGCGCCGCCGTCGGCCTCCGCGTCCCGAAGGTCGAGGACCCCCGCGAGCTCGACGCGATCGCGCGGCTCGCGGGCGGGCTGCCGCTCACCGCGCTCATCGAGTCCGCCCGCGGCCTCGAAGCCGCCGCGGCCGTCGCCGCCCACCCCGCGGTGCGCGAGGTGGCCCTCGGGGAGGCCGACCTCGCGAGCGACCTCGGCAGCACCGACCCCCTCGTGCTCGACCACGCGCGCGTCCGGCTGCTCATCGCCGCCCGCGCCGCCGGGCTCGACGCGCCGATGCTCTCGGTCTACCCCGCCATCCGCGACCTCGACGGCCTGCGCGCCGACACCGAGCGCGGCAGGGCCCTGGGCCTGCGCGGACGCGTCGCGGTCCACCCCGCGCAGCTGCCCGTCATCGAGGCGGTCTTCGCCCCCTCCGAGGAGGAGCGGGCCTGGGCCAGGGCCGTCGTCGACGCCCTGGAGCACGGTCCTGGAAGAGGCGGCGGCGTCGCCACCCTGCCCGACGGCGAGATGGTCGACCCCGCCATGCTCGGGCGCGCGAGGCGCATCCTCGGCTGAGCCCGCCGAACGGCCGGTATGAAACCGATACGGCCGGGTACACCGGGGATGACCGCATCTCGCAGAAGGGAGCGAGGAATGTCTGACGTCAAACCCACGGCCCAGTCCGCGACGCGAACGCCGATACAGCTGGTCACGGTGATCATCTCGCTGGTGTTCCTGCTCGTGGGCATCCTCGGGTTCATCCCGGGGATCACCACGGACTACGACACCATGAAGTTCGCCGGCCACGAGTCGTCCGCCATGCTGCTGGGCGTCTTCGCCGTCTCGGTCCTGCACAACATCGTCCACCTGCTGTACGGGATCGTCGGACTCGCCATGGCCCGCTCGGCGGCCGGAGCACGGGCGTTCCTCATCGGCGGTGGCGTGATCTACCTGCTGCTGTGGATCTACGGCCTGATCGTCGACCGCCACTCGGACGCGAACTTCGTGCCGCTCAACGACGCCGACGACTGGCTGCACCTGGTCCTGGGCGTCGGCATGATCATCCTCGGCCTGGTGCTCAGCGGAGGACGCGCCAGAGCCAGGACCTGACCGACCGCGCCGCGCGCCCACGGGCGCGCGGCCCCAGCGCCCCGGCCGCTCTGGCCGGGGCAGCGCCCGTTCCCGAACGCTCACCCCAAGGCGAGCACGAATTCGACGGCGAGCCACGCCGAGAAGACCAGCAGTATCGCGCCGGAGGCCCGGTCGAACCAGACGCGGCGCTCCTTGGTGAGGAAGCGCCGCATGCCCACCGCCGCCCCCGCCAGCAGCAGGAACCACAGCCAGGAGGCGGACACCGCCCCGGCCGCGAAGACCGCGCGCGTGCCCACCGCCTGCGCGGTGATGGCCGCCCCGAGCACCCCGACCGTGTCCAGGATGGCGTGCGGGTTGAGCAGCGACACGGCCGCGGTCCGGCGCAGCACCCGGCCGCGCGACCGGACGCCGGTCTCGTCGTCGATGTCGGCGGGTTTCGCGCGCAGCGATCTGATCCCCAGGTAGGCCAGGAAGAGCGAGCCCGCGATGAGCATCGTCGGGCGCAGTCCCGGCACCGAGTGCAGCAGGGCCGAGGTCCCCGTCGCGCCGAGCACGATCAGCAGCGTGTCGCAGCAGCCCGCGCCGAGCACGGCCCACAGCGCTCGCGGCATGCCCAGCGTGACGCCCTGGTTGAACACGAACACGTTCTGCGCGCCGATCGGCACGATCAGCGCCAGCCCGAGCGCGAGGCCGGTGAGGTAGGCGGCCGTCACCGCCCGGAGACTCCCTCGCCGTCGAGGCGGACCGAGCGGGAGGCCGCGTCGATCACCCGGTGGGCGGTGACGGTCGATCCCTCCGACAGCAGCTGCGCGAGGCCGTCGGCGGCCGCGTCCACGGCCGCGTGCGCCTCCTCGGCCACCGAGTCGAGCACGAACACCGCCGACACCGTCGCGGGGGTCACCTTCGTGGCGTCCGCGTCGCGGTGGTTCCAGTGCCTGGTCAGGACCTCATCGCCCTGGGCGTAGACGACCTCGCCCGCCGCCGGGGCCTCCCGGACCTCCGGTTCGCCCAGCGGCGTGAAGCCGTCGCTCTCGGCGGCGTGCCTGATGTCGACCCGCTCGCCCAGCGCCGACAGGTCGAAGGCACCGGCGGGCACGCCGAACCGCACCGAGGCCAGGTTGTAGGCGTCCACGGCGGGGGAGATGCGGGGCAGCCGCCCGCTCTTGGCCAGGCGGCGCTGCAGGGCCTCGGCGCTGGGGCGCGTCCGCTTCGGGTTGGTGCCGAAGGAGCGGTAGGCCGCGTGCCACGACGCGATCCGCGGATCGTCGTCGGCGAGGGCGGTCCACTCGCCCGCCGCGGCATCGGACTCGAGTTCGTCCAGGGCCGCGGCCGCCTTCGGCCACGGCTCGCCGTTGCGCAGCCCCTCGACGGCGATCAGGTGGATCCGCAAGTGCGGAAACGCCTCGGTGACACCATCGGAGACGGTGAATTCGCGGTTCATCCGCAGGTCCTTTCCAGCTTCTTCGTCGGTCCGCCGCTCATGTCAGGCGCATCCCCCGGGCGGGCGATGTGAACACTCCCGAGCGCCACCGCAGCCGGGCGGCGTACTCGGGGTCGCCCGCCATGAGCCTCCGGTGGAGCCACGCGAGTCGATGATGCGGCACTCCCGGCCACATGTGATGCACCGTATGGTAACCGTCGCTGTGCGGATGGATCAGCGCGCGTTGCAGGAGACCGAGGTTGCTGATCGTCGCGTCGAAGACCGTGTCGGATCCGGTGTAGACGTGCTCGCTGGACTCGGCGACGAACCGCAGGACCGGCAGCGCGACCGCGAAACCGAGGGCCCATACGGCGGCGGCCGCGATCGCGACCGGTGCCCCGCCCGCGGCCCACGCCGGGGCGGCCACGAAGGCCGCGCACCACAGCAGGGGCAGCAGCGCGATCGCCGGTGAGGCCTGGAGGCTGTCGCGCCACCACGTGCGCTGGTAGGCGGGCAGCCGGGAGAGCATCGCCCCCGCGAAGGCGCCCGCCCTCGTGCGGTCGATCGATTCGAGGTCGAGTTCGCGGTAGCGCTGCCGGTCGGGGTCGTCGTCGGTGCCGAAGGCGCCGTGGTGCCGCAGGTGGCTCTCGCGGTACCCCGAGAGCTGCGCACCGGTCGGGAACGCCGCGATCGCGATCGTGAGCAGGTCGTTCAGCCGCCGGTGCCGCCTGCTCCAGTTGAAGTGCGAGCCTTCGTGGACGAGGCATTCGAGCGCGCGGAGCTGCCGCCCGACGAGGACCGCCGCGACCAGCGCGACCGGGGCGCCGACGGCGGGGCGCCCGATCAGCAGCAGGCCGCCGAGGACGCATGCCGCGATGACCGCGGCCTGGTCGGCCGCGGCGGCGAGCGCGCTGCGCCACGGGCTCGTCCGGTGCGCGGCCTTGAGGTCGTCGCGGAGCGCGGCCGGAGTCGAATAGCCGCGCCTATATCCGCGAGTGCTCACTGTGGCGGAAGAGGAATTCGTTTTTCGCATGGTCTGCTCCCGAAGAAGGGTTTCTCCGGAGACAGGGAAGCAGGAGATGCAAGATCAATTCCACCCATTGTGATGCACTTAACTCGGCGGCATTCGCCAAAGGAAGATCATTTGTTGGGAGGCGGCATTGCGGTGCATCGGCAGTCGATTGTGAATCGGGATGCACTTGTGAACGAAGGGGCTCGTGTAACTTGAGACGCAGATCGCATTTTTGTCATTCTCAATGATATCTACCTGGTGAAACAATAATGATCTTGCCATGATCGGCATTCGTGGTCCGCGCTGATGGAAGCCGCATGCTAGAGTCTCGACGGAATCACGATCGGACAACGAAGTCGGTCTCAGGTGCTTTTCTTCAACCCTTCCTCACCATTATTTGATCGTTCAATGAAAAGCGGTTCGCCACTCGGATGGCGCGACGGCCGCTGCATTCAGCCATGCCGTTTTCACCATCCGATTTGACTTTCAATGAGGTTTACAGTTTGATCAGCTCCACCCTTGCTCCCTGCATAGGGGACTGTCAGCCCGAGCCGCTCCCACGGGCCGCCGACGGGTTCACCCTCGCCGAGATCACCTACCGCAGCGCTCCCGCCTCGCTCGCGATCGCCGAAGGCCCGGCCGGGGGAGGGCACCTCGCGATGACGATCCCCATGGCCCGCCACGGCGAGTCCGGATACCGCGAATCCTGGCGGGGCACCTCGCCGCCCGAGACCGGCGACCGGGACGACGTCCTCTACGCCTGCACCGGCGAGGCGATCCTCTGCGCCACCGCCATCGAGCACCGGACGGTGTACGCCCCGTCCGTCGAGCGGCGCTACCGCGCCGTCTTCGACCTGCTCGAAGAGCGCGGGTACCGCCGCCTGCTGCGCGTGTGGAACTTCATCGAGACCATCAACGCCGTGAACGCCGACGACCTCGAGGTCTACCGGGACTTCTGCAAAGGCCGCGCCGACGCCTTCAGCGCCAACCCCGAGTTCTGCCGCTCCATGCCGGCCGCCACGGGCATCGGCTCGACCGGCAGCGGCATCGCGTTCTTCCTCCTGGCCGTCAAGGACATCGAGGTGCGCCACATCGAGAACCGCAGGCAGACGCCCGCATACGAATACCCCGAGCAGTACGGCCCCCGCAGCCCCAGCTTCGCGCGGGCCTCGGCGATCACCACCCGGCCGGGGGCCGAGCGCACGCTCTACATCTCCGGCACCGCCAGCATCCTCGGCCACGAGACGGTGCACGACGGCGACATCGAGAAGCAGTGCGCCACCACCGCCGAGAACATCGCCGAGCTCATCGACAGCTGCTACGGGGGCGCCAAGGACCTCAAGGACGCCACCACCGTCAAGGCCTACGTCCGCCACGCCCACCACGTGCCGTACGTCCGGGCCTTCTGCGAAGAGGTCTTCGGCACCGAAGCGTCCCTGGCGGTCTTCAACGTCGACATCTGCCGCAGCGACCTCCTGGTCGAGATCGAGGCCGTCGTGGGCGGAAAGGCGGTGCGGCCGTGACCGGAACGAACGCCGCCGACCTGGTGAACCCGGCGATCGCCCAGCTGGGCGCCCACCCCTTCCCGCGCGTGGCCGCCCTCCTTGAGGGCATCGAACCGCCGCCGGGCGAGACGATCGACCTGACCATCGGCGAACCCCGCGTCCCGCCGCCGGACTGGCTGCCCGCGCGCCTCGCCGAGCACGGGGCGAGCCTCGGCTCCTACCCGCGCAACGAGGGGACCGCCGACTTCCGCGCGGCGGCCGCGGACTGGCTGGGCCGCCGGTTCCGCCTCGACCCGCCGATCGCGCCCGAAGCCGTCATGCCGAGCTCGGGGGCCCGCGAAGTCCTCTTCCAGCTCGGCCTGCTCGCCGCCCGCGACCGCGGCCGCCTCGCGCTCATGCCCACCCCGCACTACGCGCCCTACCGCGCGGCCGCGCTCCTCACCGGCCTCGAACCGGTCTTCCTGCCGTCGACCGAGCGCACCGGCCACCTGCCGGACCTGGACGAAGTGGAGCGACGCGGCGACGAGGTCGCCCTGCTCACCGTCTGCGCGCCCTCCAACCCCGAAGGCGCCGTGGCCGACCGGCGGTACCTCGCCCGAGCCGTGGCCCTGGCCCGGCGCCACGGCTTCATCCTCGCGGTCGACGAGTGCTACAGCGAGATCTACCGGGCCGAGGCGCCGTACGGCGTGCTCCGCGTCTGCGCCGACCTCGCCCGCGATCGGGCCGGGAGCGGCGGCGACCCGTACTCGCACGTGCTGGCGATCAACTCCCTGTCGAAGCGCTCCTCGGCCCCCGGCCTGCGCGTCGGCTTCGCCGCCGGGGACCGCGGCCTCGTGCGCGGCCTGATCGGCCTGCGCGCCTACGCCGCCGGGACCGTGGGCTGCCCCAACATGGCCGCCGCCGCCGACCTGCTCCGCGACGAGGACCACGTCGAGCGGATCCGCGACTCCTACCGGGCGCTCTTCGACGCCGCCGACGAGATCCTCGGCGGCCTGCCCGGCCACCGATCCCCGCAGGCGGGCATGTTCCTGTGGCCCATGGTCGACGACGACGAGGCGACCGCCGTCGAATGCTGGGAGCGCGCCGGACTGCGCGTCATGCCCGGCCGCTACCTCGGCCCCGAGGCGTACGACGGCTTCCAGCCGGGACAGGGGCACGTGCGGATCGCGATGGTCCACGACCTCGCCACGACGCGGCGCGCGCTCGAACGGCTCGCCCCGATCCTGCTCAAGCGGGGGGTGGCGGCGTGACGATCTCACCCGTGCTCGTGGCGGGCGGCGGCATCGGCGGCCTCGCCGCGGCCATCGGCATGGCCCGCAAGGGCATCCGCTCGGTCGTGCTCGAACGCGACCGCGACTTCCTCGAAATCGGCGCCGGGATACAGCTGGGCCCCAACGCCCTCGCCGTCCTCGACCGGCTCGGCGCGGGGGAGCGGGTGCGCGAGCGCCTGATCCCCGTGGCGTTCCTGGAGATCCGCGACGCCGTCGAGGGAGGAAGCCTCGTCCGCCTCGACCTGCACGGCCGCTTCCTCGACCGGTTCGGCGCCGGATACGGCGTCATCCACCGCGGCGACCTGCTCCGCTCGCTCCACGAGGCGTGCCTGGAATCGGACCTCATCGAGCTGGTCCCCTCCGCCGAGGTCACCTCCTGGGAGGAGCACGCCGACCACGTCGAGGCGGTGACGGCCGACGGCCGCGGCTGGCGCGGCCGGTGCCTGATCGCCGCCGACGGGCTCCACTCCCGGTTCCGCCGGGACCTCGTCGGCGACGGCGACCCGATCCCCTCGGGACACGCCACGTTCCGCTGCCTCATCCGGTCCGAGCTGATGCCCGAGCACTGCCGCGTCGACGGAGCCGTGCTGTGGGCCGGACCGGGCTGCCACCTCGTCCACTACCCGCTCAGGGACCGCGAGGTCTACAACGCCGTCATCACCGTCCACGACGGCTCCACCGGCGAGGCGCGCGGCGAGGCGGTCGACGACGAGCCGGTGCGGCACCTGTTCGACCGCGTCGGCGACCGCGCCCGGGCGTTCCTCGAAGCGGGCACCGGCTGGCGCCGCTGGACGCTGCGCGACCGCGAACCGGTCGACACATGGGTGAAGGGCCGGATCGCACTCCTCGGCGACGCCGCCCACCCCATGCTCCAGTACGCCGCCCAGGGCGCCTGCATGGCCATAGAGGACGCCGCCGTCCTCGCCGACCGCCTCGCCGCCCACGACGACCCCGAGACCGCGCTCGGCGACTACGCCGCGGCGAGGCGGGAGCGGACCGCGCGCGTCCAGCGCCTCTCGCGCTGGATGGCCGCCGAGGTCTACCACCCCGGCGGGACGGCCGCCGGACGCCGCGACGCCATGCTCCTCGACCTGACCGAGGACCGACTGCTCGAACACCTGAACTGGCTCTACACGCCCTTGGGAGGCAACACATGAGCGACGACCGCCTCGAACGCTACTCGAAGTCCATCGCCGGCGACGGCCTCGTCCCCCTCTGGGACCGCTTCGGGGACCTCGTCCGGCCCCGGCCCGCCGGGCAGGCGGGCGCCCACATCTGGCGCTACGCCGAGGCGCGCGAAAGCCTCATGCTCGCGGGCGAGGTCATCAGCGTCGAGCAGGCCGAGCGGCGCGTCCTCATCCTCGAGAACCCCGCCCTGCCCGGCACCTCCTCCATCACCCGCAGCCTCTACGCCGGACTCCAGCTCCTGCGCCCCGGCGAGGTCGCCCCCGCCCACCGGCACACCCAGTCCGCGCTGCGCCTCATCCTCGAAGGCGAGAGCTCCTACAGCACCGTCAACGGCGACAAGACCGCCATGGGCGTCGGCGACGTCGTGGTCACCCCGCCCTGGTCGTGGCACGACCACGGCAACGACGGCGACGCCGCCGAGGACACCGTCTGGCTCGACGCGCTCGACATCCCCACCGTCTCCTTCTACGACGCCTCGTTCCTCGAGAACCTCCCGGCCGCCTCCCAGCCGTCCGAACCCGACGGGCGGGCCGGGCTGTGGGCCGCCGGTCTGCGCCCGACCGACCGGCGGCCCGAGGCCAACCCCCTGACCGCCTACCCCTACGTCGAGACGCTCAAGCGGCTCGAGCAGTTCGCCGCCCAGACCGACCCGCACCCCGTGCGCGGCTGGGAGGCCGAGTACATCGACCCCGCGACCGGCGGGCCGATCCTGACGACCATGAGCGCCTTCCTCAGCATCCTCCCCGAAGGGCCCAGCGCCGGGACGTACCGGTCCACCGACGCCACCGTGCTCGTCCCCCTCGAAGGCTCGGGCACCACGACCGTCGGCGGGCAGACGATCGGCTGGAAGCCGCGCGACGTCGTCGTCATCCCCTCCTGGGCCCCCTACTCCCACGACGTCGACGACGGCAGCGCCGTCGTCTTCTCCTACAGCGACCGCGCCGCCCAGACCGCCCTCGGCCTGTGGCGCGAGGAGACCGAGGCCGACGCCGCGCCGCGCAACCGAGGAGCCTGAGATGCACATCCTGCTGATCCACGTCAAGAAGAACCGCCTCCCCGAGCACGTCCTGCGCTCGCTCGAAGCGGACTCGCTCACGGTCATCACCGAACCGGGCCACCTCCAGCAGTACGGGCCCGGCGTCGACGTCCGCCTGGTCCGCGACGTCCAGGACGTCGAATGCCTGCGCGCCGAGGCCCTCGCGCTGCTGCGGCAGGGCCCCGTCGACCGGATCTTCATGCCGTTCGAGCTGGGCCAGGCCCAGGCCGCGTTCCTGCGCGACTGCTTCGGCATCCCCGGCATCGGCTTCGCCGAGGCCAACGCCCTGACCAACAAGTACGTCATGAAGCTGCGGCTGCGCGAGGCCGGACTCCCGCAGGCCGCGTTCGCCATGGCCGCCGGGATCGACCAGATCGAGCGGGCCGCCGAGGCGACCGGCTGGCCCGTCATCGTCAAGCGCGCCGTCGGCGGCGGCTCGATCGACGTCTTCCGCTTCGACACCCCCGAGGAGGTCCGCGCGTTCGCCCAGAGCCCGGCCTCCGACGCCTTCCGCGGCCTGACATGCCCGCTCGTCGTCGAGTCCCTCGTCGACATCCAGACCGAGTACCACTGCGACGGCATCGTCGACGACGGCGAGGTCCGCTTCGCCAAGGCCTCCGAGTACTTCGTCCCGGTCCTCGACCACGGCGAGCACTTCGGCACGCGGATCCTCCCCGACGGCGATGAGACGGCCCGGCGCATACGCGAACTGCACCGCCGCGCCGTCGAGGCCACCGGGCTGCGCTCCGGCGTGACCCACATGGAGTTCTTCGCCACCGCAGGCGGCCTGCTCGCCAGCGAGATCGCCTGCCGCCCCGCCGGAGGCGGCATCCCCCGGGCGTTGGCGCTCCAGACCGGCGTCGACGTCTGGCAGGCCTGCCTCGACACCTCGCTGGGCCGCGCCCCCGCCGTCGAGGAGACCCCCGACGACGCGCCGGGCACCATCGCGCACTGGTACCTCACCGTGCCCGCCGGGCGGATCACCGCTATGACCGACGAGGCCGAACTGCGCCGGATCGAGGGCGTCGTCGACGTCGCCGTGAACTACAAGGTCGGCGACGCGGTCCCCGACCGCCAGAACTCCGCGAGCGCCGCCATGCTCGTGTTCGCGCGCGCCGACGGCCAGGCCGAGGTCGAGCGCCTCACCAAGGAGATCTACGGCGCCTACCGAGTCGAGGTCGGCGGCGAATGAGCGGCACCGGCACCGTCACCGGCACTGTCACCGGCGGCGAGACGCGGTTCGTCCTCGCCTGCAACCCCAAGCCCCACATCATCGACCGCATCCGCGCCCGCGGCTTCGAGGTCGTCGCGGCCTACCCCGGCGAGGCCCCCGCCCACGCGAGCGAGACCAGCGCCCTGGTGATCGCGGGCGAACCCGAGGCCGACGGCGTGATCGCCGCCCTGTCCGAGGCGGGACTGCGCGAGCGCACGGCGGGCGTCCTCACCCACAGCGAGGCGACGCTGCTGCTGGCCGACGAGGTCGCGCGGCGCCTCGGCCTGCCCGGCAACCCCGACGGCGTCGTCCACTCCACCATCGACAAGGGAACGATGCGCACGCTGCTGGCCAACGACGACCGGTTCGCCGTCGCCCACCGGATCGCGCACGGCCCCGCCGACGTCGACGACATGATCGCCGCCTGCGGCACCGTCGTCGCCAAGCCCCGCGACGGCGCCGGATCGGCGGGCGTGCGGACCCTCACCGCCGCCGACGACACCGCGGACCTGCCCTTCCCGCTGCTGGCCGAGGAGCACCTCGACGGCCCCGAATACTCCGTCGAGGCCCTCAGCGCCGCCGGGGAGCACCGGATCCTCGGCGTCACCGAGAAGTTCCTCTTCCCCGGCACCGTGGTCGAATCGGGCCACCTGTTCCCCGGCCGCCTGAACCCGGACGAGGCCGAAGAGCTCGGCGCCTTCACCGCGGACTTCCTCGACCTGATCGGCGTGCGCCTCGGCGTCACCCACACCGAGATCAAGCTGACGCCCAAGGGGCCCCGCGTGATCGAGACGCACACCCGGGCGGGCGGCGACCACATCGCCAAGCTCGTCCAGCTGAGCTGCGGACTCGACCCCATCTCGCTGAGCGTGGCGACCGCGACCGGCGATGACCCCGCGCCCGAACCCAGGCCGTCCTATTGGGCCACGACGCAGTACCGGGCCTTCGGCGAGGGGCGCGTCGCCCGCGTCGCGGGCCTCGACCTCGCCAGGCACATGCCCGGGGTGAACTTCGTCGAGTCCGAGCTCGAAGCGGGCCGCCGGCTGCGCCGACCGCGGCACTCGATGGACCGGCCCCTCGGCGTCGTCGCCATCGGACGCGACCCGCAAGAGGCCCTCGACAACGCCGCGCACGCGCTCGACCAGGTGCGGGTGGACCTGGAATGAGCAACGCCTCCCGGCACGGCGCCGAGGCGGGGGCCTGAGTGTCGACCAAACGAGCCGAACTCGCCTTCCTCGCCGTGCGTGGATGCAGCGCCGCCGCCTTCTTCCTCCTCGTGCCCTTCCTGGCGCTGTGGCTGATCGACGCCCGCGGCCTCTCCGGCACCGCGGCCGCGACCGTCGTGGCGCTGTGCCTTCTCTTCGGACGCGCCGGAGGCATGGTCGCGGCCAGGTTCCTCGACCGCCTGGGCCTCAAGCGGTCGGTCGTCCTCGCCTACCTCACGGCCACCGCCACGGTGTGCGCGATGGCGCTCTACCCGGGCGACCGCCTCGCGGTCTGGGCGCTGCTCGCCTCCCTGCTCGGCCTGTCGTTCTCCTCCGCCACGGCCGCGCTCAAGGCGCTCGTGATCGTCGCCTACACGCCCGAGCAGCGGCTGTGGGCCTTCTCGAAGCTCAACCTGGCCGTCAACGCCGGATCGGCCGCGGGCATCGCCGCCGGGGGATACATCGCCGCCGAGTCCCCCCAGCTGCTCATGTGGACCGGCGTCCTCCTGTACGGGGCCGCCGCGGCGGCGCTCAGGCTCGTGCCGCCCGTCGACGAGGCCCCCGCCGGGGGCGGCACCGACGAACCCGCCCGAGGCGGGCCGCTGCCGTTCGCCGTCTTCCTGGGCTTCACCGCGATCACCTGGATCGCCTACGCCCAGGTGTTCAACGTGCTCCCGACGTTCACCGCCGACACGGTCGGGACCGAGGCCGTCTCGTACCTGTTCGTCCTCAACTCCGCGATGGTGATCGTCCTCCAGACGCCGCTGACCGCCTGGCTCGAACGCTGGCGCCGCGCCCGCCCGCGCCTCGCCGCGCTGACCGTGCTCCCCGGCGCCCACGCGGCGGTGTCGCTCTCGGTGGTCCTCTTCGGCTTCACCGGGCACGCCCCGCTGGCGGTCGCCTACGCGGCGATGGCGGTCTTCACGCTCGCCGAACTGGTCTTCGGGCCCGCCTACGACGCCGAGGTCGCCGAGGTCAAGGGCCGTCTCTCCGGCGTGGCCGCCTACGGGGTCGCCGGGGCCGTCCGCGGCGGCGCCGAGTCGGCGGGCACCTGGCTGGGCATCGCGGCGGCCACGGCGCCGTCCCTCGCGTGGCCCGCGACCGGGGCCGTGTTCTGGGCGCCCGCGGCCGGGCTCGTCCTCGTCGCGGGTCACTTCCTCTGGCGCGCGTCCCGCGACGCCGCACCGGCCCGCGAGGAGGCCGTCCCGCGTCGCGGCTGAGAAGGCACGGTGCACACCGAAGCGGGCCGCCGGGCGACGTTCCCGGCGGCCCGCGGCCCGGCACCCCCGTCAGCCGAGGCTGTCGAGCAGCTCGCGGCAGGCGCGCTCGCAGTTGCGGCACTCCATGGCGCACTTCGCGCAGTGCGTCATGTGGTCGTGCTCGGCGCAGATGTCGCCGCACGACTTGCACGCCATCGCACACGCCTCGAGCATCGCGCGGGTGAGGTTGGCGTCGTATCCGGTGTGGCGCGAGAGCATCTGCCCGGTGGCGAAGCAGATGTCCGCGCAGTCGAGGTCGGCGCGGATGCACTTGGTCAGCGAGGCGACGTCGTCCTCGCTCAGGCACGCGTCGGCGCACGCCGTGCACGCCTGCGCGCAGGCGTAGCACTCGGTGATGCACGCGGCCAGCTTCCGGCGGTCGACGCCGCCCAGATCGGCCGGATAGGTGTCGAGCATTTGTTCGGCGAGTGTCATGGCGGTTCCCCTTCGAGTCTGCGATGCCTCAACGACCTCACGCTAACCGCCGTCGGCGGCCCGTTCAGGGCAATGCTCATATACGGCACCGCTCAGGCCCGCTTGCGCCCGTAGCCCTGGAACAGCACCGACGTGGTCGGGGCGGGCACCATGCGGACGGTGGGCCTGCGCCGCACCGACCAGGCCGCCAGGTCGGCCATCGACGGCCGCACACCCCGCAGCGCCAGAGCCACGCCGTGCCGGTCGCACTCCTCCACCAGCACCGCCCGGTCCACCAGCAGCGCCGGGTCGTGGACGCCCTTGGGCGCCAGATGCAGCACGCCCTCCGCCAGGCCGATGGCGATCAACCGGCACAGCACGGTGTCCGCGAGCGTGTCGATCACCAGGGCGCCGCCCGGGCGGAGCAGGCGGCACGCCTCCGCCACCGCGCCCCGCAGGTCGGGGACGTGCTCGAGGATCTCGCCCGCCACGACCACGTCGGCCGAGCCGTCCTCCATCGGCACGGCGAGGACGTCGGCGAGCACACCGTCGACGCCGTGCTCGGCCGCCAGGCGCAGCGACGGCAGCGAGCGGTCCACGCCGATATGGCGGTAGCCCTTGCCCGCGATGTGCGGGGCGAGCAGCCCGGCCCCGCAGCCGAGGTCCACCAGGACCGATCCCGGCCGGACGGCCGGAGGCACGAGCCGCCCCCGGGCCGCGGCGAGCCAGTGCAGCATCACGAACGGCCCGCGCGGATCCCACCACTGGTCGGCGTGCTCGTCGTAGAGCGCGAGGTCGCCCCGCGCCGGTCGTCTCGAGCGAGCCGTGGCACCACGCATGCGCCCAGGATGGCACACTGGCGGCCGTGAATCGGGCTTTGGCGGTGACGTGGGCGCTCGCCCGCGCCTGCCACCCGCTCCCCGCGCTGGCCGTCACGGCGATCGCCGCCGGGCTCGCCCTCGGCACGGACCGGCCGGTCGGCGCCTCGCTGGTCGCGGTCGCCGCCGTCCTGGCGGGCCAGCTGTCCGTCGGATGGCTCAACGACCTGCTCGACGCGAGGCGCGACGCCCTCGCCGGGCGCGTCGGCAAGCCCCTGGCCGCCGGGGAGGTCGGACCCTCGGCCGTGCGCCTCGGCGTCCTCGTCGCCGCCCCGATCGCCGTGCTCCTGTCCCTGCCCTCCGGCCTGGCCGCCACCGGCGCGCACACCGCCGCCCTCGCCTCGGCGTGGGCCTACGACCTCGGCGTCAAGGCCACCGCGGTGTCGGTGCTGCCGTACGCGGTGTCCTTCGCGCTCCTGCCCGCGTTCGTCGCCTCGGGACTGCCCGGGTCGCCCCTGCCGCCGGTGTGGCTCATGGCCGCCGCCGCGTGCCTGGGCTGCGCGGCGCACTTCGTCAACGTGCTGCCCGACCTCGCCGACGACGCCGCGACCGGCGTCCGCGGCCTGCCGCACCGCCTCGGACCGCCCGCGAGCCTGGCGATCGCCGCCGTCCTCGTGCTGGGCGCCTCGGCGCTGCTGGCGTTCGCGCCGCCCGGCCCGCCCGTCGCGACGGGCCTGGCCGCCGTGCCGCTCGCGGCCGCCGTCCTCGCCGTCGGCGCGATCCTCGGCCGCAGGCCCGGCTCGCGGGCGGCGTTCCGCGCCGTGATCCTGGTGGCCCTCATCGACGTGGCGCTGCTGCTCCAAACCGGAGTCGCCGCCGCCTGAGCGCCGCGCCGCCCGGGTTTGGGCCGCGGCGCGCGAGGGCACCCGTCGCCGGACGCGCCGCCGCGCCCTGCTGTGGGACGCGCAGCCTACCCGAGAGCGAGGACCGGTGTCAGCAACGGAGACCTTCACAGAAGCACCGCGCGACGTCGGCGAGACGCTCGACCCCGCGGGGGCGCTGCGCGCGGCCCGCGACCTGGCCCCGCGCCTGGCCGAGCGGGCCGGGGCGCACGATGCGGCGGGCACCTTCCCCGCCGAGGACTTCGCGGACCTGCGCTCGTCCGGGCTGCTCGGGCTGATGGCGCCCGCCCGCCTCGGCGGGTCCGGCGCCTCCTTCGCCGACTACGCCGCCGTCGCCGCCGAGCTCGCGCGCGGCGCGGGCGCGACGGCCCTGATCTTCAACATGCACGCCTCCGTGACCGGCGCGCTCGCCCAGACCCCCGACGAGCTCGCCCGGGAATGGGGCGCCCCCGAGGACTTCTTCGCCGCCCGGGACGAGGCCCTGGCCGCGGCCGCGCGCGGCGCCCTGTACGGGGTCGCGATGAGCGAGCGGGGCACCGGCTCGCGCCTGTCGCGCACCTCGACCGCCTACCGCAGGACCGACGGCGGCTACCGCATCACCGGCAGCAAGGCGTTCGTCTCCGGCGCCGGGCACGTCGACGCCTACCTGGTGACCGCCCGCGACCCCGACGCCGAGGAGCCGCGGGTCTCCTACTTCCTGGTCCCCGCGGGCGACGGCGTCCGCGTGGAGCAGACCTGGGACTCGCTCGGCATGCGCGCCACCGGAAGCCAGGACGTCCACCTCGACGTCGAGGTCGGACCGGAGACGCTGCTCGGCGGCATGGAGGGCCTCACCCTGCTGCTGGCCCAGATGATGCCGCAGTGGCTCGTGGCCTCCTACGCGGCCGTCTACACCGGCGTGGCCCGCTCGGCGGTCGAGGCCGCGGCCGACCAGATCCGCGAGCGCGGCCTGGGGCGCCTCCCGGCCGTGCGGGCCCGCCTGGGCCGAGCCGAGGCCGCCGTGACCGCCGCCGAACTCGTCGTCGCCGAGGCCGCCGCCCGGATCGACGAGGCGCCCGGCGACCCGGACACCAACCGCTGGGTGTGGCGCGCCAAGCTCGTCGCCGGGGACACCGCGTCCCAAGTGGCCTCCTCGCTGCTCGAAGCCGCCGGAGCCTCGGCCACCCGGCGCGGGAACCCGCTGGAGCGGCTCTACCGCGACGCCCGCTGCGGGGCGCTGCAGCCGGCCACCTCCGACGTGTGCGCCGACTGGCTCGGCGTGGCCGAGATCGGCGACGACCCCGACGAGGACACCGAGGTGGCGCGGTGGTGAACGCGCGCATCGCCGGGCTCGCCGCGGCGCTGCCGCCCGCCTACGACCAGGGCACGCTGTGGACGGGGTTCTTCCGCGACCACTTCGGCGCCAGCCGGGGCGCCGAGCGCATCTTCGCCGGGTCGGGGGTGCGCCGCCGCCACGCGGTGACCGACATCGCGATCGGCGACGACGTCTCCAGATTGTCCACGGGGGAGCGCATGCGCCGCTACGGCGAACTGGCGCCCCCCTTGGGGCACCGGGCCGTCACCGACGCGCTGGCCGACGCGGGCGTCGACGCCGAGGAGCTCGGCATGCTCGTCGTCGCCTCGTGCACCGGCTACTGCACGCCCGGCCTCGACATCCGCCTGGCCGAGTCGCTGGGGCTGCGGCCCGACGCCCAGCGGCTGCTGGTGGGGCACATGGGCTGCCACGCGGCGCTGCCCGCCCTCGGCTCGGCCGCCGACTTCGCGGCGGTGCGCGGGCGGCCCGTGGCGGTGCTGTGCCTCGAACTGACCTCCCTGCACCTCCAGCCTCCCTGCGGCGACGCCCAGCAGGTGGTCACGCACGCCCTGTTCGGCGACGCGGCCGCCGCCGTCGTGGTCCGCCCCGGCGAGGCTCCCGCGCCCGGCCTGCGCGTCACCGAGATCGCCGCCCGCACCGACGTCGGCACCAGCGGCCACATGACCTGGGACGTCACCGATCTCGGATTCCGCATGGGACTGTCGCCCGAGGTCCCCGAGGTCCTCGGCGAGCACGTCGGCCCGCTCGTGAAGGACCTCCTGGCCCGCCACGGGCTCGACGTGCCCGACGTGCGCGGCTGGGCGGTGCACCCCGGCGGCCCCCGCATCCTCGACGCCGTCGGGGACGGCCTCGGACTCCCGCCGACCGCGCTGGCGGTCTCCCGCGAGGTCCTCGCCGAGCACGGCAACTGCTCCTCGGCCACCGTCCTGCTCGTCCTGCGCGAACTGCTGGGCGGCGAGGACCCGTCCGGGCCGGTGGTGGCGATGTCGTTCGGCCCCGGCCTGACCCTGTACGCGGCGCTGCTCGAACCGGCCGGAGTTTTACAGACCGGCCTTACCGCTGCGAGGCGAACCAGGCGGCCGGATCCTGGCGGAGCCGGTCGATGAACGTCAGCGCCGCGCCGATGGCCGCGGCGTCGGGCCCGAGGATCGCCGGGCGCACCGTGATGGGCGCCCACGCGGCCGAGAGCACGCGCCGGGCGATCTCGGCCTCCACCCGCTCGGTGACCCATGAGGACAGCAGGGCGTAGCCGCCGCCGAGCAGCACGGTGCCGATGTCGAGGATGTTCAGCACATTGGACAGCGCGATCCCCAGCGCGGTGCCCGCCGTGTCGATGGCCGCGAGCGTGGCCGCGTCGCCCGCGTCGGCCCGCGTCGTGATGGCGACCTCCGGCATCGTCCCGTCCGGGACCGGCTCGTCGCCCAGGATCGCCTGCGGGCTGGCGTACGTCTGGAGGCACCCGCGCGAGCCGCACGGGCACGGTCTGCCGTCGGGGTCCACGGTGATGTGCCCGAGTTCGCCGCTCCAGCCGCGCGAGCCGCGCACGAGCCGTCCGTCCAGGATGATCCCGGCGCCGATGTCGAGCCCGCCCGAGACGTACACGAAGTTGTCGAGCGTGCGCCTCGTGGCGTGCAGTTCGCCGTGCGCCGCGAGGTTCGCCTCGTTGTCCACGGTGATCGGCAGGCCGAGGCGCCTTGTTCCGGCGGCCAGGAGCGCACCGGCGTCGACGTCGGTCCAGCCGAGCGCCGGGGCGGACCGCACGACGCCCCCGTCGACCGGGCCGGGCACGGCCAGCGTGGCCGCGACGACCGTGAGGTGCTCGGCGGCGACGGCCTCGACGGCCGCCGAGGCCATCGCTGCGAGGCGGTCCAGCACGGCGGCGGGGTCGGTGCCCGCGAACGCGAGCGGCGCGAACGCCAGGTGCCGGACCGCGCCGGTCAGGTCGACGACGCACGCGGCCAGGCCGTCGGCGCGGATGTCGAGGCCCAGCCCGGCCGGGCCGCTCCTGGACAGCGCCAGGCCCACCCGGGGGCGCCCCGCCCGGCCGTGGCGCGCCGACCCGGCCTCGGTGACGAGGCGCCCGGCGATGAGCTCCTCGACGATGCGGGTGATGGTGGGGCGCGTCAGGCCGGTGGCCGCGGCCAGCTCGGTGCGGGAGATGGGGCCCTCGGCGGCCAGGACGTGCCGGAAGACCAGTTCGAGGTTGAGCTCGCGCAGGCGCTCCTGCCTGGCGCCGCCGCGCGGGGCGCGATCGGGTGCGCGGGAGTCGGTCATGCCGCCGACCGTGCCGCGTCGGCGAGCGCGGCGGCCTCGTCCGCGGTGAGCGCGCCGTCGGCGACGACCGCGATGACGTTCCGGTTGATCGACTTGCCCGGGTCGAGCACCAGAGGGCGGTCCCAAGACAGCGACGACCCGACCCCGAGGTAGTCGCGAGCCCGGACGAACCAGCGATCCTGCGCCGTCTCCCTGTTCCCCGGCAGGAACACCATCGTCCAATCACGACTTTCGGAGTCGAGGGCGCCGACCGCGACCCAGTCGGCCGTCTTGCCGTGGACGGAGCGGACCCCAGTGCCGTCTTGGCTGAAGACCCTGACCGGGCCGGTGGCGGCCGGGCCGCGCCAGAAGAAACCGCCGTAGCCCGCGCCGGGGCGACCCAGCGACGCGGGGCTGCGGATCGGCAGCGACCGCTGGGTCGCGTTGGTCAGGCGCGTCCTCACCCGCAGCGCCCAAGCGTCCCGGTTCACCGGGCGGCAGGTGATCGACCGGCGTTCTCGCAGGAGGATCGACCGGTTCGCGTCGACCCACCGCACGGTGTGGGCGAGATCGGTGTCCGACAACGAGAGCCACCGCTGATGCCGTTGTACCCCGTGGTCGTCCAGCCAGGCCGGTCCGTGCCCGGCGATGAAGGTGCGCCCGCCCCAGAAGTTGCACCCGTCGATGTCCGGCGCGGCGATGCTGATGCCGAGCTGGTGGGTGTGCGAGTCCGGCCTGACGTCGGTGACGAGGGACCCGGCCAGCGTGCGCACCGGGTGCAGGAACGGCCGTGGCGCGGTCGACGGCGGCAGTTCGGGCCGCCACACGTACCGCGCGACCTCGTGCCCGTCGACGCGGAGCGGGACGGCGTCGGGCGGTCGCTCCGCGAGCATCGGACCGGCGGTGCCGGGGATCTGCATGCCGCCTCCCATCGCCTACGCCTCACCGGATGTCGCGGCCCTCACCGCCGCGACCGTGGAGGCCGTCTCGCGGGGGCCGAGGTCGCCGTCGACGACCACCGTGATGATACGACGGCGCGGGCCCTCGCCCGGGGCGGCCACGAGCGGTTCGGACCAGGCCAGCGAGGAGCCGACGCCGACGTAGTCGCCGCTGCGGACGAACCACGGGTCGCCCGCCCGCTCGTCGGCGAGGAAGACCAGCGTCCACGCCCGTGCCCCGGCGGCGTGCAGCGCCAGCCAGGCGGTTCGCGCGCCGTGGAGTCCGCGCTCGCCGTCCACGCCGGGCCCGGTGACGCGGACGCTCCGCTCGCCGCGCCCCGCCCGCCAGAAGAAGCCGCCGTAACCGGCGCCGGGGCGGCCGTTGACGGCCGGGCTGGCGAACGCCAGCGGCGCGTCGGTCGCGTTCACCAGGTCGAAGCCGAAGTCCAGCGCCCACGCCCGGTCGCCCAGCGGCACCGCGGCGATCCGGCGGCGCTCGCGCAGCAGGTCGGCCCCGTCCGTGCCGGTCCAGCGGAGCTCGTGGACCAGCGCCGCCTCGTCCGCGGACTCCCAGCGGCGGTGGTGCTGGACGCCGTGGTTCGGCAACGGCACCGAGCCGCGCCCGGCCACGAAGGTCCGCCCGCCCCAGAAGTTCGCGCCGCCCACGTCGGGCACGGCGACGCTGACGCCGAGGTGGTGCCGGTGGTCCTCCGGCATGACGTCGGTGACCGCCGTCCCGGCCATCGTGCGCACCGGATGCAGGTACGGCCGCGGCGAGAGGTCGCCCGGCAGGCGCGGCCGCCAGACGTAGTCGGCGACGCGGCGGCCGCCCAGGCGCAGGGAGCGCCGCTCGGCGCGGTCGCTCACGGCTCGACCCGCACGGGTCCGAACTCGGCGGTGCCGCCAGGGGCGTACGGCGAGGCCGCGGCGAACAGGCCCAGGGCCGCGCCGACCCACCGCCCGGCGGTTGCCGCGAACGGCTCGCCGACCGGCCGCGGCGGCTCGCCCGCCTCGCCCGCGAGGAAGTGGCAGCGCCCGTCCGGAGAGACCTCCACGCCGAGCACGACCTGGGCGGTCGTGCCGTCCTCAGCGACCTTGACCGGCGTCGCGGGGGCGCCCTCGCGCTCGGCGCCGTCGACCTCGGCGGTCCGGTGGACCAGGACGGCGCCCTCCGGCGTGCGCGCCAGGCCGATCCAGGCGTAGCTCTCGCCCAGGACGGTCAGTCCGGCCCGCGCGCCCGCCGCGGTGCCGGTCAGCCGCACGGTGGTGGTGGCGCGGAACCGCTCGGCGGGCAGCCGCTGCTCCAGCAGGTTCGGCAGCCGCCGCAGGTCGCCGGAGTCGGTCGGCCCGCACGCCAGCCGCAGCGCGCCGCTCGGCCCCGGCTCCAGCCAGCCGTGGTCGGGATTGGCCGCCCACGACCACTGCGGGCCGGGTTCGCCATCCGGAAAGTCGTCGGCCGCGGCGGGGGCGCGGGGCGCCTCGTCGGCCGCGACGTCCGGTTTGGCGTGCGTCGCTACCGGCCGCCCGGGCGGGTCGCCGATGAGGGGCCATCCTTCGGCGTCCCACCGCATCGGTTGCAGGTGCACGACGCGCCCGAACGCGCCCTTGTCCTGGAAGTGCAGGAACCAGTCCCGGCCGCCCGCGGCGGTCACCCACGCGCCCTGGTGCGGTCCGTTGACGTCGGTGTCGCCCTGCTCCAGGACGATGCGCTCCTCGTAGGGGCCGAACACGTCCCGGGACCGGAACACCGACTGCCAGCCCTCGCGGACGCCGCCGGCCGGGGCGAAGATCCAGTACCAGCCGTCGCGGTGGTAGCACTTGGGGCCTTCGAGGGTGCGGTACCCCGGCAGGGCGTCGCCGTCGATGACGTCGCGCCCGCCGTCCAGCAGCGCGGTCGCGTCGGGGCTCATCCGGTGGCAGGTGAGCTTGTTGTTGACCCCGGCCCGGCTCTTGGCCCAGGCGTGCACGAGGTAGGCCGAGCCGTCCTCGTCCCACAGCGGACACGGGTCGATGAGCCCGCGCCCGGCCTTGAGCAGGCGCGGCCGCGACCAGAGACCCGCGGGGTCCTCGGCGGTGACGACGGAGATGCCGTGGTCGGGATCGGGGTAGAAGATCCAGAACCGGCCCGCGTGGTGGCGGATGGCCGGCGCCCACACGCCGCATCCGCGCTGCGGCGCGGCGAACGCCTCCTCCGGCTCCAGGCGCGGCAGCGCGTGGCCGATGATCGACCAGTTGACCAGGTCCCGGCTGTGCAGAACAGGCAGCCCCGGCGAGCGGTGGAAGCTGGAGGCCACCATGTAGAAGTCGTCGCCGACCCGGACGGCGTCGGGGTCGGACCAGTCCGCGCGCAGGACCGGATTGGTGTAGGTGCCGTCGCCGTTGTCGGCGATCCAGGGCGGTCGGTTCACGTGATCCTCGTCTTCGCTTCCGTTACTTGAGGCCGGTGGTGGCGATGCCCTTCACCAGGTACTTCTGGCCCGCGATGAAGAAACCGACGATCGGCGCCAGCGACAGCACCGACATGGCGAACATCTGGCCCCACTGGGACTGGCCCTCGGAGTCGACGAACTGCCGCAGCGCCAGCGGCACCGTGTACAGCTCCGGGTCGGTCAGGTACAGCAGCGGCCCGAAGAACTCGTTCCACACCGAGATGAACGTGAAGATCGCCGTGGTGGCGAAGGCGGGCAGGGACAGCGGCATGATGATGCGCCAGAACGTCCGGAACGGCCCGCAGCCGTCGATCCGGGCCGCGTCGTCGAGCTCTCTCGGCAGCGCCCGCATGAACTGCACCATCAGGAAGATGTAGAACGCGTTGGTGGCCAGGAAGTTCGGCACCAGCAGCGGATAGTAGGTGTTGAGCCAGCCGAGCTTCGCGAACAGGATGTACTGCGGCACCAGCAGGACGTGCCCCGGCAGCATCATGGTGCCGAGCATGAGCGCGAAGAACAGCTTGCGCCCGGTGAAGTCGAGCCTCGCGAAGCCGTACGCCGCCAGCGAGCACGACAGCAGGTTGCCGATGATGCTGAGCGCGACGATGACCAGCGAGTTGACGAAGTAGACGGTGAAGTCGTACGGCAGCGCCGTCCAGCCCTCGGCGTAGTTGCCCAGGTCCCACTCGGTCGGCCACAGCGACAGGTCGCTGAAGATCAGCGAGTTCGGCTTGAGCGAGCTGGAGAGCATCCACACCAGCGGGTACATCATGAACGCACCGACCAGGCACAGGATCATGTGCCTGGTGAAGCGGCTGCGGCGGGTGCTGCCGAACCGCTCCAGGCGGGTGTCCTCGTCGTCGGAGGATCGCGGGGGAGCGGGGCGCGAGGAGCGCAAGGTGATCGACATTGTGCGGCCTCAGTTGTCGTAGTGGACCCAGTATTTGGCGGTGAAGAAGGTCAGCGCGGTGAAGGCCGCGATGATCACCAGGAGCGTCCAGGCCATCGCCGAGGCGTAGCCCATGTGGAACTGGTTGAACCCCTGCTGGTACAGGTACAGGTTGTAGAACAGGGTGGAGTTCGCCGGTCCGCCGCCGCCGTTGTTCATCACGAAGCCCTGCGTGAACGTCTGGAACGAGGCGATCAGGGACTGGATGAGGTTGAAGAAGATGATCGGGCTCAGCAGCGGCAGCGTGATCGACCGGAAGCGGCGCCACTTCGAGGCCCCGTCGACCGCGGCGGCCTCGTAGTACATCGCCGGGATCTGCCGCAGTCCCGCCAGGAAGATCACCATCGGCGAGCCGAACGTCCACACGTGCAGGATGATCAGCGTCGTGAGCGCGTAGTCCGGATCGGAGGTCCAGGCGGGGCCGTCGATCCCGAACCACCCCAGGAAGCCGTTCACGATGCCGTCGAGCCCGAAGATGTAGCGCCACAGCAGGACCACCGCGACGCTGGCGCCCAGCAGCGAGGGCAGGTAGAACACCGCCCGGTAGACCGGGAGCGCCCTGATGCCGCGGTTGAGGACCATCGCCACGCCCAGCGCCGCCGCCAGCGACAGCGGCACCGACACGAACGAGTAGATGAACGTGACCTTCAGCGCCTGATGCAGGTTCTCGTCGCGGAACATCTCGGCGAAGTTCTCCAGCCCGATCCACTTCGGATCGTTGAGGAGGTTGTAGTCGGTGAACGCCAGGTACAGCGAGGCGAAGAACGGGACGATCGTGAACAGCATCCCGATGAACCAGGGGAGGAGGAAGAGGTACCCAGCGCGGTCCCTGCGTCGGCGGCGCCGCTCACGGCCCGGCCCGCGGACCGTGAAACGGCGCGGCGCCGCCGACGCGGGGACCGCTTCCCTCACTGTGGTGGCATCGGTCGGGGCGGTCACTGGGCGAGCGCCTCCTCGGCCTGCGAGATGAACTCGGCGGCGCCGTCGGCGGCGCTCTGCCGCCCGAACTCGACCTCGACGGCGATCGCGGCCAAAGCGTCGGCGATGGCGCTGCCGCCCGGCGGGTAGGTGTAGGAGCGGGGGAGGTCCTCTCCCAGCAGACCGATGAGGTACTCCGTGGCGACCTGGTCGTCGGGCTCCAGAGAGGGCTTGAGCTCCTCGGCGACCTCCGAGTCGGCGGGGACGCCGCGGGTGGTGCCGGTGGCCTTCGACGCGTCGACGTCGTTGACGAGGAAGTCGAGCAGTTGCAGCGCCTCGTCCTTGTGCTCGGACTCGGCGGCGATGGACCACAGGTGCGGGCAGTCGACGGACTGGCCGCGCCGCACGCCCTGCGTCTCGCCGGGGATGCGCAGCAGGGCCAGGTTCCCGCCCGCCGCCTGGTTGTAGCCGAGGAAGTTGTTCGTCGGGATGATCTGGGAGGCGAGGTCGCCGGTGGCGATGTAGGACTGCTCGGGGCCGCCGCCGATCTGCTCGAAGAAGCCCGCGGGCGGGAAGCCGCCCTCCTGGCGCATCGCCTCGACCATCTCGAACCAGGCCTGGACGGTCTCGGCGGTGATGCCGAGCTCGCCGTCCTCGGTGAAGAAGTCCTCGCCGCGCTGGCGGGTGTAGACGACGATGTTGGCGAGGGTCGCGGGCTCGAAGCCGGTGCCGTAGACCTCGCCGCCGCTGGCGTCGGTGACCTCCTTGGCGAAGGCGGCCAGATCGTCCCAGCTCCAGGTGTCGCCGTCGGGGATCTCGATGCCGTACCGGTCGGTGACGGTCCGGTTGACGATGAAGCCGATGGCGTTGAGCCCGGCCGGGACGCCGAAGACGCTGTCGCCCACGGTGGCCAGGTTGCGGGCGTTCTCGCTGAGCCCGGACAGGTCGACGGCGTCGGCGTGCTCGTTCAGGTCGAGCAGGGCGCCGCGGTCGGCGTACTCGCGGAGGCTGTCCATGCGCATGGCCATCAGGTCCGGCTCGTCGCCCGCGGCGAAGCGGGTGGCGAGCTTGTCCTGGTAGGGGCCCGAGTCCTGGTACTCGGTCTTGATCGTGACGCCGGAGTGGGCCTCCTCGAAGAGGTCGAGGGCGGCCCGGGTCTTCTCGGCCCGCTTGGAGTCGCCCCACCAGACCATGTTCAGCTCGGTGCCGTCGCCGCCTTCGCCGCCGCCTCCGAAGCCGCGGCCGCAGGCGGCGAGGCTCAGTCCGAGGCCGGCCAGGCCCGAGGCCTTCATCAGGTTCCGGCGGTTCAGCTCCGGGCGAGGGGCGGTGGGGGGTTGGTCGATTGTCACGCTGGCAGTCCTTTCACGCGCCGGAGGGACCGGCGTCCGCAGGTGGCGGCCGTCGTGGCGGCCACCGGGATCGAGGGTTGCGGCTCAGATTACGACTGTGGTCCAGGTTATGTCAAGTCATGAAAAAAATATGCCCGAAGTTATGGCAATTCATTGACTCAAATCGATGACCTGCCTAGACTGGCCGCTGACGGCAGCCCGGCCGCCGACGGCGATCGGGAAGGGGCCACCAGGGGTCTGCGCCCCGCCGTCAGGGTCCGAATGACCGGACCGGCCCCTCTGGCACGACCGGAGGGGCCGGTCAGGGCCGCCCCTCGCCCGCGACCCCCCGTCCTCCGCCCGTCCCCCGCTCGGGGCGTTGTCGCCGAAACCGGGAACCGGCGCCGCCCTCGGCTATATAGTCGGCCCAACGTGGACCGACGATCGCCCCCGGTCCGCCCTCGGAGACGAGCAGCGAGGAAGCCATGGCGAAGCCGGAAGCCGCACCGGAGAGCGCAGCCGAGCGGGCCCCCGTCAAGCTGGCCTTCTGGACGCTCACCGCGATGGTCGTCGGCTCCATGGTCGGCGCGGGCGTGTTCTCCCTGCCCGCCCGCTTCGCCGAGGAGACCGGTGTCGCGGGCGCGCTCATCGCCTGGGCCGTCGCCGGGACCGGCATGCTCATGCTCGCGTTCGTCTTCCAGTCGCTCGCCGTGCGCCGAGGCGACCTCGACGCGGGCGTCTACGCCTACGCCAAGGCCGGTTTCGGCGAGTACCCCGGCTTCTTCGCCGCCTTCGGCTACTGGGCCAGCGCCTGCGTCGGCAACGTGACCTACTGGGTCCTCATCATGTCCACCGTGGGCGCCCTGGTCCCGGCCCTCGGCGACGGCGACACGGTCCTCGCCGTGGCCGTCTCCTCGGTGGGCCTGTGGGCCTTCTTCCTGCTCATCAAGCGCGGCGTCAAGGAGGCCGCGGCGATCAACCGGATCGTCACCGTCGCCAAGGTCATCCCCATCGTCGTGTTCGTCCTGCTGGCCCTGTTCTCCTTCGACCCCGGCGTCTTCGCCGACAACTTCGGCGGCGCCGACTACGCCGGATCGCTGTTCGGCCAGGTCCAGGGCACGATGCTCGCCACGGTGTTCGTGTTCCTCGGCGTCGAGGGCGCCAGCGTCTACTCCCGGCACGCGAAGCGGCGCTCCGACGTCGGGCGCGCCACCGTGACCGGCTTCCTCAGCGTGTTCGCGATCTTCGCGTCGGTCACCATCGTCTCCTACGGCATCATGCCGATGGGCGAGATCGCCGAGCTCCGCCAGCCCTCCATGGCGGGCGTCCTGGAGGCCGCCGTCGGCACCTGGGGCACCGTGTTCGTCAGCGTCGGGCTCATCGTCTCGGTGCTCGGCGCCTACCTCGCCTGGACCCTCATGGCCGCCGAAGTGCTCTTCGTCGCCGCGAAGGACGACGACATGCCGCGGTTCCTGGGCCGCGCCAACGCCGCCGACGTGCCGGTCCCCGCACTGGTGATGAGCACCGTCCTGTCGCAGATCGCCCTCGTGGTCGTCCTCTTCTCCGAGGACGCCTTCGACTTCGCGCTCAACATGACCAGCGCGCTGACGCTCATCCCGTTCCTGCTGGCCGCCGCGTTCGCGGTCAAGGTCGCCGCCGGGCGCGGCGGGGCCTCCCGCGGCACGTCCGGCGAGATCGCGATCAGCGTCCTCGCCACCGTCTACACCGCGTTCCTGCTGTACGCGGCGGGATTGCGATACCTCCTGGTGTCGCTGATCGTCTACGCCCCGGCCACCGTCCTGTTCGTCATGGCCCGCCGCGAGCAGGGCCGCCGCCTGTTCAGCCCGGCCGAGGCCGTCCTGCTGGCCGTCTCGATCGCGGGGGCCGCCGTCGGCGTGGTCGCCCTGGCGGCCGGCTGGATCAGCATCTGAACCGTCCCACCGAAATGAGGAGCGCACCGATGACCACCGACACGAAGCCGCCCGTGGCCCACGGGGTCCATTCCGAGGTCGGCAGGCTCCGCAAGGTCCTGGTGTGCGCCCCCGGCCTGGCCCACCGGCGCCTCACCCCGACCAACGCCGACAGCCTGCTGTTCGACGACGTCATGTGGGTCGAGAACGCCCAGAGGGACCACGCCGACTTCGTCGAGCAGCTCAGGGGGCGCGGCGTCGAGGTCATCGAGCTCCACGACGTGCTGGAGCGGACGGTGGCGATCCCCGAGGCCCGCGACTGGCTGCTCGACCGCAAGATCGTCCCGAACCAGGTCGGCCTCGGCCTGGTCGACGCCACCCGCGCCTATCTGGAGTCGCTGCCGCCGCGCCGCCTCGCCGAGTACCTCATCGGCGGCCTCGCCGCCGCCGACCTGCCCGAAGACCTGCGCCCGGGCTACATCGCGCTGGTGCGCGAGTCGACCGGCACCCGCGAGTACCTCATGCCGCCGCTGCCGAACACGCTCTACACGCGAGACACCACCTGCTGGCTCTACGGCGGCGTCACGCTCAACCCCCTGTACTGGCCCGCACGGCACGACGAGACGCTGCTGATGAAGGCGGTCTACCGGTTCCACCCGGACTTCGCGGGCGACACCGTGTGGTGGGGCGATCCCGAGCGGGACTGGGGCCAGGCCACCTTCGAGGGCGGCGACATCATGCCGGTCGGCGGCGGCGTCGTGCTCATGGGCATGAGCGAGCGCACCTCCCGGCAGGCGATCACCCAGGTGGCGCGGGCGCTGTTCGAGCAGGGTGCCGCCGATCGCGTGATCGTCGCCGGGATGCCCAGGCTCCGCGCGGCGATGCACCTCGACACGGTCTTCACCTTCGCCGACCGCGACACGGTGACGCTCTACCCCAAGATCATGGCGGACGTCCACGCGTTCACGCTGCGCCCGGCCGACACCCCCACCGGCCTCCACCTCACCGACCACGGCGGCGAGCGCTTCACCGACGTCGTGGCGGCCGCGCTCGGGCTGCGCCGCCTGCGGATCATCGAGACCGGCGGCGACTGCTACGCCTCGGAGCGCCAGCAGTGGGACTCGGGCAACAACGCCGTCGCGATCGAACCGGGCGTCGTGGTGACCTACGACCGCAACACCCAGACGAACGCGCTGCTGCGGCAGGCCGGAATCGAGGTCGTCACCATCGTCGGCGCCGAACTGGGCCGCGGGCGCGGCGGCGGGCACTGCATGACCTGCCCGATCGCCCGCGATCCCGTCGAGTACTGAACAGCCGAATACCGAGCAGCCGAATACCGAGCCCAGTATCCTACTGTCGGGTAACTGACATTCCGCCCTCCCGCGCTCGGCGGCCCGGGCATTCGCCCGCGCACCGGCCCGCCCGTCGCGCCGCGGGCCGTGCACGGCGCCGCACCGCGGGTAGCATTTCCCCGACCCGTGTCCGCCGCTTCACCTCTCATGAGAGGAGGCCTCATGCCCGACGCCTACGATCCCGCGGCCGACCGGTACTGGGCCGACGACCACCCGGTCCTCGAACTCCTCCGCGCCCGCCGGGACGCCGGAACCGGCCCCGGCGAGCACGGCGACGGCCAGCGCCTGGGCCTCGCCGTCGAAGGCGGCGGCATGCGCGGCGTGGTCTCGGCCGCGATGCTCACCGCGCTCGACGACCTCGGCCTCCGGCCGGCGTTCGACGCGATCTACAGCTGCTCGTCGGGAGCGGTCAACGCCGCCTACTTCACCGCGGGCGAGACCTGGTACCCGCTGACCATCTACTTCGACGACCTCGCCACCAAGCGCTTCGTCGACACGCGCCGCTTCTTCGCCCGCAGGCCCGTGCTCGACCTCGACTACGTCTTCGAGGAGGTCCTGGAGACCGTCAAGCCCCTCGACTACGAGCGCGTGCTCAAGGCCCCGGCCTCGTTCCAGGTCGCGATCACGCTCGTCGACGAGCTGGAGACGGTCAGCGCCGGGGACTTCACGTCCAAGGAGGACCTCAAGGAGGGCCTGCGGGCCAGCTGCTGGCTGCCCGTCGCGGTCCCCGGCACCGGGACCTTCCGCGGCGAGCGGGCCGTCGACGGCGGCGTCCTCACCGCCCACCCCTACGTCCTGGCGCTGCGCGACGGCTGCACCCACGTGCTCTCGCTGAGCACCAAGCCGCTCCGGCCGCCGCCGAGCCGCCCGTCGGCGGGCAGGCGGCTCTCCGCCTCCTACATGGACCGCCTCCGGCCCGGCCTCGGCCGCGGCCACCTCGCCTCGCTCGACCGCTACCGCGGCCAGCGCAGGCGGCTCCAGGAGTGGATGACCGAGCCCGGCGACGGCCCGCACGTCCTCGACCTGGCGCCCCTGCCGTGGATGCCCGAGGTCGGCCGCCAGGAGATCGCCCTCGACAAGATCATGGCCGGCGCACGCGGCGCCCACTCGGTGATGGCCGCGGCCGTCGAGGGCGTCCCCGTCGCCGAGATCCGCGACGGCCGGTTCGCCTCCCTGCCCAGGTTCGTCACCGTCCGCAGGAACCGCGGCTGACGCCCCTCAGCGGGCGGGCTTCGGCGCGATCGCCAGGCCGATCACGGTGACGGCAAGCGCCGCCGTCGTGTACAGCGAGACCGCCGCCGCCGAGTCGAACAGGTCGAACAGGACGATCGCGGCGATCGGGGCGAGCGCGCCGCCGGGCACGCCCGCGAGCTGGTAGCCCAGCGAGGTGCCCGAGTAGCGGACCTTGGTCGGGAACAGCTCGGCGATGAACGCCGCCTGCGGGCCGTACATGGCCGCGTGCGCGACGAGCGCCACCGTGACCGCGGCGATGATCGCCGCCGTGCTCCCGGTGTCCAGCAGCGGGAAGAACACCCACGCCCACACCGCCGCGGCGACGGCTCCCGCCACGGCGATGCCCTTGCGCCCGTACACGTCCGACAGCCGCCCGAACCAGGGGATGAGCACCAGCTGCACCGCCGAGCCGACCACCACCGCCACCAGGCCGACGCTCTCGGCCACCCCGACCTCCTCGGTCAGGTGGGTCAGCAGGTAGAGCGTGAAGATGTAGAAGGCCACGTCGACGCCGATGCGGACGCAGAACGAGGCGGTCAGCGCCCGCCGGTGGCTCCGGAAGACCGCCGAGAGCGGGTTGGCCGGGATGTCGGTCTGGCGCGTGAACATCGGCGACTCGGCGATGTTGCGGCGCACCCACAGCCCCACCAGGGCGAGCGCGGCCGAGACCAGGAACGGCAGCCGCCACCCCCAGGTCGCGAACGCGGTGTCCGAGAGGACGAGACCGGCGAACGCGAGCATGCCGACGGCGGCGATGTTCCCGGCCGGGACGCCGAACTGGACCCACGACGCCGCCAGGCCCCACCGCCGCCGCGAGGAGTGCTCCATGGACAGCAGCACCGCGCCGCCCCACTCGCCGCCGAGGCTCAGCCCCTGCACGAACCGCAGGACCACCAGCAGCACCGGTGCGGCGGTGCCGATGGAGGCGTGCGTGGGCAGGATGCCGATGAGGAACGTCGACATGCCCATGACCAGGAGCGTGACGGCCAGGACGTTGCGGCGCCCCACCCGGTCGCCGAGGTACCCGAAGACGACGCTGCCGATGGGGCGGGCGATGAAGCCGACCCCGTAGGTGGCGAAGGCCAGCAGCGTGCCGGTGGCGGGGTCGGAGTCGGGGAAGAACAGCGGCCGGAACACCAGGACGGCGGCGGTGCCGTAGAGGAAGAAGTCGTACCACTCCAGGGCGGTGCCGACCGCGCAGGCGCCGATGATCTCGCGCTGCGTCCTGGGCCTGACCGGGGCGGGGGTGGCGGTCATGCGCATCCTTCGAATTGGGGTATGGGGAACTGCGAGAGGTCCAGCACGGTGTTCCCGAACCACTTCTCGAGGTACAGCTCGGCGGTGCTGGGGGCGCCGTCGCCGCCGCCCTGGTACATCGCGGTGATGGCCCGGTTGATCGCCTCGCACCCGGCGGTGTCGCCGGGCCGCATGCCGACGCCGATGCGCTCCTGGGAGAAGTCCGCCCCGACGAGCTTGGCCTCGAAGTCGGCATCGATCGCCAGCCCGGCGAGCCCGAGCTCGTCGGTGGCGATCGCGTCGATCCCGCCGGTGCCCAGCAGGCGCATGCACTCGTCATAGTTCTCGACGCCGCGGATGTTCGCGTCGATGCCGTGCTCGTCGGTGATGCGGTCGACCGCGTTCGAGCCCTCCACCTCGCAGACCGTCTTCCCTTCGAGGTCGGCGAGCGAGGCGATCTCGTCGTTGTCCTCCCGCACCAGGATGTCGAAGTGGTCGATCACGTACGGCCCGGCGAAGGCCACGCGCTGCTTGCGCTCCTGCGTGATCGAGTAGGTCGCGATCGCCAGGTCGATATCGCCCGACAGCAGCTCCGGCGCGCGCTCGTCGAGGTCGATCGGTTCGAACTCCACGTCCTTGCCGAGCTGGTCCGCGATGAAGTTCGCGACGTCGATCTCGTAGCCGACGAACTCGCCGTCGACCTCCTCGCTGATGAGGTTCAGGCCGTACCGCACGCCGATGCGCAGGGAGTCCTTGTCGAGGATGGATTCCTCCTCGTCGCCGCCGCAGGCCGCGAGCGGCAGCAGCGACAGCGCGCACAGCACGGTCAGCGCGCGTCGGATCATGTGTCTGCTCATCGGTACTCCCGCAGTCGCGGCGCGATGCCGCTGAAGGTGAACACGCCGAGCGAGACCATCGCGGCGATCAGGAGGAAGGCGAATCCGGCGACGGCGTCCTCGCCCGCGGCGATCGCCGACCGGAAGCGGTCGAGGTGCCGGTCCGAGAGGGCGTCGAGCGCCTCCTCGTATTCGGCGCGGGCGACGTCGACCGGCGCGAGCCGCGCCGACGGGTCGCCCTGGCCCTCGCGCATCTCGGCGTCGGCGAGGATGAGGTCCGTGTAGGCCGTGAAGACCCGCTCGGCCTCGGCGCTGCCGTCGAGCGCGTCACCGATCAGGCCCGACGGCGCGTCGCCGATGTCGGTCTCGGCCAGCGCCTCCTGGTACCGCGGCAGGCTCACCGCCTCGACGTAGACGAGCTGCTGCGCCTTGTCGAAGTAGGTCTGCTCGTACACGTCGGCGTCGCCCTCATCGAGCAGGAACCGCACACGGTCGGCGTGGAGGCTGTCGGAGATGGCCTTACCGCGTTCCAGCGACAGCGCCGTGTCGAATCCGTCCACTTTGGCATCGGTGAGCGCGTCGCGCTCGGTGTCGAGCACCGCGAGCCCGGTGAACAGGTACAGCACGGCCACCGCCGTGGCCACCACCAGCGAGGGGTTGAAGACGCGCCGGAAGACGCGGGCGAGGTAGACCTGGAGGAGGACCAGGAAGGCCAGCGCGGCGAGCCCGGTCACGGCCACCGCGGCCAGGCCGAACTCGATGCGACCGGACGCGGTGTCGTAGGACTCGCGGACGATCGTCGCGTTCTCCAGCGTGAGGTTGTACGCCTGGGGCAGGACCCGCCCGCTCATGAGCGCGGTGGCCTCCTGGTAGGCGCCCAGCACGTCAGGCGGCGGGTCCCCGGCCGTGTACTCGGTGCGCTCGGCGAGCAGCAGCGCGACGGCCGCGAGCTGCTGGTACTCGCCCCATCTGGACATGATGGACTCGATCGTGCGGCGCTGCGCCCCGTCCGAGCCCGCCAGTCGGTGCGCCTCCAGCAGCGCCGCGGCGACGTCGCCCCGCCGCTGCTCGTAGCGGCTCAGCGCCGCGTCGGCGAGCTCCGTGCCCGAACCGCCGAGCAGCAGAACCGTGGCGACCTGCGAGTCGGCGTCGCTGAGCGCGTAGTACAGGTCGGTGGTGGCCACGACCTGCGGCCCCGAGCTGTGGCCGATGACCTCCAGGGAGTCCTCCGAGGCGCTGACGGCGTAGTAGAGCGTCCCGAACATGACCGCCAGGGCCGCGACCACCGCCGTGGCCTGCGCGATCAGCGCCTGCGGCCCGCCGCCCGCGCGGAAGACGCCGAGCCGCCCCAGGACGACGAGGTCGCCCTCCGGCAGCCGTGCGTCGATCCGGTTGCGCAGCAGCGTCATAGCCCGGCCTCCCCGCCCGTCGACCGCTCCCGCACCCGGATCGCGGTCCAGAGCCCGATGTGGATCACCGAGTCGGGGCGCAGCGGCGTCTCGATGTTGCGCTCGAGCTTCTGGCCGTCGACGCGGGTGCCGTTGGCCGAGCCGGTGTCGTGCACCGTCCAGTCGTCGCCGTAGCGCTTGAGGATCGCGTGGACGCGCCGCGACACGCCCAGGTCGGCGGCCGGGACCTCGCCGAGGTCGATGGGCGGGCGCGGGCCCGCCTCGCCCGGATCGCTGCGCCCGATGTAGACCACCTGGCGCTCCAGCGGCACCACCCGCCGCGGCGCGTGCGGCGGGAAGGGAATCGGGTCGTCGCCGCCGACGGCGTTCCCGAGCCGGTCGTAGAAGTCCCGGTCGGCGTCGATCACCGCCTCGAACGGCATCGGATCGGTACCGCGGCGGGTCCCGAAGTCCGGCAGCGGGACCAGCATCGTCCCGCAGCGGGGGCACTGGACCGGATTGGGCGAGTCGTGTCCCTTCGGGCACGGGTAGCTCATGACCCGCCTCCTTCTTCGTCGTCGCCTGCTTCGCGCGAGGACGGCGTGTGGACGGTGTAGTCGCCCCGCGTCGCGAGCCACAGCGCCCGCCCTCCGGAGGCGTCGGTCCGTATGGTGGCGTTGCCGCGGCCGTCGAAGTCGAGGAACTCCCTGATGCTCTCGGCCTGGTCCCGGTTCCCCACCTGCTCGGCGTGCTCCAGGGCCGTCAGCAGCTGATGCGTGGCGGCGGCCGGGTTCCGCTCGTGCCAGTACCGCAGTCCCCGCCGGATGTGCTCGATGCCCGCCAGCTGGGTCCGGTGGTGGACCACGTCCGGATGGAACGCCTCGCTCTCGGCCGGGTTGTCGGTCCACTGCGCCGACACCAGGCCCCCCGCGACGGCCTCGCCGCGGCGGACCAGCTCCAGCCTGACGTCGCGGCGGTATCCCGTACCGGTGGCCGGGAAGGCCAGCTCCATGAGGTACTGCCGCCGCTCGGCCCCCCACGCGCCCAGGTCGAAGGCGGTCCTGCGCCCCGCGGACTCCCGGCCGCCGGGGAGCAGGTCGCGCTCGACCGGGTACGCCTGCCACAGCCCTTTCAGCTCGAACCCCTTGGGGCCCTTAACGACCAACTCGATTCCGTCGACAGCCTTGCCCATGGCCCGCTCCGAGGCCGCGGTGAAGAAGTCCGCCAGGTCGGGCAGGTCCCGGCAGTATTCGCGGGTGCCGTGGAACAGCCGGGCGATCCGCCCCAGCTCCTCGGCGTTCCACCCGGTGCCGATGCCGATGGCGTCGCAGGCGAACTTGCCCTTGCAGTAGTCCAGGTCCGTGTCGTAGACGGACGGGAGCTGGTTGACCTGCCCGTCGGTCAGCAGCAGCACGTGCCCGATGGCCGCGGGCCGCGTCGCGGCGATGTCGGCCGCGCGCCGCAGCCACGCGCCGATGGAGGTCGCGCTGCCGAGCTTCATCGCGTCGATCGCGCGAGCGGCGGCCTCCTTGTGCTCCTCGCTCCCGCCCGCGAGCCGCCCGCCCCCCGGGTAGAGCTCGGTGGCGCGGGTGCCCCCCGCGATGAGCGCGAAGGACGCGTCTGCTCGGACCGCGCCGAGCGCGGCCTTCGCCGCCCGCTTCGCCTCCTCGAACTTCGGGCCGGCCATCGAGCCCGACCGGTCGATGACGATGATCTCGGCGACGTCGGCCCGGGTCTCCTCCGCGGGCGCGAACTCGACGGTGGCGACCGCGTACATCGTCGTCTCGTCCGGCGGCAGATAGGGGTTCTGCGCCACGCTGATCGCGAATCCGGTCTGATCGGTCAAAGAGTCCTCCTCCATGGGGTCACAACCACGTTCTCGGTCGGGCCCGGTTCGCCGCGCCGATGATCGCCCAGCGCGTCAGCGGCGAGGCGCAACCGGCCGAGACGCGGCGCAGCACCGTCTCGTAGGCCTGTCCGATCTCGTTGCGGGTCAGCGCCACGCCCCTGATGCTCCGCCGCGGCTCCTCGGATCCGGCCTCGACCGCCTCGAGCGCCGCGCCCCACACCTCGGCCTCGACGAGGGCGGCCCGGGCGGCGTCGAGCCCCGCCAGGTTGTCCAGGTGGGCGCCCGCCGCGAGGACCGCCTCCAGGCTCCGTCGCTCGCGCAGGTGCTCGGCGATGATGGCCTGCTGTGCGTCGAGGTAGTGGCTCGACGAGTGCGGCACGTCCGCCAGGGCGGCCAGGCGCTCCTCGGCCGAGTCCGACGTGCGGGCCAGGCCGAACGCGGCGCTGGTGTGGTTGCGGTCGGTGCGCCAGACGGTGCGGTACAGTTCGGCGGCCCGCTGCACGGCCCGGTGCGACTCGTGGCAGACGGCCAGCGCCAGCATCGGCGCCATCTCGCCGGGCAGGCGGCGCCGCACCGCCTCGAAGTGGTCGGCCGCCGACGCCTCGCCGAGTGCGGCCACGCCGCGGTACCAGTCGAGCCGCCAGTCGTCGCCGAAGTCCGCGCTGGCCTGTGCGATCTGCGCCGGGGCGTCGCGGCTGCCCAGCTCGGCGGCGAGACGGATCCGGGCCAGCCGTGCCTCCGGGGTGGCCGGGAGCGCCTCGATGCGCTCCCGCGTCCGCGCGGCCGGTTGCAGCGCCAGCGCGGTGAGCGCGGGCCCGGCGAGGTCGGCCTGGTCGGCCACCTGCGGCACGGGCAGCTCCTGGCGGGCCTCCTCGGCCTTGGCACCGTTGAAGACGGTCATCGTCGAGTCGGCCGGCTTGCTGCCGATCGCGCCGCGCTCGAGTCCGAAGTGGGTGGACATGGCCGGGTAGGGCTGGCCGTCGACCTCGGCGCGGATCTCCCGGAGCACCCCGGTCAGCTGGTCGGCCATCGCGGCGGCGGAGGCGAACCGCGCCTCGGGGTCGGGATCGCAGGCCCGCTGGAGCAGGAGGTGCAGCGATTCGTTGAAGCCCGCCGGGCGCGGTGGTATCGGGACCTCGCGGATCGTCCCGCCGCTCGCGTCGGCGGGCCGGAAGCCGAGGGTGAGCACGGCCAGGGTCCGCCCGACGGTGTACAGGTCCGAGGCGACGTCGGGCGGGTGGTTCCGGGCGATCTCCGGCGCGCTGTAGCCGGGCGTCCTCCAGATGTCGCCGCCGGTCCGGCCGATGTGCCGCATGGCGCCGAGGTCGATGAGCTTGAGCCGGTTGCCCGACTGGATGATGTTGGACGGCTTGAGGTCGCAGTAGACCATGCCGTTCGAGTGCAGGTAGTCGAAGGCGGACAGGATCTCCAGCGCGAAGGGGATCGCCCAGTGGGCGGGCATCGTGCCGCCAGCGGTCCAGCCGGGGTGGCGCGGGTCGTCCAGGGCGACGCCGCCGACGTACTCCATGACCAGGTAGTCGTGCTCGGCGCCGTCGCTCTCGTCGCGGTGCTTGACGTAGTTGTGGATGTCGACGATGTTGGGGTGGTTCACGGCGACGAGGTAGTGGCGCTCGTCGCGGGCGGCGCGCAGCGCCGCGGCGTCGGCGGGGTCGAGGAGTCCCTTGAGGACGACCCGGTTCTCCAGGTGGTGGTCGGTGGCGAGGTAGACGCCGCCGAGCCCGCCGTGCGCGATGAGGCCCTCGACCTCGTACTGGTCGGCGACGACCTCGCCGCGGGCGAGCGTGCGCGTGAAGTCGTAGTCGGCCTCGCACTCGGGGCACTGGCCCTTGAGCGGGGCGGGGCGGCCGTCCCTGGCCCGCCCGACCTCGTGGCTGTTGGGGCACCGCCTGCGGCTCTCGGGGACCACGGGGTCGCTGAGGAGGTTCGAGGTCGGGTCGCTGACCGGCGCGCTGGGGACGTCGGCGAGCCCGGTGCCGAGGCGGCCGGGCGTGTGGACGTCGGTGGGCGTCGTCCGTCCGGTCGGGACTCGCGGGCCCGGCACCGGCGGTGGCGGCACGGGCTCCTCGCCCGGTTCGAGGGGGTCGCGTCCGCATTCGTCGCAGAGGCCGTCCTCGTCCACGACGCCCCTGCCCTCGCCGGGACAGCCGGGCAGCGTGCAGTAGACGACGCCGGTCATGGCGTCGCTCCGTTCGGGCGCGTGCGGCGTGGGGCGGGAGGAGATGTCTCGTGGGGCATGGGCCGACTCCGGAGGTACGGGATGGGGATCGCCGTGACTGTCCACCCTACCGACATCGCACCCGCCTTGCACGCCACGGCAAGAAAGGCAACCCCCGCAGAGGGGTCCGCGGGGGCCGGACCGGCAGGGTCCGCAATCTTCGTCCCCAGTGGATATCGGTGCGAGGGGTCGCACTCGCCGATCCGGTCGTTCCCTGCGGGGAGCGGATCGGTTTCGACCCGCGACCGGCGCGACGCTCGGCCCCTCATTCGCCGCGGGGGAGCGAAGCGCGGTAGCGACCGCGTCGACCTCGAACTCTGGGGCGCGTCCTGCATTCGCCGCAGGGGAAGGCGACCTTTTCGGGGAGACACGCCGCGGGCACGGGTCCGGCCCGTTCGCCCGCGCGGCGGAAGGAACCGCGCGGGCGAACGGGCCGGTGCGGTCCGGTCGGGCTCACCGGACGTCTGTGCCTGTTCAAAGGCTCTGGGCCTGCCTGAAGACCCCGAGTGGGGCGAGTGCCCCGGTGCTATGCCTTGGCGCTCAGCTGGCGGCCGAGCAGCTCCTTCGCCTGATCGGCGCGGTTCTGGTCCTCTTCTTGGATCTTCTCCAGGAACCGGGCCGCGTCATCGTCGCCGCCGTACCGCGCGTCGTCGATGTACTGCTGGATGGTCGACGCCTCTTGAAGCGTGTGGTACAGGACGCTGACCAGGTTGTACGACACGTCGTAGGTGCCTGTCTCCGGTTGTGTCAACGGATTCTCCTCGTTCTCGGCTCTGATGTTCTGGTGTCTCCGGCACTGCCCCGCTGCGCCGCCGCTCAGGCGTCCTCGCGCGACGGGTTCTCCAGCCGGAAGAAGTTGCTCTGGTCGCCGTCCTTCGTCTCCCGCTGGTGGAGGAAGTTGAGCCCCCGCTGGTCGAAGGTCGCGAACCAGTCGTCCCAGGAGACCTGCCGCAGGTCCTCGCCGCCGTAGCCGGGGAAGTCGAACCGCAGCACGCCCGGCCTGCCGTCGTGCTCGGTGCCCGGGACGGTGGCGGGCACGGCCCCCCTGTCGTCGGCCCATCTGTGGATGACCTCGTGGTTCGTGGTCACCAGCGAACGCCCCGCGTGCTCGGGCTTGTCGTCGGGCGACGTGATCTTCTGCGCGTACTCGACCGATCGCGACTGCTCCGTGTTCTTGTCCGATTCCGGCGCCATGACCTACCCCCTCGAATCGAAGTGGCGCTGTCCTGGAGCCGTACCCGCTGGACCGCGGCCTAACCGCGCCGTCACACCGACAGCTCCCGCAGGAGCCGGCGGGCGGCGACGAGCAGCGCGCCCTTGAGCTCGATGGCGGCCGACGACTCGGCGAGCCGCGGGTTGATGTTTCCCTCCAGGACGTCCAGGGCCTTCGAAGGGACGGCCGTGGCCGGATCGTCGTCCGGTGCGTCGGGGTCGTCGGAGACCAGCCGGTCGAGCCGCTCGTCGAGCGCGTCCGCCGCCGCGTCGAGCACCTTCGCGTACTGCTCGCTGAACTCGGGATCGAGCTTCCGATAGGGGGTGTCGTCGTGGCTGACCTGGTCCAGCGAGTCCGCGATGGACTGGATGGCGTCGGTGCTGCGGCCCATCAGGTCGGTCGCGGCCCGGTAGCGGTCCACGGCCCTCTTGTACCGCCCCAGCGGCCGCCGGGGGTTGAGGCGCAGGCTCTCCCGCCCGCGGCGCAGCTTCTGCCTGACGTCCCAGATGCGGTCGTCGAGCCGGTCGGCGCGGTCGACCCAGTCGCTCGTGTCGTCGGCGTCCCACTCGTCGCGGATCCCCGCGGCCATGTCGCGCAGCAGCTGCCCGATGTCGCCGCCGGCACTCATGTCCGCGTCGCCGACGGTCCTGACCCGCACCGGGGGGAAGATCAGCAGGTTGACCGCGGTGCCGACGGCCACTCCGAGCGCCGCCTCCCCGAGGCGCGACAGGACGTAGGCACCGCCCAGGTTCCCGATCGTGACCATGAACAGTGCCGTGAACGGCACGTATATGCCCTGGTCGCCGAGCCGGTCCCAGCGGCTCATCAGGAATGCGACCGGCACCAGGACGGCCAGCGCGAGCTCCGTGGTCGGCAGGGCGGCCCCCGCCAGGTACGCCATGACGACGCCGAGAACCACGGCCGCTACCTGCCGGCCCGCCGACAGCACCGACCAGTACACGGTGGTCCGCACCATGATCATGGCCGTCCACGGCGCCACGTACGGCAGCGGCAGATGCAGCACGTACACGGCGAGCACCCACGCCACGGCCGCGGCCAGCCCCGCCTTCAGCGCCTGCTTCGCGGTCTCGCGGGCGCCGCTGCCGCTTCGGCCCAGACCGTGCAGGAACCGCCTCGCTCGCTCGACGTCGTCGAGGACGGCGTACCAGCCGATTCGTGCATACATGACGGCTCGCGCATACATGCGAAAACGGATACCCAGCGACGCGCGCCGGTACCCCGGGCGGCGCCGACGGGGTTTGCGAGCGGCCCGGCAGGGAAATCGAACGCCGTGACACAGCGGGGGAGTGCCGTGCCCGCCGATCCCGGTGCGGGGGCGGGCGTCGAGACGGTGGACGCGGTGGTGATCGGCGCCGGGCCGAACGGGCTCGTCGCCGCCAACATCCTGGCCGACGCGGGTTGGGAGGTGGCCGTCCTGGAGGCCGCCGGCCGCCCCGGCGGCGCGGTGCGCACCGAGGAGACCACCGCACCGGGTTTCCGCAACGACCTGTGCAGCGCGTTCTACCCGCTGGCGGCCGCGTCGCCGGTGATCGCCGAGCTCGAACTGGAGCAGTGGGGGCTGCGGTGGCGGCGCGCGCCCGAGGTGCTCGCGCACGTCCTGCCCGACGGCCGGGCCGCCCTGCTCTCGTCCGACCTCGAGACCACCGCGGCCTCGCTCGCCGCCTTCGCGCCGGGCGACGCCGAGGCCTGGCGGGACGAGTACGAGCGCTGGCGGCGCATCAGCAAGCCCTTCATGGACCTGCTGCTGCGCCCCTTCCCGCCTGTCAGGGCCGCCTCGCGGCTGCTGCGCACGCTCGGCGCCGGCGAGGCGCTGCGCCTGGTGAGGATGCTGACGCTGCCCTCCCGCCGCCTGGGCGCGGAGCGGTTCGCGGGCGAAGGGGCCCGGGCGCTGCTGGCGAGCAACGCGATGCACAGCGGCCTCGGCCCCGACCAGGCCGGCAGCGGATGCTTCGGCTGGCTGCTGTGCATGATCGGCCAGGACCTCGGCTTCCCCGTCCCCGAGGGCGGGGCGGGCAGCCTCACCGACGCGCTGGTGTCCCGGTTGGAGTCCCGCGGCGGCAGGATCGAGTGCCGCAGGCCGGTCGCGAAGGTCCTGCACGCGCGCGGCCGGGCCGTGGGCGTCCGCGACGCCGACGGCGAGCCGGTCCGCGCCCGCCGGGCCGTGCTCGCCGACGTGTCCGCGCCCGCGCTGTACCTCGACCTCATCGGCGCCGCCCACCTGCCGCGGCGGCTCGTCGACGACCTGGACGCCTTCGAATGGGACCAGTCGACGGTCAAGGTCGACTGGGCGCTCGACGCCCCGATCCCGTGGCAGGTCCCCGAGGCGGCCCGGGCCGGAACCGTCCACATCGGCGCCGACGTCGACGGCCTGTCCGAGGACGTCACCGCGATGGCCAGCGGCCGGACACCGGAGGACCCGCTCCTGCTCATGGGCCAGATGAGCACCGCCGACCCGACCCGCTCGCCCGAGGGCACCGAGGCCGCGTGGGCCTACACCCGCCTGCCGCAGGGGACGGACTGGACCGGCGACGACAGCCGCCGCCTGGCCGACCGCATGGAGCAGATGATCGAGCGGCACGCGCCCGGCTTCACCGGCCTCGTGCGCGAGCGGGCCGTCGTGGGCCCCCGCGACCTCGAGCGGATGGACCCGAACCTGGTCGGCGGCGCGATCAACGGCGGCTCGGCGGCGGTCCACCAGCAGCTCGTGTTCCGCCCCGTACCCGGCACCGGCAGGGCCGACACGGTGCTCGACCGGCTGTACCTGGCCGGAGCGTCGGCGCATCCGGGCGGCGCCGTCCACGGCGGGCCGGGCGCGAACGCCGCCCGGGCCGCGCTCGCCCGGAACGGCCGCGCGGGCGGCCCCTACCGCGCCGCCGTCGGCGCGTGCAACCGGATGCTGTACGGCAAGGAGGGCGCGAGATGAGCGACCGAAGCGAACCCGACGTCACCGTGGACATCCCGGCGTCGCGGGAGGACGTCTTCGCGATCCTCGCCGACGGCTGGAACTATCCGAACTGGGTGGTCGGCGCCTCGCACGTGCGCGCCGTCGACCGCGACTGGCCCGCGCCGGGCACGATGATCCACCACAGCGTCGGGCCCTGGCCGCTGCACCTCGACGACGTCACCGAGGTGGTCGTGGAGGAGCGGCCCCGCCTGCTCGTGCTCGACGCCAGGCTCTGGCCCATCGGGGCGGCACGCGTCCGCCTCGAACTGGAGGCCCTCGGCGAGGAGGAGACCAGGATCGGGATGATCGAGCGGGCGGTGCGCGGGCCGATCGGCCTGGCCCCCGCCGAGTTCCAGGCGCGCCTGCTGGCCCCGCGGAACCGCGAGTCGCTGCGGCGCCTGTCGGACCTGGCCGTGGGCAGGAGCTCCGGCGTGGGGCCGGGCGACTCCCACTAGGATTTCGCCGATCGTTCCGCGGGAGCGATGAATTCCGGGGCGCGGCCTCGTCATTACGGGTACCGACATTCCATACCCCGCTCCTGGAAGGAACGACCCGTCATGACCACTGAAAGCACCGCCACTGCCGTCGCGAAGCCCGGACGCGCCCTGAACATCGTCCTGTGGGTGCTGCAAGGATTCCTCGGCGCCTTCTTCGTCTTCGCCTCGGCGGCGCCGAAGCTGCTCGGCCAGTCCGACGCCGTCGAGGGCTTCGACCTCATCGGCGCCGGCGACTGGTTCCGGATCTTCGTCGGCCTCCTCGAACTCGCCGGCGGCGTCGGCCTGGTGATCCCGCGCCTCTCGGGCCTGGCCGCGATCGGCCTCGCCCTGCTGATGATCGGCGCCGCCTACACCAACGCGTTCATCGTGGACGGCTACTTCCCCGTCGCCACGCCCCTGATCCTGCTCGTGTTCTTCGTCTTCATCGCCTGGGGCCGCCGCGCAGAGACCCGCCGCCTCCTCACCCGGGGCCGCTGAGCGGGGCGATCCCTCAGGCGATAAGCCAGGATATGTCGAGAACGGTGTAATCCTCTGCGGCGACCCCCGCAACGATCGGAACACCCGCGACGACACCGGCCCGTCCTCTTCGGAGGGCGGGCCGCGGCCGTTCACCGGTCCGCGCGGTCGGCCCTCCACGTGCGCATCGGCTCGCCGAGCTCCATCTCGGCGAAGCCCGGCGTCCAGTCCGCGGGGCGGTACCCCATGCCGAGGTCGGTGTGGTGCAGCTCGACCTCGACCAGGCGGCGGGCCGGGATCTCGCGCGCGGGGATCGTCGCGCCCGTGGAAGTCTCGATCACCGCGTCCCAGGCGTCATCGGTCATCTCCTCGACCTCGGCGGTGAACCTGGCGGCGGAGCCGGCGAGGTCGGCGGCCAGTTCCGCTGCCGAGCGCCCGGCCCCGGCCTCGATCCCGGCCTCGCGCTCCTCGGCGCTCGCATAGCCCGGCACGCCCTCGCCGGTCCGCGCCCATGCGAGCATCGCGCACATCGCGTCGCCCGAGCGCGCGACGTGGGTGGCGACGCGGTCCCTCGTCCACCCCTCGAGCTGCGAGGGCGCCCGCAGCTCTCCGTCGGACATCCCCGCGACGTCGGCGATGAGCCGCGCGGTCGCCATGGCGATCATGGTCATGGTCTCGGTGCATTCTGCGTCCACCGGTGCATCCTAACGGCACCCCCGATCCCGCCTCCCGTGCAAATCGCCAGAGGCACCTGCTAACATTATTTGGCAGGAGGTTGGAATGGACGATGACGCGCCGACCGGCGACGACCTGGTCGCGATGCTGGCGACCCTCGCCAGCCCCCACCGCATGAGGGTCGTCGCCGCGCTGGCGGGCGGCCGCAACTACGTGAGCCAACTGGCGCGCGACCTGGGCATCAGCCGAGCACTGCTCCAGGTCCACCTCAAGAAGCTCGAAGCGGCCGGCCTGGTCACCTCGCAACTCGAGGTGTCCGACGACGGCAAGGCCATGAACTTCTACGAAGTGGTGCCGTTCTCGGTGCACCTGACCCCGGAGCGCGTCGAACGCGCCTCCGCCACTTTGACCGTCTAGAAGGGACCATTTTGATGAGTGAGCACGCATGGGCGGAGATCATAGGCGCCATAGGACTGTTCGTCCTGGTCATCTCGGTGGTGCTCTCGATCATTTGGCAGTTCGCGATCACCGTGCGCGCGAAGGCGAAGCTCGCGCGCGAGGACGAGTACAAGAGACTCGCCGAGTCCGCCGTCGCCGGCCGCGAGCACCTCGAGCGGCAGCTGGAGGAGATCAAGGGCGAACTCGCCCAGATCAAGACCAAGGGCGAAACGATCGAGGACATGCTCAGGGTCGTGGAATAGCGCCGAGCGACCGACACACCCCTGGAGACGATCCCGGACCGCCGAGCGGCAACTCGACGGCCCGGGCAAGGGAGACGGACCACCTCGCCGCAGGCGAGTTCCGCAGGAACGGCCCCCACGAGAACAGGAAAGCAGATCGTGCTGCACGAAAGCGAACTGGACCCCCGCCCTCCCGTCGATCGGGAAGGCCCGCCGCGAGCCAGACCGGGCGTGGTCGCCGCCGTCGCCGACTGGTCGGCCAGGCACCGGGCGCTGGCCGTCACCGGCTGGCTCGCCCTGGTGGCGCTCGCCGTCCTGTCGGGCGCGCTGCCGCTCGGCGACGGGGCCCGTGCCGTCGATCCCGGTGAGGCGGGGGTCGCCGAGCGGATGCTCGACGCCGCGGGCGACGGTTACGCCGTCCGCGAGAACGTCCTCGTTCGCGCCGACGGCGCCGGGCCGTTCACCGAGGACCCCGAGCTGACCGGCGCCGCCGCGGACCTCGTCGCCGCGCTCGAGGCCGCGCCCGAGGCGGTGTCCGGGATCGGCTCCCCGCTGAGCGAGGACGGCGACCGCTGGATCGCTGCCGACGGCGCCTCCGGCCTGGTCACCTTCGAGATCCTGGGCCCAGACGAGGCATACGGCGCTCACTACGAGACGGTGCTCGACGCCGTCGCCGCCGTCCAGGACCGCCACCCGGGCGTCGAGCTCCTCCAGGCGGGCGACAGCAGCCTCTCCGGCGCGGTCGACGAGGGCATCCAAGACGACATGCGGCGCGCCGAGACCACGTCGCTGCCGGTCACGATCCTCATCCTGCTGGCGGTCTTCGGCTCGCTCGTCGCCGCCGGGCTGCCGCTGCTGCTCGCCGCCACCAGTGTCGCGGGCGCCTTCGGCCTGATCGCCCTGCTCGGCCACTGGGTGCCGTTCAACAGCGCCGCCTCGGCGATCGTGCTCATCATCGGCATGGCCGTCGGCATCGACTACTCGCTGTTCTACCTGCGCCGCGTCCGCGAGGAGCGCGCCGCCGGGCGCGAGGCCGAGGAGGCGCTCCGCACGGCCGCCCGCACCTCCGGGCACGCCATCGTCGCCTCGGGCCTGACGGTCATCGTCTGCATGGTCGGCCTCCTCTTCATCGGCATCGACGTCCTCAAAGGACTTACGATCGGCACTATGCTCGTGGTCGGCCTGGCCGTGCTCGGCTCGGTGACCGTGCTCCCGGCGCTCCTGTCCGCCCTCGGGCGCCGCGTCGACACCGCCCGGATCCCCTGGCTCGGGAAGCGCCGCATCGCGGCCCGGCCCTCCCGCGTCTGGTCCCGCCTGGCGGGTGCCGTCGCGGACAATCCGCTGCTCACCGGCGGTCTCACCGCGCTGGTGCTCCTCGTCGCCGCCACGCCGGTGATCGGCATCCGCCTCCAGGACGCCGCCGTCACCGCGAGCCTGCCGCCCGGCGCCTCCGCGGCGGTGGACGCCGCCTCGGCGATGCAGGAGGCGTTCCCCGGCTCGGCCACCGCCGCGCGGGTCGTCGTCGCGCCATCGGGCGACGCCGCGCTCGACCGGGCCGCGGTGGAGGCCGCGATCGAGGGCCTCCACGATCTCGCGGACGGCGACGGCCCGCTGCTGGAGCCGATCACGGCCGTCGAGGACGGCGGCGCCGTGGTGGTCCGCGTGCCGCTGGACGGTGCGATCACCGACCCCGAGGCCGAGGCCGCGCTCGACTACCTCCGCTCGGAGGCGATCCCGGCCACCGTCGGGGCGGTGGACGGCGCCGAGGTCGCCGTCACCGGCAAGACCGCGCTGCCGCACGACTTCGCCGAGCAGGTCGGCGCCCGCGCGCCGCTCGTGATCGCCTTCATCCTGGTCCTGGCGTTCCTCCTGCTCGCCGTGGCGTTCCGCTCGTGGACGATCCCGCTGGTGTCGATCGTGCTCAACCTGCTGTCGATCGGCGCGGCCTGCGGCGTCCTGGTGTGGGTGTTCCAGGACGGCCACCTGGAGTCGCTGCTGGGCTTCACCTCGTACGGGGGCGTGGTCAGCTGGATTCCGCTGTTCATGTTCGTGATCCTGTTCGGACTGAGCATGGACTACCACATCTTCGTCCTCAGCCGCATCCGCGAGCGGCACCTCGCGGGGGAGCCGCCGCGCCGGGCGATCGTCGGCGGCGTCGGCGCGAGCGCCGGGGTGGTCAGCAGCGCCGCGCTCATCATGACCGGCGTGTTCTCGGTGTTCGTGACCCTCTCGGCCGTGGAGTACAAGATGCTCGGCCTGGGCATGGCGCTGGCGATCCTCATCGACGCCACGGTCGTGCGCGGCGTCCTGCTCCCGGCGGCGATGTCGCTGCTGGGCGAGCACGCCTGGCAGCGCCCGTCCGCCCTGCTGCGGCGCTGAACCGAGCCGGGGCTCAGCGCAGCAGCGCGTCGACGCGGTCGGGGTCCAGGGCGTGCTCGATGACCATGACGCCCGCCCCGATCGCGCCGCTGGTCTCGCCGGTGCGCGCGGCGGCGATCCGCAGGTGCCTGGTGGCCAGCGGGAGCGACCGCTGGTAGATGACCTCCCGCACCCCGGCGATGAGGTGGTCGCCCGCCAGAGCGAGGGAGCCGCCGATGACGATGATGGACGGGTTGAAGAAGTTGACGGCCCCGGCCAGGACCTCGCCGATGTCGCGCCCGGCCTGCCTGATGAGCCGCAGCGCCGGGACCGAGCCGGAGCGGGCGAGCTCGACGACGTCGAGCGAGCCGCTCGCCTTGACGCCCTGCTCGGTGAGCTTCGCGGCGATGGCCGCGCCCGAGGCCACGGCCTCGAGGCAGCCGGTGTTCCCGCAGCGGCAGTGCGCTTCGTCCGCGCCGGAGACCTTGATGTGCCCCATGTCCCCGGCCGCGCCCTGCGCGCCCCGGTAGACCCGGCCCCCGGCGATGATGCCGCAGCCGATGCCGGTGGCGGCCTTGATGAACAGCAGGTGCTCCGAGTCGGGCCAGGCGGCGAAGTGCTCGCCGAGCGCCATGATGTTGACGTCGTTGTCCACCAGCACCGGGACGGCGATACGGCGCATGACGTAGTCGGGGACGTCGAAGCCGTCCCAGCCGGGCATGATCGGCGGGTTGACCGCGCGCCCGGTGGAGTGCTCGACCGGGCCCGGCAGGCCGATGCCGATGCCGAGCAGGTCTTCGGCGGGCCGCCCGACCTCCTCCAGGAGCTTGTGCCCGCGGTCGATCACCCAGTCCAGCACGGCCTCGGGCCCGAGTGCGATGTCGAGGTCGGCGTTGGCCTGGGCCAGGACCGCTCCGGCGAGGTCGGTGACGGCGAGCCTGGCGTGGGTGGCGCCGAGGTCGGCGCCGAGGGTGAGGCGGGCGCCGGGGTTGAACGCGAAGGTGGCCGGGGGCCTGCCGCCGGTGGAGGCGGTCTCCCCCGAAGGGGCGATGAGGCCCGCGGACAGCAGGGCGTCGATCCGCCCGGTGACGGTGGACCGCGCGAGGCCGGTGAGCGAGGACAGCTCGGAGCGGGTCCGGGGCGTGCCGTCGCGCAGCAACCGGAGCAGCGTGCCCGCTCCGGTCGGGGTCGAAGCGGCCGGTCGGCGCGGTGCGGGCGAATCATCTGTCACAGCACTAGTGAATCACACCGAGTGAACCTGAGAAAGAACGTCACTATTATGTAACGACGCACAACTTTTGCTTGACCGATGTCATAAGTCGGTCCTAGGCTCACCCTATGGCTCCAGTCACAATCAGCAGGCCGACGACCTACCGGGCCGCGATCATCGGCACCGGCTTCATGGGACGGGTCCACTCCCACGCCATCGCCGTCGCGGGCGGCCAGGTGGCGGGCATCGCCGGGTCGAGTCCCGAGCGGGCCCGCGAGGCCGCCGACTCGCTCCGGGCCGCCGAGGTCTTCGACGACGTCGACGAGCTCATCGCCGCCGCCGACGTCGTCCACATCTGCACCCCCAACCACCTGCACGCCCCCCTCGCCCTGGCCGCCATCGAGGCGGGCAGGCACGTGGTGTGCGAGAAGCCGCTGGCCACCGACGCCGCCACCGCCCAGGCCATGACCGACGCCGCCCGCGAGGCCGGCGTGGTCGCCGCGGTGCCGTTCGTCTACCGCTTCCACCCGATGGTCCGCGAGGCCCGCGCCCGCGTCGCCGCGGGCGAGGTCGGCCGCCTCACCCTCGCCCACGGCTCCTACCTCCAGGACTGGCTCCTGCGGCCCGAGGACGACAACTGGCGCGTCGACGCCGACAAGGGCGGGGCCCTGCGGGCCTTCGGCGACATCGGCTCCCACTGGTGCGACCTGCTCGAATTCGTCACCGGCGACCGCATCCGCGCCGTCTCGGCCCAGCTCGCCAAGGCCAACGAGACCCGCGGCGGCCGCGAGGTCGCCACCGAGGACATCGTCACCCTCCAGTTCGCCACCAGCGGCGGCATGATCGGCTCCACCGTGGTCAGCCAGGTCTCGGCGGGCCGCAAGAACCGGCTCTACCTCGAAGTCTCCGGCTCGGACGCCACCGTCGCCTTCGACCAGGAGCAGCCCGAGACGCTCTGGTTCGGCGGCCGCGACGCCAGCGCCGTCCTCGTCCGCGACCCCGAGACGCTCAGCCCCGACGCCGCCCGCCTCGCCCGCGTCCCCGCCGGCCACGCCCAGGGCTACCAGGACTGCTTCAACGACTTCATCGCCGACACCCGCGCCGCCATCGCGGGCACTGTCACCGGCGACCCGGCCCCCGACGGGCTCCCCGTCTTCGCCGACGGCCTGCGGGCCGCCCGCATCGCCGAGGCCGTCGCCGCCTCCGCGCACCGCCGAGACTGGGTGGAGGTGCCCGCATGAGCCCGTCCCCGGTGCTCGCCATGCGCGGCATCGACAAAGCCTTCCTCGGCGTCCCCGTACTCCGCTCAGTGGACCTCGACATAGAGCCGGGAGAGGTCCACGCCCTGGTGGGGGAGAACGGCGCCGGCAAGTCCACGCTCATGAAGATCCTCGCCGGCGTCCACACCGCCGACGCCGGCACCATCGAGCTGCACGGCCGCGCCGTCTCCTTCACCCATCCCCTCCAGGCCCAGCACGCCGGGATCGCCACCGTCTTCCAGGAGTTCAACCTCCTGCCCGAGCTCAGCGTCGCCGAGAACCTCCACCTCGGACGCGAGCCGAGGCGCCGCGGCCTGATCGACCGGCGCGCCATGGCCGAGCGCACCGCCGAGCTCCTGGCCGACCTCGGCGTCGACGACCTCGCCCCCGCCGCGAAGGCGGGGACCCTCTCGGTCCCGCGCCGGCAGATCGTCGAGATCGCGAGAGCCATGTCCCAGGGCGCGGACCTCATCTGCATGGACGAGCCCACCGCCGCCCTCGCCGACGCCGAGGTCGAACTGCTCTACCGGCTCGTCGAGCGCCTGCGGGACAAGGGCGTGTCGGTCCTGTACGTCTCCCACCGGCTCCGCGAGATCTTCGACCTGTGCGACCGCATCACCGTCCTCAAGGACGGCGAGCGCGTCGCCACCGTCGACACCCCCGACATCACCCCCGACGAACTGGTCACCGCGATGGTCGGCCGCCGCATCGAGGCGGTCTTCCCCGAACCGCTGCCCGGCACCGAGACCGGCGAGGTCCGCCTGCGCGTCGAAGGCGGCGGCAACGCCCATGTCGACGGCATCGACCTCGAAGTCCGCGCAGGGGAGATCGTCGGCCTCGCCGGGCTCCAGGGCTCGGGCCGCACCGAGGTCGCCGAGGCGGTCTTCGGCATCACACCGTTCACCCGCGGCACCGTCGCCGTCGACGGCGCTCCGAAGCGGATCACCGGGCCCCGCAAGGCCATCGCCGCCGGGCTCGCCCTGGTCACCGAGGACCGCAAGGCCCAGGGCCTGGCCCTGAACCAGTCCGTGAAGGCCAACGCGCGCATGGTCCTCGATGCCAACGCCCGCGTCCACTCCCGCGAGCGGCTCGCCCGCATCGACGGCGTCCTCTCCGGCCTCGACCTCGTGTCCCAAGGCGGAGACCAGGAGGTCCAGTACCTCTCCGGCGGCAACCAGCAGAAGGTCGTCGTCGCCAAATGGCTCGCCGCCGAGCCGGGCGTCATCGTCCTCGACGAGCCCACCCGCGGCATCGACGTCGGCGCCAAGCACAAGCTGTACTCGGCCATCCGCTCCCTCGCCGCCGAGGGCCTGGCCGTCCTGCTCATCACCTCCGAGCTCATCGAGGTCATCGGCCTGGCCGACCGCATCGTCGTCCTCCACGACGGCCGCATCGCCGGCGAGCTCCCCGCCGGGGCCACCGAGCAGCAGGTGATGGCCTACGCCACCGGACGGAGCCCGGCATGAGCCCGCGCCGACTCGACACCACCGCCCTCATCTACCTCGCCCTCGCCGGAGTCGTCGCCGTCGGTGGCGCCGCGGTAGCCATGGACGGCGGCAACCTGTTCTCCACGGCCAACCTCGTGGACATGTTCACCCGCACGAGCCTGACCGGGTTCCTCGCCATCGGCATGACCCTGGTCATCCTGTGCCGCTCCCTGGACCTGTCGGTCGGCTACACCGCCGCCCTGTCCAGCCTCGTCGCGGCCACCACCATGGACGGCGACCCGGGCCGCATCGTCCTCGGCGTCGCCGCCGCCCTGCTCGTCTCCGGCCTCATCGGCGCCGCGGGCGGCGCGGTCGTCGCCTTCCTCGGCGTGAACCCCTTCATCGCCACCCTCGGGGTCGGCCTGATCATCAAGGGCTACCTCGACACCCGGTACAAGGGACCGGCCGGCGACGTGCCCGCCCTGTTCCAGCAGTTCGGCTACACCCGCGTCGCGTTCCTCCCGATCTCGACGATCGTGATGCTCGCCCTCGCCGCCGCCGGGATCTGGTTCCTGCGCTCGACGCGCACCGGCCACCACATGTACGCCGTCGGCGGGGACATCGACATCGCCCGCATGTCCGGCGTGCGCACCAAGCGGGTGCTCATGGCCGCCCACGTCCTGTGCGGCATGGCCGCCGGGACCGCCGGGCTCCTCCTGGCCGCCCGCTTCGGCACCGGCTCGGCCGAGTCCTACACCAACCTGTACGAACTGGACGCCATCGCCGCGGTCGTCCTCGGCGGCACCCTGCTCCTCGGCGGCAGGGGCGGCATCGCCGGGACCGTCGCCGGAGTCCTGATCCTGGCCGTCCTCGACACCGTCTTCAACGTCATGCAGATCAACCCGTTCGCCAAGGACGTCCTGCGCGGCGCGATCATCATCGCCGCCGTCGCCATCTACGCCCGCCGCCAGCTCGGCCGCACCGCCCGAAGACCGCGCTTCGACGCTGCTACCACCGGCGCGGGCACGGGGAGGCCGTGATGCGACACCTCCGCACCGCCTCGGCCGCCCTGATCGGCGGCGGCACCGGCACCGTCTTCGCCCTGCTGGCGGCCATCTTCATCGCCGTCGCCTTCATCAACCCCGGCTTCTTCGAGTGGCCCTCGCTGATGGCCTTCCTCAAGCAGGCCGCGCCGCTGGTGATCCTCGCCGCCGGGCAGTACTTCGTCATCGTCTCGGGCAACTTCGACCTCTCGGTCGGCGCCCTCGTCGGCGCCCAGGTCGTCATCGCCGCCAAGCTCATCGACGGCGAGGAGTCCCGGACCCTCCCCGTCCTCGGCGTCATGCTCCTGTTCGGGCTCGGCGTCGGCCTGGTCAACGGACTCATCACCACCGCCCTGAAGGTCCAGTCGTTCATCACCACCCTCGGCATGATGCTCGTGCTCTACGGCGCCATCCGGCTGTGGACCGGCGGCGCGCCCACCGGCAGCCTGTCCGAGGCCTTCCGCGGCCCGGGACGCCGCGGCATCGAAGGGGTGCCGCTGATCGGCGAGATCCCCTGGGCGGTGCTCATCATGCTCGGTGCCGGGGCCGCCGCGATCTGGCTCATGCGCACCCGCTTCGGCCGCATCCTCGTCGCCACCGGCGACAACGACCTCGCCGCCGAGCTCTCCGGCGCCCGCACCGGCACCGTCCGCACGGTCGCGTTCGTCTTCTCGGGACTGTCGGCGACCGTCGCGGGCCTCCTCATCGGCGGCTACGCCGGAGTCAGCGCCCAAGTGGGCGAGGGCATGGAGTTCACCGTCATCACCGCGGTCGTCCTCGGCGGCGTCGTCCTCGGCGGCGGCCGCGGCTCGGTCGTCGCGGCGATGGCCGGAGCCCTCACCCTCGAAGCCCTGTTCACCCTGTTCAACCAGATGTTCCTACCCGCATCGATCCGGCCCTCTGTGCAGGGCGCCATCATCATCGCCGCCGTCGCCTACGCCGCCTGGCGCAGGACCCGCCGGCCCGTCGCAGCAACCGCAACCGTGAACGCCGATCCCTCATGAGAAGAAGGTTCCGCACCATGCAGACCACCCGCCTGGCCCTCGCGTCGGCCGCAGCCGCAGGGCTGCTGCTGACCGTCGGCTGCACCACCGACGAGATCCAAGAACCCGAGACCACCGACGAGGCCACCGACGCCGCCGAGGGCGACTGGTTCGTCCAGGCCGACTACGAGGAGCAGCTCGCCCAGCGCGACATCGAACCCGAGGGCGACCCTGCCACGCCCTGGCTCCAGGCCATCGAGCCCGAATGGATCGACACGGCCGAGTTCGCGCGCGAAGGCGGCGACGCCACCGTCTGCTTCTCGAACGCCTCGGTCTCCAACCCGTGGCGCGTCACCGGCTGGATCACCATGCAGCAGCAGGTCAAGGTCCTCCAGGACGCCGGCGAGATCGGCGAGTTCCGCCACTCCGACGCCGCCGACGACGACGAGCAGCAGATCTCCGACATCCAGGCGTTCATCGACTCCGGCGAGTGCGACGCGCTCATCATCTCCCCGTCGACGACCGCGACCCTGACCCCCGCCGTCGAGGCCGCGTGCGCCTCGGGCATCCCGGTGGTCGTCTTCGACCGCGGCGTCAACACCGACTGCGCCGTCACCTTCATCCACCCGATCGGCGGCTACGCCTTCGGCGCCGACGCCGCCGAGTTCCTCGTCGACAACCTCGAACCGGGCTCGAAGGTGCTCGCGCTGCGCATCCTGCCCGGCGTCGACGTCCTCGAACACCGCTGGGCCGCCGCCCAGGAGATCTTCGGCGACTCCGAACTGGAGATCCTCGGCGACGAGTTCACCGGCGGCGACGCCGCCGAGATCAAGAACATCGTCACCCAGTACCTCCAGCGCGGCGACGTCGACGGCATCTGGATGGACGCGGGCGACGGCGCCGTGGCCGCCATCGAGGCCTTCGAGGACGCCGGCAAGCCCTACCCGGTCATGACCGGCGAGGACGAGCTGTCGTTCATGCGCAAGTGGAAGGAGACCGGCATGACCGCGCTCGCCCCGGTCTACTCCAACTTCCAGTGGCGCACGCCCGTCCTGGCCGCCACGATGATCCTGAACGGCGAGCAGGTCCCCGCCGAGTGGGTCCTGCCGCAGGAGCCGATCACCGAGGCCGAACTCGACGACTACCTCGAACGCAACGCCGACATGCCCTCGCTGCACTACGCCAAGTTCGGCGGCGAGGACCTGCCGGGCTTCCCCGACGCCTGGCGGGACCGTTGAGCCGCGCCATCGGCGTCAACACGTGGGTCTGGGCCTCGCCGCTCGACGACGAGGCCCTGGCCCGGCTCGCTCCGAGGATCCGCGGATGGGGCTTCGACACGATCGAACTGCCCGTGGAGGACCTCGGCGATTGGGATCCGGGCCGGGCCGCCGAGCTGCTCGGCGAGCTCGGCCTGGAGGCCACCGTCGTCCTCGTCATGGGCCCCGGACGCGAACTCGTCGCCGCCGCCGATGACGTCGTCGCGGCCACGCAGGACTACCTGCGCGGCGTCGTCGACGCCGCGGCGGCCGTCGGCTCGCCGGTCATCGCCGGACCGGCCTACGCCTCGGTCGGCCGCACCTGGCGCGTCGACGACCGGGCGGCGGCCTACCGCGAACTGCGCGAGCACCTCGCGCCCGTGGCCGACTACGCGGCCGAACGCGGCGTCACCGTCGCCGTCGAACCGCTCAACCGCTACGAGACGAGCCTGATCAACACCGTCGACCAGGCCCTCGAAGCCCTGGACGGCCTGGCCGGGTGCGCGCTGGCCCTGGATGTCTACCACATGAACATCGAGGAGACCGACCTCGCGGCCGCGATCGGGCGCGCCGCGGGGCGCATCGGCCACGTCCAGGTGAGCGCGAACGACCGCGGCGCGCCCGGGAACGACCACATCGACTGGTCCGCGATCCTGAGCGCACTCGATGCGGCCGGATACGCCGGACCGCTTGTCATCGAGTCGTTCACCGCGCACAATGCGACCATCGCCACCGCCGCGTCCGTTTGGCGGCCGCTGGCGCCCACGCAGGACGCCATCGCCACCGACGGACTGAGACATCTGAGGAGCCTCACCGATGCCTAGACCCATCACGTTGTTCACCGGCCAGTGGGCGGACCTGCCGTTCGATGAGCTGTGCCGCCTGGCCTCCGGCTGGGGCTACGACGGCCTCGAGATCGCCTGCTGGGGCGACCACCTCGACGTCCGCCGCGCCGCCACCGACGACGAGTACGTCGCCGAGCGCAAGGCCGTCCTCGAATCGCACGGCCTCGGCCTGTGGGCCATCTCCAACCACCTCGTCGGCCAGGCCGTCTGCGACGACCCGATCGACCAGCGCCACCGGGCGATCCTGCCCGCCCACGTGTGGGGCGACGGCGATCCCGAAGGCGTCCGCCGGCGCGCCGCCGAGGAGATCAAGACGACCGCCCGGGCCGCCGCGAAGCTCGGCGTCGACACCGTCATCGGCTTCACCGGCTCGGCGGTCTGGAAGTACGTCGCCATGTTCCCGCCGGTCGACGAGGAGACCATCGAGGCCGGCTACGACGACTTCGCCGAGCGCTGGAACCCGATCCTGGACGTCTTCGACGAGGTCGGCGTGCGCTTCGCCCACGAGGTCCACCCCTCCGAGATCGCCTACGACTACTGGTCGACCCACCGGGCGCTCGAAGCGGTCGGCCACCGCACCGCGTTCGGCCTGAACTGGGACCCCAGCCACATGGTGTGGCAGGACATCGACCCCGCGGCGTTCCTGTGGGACTTCCGCGACCGCATCTACCACGTCGACTGCAAGGACACGCGGCGCCGCCTCGACGGGCGCAACGGCCGCCTGTCCTCGCACCTGCCGTGGGGCGATCCGCGGCGCGGCTGGGACTTCGTCTCCACCGGGCACGGCGACGTGCCGTGGGAGGACTGCTTCCGGGTGCTGAACGCGATCGGCTACGCCGGACCGATCTCGATCGAATGGGAGGACGCCGGGATGGACCGGCTTCGCGGCGCGGCCGAAGCGGTCGGCTTCGTCCGCGACCTCGCCTTCGACCGGCCCGAGTCGTCCTTCGACTCGGCGTTCAGCTCCGATTAGGACCATTCGGCGAGGGGCGGGCGTCCGCCCCTCGCCTTCGTTCACGCCAGCGGCGCCTCGACGGTGACGAAGGAGTGCGCGGGCAGGTGGACGCGCAGGCCGCGCTCGGTCCGCGTCACGCCCTCGTGCTCGCGCGGCGCGACGGCCTCGGGCGTCTCGGGCGTGTTGTGCGCCCCGAGCGCCTCGGCGGTCAGGATCCGCGAGGCGGTCTCGCCGACCGCTCCGCCGCGCAGGTCCAGCTCGACCTCGACGGCGGCCTCGGCGTCGAGGTTCGACAGCGAGAACAGGACCCGGCCGTCCTTGCGGGAGGCCGAGACCGACACCGTCCGCAGCTCCTCGCCGTCGACGTCCCGTCCAGGCGCGCCCTCGGGGAGGTCGACGCGCAGGCTGTCGGCGTCCTGGTGGCCCTTGTTCATCGCGAACACGTGGTAGGTCGGGGTGAGCACCAGGGCCTTCGAGTCGGGGTCGGTCAGGATCATCGCCTGCAGCACGTTGACTGTCTGCGCGATGTTCGCCATGACGAGCCGGTCGGCGTGCCGGTGGAACACGTCGAAGTGGAGGCTCGCCACCAGGGCGTCGCGCATGGTGTTCTGCTGGTACAGGAACCCGGGGTTGGTGCCCGGCTCGACGTTCCACCACGTGCCCCACTCGTCGAGGACGATGCCGATCTCCCCGGTCGGGTCGTAGCAGTCCATGACGTTGGCGTGCCCGGTGAGCAGCTCGTCGACGCGGGCGGCCTTGCGCATCGTGGTGTAGTACTGGTCGGTGTCGAACTCGGTCGCCGCGCCCTTGTCGGCCCAGGTCCCCTCGATGGTGTAGTAGTGCACCGAGACCGCCTGGTACATCGAGTTGTTCGCCCGCTGGCAGCCCAGGTGTCCCAGCTGCTTCATGAGCGTCTCGGTCCAGTGGTAGTCGAAGTCCGAGGCCCCGGCGGCGATCTTGTAGAGCTTGTTGTCGCCGTAGCTGCGGGAGTAGACGGCGTAGCGGCGGGCCTCGTTCGCGTAGTGCTCGGCGGTCATGTTGCCCCCGCAGCCCCACGCCTCGTTCCCGAGCCCCCAGTACTTGACCTTCCACGGCTCCTCGCGCCCGTTGGCCTTGCGCAGCCGCACCATCGGCGAGTCGCCGTCGCGGGTGAGGTACTCGACCCACTCGCTCATCTCCCGGACGGTGCCCGAGCCGACGTTGCCCGCGATGTACGGCTCGGCGCCGAGCAGCTCGCACAGGGCCATGAACTCGTGGGTGCCGAAGTGGTTGTTCTCCTCGACCCCGCCCCAGTGCGTGTTGACCATGACCGGCCGGTCGGCCTTGGGGCCGATGCCGTCCTTCCAGTGGTACTCGTCGGCGAAGCACCCGCCCGGCCAGCGCAGGTTCGGGATGTCCAGGGCCCGCAGCGCCTCCACGACGTCGAGGCGGATGCCGCCCTCGTTGGGGATGTCGGAGTCCTCGCCGACGTAGAACCCGCCGTATATGCACCTGCCCAGGTGCTCGGCGAAGTGGCCGTAGATGTGCCGGTTGATCCGGGGGCCGGTGAGGTCCACGTTGACGACCGCCGGTACGACGTTGTGAGGCATGGGTACACCCTTCTCAGTGCGTTGTCTCTCAGTGCGTGGTCTTTCAGAGCGCTGTCGACATCGTCCGCCGCCGGTCCGGGCGATGCGGTTGTCCGGGGGAGGACCGCGGCCGCTCGGACCCGCGCTGCGCTGCGCACGACTCGGGCCACCGAGAACGGGTTACCGAGAACATGTCGAACGGCATCGGTATGGCGAGAGAAACTTTACCGATACAGTTCCGTGCCGCGTCAAGCCCCCGCACCGTGACGATTCGATAACGGTGCCGCGCGGTGCGCCTTCACGCCAGGCGCGGGATCGCCGCGTCCAGCAGCTCCCGCACCTTGCCCAGATTCGCCTCGAACACCGCGAACACCGCCTCCTGCGTCACCGGCTCGACGTCCGGGTGCCCTTCGAGCCCCGCGTCGTAGTCGGTGACCAGCGCGATCCCCGCGAACGGGATCCCGGCCTCCATCGCCAGCGCCGCCTCGGGGGACTGCGTCATGTTCACCACGTGCCAGCCCGCCGCCCGGTGCCACTCGGACTCGGCGCGGCTGGAGAAGCGCGGCCCGCCCACGACCACCACCGTGCCGCCGTCGTGGGCGGTCACGCCGACCTCGGCGGCCGCCTCCAGCAGCACCCCGCGCAGCACCCGGTCGTAGGGCTCGGCGAACGGCGCGTGGACCGGCCCGTCCTCGAACTCGTCGTAGAAGGTGGACGGACGCCCCCACGTGCGGTCGACGATCTGGTCGCACACCACGAAGTCGCCCGGCCTGATCTCCGGGCGCAGCGACCCGGCGGCGAACGGCGAGAGCAGCGCCCGCACCCCGAGCAGCCGCATGGCCTCAACATTGGCCCGGTAGTTCACCCGGTGCGGCGGGAAGCGGTGGTCGACGCCGTGACGGGGGAGGAACGCCACCCGCACCGGCTCCTCGCCCTCGGCGTCCTCGACCGTCGCGATGGTCACCGGCGCGCTCGGCTCGCCCCAGCGCGTCTCGACCTCGAAGGTCTCCGCCTCATCGGTCAGGCTGTAGAACCCGGTCCCGCCGAAGACGCCGACGTCGGCCCGCGGCTGGTACCCCTCGCTCAGCACCTCGTCGCTCACTATCGCATCGCTCACGATCGCGTGTTCCCTTCTCGTTCCTCATCGTTCGCGTGCGGCCCGGCGGGCCCGTGCCAGCTGCGCGCGCATGTCCTTGACGGCGCGGAGGGTCCCGCCGACCGTGCCGGTGACCTTGCTCCTGCCCACTCTCGGCCGGTAGGGGACCGGCAGCTCGGCGATCCGCCACCCGGCGTCCCCGGCCCGCAGCACCATCTCCAGCGGCCAGCCCGAGCGCCGGTCGGTGATCCCCAGGCCCAGCAGCGCCTCGCGCCGCGCGGCCCGCATCGGCCCGATGTCGGTGGCGCGCACGCCGCAGTGGCGGCGCACCCGCCCTGCCAGATACCGGTTCGCGATCCGGCTGTGCGGCGCCAGCGCCTCCGGCGGCCGAGCGCCGAGCACGAGATCGGCCTCGCCGCCCAGGACCGGCGCGCACACCTTCGGCAGGTCACCGGGGTCCAGCGAGGCGTCGCAGTCCATGAACGCCACCACCGCCGCGCTCGACGCGGCGAGCCCCGCGTAGCAGGCCGAGCCGAAGCCGCGCCGCGACTCGCGCACCACCTCGGCGCCGAGCTCGGCGGCCAGGGCGGCCGAGCCGTCGTCGGAGCCGTTGTCGACCACGATCGGCCGGTACCCCTCCGGCATCCGCTCCAGCACCCACGGCAGCGCCTCGCGCTCGTTCAGCACCGGCAGCACCACGTCCACCGCAGCCGTCTCGGCGCCATCGGAGCCGCCCAGCAGCGCGCCGACCCGCCGCGCGGTGCGGGTGCCGGGCGCCAGCGCCGCGATCGCCAAGGCGTCCTCGGCGTCGTCGAGGTCCCGCAGCAGCGGCAGGTCCGCCACGGTCAATCCCAAGGCGTGCAATTGCTTCTGCTGGAGCAGCCCGGTGTCGGACTCGCTCATCGGCACGTCCCGGAACGCGTCCGGGTGCGGCTCGGCCATGCCCAGGGCCCACCAGCCGCCGTCCTCGGCCAGCCCCAGCGCCGCCTCGTACCCGCCGCCCGCGACCACCGCGAGGCAGGCGTCGAGCAGCTTCGGCGTCACCTGCGGCGTGTCCATGCCGATCTGGAGCCCCGGGCCGCCCGCGGCCGCCCAGGCGGCGGCCAGCCGCTCGTTGAACGTGCCCCCGACCTGCTCGACCACCTCGAAACCCTCGGGCAGCCAGGGACCCGGCTCGCCGTCGAGCGCGACGATGCGCCGCTCGGCCCCGCACCCCGCGACCGCCTCCAGCGTGTCGGCCAGCGCCGCCTCCGCCACCTCCGCGGCCTCGGCCGGGGTCAGCTCGGGGGTGAGCCGGGTCTTGACCCGGCCGGGCACTGGCGCCTTCGCCATGACGAGGAGATGCGTCCGCTGCATGGAAGCGATGGTACGTTTCGGGCGGCCCGGGCGAGGCCGGGAAAACCTTACGGTCTTCGAAAGTCTCGGCCCAAAGGAAGACGGGGCGCTCCCAGATCGGTCAAGGTATTCCCATGAACTCCGAAGCCGACCCGCGCGTACTGGTCGTCGACGACGACCCCGCGCTGGCCGACGTCGTCGCCCGCTATCTCCGCCGCGAAGGCTTCGAGGTCGACTACGCCCCCGACGGCGAGACCGGCCTGCGCCGCGCCCTCGCCACCCTCCCCGACCTCGTCGTCCTCGACCTCATGATGCCCGGCATGGACGGCTTCGAGGTCTGCCGCCGCCTGCGCCGGGCCACGGCCGTCCCCGTGGTCATGCTGACCGCGCTCGGCGAGGAGAACGACCGCATCACCGGGCTCGACCTCGGCGCCGACGACTACGTCACCAAGCCGTTCTCGCCCGGCGAGCTCGCCGCCCGCGTCCGCGCCGTCTTGCGCCGCTCCCGCGGCGGCGCCGTCGCCGAGCTCCTCACCGGCGGCGGCATCGAGATCGACACGACCGCCCACGAGGTCCGCCGCAAGGGCGAGACCGTCACGCTCACCACCAAGGAGTACGACCTGCTCGTGTGCTTCCTGACCAACCCGGGCCGGGCCTTCCGCCGCGAGGAGCTCCTGGAGACCGTGTGGGGCTGGCGCATCGGCGACACCTCCACCGTCACCGTCCACGTCCGCCGACTGCGCGAGAAGATCGAGGACGACGCCTCCGCGCCGCTCCACCTCACGACCGTCCGCGGCGTCGGCTACCGGTGGGAGGCCTGATGCGCCGCCGGGCCGGTTCGCTGCTCATCCTCGCCGTGGCGCTCGCCGCGGCCGCCGCCCTCGCGGTCGCCTTCGACTTCCCGCCGCAGGACATCGCCGTCCTCATCGGCATCGCCGCCGTCGCCTCCTCCGCCGCGGGCATCGCCGGAGGACTCGTGCTGCGCCGCCTGCGCCGCCGCCCCGCCCGCGTCCAGACCATGACCGTCGCGCTCTCCTCGGTCCTGGTGGCCGCCACCGGCGTCGTCACCGCCGCGCTGGCCATGTTCATCTCCCTGCACGATCTCGTGCTCCTGTTTGTCGTGTTCATCGTCGCCTCCGGCGTCGCCTTCGGCGCGGCCTGGCAGCTCGGCGACGACATCGGCGCCGGCGCCCAGCAGGTCGGCGCCTACGCCCGCACCATGGTCGGCCGCGACGGCCGCATCAGCGCCGAGCGCGCGCCCGCCGTCACCGGTCCCGGCGAACTGGCCGCCCTCGCGGGCGAGCTCGCCGACGTCTCCCGCCGCCTGGAGGAATCCCAGAGGCGCGAACGCGCCCTCGAATCGTCCAGGCGCGAGCTCATCGCCTGGGTCTCCCACGACCTGCGCGCCCCACTCGCCACGATCAGAGCCATGGCCGAGGCGCTCGACGACGACGTCGTGGACGACGACGCCACCGTCAAGCGCTACCACGCCCAGATCCGCACCGACGCCGAACGCCTCACCGCGCTCGTCGACGACCTGTTCGAACTCTCCCGCATCAACAGCGGCTCGCTCCGGCTCGGCGCCGAGAAGGTCGACCTGTGCGACGCCGTCGCCGACTCGCTCGCCGGAGCCAGCGCCGCCGCCGACGTCAAGCGCGTCACCGTGGTCGAGCGCCTCGCACCGACGCCGCCCGTCGAGGTCTCGGCCCGCGAGTTCTGCCGCGCCCTGGACAACCTGTTCGACAACGCCGTCAGGCACACCCCTCCCGGCGGGACCGTCCTCATCGAGGCGGACGGCGCAGACGGCGCGGCGCTCGTGCACATCACCGATGAATGCGGCGGCATCCCCGAGCCCGACCTGCCGCGCGTGTTCGACATCGCCTTCCGCGGCGACGAGGCCCGCCAGAGGGACGAGCGCGGCGGCGGCCTCGGCCTGGCCATCACCCGCGGCCTCATCGAGGCCCACGGCGGCACCGTCGCGGTCGCCAACGCCGGGCGCGGCTGCCGCTTCACCGTCCGCCTCCCCGCCGGGGGCGTCCGGTGACCGATCGGCGCACGGCGGTCCTGACCGCCTCCGTCCTCGCGGGCTGGGCCCTGCTCCTCGCCGTCGTGTGGAGGCTCGGCCAGTACAAGGACGCGGTCACCGAGGAGCACCTCGCGCTCGGCGCGATCCCCCTGTACGGCCGCTGGGAGTGGCACTTCGGGGCCCACCTGCTCGTCCCGGCGGCAGTGGGCGCGCTCATCATCGCCTTCCTGCCCGCCGTCGCCGCCCGGTGGCGCTGGCGCTGGGCGGCGCTCGCCACCGCGCTCGCCGCGATCGCCTTCGGTCTCGCCCTGGCCTACGCCCACTCCCACCCCGGCACGTGGGAGGACCTGCACCGCAACTACGGCGAGCCGATTCACTACGTCGACGACGCCGGTGGCGTCGGCCCGTTCCTGGAGACGTACACCGGCATCCAGTCGACGAACGACTTCCCCGTCCACCTCCAGTCGCACCCGCCCGGCCTGGTCCTGTTCCTCTGGGCCGCCGCGCAGGTCGGCCTGAAGGGCCTGCTGTTCGAGAACACCGTCATCTCGCTCGCCGTCGCCGCCGCGGTGCTCGCCGCCCTGGCGATCGCCCGCGACGTCGCGGGGGAGCGCCTCGCCCGCCGCGCCGCGCCCTTCCTCGTCGTCGCGCCCGCCGCGTTCTGGCACAGCAACGCCGACATCGTCTTCGGCGGCGTCACCCTCACCGCCGTCGCCTGCCTCATCCTCGCCACGAACCGCACCGGCGCGAAGGCCGCCGTGCTGACCGCCGCCGGGGGGCTGCTCGCCGGGGCCGGGCTCATGCTGTCGTTCTCCAGCGGCCTGCTCGTCATCCCCGTCATCGCCGTCGCGCTCTGGCGCCGCCGCTGGGGCGTCCTCGTCGCGGGCGGCGCACTGGCAGGCCTGGTGGTCCTCGCCCCGCTGCTGTGGGGCTACTGGTGGCTCGACGGACTGACGACCACCCGCGAGCGCTACTACGCGGGCGTGGCCACAGCACGCGGCTACTGGTACTTCCTCATCGCCAACCCCGCGGTGTTCGCGCTCGCGCTCGGCCCGGCGACCGCCGTCGCCCTCGCCCGCCTGCGGGAGCGGCGCATGTGGATCGTCGTCGGCTCGTGCCTCGCCGCCGTCGCCGTCGCCGACGTCTCGGGCATGTCCTCGTCCGAGACCGAGCGGATCTGGCAGCCGTTCATGCCGCTGGTGCTCCTCGCCGGATGCGCCCTGCCCCGCCCGCGCCCCTGGCTGGTCCTCCAACTGGCCGTCGCACTCGTCCTCACCGCCGCACTGCGCGTGCAGTGGTGACCGCACAGGAAGGCTGAAACCATGCGCGTACTGGTGACCGGCGGCGCCGGATTCATCGGCGGTGCCGTCTGCGAGCAGCTCGCCGCCCGCGGCGACGACCTCGTCGTCCTCGACTCCCTCGCCGCCCACAAGGAGCCGCCCGAGCGCCTCCCGGACTCGGCCGAGCTCATCGTCGGCGACCTCGCCGACGACGCGGCCGTGCGCCGCGCCGTCGACGGCGTCGACGCGGTGTGCCACCAGGCCGCCCGCGTCGGCCTCGGCGTCGACTTCGACGACGTCGCCGACTACGTCGCCGACAACGACGGCGGCACCGCGAACCTCCTGCGCGCCCTGTGGCGCCGCTCCTTCACCGGCCGCCTCGTCGTGGCCTCCTCCATGGTCGTCTACGGCGAGGGCCGCTACCGGTGCCCGCGCCACGGCGACGTCCGCGCCGAGGCGCGGCGCGAGGCCGACCTCGACGCGGCCCGGTTCGAGCCCCGCTGCCCCGACTGCGGCGCCGACCTCGCCTGGGCCCCGGTGACCGAGGGCGCGCCGCTCGACCCGCGCAACGTCTACGCCGCCACCAAGGTCCACACCGAACACCTCTCGTTCCTGTACGGCCGCGAGTCCGGCGCGAACGTGTGCGCCCTGCGCTACCACAACGTCTACGGCCCCCACATGCCCCGCGACACCCCGTACGCCGGGGTCGCCAGCATCTTCCGCAGCGCCCTGGAGGCCGGCAAGGCGCCGCGCGTGTTCGAGGACGGGGCGCAGACCCGCGACTTCGTCCACGTCCGCGACGTCGCCCGCGCCAACGTCCTCGCCCTCGACTCCGATTGGACGGGCGCCTGCAACGTCGCCAGCGGCGAACCGCACAGCGTCGGCGACATGGCCGAGGCGCTCGCCGACGGCTTCACCGACGCGCCGAGGCCCGTCGTCACCGGCGAGTACCGGCTCGGCGACGTCCGCCACGTCGTCGCCTCGCCCGAGCTCGCGGCCGAGGCGATCGGCTTCCGCGCCGAGACCGGCTTCGCCGAGGGCATGACCGCCTTCGCCACCGATCCGCTCCGCTAGCGGCGCCGCGCCCCACCCGGTGGGGCGCGCCCGGTAACCTGCTCACATCACCGGAACCCATCGAGCCGGAGGTTCGGACATGGCAGGGCTGCCCACCCGCAGGAGTCTCTCCCAGACCCCGCCCTTGTCGGCGGGCATCCTGCTCGGCGTGGGGTTCGCGCTCGCCGCCGCCCTCGTGTGGGCGGTCACCGAGCTGCGCACCCTGCTCATCGTCCTGGTCGTGGCCGGGTTCCTCGCGATCGGCATGAACCGGCCGGTCACGCTGATGACCAGGCGGGGCCTGTCCCGCTGGCTGGCCGTGACGATCCTGATCCTCGGCCTGGTCCTGCTGGTCTGCGGCGGCATCGGCCTCATCATCCCGATCGTCGTGCGCGAGGGCGGCGAGTTCATCGAGGCCGCCCCCGGCTACTGGGAAGACCTCATGTCCAGCTCACTGCTGGAGCGCTTCGGCGGCGAGACGAAGATCCTCGAACAGGCCCAGTCGTTCCTGACCGGCGAGAACATCTCCAACGCGCTCGGCGGCTTCCTCGGCGGCGTCGCCACGGCCGCGGGCGCGATCGGCTGGTTCACCACCTGCGTCATCCTGGCGCTGTTCATCCTCGGCGGTTACGACCGCATCCGCGGCGGCGCCCTGCGCCTCGTCGCCGCCTCCAAACGCGACCGGGCCGCCGACCTGCTCGACCAGATCCTCCAGCAGGTCGGCGCCTACCTCATCGGCGCGCTGGCGATCGCACTCGTCGCCGGGGCCTCCTCATGGATCTTCATGGCCATCGTCGGCATCCCCTACGCCGCGATCCTGGCCGTCGTGGTCGCCGTCAGCGACCTCGTCCCGCAGATCGGCGCCACCATCGGCGCGATCATCGTCACGCTGGTGGCCCTGACCGTCTCGCCGACGACCGCGCTGATCTCGGTGATCTTCTTCCTGGCCTACCAGCAGCTGGAGAACTGGCTCATCTACCCGACGGTCATGCGCAGCGCGGTCAAGGTCTCCGACCTCGCCTCGATCGTCAGCGTCCTCATCGGAGCGGCCCTGTTCGGCGTCGTGGGCGTCATCCTCGCGATCCCGTTCTACGCCGCTATCCGCCTCATCATCCGCGAGCTCGTCTTCCCGAAGCTCGACGAGAGCTGACCGGGCCGGGCGCCGGGCCCGTCGACCGCTCGGCGCCGCGGCTCCATAGCGGACTCCTCCGCTCGGGCCGCCTCGCTCCGGCGGCGTCGCCCGCCGCTGTCCGCGCTCCGGCCGCCCGCCGCCTCGCGCCGCGGTGGGGGCCGCCTCCCCCGTTCGAGGGAACCGCGCAGCGCCCCCGCCGCACTGGACTACACGACCCGCCGCGGCGGCCCGTACCGTGATGACGATGTTGCTGACCAAGGCCCGCAGAGCGTTCATCCTCTGGCGTTTCGGCGCTTACTCCAAGAACCGCCGCGATGCCGTAGCCCGGCTGTGGGCGCTGCTCAGGTGCCTGCCGCACAACCGCCCCATACGCGACGCGGACACCGGCACCGTCTACGTCCTGATGTCCCCGCCCACCGACGAGAACGCCATCTACCCGTGCGCGGTCGAGACCGGCGAGGACGGGACGCGGACGCTGTGCGTCTACGACTCCGTCCGCCGCAGGCCCGCCGACCCGCCCCTGCCGCCGCTCATCCGCGCCGCCAGGCCCTTCATCGGCGGGAAGATCGACCACGACACCATCCTGTGGCACCTGCCCGAGATCTTCTCGTTCGAGGACAGCCGCAGCGTCTCCGAAGCCGAACTCGACGAGCTGCACGGGCGCCTGGCGAGCCTCTACGACGCGTACCAGGCGATCTGATCGGATACAGTCGGATCGGCGGACCGATTGGCCGCCAACGGGTCCCATCGTGGAAGGAAACCCCGATGACCGATACGGAAACCACCACCATGTACGAGCGGCTCGGCGGCGAGGCGGGCATCCGCCGCACCGTCGAGGCCTTCTACGCCTCGGTCCTGATCGACCCGCTCCTCCAACCGCTGTTCGGTGAGGGCGCCGCTCACCACGTCGACCACCTGACCGCCTTCCTGTCCGAGGTCTTCGGCGGCGCCTCGCGCTACACCGACGAGCTGGGCGGCTTCGCCACCCTCCTCGCCGCGCACCGGGGCCTCGCCATCACCGACGAACAGCGGCAGCGCTTTATCGACCTGTTCGACGCCGCCGCGAAGGACCAGGGCCTGTCCGAGGACCCCGCGGTCCTCACCGAGGTCCACGACTACATGGTCTTCGGCACCGAAGTGGCCCAGGTCAACTCGCACGCCGAGGATGATGCGGACCTGCACCCGTGCCAGGAGGTGCCGCGCTGGCCGTGACATCACCGCGGCACGTATCGCGGTTGGCGGGCGCCGCCGGGCGGCCGTAAGCTGGCTCAGCGGCGGCGCGAACGCGCCGTCGCGCCACCCCCTTCCCGAGCCGCCCGCCAGAGAATCGGACCCGCCCATGTTCGGCACCGTCGACCTGTGGACCTACATCGCCGCCACCGTCCTGATCATCCTGCTGCCCGGCCCCAACTCGCTGTACGTGCTGTCGGTGGCCTCCAGACGCGGGCGCCGGGCCGGGTTCGCGGCGGCCGCGGGCGTGTTCTGCGGTGACTCGGTCCTCATGGTCGCCTCGGCCGCGGGCCTCGCCTCGGTGTTCGCGGCCTCCCCGATCCTCTACAACGCGGTCCGCTGGGCGGGGGTGGCCTACCTCGCCTATCTCGCCTCCGGGCTGCTCGTGGCGGGCTGGAAGACCTGGAGGGCGGCCAGGCGGGGCGCCCCGGCCGAGACCGGCGCCGCGCACGCCGCCCCCGCGCCGGTGCGCGGCGAGCGCCCGTACGTGCGCGCGCTCGTGGCGAGCCTGCTCAACCCCAAGGCCATCCTCTTCTTCGTGGCGTTCTTCGTCCAGTTCACCGATCCCGACTACCAGTGGCCGGTGCTGAGCTACCTGGTCCTGTACGTGATCCTCCAGACGTGCTCGGTGGCGTACCTGTCGACGCTCATCGTCGCCGGGGACCGCTTCGCGCGCCTCTTCCGCGAACGCCGTCGCCTCGCGGCCGCCGGGAACGGCCTGGTGGGCGCGGTCATGATCGCCTTCGCCGCCAAACTCGCCACCGGCTGAACCCGCGGGACGCGAAGCGAGAGCGCTCCGCGGCCCTCCATCGACGAATGATGGAATCCTATAGCTTATAGTCTATAGAATCTAGGACTCGCCGAGGGTCTTCAGTCCCGGCAGCGCCCGACTGTCGAAGTCGAACAGCGCCCGGTCCTCCCAGGCGTTGCCGCTCGACGGGTCGGCCGGGTCCCGGCCGTTGCCCTCGACGGCGGTCCAGGTGGCCTCCCCGCGGCCCGGCGGGCGGGGATAATGGCTCATAAGGACAAGGGAGTGTTGAGGAAGTGGCACGGAAACGACCGACGATCCACGACGTCGCGGCGGCCTCGGGCGTCTCGAGAGGCACGGTGTCCCGCGTCCTCAACGGGCAGGGCAACGTCTCACTGGCCGCCGAGACGGCGGTGCGCAGGGCGGTGGCCGAGACCGGGTACGTCGTCAACCGCGCCGCCCGCAGCCTGAAGACCAGCCGCACCGGCTCGATCGTCATGGTGCTGTCCGAGCCGCAGGAGCGGCTGTTCGAGGACCCGAACTTCAGCGTGCTCATGCGCGTGGCCACCGGCAAGCTCGCCGACCGCGACATGTCGCTCGTGCTCATGGTCGCGGGCGACGACGGCGACCGCGACCGCGTGGCCCGCTACCTGCGAGGCGGCCACGCCGACGGGGCGCTGCTGGTCTCCACCCACGCGGGCGACCCGCTGCTGGAGGCCATCGAGCGCTCGGACGTCCCCGCCGTCGCCTGCGGCGCGGTGCTGGGTCGCGAGAGCGTCATCCCCTACGCGGCGGCCGACGACCGCGACGGCGCCCGGGCCATGACCGAGTACCTCGCGAGTCGGGGGCGGCGCCGGATCGGCATGATCACCGGCCCGCTCGACACCCCCGGCGGCTCGCTCCGCCTGGAGGGCTTCACCGGCGTCCTGGGCCGCCGGGCCACCAAGCAGCTGATCGTCCACGGCGACTACACGCAGTCCGGCGGCGAGGAGGCCATGCGGCGGCTCCTGGAGACCGTCCCGGACCTCGACGCGGTGTTCGTCGCCTCGGACCTCATGGCCGCCGGAGCGCTCCAGGCGCTGCACCGGGCCGGGCGCCGCGTGCCCGACGACGTGGCCGTGGGCGGCTTCGACGACTCGGCCATCGCCACCGCCGTCCGCCCGGCGCTGACGACGGTGCGCCAGCCGCTGGCGACCGTCGCCGAGGAGACGGTGCGGCTGCTCACCGCCCTGCTCGACGACGAGCCCGTGGAGCCGGTGGTCCTGGCGACCGAGCTCGTGGTCCGCGAGTCGGCCTGAGCGGCGGCGCTCAGCGGCCCTTGGCCGGCGTCGCCGTGCGGTTCGGCTCGGCGACGTTGCCCGCCACGGCAAAAGCGCACCCGAGCAGCAGCAGGAGGAGGCCGACGGCCGCCACCAGCTCGCCCGCGCCGCCCGAACCGGACGGGAGGTCGCTGCTGATCCGCAGATCACCGCCGTACAGCATCATCGCGCCGGAGAAGCCGCCGAACGCCCACGCCAGGCGGCTCTCGTTGGACCGCCACACGAAGTACAGGGCGCACCACAGCACCAGCAGCGGTATCAGCACCACCGACATCCGCCACGTGCCCTGGTCCCCGGCGAAGCCGTCGACGCCGCTGATATGCCAGTAGTCGAGCGATCTGGAGGACCCGCGGTCGACCCACGGCATGAACATCGAGGCCACGACCAGCATGGAACCGCCGAGGGCGGCCAGAGCGCCGGCACGTGAGACCGGTGTCGAGTGACTGCGTTGCATCCTGCACCTCCAGGTACTCGTTCGACTCTTCAAGAGCAGCACCGAGCGGGGGCGAAGTCAACCCGAATGACTGGAGCGCGACAGAAAAGACACCTTTCCGCGTCCCCCGCGTCGCCCGGAGCTCCCGACCAGGCACTAACGCATGGTGGTGACCATGCGGCCGTAGTCGCCGAAGGCCTCCTCCACCATGTCCGGGTCCAGCCCGTACCTGGCGAGCGAGTACTCGTGGTTCCGCCGCATGCCCGGCCTGGCCAGGACCGACTCGAGGTTGCCCTCCTCGCGGGGCGTCCACTCCAGGCCGAGCCGCTCGAAGATCTTCGGCAGCTGCCCGTACGGGTCGGCCGTCAGCTGGTGGTACGAGACGTCGACCATCCGCTCCGGCGGGACCTGGAGCCGCTGGTCCCGCCCCTGGTCGACCATCCACGAGAGGGTCTGGAGCCAGTCCGAGCCGATCTGACGCGGGTCGTAGGAGCGGTTGCACATCGCCATCCCGGTCTCCACCAGCGAGCACCACGAGCCCATGACGGTCTGCGGGTCGCGGTGCGTCCACATGATCGTCGCGTCCGGGAAGACGCGCATCAGCGCGCCCAGGTTGTACATGTGGAACGGCGACTTCAGGACCCAGCGCCTGGGCCGGTCGCCGTGCTGGAGCACCTGGAGGAACTCCTTGAGGTAGGCGTAGTCCGGCGTGAAGTCGCGCTCGGCGAGCCACTCGCGGTAGCCCGGCAGGCGGAAGCGGGTCAGCCAGTGGAGGCCGTGGGGGAGCGCCAGCACGCACTCCTCGGGCGTCTCGGCGCTATTGGGGTGGATCGTCTGCCACACCGGCGCGACGTACTTGACCGCCGAGGAGACCCGCTGCGCCTGCTTGAGGCGCTTGCGCCGCAGCCCGGGGTCGACGTCGGCCCGGTCGGTGGCGCGGAACTCCCACATCAAGGGCGCGCGGTTGCCTTCCGGCGCGGCGATCACCTTGTGCGCCAGTGTGGTCGCCGTCCGCGGCAGGCCCACCACCACGATCGGCCGGTCGATCGGCTCGTCGGCGATCGCGGGGGCCTCGGCGATGCGGCGGCGGATCCGCAGCCGGTTCTCGAGGCGCATCTGCAATTCGGCGGTCGTGGCCGTCCATCCCAGGTAGGAGATGGTGCCGACGTCGGCGAAGCGCCGCAGCAGACCGCGGAAGTCCTCGGTGAACGCCTCGTCGCCGCTCGCGTCGGCGCCCGCGGCCCGCTCGGCCCGGCGGAGCAGCCGTTCGAAGGCCCGATCGGGGTCGTTCGCGGCCCGCGCGAGCGCGGGCGACATCATGGCGTTGACCGGCCGGACCCAGCTGGCGATGCGGCGCATGGCGTGTCCTCTCCCGGGGCATTGGAGTAAACGCGATTCAGTCTCGCATACGGTGCCCGCCCCGCGACCCGGGCCTTTGCGAGCGGCGTCCGGCGGCCCATGGCGAGGGCCACGTGCCGGGCCCTTGCCGCGACCGGCACAGGATCACGGGCCATGCTGACCCCGCGGCCCGGGCCGCCGCTTCGGGATCTTCGCGGGCCCGGTGCGGGCCCATGCGCCGACCCCGCGGCCCCGCCCTGCCGCACCCGGCCTGTCGCACCAGCGTGGAACGATGGCTCCCATGGACTACGAAGCGCTCAAAGAGGACCTCCGGAAGACCTACGACGCCAAGGCCGAAGCGCGCGAGCACATGGAAGACCACCTGTGGAAGCAGCACGAGCGCGCCCGCTTCGCCGAGCACCTGCGCGAGGCCGGCTCCTCGACCCTCCTGGAGATCGGCGCCGGCCACGGCGTGAGCGGCCGCCACTTCGCCGACGAGGGCTACGCGGTCACCTGCATCGACCTCTCGCCGGAGATGATCGGCTACTGCCGCGCCAAGGGCCTCACCGCCGAGGTGATGGACTTCAACGAGCTCGCCTTCGGCGACGCCTCCTTCGACGCCGTGTTCGGCATGAACACCCTCCTGCACGTCCCGCGCGCCGAACTCCCCGGCATCCTGGACGAGGTGCGGCGGGTCCTCGCCCCGGGCGGCCTGTTCTACTGGGGACAGTACGGCGGCAAGGACTCCGAAGGGGTCTGGCCCGACGACCGGTACGAGCCGAAGCGCTTCTTCTCCCTGATGACCGTCGAGACGATCAGCGCGGTCGCCGCCGAGCGCTTCGAGGTGCTCGACGTCGTCGCCCGCGAACCCGACTACACCGAACTCGAATACCACGGCCTCGTCCTGCGCCGGAACTGAACCGGTCCCGCCGGAACGGAGGAGGAGGCACCGCCGCCCGCAGCGTTACACTTCCGATCAACTGGGCGGCAGCGCCCCCGTCGCCGCCCTGAGACCCGCTCGCCTGAAATCGAGGAAGAGTGATGTCGGCAGTGCAACATCAAATAGCCGAGTTGATCGCGACCGGCAACGACGGCCGCATGTACGCGACCGAGCCCGAGAAACTGCGCCGTCTCGTCGAGTACGAGCTGGCACGCGAGGCCGGGCTGGCCCAGCCCGAACTGCGCCAGACCGGCGTCGGCCTGGTCGCCCTCGGCGACCACCGAGGCGCCAGGAAGGTCCTGGGACGAGCCCTGTCCCGCGCCACCACGCCCCGTCAGACGGTGGCCACGCTGATCAACCTCGGCGACGCCCACCGCTACGGCGGCGACCTGGCCGGCGCCGAACCCCACTACACGCGCGCCATCGAGACCGCCAAGTCGTCGTGCCCCGAAGTCCTCCACTTCGCCATGCAGCACTACGGCAAGCACCTCATCGACGCCCGCAAGCCCAAGCTCGCGGCCGAGGTGCTCCAGGAGGTCCTGAAGGTGCGCACGAAGATCGGCGACCAGGCCCTGATCGCCTCCACACAGGAGGCACTGAACCTCGCCCGCGCGGCGGTGGGGCAGCGGACCGTCTGAGAACGTACCGGCGGCCTTTGTCCCCACTCGGGGGCCGCCGGTACTCTCGGGAGCCCTGATGCGACGACCGAGGGAGCGCGATGGCGGACGAGAACGCGGCAGTGGGCCTGGCCAGGCTGGCCGGGAAACTGCGGGCCGAGGCGACGAACGGCCTGTTCTGGGGCGGCGGCGACGCCGAGCTGGCGCGGCTGCGCCTGCTGCGCCGCCACGCGGCGGCCCTCATGGCGGAGGTCGACCACCGGCCGCTCGCCGAGATCGAGGCGATCTTCGAGGCCGACAAGGTCTTGCGGAGCCCGCTGCCCGCCACGGAGTTCCGGATCCGCTGCGCGGACGGCGGACAACTGGTCCAGCGCCGCCGCCTGTCCCGCAGCGGCGAGTCGCTCGGACGCCGCCTGAACGACCTCGCCGAGGCCCTGGAGACCGAGGCGCCCACCGACGTGCTCGGCATCGCCGACACCGACCTGGCCGGGCTGCCGTGCCCGCACACCTTCCTGCTCGTCTACGAGGCCGCGACGCCGCTCACCGCCTCCGAGGCGGCCCGCCGCCTCGCGCCGAGCGACCCGGACCTGAACGGTCCCATCGAAGCGCTGCCTCCGGCGGCGAGCGCGGTCGTCAAGGCCGAGCCCCCGCTGCCGGTCTCGTCAGCGGTGAGCGCGGTCTTGGGCGAGGTCGCCCGCATCGGCAAGGAGGGCGTCGCCGCCGCGGAGAGCATTTACAACCTCGAGCGCCACGAGCGCGTCGTTGCCATGTGCGCGAACACCGTCGAGACCGGTCTCGCATACGACCGCATCGATTGCGGCGATCTGGCCGCCGAGCCTGCCTCGACCGGCGCGGACGCGGCGATCTTCGACGACCGGGACCGCCTGCTGCTGATCCGCCGCACCGACACCGGACAGTGGGCCGTGCCCGGCGGCGGCTCCGAGGTCGGCGAGACCGTCGGCCTGGCGGCCGTGCGCGAGGCGTTCGAGGAGACCGGTCTGGACGTCACGCTCACCGGCTTGGAGCGGCCCTTCGACAAGCGCGACGTCGGCTCCGGCGGGGACGCCCGCTTCCCGCTGATCATGTCCTTCTCGGCCCGGATGACCGACCCGGAGCAGCCGATCCGGCTCGCCGAACTCGAGGCGTCCGAGTACCGCTGGGTCACCTGGGACGAGATCGCGGACATCGACTTCTTCAAGGGGCACGACCGCCGCGTGCCGGACGCCTTCGCCGCGCACCGCCGCCTGCGCGGCCGCTGAGCGGCGGGGCGGGCCGGTCCTTCGCACGGGTCGGCCCCCGATCCGCGCGGATCGGGGGCCGACCCCCTTGTCAGACGGCGGTGCCGTGGAATCGCGATTCGGCTCGGTCGTACTCGACCACGCGCACGCGCACGGTCTCACCGACCGCGGTGCTCACACCGCGGACGAGACCGGGCACGCCGCGGGACTCGACGAGGACTCCGAACGGCTTCACAGCGGTGACGACTGCGGCGACTTCGTCGCCGGGACGCAGGAGGGTTCCGGTCATGCGGCTCACCCCCTCTCACTGCTCGGGGTGCGTCGGACGGTCGGCTCCCGCACGATCCTGTTCGTCCTTCCGTCGCGGATCGAGGCGCTCGCCGGGCACCGCCCGAACATCACACTCGGATTGTAGATCCGCCTGCGCGCCGGCGGCGCTACGCGTCCGCGACCGGCTGCCGCAGGACCGTCCTCAGTCTCGCGGCCTCGGTCTTGCGCGGGTCGCTGAGGTAGATCTCGTGGTGGTGGCCGTTGAACCGGAAGCCGTTGTCCGGCATGTAGCGCTCGTGGAGCTCGGCGAGGATCGGCCCCTCGTCGTCGTAGGAGCCGACGTGCAGCACCTGCGCGCACCGGCCCTCGTGGAGGGCCCGATGCCGCACCCGCTCGACGGCGGGCAGTCCCCTCTTCGCCAGTGCGGCCGTTTTCGCGTCCTCGATCGCCTCGGCGCTCACGTGAGCGGGCTGGCAGATCATCATCGTCCACTGCCACGACCCCTTGTCGCGGGTGACGAAGTCCTCGGGCGAGTCCGACCACCAGAGCCCTTCGAGCGGCGCCACCACGAAGTCCGCGCCGTCGCGCTTGGCGGCGAACTTGAGCGTGTACGCGACGGCGTAGAGCGCCTCGACGGCGCGGGCGTACGCCTCGGAGGTGTTGGGATCGCCTCGTCCGTCCACCGCGATGAACCGCTGCTCGGGCACGTCCACCAGTTCCCAGCCGGTGTTCCTCGGCGCGTACAGCGCCTTGAGTTCGCGTTTGAGGTCGTAGGCGGCCATGCGGCTCCTCATCGTCGAGATCGGACCGCGCCACCGTACGCGCGGGCTCCGACAACCGAGGCGCAGCAGCGGGACTTGACAAACTGACAAAATAAATTAATAATGTCAGTATGTCGAGTCGATCCGCCGTCACCAAGGACGCCATCGCGGCCGCCGCCGCGCCGGTGTTCGGCCGCTACGGCTACCGCAAGACCACCATGGACCTCATCGCCCAAGCGGCGGGTGTCTCGCGGCCCGCGGTCTACCAGTACTTCGACGGCAAGGCCGCGGTCTACCGCGCCGTCGCCGCCCGCGTCGGCGACGAAACGGTGCGGGCGGCCGAGGCCGCGGCGGCGCACGGCGCGACCACCGCCGAGCGGCTCCGCAGCGCGCTCGGTGTCAAGCTCGACTTCGTCGCGGGCACCGTCGAGGCCGACTACCGCAACGAGCTGGCCCTGGAGGCCGGTTCGATCGCCGCCGACGTCATCGCCGAGACCGAGGCCCGCTACGCCGCCGTCGTCGAAGCCGTGCTCGCCTCGGCCGACGACCTCGGCCCCTTCGACGAATCCATGCCGACCGCCGACGCGGCCGCGCTCCTCATCGACGCCATGATCGGCATCGCCCGGTCCCGCGCCACGCACGACCAGATGCGCGAGCGGCTGCGCCAACTGGTCGACCTCGCCGTCCGCGGCCTCTCTGCGGGCCGCTGAACCCCCACTACACAACGGAGACGACATGATTCAGGCAATCGCCCTCGGATTCCTCGCGGGCCTGTTCCTCGCCAACGGCATCCCGCACTTCTTCCGGGGCATCGTCAACGAGCGCTATCCGATGGTCTTCGGCTCGGGGCCGGTCGCCAACCTCCTCGCCGGATGGAGCTCGATCGGCGTCGGCGTGCTGCTCCTGGCCGCCGCCGACCTCGGCGGCGCACCGGTCGCGGGAGGCGCCGCCATCGCGCTCGGCGTGCTCCTGATGGGCCTCTTCCACGCCGCCGGGCGCGCCTTCGGCAAGGCGTAGCCTTCCGCGCTTGCCCGCACGGGATGCGGAGGCGATACTTGAGGCGTGCAGACCCCACAGGTGATCGCCTCCGATCTGGACGGCACGCTCCTCGACCCCCAAGGCGGACTGTCCGACCGGACGCGGAAGGCCCTGGCGGCCGCGCGCGAGCACGGCCTCGCCGTCGTCGCGGTCACCGCCCGCACCCCCTACGGCGTCGACCGGCTCCCCGAACTCGTCCCCCTTCTCGACACCGCCATCTGCGCCAACGGCGCGGTCTTCTACGAGCCCGCCGAAGGACGCATGCGCATCTCGCGCGCCATCGACCCCGCGGCGGCCCGCGCCGTCTGCGCGGTCCTCGCCGAGGCGCTGCCCGGCGCGTCCCTCGCCGTCGAGACCGGGATCGGCATCGTCGGCAACCGGCGGCACTACGAGCACATCGTCGCCGACATGTCCCACTGGGCGTTCGTCGACTCGGTCGAGGAGATGCTCGACAGCGTCGAGACCATCGTCAAGATCAAGGTCTACGACCCGGACCTCCACTCCGAGGAGATGGTCCGCGCCGTCGCCGGAGCCGACCTCGCCGACCTCGACATGTGCCACTGGGGCGACTTCGGGATGCTCGACTTCAACGCCCCCGGCGCCAACAAGGCCACCGGCCTGGAGGCCTGGTGCGCCGAGCGCGGCTTCGGCGCCGAGGACGTGGTCGCCTTCGGGGACATGCCCAACGACGTCCCCATGCTCTCCTGGGCCGCCCGCTCCTACGCCGTCGAGGGCGCCCACCCCGAGGCGGCCGCCGCCGCCACCGACACGGCCGCCTCCAACGCCGATGACGGCGTCGCCCGCGTCATCGAGGCGATCATCGACCGCTCCCGGGCCGCCGCCTGAGGCGGAAAATCGATTGCGGCCCCGCCGCCGGTCTGCTGCACTACTCCCGAACGCACGAACAAGGGAGTCCGAAATGCGCGCAACGTTCATGTCCAACCAGAAGGGACCCATCGTCGAATCAAAGGACATGACCGTACGTGCGCACACTCAACCTCGGCATCCTCGCCCATGTCGACGCCGGTAAGACCAGCCTGACCGAGCGGCTCCTCTACGAAGCGGGAGTCCTCGACGCGGTCGGCAGCGTCGACGACGGCAGCACGCGGACCGACTCGCTCGACCTCGAACGCCGCCGCGGCATCACCATCAAGGCCGCCGTGGTCTCCTTCGAGCTGGACGGCACCGCCGTCAACCTCATCGACACGCCCGGCCACCCCGACTTCATCGCCGAGGTCGAACGGGCGCTCAGCGTGCTCGACGGCGCGGTCCTCGTCGTCTCCGCCGTCGAGGGCGTCCAGGCCCAGACCCGCGTCCTCATGCGCGCGCTGCGGCGCCTGCGCATCCCGACGCTCGTCTTCGTCAACAAGATCGACCGCACCGGCGCGCGGTACAGCGACCTCCTGCGCGAACTCGCCGAGAAGCTCGACCCCGCGACGATCGCCATGGACACCGTGGATCGCATCCCCGGCCCGCGCGCCCGCGTCCGCTCGATTCCCCGCTCCGGCGAGGCGTTCGAGGCCGAGCTGACCGACCTCCTCACCGGACACGACGACGCCTTCCTCGCCGACTGCGTCCGCGACGAGCGCGCGGCCACGCCCGAGCGCCTCCGCACCGAGCTCATCGCCCAGACCGGCCGGGCACGGGTCTTCCCCGTCCACTTCGGCTCGGCCATCACCGGCGAAGGTGTCGACGGCCTCGCCGAGGGCATCCGCCACCTCCTGCCCGCCGCCGAAGGCGACCCGGCCGGCCCCGTCTCGGGCACCGTCTTCAAGGTCGAACGCGGCCCGGCGGGGGACAAGATCGCCTACGCCCGCCTCTTCTCCGGCACGATCCGCGTCCGCGACCGCCTGCCCTTCGGCAGCGGCAGGGAAGGCAAGGTCACCGCCGTCAACGTCTTCGACCAGGGCACCGACCACCGCAGCGGCTCGGTCGGTGCCGGACGGATCGCGAAGCTATGGGGACTCGACGCGCAGATCGGCGACCCGATCGGCCTCGCTCCCAAGGCACGGGCCGAGCACTTCTCGCCGCCCACACTGGAGACCGTCGTCGCCCCCTCCCGCGAGGCCGACAAGGGCGCGCTGCACCTGGCGCTCACCCAGCTCGCCGAGGCCGACCCGCTCATCGGCCTGCGCCACGACGAGCGCCGGTCAGAACTCTCGCTCTCGCTGTACGGCGAGGTCCAGAAGGAGGTCATCGCCGCGACCCTCGCCGACCAGTTCGGGCTCGCCGTGGACTTCCGCGAGTCCACCGTGATCTGCGTCGAGCGGCCGACCGGCTCGGGCGAGGCCGTCGAGTACATCGCCAAGGACGCCAACCCGTTCCTGGCCACGGTCGGGCTGCGCGTCGACCCGGCCCCGGTCGGCTCGGGCGTCGACTTCCGCCTCGGCGTCGAACTCGGCTCGATGCCGTTCGCGTTCTTCAAGGCCGTGGAGGAGACCGTCCACGAGACCCTCGCGCAGGGCCTGCGCGGTTGGCAGGTCCGCGACTGCGCCGTCACCATGACGCACTCGGGGTACTGGGCCAGGCAGAGCACCGCGCACGGCGGGTTCGACAAGAGCATGTCCACCACCGCGGGCGACTTCCGCGGCCTGGTGCCGCTGGTGCTGATGGACGCCCTGCGCCAAGCGGGGACGGCGGTGCACGAGCCGATCCACCGGTTCCGCCTCGACCTGCCCTCCGATGCGCTCGGGCCGGTCCTGGCCGCGCTCGCGAAGCTCAGGGCCGTGCCCGAGGCACCGCGGCCGCGCGGCGCCGAATGCACCTTGGAGGGCACCGTCCCGGCCGCGTCCGTCCACGCGCTCGGGCAGCGGCTGCCCTCGCTGACCGGCGGCGAAGGCGTCGCCGAGAGCGCCTTCGAGCGCTACGAGCCGGTGAGCGGCGCGGTCCCGAGCCGCGCCAGGTACGACCACAACCCGCTCGACCGAGAGGAGTACCTCCTGGCCGTCGTCCGCCGCGTCGCCGGGCGCTGAAAACAACATTGCCCGCGGGAGGGAGCCTCCCAGATACTCGAGGCGTGCAAGAGCTCAAGGTGATCGCCACCGACCTCGACGGCACCCTCCTCGACAGGGGCCGACTGTCCGAACGGAACCGGAAGGCGCTGATCGCGGCGCGCGAGCGCGGCGCCCGCATCGTCGCGGTGACCGCCCGAGCGCCGCGGGGCGTCCACCGCGACCCCGGCCTCGCCGCGTCGATCGACGCCGCGATCTGCTGCAACGGCGCCATCCACTACGACTTCGCGACCCAGGCCACCGATTTCCGCCACCCGATCCCGCCCACGACGGCACGCGAGATTCAGCGTCGACTGCGAGAGGCGATCCCCGGAGCGATCTTCGCGATCGAGACCGGAGAAGGCCAGATAGCCCAATCGCGACAGTTCAGCGAGCACGTCGTGCTGCACGACCCGTGGACCTTCGTCGACCCGGCCGCCGACCTGTTCGACGGCGTCGACGCGGTCGCCGTGCTCACCGTCCGCGCCCCCGGACTCGACGGCCCGTCCCTGGTGGAGCGGGCCCAGGGCATCGAGGCGCCCGGCGTGCGGATGTGGCACTGGGGCAGCTATCCCGAGATCGAATACAGCGCGCACGCCGCCACCAAAGGCACCGCGCTCGCCGCGTGGTGCGCCGAGCGCGGCATCGGCCCCGAATCGGTGGCCGCCTTCGGCGACATGCCCACCGACGCGTCGATGCTGGCCTGGGCGGGCCGCTCGTACGCCGTCGCGGACGCGCACCCCGAGGCGGCCGCCGCGGCCACCCACCGCACCGCCTCGTGCGCCGAGGACGGTGTGGCGCAGGCGATCGAATCGATCCTCGTCGAACTCGACGCGCCACCGCGGGAGGGAGCCTGAACCGCGGCGCCCCGGCCGCCGACCGCCCGAATGTCGGATTCCGGCCGATCGCTTCGACGCGGCGCCGAGGCGGTTAGGCTTCCGGTATGCACATCGTCATCGCCGGAGGACACGGAAAGATCGCCCTGCGCCTGACCGAGATCCTGGCCGCCAGGGGAGACGCGGTCACGGGCCTGATCCGCAACCCCGACCACGCCGACGACATCACGGCGATCGGCGGGCGGCCGATCGTCCTCGACCTGGAGCGGGCCGACGTCGAGCACGTCTCCGGACTGCTCGAAGGCGTCGATGCCGTCGTCTTCGCAGCCGGTGCCGGACCGGGCAGCGGAACGGCCAGAAAGGACACCGTCGACCGGGCGGCGTCGGTCCTCATGGCCGACGCGGCCGAGCAGGCCGGGGTCGGCCGCTTCCTCCAGATCTCCAGCATGGGCGCCGGGCGGGAGCCCGACCCCGGGCGCGACGACGCCTGGGCCGCCTACATCGAGGCCAAGACCAAGGCCGAGGACGACCTCCGCTCGCGCGACCTCGACTGGGTCATCGTGCGTCCCGGCCGCCTGACCGACGACGCGCCGACCGGGGCGGTCACGCTGGCCGAGTCGGTGGGCGGCGGCGAGGTCACCCGCACCGACGTGGCCGCGGTGCTCGCCGCGCTCCTTGAGACGCCCGTGCTGAGCTGCCGCACCCTCGAACTGGTGGGCGGCGACACGCCGATCGACGAGGCCGTCGCGACACTGGCCGCGCCCGAACAGGAGTGACCTGCAACACTGCGTAAGCAGGTTCACTCATCTTTCAAGCCGCTTGCGTCCCGGTACCGCCGCGCCGATACTTGGCCGATGCGCTTCGACCCCTTTCCCGAAGGCGTCCGCCGCGCCGTCCACGGCTGGCACGCCGACGCCGGCGATCGCTGGCTCGCGAGCGTCCCCGGGACCGTCGACCGCCTGATGCGGGACTGGGCGCTGCGCCGGACGGGCCCGCCGTTCGAAGGCGGATCGCACTCCTACGTGCTGCCCGTCGAACGCGCCGACGGCACTCCCGCCGTGCTGAAGGTGATCTACCGCGACGCCGAGAACCTGGCCGAGCCGACCGCGCTGCGCGCCTACGGCGGCGACGGCGCCGTCGAGCTCCGCGAGTACGACGCGGCCACCGGGGCGATGCTGCTCGAACGCGCCGAACCGGGCGCGCCGCTGCTGGAGCGCGAGTTCCCCGGCCTCGGCGAGCGCGCCGCGGCGCGCGAGCGCGTGGCGATCGCCTGCGGCCTGTATCGCAGGCTCTGGCGCGCGCCGGCCCCGCCGGGGGAGTACCCGGCCTACCCGAAGGCGGCCGACATGCTCGCGGCCTGGGAGGCGCGGTTCGCCGACCCGGCGGCGGCGCTGCTGGACAGGCTCGGCCGCGAGTGGGCCAAGCGCGCGGCCGCGTGGTGCGCGGAGCTCCGCATCCCGCTGGAGGAGGGCATCGCCAACCGCGACACCCACCTGGGCAACATCGTCTCCGCCCGCCGCGAGCCGTGGCTGCTGATCGACCCCAAGCCGTACGTGGCCGAGCGGGCCTTCGACGGCGGCTTCCTCGTGTTCAAGCAGGCGCTGCACGGCCCGCTCGGCGGGGCCGAGTCGGTCCGTGCCGTCGCCGAGGATCTGGGCGCCGAGGTCGAGCGCGTCAGGGCCTGGGCGGCCCTGCGGGGGATCGACTTCGCCTGCGACGCGGCGGACAGGGGCGAACTCGCCGCCGTCCTCGGCGCGGTCGAGTCGATCCTGGACTGAACCGCACCTCGTTTGAACGCTGGCGCCGTGCTCGCGCAGCGCACCGAGGAAATTGACGATCATGGCTCTGTGGTGACTATCACAGTAGTGCTGTTTCGTGCTCGCACTTCCTTGATGAACTGCTGGAACAGTGCCTCACTGCCATTGGGCGGAACCATAACACAGGGTCACATTTGAATCCCTGAATGCCATTGTGCACAGGAGGCGAATTCCGTTGGGAGCGCTTCCCTACTATGGTGATCCACGATGCCGATCTGAGTGCGGCATCGTGCGCGTCTGGAAGGGACCGGCCACGGCGCACGCCATCAGTCCACTGAGAACTGATCGCGGCGGCTCGTGCCCCGGCCCCACCGCCCCTGAAGAAAGTGAGCTCATGAACGATCACGATCGCCCGATGCGGGTGCTGTTCGTCGCCTTCAGCCGTTCGAGCCTCGGCCACATCTCGCGGATGCGGACCGCCGCCGAGCGGTTCGCCGAGGCCGGCCACGAGGTCGCCGTCGCCGTCCACGCCGAGGCTCGCGAGCTCGTCCTCAAGGCCGGACTGCCCTGGATCGGGATCGACGAGATCGGCCCCGCCCCCGCCTGGCGCGGCATGAACGACGTCGCCCAGCTGCGCGCCTTCGCCCGTGAGCGGCTCGCCAGCCCCGAATACATCAGGGACTCGCTGCGGGACGAACTGCGCGCCATCGACGACTTCGGGCCCGACGCCGTGGTCAGCGACATGCGCAACACCGCCTCGGTGGCCGCCTCCATGCGCGACCTGCCGAGCTTCACCTGCCACAACCTCCGCCTGTTCCGCCACCCGATGCACGCCGTCCTGCCCGAGATCCTCGCGACCCTCGAACAGCTCGGCGTCGGCAGGTTCCACGCCCGCAAGGCCCTCGGCGACGTCATGCTCGTGCCCGACCTCCCGCTGCTGGACCCGCTGTCCGGCGTGCCCGGCGAGACGGCGGGCCTCGTCTCCGGTCTGGTCGCCGAGATCCGCCACATCGGGCCGCTCGCCGCCGAGCGGCTGCGCACCGGCCCGCCCGCCGCCGACCGGGACCCGCTCCTGCACATCACCCTCGGCGGCAGCGGCGCGGGCGACAAGGACCTGCTGCGGGCCGTGACCGCCGCCCGCGGGCTGGGCGTGCCGATGGCCGTCACCCTCGGCGTCGAGGGCCCCGCCGCCGACGTCCTCGCCCTGGAAGTCGAGGCCGCGGCGGCGGGCGCCGAGATCGACATCGCGGCCTTCCGCCACGACGCGGCCGACCTCACGGCCCGGGCGACGGCCGCGGTCGTGCACGGCGGCCATGCCTCCATGATGGAGGCGCTGCTGAGCGCCACGCCCGTGGTGTTCATGCCGCACTCCGAGGAGCAGCGCGGCAACGCCGCTCGCATCGCCGACCTGGGCCTGGGCGCCGTGGTCGAGCCCGACGACACGGTCGAGACCGTGACCGCGAAGCTGTCGGCGGCGGTGTCGACGCCCGACGCCGACGCCCACGCCGCCTTCGCCGCGCTGCTGCGCTCGGCCGACGGGGCCGCGGCGATGCTCGACCGCGTCGAGCAGGCCGTGCGGATCCACCGCATCCGAAGGGAGCTCCACGCCAGGTGACGGCGCCCGTCTCCCGAGCGGCCGTCAGTCCCGATCGGACCTGCGGAGGGCGCGGAGCCCCCGCAGGCCGATGACGCCGATCGCCGTTCCCGATGCGAACGAGACCACGGTCAGGACCAGGTGCACCCAGAAGTAGCCCGTCGGCTCCCCGGCGTCGAACGCGAGGCCGCTCGCGTCCTCGAACAGATTCTTTGCAAAAGTGATCCACACGAACCACGACCAGACGCCGAACAGGAGCAGGAACCACGAGATCGGACGGCTGAGTTTCATGCCCCCCAGTATCCGGCCCGATGCGCGCCGCTGCCGCCGGGGCAACCGCATACAGTTACCGATCACCTATGAGTCCGAACACATGCCAGGTCGCTTCGGGCCGATTCGACCGTGCGTCTATCCTGTACTCGCACGGCCCGGTATCACGCTGTGCGCCACTTGCGTGCATACAGTGGTCTGCGATGATGAAGACCGGAATGTCATCAATGCAGGGATTGGCTGGTCCGGACATGAGCCGACCGAGTGAACAGGGACCGCCCACGGGCTACCCAGACCCAGCCGACTGGGTGCGCACTCAGGACCTCGAACTCAGTGGTGTCCGCATCAGGATGACCGTGTCCCCCGGCGACCGGATCGTCGAACTCTGGGAGCTCGAGGACGGCGAGCCGCGGGAATGGCTCGGCCACGTGTTCAGAGTGGACTCCGAACCCCCCTGCCTCCGCCTCGGCTACGCCTACGAGCAGCGCCTCAAGCTCCATGAGCGCATGTTCCTGGCCCGCGAGGGAGCCAAGTTCTGGAAGTCGTGAGCCCCCCGCGGACCGCCGGGCCTCACCCGCGCCGCGGCGACCGCGCGAGGCGGAACCCCAAGTCGTCGATCCGGAACGTCGACATGCTGCGCCGCCGCACCGAGGCCCTGCAGCTCCAGTGCTCGTCGAACCAACCGCCGCCGCGCAGCACCCGGTACGTGCCGTAGACCTCCGGGTCGTACAGCTCCCAGCACCACTCCCAGACGTTCCCGAGCATGTCGTGCAGGCCCCACCGGTTCGGCCGCCTGCCGCCCGCCTCGTGGATCCGCTCGCCGGAGTTGCCCCGGTACCAGGCGATCTCGTCGAGCTCCCCGTACCGCGGGCCGGTCGTGCCCGCCCGGCAGGCGTGCTCCCACTCGGCCTCGCCCGGCAGCCGGTACCCGTCGGCGGCGGCGTCCCGCTCCACAGTGCCGTTCTGCTCCGCGGTGTCGTCCCGCCCAGCGGCCTCGCCCAACCGGTAGACCGGCGCGAACCCCTCGCGCTCGGACAGGGCGTTGCAGTACCGGACCGCGTCCCACCACGAGACGTTCGTGACCGGCAACCGGTCGCCGCGCACGGCGCTCGGCCGCTCGCCGGTGACGGACGCGTACTGCGCCTGCGTCACCGGGTGCTCGCCGAGCAGACACGCCTCGACCTCGACCGACCAGCGGCGCTCGGTGCGCCGGTCCGACAAGGTCACCCGCCCGTGCGGGACGGCGATCATCGCAATGTCCGTGCTCGTGTCCATGGCAGGCGATGCTACCCGCCGCCGCGGGCGGCGCCGTCTGTGATGGGTTCAGTCGTAATGCAGGAAGTGCGGCCAGAGGTCGTTCCAGGACTCCAGCGGGCCGCGGCAGACGCCGACGGTCCGGCCCTGCTCCTCGTTGTCGACGCCGACCCCGTTGTCCAGCGTCGCGGCGGCCTCGCAGCTCTCGAAGAGGCCCTCGATGCGCTGCAGCGGTATCCCCACGGTGATCACGACCGTCGCGCTCTCCTCCGGCGGCCCGTAGTGGCGCAGGTGGTTCTGCCCGCTGTAGACCTCGGGCAGGCCCCACTCGTCGCCGTAGCGGTCGACCGCCCCGGCCTCGCCGTAGTTGGAGGTGAGCACGACCGCCGAGGCGGCCTCGGCCTCCGGGAGCGAGCGGTAGACCTCGCCGATCTGCTCCACGTACGTCTGCCAGCCGATCTGGTCGGGCAGCGAGGAGTTGATGTCGGGCAGCGGCGTCTCGCCGAGCTCGCCGACCGGGAGCAGCGGCAGCGCGATGACCGCCGAGACGGCCGAGTTCACGGCCACGGCGGCGATCACGGTCCAGTTCCTCCACCTGGCGCGCCGCATCCATTCGGCGGTCGGGACGCATCCGATCGCGAACAGGGCGACCACCAGGCCCATCGGGTAGTACATCTGGCCGCCCGCGACGAGGACGATGACCAGCAGCACCGGGTAGGCCACCGCGAGGGCGCGCGCCGCGCGCCACTGCGGGCGGCGCAGCAGCGCGACGATGCCCGCGATCCAGATCGGCGTCATCAGTGTCAAGAGCAGCGGCTGGAACAGCAGGACCTCGACCTTGGCGGACGCCTCCGTCTCGGCGATGGCCGACGCCATCTCCAGCTGCGGCCAATCGTTGAGCGCCTGGTAGATCAGGTTCGGCGAGCCGATGACCAGCGCCAGGCCGACGCCCGCCCACAGCCATCCCGAGCGCAGGACGCTCCTCGGGCCGACCGCGAGGATCGCGACGGCGAGGCTGATGAGCAGCAGCACCACCAAGTGCTTGTTGTAGAGGCCGACGCCGGTCACGGCCCCGGCGGCGAGCCACCAGCGCGGCTCGCCGCGGTGCAGCGCGCGGACGACGAACAGCAGCACCGCCGTCCACACCAGGACATCGACGCTGACCGTGGCGAGTACGTGCCCTGCGAAGAGCAGGACCCCGGCGAAGGCCAGGCCCCCGGCGCACACGGCCTGCGCGCGTCGGCCGCCGCCGAACTCGCGCGTGATGAGGACGGCCAGCCACAGGATCCCGACCATGCACAGCATCGCCGGGATCCTGAGGGCCCACAGCGTGTCGCCGAACACCGCGATGGACGCGTGCGCCAGCAGCGGCGTGAGCGGCGGCTGGTCGACGTAGCCCCACGCGGGGTCGAGCATCCGGAAGTACAGCTCGTCGCGGTGGTAGTCGTATTGGGAGGCGGTCGCCGCGTAGGCGGCGGTCAGGACGACGACGGCGACGGCCAGCGGCAGGCGGGCGACGCGCGGCAGCGCTTGAGGGGTGCGATCGGTCATGGGGGCCTTCGGAGTTCGGTGGTGACGGGAGGCGGCCGCCGAAGGGGTGGCGCCACATTGATCATTCCGCGAGCCGCCCCGAAGCGCAACCCCGAACCGGCGGCGGGGCCGCCGGATCGCCCGCGGCCCCGCGCTCCTGTCAGCTGACGGTGACCGTCAAGCGCCTCGGGTTGCCGTCGGCGGCCGCCCCGGACTGGTCCGGCGCGCCGTCGGGGGTGACGTCGTCGTAGGGGAACGCGTAGCCGATCGGCGCGTTCTCGTGGACGGCCCGAGCATAGTGGTTGGTGACCGGGTGGAGGTAGAACTCCTCGACGCCCGCGCCGTTCGGCTGGTCGGCGTGGCTGTGGAGGGTGCTGCGGTTGCACGCGGCGGCCAGCCGCGCGAGCAGGCCCTTCTTCGCCTCGGAGTCCGAGGGGACGTTGGCGAACGGCCCGTGGTTGCAGGTGAAGACGTCCCTGGCGCCGGGCCTGGCGAACGTCGAGCCGTCCTCGAAGGCGAGCACGTCGCCCTCGATCCGGCCGGTGAGCACCCCGCGCCCGCCCTGGAGGTCCACGCGCAGGTCGGTGGTGCGGTAGTGCTCCCAGACCTCGTCGACGTAGGGGTCCCAGTAGCCGGCGAACGGCATGTCCGGCTGTCCGAAGTAGGGCGCCATGACGTTCTGCGGCGACATCACCCGCAGGATCCGTCCGTCGTCGCCGCGCATGACCAGGCGGTCCCACGGCTGCCCGTCGGTCTCGGCCTGCCCGGTGAGCTCGGCGGCGATCGCGTCGACCGCGCCCGCGGGCAGGGGCGCGACGGTGCGGTCGCCGTCGCCTTCGAGGCGGAGCCCGATCGGCAGGGCCGTCACGAGGTCGACGTAGCTGATGTTGGCGAACAGCTGCACGTCGTTGAAGGTGAACTCGCAGAACGAGACGATCTTGCCGTAGTTCGTGTCGGCGGTGTTGTGCAGCGCCGGTTGGACGAGCGCCGGGCCGGGGTTGACGTAGAAGTCGAGGGTGTCCTCGCGGACGAAGTAGATGCGGGCGCCGTACATCCGGGGCAGCGTCAGGACCCGCGGCCCGGATCCGGGCGCGCCGAGCGGGATCGAGGCGTCCACGGGGAGCGGCGTGACCGGCCCGGGCGGCTCCTCGAGGTAGTAGGGGCCGCCGCTCGATCGCAGCAGCATGAAGCGGCCGGTGCCGAACTCGATGCCGGTCACGTAGGCGTTGACGGCGGCGTCAGTGTCATTGACGAGGGCGAGTTCGCAGGTGGCCGGGGCGGCCGAGGCGTCGGGTCCGACGCTCCGCAGCCACCAGGGGACGCTGGCGGCCGCGGCGCCGGTGGCCGCGGTGGCGGTGATCAGTGTTCTTCGTGAAACCATCGAGAACCTCCAAGGAAAGCCCCCAAAACACTGCAGAGGGCTGGAATTCGGAAGAGATTAGCATGGTTTCTTTAAAGATTAAAGGGGCAATTCCGTACATAAACGCTCACGGAGCGGCGTCGACCTGGGGATCAATCCGACTCAAAATCGACCCCGGTCAATGCAATGCCCCGATGAGCGGCGAGGCGCTCGGCCTGCGCCGCGACGGCCTCGCGCACGGCGGCCGACATCGCGCCCCACGGGCGGACCGCCACGTTGAACCGCTTGCCCGACTTGCGCGGACGCCACACACCCGCGATCTCCCCGTCGACCAGGACCGCTCCCGGGCGCCCGAGGACGGGCCACAGCTCCTTCGCCCGCGCCTTGTCCGGCACCAGCGTGGCCCGGTCCCTGGCCTGGAGGAACAGATCGTACGGGCCGAGCAGCCGCGTGCCCTCCGCCTCGGCCGAGCGCAGCGCCGCCTCGTCCTCGGCCAGGAGCCACCGGACCTCGCCGTCGACGCTCACCTCGACCGCGTCCTCGGGCCAGTGCGCCTTCACCTCCTTGACCGGCGAGTCCAGGAACTCGGCCACGTGCTTCGGCGTGGCCGGGCCGAGCAGCCGCAGATACGAGCGGACCAGGTCGAACCGTTCCTCGGCCGCCGCCGCGGCGAAACCGGGGATGGGCCGCAGCACCGGCGGCGACGTGCCAGGCTCCAGCTCCAGCCCCGCCCGCAGCGCGGCCAGCCGGAACGGCAGCTCGTATATGTGGGTCGCGTCGCACGGCCTGCAGAACCGCAGGTACGGATCCGGCAGCTCCGCGGAAAGCCGACCCGACAGCTCGCCCTTGACCATCGGCTCGGTGACAATGGACCGCATCCGCGAGGCGACCTCGTCCAGCGCCTCCACGACGCCGATGCCCGCTGCCTTGAGCGGCTTGGACGCGTCGAAGACCCGCTTGGCGGCGTCGGCCTCCGAGTACGGCTCGACGGCCGCCGCCACGCGCCCGGTGTCGCCGCGCCGGTACAGGTGGGGCGCTCCCCGAACGGTCCACAGCAGTACCAGCGCGTCCTCGTCCGCGACGTCCGCGCCGCGCAGCGCCAGCGCCCAGCGGGCGCCGTCGGTGCCGGTGTCCTGCACCCCGAAGTCGAGCACGGCGGTGTCCTCCACCGAGCCCTTGTCCCGAGTGAGCTGCTGGGCGTTCATGCGGAAGTGCAGTATCCGGCGGTGGTCGATCGTGCCCCTACTGTCGATCATGCCCGTACCGTATCGCGCCGCACCGACGACCTGCCCGGACTCGGCGCCACCCCGCCCGTCAATCCCTATTGGAATTGATGGACGAAACGCGAGAAGGTCTGCAGTAGCATGTGGCCTCAACGCCGACGGGACGAGTGGAGGCACCGTGACGCAGTACTACCAGGCCGTCCTCCGAGATGGCGGCGACAAGCTCGGTCCCCGGCTCCGCCGCTGCTTCGCCGCTTGGGCCTCAGTGGAAGACGACGGCGCCCCGCGCCTCGAGCGCTCCCGCGGCCGCACTCGCATCACCCTGGCCGACACCGACGTGTGCGGACGCTACACGCTCGACCTCCCCACCGGCACCGGCCGCCTGCGCACCACCGCCACCTGGGCCGAGTCCCGCCGCCCGGCACACAACTGGGTCACGGTCACCGTCGAGGGCGAGCTGTCCGCCGACGCCGACCCGGTGCGCGCCCCCTCACTCGTCACCGACTTCCTGCGCACCGGCCGCGCCACCGACGGCGCGATCGGGCTCGAAGCGGCGCCGCACGTCATGGGCCGCGAGGAGATCGACCAGCTCACCGGCTGGCTCACCGACCCGGCCCGCGCCGTCCCCGTCATCGTCCTCACCGTCGACCGCGCCGACCCCAAGGTCATCGCCTCCCACGCCGACCACCTCGCCGAAGCCCTCGCCGGCATCGCGGTCGTGGTGCGCCTCTTCGACGTCCAGACCCAAGACCTGCTCAACAAGCGGCTCGGCGAGGAGCTCACCGTCTTCGGCGGCGGCCTGCGCACCTACCTGCCCGGCCTCGACCCCCGCACCGAGGCCTACCCGCCGCGCCACCCCGTCCGCGGCGGCGGCGCCATCCGCGACCAGGGCGTCCGCGCCCTGGAAGTCGTCGTCGACGGCGTCATCGAGCAGGCCCTGCGCCGCCCGCTCCCGGCCGACGTCCGCCAGGCCGAGCCCCGCGTCTCCCGCATTCTCTCCGGCGACGCCGGACCCGAGCACCTCCACGCCGCCTCGCCGAGCCCGGCCGAACTCGCCCGCGCCCGCGGCGCCGAGGTCCCCGCGCAGCGGACCGCCGAACCCGAGCCCCGACCCGCACCGGCCGCCCCGCCCGCCCCGGCCGAACCGGTGCCCGAGCCGATGCCGCGCGACGCCGTCGCCGCCATCGCCGACCGCGTCACCGACAACCTCGCCGACGGCATCCTCGACGCGCTGGTGGACATGGCGCGCGGCGGCGACTCCGAGACCACCCGGCTCATCCGCGCCATGTCGGCCCACGTCGCCGCGCTCGCCAAGACCGTCGAAGAGGCCGACCTCGGCGCCGAGCGCGCCTCGGGCGACGAGCGCCGCAAGCGCGAGCTCGAACGGCTCCGCAAGGACTACGACCAACTCGAGTTCGACTACGGGCTGCTCCTGGACGACGAGCGGCACGCCCAGGAGCGGGTCCGCTGGCTGGAGGGGAAGCTGGCCGAGCACGCCGATCCCGTCTACGGCGTGGACGCCCCCGGCGAGGTGTGGGAGGCCGGCAGCCTCATGGAGGTCGTCGTGCGCGCCCGCGAGGCGCTCGCCCGCGTCGACCTCCCCGAGACGCTCGATCCCGACGTCGCCAAGCTCGACGTGACCTATCCGCGGATGTGCCGCCGCTGGACCGGCAAGGCCTGGGACGCGCTGCGCGCCCTGGACGCCTACGCCGCCGCCCGCGCCGAAGGGCGGTTCACCGGCGGCTTCTACGACTGGTGCGGCCACCCGCTGCCGGGCCAGCCGGCCATCTCGCCGAACATGGTGTCCATGAAGGAGTCCGACAGCGTCACCGGGCGGCCCAAGTTCCGCGAGGCCCGGACCTTCCGCGTCCCGGCGGACATCGACTCCTCGGGGCGGCTCTACATGCCCTCGCACATCAAGCTCCAGCGGATCGGCAACCCCGCGCCCCGCATGCACTTCCTCGACGACGCGGGCGGCGCGACCGGCAGGATCTGGATCGGCTACCTCGGCGACCACCTGCCCAACACCAAGACCAACTGAAATCGCGGGAACGACACGCCCAAGGATGGCCCGCCCGATTTTTGTAGGATCCGACAAACGACTCCCGATTACCCGTAGCGGTGTGTCGCTTACGAAGACGGGTCGTCCGGCGGGCCGAGGTGCGAAGTCGACAGTCGCGGTCGGTGCGACCCGTCCCGATCACGTTGCGCGTGTTTGACTTCGCTGAGAGTGATGTCTAGATTCCTTTCCCGAACAGTAATTCCCACCTTTTTACTGGAGGAATCATGCACTGTGCCAACCGAACCGTGGGCGGAACCGGTCGACCCTCGCCACGGGTGGCCGTCAGCTACTCCTGCTACTTCCTCAACATCCTCACTGGACGCAAGCCGTTGACGGGCGCCGAGAAGCTCGCCACCCAACATGGTTGGGCGGCGTTCGCGCGAGTGCGCCGCAGGGTCCCCAGCCGGTTCCGAAACGTGCGGGTGCGGCGCATGGCCTGCCCGAGCGACCACATCGCCGAGATCGTGGCCGTCGTGGAGGACGGGCGGCTCCACCAGGCGATGACGTTCACCTTCCGCGCCACCGGGGAAGGCTGGCGGCTCGACGACTGCGAGCTGATCGGAGCCGACCGCCGCCGCCGACCGATGGGGGTCTGAGGGCCCGTCCGAGGACTCCGAACGGGCGCTGCCCGGCCCTCCGGGTACGACACCGGCACCTGGAGGGCCTGCCTTCCGCGCTCTTGCGAGCCGTAAGCGGGGCCGCGTCGTCCGACGCGGCCCCTCGGCTTTCACGGCGCCGATCCGCTTGCCCTCGCACGCGGACTCGGTAGGCTCGGGGTGAGCGAGAAGGAGGCCGCGATGCGGGGAATGCGTCGGTATTCGCGATGGATCGCGCTGGCGGTGGTCGTCGCCATGGCCGCGCCGTTCCTCGCCCAGGGCCTGGGCACGCTGCTCGCGATCGAGCCGGTGTACGTGGCCGTTGCCCTCATCGTCATCACGGTGGCGGCGATCGTGCTCATGGCCCGCCCCCGAAACGGCGAGGAGGACTGAGCCGCGCCGCTCACGCGAAGCCGAACAGCGGCGGGAAGACGAGGACCACCGCCCACGCCCAAGCCGCGTACACGACGACGTAGTCGGTCTGCCAGCGCTCCATGCGGGCGAACCGCATGCGCCCCCGCGACAGCCCCAGGAACAGCCACGCCGACCACGCCAGGTTGACGAACAGGACGACGTTCTCGCCGAGCGCGGCGCTCTTGTTCGGGCTGAAGCCCCACTCGCTGATGCGGCCGGTGACGGCGAGCAGCACCATGACGTCGATGAGGAGCGCGCTGACGACGAGGGCGAGCTGCAGCCAGTCGAAGACGCCGGGCCCGGCCGCGGGATCGCGGGCGGAGATCGAGTACAGCAGCAGGCCGAGCACGACGACCAGCAGCAGGTTGAACAGGATCAGCACGTCGCGTTCGACATCGATCCCGTTGCTGGTCCAGACGATCGCGACCAGGACGGCCAGCAGCGTGGCGGCGAAGAGCGGCGTGAACACGCGGGTCAGCACCGGCGCCATGTTCTCGATGACGCTCTGCTTGGCCTCCACCAGCCACGCGGCCACCACGATCGCGGCCGCGGCCCCGCACGGCAGCAACCACTCTGCGATGAACGTCGAGGCGTCCAGGCCGATGGCCTCGAACGTGCCGATCGTGAACGCGGTGAGCACGCCGCCGCCGAGCGCTATCAGCACGAAGTAGATGAACCACTCCCCGCTGAACCGGATGAAGTCCATCCGCCTGCGCTCGGACCGCCACTCGCCGCCCGCGTAGGCCACGCCGACGACGAGCCAGAGCGCCAGCGGCAGGTGGATCGCCGTCAGCACGGTGCTCTGGGCGTCATCGGCCAGCGGATAGGCGTTGGCGGCGACGGCGCCGACCGCGAACAGCAGCGCCAGCAGGCCGATCACCTTGGCGCCGATCCGGCGCCGCCAGGCGAAATAGGCCGCCAGTGGCGCCAGCGCGAGCAGGCCCGCGTTGCGCGCGTAGAAGTCCGCGTCGTCCGCGATGCCGAGACCGGCCCAGGAGGGGACCTTGACGGCGATCGCCCCGGCGGCCGCGCACACGACCATGGCCAGCAGCTCGCGCCGCCTGCTCGTGTCCCCGGCGTCGGGGCCGGACGTGAGCACCAGCTGCTTCCACAGCCGGTCGGAGTGCTCGCGGGCGAACTCGCGCGACAGCTCGTCGAGGCCGCCCATGCGCTTGACGGCGATGAGGAACGCCTCGTCGTCGCGCAGCCCCGTCCCGGCGAGGTCGGCGATCCGGCCCCGGAGGTGGTCCTCCAGCTCGTCGACGTCGGCGTCGTGCATGCCGCGGCGGCGCAGCATGTAGGTGCGCCACTGCGCTATCTGGGCCTCCAGGCCGGTGTCGGGTTCGGCGCTCATCGATCACCCCTCCCATACCGGCGAGGAGCCCGGACCGAACGACCGCGAGGCCTTCCAGACGTCCTGCAGCGCCTCGGTGACGGCGGCCCACTGCCGGCGCTGCTCGGCGAGCTCGGCCCGGCCCTCGTCGGTGATGCGGTAGTACTTGCGCTTGCGGCCGCCTTCGGGGGTGCGCCAGATGGACGCGATGTAGCCGAGCCGCTCGAGGCGGTGCAGCAGCGGATACAGCAGGCCCTCGGTCCACTCCAGGCGGCCGCCCGACCGCTCGCTGACCTCCTTGAGGATGGCGTACCCGTAGCTCTCCTCTTCGGCGAGGATGCCCAGGACCAGCGGTGTGGCCGAGGCGGCGACGAGATCTTTGGCGATGCGCATGCATGGCTCCTAACCCTAGAACTGTTATGCATAATAGTTCTAGGGTTAATGACGAGTCAGGCCGCACCCCGGCCTCGGGCCTCTCGAACCCTCTGAGCAGCTGAGCGGGGGAGCGGTCTTCGCCGCCGATGACCGCTCCCGTCTCACCGGTGGCCCTGCCTCACCTGCGCCCTCGATGCACGGGCGACCCCATTCCACCGGTGGCCCCGATGCACCGGCAACTCAGTCGAGCCGCCCGTAGGCCCCCAAGGTGTGCAGCTTCGCAAGCGTCAGGTGGCCGCCCCACTCGTGGCGCACCAGCGGCGTCCACATCTCGAAGTTCGGCGCCCAGCCGCCGTCGTCGTGCTGGGCGTCGATCACCGCGTCGAGGTGCCGGTCGATGTCCGCGTCGGCGAACAGGCGGCGCGCCATCGACTCAGGCGTCGGCGCGAGGTCGAGCGGCGAGTGGACATGCCCGGGCGCGTCGGGGTCGAGCGCCACCGTCGCCAGCAGCGCCCCGCTGAGACGCTCGAACGCCGCCTCGGCCCGGTCGCGGTCCGGCACCCGCTCCAGGAATCTGAGGACGCACATGGCGCCGTACGCCTCCAGCTCCGAGACGGCGTCGATGCGGTCCCAGCAGAACGCGGCGGCCCCCTCCAGCCACGGGTGCTCGACGCCGTGGGCGAGCAGGAGCCCGGCGATCGGCCCGGTCGGGTTGAGCGAGGCCGGGGCCGGGTCGCCCTGCGGCTGCCACCACGGCCCGCGCTCGGTCTCCACCACGCTCGGCAGCACCCACGGCACCCCGCCGTCCTCGGTGGTGTGCGCCTCGAGCCAGTCGCAGGCGGCCCGGACCGACGGGTCGCCGAAGGCGTCGATCTCGTCGAGGATCCAGAACGCCATCTCCACGCCCTGCGGCTGGCCGCCCGTGCCGCGCAGGTCCGGCTCGATGGCGCTGCCGAACCCGCCGTCCGAGTTCTGGTAGCCGCGCAGGACGCTCAATATCGGCTCGGCCGGGCCGGTGCCGAACCGGCGGGCGAACCGGAGCCGGTCGATGAGCCTGGCGTTGAGGACCATGTATCGCTCGGCCGCGGCGAACGCGTCCTTGGTCAGCGTCTTCATGTGCGGATCCCTTCGGTCGGTTGCGATGCGGTGAGCCGCGACCGTACCGGAGGGATCCGACAGCGCCACCGTCCTCCGAAGCGCCGGAACCGATGACGCGAAAGACCGGGGCGCGGGGCGGTCGCACGGTGACCACCTCGCGCCCCGACCGGCTACGCGAACGGATCGTCCTCGTCGTCCTCGGGCGATCCGCCCCAGAAGTCGTCGTCCTCGACCATCCAGACCTTCCGCTCGTGGTCCTCGTCCTCGCCCGGCTTGCCGCCGCCCGAACCGCCGCCCACCGGGACCATCCCGTGGCCGCCCGTGCCCCCGCGCCCGGCGGTGCCGAGTCCGCCCCGGCCGGAACCGCCGAGGCCGCCCGCGCCGCGCCCGCCGGATCCCGTGCCGCCGCTCAGGCCGCTCCCGCGACCCGTCGTCCCCGGTGCTCCGCCGCCACCGCTGCGCCCCGAACCGGTGAGCCCGCGGCCCGTTCCGCCGGAGCCGGGAACCTTGCCGGTCTTGTCAGGGCGGTTCGCGCCGGTGCCCGCGTTGATCGGGTTCTTGGAGCGCCGGTAGACGGGCGAGTTCAGCCCTCCTCCGCCGCCGATCCCGGTGATTCCTCCGCCGCCACCGCCGGTGAGTCCGCTCCCGCCGCCGATGTTGCTCGGAGGAGCGCCCGATCCGAGCGAGGGCGATCCCCCGGCGAGGCCGCCCGAGATCTCGTCGGGGTCGAGGGCGTCGGGAGGGGTCCACGGGTCGTCCGAGTCCAGGCCGGTGAGGCCGTTGCCGCCGGAGTAGTCGGACGGCGGGAGCCCGCCACCGGAGCCCAGGCCGGTGAGGCCGTTGCCGCCCAGGCCGCCGGGGGTCTGGCCGCCGAGGTTGTCCGGATCCTCGAGCCCGGAGGTGAACGGGTTCTCCTCGCCCAGGCCGTTCAGGTCGCCGCCGGAGTAGGCGGCCGACGGCGGGTTGCCGAACCCTCCGGTGTTGTTGCCGAGTCCGCCGGTGTCGCCGAGCCCGCCCTTGCCGAGGTCGCCCAGGTCGGTCGGCCCGTTCATGCCGTCCAGCCCTCCGTTGCCGCCGAGGTCGGGCATCCCGCCGCCGTCCCCGACGTCGAGCCCGTCCGTGCCGGGCATGTCGGTCATGCCCTCCTCGAATGTGGTCGGCTCGGACTGCCCGACATCGGGCTCGATGTCGGTGACCTGGGCCTCGACGTTGCTGTGCCGCTCGGTCACCTCCTCGTTGACCAGCGAGGCCTGCTCTTCGAGCTGCTCGGACCCCTCCGCCCCCATCGCGACCAGGCGCTGGTCGGCGTACTCGTCGGCCTTCTTCTGGGCGAGGGCCTCGCCGGTGAGGCCGCCCTCTTCATAGTCGGGGTTGTTGTTGAGGTATTCCATCCACCTGTCGTAGGTGCGCTGGCGGCCCTCCTGGACCTCGTCGACCACGGTCGGGTCGAACCCCGCCAGCTCGACCGCGTGCTTGATCTCGTCGTTCTCCTCGATCACGCAGGTCTTGTAGAACGGCGGCCTGATGTGGATGCGGTGCGAGCCGCAGCTGGTGCCCTCCATGTAGAACTTCGGCGCCGGGTAGACGCAGGCGGTGCCGCCCTGCTGCTCGAAGATCTCGGACTGCTTGGTGTCGAGGACCTTGATGACCCCGTCGGCGCCGTCGTCGCCGCCGATGTCGTGCTGGATCGTCTTGCAGTTCTTGATGACGGTCTCGACCTGCTCCTCGAAGCCGTCGTAGTCCTCGCCCTTCCATTTCGCCGACAGCGCCGGCAGGCCCTGCTCGAGCTTGGGGCCGACGATCCGGAACTCCTCGTAGAAGTCGATCCACTCGTCCCTGATGGTGTCCAGGGCGTAGTCGGCCTCCGGCTGGGGGCGGATCGAGGCGACCATGCTCTGGATGGTCTGCCCCTCGGGGAGCATCATGGTGCCCTCGCGACCGGCGCGGAGGTTGTTGATCTGGCTCGCCTGCGGGACGGCCGACATGAGCTTGACCCATGCCGCCTCGGCGGGCTCCTCCTGTTTGCTGGTGCACGAGTCCGTGTCGCAGTACGGCTTGACCATCAGTTCGTTGGCCGCCACCTGGTAATCGGATGAGGACTGGCCCTCGGCCAGCTCCTCGTACTCCTCGTGCTCGACTTCGGGTGCTTCGTCGGTCATGGCCGTTCCTCGCTCTCGGCTAGCTGCAGGATGTCCGACTGGATCCGCGGCAGGCGCTCCTGCGCCACCCAGTCGACGAGTTGTTCTGTGGTGAAGGGGTACACCGCCATCTGCTCGGCGCTGCTGTCCGGATAGAACTCCGGCGCCGTCTCGTAGGCGTCGACCCCCGGGTCGTGCAGGACGTCGATCGAGAGGTAGACGACCCAGTCGCCGTGCCTGCCGTAGGCGTCGAGGTAGAAGCGGTCGTCGGTGTCGGCGGCGATGTAGAGGCTCTCGTCCCATTCGCCGCCGAGTTCGCCTTCGGACTCGTCGGTGTACTCGATGCCGGGCAGGTTCTGGCGGCGCTGGTCGACCCGTTCGGCGAAGTTCTCGGCCGCCGCGGTCGCGTCGGCCCACGGCGCGAGGCCGCCTCGGACGGTGGCGTCACCGGTGACCGCGAATTCGAAGGTGCCCTGGGTGTCCTCGAACGTGGCCAGGTCGAACTGGCCGGCGCATCCGGCGGCCTCGGCGTCGATGCCCTCGCCCAGGCCGTCGCTCTGGAGCTCCCCGTCGATCGCGGTGACGCCGAGGTACTCCTGGAGTGAGGCGAAGTCGCCGAACGCGTCGCAGCCGAGCCAGTCGTCCATGACGGCGAGGGCGCCGCCCGCCTCCGGCCCGGCGTCGTCCGCCTGCCCCGAACTGCCGGAGCAGCCCGAGAGGACGGCCAGCCCCGCGGCCAGCGCTGCGGCGGCGGCCGTGCGCGCCGCCGTGTGGAGGTGTTCACGCATGAGTGTGGATCCTCTACGCGCCGTTGAGCTGGGAGTCGTAGTCCTCCAACTCCGAGGCGGATTCCTCGTCGGCGTCGGTGGCGAGCTCGGCGGAGTCGTCGAGGGTCTGCATCATCCCGCTGAGCGACGCGCGGAGCGTCTGGAGGTTCTCCCAGGTCGTCTGGTGGAACGTCTCGTAGTTCGTGCGCGCGGTCGTCGAGGCGTCGAGCTGCCCGAAGGCGGGGAGCCTGCCGAGCGCGTTCCCGTTCTTCAGCCTCGGGATGATCGTGTCGAGGTGGTCCAGCTGCTCTTGGACTATCGCGCGGTATTCGTCGAGGGCCTCGGGGTCGATCTCTGTCGCCATGGGGTCGCCAATCTGTGTCAGTGTGCGGCGGCCGCGCCGGATCGGCCCGCCAGTATAAATCTATTAAGGATAGATGTCGGGTATGCAGCCGTTGGTGCGCGTCGGTGGCCTCGGCGCGAAACCGTCGGGTGCGGTCGGATTCAGAGCTTCCCGCCCGAATCGGTGTTCTCCTCCGTGCCACTCGAGCCGCCAGGGGTCCAGGCGGGAGGCTGGTCGCCCTTGCTGAGCTCTTCTCCCGCGGCGTCCGGTACGAAGTCGTACGTCCCGGCGTTGACACCCTCATCGGTCATCTCGTTCGGCAGGCCCGTCTGCGCCGCGCCCTCGGTGCCGAGGTTGTAGACGCCCTGGGCTCCGACGCCGCCGGCGAGTCCGGCGGCGACTCCCGGGCCGAGGGACTTGGTCGCGGCGCCGCCCGGGGCCAGAGCCCTGGTGATGGCGAGGTTCGCCAGGCCGTCCATGAGGTTGAAGACGGTTCCCCCGATCGTGTTGGCCGGGTTGATGATGTTGCCCTTGGTGGCCATGTCGACCCAGCTGACGGTCATGTTGGCCCCGATGAAGGCCGCCAGTGCCCGTGCCACCGCGGTGTGCATCGCCTCCATGGCCTTGAGCGTGGCGTAAGCGCTGGTCGCCATTCCCAGTGCCATGACGTGGTAGGACCTCGCCATGATCGTCCCAAGCGGGGGAGGCTGCATCCTGAACCACATGTAGGGGATCGTCAGGCCCATGAGCATGGTGGCGTAGGTGAGCATGACCGGTATCATCACGGCCAGCATCGAGGCGATCGTCATCAGGGAGATGCCGATGTGCATCGCGAAGGCCTGGATGGTCTCCAACTGCCCGAGAATGTTCTGGACCTTCTCGTCGAAGGCGTCCCGGTCCTTCCCCTCCCATGCCTCGGGAGCGATCCTGTTCACCTTCTCCTCGATCATGTCCCTGGCTTCGCTGTACTTCTGCGCGAGCAGGAGCCACTGGGCGCCGCCTTTCATGATCTTGCCGGGGTTGCACTGGTGCAGGTAGATGATCTTGGAGACTTTGATGCACGGGCCCTTGAAGAGCAGGGTCGGCAGGGTGATGTTCACGGCCGCGCTCGGCGCCAGGTAGCTGTAAGCCATCTCCATCTTGTCGAACTGCGCGGGATCGGGTGCGGTGTACGCCATGTCGGGAGGTTCCTTAACGCTGTCGGGAGGCGGTGGCTCACTTGAATTGGGATGCGACGGCCTCGTCGGTGTCCTCCATGTCCTTGGCGGCTCCGTCCATGTTGGTGGTCAGATCGATCAGGCACTCGGCGGTGCCCTGGACCATCTCGATCATGTAGCCGGAGGCGAGAGCATGCGCGGCCGCGAGCGAGGGGTCGACCGAGACCATGAGCATCGCGTCGAGCTTGCGAACCTCCGGCAGGATCGCGTTGGCCTCCTCCAGGACCGGTACGACGTCGCGCGCGATCTCCGCGCTGAGGGCCTTGATCGTCTCGGTCTCCATGCTAGGCAAAGTGGCCTCCTTCGTAGAACAGTCGTGTGATGCGTTCCTGATGCTCGCGTGCGGCCGTGACCATCTCGAGTCCCTTCTCGCCCAGGCGCTTGGACTCCTCGACCATGCCGGCCGCCTCGCCCGGGCCGATCGGAAGACCGAGGTCGGTGAAGTACCCGTCCTGTCGCTCGGCGAGGTCCGCGGCGGCCGCCGCGGCGGTCTCGGTGATCTCCCGTCCGAGGACCTTCGGGCCCACCTCGCAGGCGCGCTTGCTGAGCACGACCGAGGCGATCGGATACTCTATGGTGGACTCGACGGTGACGAGCCTGCTCTCGCTTCTGGCACGCCCGACCGGCTGTTGGGCTTCGGCGTCCTTGCCGGTTCCCCGAGCAATGTTATGGAACCGCTCCCAAGTTCGGATCGTCTCGTCGAGTCCTTCCGCATCCAAGGGATGCAGGGCGAGACCGGCTGCCGCGGTGCTCCCCTCGCCCCGCAGCGTCTCCTCCTCGTCTGGTTCCAACTGTGAGCGCTGCCGGTCGAGGGTCGCGGTCAGTCCGTGCTCGCGGAGGCTGTCGCGCAGGCCGGTCAGGACCGCGAGGGCCTCGCCGACCGACGGTTCGGCTTCGGGGTCGGGGTCGTCGGCGCGGGCGTCGTCGGCGGCTTTGCGGGCGGTGGTCGTGACGAGTTCGGCCAGGTCGCGCGTGTACATGCGTATGGCGTCTTTGGCGAGTTCGACCGTCGGAGTCGGGCTGTCGGTGATCGTCACGGTGACGTTGCCGCAGGCGCTGGCCAGAGAACGCTCTCTCGGGCTGGTGTCAGTCAACTGGTCTCCCGGCGAGATTTGATTGCATTCGTTGCAAGCTCAATGATATGCACACTTTTCCAGTCATGTGCGCCCACGTCTCATCTGTACGGTATGTGCTCGACTTGATACCTGCGGGCATGTTCGCGGCTTGAGTAGTAAATATACTGCAATGATCGCTGGGCGAGGCGAGCCGGTGTTCGACAGTGGCGTGCCGCGAGGTGAAAGCTGAGACAACGATCACCGAATTCGAAACCGAATCGCAATCGGAGATTCATCTCGGGAAGCACTTTCGGCTCGGCGAACGGTCCCTCATGCGGCGCGGAACCCGGTTTTCGTCCTTATCGTTCAGACACGTTCCGAAAGGCGTCGAGGACCTCGGGGCTGAGCAGGACGAAGCGGATGTCGGCGATCGACGATGCGGCCGACTCCACCGTCTCGAGCGCGATGCGGGCCGCCGAGACGGCCGGCCAGCCGTAGACGCCGGCCGAGACGGCCGGGAACGCGATCGAATCGGCGCCGAGGTTGTCGGCGACCGCCAGGGACTCGCGGTAGCTGGAGGCCAGCAGCTCCGAGCGGTCCTCGGTGGGGGAGTAGACGGGGCCGACGGTGTGGATCACCCAGCGCGCCGGGAGGTTCCCGGCCGTGGTGGCCACCGCCTTGCCGGTGGGCAGCCCGTTGGCGTACTGGGAGGCCCGCAGCTGCTTGCACTCCTGGAGGATCGCCGGTCCGCCGCGGCGGTGGATCGCCCCGTCGACGCCGCCCCCGCCCATGAGCGAGGAGTTGGCGGCGTTGACGATCGCGTCGACGCGCTGCTCGGTGATGTCACCGCTGATGATCGATATCCCCATGCCTGCATTGAAACATGCGGACGCGGCCAGAGACCGGCGCCACTGATTTCGGCCGCGCCGTGGCGCGGCGGCAAAGGCATGTTCGAGAACCCCCGGCGAGGCGGTATCCGAGTTCGTCTGTTCGCTCGCAGTGCCGATCTATGGCTCGCCGAGAGGCCGACAACGCCGCGAGCGGGCCAATCGGCCGGACGGCGACTCGCCCGGGGTTCCGCAAAGGCCCTTGCTCCGGTCAACAGTGCCGCCCGCGGTGGCTACCAGCGGTGGTGGACCTGCGGGCGGATGAGCTCGTCGTAGACGGCGGCCACCTCGGCGTGGACTTCTTCGGACAAGGGGGCGAGGTCGGCCGCCGCGGCGTTCGCCGCGGCCTGGGCGGCGTTGCGGGCCCCGGGGATGACCACCGAGACGCCGGACTGGTCGAGGATCCACCGCAGCGCGAACTGCGCCATCGTCATGCCCTCGGGCACGAGCGGGCGCAGCCGCTCCACGGCCGCCAGACCGGTCTCGTAGTCGACGCCGGCGAACGTCTCGCCGACGTCGAAGGCCTCGCCGTGCCGGTTGAAGTTCCGGTGGTCGTCCTCGGAGAACCGCGTCCCGGCGGTGTACTTGCCCGACAGGAGCCCCGAGGCCAGCGGGACCCGCGCGATGATGCCGACCCCCGCCTTCTCGGCCTCGGGCAGCACCGCTTCGAGCGGCTTCTGCCGGAACGGGTTGAGGATGATCTGGACGCTGGCCGTGTGGGGGCGCCCGATCGCCGCGAGCGCCTGCTCGCACGTCTCGACGCTCACCCCGTAGGCGCGCATCCGGCCCTCGGCGACCATCGCGTCGAGGTCGTCGAAGACCGCCTCGGAGTGGTAGACCGGCGTGGGCGGGCAGTGCAGCTGCACCAGGTCCAGCGTGTCGACGCCGAGGTTCGCCCGCGAGTCGTCGTTCCAGGCCCGGAAGTGCTCCGGGCTGTAGTTCTCGGGCGTCTGCTCCATGCGCCGCCCCATCTTGGTGGCGACGGTGATGCCCGGGTGGCGCCGCAGCAGGGCGCCGACGAGCCGCTCGGAGCGGCCGTCGCCGTAGACGTCAGCGGTGTCGAAGAAGGTCACTCCCGCCTCGATCGCCGCCTCCAGCGCGGCGTTCGCGTCGGCCTCGTCCACCTCGCCCCAGGAGGCGCCGATCTGCCAGGCGCCGAAGCCGACCGTGCCGACCGAGACGGGCGAGGCGTCTTCGTCTCGGGGCGTGCGAGTGATGAGTGTGCGTTCTTCCATGCGCCCGAGCATAGCGAGCGTCGATCGGCGGCTCCGAGGCTTCGCCCGAGGCGGCGATCGGCGCCTCAAGGCCGCGGCCGCATGGAGCGAGCCGCCGCCCGGCTCGGAGGCGTACGGCCCGTGGCGCCGATGAATCCGCTCAAGTACGGTCCGGACGCCCGACCCGGCCTCGTGGGCGGTCGGCGACCGCGCGGAGCGGCGGCGTGGCGCGTCGCGCTCCGGAACCCACGGCCCCCGCCGCATGGAGCGGAGTTATCGTTCACCCTCGTCTGTGTCCCGTCTGCGCCTCATCGCCTGGCGGAGCCGTCCGGTGACCGAGACGACGTCCCTGCTTCAACTAACCCATTTACAAAGGGGCGGGCCCGTCGTACGCTTCCACCATGAAGTCCACCTCACGCGACATCCGCATCCGCAACTGCTTCTCGGTGCTCAGGCACCTCATCGCGGACACCCCCACGTCGCGCCAGATCCTCGCCCGCGAGACCGACCTCTCGGTGGCCACGGTCTCGAACCTGGTCTCGGACCTGATCGAACTCGGGGTCGTCGTCGAGGTCGGACACGAGGACTCGGGCGGCGGCAGGCCGCGGGCCCTGCTCTCGCCGAACACCGGCGGCGGCGTCTTGATCGGGGTCGACATCGCCGAGACGTACATCCAGCTCGAGGCCTACGACCTCGGGCTCGCCGTCCTCGGGCGCGTCGACGAGCGCCTGGACACCGCCGAGAACACGCCCGACCAGGTGCTCGGCCACCTCATCAACGGGATCGCCACCGTGCGCGAGCAGTTGGCCGAGCGCGAGGTACTCGGCCTCGGCGTGAGCCTGCCCGGCCAGGTGGACGTGGCCGGCGGCGTCTCGACCTTCGCGCCCAACTGGAACTGGCACGACGTGCCGTTCAGGGACCTCCTGGCCGAGCGCCTCGATCTCGACGTCCCGATCTACCTGGACAACCCGCTCAAGACGGTCACGGTCGGGGAGCTGTGGTTCGGCGACGGCCGCGGGGTCGACCGCCTCGCCGTGGTCAACCTCGGCACCGGCTGCGGCGTCGGGCTGGCCTTCGAGGGGAAGCTCTACCGCGGGGCGACGAACTCCGCGGGGGAGTGGGGCCACACCACGCTCGACCCCGACGGCCCCCGATGTCGCTGCGGCTCAAGGGGATGCGTCGAGGCCTACGTGGGAGCTCCGGCGATCCTGCGCCAGTGGGGCGAGTTCGACGGCGGCACCAGCGCCGCCTCGCAGTCCGAGGCGATGGCCGCGCTCGCCGCGGCCTGGGAGGCCGGGGACCCGGCGGCGGTGCGCACCGTCGAGGCCGTCTCGCGGCCACTGGCGGCGGGTGTCGCCAACCTGGTCAACCTCGTCAACCCCGACCTCGTGGTGATCATCGGCTGGGTCACGCGCGCCCTCGGCGACGCGCTGATGCCCGAGCTGGAGCGCCTCCTGCCCGGCCATGCGATGGAGGCGCCCCTCAAAGCGCTGCAACTGAAGCGGAACAGCCAGGAGCGCAACATGGTCTGCCTCGGTGCCGCCGCGCTGGCCCTGGAAGGCCACCTCAACCGCATCAACACCGTCGGCGCCCGCTCGCGGCGATGAGCCGTCGGACTCGCCTTCGCCGGCGCGGTTCCGGCATCGGTCGGGCGTGCCGATGCGCGAGGCGGTGCGGACGGCGCCCGCTCGCGCCGCCGAGACCCCGATCCCGCGTTCGCGGGACCGGTTTCGGCGCAGGTGGGAGCGCGTCCGCGCAAGCTGCTTAATTCAACCCATTGACAAAGGGGGTTCACTCCGGCAAGACTGAGGGTGAATCGACGAGTGTTGATTCACCGCCGCGGCGTCGACCATGACCGGAGCCGCACGGACCCCTTCCGACCTCTCGACGTAGCGAGGAGCACGACATGGTTGCTTCAGGCAACAGCCACCCTTCGAAGAAAGCGCTCGCAGCAATGGCGATGAACCGCCGCCGACTGCTCGCGCTCGGCGGACTCACCGCCACCGCGGGCACGCTCGCCGCCTGCGGATCCAACACCGGACGCGATGACGGCGGCGACGGCATCAACCTGTCGCAGTGGTACCACCAGTACGGCGAGGCCGGCACGCAGCAGGCCGTCGAGAAGTACGCCGCGGCCTACGAGGACGCCAACGTCACCATCAACTGGGTGCCCGGCGACTACGACACCGCCCTCTCCTCCGGACTGCTCGCGGGCGAGGGCGAGGCCCCCGACGTGTTCGAGAGCCACCTCAACCGCTCGATGGTCGAGTCCGGCCAGGTCGTCGCCCTCGACGACCTCTACGAAGGCGTCCTCGACGACTTCACCGACGACGACCTCGCCCGCAACACGATCGACGGCAAGCTCTACGGCATCCGCATGATCGACGACCCGCAGTTCCTCTACTACCGGCCGTCCATGTTCGAGGCCAAGGGCATCACGCCGCCGGCCACCTTCGACGACCTGATGGCCGCCGCCTCCGAACTGACCACCAGCGACGTCAAGGGCCTGTTCCTCGGCAACGACGACTCGGCCACCAAGCTGTTCCAGCCGATCATCTTCTCGGCCGGGCAGAGCCTGCTGACCGAGGACAACCAGATCGGCTTCGACAAGGACACCGTCATCGCCGGCGCCCTCCAGGTCAAGGAGCTCCACGAGGCCGGATCGCTCCTCATCGGAGCGCCCACCGAGGCCTGGGACCCGACCTCGATCATCCAGGAGCTGTGCGCCATCCAGTGGTGCGGCCTGTGGGCCATGCCCCAGATCACCGAGGCCCACGGCGAGGACCTGGCCATCATTCCCTTCCCCGGCTTCGCGGGCGGGTCCCCGACCGTGTTCAACGGCGGCTGGTCCGCGTTCGTCAACGCCAAATCCGCGCACGTCGAAGAGGCCAAGGCGTTCACCAAGTGGCTGTGGATCGACAACGAGGAGTACATCCAGGACTGGTGCCTGTCCTACGGCTTCCACATCCCGCCGCGGCTGTCGATGCGCGCCAGCGCCGACGCCCTCGCCGACGGCCCGGCAGCCGAGGCCGTCCGCATCTCCGAGGAGTACGGCTGGGCCGACAACCCCAACTGGACGCCCACCATGGAGACCGCGGTCGACGACATGATGACGAACATCGTGCTGGAGGGCAACGACCCCGAGGGTGAGTTCGACAACGCCGTGAGCACCATCCAGACCGAGCTCGACAGCATCTTCGGATAGGCGGGTGACCGTGGCCGTCTCAGCAGAGGCCGCCGCACCCGAGGCGGGAACCGGGGTCCGCGCTCCCCGGTCCCGCCGCTCGGGCCGCAGGCGGACCACCATCGCATTCTGGTACTTCGTGGGGCCGTTCCTGGTCGGGATGACGGTCTTCACCTTCATCCCGGTGCTGTGGAGCGCCTACCTGTCGTTCTTCGACGCCCGCAACACCGTCACGCCCGCGTCCGAGGACTTCGTCGGCCTCGACAACTACGTCAGGATGCTGCAGGACGACGCGTTCCGCGACAGCCTGATCACCTTCACCGTCTTCGCGGCGTTCGTCGTCCCGCTCACCTTCGCCGCCTCGCTCGGCCTGGCGCTCATGCTCAACCGGGTGCGGCTGGCGCGCGCCTTCTTCCGATCGGTGTTCTTCCTGCCGTTCGCCTGCTCCTACGTCGTGGCCTCGCTGGTGTGGAAGATGTCGATCTTCAACGGCGTGCGCTACGGCATGGCGAACTCCATCTTGGACATATTCGGCATCGAGGACGTCCCGTGGCTGTTCGACCCCAGTCCGCCGTGGTACTGGCTCGTCATCGTCACGCTGCGGCTGTGGATCCAGTGCGGCTTCTACATGATCCTGTTCATCGCCGCCCTCCAGCAGATCCCCGAGCAGCTCTACGAGGCCGCCTACGTCGACGGCGCCAAGCCCGGCAGGCAGACCTTCTGGCACATCACGCTGCCGCAGCTGCGCGCCAGCTCGGTCGCCGTGCTCATGCTCATCCTCATCGCCGCCTACCAGGCGTTCGACGAGTTCGTGAACCTCATAGGCAACCAGGCCTACGCCAGACCACCGCTGGTCTACCTCTACTACTCCGCCCTCGGCACGCAGCAGGACCTGGGCCGCGGCTCGGCCGGGGCGCTCATCCTGGCCCTGGTGATCGCGATCGTGACCCTGCTGCAGGGCAAGTTCCTCGGCTTCGGCAAAACGGAAGGACGGTGAGCCCCATGGTGACCACCAGAGAACGCCGGGGACCGGTCGGCTACCGCCCCGGGGCGGCCTCCAAAGGCGCCAGGGCCGCCACCTTCATCGCCCTGTGCGTGCTGGCGGCGATCTTCCTCGTCCCGTTCTACCTCATCGTCCGCAACGCCCTGGCCACCGACGCCGAGATCACCGCACCCGAATGGATGTGGTTCTCCTCCTCGCCGCGGTGGGAGAACCTCACCGACCTGTTCAACGACCCCATGGTCCCGATGGCCCGCAGCCTGCTCAACTCGGGCGTAGTCGCCGTGGTGACCACCGTCGGGACGCTGTTCCTGTGCACCACGGCCGGGTACGGGCTCGCCCGCATCCCCTACCGGCACGCCAACAAGGTGTTCTACCTCGTGCTGGCCACGCTCATGATCCCCAGCGCGATCACGTTCCTGCCGAGCTTCGTGATGGTCTCCAGCCTCGGCTGGATCTCCGACTACCGGGGGCTGATCATCCCGACGCTGTTCAACGGCTTCGTGACGTTCCTGTGCCGCCAGTTCTTCCTGGGCTTCCCCAAGGAACTCGAGGAGGCCGCCCGGGTCGACGGGCTCGGCTACTGGGGGTCGTTCTGGCGCGTCGTGGTCCCCAACTCCGGGAACTTCCTGGCGGCGATCGCGGTGATCACCTTCGTCGGCTCGTGGAACGCGTTCCTGTGGCCGCTGGTCATCGCCCGCTCGCCCGACTCCTGGACGGTGCAGGTCGCCCTGTCGACGTTCCTCACCGCGCAGACGATCAACCTCTCGCAGCTGTTCATGGCGGCGGCGGTGGCGATCCTCCCGCTCATCTTCGTGTTCCTGTTCCTGCAGCGCTTCCTGGTGCAAGGGGTGGCGCAGACCGGTCTGAAAGGATGAGATGAGAGGGCCGAACGGCCCTCCAAATGAGACGGCTACCGTGCTAACCTCATGGCTCGACGTCGACGCCGGCCCAATCCGGCCGCGGGACCGCCCGTCCCGCGGCCGGAAGGCGTCGACACCCCGACCCCTATTCACAAGGAGCCGTCTCTCCATACCCGAACTCAAGACCCGCAGCCCCTTCGGCGTGTGGGTGCTCAGCATCGTCACCCTCGGCATCTACTACCTCGTGTGGACCACCAAGATGTGCGGCGAAGTCCGGACCGTCAGCCCGAACTTCCCCGACAACCGCAGCGGCGGCAACGTGGTGCTCTCGATCATCTTCGGCGGGTTCACGCTGCTCATCTGGCCCGCCATCAACTGGTTCAAGTTCTGCGCCTCGGTCAAGGCCGAGCAGCAGGCCGCCGGGCTCCAGCCCACCTTCAACACCGGCCTGGCCACGTTCCTGGTCTTCGTCTTCGACACCCACATCTGCTACGTGCAGTCGCAGCAGAACCTCGTCGTCCAAGCCGCGAAGCAGCGCCAAGGCGTGCCCGCCTAGGACCGCCCGCGGGACGCCTCCGCCGCCTCCCGGCCGGGGGCGTCCCGTGCCCGTTACCCTTGCGTGGTGGATCTGACCGACTACGTGCCCGTCGTGCCCGACTTCCCCGAACCGGGCGTCGGCTTCCGCGACATCACGCCGCTCCTGGCCGCCCCGCAGGCGTTCCGGGCCTCCGTCGACGAACTCGAGGCCGCGTGCGCGGCCCACCCGTACGACGCCATCGCCGCCTTCGACGCCCGCGGCTTCCTCTGGGCCGCGCCCCTGGCCGACCGCGCCGCCAAGCCGCTGCTGCCCATCCGCAAGGCGGGCAAGCTCCCGCGCCCGGCCGCCGTCGAGACCTACCGCGGCGAGTACGCCGAGGTCCGCGTCGAGCTGCACGCCGACGCCGTCGCTCCCGGCGACCGGATCCTCCTGGTCGACGACGTCATCGCCACCGGCGAGTCCATGGCGGCCGGCATCCGCCTCGTCGAGGGGCTCGGCGGCACCGTCGCCGCCTGCGCGGCCCTGCTCGAGATCGGCGCGCTCTCCGGCCGCGACCGCCTCGGCGGCTACCCGGTCGTCTCCCTGCTCGGGAAGCTCTGACGACCGGGCCGCACGGGTGTGCCGCCTACTTCCCGACCAGCGTCGCCAGCGCCTCGGGGTCGGCCAGTGCCGAACCCATCCCGACCACGGACGCCCCGGCCCGCAGGTAGTCGTCGACCTCGCCCACACCCACGCCGCCGGTGGCCACGAACCGCATGTCGGGGAACGGACCGCCCATCGCCTTGAACCAGGCCGGGCCCAGCGCCGCGGCGGGGAAGACCTTCACCCACCGGCACCCGTGCCCCGCCGCCAGCTGCAGTTCGCTCGCCGTGGCCACGCCCGGCAGGTGCGGCATCCCGGCGGACTCGGAGGCCTCCAGCACGCTCACGTCCAGGCCCGGCGCGACGGTGTAGGCCGCCCCGGCCTCGCGGGCGCGGGCCACGTGGTCGGCGGAGACGACCGTCCCGGCCCCCACCGCGCAGCCGCGCCTCGCACCGGCCTCGACTGCCGCGGCAAGCGCCTTCTCCTGGCCGGGGAGGCCGATCGGCACCTCCACGAGTTCGACACCGCCGTTCCAGGCGGTCTCGGCCAGCGCGACGGTCTCCTCGGGCGGCAGGCCGCGCAGGATGGCCATCACGCGCTGGCCGGCGAAGAGGGCGTCGAAGTCGACTCGGGTCATGTCTGCTGCTCCAAAATGGATCTGACGGTCTGCGGTCCGGGGGGTGCGGCGAGGTCGCCGGTGGTCTGGAGGGCCCCGGCGGCGAGCCGGTGGCCCAGCCTCATGCAGCCGTCGGGCGAGGCGCCCTTGAGGCGGCCGTAGAGGAACCCGGCGGCGAAGGCGTCGCCCGCGCCGACCGGTTCGATGATCTCGACGGGATCGGCGGGGGAGTAGTGGCGCTCCTCGCCTTCGAAGCAGGTGACGCCCTCGCCGCCGTCCTTGACCACCAGCGTGCCCGCATTCGGCAGTTCACTGCGGACGTCGTCGGCCGTCTTGCAGCCCCACAGCGTCTCGGCCTCGTCGAGCCCGACGAAGGTGAGGTCGGCGGCGTCGCCCAGGCGGGCCAGCCGCGGGGCGGCCCGGTCGAGCGGCCACAGCGCGGGCCGGTAGTTGACGTCGAAGCTGACGGTGGCGCCCGCGAGCGCGCGACCGACGACGAGCTCGTCCACCAGGGCCGCGCAGCTGTCCGAGAGCGCCGGGGTGATCCCGGACAGGTGGAGGATCCGCGGCGCCTCGGCCCCGTCGAGGTGCCCGGGGCCCATGGCCGAGGCCGCCGATCCGGCCCGGTAGTAGTGGACGCGGGTGCCCTCGGGGTTCGGGTCCTTGAAGTAGACGCCGGTGGGGCGGTCGGGATCGACCTCGACGCCGTCGCAGTCGACGTCGGAGGCGCGCAGCACGTCGAGGACGCGCCGCCCGAACGGGTCGTCGCCGACCTTGCCGCGCCAGCCCGCGTGGACGCCGAGCAGGGCCAGGCTGATGGCTACATTGGATTCGGCTCCGGCGATGCCCGCCCGCAGGTTGGCGGCGTGGCGCAGGGATGTCGTGGCCGTGGGGGCGAAGACGACCATCGACTCGCCCAGGCACAGGACTTCCATCGGCGACTCCTCACGATTGCGAAGGCTCCAGGGGTTGCACGGCGCTGTGACTCCCTGCGGTGGGGAGCCCCAGACTACCGGGGGCGACGACCCGATGCCCATCTAGAGCGGTCGATGCGCGCGTTAGACTCGGAACGGGCCTCCACACCGTGTGAACGCGCGGTTCGCGAGCGTCGCCGCGGGACCGGCCCCGGCGCTCGGGCCTCGCCGAGCGGCGGGGGCGTTTCGACGGGCGACCCCGCGGCTCAGGGCCGCTGAGGGGGAGCGGGTGAACGATGACCGGTGGGCTGCTGGCCAAGCTCTTCGCCTGGGTGATCGGTGCCCTGGTGCTGCTGTGGATCCTCGTGCAGTGCATGGGCGCCCCCGACCGCACCGAGGACCCCGGGGAGGAGGACCCCGAGCGGGACGTCGCGCAGTACGCCGAGGACTGCCGCCTCGCCTGGGAGGCGCTGGACCTCATGGGCGAGGCCGACCACGGCAACGTCGACTCGGTGGCCGACGAGATCGACGCGATCGCCTCCCAGATCGAGGACCCGCAGCTGTCGGAGATGACGTACGCCTTCGTCACGCGGACCCAGGAGATGGTCGCCTCCGCCGAGCCGGGCGACACCGAGAAGCTCGAGGACACCTACCAGCTCTACCGCGGCATGGTCGAGGTCGACCTGTCGATCAAGTGCGCGGGCACCGGCGCTCGATCGATGGATTGACAACGGTGAAAGTTACCGTTAACCTCAACGCGTTCGAACGCCCGTCCCCTCGATAGGCGCCCGCCGCCCCGCGCGGCCCGCCGGACACGCGGTCCCCGTGGACGCGCCGCGCGCGATGACACGGCTCCGCAACGCCACAGCCGCCATCGACACAGTGGAGTGATATGGAATCCCTCATCGGACGCCGGAAGACCGGGCGCCCACCACGCCGCTCCTGGCTCGGCGCCGGACTGGCCCTCGCGATCGCCGGCGCGCTCCTCACCGCGACCCCGGCCGCATCGGCGCACGGCGGGCACCACGACCACTGCGAGGCCCCCGACGCGCCGACCGGCCCCATGCTCGGCGAACTCGGCTCCCACGACCCGGCCCTCGTCGCGGGCGAGTGCGAAGGCGACCCCTGGTACGTCCTGGCCACCGGCTGGGGCCCCTACAACGACGGCGCCGTCCCGATCCGCCAGTCCCTCGACGAAGGGCACTCCTGGCGCACCGTCGGCAGCGTCTTCGATGAGAAGCCCGCCTGGATCGAGGAGGCCGTCCCCGGCGTCGACAACCTCTGGGCGCCCGCCGTCCACTTCGACCGCGGGAGCGAGACCTACTACGTCTACTACTCGGCCTCGACCTTCGGCTCCCAGCGCTCCCTGATCGGCCTGGCCACCAACACCACGCTCGACCCCGCCGACCCCGACTACGCATGGGTCGACCGCGGCAAGGTCTTCGAATCGTTCGAAGGCGACCCGTACAACGCCATCGACCCCGAGATCATCGTCGCCGGGCACGGCAGGCACGCCGAGCACTACATGGTCTTCGGCTCCTGGTGGACCGGGATCTACACCATCGAGCTCGACTGGCCCTCCGGCAAGCCCGCCGCGGGCGCCGAACCGGTCCACCTCGCCAGCCAGGGCGGCGACGGCATCGAGGGCCCGGCGATGACCAAGCACGGCAGGTACTACTACCTGTTCGTCTCGCTCGGCATCTGCTGCGCCGGAGCCGATTCGACCTATGCGATCGCCGTGGGCCGCTCCACCTCGCCGACCGGTCCGTTCCTCGACCGCGACGGCGTCGACATGCGCGAGGGCGGCGGCACCGTCGTCCTCGCCGAACACGGCACCTACGTCGCCACCGGCGGCCAGAGCCTCGACGACGGCCTCATCGCCTACCACTCCTACGACCAGGCCGGCGGCTTCGCGCTCGGCATCGAACGCGTCGAATGGAAGCGCGGCTGGCCGGTCCTGTCCGGCCCGACCGGCGGCGGCGAGCCGAGCCCCGCGATCGACCCCGCCGCCTGGTACGAGATCACCAGCGCCCACTCCGGGCTCGTCCTCGGCATCGAGGGCGCCTCGACCGACGGCGGCGCGCACCTCGTCCAGCAGGAGCCCACCGGCGAGGCCCACCAGCAGTGGCGGTTCCTCTACTCCGACAACGGCTTCTACCGCCTCCAGAACCGCCATTCGGGCCGCGTGCTCGACATCTGGGAATGGAACACCCAGCCGGGCGCCGTCATCGCCCAGTGGGACGACCTCAACGGCATCAACCAGCAGTGGCAGGTCGCCCAGACCGACGGCGGGGCGATCACCCTGCTCAACCGGTTCTCGGCGCTGTCGCTGACCGTCTGGGAGGGCGCCACCGAGCCGGGCGCCCGCATCAGCCAGGACCTCCCCTCCGGCGGCGCCGAGCAGCAGTGGACCCTCACCGCCGTGGCCGAGTGATATCGGCGACGGCGCACCGGCCCCGCCACAGGCGCGGTCCGCGGCCGCAGGCGTCGCCGGGGACGCCCGGCCGCGGACCGCGCCGACCAGCAGACCTTGCTCAGGGGTCCGGGGGCGGGCGCGCTCTCCGAGCGCCTCCCACGCCTTGCCGAGCGCGCCCGCCCCGTTCCGTGATGAAGAACCCATAAGCGCCCATACGCCCCTCGAGAGTTTGGGACAACGACCCGACCTGTGGCAAAATGGCTCGTCTGCCGCGAACCCGTAGGAGCCTCGTTGCCACCCAGCGAACTGCACGCCACCTTCCTCCCCGACCACGCCTCACCTGCGGACGGTCGGCTTTTCTTCTACGGCGGCGACCAACCCCGATCCGCCGCCGCCGAGCTCGGCCTCCCGCCCGGCGACCCCGCCACCGCCCAGCTCTACATCGACGGTGAACTGCGCGACGCCGACGGCCTGGCCCTCCCCGTCCGGCCGGTCCTGAGCGCGCTCACCCGCATCGCCTCCCGCCCCGACATCACCGAGTCCGTCGCCGTCTGGGCGCGCATCGCGGCCGCCGTCAACGACGACAAGTTCGACGACCTCGACCGCATCGCCGCCGAACTGCCCGCCGAAGGCCACGCCGCGCCCCACTCCGAAGGCCACGTGTGGACCGCCGCGGCCGCCGTCGGCGCCTTCGTCGAGTCCTACACCGAGCTCCTGCGTTCCGACTCCGGGCTCAACCTCCGCCTCATCACCGCCCAGCACGCCGACCCCGGCGACATCCGCGTCAACGCGGACCTGCGCCGCTACCAGGCCCACGGCATCGCCTGGCTCGAAACCGCGGCCGAAGGCGGCGCGGGCGTCATCCTCGCCGACGACATGGGCCTGGGCAAGACCCTCCAGTCCATCGGGCTGCTCGTGCGCCGCGCCGGGTACACCCCCCACCTGGTCGTGTGCCCCACCTCCCTGGTCGGCAACTGGCAGCGCGAGATCGCCCGCTTCGCCCCCCAGCTGACCGTCCACCTCCACCACGGGCCGCAGCGCGCCAAGAGCGCCGCGCCCCTCCTCGACGCCGACGTCGTCGTCACCTCCTACTCGATCGCGCTGCGGGACATCAGACTCCTGCGCTCGATCTCCTTCGACACCGTCGTCATCGACGAGGCCCAGGCCATCAAGAACCACCGGTCCCGCACCGCCGGGGCTGTCCGCGACCTCACCGGTCGCGTCCGCGTCGCCCTCACCGGCACGCCCGTGGAGAACCACCTCGCCGAGCTCTGGTCGATCTCCGAGTTCGTCAACCCCGGCCTCCTCGGCGGCCAGGCCGACTTCAAGCGCCGCTTCGCCGACCCCATCGAGATCGGCCGCGACCCCGCCGCCGCCGCGCTGCTGCGCGCCCGCATCGACCCGGTCGTGCTGCGCCGCCTCAAAGAGGAGGTCGCCGCCGACCTGCCGCCGAAGATCGAGTCCACCGTCGCCTGCACCATGACCGACGAGCAGACCGGGCTCTACCAGGAGGCGATCCGCGAGGCCTTCGACGAGGGCCTGGGCGACGGCATCACCCGCCGCGGCCGCGTCCTGAAGCTCCTGACCCGCCTCAAGCAGGTCTGCAACCACCCCGCCCAGGCCGTCGGCCTCGGCGACACCGCCTCGCTCGCCGAGCGCTCCGGCAAGCTCGACCGCGTCACCGAGATGCTCGCCGAGGTCGTCGACGAGGGCGCCAAGGCGCTCGTGTTCACCCAGTACCGGCAGATGGGCGAGCTGCTCTCCAGCCACCTGGCCGACGAGCTCGGCGTCGAGGCCCCGTTCCTGCACGGCGGCCTCGACCAGGGCGCCCGCGACAAGCTCGTCGACGAGTTCCAGACCGTCGAGGGACCGGCGATCCTGCTCATCTCCCTGCGCGCGGGCGGCACCGGCCTCAACCTGACCGGCGCCTCCCACGTCGTCCACTACGACCGCTGGTGGAACCCGGCCGTCGAGGACCAGGCCACCGACCGGGCCCACCGCATCGGCCAGACGCAGACCGTCCACGTCCACAAGCTCGTCACCGCGGGCACCCTGGAGGAGCGCGTCGACGAGCTGCTCGCCCGCAAGCGGGCGATCGCCGAGGCCGTCGTCGGCTCCGGCGAGGACTGGCTCGGCGAACTCGACGATTCCCAGCTGCGCAAACTCATCGAACTCGACGGGGACGGAGCCCACGCATGAGCGACCCGTACGGCAAGACCTGGTGGGGCCGCAAATGGTGGCGGGCCCTGGAGACCATCGGCCTGAACTACCCCGACCAGCGCATCGTCAAGGGCCGCGCCCTGGCCGGGCGCGGCGCCGTCGAGGACCTGCGCATCGAACCGGGCGTCGTCTCGGGCCGCGTGACCGACAACAACCGCACCTTCGAGGCGGCCATCCGCATCCCCGTCTACGACTCCTCGACGTGGACCGAGGGCATGACGGCCCTGTCGCTGTCGCCCTCGTGCGTGGCCGGGCTGCTCGCCGGGCGCCTGCCCAAGCGCATCGACGACGTCCTGGCCGGGGTGGGCATGCGGCTGCTGCCGAAGAAGTTCGTGGCCGAGCCCTACAACCGGATCACCACCTCGTGCGACTGCGCCGACAACCGCGAGGTGTGCGGCCACATCATGGCCGTGTCGCTGGTCAGCGCCGCGAAGATGGACGACGACCCGTGGCTGGTGCTGCTGCTGCGCGGCGGCCCGACCAGGGACCTCGCCGGGCGGATCCGCGCCGCCCGCCTCGCGAGCATGGACGCCGCCGAGCCGGTCGCCTGAGCCCGCCTCAGCCGCCGAGGACCACTTCCAGCCCCGCGCCGTTCGAGCGGGTCCCCACCGATCGCAGGTCGGCCGCGCGGGGGAGTCCCTCGGCCGCGGGGCCGTCGTAGGCGCCGACCACGACCGTGGCCGCGCCGCTGCCCTGCCCGGCCAGCAGTCCCGCCTCGGCGTCCTCGAAGACCACTGCGCTCGCCGGGGACGCGCCGAGTGCCTCGGCGGCCATCCGGTAGCCCTCCGGGTTCGGCTTGCCGTTCGTGATGTCGTCGGCCGAGACCAGCACCTGCGGCTGCGGCAGCCCGACCACGGCCAGGCGCCGCCGCGCCAGCTCCGTCGTCGCCGACGTCACCACCGCCCACCGGTCGGGGTCCAGCGACCCGAGCAGCGCCGCGGCCCCGGCGATCTCCGCGATCCCCTCGGTCCGGTCGACCTCCTCGGCCTCGATCCGCGCCGCCTCGGCGGCCACGTCCATGCCCGGCGGCGCGAACGCCGCGATGACCTCGACCGTGGGGCGGCCGTGTGCGACCGCCAAGATCGCCTCGGCGTCCAGGCCGGTGCGGGCGGCGAACCGCCGCCATGCGTCCTCGACCGATGCACTGGAATCGACCAGTGTTCCGTCCATGTCGAACAGCAGCACCTCGGCCGACAGCACCGTCACAGCATCCATGCACCACTCCCAGTCTTCCGGCCCGCAACGGTACCAAGCCGAAATGAACGGCGCCGAACGCAATTCCGCTTGTCGCGGGCGTCCGCGTCGCCTAGGTTCGAAACCATGCCAGGACTCATCGCTCCGACCGAACGCCTCGCCGCCTCCTTCGCCGAGGCCGTCGACGAGTTCATCGCCGAGGGCCGCGGCGGCCCCGGCGACCGGAGCCTCACCGGCCAGATGATCCGCGACTACGCCCGGGCGGCCGACCTGACCGACTGGGTCCCCAGATACCTCGCCGACGAGCGCCGCTGGGAGACCCGGGCGCCCGCCAACTTCGTCCCCATGACCATGCTGTGGTGGGTCGAAGGCGAGACCTACCTCGGCCGCATCTCGATCCGCCACCGCCTCAACGACCGGCTGCGCGACATCGGCGGCCACATCGGCTACGACATGCGCCCCAGTGCCCGCCGCAAGGGCCACGCCACCGCCATGCTCGCCGCCGCCCTGCCGCACGCCGCCGCGCTCGGCATCGACGAGGCCCTCATCACCTGCGATTTCGACAACGTCGGCTCCCGCAAGGTCATCGAGCGCAACGGCGGCGTCTTCGAGGACCAGCGGGGGAAGAAGCTCCGGTACTGGGTGCCGACCGCGCCCGCCGACACCGCCGAAGGCGGTGAACTGTCCGATGCTCGAGCGAGTCGATTACGACCGGACCCAGCACGCCGGGTACGCCAAGGGACGGGCCCTGCTGCCGGTCAGCCGCGACAACTGGCGCCGCGCGTTCCGCGAGCACGCCGGACCGGGCCGGGTCCGGACCGTCCTGGACGTCGGATCGGGCACCGGGCGCTTCACGCCCGTGCTGGCCGACGCCTTCGGATGCGCGGTGATCGGCGTCGAGCCCGCCGAGCGGATGCGCGCGGTCGCCGAGACCGAGGCCGCCCGCCCGAACGTCGAATACCGGTCCGGCTCGGCCGCCGACCTCCCCGTGCCCGACGCCTCGGCCGACCTGGCGCTCATGTTCCTCGTCTGGCACCACGTGCCCGACAGAGCGGCCGCCGCGGCCGAACTCGCGCGCGTCCTCCGGCCCGGCGCCCGCCTGCTCATCGCCACCACGCTCGCCGACCGGCGCAAAGACCTGCTGCTCTACCGCTACTTCCCGCGCACCAGGGAGATCGACGGCGCCCTGTTCCCCACCCGCGCCGAGACCGCCGACCTGTTCGCGGCGGCGGGATTCGAGGAGTCGGCCCTGGTCGAGGTGCACCACCGCTCGGCCGAGAGCCTCGCCGAGTACGTCGAGCGCCAGCGCATGCGGGCCCTGTCGGTCTACGAGCACCTCACCGACGAGGAGTACGAGGAGGGCATGGCCGCCATGGAGGCCGACGCGGCGGCCGAGACCGAGCCGGTCCCCGTCGAGGCCGAATGCGACCTGCTGGTCCTCAGCCGCCGGTGAGCATCACCGGTGGCTGTCGGGGCTGACCAGCCCCGTGTTGTAGGCGAAGATGACCGCCTGGACGCGGTCGCGCGCGCCGATCTTCGCCAGGACGCGGCCCACGTGCGTCTTCACCGTCGACTCGGCCAGGTGGAAGCGCCCGGCGATCTCGGTGTTGTTCCAGCCCCGCCCGATCGCGGTGAGCACCTCGCGTTCGCGCTCGGTCAGCACCTCCAGCTTCGCCGCGACCTGCCCGCCGCCGTCCTCGCCCTCGACGGGGAACTGGTCGGCGAAGCGGTCGAGCAGGCGCCGGGTCAGCTTCGGCGCCACCACCGCGTCGCCCGCGGCCACCACCCGGATGCCCGAGAGCAGGTCCTCGGGCTGGGCGTCCTTGACCAGGAAGCCGCTCGCCCCCGCCCGCAGCGCCGCGTAGGCGTACTCGTCGAGGTCGAACGTGGTCAGCACGAGCACCCGGCTGCGCCCACCGGAGGCGATGATCCTCCTGGTCGCCTCGATCCCGTCCATGCCCGGCATGCGCACGTCCATGAGCACCACGTCGGGCCCCAGGTCGGCGGTCCTGCGGACGGCGTCGGCGCCGTTCTCGGCCTCGCCGAGGACCGTCAGGTCGCTCTGGCTCTCCACCAGCATGCGGAATCCCATCCGCTGCAGGGCGTGGTCGTCGGCGATGAGCAGTGTCGTCACGGTGTTCGGTCCTCACTCGGCGGGGCTTCTCGCGGTGGGGCTTCTCGCGGCGAAGCCCGCGGGCCTCAATTCGGCCCGTCCGCGGGCAGCCACAGGGCCACTCGCCAGCCCCCGGTCGGCTGCGGCCCGGCTTCCATTGTGCCGCCGAAGACCGCGGCCCGCTCGCGCAGGCCCAGCAGTCCCCGCGGCGTCCCGGCGTCCTCGACGACCGAGCCGGTGTTGGCGACGGCGACGCCGAGCCCGTCGTCGCGGTAGTCCAGCGCCACCTGCGCCCTCCGCGGGCCGGTCGCGTGCTTGAGCACGTTCGTCAGCGCCTCCTGGACGGTCCGGTAGACCGTCAGCTGCTGGTTCTCCGACATCTCCCACGGCCTGCCGGTGATCTTGAACGTCACCGGCAGGCCCGCGTCGCGCACCCGGTCCACCAGCGGCCCCAGGTCCGACATGCCCGGTTGCGGCGCCATCTCGGCCGACTCGTCGCCGTCCTCGGCCTGGAGCACCGACAGCACCCGCCGCAGCTCGCTGAGCGCCTGGCGGCTGGTCGCCCCGATCGCCGTCAGCGCCTCCCTCGCCCGCTCGGGCGAGGCCGCCGCCGCGTAGGCGCCGCCGTCGGCCAGAGCGTTGATGACGGCCAGGTTGTGGCCGATGATGTCGTGCATCTCCCGCGCGATCCGCGTCCGCTCCTCCTGGACCGCCTCCCGCGCCGCGCCGTGCCGCACCGACTCCTGGTAGTTCCGGCGGGTCCGCACCAGCATCGCCACGGTGAGGACGAAACCGAAGAAGAACGCCGCCTCGAAGAAGTACGCGAGGAACTCCCACACCGAATGGCTCTCGGAGTTCACCGTGAAGTCCGCGATCGCCTGGCCCGCCGCGATCGCCGCCGCCCACCACACGAGCGTCAGGCGCCGGCGCAGCACCAGGTTGTACAGCGCCAGCGTGACCGCGATCGACGACGCCGAGGTGACGACCCCGTCCCTCGCCCCCGTCAGATCGAGCCCGATGGTCACCGCCGTCGGCGCCAGCTGGCTCAGCAGCACCGCGAACGGGTACCGCCGCCGCCACACCAGCGGCACCATGAGCGAGGCGGCGAGGATCAGCTGCAGTCCCGGATACCGCGGCTGCGCGGAGCTGAAGACCGCCCCCGGAATCAGGAACAGCACGTACACCAGGACCGGTGCCAGATTCCACAGCAGCGGATGCCGGGAGTCGAACTCCGACATCCGCTGCCACAGCCCCGGCTTGCGCGGGACGGTCACGGTTTGGGCCACGACGGCATTCTCACACGTCCCGGCGCTTGAGGAGCACGGCCGCGAGACCGAACGAGACGACCAGCCACGCGCCCATCCAGGCCCACGACTCGCCGACCGACAGCGTGGCGCCGGTGGTGTCGAGCATCGCCAGGGTGTTGGGGACGTTGCCCGGCGTGTACGGGGCGATGTCGCCCACCCACTCCCACGGCAGTTCCACCATGAGCATCGGCAGCACCAGGATCGCACCGACGTAGAAGCTGATGGATCCGGCCGAGTTGCGCAGGATCGCGCCGACCGCCAGCCCGAGCAGGCCCAGGTAGACCATCATGACCACCTGGCCGGAGAGGATCCGGAACACGCCCGGGTCCGACAGGGCGAGCCCTCCGTACTCGGTGTCCGACAGGATCGCCTGGGTGGCGTAGAACGTCGCCAGGATCAGCACGGAGTAGACCGCGAGCACGATCGAGCCGAACACGGCCGTCTTGGCCCACAGCACTCCTGTCCGGCGCGGCGCCGCCGACATGGTCGAGCGGATCGAACCGGTCGAGTACTCGCCGGTGATGAACAGCGCCCCGAGCACGGCGATGAACACCGAGGCGAGCTGGAAGCCGAAGAAGACGTTCAGGGCGGTCAGCGGGTCCACGGGCGCGGCCGGGGCGTTCGCCCCCTCGCTGGCCTCGGGCGGGGGAATCGTGAAGTCGAAGGCGACCGCCACGGCGATCCCGGCCCCGAACAGGGCCGCGCAGATCATGACGATCCAGCTGGAGCGCAGCGACCAGAACTTGGTCCACTCCGAGCGGAGCAGGCCCGACCCGCTCAACCGGAACTGCGCGGGCGGTGAATAGGTCGCCGGGCTCTCGGCGAGCATCGTGGCGCTCATTACGCTGCCACCCCTTCCTTGGTCTGCTGGTACTCGACGGCGTCGGCGGTGATCTCCATGAACACGTCCTCCAGCGAGGCGCGCTGCGTGCTCAGTTCATGCAGCACGAGCCCGTGCGCCGCGGCGGTGGTGCCGACGACGGCGGCCTCGGTGCCCTGGATCTCCAGCACGCCCGACTTCGGGCTGGCGATGGTGATGCCCGGCCCCTGGAGGCGCTCGGCGAGCGCCGCGGCGTCGGGGGAGACGACCCTGACCTTGCCGTCGCCGCGTCCGTTGACGAACTCGTCGACGGTGGTGTCGGCCAGCAGCTTGCCCTGGCCGATGACGACCAGGTGGTCGGCGGTCTGGGACAGCTCGCTCATCAGGTGCGAGGACAGGAAGACCGTCCGGCCCTCGGCGGCCAGGCTCTTGAGCAGTTCGCGGATCCAGCGCACCCCGTCGGGGTCGAGGCCGTTGACCGGCTCGTCGAGGATGAGCACGGCCGGGTCGCCGAGGAGGGCCACGGCGATGCCGAGCCGCTGGCCCATGCCGAGGCTGAACCCGCCGACGCGCTTGCCGGCGACGTCGGACAGGCCGACCGTGTCGATGACCTCCCGGACCCGCCGCTTCGGGACCGAGTGCGTGTGGGCCAGGGCCAGCAGGTGCTTGTAGGCACTGCGCCCGGCGTGCACGGACTTGGCCTCCAGGAGCGCGCCGACCTCGGTCATCGGCGAGCGGAACTGGGCGTAGCGCTTGCCGTTGACGCGGACGGTGCCCGCCGTCGGCGCGTCGAGCCCGACGATGGTGCGCATCGTGGTGGACTTGCCCGCGCCGTTGGGGCCGAGGAAGCCGGTCACGACGCCGGGCTTCACGGTGAAGGTGAGATCGTCCACGGCGGTCTTCCTGCCGTAGCGCTTGGTGAGGTGTTCGATTTCGATCATGTCCACGACGCTACGGCCGCAGGCGATCCGATCCATCAGGCTCGGGCCTGAACTTCCCGGGCCGCCTTGGTACCCGGGTACTACTACCGGCGCGCCCCGCCCGCGGCCGGTGGCCCGGCGGTGACGCGGAGGAGTGCCGCCGCGATGCCGCTCAACCGGCCGCACCCATCGAGGCGTATAAATAGTACAAACCACATGACTTGCAAGACAAGAGGATTCATGAACAGAAAACTACAGAGACGCCGCGGGTACCGGGCGGTCGCGGCCGGCTCCGCAGCGCTGGCGGCCGCCGCCGCACTCGCCACCACGGCCTGGAGCGCCCAGGCCGAAGCGCCCGAGGCGACCGGCCGCCAAGCCGAGTTCAGCGCCGCGGCCGAGGCCTACGGCGTCCCCGAACAGATCCTGCTCGGCGTCTCCTACATGCAGTCGCGGTGGACCGACCACGGCGGCGACCCGAGCACCGGCGGCGGCTTCGGGCCCATGCACCTGACCGACGAGGTCGCGACCCTCGCCGGCGCCGGAGAGCACCACACCGAGGGCGACGCCCGCGGCGACGTCCTGCGGCCCATGGACCTGTCCGCGGACGCCCCCGAGGCGACCGCCGCCTCGGGCACCGCCACCCTCCCCGAGGCCGCCGCCCTGACCGGCGAGGACGAGTCCGAACTGCGCACCGACCCCGCCGCGAACATCGCCGGCGGCGCGGCACTGCTCGCCGGGTACCAGGAGGAACTGGGCCTGGACTCGGACGACCCCGCCGACTGGTACGGCGCGGTCGCCCGGTACTCCGGAGCGGAGGACGAGGGCACCGCCGCCGTGTTCGCCGACGAGGTCTTCGACCTCATCAACACCGGCGCCACCGAGCGGACCGACGACGGTGAGGTCCGCCTCGCGGCGACCGCGGTCGACCCCGACGAGTCCCAGATCGAGGACCTGGACCTGGAGACGTCCGACAGCGACCCCACCACGTGTCCGCGCCGCCTCGCCTGCGAGTGGATCCCCGCCCCGTACGAGCGGACCGGCGACCAGCCCGGCCAGTACGGCAATTACGACCGGGCCGACCGCGAGGACGATATCGACATCAACGCGATCATCATCCACGACACCGAGCAGGTCTACGACGACGCGCTCGTGGTCGTCCAGGACCCGAACCGGATCTCCTGGAACTACACGATCCGCGCCTCCGACGGGCACGTCGCCGAGCACCTCGACCACCGGAACGTCGGCTGGCAGGCCGGCAACTGGGCGGTCAACATGCGCTCCATCGGCATCGAGCACGAGGGCTTCGCCGCCGACGGCTCCTGGTACACCGAGATCATGTACCGCAACTCGGCCAGGCTCGTCGGCTTCCTGGCCCAGCGCTACGACGTGCCGCTCGACCGCGCCCACATCCTCGGCCACGACAACGTGCCCGGCTCCGACCACTGGGACCCGGGCCCGTACTGGAACTGGGAGCACTACTTCGACCTGCTCCGCGCGCCGATCGGCGAGCCCGTGGGCGGCATCGACTCGGGGATCGTCACCGTCGCCCCGGACTTCGAGACCAACATGCCCGAGATGACCGCATGCGACACCGAGCACCCGGCCGAGCCGTGCCCGGCGCGCCCGTCCTCGACGGTCTTCCTGTACTCCGAGCCGAACTTCGACGCCCCGCTCCTGGTCGACAGCGTGGGCAACGCCGACCTGAGCCCGGCCTCCACCCGGGTCGACGACCTCGGCAGCCGCGCCGGCTACGGCCAGCAGTTCGTCGTCGCCGACACGCAGGGCGACTGGACCGCGGTGTGGTACCTGGGACAGCAGGGCTGGATCCACAACCCCGCTCACGCGCCGGTGCTCGCCCCGGCCGAAGGGACGGTCGTGGTCCCCAAGGCCGACGACACGCCGGTCTGGAGCGACACCTTCCCCGAGGCGGAGGCCTATGAGGGCACCGACGCGGTGTACCGCCCGAACAAGCGGCTCTACAGCATCGACACCGGCGAGGCCTACGTGGTCGCCGAGGAGCTCCGGTCGCAGGCGCTGTGGGCGAAGACCTTCGAAGGGCCGAACTTCGTGGTGAACGGCGAGACCGTGTTCTACCAGATCCAGGTGGGCAACCGGATCGGCTACGTCGACGCCGACGACGTCGAGCTGCGGTGACCGACAGCCGAAACGAGGGCCGGGGCAAAGCGTCCCGGCCCTCACTTCGCTTCGGCGTAGCTGTCGACCACCTTGGGGCGCAGCGGTATCCGCACCGGCATATCCCCGAACAGCGTCCGCGTGGCCTCGTCCGCGGCCGCCTCGATCGCCTCGCACACCGCCTGGGCGCACTCGGCCGGGCAGTGCACCATCACCTCGTCGTGGAGGTAGAACACCAGCTCTCCGAGGCCGTCCTCGTGGAGGCGGCGCCGCAGCAGCGCCAGCAGTATCAGCGCCCACTCGGCGGCCGTGCCCTGGACGATGAAGTTGCGGGTGAACCGGCCCCTCCTGCCCGCGGTCCGCGTGCCCTTGTCCGAGTTGAGATCGGACCACCACTTCGCGTTCGGCGCCGGGACGGTGCGGCCCAGCCAGGTGCGGACGAGGCCGCCCTTCTCGCCGGTGCGCGCGGCCCGCTCGACGCACCCGGCCGCCGCGGGGAACCGCTCCCTCATGAGCGCCACGAGCGCGGCCGCGTCCCCGGCGGTGCCGCCGTACATCGCCGAGATGAGCGCGATCTTGGCCTTGGACCGCTCGCCGCCCAGGTCGGGGGCCAGCTCGGTGTACAGGTCGTCGGCGGCCGTGGCGGCGATCATCGCCGCGTCGCCGCTGATGGCCGCCAGCAGCCGCGGCTCCAGCTGCGCGGCGTCGGCCGCCACCAGCTTCCAGCCCGGCTCGGGCCGGATGGCCGCGCGCACGGCGTGCGGCAGCTGGAGCGCCCCGCCGCCGTCGGTGGCCCACCGCCCGGTGTCGGCCCCGCCGACGGTGTAGACCGGCCGGAACCGCCCCTCCTCTATCCAGTCATCGGCCCAGTTCCACCCGAACGCCGTCCATACCCTGGCGTGCTCCCGGTAGACCTTCAGCGCCTCCACGGCCGGATGGTCGACCGAGGCCAGCTCCCAGTGGTGCGTGGTCTTCACCTCCACCCCGGCGGCGTGGAACGCGGCGAGGACCTGCTTGGTCGAATCGGGGTTGAGCTGGTGCCCGAACGCCTCGGCCACCCGGTCGGCCAGCGCCTGCACCTTCCGCGGGCGCATCCCCCTGGTCGGGCGCGGCCCCAGCAGCTCCCGCAGCAGGTCGTCGTGCGCCTCGACGTCGAACGGGACGCCGACCCGGCTCATCTCGGCGGCGACCAGGCCCCCGGCCGACTCGGCGGCGAGCAGCATCCCCAGCCCGCGGAGGCCGAGCGCGCGCAGGCGCCGCTGCTGGTCGAGCCACGCGGCCTGGAGCTTCGTCAGCGCCGCCGGGCCGTCGACCGGCTCGGGCGCCCGCTCGAACAGGGTGCCCGCGTCCGGGTCGGCCTCGACGACGTGGGGGGGCGGCTCGCGGCCTTCGGCGCGCGAGAGGATCCGCTCCGACAGCCGCAGGTCCCGGCACCGGCCCAGCCGCGCCCGGGCCTCCAGCAGCGGCGGGTACTCCCGTGCCGTGTCGCCCAGGACCCAGCGCGGCGAGTCCTCGGCCTCCATCCGGGTCACGGCCGCGGCCAGGTCCTCGTGGTAGGCCACCGGGCCGCCGGGCAGCGGCATCGTCCACCCCTCGGCGCCCCGTCCGGGCACTATCGCGACCGTCACGCCTCAAGCGAAGCACGGGCCTGTGACAACGCCGGGCGACGACGATCCCACTGGCAAGTGATGCATATCACTGAATCGATCGGGACGTACATACTTCCGGCACTCACGGGTAACCGTCCGGCATGGAATTCATTTTGTGGATACTGGCGGTCATTCTGGTCGCCTACGGCGTGTACGTGATATTCCGGGGCCGAGTGATATTCGGCATCATCCTCATCATCGTGGGGCTGCTCGTGGGACCGGGCGGCGTCAGCCTCTTCACCTGAGGCCGGCCCGGCGGCGCTCCGTCCCCGGCCTTCCCCACGGGGCCGCGGACGCCGAGGGAGCGCAGCCGGGCCGACAGGACGGCGGCCGGCCGGTCAGGCCGAGTCGCGCATCACCAGCTCGGTGGGGAGGATGGTCGACGACTCGACCTCCTCGCCGCCGAGCAGTCGCAGCATGTGGCGGGCCAGCGTCCGGCCGATCTCCGTGATCGGCTGCCGCACCGTCGTCAGCGGCGGCTCGCAGTAGGAGGCCAGCGCGATGTCGTCGAAGCCGATCACCGCCACGTCCCCCGGCACGGTGCGGCCGGACTCCCGCAGCGCCGTCAGCGCCCCATGGGCCATGAGGTCCGAGGCGACGAACACCGCGTCCAGATCGGGCTCGTCGGCGAGCAGCTGGCGCATCGCCTCCACTCCCGACTGGGCCGTGAAATCCCCGATCGCGACGACCGCCCGCTGCCCCGTGGGCGCCAGCGCCCGCCGGTAGCCCTCCAGGCGCGCCCGGCCCGCCGACATGTCCTGCGGCCCCGTGATGGTCGCGATCTTGCGCCGCCCCGCCGCGATCAGGTGCTCCACGGCGGTCCGCACCCCGCCGACGTGGTCCACGTCGATCCACGGCGCCGACGAATGCGGCAGGAACCCGTTGCACACCACCGGCACCCCCCGCCTGAGCATGAGCTCGGGCAAAGGGTCGGCGTCGTGCAGCGAGGCGAACATGACGCCGTCGACGTGCCCGCCGATCGCGTAGCGCTCCACGCGGGCGCGCCCCTCGTTCGAACCGGTCGTCATGAGCACCAGCAGCTTCCCGGCGGCGTCCAGCTCCGTGGCGACGCCGCGGATGACGCTCGGGAAGAACTGGTCGTCCGAGAACACCCGCGTCGGCGACTCGGGCACGATGAGCGCGATCGAATCGGTCCGGTGCGTCACCAGGCTCCGCGCGGCCGCGTGCGGCACGTAGCCCATCTCCGCCGCGGCCGCCTCGACGGCCTTGCGCAGCGGCTCGGCGACGCTCGTCTGCCCGTTGACGACCCTGGAGACCGTCGCCCGCGACACGCCCGCCCGCTCGGCGACCTCCTCGAGCGTGGGGCGCCGCTCCCGGCGCACTTGCCCGCCGCGAAGCCCGCGAGCGGTGGTCTCGTCCGGCCCCGGTTCCGTCTGTCGCATGCTCCGCCTTCCGCCTCAGCCCTTGACCGCACCTTGCATGATCCCGCTGATCATGTACTTGCCCAGCAGTGCGAACACCGCCAGCAGTGGAAGCGTAGCCAGCATCGTCCCGGTCAGCACCAGCGACTGGTCGGTGACGTAGCCGCCGGCGAGCGTCGACAGCGCCACCTGCACGGTGTACCGGTCCGGACTGGACAGGACGATCAGCGGCCAGAAGTAGTCGTTCCAGGCGGTCAGGAACGTCAGCACCCCGAGCACCACCGCGGCCGGCCTGGCCGCGGGCAGCACCACCTGCCAGAAGATCCGGAACGTCGAGGCCCCGTCCGCGCGGGCCGCCTCGATGAGCTCGCCGGGCAGCGCCCCCCGCAGGTACTGGGTCATGAAGAACACCCCGAAGGCGTTGACCAGCCCCGGCGCGATCACCGCCCACAAGGTGTCGGTCCACTCCAGCTCGATCATGAGCATGTACAGCGGGATGACGCCGAGCTGCACGGGCACCATCATCGTCGCCACCACCGCCACCAGGAGCGCCTTGGACGCCTTGAACTCGAGCTTCGCGAACGCGAACCCGGCCAGCGTGGAGAAGAACACCACCGAGGCGGTGACGGCGACGCTGACGATCACGGAGTTGACCAGCGCGGCGTCGAACGGGACGGTCGCGAACACTCGCTCGATGTTCTCGACCAGGTTCGCCCCCGGCAGCACCGGCGGCGGGATCTGCCCGAGCGCCGAGTTGTCCCGCGAGGCCACCACGACGCTGTAGTACAGCGGGAAACCCGAGAAGAACAGCACCGCCACCAGCGTCAGGTACGCCAACGAACCCGGCTTGTTCCGCATGAGCCGCAGGTAGGCGCGCCGCCGCCGGGCGCTGACGGGGGAGGCGGGCCGCCGGGAAGTCGGTGCGGTGGTCACGAGTCGCTCCTGATGCGTCGGATGAACAGGTAGTTGAGCAGCGCGACGAGCACGATGACGGCGAACATCGTCCAGGCCACCGCCGAGGCGTACCCGAACTCGAAGCCCCGGTTGAACGCGTGCTCGTACAGGTACAGCGTCAAGGTCTGGAACTGGCGCGAGGCGCCGCCGGTGACGCCGTTCGGCCCCGCGCCGCCGAACAGCTGCGGCTCGGCGAAGATCTGGAGCCCGTAGATGGTCGAGACGATCACCGTGAACACGATCGTGGGGCGGATCATCGGCACGGTGATGCGCAGCAGCTGCTGGAGCCGCGAGGCCCCGTCCAGGTGCGCCGCCTCGTAGACGTCCCGCGGGACGGCCTGCATGGCCGCGAGGTAGATGAGCGCGTTGTACCCGGTCCACTTCCACGCCACCATGACCGCGATGGCCGCATGCGAGGACGCCCGCCCGGCCTGCCAGTCGATCCTCCCGGCGCCCAAGGACTCCAGGACCCAGTTGATCAGCCCGAAGTCGCGCCCGAACAGCTGGCTGAAGATGACCGCGACGGCCACCACGGAGGCGACGTTCGGCAGCAGCATCCCCATGCGGAAGAACGTCCGGCCCCGCAGCCGCATGGTCAGCAGGTGCGCCAGCAGCAGCGCGGCCAGCAGCTGCGGCACGGTGGACAGCGCCAGGATCGAGACGGTGTTGCCCAGCGCGTTCCAGAAGTACGGGTCGGTCAGCAGCGCGGTGTAGTTCTCGGCGCCGACGAAGGCATGCTCGTCGGACAGCAGGCTCCAGTCGTGCATGGACACCCACGCCGTGAACGCCAGCGGGAACAGCCCGAAGGCCGCGAACAGCGCGAAGAACGGTGCGATGTAGAGGAACGGGGAGGCTTTGAGGTCGAGGCGGTACAGGCGGTGGCGCCAGGGCCCGACCGGCGCGGGACCGCCGCCGGTCGCCGCCGGGCGCTTCGTCGTATCAGACCTCGTGGCGAGGGACATAGGGTCGCTTTCGGTGTCGGGAGGTGAGCGGAGGGTGGGGCGGCCCCGGACCGCGAAGGCGGGGCCGCCCCGGTTGGGAGCAGCGGCAAAAGGACGGTGTTCACCCGGGTCCGGGTGGCGGGCCGGCGGGTGGGCGGGCTAGAACGACTCGAGGTCGCTCAGCACCTGCGACCAGGCCTCGTCGGGGGACTGGCTGCCGTCCTCGATGCGGCCCAGGCCCTGGCCGAGCGTGGCGAGCACGTCGCCCTGCAGCGGCCCCTGGTACTGCGGCTCGACCGCCTCGGCCGCGGCGGTGAAGATCCCGCCGACGGGCGCGTCGTTGAAGTACGGCTTGGTCAGTCCCGTCAGGGCCGGGTCGTCGTACAGCTCGGGCGTGGACGGGAAGTTCCCGGTCTGCTCGAAGACCTTGAGCTGCTGCTCGGGCGCGGTGAGCCACTCGATGAGCTCGTAGGCCTCCTCGGGGTGCTCCCCTTGGGCGGGCAGCACCAGGTGCGAGCCGCCCATGTTCCCGGCCCCGCCCGGCACGGCCGCGACGTCCCACAGCCCGGCAGCGTCGGGCGCGTTCGTCTCGATGTAGCTGGTCATCCACGCCGGGCAGATGATGGTCGCGAAGGTGCCCTCGCTGAAACCGGCGTTCCACTCGGGCGTCCACGCCTCCAGCCGGTTGGACATGCCCGCCTCGATGGCTTCCACGGTCAAGTCCCAGGCGTCGCCGACGGCCGGGTTGGACTCGACGACGATGTTGTTCTCGCGGTCGTACACGCCCTGCTCGGCCTGCTCGACCTGCGCGCGGAACATGTTGCCCGAGGACTCGAAGAAGTACGAGCCGTCGGTGGCGTCCATGTACTGGTGGCCCACCGCCACGTAGTCGGCCCACGAGTCGGCCCACAGCGCCGAGACCTCGTCGCGCTCGACCGGCAGCCCGGCGGCCTCGAACAGGTCCCGCCGGTAGCACATGGCCATGCCGCCGACGTCGGTGCCGAGCCCGATGAGGGCCTCGCCGTCGGACGAGAGCGCCTGCTGCCACTTCCAGTCGAGCCACTGGCCTTCGAGCTCGTCGGCGCCGAGGTCGAGGAGGTTGTGGAACCGGTCGGGGGAGGCGGTGTACTGGCTGATGTACCCGACCTCGACCGCCTCGATGTCGGCCGCCCCGGACCCGGTGGCGAGGTGGGTGGTGAGGTTGGTGTGGTGGTCGGCGAACTCGCTGATGCGCTCCTCGATCTTGATGTCGGGGTGGGCCTCCATGTACTCCTCGTACAGCGGGCCGAAGCCGAAGTCGCCGAACAGCCCGACGGTGAGGGTGACGGTGCCGTCGTCGGCGTCCGAGGAGCAGGCGGCGCCGGTGAGGGCCAGGACCGCCGCGGTGCCCGCCGCGAGGGCGGCTCGGAATGGCTTGCTTCTCATGCGGGGCTCTTTCTTGATCGGTGGGTGAGGGATCCGGCTCCCGCGCCGAACCGGAGGCGCGAAGCGCGGGAGCCGGGGGAGGAGGGGCGCTGCCGCCTAATGGCGGAAGTGGAACCAGTTGATGTTGACGAAGTCGTTCGGCTGTCCGCTGGTGAAGGTCAGGTAGACGTCGTGGACGCCGGTGACCGATGAGACGTTGGCGGGGACGGTGGTCCAGTTCTGCCAGCCGCCGGTGTTCGCGATCGCGAAGCTGCCGATCGGCGAGGCCGATCTGCTGTCGATGCGCACCTCGACCAGGCCGCTGATGCCCCCTCCCGCGCCCGAGGCCACTCGGGCCACGAAGTCGAGCGGTGACTGCGAACCGAAGTCGACGTCGTTGAAGCGGAGCCAGTCGCCATTGGCGACGTAGCCGACGTTCTGGCCGCCGCCGCCGTCCGAGGTCGTCTCCGTGCTGACGCCGCTCTGATCGGCGTACGCCTCGGCCTGGATGGCGCTGTAGGCGTCGAAGCCGTCGCCGCCGTTGTCGGGCGGATCGGTCGGGTCGTCGTCGCCACCGCCGTCGCCGCTGCCGCCGCTGGTGTAGACGCGGACGTAGTCGACGAGCATCGAGTGGCCCGGCTGCGTCGCGGAGGTCGGCGTGGACTGGCCGGAGACGCCGTTGGGGAAGGCCCCGCCCATCGCGAGGTTGAGCAGGATGAAGTACCCCGCGTGCGAGGTCATGTCCGACCACGTGCCGGAGCCGACGGTCGACTCGCTGACGGAGTGGAACAGCTGCCCGTCGGCGTACCAGCGCAGCTGGTGTGCCGCGTCGTCCCATTCGAACGCGTAGGTGTGGAAGCCGTTGTGGCAGCTGCCGCCGCACTGCGTGGTGGCGCCGAGGCCGAGGGTCTCGTTGCACGGGCCGCCGGGGTTGACGCCGCAGTGGAGGACGCCGTGGACGGTGCTCTGGCCGTTGACGTTCTCCATGATGTCGAACTCGCCGATGGCGGGCCAGTTCCAGTAGTTGCCGCGGTACGGCGAGCCGAGGGCCCAGAAGGCCGGCCAGTAGCCGAGCGCGGCGTCGCCGGAGACCTGCGGCAGCTGGAGGCTGCCCTCGATGCGGAGCGTGCCGCCCGAGGGCGGTTTGAAGTCGGAGCGCTGGGTCTCGATGCGAGCCGAGGTCCAGTTGCCCGAGCCGTCGCGCAGCGCGGTGATCTCGAGGTGGCCGTTGCCGTCCATGGAGAGGTTGTCGGGGTCGTCGGTGTGGTAGCCGATCTCGCCGGTGCCCCAGTTGGAGGGGCCGCCGGAGTAACCGTGTCCGATGTCGATCTGCCAGTTGGCCGAGGACGGCAGCTGGCCTGCGCCGCCGTTGAACTCGTCGGACCACACCAGGTCCCATGCCTGGGCCGCGGTCGCGTTCTGGTCTTCGGGCGATGCGTTGGCGGTGGCGACGGTGACGCCCGCGGTGGTGACCACGGCGAGCGCCGCGGCGGCGGCGACGGCGAGGCGCCTGAGCCGTCGCCGTCTGGGGATGTGGGGATCGGAGGTCTGCACGTCAGTCATGACGACTCCTTTGCCGGGTAGGTGAGAAACCGCTCTCTGAAGAAAATCAATGTTCAAGCGTTCTTTGAGAGAGCGCTCTCTCATTGGGCTCAATCAATGTTTCTACAGAAGGAATCAATGCATGTCAATGCGTCGTGACCGAACCGTTATCTTCCAATCACGACAGGAAAGCGCGATCATCCTTGCGTCCCTTACGTATGGGGACGCAGAAAATCAATCCGGCTCACAACCCGGTGTCGTCGGCCTCGGGGCTGGGCTCGCTGCGGTCCTGCGTGTGCCGGCGCAGCTCGTCGATGCGGTCGCGCCGCTCGGTGCTGAGGCGGTCCAGCCGCTTCTGGCGCTCCCGCCGCTCCTCGGGCGACTCGGTCCCGCCCAGCATCCGCTTCTCCAGCAGGGCCACGTGCTCGGCGTGGGCGGCGGCGTTGATCGCCCGCACGTCCTGGTACGTGTCGCGCAGCGACTCCATGCGGTGCAGCGCGTCATGGCACTGGGCCAGCAGGAGCTCGATGTCCGCGTTCTCGGCCGAGGTGGCGTCCATCCGGCGCGCCTCCAGCCAAGCGATCCCCTCGCGGAGCTTCTCGCGCGCCTGCAGATTGTGCAGGGCCAGGTCTTCGACGATCTGGTCGGTCAGCTCGAGGAAATTCAGATGTGGATCGGGGCGGTCGTCGGTGCCCATCGGGGCTGTCCTTCCGTGTCGAGGAAGTACCTGCTCCCTCTACCATACGGGCGGGCGTTCGGTATCCTTCACCGCGCGCCCCACCCCCGAGAGCCGAGGCCACGTGGAACCCATCGAGACCTTCATCGACAGCCTGACCCAGACGCAGGAAGCCCCGCCCGTCGGCATCATGCTCGCCTGCCTCGCGGTGGCGGCCGCGATGATCCTCTACACGCCGCTCTGGCGCTGGAGCCGCGGCCTGGTCACCATCGCCCACGAAGGCGGCCACGCGCTCATGGCCGTGCTCATGCGCCGCCGCCTCACCGGCATCCGCCTCCACGCCGACACCTCGGGGCTCACCTTCTCCCGCGGCAGGCCCACCGGCTTCGGCGCCGCCATGACGCTGCTGGCCGGATACCTCGCGCCCGCCGCGCTCGGCCTCGCCGCCGCGGCCCTGACCGGCGAGGGGTACATCGTCGCGCTCCTGTGGATCACCCTGGTGCTCCTGGCGATCATGCTCGCGTTCATCCGCAACTGGTACGGGGCCCTGGCGCTGCTCGTCGTCGGCGCGGGCGTCTTCGCCGCCACCTGGTACGGCAGCGCGATCGTCCAGACCGTCGCCGCCTACCTGGGCGCATGGCTGCTGCTGCTCGGCTCGGTCAAACCGGTCCTGGAGCTGGGCGCGCGCCGACGCCGCCGGGGGAGGGGCACCGGCGGCGCCTCGGACGCCGACCAGCTCGCCGGGATCACGCCGCTCCCGGCCGGGGCGTGGATCTTCTGCTTCTCGCTGCTCACGATCGCCGCCGCGGCGTGGGGGACGTGGATGCTCCTGCCGGTGGAAGACCTGCCGCTCTAGACCTTCCGGCGCTTCTTCGGCATCCGGCTCGGCTCCGCCGCAAGCGGATCTTCGGGCCAGTCGTGCTTGGGGTAGCGTCCCCGCATCTCCTTGCGCACCTGCTGATACGGGCCGGCCCAGAACGAGGCCAGGTCGGCGGTGACGGCCAGCGGGCGCCCGGCCGGGCTCAGCAGATGCACGACCACCGGCACCCCGGCCACCTGGGGGACGGCGGAGGACCCGAACATCTCCTGGAGTTTGACCTCGAGCACTACGGAGTCGGGCCCGTAATCGAGCCGGACCTTCCGGCCGCTGGGCACCTCGACGGCATCGGGCGCCACCTGGTCGATGTTCTCCCGCCACGGCAGCAGGCTTCGCAGGGCGTCGACCACGTCGATGCGCCTGAGTTCCTCGATGTCATTGGCCCACGACAGCCGCGGCTCCAGCCACGTCAGATCACGGTTCAGCGCCTCGTCGCCGACATCGGGCCACGGAGCTCCGATCATCTCGTGGCACCAGGCCATCCTCGTGCGAAGCCGCTTCGCCGCCTCGGTCCAACGCAGGAGCAAGGTTCCCGTGCGGTGCATACCGTCGATGAATGCGCGGCGCATGAGTTCGGGGTCGGGATCGGCGATCGGCCGTGACGAGAGGACGATCGCGCCCAGCCGCACGGTTCGGCTCGCCGACGGGCCACCGGACCCCCAGTCGATCACCTCGTCGGTCTCTGTGGCGCCGACCAGCTCGATGGCCAGCTCCCCGTCGATCGGCACGGCCGAGCGGATGGTCGCCGCGGCGCGCCCCGGGGACCGGTCGGCGTCGGCGATCGCGAGCCACTGGCTGCCCGACAGCGACGAACCCTCGGCGGCCACCGCGCCGGTCCCCGCGACTGTCAACCATTGAAAACCGTTGCGCTTCGCCACCCGCTCGGGAAACGCTAGTGCCACCACCGTCGCGGCGGCCTCATCGTCGCTCACCTGCCGGTCCACCTCCGGCGCGTTCGCGGACAACCGCCGCACCTCGCTTAGCCACTGCCGGTCCCGGCTCGAACGCAGCCGCCGCCACTCGGCCAGCAGGTCATTGCCCCTTCCGCGCCCGTCGAGTCCGAGGAGGGCCACCACCTCAGCGGCCTTGGCGGTGCCGACGCGTGCCGCGCCGTCGATGAGCGCCCTGGCCAGGCGCGGGTGCAGCCCGGCCTTCGCCAGCATCCGGCCGCGGTCGGTCGCCGAGCCGTCCTCGTCGATCGCCCCGAGCGACCGCAGCGCGGTCCGCGCCGCCTTGAGCGCTCCGGCCGCGGGTCGCCCGGGGAGCGCCAACTCCGCTACCGGCGTGCCCCAGCACGCGGCCTGCAGCGCGAAGGCGGTGAGGTCCGAGGAGTCGACGTCGGGCGTCGGCTGCGCCGGGCGCCTGCCGTGCTCGGCCTCGCTCCAGCACCGCCACACCGCGCCGGGCGCCTCCCGGCCCGCCCGTCCGGCCCGCTGGTCGCACGAGGCGCGCGAGGCGGCCACCGTGGTCAGGCCCGGCAGCCCGCGGGCGTGGTCGATGACCGGGCGCCTGGCGAGCCCGGCGTCGACGACGATCCGGATCCCCGGCACGGTCAGGCTCGATTCGGCGATGTCGGTGGACAGCACCACCCGCCGCCGGTCGCCGGGGCGGAGCGCGGCGTCCTGCGCGGCCGACGACACCGATCCGTGCAATTGATATATATCGACATCGAGGTAATCGAGCTGGGTTGCGACCCGCCGGATCTCACCGGCACCGGGAAGGAAGCACAGCAGGTCCCCGTCGCGGTCGGCGAGCGCCCGCTCGACGATGTGCGCGACATGCGAGAGGAACCGCGGGTCGACCCGCAGCCCGTCCGGTGGCTTGACTCGCTCCCGGGGCGGCGCCCAGTGCATCGCGACGGGATGGCGCATCGGCTCGGACTCCACGACCGGAGCGCCGCCGAACAACTTCCGCCACAATGCCACGTCGACGGTCGCCGAGGCGGCCACCAGTGCCAGCTCGGGCCGCAGGACCTGCCTGGCCTCGATGAGGAACGCGCAGGCGGTGTCGGTCTCCAGGTGCCGCTCGTGGCATTCGTCGAGCATCACCGCGTCGACGCCGGGCAGCTCGGGGTCGGCCAGCAGCCGGTTCAGCAGGACCCCGGTGGTCACCACCTCGACGCGCGTGACCGCCGACCGGCGCGATTCGCCCCTGATCCGGTAGCCCACGCGTTCGCCGACTCGCTCGCCGAGGATGGAGGCCATGCGGTTCGCGGCCGCCCGCGTGGCGAGGCGCCGAGGCTCGGCCACGAGCACGCGCCGCGGCGGCGCCGCGTCGTCGAGCAACCCGGCCAAGGCCAGGGGCGCCAGCGTGGTCTTGCCGGTGCCCGGGGGAGCGGCGAGTACCGCCGTCCCGGTGGTCTCGACGGCGCGCAGCAGCTCGGGGAGGGCGGCTCGGATCGGCAGCTCGGGAAGGACGGGCATGGCGCCCATTCTCGCTCAGGCGTCGGGTGCGTTCGCAAGACAGGTGCCGAGGGGCGGCTATAGCGTCGAAACCATGGGAGAGCAGACCACCAAGGGCGGGCTCGCGGCCGCGTCCGCCGCCCTCGCCGCCGCTGCGGCGCTCGCGGGCTGCGGGGACAGCGATTCCTACGGCGACGACTCCGCCTCCTCCGGTTACGGCGAGCCCTCGACCGCCACCGAGGGCGCGTCCCCGACGGCGACCGGTGACGCCGACGACCCGCACGGCACCGCCGATGAGATCGGCCTTTTCCACACCGAGCTGGGGAAGGTGATCGCCGACGACGACGATCGGACGCTCTACATGTCCACCGAGGACTCAGATGGCGCGTCAGCCTGCTACGGCGAGTGCGCGGAGGGGTGGCCGCCGGTCCTCGCCGAAGGGGACGACGTCGAGGTGGACGACGATCTCGACCCCGCGCTGCTCGGGACGATCGAGCGCGACGACGGCTCGGCGCAGCTCACCTTCAACGGGCATCCGCTGTACTACTGGGCGGAGGACATCGCGCCCGGAGACGTCGGGGGACAGGGAGACAACGACTCCTGGTACGTCCTCGACGACGCGGGTAATCCCGTGACCGGCGCCTCCGGTTGAGGCGGCGCTGTCACAGTCCGCAGTTCTCCTCGTCGGCGATGTAGACGAGCTCGATCGGCTCGTCGAGGGCGACCTCCTGATCGCCCTCGGGGGTCTGCTGTGTGACCTGGCAGGTCACCCCATTGCCGACGTCCTCGGCGGGCTTGGACGTGAAATTGGTGAACCCGTCCGATTCGAGGTCGGCCAGGGCGTCGTGGATGCTCCAGCCCGAGTAGCTCTCGAGCACGGCGGTCTCGGGGCCCGCGTCGTCGTCGGCGGCCGGGGTCGTCTCGTCGTCGGAGGTGTCCTCCTCGTTCGACGAGTCGTCCTCGCTGTTCCCCTCGGAGGAGTCGCCGTCCCCTTCCTCCCCGCCGCTGTCGTCGGTGTTCTCTTCCTCTGCCGCGGTGGTCTCGTCCTCGGCGGCAGAGGTCTCCACCGCCGCCGAAGGCGTCTCGGTGCCCGTGTCGCCCTCGGCCCGCTTGTCATCCTCGGGCTGGAGCATCTGCCACATCACCAGTGCGACGACCAGCACGACCACGCCGAGGATCGTGATCGTGACCGGGACGGCCTTGCTGCGCTTGGCCTCCTCGAATTCGCGCGGCGGCGGCAGGTCGCGGCCGCGCGGCGGTGAGGAGAAGTCGCCCTGGCCCATCGCCTGGGTCGGCGGCTGCGTCGAGACCGGGACCATGCCCTGGGCCATCGCGCGGGTCCCCGCGGTCGGCGGGGAGGCGGGCGGCAGGATCGCCGTCGTGCCCGAGCCGGGCCGGCCGGTGCGGCAGGCCTGGGCGAGCTCGGCGGCCGAGCCGAACCGCTGGCGGGGGTCCTTCGCGAGGCAGCGCATGACGATCTGCGCCACCGGCTGCGGGACGTCCTGCGGCAGCGGCGCGGGCTGGCCGGTCATGTGCGCGGTGATGACCGCCGCGGGGTCGTTGCCGGGGAACGGGGGCCGCCCGGCCAGGCACTCGTAGGCGACGATGCCGAGCGAGTAGACGTCGGTGGCGCCGCTCAGCTCGTGCCCGGCGAGCTGCTCGGGCGAGGCGTAGGAGAGCGTCCCCATGACGGTGCCGGTCTCGGTGAGCCCGGCCTGGCCGCGGGCCGAGGCGATGCCGAAGTCGACGATCTTGACCGCGCCGTCCTCGTTCACCAGCAGGTTGGCCGGTTTGATGTCGCGGTGGACGATGTGCGCCCGGTGGGCGACGTCGAGGGCCTCGGCGGCGGTGGCGACGATCTTGAGGACCTCGTTCGGCGCGAGGCGCCCGCGCTGGTGGATCAGGTTCGCCAGGGACTGGCCCTGGACGAGCTCCATGATGAGGTAGGAGACGAGCCCTTCGGCGCTGTGCTCCTCGCCGTAGTCGTAGAGGGCGACGATCCCGGGGGACTGGAGGGCGGCGACGGCCTGCGCCTCCTGGTGGAACCTGGCGCGGAACCGGTCGTTGCCCGACAGGCCCGAGTGGAGGAGCTTGACGGCGACGGCGCGGTTGAGGCGCGTGTCGGTGCCGCGCCACACCTCGCCCATGCCGCCGGCGGCGATGCGGTCGTCCAGGCGGTACCGGCCCGCGATCAGTGTCCCGAGTTGCACCTCGGCCCTCTCTTCGCTTCGGGGGAAGGGGTCAGGGCCGAGCTTAGTAGGGGGCCGCTCAGGCCTGCTCGTCCGGCTCCAGCGTCAGGCTGATGGAGTTGATGCAGTACCGGGCGTCGTCGGGGTTGTCCCAGCCCTCGCCGTAGAAGACGTGGCCCAGGTGGGAGCCGCAGTTCGCGCAGCGCACCTCGGTGCGCTCCATGCCGAGGCTGCGGTCGGTGAGCAGTTCGACGCGGTCGCCTGCCATCGGCGTCCAGAAGGAGGGCCAGCCGCAGTGGGAGTCGAACTTGGTGCCCGAGGTGAACAGTTCGGCGCCGCAGGCCCGGCACCGGTAGACGCCCTTGCGTTTCTCGTCGACGTACTCGCCCGCCCAAGGCGCCTCGGTGCCGCCCTCGCGCAGCACCCGGTACTCCGCGTCGGTCAGCTTCTCGCGCCATTCGTCCGTGCCCATGCGCACCTCCTCGCTCTGCCGAGTGTAGGTCGCCGAGCGGCCCGGCGTCCGCTTCGCGGGACACTATGATGGGCCGAATGCGGTATCTCCTTGGCGATTACACCACTGAAGGCGGCCCGGGTCTGGTGGTCGCCGGGCCCGACGGACTGGCCGAGGCGGCCGCGGTCGCGAACCCGTCATGGGTGGCGACCGGGGGCCCGGACGGCGTCGTCTACACGGTGAGCGAGACCGAGCCGGGCTTCGCCTCGGCCTGGCGGATCGGGGAGACGTTCGTCCCCGAGGAGGTCGGGACGGCGCAGGCCACCGGCGGGGACAGCCCGTGCCACGCGGTCGTGCACCCCTCGGGGAAGTGGCTGCTGGTGGCGAACTACGGGAGCGGTTCGGTGGCGGCGCTGCCGATCGGCGCCGACGGTGCGCTCGACGCCCCCGACGACATCTACGAGCTGGTCGGCTCGGGTCCCGATCCGGACCGCCAGGCCGGTCCGCACGCGCATCAGGTCGTCTGCCGCTCGGGCCACGTCCTCGTGGTGGACCTCGGCTCGGACCGCATCCACGCCTTCGCGTTGAGCGCGGCCGGGCGGTTCGAGGCGGTCGCGTCGACGGCGTTCGAGCCCGGTTTCGGGCCGCGGCACCTGGCGTTCGTCGGCGACCGGGCGGTCATCGCCGGTGAGCTGGCCAACGCCGTCGTCGTCGGCGACTTCGACGCCGCCTCGGGGACGTTCGCGCTCGGCCCGGCCCTGCCGCTGCCGGGCACCGACACCGCGGACCTGGCGGCGATGCCGGACATCGGTCTGCCCGAGGACGCCCCGCGCCCCTATCCCGGCGCGGTGGTGGCCGACGCCGAGCGCGGCCTGGCCTATGTCACCGTCCGCGGCACCGACCAGGTCGCCGTCGTCGATCCGTCCCGCCCTGCGCTGGTGCGGTCGATTCCGGCCGGGGGCTCGTGGCCTCGGGACGCGGTGCTGTGCGCGGACGGGTCGCTGCTGGTGGCGTGCCAGTTCGGCGGGGTCGTCACCCGCGTCGATCCGAGCGGTGCGGAGCCGACGGCACGGGTGTGGGACTGCCCGGGCGCCGCGTGCGTGACACCTCTCACCTAGAAAACTTGCACTTTCTGCAAAATTTCCTTGAGTGAATCTTGTAAACGGCGGCAACGGCGGTTAGCGTTGCCGTCATGGCCGATCAGACCGGGCTCCGCGAACGCAAGAAGGCCGCCACCAAGGCGGCCCTCAGCCAAGCGACCCTGCGGCTGTCGGTCGAGAAGGGCGGCATCGACGCGGTCATCGCCGACGACATCGCCGCCGCGGCCGGGGTCTCCACCCGCACCTTCCACAACTACTTCCCGAGCAAGGAAGCCGCGCTCCTCTACGACTTCAACGAGCTCGTCGCGCAGATGATCGGCGCCCTGCGCGAGCGCGTCCGCGACCGGCCCGTGTGGGACGCCCTGCGCGACGCCTGCATCAGCATGCGGATCGACGAGCGCTTCGACCTCGAACTGCTGCAGTGCAGGGAGCAGCTCATCCACGGCTCGCCGTCCCTGATCTCCTACCAGGCGACCCAGTTCGTCGCGTTCTTCACGGAGGCCCTCGGCATCGTCGCCGAGGCCACCGGCAGCGACGAGGACGACATGTACCCGCGGCTGGTCCTCGGCGCGGCCCTGCTCTCCATGAAGGTCGCCAACGAGCACTGGCTCGCCCACCCCGACCGGCCGCTCGACGAAGTGATCGCCGAGGCGTTCGCGAACTTCGAGACCGGCCTCGCCAGACCGCACGACCACGCCCCATAGGCGAAACACCAGGAAACCCGCCGCCAACGACGTCGGCGAAGAACACCACTCATCCGGCCCCGCCGCCACACCCGAACACCAGGCGGGGTCGGATATCCGACCGTGAACGGAGCACCCGCCAATGGCCACCTTCCTCTACCGCCTCGGCAGAGGATCCCTCAGACTGCGATGGCTCGTCCTCGCCCTGTGGGTCCTCATCATCGCCGGGGTCGCCACCGCCGCCTCCACCCTCCAAGAGGAGACCAACCCCTCGATGGAGCTGCCCGGCACCGAATCCCAGGAGGCCTTCGACCTGCTCGAAGAGCGCTTCCCGGCGATGGACGCCGACGGCGCCTCCGCACAGCTGGTCTTCCAGTCCGAGAACGGCGAGCCGCTGAGCGACGAGTCCAACCGGGCCGTCGTCGACGAGGCGGTCGCGGCGATGCAGGACTCGCCGCAGATCGCCTCCGTGACCAGCCCGTTCGCCACCGACGAGCAGGGCAACCCGGTCGGCATGCTCGCCGAGGACGAGACCATCGGCGTCGTCCAGGTCTCCTACACCGAGACGGCGATGCAGCTCGACGAGGGCACCACCGAGTATCTCAAGGACGCCGTCGAAGACGCGCGCGACGCCGGGATCACCGTGGAGATCGGCGGCGACGCCCTCCAGGAGATCCCGATCGGCGGCCTCACCGAGCTCATCGGCATCGCCGTCGCCCTGCTGGTCCTCGTCGTCACCTTCGGCGCGCTCATCGCCGCCGGGCTGCCGATCGTCACCGCCGTGCTCGGCGTCGCCCTCACGACCGCGGGCATCATGGCCGCGACCTCGTTCATGAACGTCTCCGATGACACCGGCACCCTGGCGACCATGATCGGCCTGGCCGTCGGCATCGACTACGCCCTGTTCATCCTCTCGCGCTACCGCAGCGAACTGGCCGCCGACGGCCGGATCGAGGACAAGCGGGCGCGCGCCGAGGCCATGGGCCGGGCGGTGGGCACCGCCGGCACCGCCGTGTTCTTCGCGGGCCTGACCGTCATCATCGCCCTGCTGGGCCTGTCGGTGGTCAACATCCCGTTCCTGACCGAGATGGCCGCCGCCGCGGCCGTCACCGTGCTCATCGCCGTGGTCATCGCCGTCACGCTGCTGCCGGCCCTGGCCGGCTTCGCGGGCAAGCGCGTCTTCACCGGCCGCCAGAGGCGCCGCATCGCCGAGGGCCGCCACGACGAGAAGCCGTCCGGCGGGCGCCGCTGGGGCGGCTTCGTCACCCGCCACCCGATCATGGTCGGCCTGGTGGGCGTCATCGGCCTCGGCGCGATCGCCATCCCGTCGGCCGACCTGGAGCTGGGCCTGCCCGACGCCGGGTCGTTCTCCGAGGAGAACACCGCGCGGCGCGCCTACGACCTCATCAGCGACGGCTTCGGCCCCGGCTTCAACGGCCAGATGATGATCGTCGGCGACCTCGCCGAGGGCACCGACCCGATGGCGGCCGCCCAGCAGGTCACCGCCGAGCTCGGCGAGATCGACGGCATCGCCGTGGTCGGGCGGGCCGTGCCCAACGAGGCGGGCGACACCGTCCTGGTCACCGTCATCCCCGAGACCGCCCCCGCCGCCGAGACGACCAACCAGCTCGTCCACGACATCCGCGACGTCCTGGCGGACGACGAGGGCGCCGACTGGGCGGTCACCGGCCAGACGGCGATCAACATCGACATCTCCGACGGCCTCAACGCCGCCCTGATCCCCTACCTGCTGGTCGTGGTCGGCCTGGCGGCGCTGATCCTGCTGCTGGTGTTCCGTTCGCTACTGGTGCCGCTGCTCGCCACGCTCGGGTTCACGCTCAGCGTCTTCGCCTCCCTCGGCGCGCTGGTCGCGGTCTTCCAGTGGGGCTGGATGGGCGACCTGTTCGGCGTCGAGCAGCCCGGGCCGATCATGTCGATGATGCCGATCATGATGATCGGCATGGTCTTCGGCCTGGCGATGGACTACCAGATCTTCCTGTTCACCAGGGTGCGCGAGGCCTACGTCCACGGGGCCGACCCCAAGGCCGCGATCCAGGAGGGCTATGCGCACTCCTCGCGCGTGGTCGTCGCCGCCGCACTCATCATGATCAGCGTGTTCGCCGCGTTCATCCTCAGCACCGAGGTGTTCATCGCCGCCATGGGCTTCGGCCTGGCCGCGGCGGTCGCCTTCGACGCGTTCGTGGTGCGCATGGCGATCATCCCGTCGCTCATGTCGATCCTCGGCCGCGCCGGCTGGTGGATCCCGAAGTGGCTGGACCGGATCCTGCCGAACGTCGATGTCGAAGGCGAGAAGCTGCAGCGGCACCTCGCCGAGACCCGGGCCGAGACCGGCGAGCGCGAGCTCGTCGGCGCGGCCAAGTAGCGGCGCGGGGCGGGGGCCGCCAGCCAAATTTACGGCTCGCAAGCGTCGCCAAGACGCGGCCCCCGCCCCACCGTCTCGACAAGTGCATACGAGTCGAATATGACGTTCGCCGTGCCTCTTGCGGCCATGCTGCTGGCCGCACTGATCATCGCCGATTTCTTCGTGCCCATGCTCCCGGGCGCCACCACGATCGCCGCGGTGGCCGGATTCCTGCTCGGGAGTCCCGTCTTGATCGCGGGACTCGTCCTGTGCGCGGCCGGGGCCTCGTGGCTGGGCGACGTCCTCGGTTTCCGGGTGATGCGGCTGGCCAGGTCCAGGTGGCGCCGGCCGTTCTTCGGATCGGCGAAGGTCGCCGCCCTGGAGACCCGCTTCAGCGCCACCCTCCTGCGCCATCCGAAGGCGACCACCTTGATCGCCAGGTTCCTCCCGGCCGGGCGCACGGCCCTGGCCTGGGCGGCCACGGCCGTCCCGACCTACCGGCACGGCCGCATGGCGGCGCTGGCGGGCCTCATCTGGGCCTGCTACCTCGTCGGCATGGGCCTGGCGTTCGGCTGGATCTTCGGACCCGGCATGCTGTCGGTGGGCACGACCATCACCACGATCGTCGCCGGAAGCGTCGTCCTGGGCTGGTGGTTCAAGGGCCGACCGGCCGAGCGGCCCGCGCCGTGACCACTGCGCCCTGACCACCGAGGGGCGGGCCTCGCGCCCGCCCCTCCCGCACGGGAGCAGCGGCTCGCCACCGCCTCGGGTAACGTTTGCCAACGTGACCTCCCCAATGCGAATTCACGGACCGCTGGAGCAGACCCACGCCGGTTGGAGCGCCGCGGCGCTGGCGATCGGGCGGCCCGCGGTCGACCTGTCCGCACGCGGCCCCGAGCTGATGCCGGTGACGATGTCGAACCACTCCCACCAGGAGAACTGGTTCGAGCTGCTCACCAGGCCGCTGTGGGGGCTCGCGCCCGCGAAGGACGATGTCCCCGACGACGTCTGGGCCGCGCTCGCCGCCACCCTCGCCAGAGCCCTCGACCCCGACGACGCGTGGTACATCGGCGACATCGACGCCACCAACCAGCGCTGCGTCGAGGCCGCCGCCGTCGGCTGGGGCCTCGCGCTCGCCCCCGAAAAGCTCTGGGAGCCCTTGGACCCCAAAGCGAAGGACAAGGTCGCCTCCTGGCTCTCCAAGGCGCACACCACGCCGGTAGTGGACACGAACTGGCACTACTTCCCGGTCTTCGCCGGGCACGGGCTCGACCGGATCGGGATCGAACGCGACCGGTCGGTCGCCGAGGCGCACCTGGAACGGGTGGGGGAGTTCCTCCTCGGCGACTCGGCGTTCGAGGACGGCCCCGGCGGCCGCGTCGACTACTACAACCCCTTCGCCTTCCACACCTACGCCCTCCTGCACTACAAGCTGTGCGGCGACGACCGCTACGTCGAGGTCGCCTCCCGCTTCGCCCGCAGGTTCCGCTCCTGGTTCGCCGCCGACGGATCGGCCGTGCCCTACGGCCGCAGCCTCGGCTACCGGTTCGCTCAAGGCTCGCTGTGGGGCGCCCTGGCCGCGGCGAACGTCGAGGCCGTCCCCTGGGGCGAGGCCGCCGGCTTCGCCCGCCGCCACCTCGCATGGTGGTGGGACAAGCCGATCCTCGATCCGGAGGGGCGCCTGACGGTCGGCTACGGCTACCCGAACGACGCGCTGGTCGAGCAGTACCTGACCGCCGGGTCGCCGTGGTGGGCCATGAAGATCTTCACCGGTCTGCTCGCCGAGCCCTCGCACCCGTTCTGGGCCGAGGCCGCGGCCGAGCCCGGACCGGTCGTCGAACCGCACAAGGCCGCCCGCGCCGTCCACGTCCGCGACACCGGCGGAAACGTCATCCGGCTCAACGGCCAGGCCGAATCGCCCAAGTTCCGCGGCGGCCAGGAGACGTACGGGAAGTTCGCCTACTCGACGCTGGCCGGGTTCTCGCACTACGCGCCCGGCACCGGCCTCGAGAGCGCCGTGCCCGACGGGGCGCTCATGCTCTCCGAGGACGGCCTCCACTGGCGCGGCCGCGAGAGCTCCGATGAAGGCGTCATCGACGAGAACGGCGTCCTGACCGTCACCTGGCAGCCCTGGGAGGACGTGTCGGTGACGACCTCGCTGGAGGCGGCGACGGACGGCTGGCACGCCCGCGTCCACGTCATCGAGACCGAGCGGACCCTGTTCACCGGCGAGGGCGGCTGGTGCGTCCCCGGATCGCACAGCGAGACCGAGTCCGGCGAGGGCCGCGTGGCCGTGACCGCGCAGGGCCTGCGCAGCGAGATCATCGACGGCGGCGCGGGCCGCGAGGCCGCCGTGATCCGCCCGCGGGAGGGCACGCACCTGTACTGGCCGATGACGGCGCTGCCGGTGCTCAGAGGCGTCCTCGAACCGGGACACCACGTCCTGAAATCACTGATATATATCGGACAAGAGTTATTGGCGTACCTTCGCGGCACCGGCTGAATTGAGAGACCGGCCACAATTCATCGATCGGGTGTCACATCGGCGCCGCCGAGGCCCTCTCAGTTCGGCGACCATCGAAACCGTCGATCCAGGAGGTCCCAGTGGCACCCGATGCAACGCACCTGTCGGCGACCGACGTGTTCACCGAGCACCGCGAGCTGCTGTTCGCGATCGTCTACGGCATGCTCGGCACCGTCGCCGACACCGAGGACGTGCTCCAGGAGTCCTGGCTGTCGTGGGAGGCCCGCTCGCGAGGCGAGCCGATCGATCACCCGCGCGCCTACCTCGTGCGCGTCGCCGTCAACGCCGCGATCGCGCGGCAGCGCACGATCAGGCGCCGCCGCGAGACCTACATCGGCCCCTGGCTCCCCGAACCGCTGGCGACACCGCCCGACGCGCAGACCGAGGGCGCCGAGCGGGCGCTCAGGTCCGAGTCGGTCTCCATGGCGCTGCTGGTCGTGCTGGAGTCCTTGACGCCCGCCGAGCGCGCCGTGTTCGTGCTCGGCGAGGTCTTCGGCTACGGGACGGGCGAGATCGCCGAAATACTTGAGCGGACGCCGGCCGCGGTCCGCCAGCTGGCCCACCGCGCCCGCTCGCACGTCCATTCCAGGCGCCCGCGCTACCGGGTCGACCCGCGGGTCCACCGCGAGGTCACCGAGCGGTTCATGACCGCCGTCCGCGGCGGCGACGTGGAGTCGCTGCTGCGACTGCTCTCGCCGGAGGTGACGCTGACGTGCGACGGCGGCGGCAAGGCCCCGGCGGCCGGGCCCCGGCCGGTCCGCGGCCCCGAGCGCGTCGCGGCCCTGCTGGTCGACCGCACGTTCCGGCGTGCCCAGGGCCTCGAAGTGGACTACCGGACCGTGAACGGCGTCCCGGCGGCGCTGCTGGTGCGCGAGGGGGACGTCTTCGGCGTCCTCCTGCTCGACCTGGACGCCGAGGGCGGCCGGGTGCGGGACGTCTACGCCGTGACCAACCCCGCCAAGCTCGCGCATCTGCGTTGATCGGGAGGCCCGATGTCCACGTTCTTCATCGTCATCGCGGCACTCGCCGCCGTCTTCAACCTCGGCTCGGGCATCGGCTCGATGGCGCGGCTGAAGGTCATCTATCCGCTGCTGGACGGCGTGCGGGTCCCGCGCTCGTGGCTGGTCTTCCCCATCGGGGTGCTCAAGGCCGCCGGAGGCCTCGGCCTCGCCGCCGGGCTGCTGGGCGCGGAATCGATCGGGACGGCCGCCGCAGTCGGCCTGGTGCTGTTCTGGGTCTGCGCGCTCTACACTCACGCCCTGGCGAACTTCTGGCCGAAGGAGACATTCCTGGCCGGAGCGTTCCTCGCTCTGGCGGTCGGGACGCTCTCGCTGGACCTGCTGGTGTGAGTTCACAGGAGCCGGGCGGCGACGCCGAGCTTCTGGTGTCCCCAGTCGAGGCCGTGCTCGAGGACGTAGAGGCCGGTCGCGACCCGCTCCACGAACCCCCATTCCCAGATCGCGTCGGGGTCGGCGCCGCTGTGCTCGGCGAGCAGGGCGCAGTAGCGGCGCGCCAGTGACGGCGCGTCGCCGCCCGAGAGTTCGGCGTCCCAGTCGCGCAGGACGACGCCGAGGTCGTAGGCCGGTTCGGCGGCGAAGCCGTCGGGGTCGATGAACACGAACCCGGATGGGGCTCCGGGCCGGGCGGAGGGGACCCGCATGGCGTTGGCGGCGTGCGGGTCGCCGTGGACGTGCACGCAGCGGTCCTCGTGGTGCGCCGCGGCTCGGCGGTCGGCGAGGCGCCTGGCGTGGTCGGCGACGGCTACGGGGCAGGGCCGGTCGAGTTCCCGCCAGAGCCGTTCGATGAGCTCGGCCAGCGCGTGGGCCTTCTGCCGGCCGTCGTACGGCGCGGTGTCAATCGGCAGTGTCCATGCCTCCTTGAGCGTCGCGCACAAGGTCGCGAGCATGCGCTCGACTGGCCAGCCGTGGTCGTCGAGGGCGGGGCCGAGCGCTTCCATGAGCATCGCGTCTCGGGGCGGATCGGCGGCGAGGAGCTGTACGTAGCCTCGGCCTTCGGCCCGTTCGATCGCGGCGCCGTGCCAGGTGCGCCACGGCATCGGCATGGCGACTTTCAGGACGGCGTCCTGGCCGTCGGCGGTCGTCGCGGGGGCCACGTAGCCTTCGTTGGCTCCGGGGAACGCCGGTCCGAGGGTGATCGACCACCGTTCGGCGAGTGCGGCGACGATGCCTTCCAGCTCGTCGAGCCAGCGTGTGCCGGCCTCGCCGAGCAGCTCTGCTCGGGTGCGGGCGGTGGGGGAGAGGTCGAGGGCGCTCATGGGCCGATCCTGCTGCCCGTAGGGGAATCGGGTCAATCGGTTTTGACCGGGTCGGTCCAGTCGGGGTCGTGGTGGTGGCATTCGCCGGTGAAGACGCCCGTCAGGCTCTCTTGGAGGAGGTCTGCGGCGGCGGTGGGGAGCGGGTGGGCGTTGACGGTCTGCTCGGGTTCGCGGTAGAGCTGATCGGCCAGGCCTTCGACCAGCGCGGAGAGTCGGACCGCGGCGCGGTCGGCGTCGGTGTCCGGTTCGACTTCGCCGCAGTGCTTGCCGTTGTTCACCGCCCGGGCGATCTGGGCGCGCACCATCGCGGCGGTCTCCTTTGCGACCGCGGCGACGGTCGGGCTGTCGAGCGAGCGGGCGTGGAAGGCGCGGCCGATGCGGTATTCGGCGCGGCGCCGGTCGTCGAGCGGCCACAGCTCCTGGAGTCCGGTCAGCATGATCGCTGCGATCGTCCGCTGCGCGGCCTCGCCCTCGGCCACGAGTTTCATGATGCGTTCGAGTTGGCCTTCGGTCGTCCGTCGGTACACGAACAGCAGCAGCTCGTCTTTGGACTGGAAGTAGTGCTGCACGAGGCCGACGGAGAACCCGGCCTCGCGTGCGACGGCGGCCATGGTCGCCGCGTCGAGTCCGGCGTGGGCGATGAGGCGGTGCGCGGCGTCGGCGATCTGGGCGCGGCGGAGGTCGTGGTCTGCGGTCCTTGGCACCCGATAATCATATACGTGTATGGTTATCGCGAAACCATATGACCGTACGATTATCTCCACCCGGAGCACCCATGCACCACACCCTCGCCGCCGCACTGGCAGCGGCCCTGGCCACCGGCGCCCCCACGCCGCCCGCGCAACTCCCGACCGACTACGCCGAGCTCGACGCGTTCGTGGAACGCCGACTCGAAGACACCCAGGTGCCCGGAGCCGCCTGGGCGATCGTCTCCTCCGACGGCATCGAGCACACCGGGCTGCACGGACTGGACGGCGACGGCGAACCGGTCACCGAGGCCACCCCGTTCCTGTGGGGCTCGGTCGCCAAACCCGTCACCGCCACCGCCGTCATGACCCTCGTCGAGGACGGCGCGATCGACCTCGACGAGCCGGTCACCGCCTACCTGCCGGACTTCCGCCTCGCCGACGAGGACCGCTCGGACCGGATCACCGTCCGCCACCTGCTGGAGCAGACCAGCGGCATCCCCGAGGGCACCGGCATCACCGACCGCTTCGGCGAGCGCGAAGACCCCTACGGCGAGGCCGTCGCCGACCTCGCGGGCGCCGAGCCCCTCGCCGAACCGGGAGAGGCGTTCGAATACGCCAGCGCCAACTACCTCGTCCTCGGCGCCGTGGTCGAGGCCGTCAGCGGCGAGCCCTACGCCGCATACCTGCGCGAGGCCGTCCTCGACCCGCTCGGCATGGACGGCGCCGTCGCCACCGCCGACGACGCCGAGTCGCTCCCGGACGGCCACACCTACGCCTTCGGGCGCTCGGTCGCCCTCGATGCCCGGTTCGACCCGACCGGGCCGAGCTACGGCTATCTCGGCGGCACGGTCACCGACCTCGGCCGCTTCGCCATGGCGCACCTCGGCGGCGGCGCGCCCGTGCTGGAGGCGGCCTCGGTCGAGCGGATGCACACCGGTGCGGCGGCGATCTCCGAGACCAGCTCCTATGGACTCGGCTGGTACGTCAATTCGCGCCACGACGGCCTGGACACCCCGACGGTCTGGCACGTCGGTGCCACCCCCGGCTACAGCGCCAGCGTGATCCTGCTGCCCGAGCTCGACCGGGCGCTGGTGATGGTCCAGAACGCCTACGGCTACTTCCAGGACGGCCCCTTGGTCGGCACCATGTTCGACGCGGCCCGCCTCCTCGCGGGAGGCGAGCCCGGTGCGGCGCCGCCTGACTCGACCTACCCGCTGCTGCTCGGCGCACTGACCGCGGCCGTCCTGGCCGCCGCGGCGATCACGGTGTGGACGGTGCGGCGCCTCCGCAGGGGCGGCTGGCGCCCGGCGTCGAGGCGGCGGGTCGCGATCGGCATGGCCGCCTGGCTCATCGGCATGACCGGCGTCGCCTACGCCGCGATCGCGGTGCCGCTGTCGGCCGCGCCGAGCGCCGTCCTGGTGGCGCTCCTCGCCCCCGATGTGGCCGGGCTGCTGGCGGCGGTCGTGGTGGGCGCGATCGCGGTCGCGGTGGTGCGCACCTGGGCCGGAGTGCTCCGGCTGCGGCGCACGCCCGACTGAGGCCCGTCGGTTCGCGGGATCGCGCGGGAATGCGGTCGCGCAACGCGAAACCGGGGCAAGGCGACACGGGCGAGGCCGGGAAGCGTCCCTGGCGGCACACCGGCCTCGCCGCGTTGCGCTACGGTGCCCAGATGACGGATACTCAGGAGCTCTCCGCGCTGGCCGACCAGCACCTGCCGCCCGATGTGGCCGCGCGGTGGAAGAGCCTGCTCCAGCCGGCGGTCCAGTTCGACTGGGCCGCCGGGAGCGATCCCGTTGCGGCGCAACTGGGCGGCGATCCCGAGCTGCCCGTCGGCCACGCCTGGCCCGAGTGGGACGGGCACGGCCCGCTGACGTTCATCGCCGCGTTCGAATGCGCCGGGCTCCGCGTTCCCGGCCTGCCCCTGCCCGAGGACGGGCGGCTGCTGTTCTTCTACTTCGACGGGCAGGTCGAGGGCGCCGCCGTCGGGGCCCTGTCGCCCGGCACCCAGGGCGGCGCCCGCGTCCTCTACCTCCCGCCGGGCTCGCCGGTCGAGGCGCGCCAGGCCCCGGCCCCGATCAAGCCCTATCCGCGGCAGATGCTGCGCGCCGGGGCGGTCACCACCGCGCCCGAGCCCGACAGCGCCCGCATCGCCGCCGCCTTCGGCGACCGGGCCGCCCGCGGCACCGGCCACCCGCTCGATGCCGACGCGTTCACCGAGGCGGTCTACGAGGAGCTGTCCGTCAGCGTCTGCCACCAGGTCGGCGGGTTCCCCCTGTCGGTGCAGTGGCCGGTGGAGTACGAGGCGGCCGCGGCGGCGGGGGAGCTCCCCGGTGCGGCCGAGCGGCCCGAGTACGCCGAGGCCGACCGGTGGCTCCTGCTCGCCCAGATCGACTCCGACGACGCCTCCAGCATGATGTGGGGCGAGTCGGGCACGCTCTACTGGCTCGTCCAAGAACCCGACCTTGCCGCCCGGCGCTTCGATCGGGCCGTCTTCACCTGGCAGTGCGCCTGAACGGCCTCCGTGTGGCACCGGTGTGGAAGGATCGCGGGCATGGAATTCACCGCCCTCAAACACCACCTCATCGACGAGTCCGCCCGGCTCAAGGCGGCCGTCGCCCAGGCCGGTCCGGCCGCTCCGGTTCCCACTTGCCCTGAGTGGACCGCCGCTGACCTGCTCGACCACGTCACCGAGGTCTTCGACGACAAGATCCAGTGCATGCGGCTGCTGCGCGCGCCGACCGAGGCCGAGGTGCTCTCCCGCAAGGGCAGTCCCAGCGAGCGGTTCGACGCCGCCTTGGCCGAGCTGCTCACCGAGTTCGACGACCGCGGCCCCGAGAGCCTGGCCTTCACCTGGTACGGGCCCGATCAGACCGTCGGGTACTGGATCCGCCGCATGGCCTGCGAGACGCTCGTGCACCGCGCCGACGCCGAGCTGGCCGCGGGGGAGGCGATCGGCTCGGTCGATGCGGCGTTCGGCCTCGACGCCGTCGACGAGATGCTCGTGATCATGCTCGCCTGGGGCAGCCGGGCCTACCGCCAGTGGGTCGCCGAGAACCTCAAGGTCCACGACGGACTCGTCGTCGCCGTCGACGCCGGGGAGCGGTCCTGGACGGTGCGGGTCACCCTTGAGGGCATCGATCTGGCCGAGGGCATCGCCGATGACGCCCAGGCGGTGGTCTCGGGGACGCCGGGGGAGATCGCCATGTGGCTGTGGCGTCGCCTCCCGGTCGACGCGGTGGCCGTCCGCGGCGATCGCGTGAAGGCCGAAGCGCTCTACGACCTGGTCGGGCAGTTCGCGCAGTAGACGAGTCGGGCCCGGGCGTCTTCCGCCCGGGCCCGTTCGCATCGGAGTGTCTACTTCGGTTGGATGCGGATCGTGTTCCAGCTCATCGCGGGCAGCTCGACGGTGACCTTGCCGTCGGTGACCTGGACGGTCTTGTTCTCCTGCGGGGTCACGCGGGTCTGGTCGTCGAGGGTGTTCTTCGCGTTCGGGTCCGCGTCGGTCAGCGTCGAGCACGTCACCTCGCCGATGCCGGCCGCGGTGCCGGCGTCGACCTCGAGCGTCATCGGCGTCTCCAAGTCGCGGTTGACCGCGAACACGGTCACCGAGCCGTCCTCGTTCGCCACGGCCACCGAGTGCAGCGCCTCGACCGGGCCGAACTTCACGGTGTCGAACGACGGCGAGGCGGCATTGGTCCGCAGCACCTTGCCGCGCCCGTGCCTGCTGGCCTCGGCGAACGGGAAGAACGTCGTCTGGCGCCAGGCCGGGCCGCCCGGCTCGGTCATGATCGGGCCGATGACGTTGACCAGCTGCGCCAGGCACGCGGCCGTCACGCGGTCGCTGCGGCGCAGCAGCGTGATCAGCAGCGAGCCGAACACGACCGCGTCCATCGCCGAGTAGTGGTCCTCGAGCTGGCGCGGGGCCTCGGCCCACGGTTCGTGCGGTTCGCCCTCGGCGCTCTGGTACCACACGTTCCACTCGTCGAACGAGATGTTGATCTTCTTGTCGCTCTTGAGGCGGGCGCCGACCGAGTCGGCGGTGGCGATGACGCCGTCGATGAACAGCTCCATGTCCTGGGCGCTGGCCATGAAGCTCGTGAAGTCGCCGTCGAGGGGGTGGTAGTAGGCGTGCGCCGAGATGTAGTCGACCGACTCGTAGGAGCTGGCGAGGACCTCGGCCTCCCAGGCGCCGAAGGTGGGCATGGCACGGCTGGAGGAGCCGCAGGCGACCAGGTCGAGGCCTGAGTCGATCATGCGCATGGCGCGGGCGGTCTGGTCGGCGACGCGCCCGTACTCGGCGGCGGTCCGCTGGCCGATCTGCCAGGGGCCGTCCATCTCGTTGCCCAGGCACCACAGCTTGATGCCGTAGGGTTCCTCGTCGCCGTGGGAGCGGCGCAGGTCCGACCAGTAGGTGCCGCCGGGGTGGTTGGCGTACTCGAGCAGGTCGAGCGCCTCCTGGACGCCTCTGGTGCCGAGGTTGACGGCCATGTTCGGCTCGACGCCGACGGTGCGGCAGAACTTCATGAACTCGCCGAGGCCGAACTGGTTGGTCTCGGTGACCCGCCAGGCCAGGTCGAGGCGGCGGGGCCGGTCCTCCTTGGGGCCGACGCCGTCCTCCCACCGGTAGCCGGAGACGAAGTTGCCGCCCGGGTAGCGGATCATGGTCGGGCCGAGCTCGGCGACCAGGTCGAGGACGTCGCCCCGCAGGCCGTCGGCGTTCGCGGTGGGGTGGCCGGGTTCGTAGATGCCGGTGTAGACGCAGCGGCCCAGGTGTTCGACGAAGGAGCCGAACAGCCGGTCGGGGACCTCGGCGACGGTGAAGCGGGGATCGAATTCGATGCGTGCTCGGTGGTGCTCGGCCATGGCTGCCTCTCGGGGACGACCGTGTCGGTCACGGTGCTGGTACGGACGCGGTTATCAGGCGAGGGCGCCGCGAGGGCCGGTCGCGACCCGGAGGCGGCACCTTCAGCAGGGTGTCTTCAACACAGTACTTTACCGATAAATACCGGCGTCATCCTACAGCTCGACGTCCGTCGACGCACGCGCCACCAGCTCGGGCTGGAAGACCACGTTGCGGTGCGTGTGGCCCTTGCCCTCGGCGATCTCCTCGAACAGCAGCTGCGCGGCGGTGCGTCCCAACTGCGCCCGCGGCTGGCGGACCGAGGAGAGCGGCACGGCCGCCGCGGCGGCGAAGTCGATGTCGTCGTAGCCGACGATCGCGCACTCCTCGGGCACCTTGACCCCGTGCATCGTCAGCCCCTGCAGCGCCCCCAGCGCCACCAGGTCGTTGGCGCAGAAGACCGCCGTGGGCGGGCTGGGCAGCCGCAGCATCTGCTCCACGGCCTGGCGCCCGCCCGCGACGTTCAGGCTCACCGACGTGAACGCCTCCAAGCGCGCCCCGGCCTCCTCGCAGACCTCCCGGCACCCGGCCAGGCGGTCGGAGACCTGCGAGATCGACAGCGGACCGCCGATGTAGGCGATCGAGGTGTGCCCGCGCTCGACCAGGTGCCGGGCCGCCAGGCGGCCGCCGTGGACGTCGTCGACCGCCACCGAGCAGTGCGGGTGGAGCCCGGCCCCGCGGTCGACCAGCACCACCGGTATGTCGTGGTCGGTCAGCCGCTCCAGCCGCTCGGTCGAGGAGTCGTCGACCGGCGTGATGAGCAGGCCCAGGACCCGCTGCTCCTCGAGGATCTCCAGCTGGCGCTGCTCGCGGCGCACGTCCTCGCCGGAGTCGCAGACGGTGACCACGCCGCCGGCCGAGTCGACCAGCGGCTCGGCCCCGCGCACCACGTCGGTGAAGAAGGGGTTGGCGACGTCCAGGACCACGATCGCGACGTTGCGGCTGCGACCGGCCCGCAGCTGGCGGGCCGAGTCGTTGCGGACGTACCCGAGCTTGGCGATGGCGGCCTGCACGCGCCGCTTGGTCTCCTCGGCCACCGCTTCGGGACGGTTGAGCACGTTGGAGACCGTGCCGACCGAGACGCCCGCCGCCCGCGCGACGTCTTTCATGCTGCTAGTGGTCATTGTCACCTCATGGAGTGTATCGAGGGGGCGCTGCGGCGGCCTCGGTCCGTGCCGGCGTGCCGGGACGCCGGCGTTGAAACGACTCAAGCGGGATCGAGGGCTTGAGGAATCATATCGCGGGTCCGTCACAGAATTGACGCCGGACAGGCCTTGACAGCGCTGGCCAGCGCGTTTTATGTTAACGGGACCCCCACGTGAAACGATTCAATCATTCCGATGTAATAATCGTGACCACGACCTCAAGGAGGTACCCCCGTGACACAACGAGTGTGTTTCACCCTTCGCGTGCGCCGCGACCGGATCGCCGAGTACCGCGAACGGCACGCCGCCGTATGGCCCGACATGCTCCGTGCCCTGGCCGACACCGGCTGGGGCAACTATTCGATCTTCATGTCCGACGACGGACTCGTCATCGGCTATCTCGAGACCGAGGACTTCGACGCCGCCAAGGCCGCCATGGCCGAGCGCGACGTCAACACCCGCTGGCAGACCGAGATGGCCCCCTTCTTCGAAGGCACCGACGGAGCCCACGCCGACGAGTCGTTCAACGTGCTCACGGAGGTCTTCAACCTTGAGGACCAACTGGCGGCGGCAGAGGCTAAGGAGCCGAAATGAGTGACACAGTCGCGTATGCGAAGCGGGTGTTGGCGAGTCAGAGCATCGAGTTGCCGTCGTGGGCGTTCGGGAATTCGGGGACGCGGTTCAAGGTGTTCGCCCAGCAGGGCGTGCCGCGCGACCCGTACGAGAAGCTCGCCGACGCGGCGCAGGTGCATCGGTTCACCGGCGCGGCGGGCTCGGTCGCGCTGCACATCCCGTGGGACAAGACCGAGGACTACGCGCGCCTGGCGGCTCATGCGGCCGATTTGGGCGTGCGGATCGGGACGATCAACTCCAACACGTTCCAAGACGACGACTACATGCTCGGCAGCGTCTGCCATCCCGATCCCGGCATCAGGCGCAAGGCCACCGACCACCTGCTCGAATGCGTCGACATCATGGACGCGACCGGGTCGGACTCGCTCAAGCTGTGGTTCGCCGACGGCACCAACTACCCCGGGCAGGACTCGATCGCGGCCCGCCAGGACCGCCTCGCCGAGGTCCTGGCCGAGGTGTACGCGCGGCTGGGCGCTGACCAGCGGCTGCTGCTGGA
>NZ_AXWO01000007.1 GCF_000482705.1 Glycomyces arizonensis DSM 44726 | reverse complement strand
GCGATCGTGACCTCCTCGATCTTCACCTTCATCTGGTCATGGAACGACTTCCTCGGGCCCCTCATCTATTTGCACGAGATCGAGAAGTTCCCCCTCCCGCGCCTGCTGCAGTCGTATGAGAACACCGAGGGCGTCTCCAACTACGGCGGCATGATGGCCATGAGCCTGCTCACCCTCATCCCCGTCGTCCTGTTCTTCCTCGTGTTCCAGAAATTCCTCATCAAAGGCATCGCCGCCTCCGGCATCAAAGGATGACGACTCGACGGCCGGGAACGAGGCCCGCACGAGGCGGCGGACGGGCGGACGCACCGTCCGCCGAACGCTCGTCGACCGGAAGTCGTCGACCCCGGCTTGACGCTTTCGCCGACGACCGGGAATCATTGGTTTCTGTAACCGTTATAAATATGTTTTAACAAGGGTGGGTGCAGTGGCGCGGAAAGCAAGCGGGTCTGGGGACGGGGCGCGCCATACGACCATCCGCGAGGTGGCCGAGCATGCGGGAGTCTCGGTCGCCACCGTGTCCCGGATCCTGTCCGGCAGCTACCCCGCCGCGCCCGCCACCCGCAGCAAGGTCATGCGCGCTGTCGAGGAGCTGGACTACGTCGCCAACAGCCACGCCAGGGCCCTGGTGGGCAACGCGCGCAAGAGCATCGCCATCATCGTCAACTCGGTGATATCGCCGCACTACGCCCACGTCGCCCAGGGCGTCGAGACGCAGGCCGCCGAGGACAACCGGCTGTGCCAGATCGGCACCACCGGCGGGGACGCCGAGCGCGAGCTGGCCATGGTGCAGTTCATGCGCGAGCAGCACCCCGAAGCGGTGATCCTGGTCGGCAACGTGGCCGCCGGGGCGGAGTACCGGACGCGGATGAGCCGGTACGCGCACGCGCTGGCGTCGATCGGCTCACGGCTCGTGCTGTGCGGGCGGCCGCCGCTGGGTCCCGACGTGCCCGCGGTGGTGGTGGAGTACGACAACACCGGCGGCGCGTTCGCGGCCACCAGCCACCTGCTCTCGTCCGGTCACCGGCGGATCCTGTACCTCGGCCGCCGCGCGGGCTACACCACCTCTGAGGCCAGGATCGCGGGCTACCGCGAGGCCCTGGCCGCGCACGGCGTGCCGCACGACCCGGCGCTGGAGGTCGAGGGGACCTTCGAGCGGTACGAGGGCTACCGGATGATGACCGAGCGGCTGGCGGCCGGGGAGCCGGACTTCACCGCCGTGTTCGCCGTCAACGACCAGGTCGCCGCCGGGGCGCGTCAGGCGCTGCTCGAACGGGGGCTGAGCGTGCCGGACGACGTCTCCATGGTGGGCTTCGACGATCTGCCTCCGGCGATGGACATCGGCCTGACCACCGTCTACCAGCCGCACGAGGAGCTCGGCCGCACCGCCGTGCGCCTCGCCTTGGAACACGCCAAGCACGGCGGCCCGCCGCCGCACACGGTCCTGGGAACCCACCTGGTGCTCCGAGGCTCGGTCCGGCGAATCCTGCCGCAGTGACCGATGGCGCCAGCAGTCCGCACGTCCTCCAGCGGTGCCGCCGGCCAGGCTTCGCCGTAAGCAAGCACACGGCCGACAGCCCTCTGGCGCTCGATTCCATGCGGCGCCTCGCCGCGATCGAAAGGCCCCCACCCCGGCGCCGCTCTTCTCGCAGTCGTCGAGGGCGTACGGCGGCGGCACTGGCCTCAGACCGGTAGGAGCAGGCCCCGCGCTCCGCACGGCCTCACTCTCCATCGGAGCCGTATTTCCTATATCATATATCCTATAATGTATTACATATTATATGTTATGATTATATCTTATAATCTATAAGCTTCAGCGGAGCGTGGCGCGGGAGGCGGCGGCGATGCTCGCCAGGAGGAACAGGGCGTTGACCGCGCCGAAGAACAGCATGACCGCGGCCATCGCGTCGGGCCACAGCAGGGCGAGGGCGATGACGATGATGACGAAGCCGTAGTCGCGCACGAGCTTGATCAGGCGCACCGCCAGGCTGGTCGATCTGACGAGCGAGACGCCGTCGTCCTCTTTGGCCATCACGGCGGTGACGAGGTTCGTCATCCACAGCGCCGCGAAGGCCGCGCCGGCCCACGCGGGCACGCTCGGCGTGTAGGCGTCGACCACCGACACGACGACCGCGACCACCGACGTCTGGATCGCCACGTCGCACAGGATGTCGACGCGGGCGCCCGCCTCGGAGCCGGTCTTCGTGACGCGGGCGAGCTGGCCGTCGGCGCAGTCGAGCATGTAGGCGATCTTCCACAGCACGAGCGCGGCGAGCGCCACCGGCCACCATGGAGCGCCGTCCCGCGCGGCCGGGATGTAGGCGATGACGCCCGCCGAGGCGGCCAGTCCGAGGACCAGGTTGAGCAGCGTCAAGTGGGTCGGCTTGAGGCCGAGTCGCCATGCGAGCGAGGCGAACGCTGCCCCGCCGCGCTGGTCGAGCATGGTGAGCATGCCGCCGCCCCGGTTGGCGGCGAGGAAATCGGCCCGGCCCGGCCGTGATGGGCGCTGTTCGGTCACGCGCTGATACTACCCATCCGCTGGTAGCGCACCCACGGTTGCCAAGTGAGACCCGATTGTGTCAACCTTTTGACACCACTGGGAGTGACCGATCCCTAATATGTGCGTGAACCGAGCATTTGGGACGAACTGGCATTTCTCTTGGTAGCCGTGAAGTGACCTACCGCTTAAAGTTGATAGACCATCGATTCCTGGGGAGGAAAACATGGGCGACGAGGTGAGCGGTTCTGCCTTGGCGCACTGGAATCAATCCGCGTACCGAGCGAAGCTCCAAGCAGGACGAGAAGCCCTCGCGCAGCTCCTGGCCGATCGGCGGCTCGACCGGGGACGGCCCCTCACCGGCATCGAACTGGAACTCGACCTCCTTGAGCGGAGCGGGGATCCGGCGTTCGCGAACGAGGCCGTCCTGCAGTACCTGCACACCACCGTCGACGAGGAGGCCCTCTACAGCGCGCAGCATGAGCTGGGCGCCTTCAACATCGAACTGAACCTTCCCCCCAGGATGCTCGACGGCGCCGGGGTCTCCTGGTACGAGAGCGATCTGGCCGTCATCCTCTCCGAGGTGCGCGAGGCCGCCGACAAGGCCGGCGTCCACTGCTGCCCCATCGGCACGATGCCGACCCTGTTCACCGGCCACATGAGAATCGACTCGCTCTCGAGCGCCAAGCGCTACCGGGTCCTCAACGACGGGATCATGGCCGCGCGCGGCGAGGACGTCCACATCGACATCACCGGGGCCGAGTCGGTCGACTTCTCGTGCCCCAACATCGCCCCCGAGTCGGCCAACACCTCCGTGCAGTTCCACCTCCAGGTCGACCCCGACGGCTTCCACCGCTACTGGAACACCGCGCAGGCCCTGGCGGGGATCCAGGTGGCGCTCGGGGCCAACTCCCCCTACCTGTTCGGGCGGCAGCTGTGGGCCGAGACCCGCATCGTCCTGTTCGAGCAGGGCACCGACACGCGCCGCGCCGACGAGCGCGCGGCGGGGGCGATGCCGCGGGCCTGGTTCGGGGAGCGCTGGATCGACAGCGCCCTGGACCTGTTCGACGAGAACTACCGTCACTTCGCGCCGCTTTTACCGCTGTGCGGCAACGAGGACCCGCTCGCAGTGGTCGCGGACGGCGGCGTGCCGTCCCTGCAGGAGCTGCGCTTCCACAACGGCACCATCTACCGGTGGAACCGCCCGGTCTACGACATCAGGGCGGGCCGCCCGCATCTGCGCGTGGAGAACCGGGTGCTCCCGGCCGGGCCGACGCCGGTCGACATCTGCGCGAACATGGCGCTGTTCTACGGGCTCACGGTGTACTTCGCCGAGCGCGACGAGCAGCTGTCCGACGGGCTCGACTTCGCCGACGCGACGGCGAACTTCCACGCCGCGGCCAGGCACGGCATCCAGGCCGACCAGGTGTGGCCGGGGCGCGGCCGCGTCCCGGCCCGGACGCTGGTGCTGGAGGAGCTGCTGCCGCTGGCGGCCGAGGGGCTCGCGTCTTTGGGCGTGGTCCGCGGCGACGCCGAGCGCTTCCTCGGGGTGATCGAGCAGCGGTGCCGCCGGGGAGTCAACGGCGCGTCCTGGCAGGTCGCCAGAGTGCAGGTGGCCGAGCACCGGCAGCGCCTGGAGCGGGGCGACGCGCTGCGGGCGATGGTGCTCGACTACGCGGCCCAGTCGGCCGACGGCCGTCCGGTCCACGAATGGGAGGTCTAGGACTCCTCCTTCTCCGCGTCGGACTCGGTGTCGGCGAGCTTGCGCCGGGTCCGCTTCGCGGCCTTCCTGGTCCGCTTCGGCTTTGCCTTCGCCTCGGTCTTGGTGTCCGCGTCGGCGGTGAGGGTGCCGCCCTCGCCCACCGGCTTGAGCTCCTGTACCCAGTCGACGTCGGGGTCGGCGGGAGCGTCCTCGGCGGGCAGGTCCTTCGTGTCGCCCGCCTTCGTGCCCGAGTAGGCCGAGCCGGGCGCCTCGGGCACGGTCCAGCCCGGCGCGGGCTCGATCCGGTCGGTCGCCTCGGAGGTCTCGGGCGCGTCGTCGACCTGTCCGCCCGCGCGGGGGATCGCCGAGACGATCAGCGAGCCGAGGAGCCCGGCGATGGCCGCGTAGGGGCCGACGAGGATGACCGGGTTGTCGGCCTGGGAGGGGTCGGCGAGATGGGCGACGGTGACGATGAGCGGTCCGGCGATGCCCGAGGCCGCGGCGATCCGGTAGCCGGAGTTGGTGATGGGGCCGCGCCGGGCGATGGCGGCGACGACGATGCCGATGAGGGCCGAGCCGATCACGAACGGCACCGCGATCGAGAGGCCGCGGCGCCCCAGGGCCGAGTCGGGGCTCGCCCACGAGCCCCACACCGCCAGCTCGGTGACGGGCGTGGCCGGGTCGCCGATGTCGGTGAACGTCGCCAGGACCGCCAGGAGCCAGATCAGGGCGACCGAGGCGCCGACGTTGACCGCGACGGCGCGCGAGCCCAGGCCGATGAGGGTGAGCACGAAGCCGACGGCGGCGCCGACGCCCGCGGCGAGGAGGGGATCGGTGGGGAAGGAGGAGGACGCGGCGCTCTGCTGGGCGGACAGGGCCACGAGCGGGCCGATGGCGAACGCGCCGACCGCGGCGGCGAAGACCGCGCCGACGCGCACGGCCGACGAGCCGGACGCCGCGCCGCGGCTGCCGATGACGCCCGAGGCCATGCCGCCGACCACGCAGGAGGCGGCCGAGAACCAGACGACCCAGGCGAGGTTGGCGTTCCAGCGGTAGTCGAGGACGGGGTCGGCCGAGCCGGGGGCGGCGTCGGCCCAGGACAGCAGCCCGAAGCCGTAGGCGAGTCCGAGCTGGGCCAGCGCGGCGGTGGCGGCGACGGCGAAGCCGAGGCCGAGCGCGCTGGTCGCAGGTTTAGGTGACATACATCGCACCGTACTGCGTGTACGCAATGGAGTCTCGCACGGCCGATCGCGTCACAGCGGACGGGCATCACAGGCGGGGGAAACGCAGCTGAACCGGGCCGCTGGGGCCGGTTATGCTCGGTATGTCAAGGCCACCTGCCCGGTCGCCGTGCTCGACCATGCCGATCGACAAGGAGCATAAATGACTGACGCCTACGAGGCCCTCACCGCGAACCTCGCGGCCGCCGACCCGGAGATCGAGCGGCTCATCGAGGCCGAGGGACGCCGGGAGTCAGAGAAGATCCGGCTCATCGCCTCCGAGAACTACGTCTCCGAGGCGGTCATGGAGGCCACCGGGTCCATCCTGACGAACAAGTACTCCGAGGGCTACGCCAAGAAGCGCTACTACGAGGGCCAGCAGTTCATCGACGAGGTCGAGGAGCTGGCGATCGCCCGCGCCAAGGAGCTGTTCGGCGTCGAGCACGCCAACGTGCAGCCCTACTCGGGGAGCCCCGCGAACCTCGCCGTCTACCTGGCGTTCCTCAAGCCGGGCGATACCGTGCTGGGCATGGGCCTGCCGATGGGCGGGCACCTGACGCACGGCTGGAGCGTCTCGGCGACGGGCAAGTGGTTCAACGCCGTGCACTACGGGGTCCGCAAGGACACCGGCCGCATCGACCTCGACGAGGTCGCCGAGGTCGCCCGCAAGGAGCGCCCGAAGCTGATGATCTGCGGCGGGACCGCGATCCCGCGCACGATCGACTTCGAGGGCTTCGCCGCGATCGCCGCCGAGGTGGACGCGGTGCTCATGGCCGACATCGCCCACATCGCCGGGCTCGTCGCGGGCGGGGCGCACCCGAGCCCGGTGGGGCACGCGCCGGTCATCACGACCACGACGCACAAGACGCTGCGCGGCCCGCGCGGGGCGATGATCATGACCGACGCCGAGCACGCGAAGGCGATCGACAAGGCGGTCTTCCCGGGCCTCCAGGGCGGCCCGCACAACCACACGACGGCGGCGATCGCCGTGGCGCTGCGCGAGGCGGCCCGCGAGTCGTTCCGCGCCTACGCGCACCAGATCGTGGCGAACGCGAAGGCGCTGGCCTCGGCGCTGAACGACCGCGGGTACGACCTGGTCTCGGGCGGCACGGACAACCACCTGATCCTGGTGGACCTGACCGGCAAGGAGATCGGCGGGAAGCCCGCGGCGAAGGCCCTGGACAGGGCCGGGATCGAGCTGAACTTCAACACGGTGCCGTTCGACCAGAGGAAGCCGTTCGACCCCTCGGGCCTGCGCATCGGCACGGCGGCCGTGACCACCCGCGGCATGACCGAGGGCGACATGGAGCTGGTGGCGAACTGGATCGACCGCGCGATCAGTGCCGCGAAGGCCGAGAAGGACGCCGAACTGGACGTCGTCGCCGGCGAGATCCGCGAGTTCTGCAAGGCCTACCCCATCCCGGGCTGGCGCGCCTGAGGGCAAGCGACACAAGGCCATAACCGAGGGCGCCCGGCTCATCGAGCCGAGCGCCCTCAGTGCGTCGCCCGGAAGCCGGAGTGCCGCTCGGCAAGCGGATGCAACCGGTGGCGGATGAGGCGCGTGTTGATTCGGGAAGCCCCTCTCATCTCTCCGGCAAGCCCCGCCGAATTTCACCGATCAACAGAACAAGGAACTCCATGACCCCCCTTCAACCCCGGCGCCTCGCCGCCGCGGCCGCCGCAGGCCTCCTGGCAGCAGGAATCGCCGCCCTCCCCGCCTCCGCCCAAGACCTCGCGGAACCCGAGATCATTCCTGAGCTGGAGAGTCTCGTCATGCCCACCGAGGATTTGTACTGGGGACAGATCACGGTGGATATCGCACAGATCTACGAGAACGATCCGAACGTCACCATCGACATGGCGATCGATGCTCCCGCTGGAACATTCGAATTCGATCTCGAAGTCGGGGACAACGAGTGCGAGGTGTACTCCGAGGGCACCGGCTTCCATTGCGAACAGGTGTCGCATAACGGTTACAGCGCTTATTTCAACAATATCGGCTACGGTCCCACCGAACAGGCCGAACTCGGCGTGTACGAGTACACGCTCACGGCGACCATCGAGGGCGTTCCCATCGAGCCGTACTACGGCACCATCGAAGTCACCGACTTCGCGGGCATGAACCCACACAAACCGTTCACGCACGGCAATGTGCAAGTCACAGGCGTCTCCCCGGGCAGCACTGTCGACGTCTCTCCGGTATTCCTCCAAGAGCGTCCGCTCGCGGATACGGCCGCGGCGGTCGTCGTGGCGTTCGGCGACCCGTTCAGCCGGGTCGGAATGGACCTGGAAGGCGCCGAAGCCATCGCCGACTACGACAACTGCATGGAAGGCCGCTGGGGGAGCGATCGGGGCGTAACCTGCGTCATCACCCACTTCCAGGACCTGCAGGGCAGCCTCTTCACCCTCAGTGATGACAGCCCGGTCACTTACGCGATCAGTGAAGACGCTCCGGGACCGATCGACCTCTGCGCCTGCTACTACAACGTGTACACGGTGGATGCCCAGACGCTGGAGGACGACTTCGGCGGCGTGTTCTGGGACGAGGCCTCGGACGACCTGTTCTCGTTGAAGACCACGGACACCTGGGACGGCCCCACGGACGAGGGCGACGCCCCCTACATGGGCACGATCAACATCGTCACCGCGGAGAATCCCTACGATCTGGCGGTCACCTCGGCCAACATCGAGGGCTCGGAAGGCGACGAGGTGACCGTCACCGTCCCGGTCACGAACAACGGGCCCGCGGCGGCATACCACTATGTCGACAGCTTCGGGTCCTACAACTTGCGCGCTCAGCTCCCTGCCGGAACCGAACTCGTGCGAATCGACAGCGATGGAGGAGCCTGGAGCTGTATCGATGAGGATTCGCTCGACGGCGCCTACGAGTACATCGGCAGCGACTCCGAACTCGACCACTTCGACCTGTCCTGCTACTTCAAACGGCTCGCTCCTGGCGAAACGCTCGACTTCACCTTCACGGTCAAGGTCAACAACGCCGCTACGGCCACCGATGGCCTGATCGAAGTCGGCGCCATCTACGGCGGCGAGGATGGGGAGAGCCTCGACGGCGACCTGGAGAGCAACCTCGCGGTGATCGGCGTCAACGCCGCCGACATGATCGGAGGCGGCGATGACGCCGACGCTTCCGGCAAGCTGCCGGTCACCGGCGGCTCGATGACGATCATCATCGCCGCCGCGGCCGCCGCCCTGGCCGCCGGTGCGGTCATGTTCGTCGTCGTCAGGCGCCGCAAGGCCGCCGCCGACTGGTAGCCGCAAGGTCTTCCCGACGGACGGGCCCCGACCGCTGCGCGGTCGGGGCCCGTCCGTGTCACCGTCCGCGGAGCGCCCCGGCTGGAGGAGGCGGTCCCGTCCGGGGATGGCGAAACGCGCTGGCCTCTGGGGCTCAGCGCGTCGCGTGTGTGTTTCTTGAGTTGTGCAGTCCGGCCGGCACCTTGTGGGTGCGCTTAGGCCTTCGCCTTCTTAGGCGGCGCGGGTCAGGGAGCCGCGCTCGACGCGGTTGGCCATCCGGCGGAGGGCCGCGGCGGTCGAGAAGCGGACCTTGTCCTGAGCGGTGACGCCGGCGACGTAAGGCTTGTTCGCGCGGCCGTCGTCGACGACCGGAGCGTTCGGCATCGCCGAGAGCGCCTCGGAGTTGGCGGCGTCGACTGCGAGGTATGCACCTACGAACTCGTTGTTCATTGCTGTTCCTTCCCGGCAGGGTGTGCCGGATAGTGGATTTCTCTTGGGGTGATGACCGCTTGTCGATGACGCCATTGTCGACGGCGGCGGGTCGATGCTTCCGCATCGGGACCGGGGGCTTGAGGCCAGATCGGGATTGCCGCTTCTTCGCTGTGCCTCCCGGCTTCGATACCCATCATATGGGGTGTGCACCCGGGAAATCCAGGGTTTTTGCGTGGGTCACATGTATCGCGCACCACTGTCTACAAAGATCTGAGTTACCGTTTGGTTATCGAATTCGACGGGACCGTTACGCGCAGATGGCGGTAGTCTGTCGCCATGCTGGAGTTGGGCGTCCGAGCGGGCCATTGGACGGGCGAGCGCACCGGGTGCACGGTGCTGCTGTTCGCGGAGCCGACCCTGGCGTCGGGCGAGGTGCGGGGCGGCGCCCCGGCCTCCCGGGAGATCGAGCTGCTCGATCCGGTCCGGTCGAACGCCGGGATCGACGCGGTCCTGCTCACCGGCGGCTCGGCGTTCGGGCTGGCGGCCGCCGACGGGGTCGTGCGGTGGCTCGCCGAGCGCGGCCGCGGGGTCGCCACGCCGGGCGGGCCGGTGCCGATCGTGCCGACGCTGGGCCTGTACGACCTCGACGGATCGGGCATCGTCCCGCAAGCGGCCCAAGGCTATGCCGCGTGTGAGGACGCCGAGAGCGGTGAGGCCGCGCTCACCGGGCCGGTGGGCGCCGGGCGCGGGGCGACGGTCGGCCAGTGGCGCGGGGTCACGCTGCCGTCGGGCCTGGCCTCGGCCACGCTGCGCCTCGGGGAGCTGGTGGTGAGCGCCGTCGCGGCGGTCAACGCCTTCGGCGAGCCGGGGCCGCTCGACCGGAGCCTGCTCACGCCGGAGGGCTTCCCGGTCGGGTTCGGGCGCAACACCACGATCGGGCTCGTCGCGACGAACGCGCGGTTGGACAAGGTCGAGTGCCACCTGCTCGCCCAAGGCGCGCACGACGGCCTGGCCAGGGCGATCAGTCCGGTGCACACGCGGATGGACGGCGACGCGTTCGTCGCGGCCGCGACGGGGAGGGTCGAGGCCTCGCCGGATGTGGTCCGGGCACTGGTGGTGGAGGCGGTGGCCGAGGCGATCGGCACGATGCGGTTAGCCTGCGGGGCATGAGACGACTCCGTGCGGCACTGCTGGCCGTCCCGTTCCTCCTCGCCGGTTGCACGGGCGCCGACCCTGCCGGTGCGGATGCCGACCCCTCGGACGGGGAGAGCAGTGAGGGCGGGGAGGCCGGTGAGGCGCCGGCGGGCTGGGTGTACCAGCTGACCGACTACGCGGACGGCGGGCTCGCCGAGCTGGCCGCGGCCGAGGGCGACGCCGCGGTGGTCGACCTGGCGCGCGACGGCGGGGAGGACTACTTCACCGCCGAGGAGATCGCCGGACTGCGCGAGTCGGGCAAGGCCGTCTACGCGTACTTCACGGTGGGCTCGATCGAGACCTACCGGCCCGAGTACGCGGCGGTGGCCGCCACGGACATGGTGCTCAACCGGTGGGGCGACTGGCCGGACGAGTATTTCGTGGCGTACTGGGACCAGCGGTGGTGGGACCTGGCGGTGCGCCCGCGCCTGGATCGGGCGCTGGCGGCGGGCTTCGACGGGGTGTACCTGGACGTGCCGAACGCCTATGAGGAGATCGATTTGGAGCTGGTGCCCGGCGAGGACCGGGATTCCTTGGCGCGCAAGATGGTCGACCTCATCGCCGCGGTGGACGACTACGCGGCGGCCGAGCGGCCGGGCTTTCAGGTGCTGCCGCAGAACGCGCCGGAGCTGCGGGAGTTCCCCGGGTACATGGAGTCGATCGACGGGATCGGCGTGGAGGACCTGTTCTTTCTGGACAGCGACGAGCCGTGCGAGGCGGAGTGGTGCGGCGAGAACCTCGACCACGTGCGGGCGATCGCCGCTTCGGGCAAGCTCGTGCTGGCGGTGGACTACGCCACGGAGCCGGCGAACGTGGCCGAGGCGTGCGCGCGCTACGCCGAGGAGGGCTTCACCGGATACGTCACGACGGTCGAGCTCGACGCGATCAGCGCACCGTGCGGCCACGATTGACCGCAGCGCATTGACCGCACCGCCCGGATCGATCACCCGCGTTGATCACGCCGCCCGTATGGTTCACGCCGCATTGACCACACTGCATTGATCGCACCGTGCAGTCACGATGAGTGTCGGTACCCGTGCGTAGTGTTAAAAGGGGGGTCCCCAGGTGTCCGTTTTGCCCGGGACACTCCCTGATTCATTGGAACTTGCGAGCGCGCTTCATCTGGTACATCGCCTGGTCGGCGGCCCACAGCGTCTGCGAGGGGTTGCCGCCGGGCACGAGGCGGGCCCAGCCGATCGAGACGTCGACCGGGGTGCCGGGCACCGAGTACTCCCAGTTCTCGGCGGCCACGGCCACGCGGATCCGCTCCGAGACCGCGTCGGCGTCGAACTCGGTGGCGCTGGGCAGCACCAGGATGAATTCGTCGCCTCCGGTGCGCGCCAACAGGTCCCCCGAGCGCACCACGCTCGAGAGCAGCGCCGCCACCCGCTGCAGGATCGCGTCGCCCGCCTGGTGGCCGTGCGTGTCGTTGACGGCCTTGAAGCCGTCCAGGTCCAGCACCGCGATCATCCCGTCGCCCTCGATGTCGGCGAGGAACGCATCCAGCCTGCGCCGGTTCGGCAGCCCGGTCAGGTCGTCGGTGTTCGCCCGGTCGGCCCACCCGGCGGCGGCCCGCCGCAGCTGGTCGTGGTCCACCAGCGCCGCGGCCGAGTCCAGGTAAATGGTGTGGAACTCGTTGATCTGCTTGTAGAGCGCGTACGTGGTGGCGTGCGCGGCCAGAATCGACTCGGCGTGGTCGCCCTTGGCCACCAGCGCCAGCGAGCGCAGGTGCTCGGGCTCCATGACCCCGATCGTCTCGTAGCCGATCTCGCGCGCCTCCAGGGTCGCCAGCGCCTCGGGCCCGCGCCCCTGCGCGATGAGCCGCGAGGCCCGCGCCAGCGCCCGCAGGTCGAGCGCCTCGGCGGACGAGGTCGTCTCGGGCAGCATCTGCTCCACCGACCACTGCTCGGAGAAGCCGAGCAGGCCCAGGCGGCCGAGCGCGTAGTGGATCCACTCGAGCTCGCGCTTGTCGAGCTCGTGCAGGTGCGGCTTGACGCGGCGCAGCTCCTTGCTGAGCAGGCCGATGCACGCGTGCGGGTCGCCGGTGTAGTAGCACAGCAAAGCCTCGCGGACGCGGATCTCGACGCCTTCGACCGAGGAGCGGGGCACGCCGATGCGCTCGGCGAGCATGTGGCACTGGTCGAGGGCCTCGGCGGACTGCTGCTGGTAGCCGCAGTTGCTCATGACCCCGGCCAGGTCGTACCAGGCGTCGACGGCGGCCTGGCTGGTCTCGTTCATCGAGCGCAGCGCGCGGCGGGCGAGCACGAGGTGCTGGGCGGTGAAGTGGAGCGACTTGACGTGGTGGTGGTGGTACCAGGCGGCGAGGGCGTGGAACTTGCCGGTGAGCCGGTAGTCGCCGCGGCAGCGGCGGACGGCCGAGTCGGCCTGGTCGAGGGTGTTCGGGATCCTGTCGATGGCGCGCCGGTTGATCTGGCCTTGGAGGATGAACAGCCATGCCTGGGCGCGTCGCTGCGGGGTCGGCGCGTTGTAGGCGATGGTGGTGGCGTGGTCGACCGCTTCGGCTATCCGTCCCGATCCCATCATCTCGCGCAAGATCCGGTATTCCTCGGCATAATCACGCGCAGGTGTGGTCTCCCTCCGTGGCGTCACAGCACTATCCTGCCACCCCGCGGCGGATATATCTAGTGGCGGCGATCGCTTTCACGTCGGCGCCCAGGAGCCGATGCGCATGAGCGCGAACCGGTCTGTGCGCTGCGCGTACGCCGTTCAGGGCGTGGGCTGGACGTTCGCGGCGCAGTCGGCCGTGCGGGGGCCGTTTCGGCGTTAGAGTGAGGCGGTGCGCGCCTGTGAGGAGGGGGCCGTGGCCGAGATATCCGCGCCGGGCGCCTGCCCGTGCACCACCTGCGGCGCGCAGTTGGAGCCCGAGCCGGGCTCGCCGGTGCTCTCGTGTCCGTTCTGCGGCACCGAGCAGCACCTGCGGCCCGAGCGCGTCGACCGCGGCTGGGCTTCGCTGAACGCCAATGCCTCTCTGAATACCAGTGCTTCGCCGGGCGTCGAGGCGGCGGGGCGGGAGCTGGTGCTGCCGTTCCGGATCGATCAGGCGGGGGCGCGGCGGGCGCTGCGGGAGTGGACGCGGGGCCGCCGCCGGTTCGCGCCGCGCCGCTTCAATCGCCTGGACCGGGCCGAGTCGCTCACGAGCGTGTACGTGCCGCATTGGGCGTGGAGCGCCGAGGCGCGCTCGCGGTACCGCGGCGAGCGGGGCTCCTACCACTGGGCGCGGGACGAGCGGGGGAACCGGTTCCGGCGCACGCTCTGGCGTCCGGCGGCGGGGACGGTGGCGTGCTCGCTGGTCGACGTGCTGGTGCCGTCGACGACGGGCGTGCCGCGCCATCTGCTGGCGGCGCTGGCGCCCGACTGGCGGCCGGAGGAGTCGCGGCCGGTGCCGGTGCCGGGGCACCGCGTGGCGGGCGCCGACGTGGAGCCGCGGGCGGGCCTGGCGGAGGCGGAGCTGCGGATGGACGCGGCGGTGCGGGATGCGGTGCGGCGCGACATCGGCGGCGACGAGCAGCGCGTCGGCGCGGTCGACACGGTGTACTCGGGCCGGGGGTGCCGGTCGCTGCTGCTGCCGGTGTGGTCGGTGGAGTACACCGTGCGGGGCCGGTCGCGCCAGGTGCTGGTGAGCGGCTGGTCGGCTCGGGTGGCCGGGGCGCGGGCGTGGAGCGCCTGGAAGCTCGGGTTCGCGTTCGCCTTGCCGCTCATTGTGATGGCCGTCGCATTGGTTTTTCTGGTTATGCCGGTTTAGTCTCGGTTAGACCCCACCGTGAGCAGCACTCGTCTTCGCCTCCGTGACGAGATGCTCTAGGGTGCTGGGACAGTGCAACCCCACCACTGATCTGCGCGTGTTCCCCGCAGACAACGGATACCCCTGGGAGTAGTAGTGAGCGAGCCGATCAAGCATGCGGCCCGGGCGTCATCCCCGTGGTGGGCCAAGGCGATGGTCATCATGGGCGCGATCGTGATGGTCATCTCCGGCGGCGCGGCGGTCGCCACGCAGATCAGCCTGAACCTGGTGAACAACGCCGTCCCGACCGAGAACCTCCTCGGCGACCAGCGCGTCGAGACCGAAGAGGGCGCGGACATCACCGGTCCGCTCAACTTCCTGGTGCTGGGCACCGACGAGCGGGTGGGCGCCGAGGGCCTGGCCCGCACCGACGCCGACATCATCGTCCACGTCAACGAGGACCTCACCGAGGTCAGCATGATCTCGATCCCCCGCGACCTCCTGGTGGAGATCCCCAGCTGCCAACCCGCGTGTGAGACGAAGCTCACCGAGGCGTTCGCCTATTCGGAGGACTGGGGCGAGTCGTTCCAGAACACCTCGGCGACGATCACCGACCTCACCGGCATCGAGTTCGACGGCGGCGCGATCGCGAACTTCGAGGGCTTCCTGGACCTGGTGGAGGAGCTGGGCACGATCGAGCTGTGCCCGTGGCACGAGATCACCTCGATCCACACGGGCATCACCTACGAGGGCGGCTGCAACCGCTACGACAAGGACGCCGCCCTCGACATCGTGCGCCAGCGCTACGTGTGGGACTGGGACGAGGACTACGCGAACGGCACCTGGGGCGACTTCGGCCGCCAGAAGATGCAGCAGCAGGCCATCAAGCAGATCCTGATCGAGGCGAAGAACCAGGGCTACCACCGGGACCCGACCAAGGCGGTCTCCCTGCTGGAGAAGTTCGGCGAGTCCCTCACGCTCGACCTGGGCAACTACCAGCTCACCGACATGATCACGCAGATGGCCGGCGTCGACCCGAACGCGATGCTCTCGATCGGCGTGCCGTCCACGGCGCAGGAGATCAACGGCACCTCCTATGTGGTCACGCACGAGGGCGAGGAGCAGATCGCGGCCGAGGCGCTGTACCAGGCGATCCGGGACGACAAGATCGACGAGTGGGTCTGCGCGAATCCCGAGTGGTACAAGGGCGACAACATGCCGGACTGCACCACCGCCACCGACACGACCGGCGCCGAGGGCGGCGAGTCGGCCGGTGCGGACGACGCGGCGGGGGACACAGCCGAGAACACCTCGAATTGATCTGGCGCGTCTGCAACCCGCATCGGCCGCCGGGGCGTTATACATACCGGACGACCTGACCGACCGATGGAGGATTGATGGCTGGCAAGGGTCACGCGCCGTGGTGGGCGCATGTGATGCTGTACGCGGGCGGACTGACCACGGTCATCGCCGGCGGCGCCGCCGCGGTGACCCAGTACGGGGTGAACGCCGCGAACACGGCCGTCGAGCACGAGGAGATCCTCGGCGAGCACCAGGCCGAGGTCGACGCGGACAACCTCGAAGGGCCGCTCGACATCCTGGTGCTCGGCGTCGACAAGCAGGGCGGGTCGACCAGGTCGGACACCATGATCATGGTGCACATCAACAAGGAGCTGACCGGAGCCACCATGATCTCGCTGCCGCGGGACCTGTGGGTGGACATCCCCGACTGCGGCCCCGGCTGGGGCAACAACCCGTGCACGTACAAGCTCAACCACGCCGCCTCGATCAGCGACGACTGGGAGGTGACGCGGGCCAACGTCGTGAACACGATCTACGACCTCACCGGCGTCGAGTTCCACATGGCCGCGACGGCCGACTTCGGCGGCTTCATCGAGATGGTGGACCTGGTCGGCGAGATCCAGCTGTGCCCCTGGCACGAGATCGAGTCGATCCACACTCACAAGGTCTTCCCCGAAGGGTGCGCCTACTACGGCAAGGACGACGCGCTGGACCTGGTGCGCCAGCGCAAGCCGTGGGACTGGGACTCGGACTGGCAGGAGGGCCGCGGCGGCGACTACGGCCGCCAGGAGATGCAGCAGCAGGCCATCAAGTCGATCCTGATCGAGGCGAAGAAGCAGGGCTTCTACAAGGACCCGGCCGCCCTGACCGGGATGCTCGAAGGGTTCGGGGACTCGCTGACGCTCGACCTGCCGAAGGACGTGTCGGTGACCGACCTGGTGGTGAACCTGCGCGACATCGACCCCAACAGCATCAACACGGTCCACGTTCCCTCCAGCGCCGAGGACATCTACCCCGACGGGAAGAAGGTCTCGATCGTGAAGACCCACGAGGGCGAGCAGCAGGTCGCGGCCGACGCCCTGTGGGCGGCGGTCCGGAACGACACGCTGGACCAGTGGATGGTCCAGTACCCCGAGTGGGTCAAGGCCAGCGCCTGATCGGGCGGCCGCGGCGCCGTGATGGTGCCGCGGACACGCACGATCGTCTCCGCCTCCCGGCCGGACATGCCGTCATGGCGCAAAGGGGTGTTCGGACCGCGCCGCGGCCTTTAGGCTCGGCTGATGGGCGATTCGGGCGAAGAGCAGGAAGAGAAATCGGAGAGCGTGGTCACCGTCATCGTGGCCGCTCTGATGAACCTCGCCATCGCCATCGCCAAGCTCATCGCGGGCCTGCTCTCGGGCTCGGCCGCGATGATGTCCGAAGCCGCGCACTCGGCGGCCGACACCGTCACCCAGATCATGCTGTACGCGGCGCTGCGCAACAGCGCCCGCCCGCCCGACGAGGTGCACCCGTTCGGGTACGGGCGCACCGCCTACCTGTGGGCGGTGCTGGCGGCGGCCTGCACCTTCGTGGCGGGCGGCCTGTTCTCCATCACGCACGGCCTGCACTCGATCAACTCGGAGGCCGAGACCGACTTCCTGGTCTCCTACATCGTGCTCGCGATCGCGTTCATCCTCGAAGGCGTCTCGTTCCTGCGGACGATCAGTCAGGTCAGGTCGGAGTCGCGCCAGTGGTCCATCGGGCCGGGGACGCTGCTGCGCCGCACGCCCGACACGACGCTCAAGGCGGTCTTCCTGGAGGACGCGGCGGCGCTGACGGGCCTGCTCCTGGCCGCGCTCGGGCTGGCGCTGACCGAGATCACCGGGAACACGTTCTACGACGGGGGCGCCTCGGTCCTCATCGGCGTGCTGCTGCTGGCCGTGGCGGTGAGCCTGGGCCGGGCGAACGTCTCGCTGCTGGTCGGCCGGGCCGTGTCCCCGCGGCTGCGGGCGGAGCTGCGCGAGGAGCTGGAGGCGAGCGAGGACATCACGGCCGTCGGCGAGCTGCTCACGCTCTACTTGGGACCGAGTGACGTGCTCGTGGCCGCGCGCGTGGACTTCCGCGACGGCGCCTCGGGCGCGGCGATCGAGCGGACGGGGCGGGATGCCGAGGCGCGGCTGCGCGAGCGCTACGCGTCGGTGAAGTACGTCTTCTTGAGCCCGTACGGGCCGCCCGACGATCATCCGGCGCACGAGGCGCCGTACGAGGACTGACCACCGATGGGGAAGTGAGCGATGCCCGGATTGCTGACAGCGGGAGGCTGGGGGCTGCTGGCGGGCTCGGCGCTGCTGGTGGGCGCGCTGATCGGCTACCTGGTGCGCGTGCCGGTCAAGATCGTGGCGAGCGTGATGGCGTTCGGCAGCGGGGTGCTGCTGTCGGCGGTGTCGTTCGAGCTGATCGCCGAGGCGCACGAGCGCGGCGGCATGCGGCCGACGGTGCTGGGCGCCCTGGCGGGCGCCCTGGTCTACACGGGAGCGAACGTCGCGTTGTCCAGGTACGGCGCGCGGCACCGCAAGCGCTCGGGCGAGCAGCAGCCGTCCGAGTCGGACAAACCGGGGTCGGGCACCGCGATCGCGCTGGGCGCCTTGCTGGACGGGATACCGGAGTCCATCGTCATCGGCACGAGTCTGCTCGGCGGCGGCGTGGTCAGCGCGACGACCGTGGTGGCGGTGTTCATCAGCAACGTCCCCGAGGGGCTGTCGAGCGCCTCGGGCATGCGCCGGGCCGGGCGCGGCAAGGGCTACGTGTTCGGCATGTGGGGCACCATCGCGGTCGTCAGCGGCCTGGCCTCCATGGCGGGATACGGCCTGCTCGACGGCGCTTCGGGCGGTCTGCTGGCCGCGATCACCGCGCTGGCGGCGGGGGCCATGCTGTCCATGATCGCCGACACCATGATCCCCGAGGCGTTCGAGAACGCGCACATGTGGATCGGCGTGATCACGGTCGTCGGCTTCCTCATCTCCTTCGGCCTCTCGCAGCTGGATCCCTGAGGACGGGCGGCGCCTCGATGTGGAGACGGCGCTGTCGCACACCTCGCAGCTGGACTCCTGCGGGCGGGACGGCGGTTCGCCGTTGACAATGCCCTGCTCAAAGAGCACAATATATTGTAAATCATCGATGTTTACGTGAACATTACGTGTAAGACCCGAAACGCCCCCACCCAGCGAAGGCGGTCATCATGCCGAAGCACCCGACCTCACCCGAGCCCGATCGCCCCGCCCCGCGCTGGACCAGGCGGGCGGTGATCGCGATGCCCGCGGCCGCCGCGGTGCTCGCCGGAACGGCCGCCCGGGCCTCCGCCGACGACCGGATGAGCGCCGCCGCCTGGGAGACCGTCATCAGCGGCTCGTTCGCCGGCCGCCAGGCGCTCGAATCGGAGTGGAACTACCTCTACCCGTGGGGGTCGGACCACAACGGCACCGCCCGGATGTACGCGAGCTCCACGGACAACAACCACCTCTACCTCTCCCCCAGCGGCCAGCTCAACATCAAGGCCACCCGGATCGATTGGGACGAGGGCACCAGCTCGAAGGACCCGCACCTGCCGATCCACTACCACTCGGGGGCGATCCACTCCAAGGAGCTGATCACCGTCTCCGACCAGTTCCCCAACTACGAGATCCGAGGGGAGTTCCAGGCGCCCTCGGCCCGGGGCACGTGGCCGGCGTTCTGGATCACCGGCGCGAACTCGTGGCCGCCGGAGAGCGACATCCTGGAGTACAAGGGCGACGCCAGGAACTGGTTCAACACCTACGACGGGTCGTGGGACAACACCGTCGTCCCGGTCTCCTCGCCCGGCAGCTGGCACGAGTACCGGATCTGGATGACCAAGGTGAGCGGCGCCGACGTGGACATCCACTACTACCTCGACGGGACGTGGAAGGGCGCGCACCGCGGATCGAACTTCGTGGGCGAACCGATGCACCTCATCATCAACCTCCAGATGGAGGGCTCCTCGGGTTCGTCGGGGCCGGGCGGCGACACCTACTTCAGGGCCAGGAACGTCTACGTGGGACGTTCGCGCGCATAACGCACGCGCCGCCGCGGGCGAGCCTGACGGGACTCCATCGAACCGGTCGCGCCGGACATCGCGCCACAGTGCACCGATCCCTTAATCTGGGAGCACACCCTCACGCCCCGAGATCTTGGAGTCCTCGATGCCCGAACGCCGCCCCGCCCCTCCCCACCGAATCGGCATCGACGAGTGCCGCTCACTGGCGCATCGCGGCGATCGGCGCCGACGGGCCGCCGAGTCATGAGCGCGGACCACCGGAGTCGGCGGCGGAAGTGGTGGTGGGCGCTGGTCGCCACAGTGGTGGCGGCATCGACCGTCGCCGTGGTGGCCGCCGCGTTGTGGGGCGGCACTCTCTGGAAGCAGGTGCCGTACGTCGTTCTCACCCTGTGGCTCGGTCCCTTGATCCCGCCGCTCATGAGGTGGGCTCGAAATTGGGAACCGCGCGGACGCCGCCCCCGCTCGGCCGCTCGCCGTTCGCGCCGCGGCGGTCGGGGCCCGAGCGCCGACGAGCGGGCGCTCGACGTTCCCTGGACCCCACGGCCCCAAACGGAGCACGTCTTCAGCGCGCAGGTCTCCATCGCCATAGGGTTGTTCATCACCGTCTTCACCCTCTTCGCCTACATATCGCCCACGGTGCGCGACCTCTGGTTCGGCACCGCCGCTGAACCCCATCCCGAACCCGAACTGCTGCAAACGCTGGGCATGCTCATGGTCGGCACCTGCGGCATCGGTCTCGGTTCCACACAGCTGTCGGCCGATCCCGATCAGGCGTCGATCAGAGTCGACGCCGAAGGGCTCACCGTCCGCGTGGGCAGGTATCGCTCGCGCCTGCCGTGGAGAGAGGTCGACGGACTCACCGAGAAGAGCGGATTCCTCATCGTCGAGTCCGGGGCCCTCGACCGGCGCCGCGCCCGCAGGTTGAACACCGAGGTCGGAGCGCGACAGGGTCTGGACGGAGCGCTGAGCCTCTGGTCCGAGCAACGACCTCGGGCAACGGTCTGCCATCTCAAAGCGTTGACGGGGCCGAGCGCGCCGCTGTTCGATGCGATAGCGGAACGCTGGGGCGGGAACGTCACCGGTCGGCAACGACCGCAGCAGCGAAAGCGACCGCGGAAACGGTGACGGTGAGCCTCCGAGCGCCACGGGCAGGGCGGCGACACGTGCTTCAGGACCAGAAACGTCTACATGGGCCGCTCCAGGACCTAAAGAAGTTATATTACATCATACATATTACACTATATAATATAGGTTATATGGTATAGGTTTCAGTCGCTCTCGCGCCGGGAGAGGGTGCGGCCCTGCGGCGAAGGCGAGGTGCGGCGAGGCCGGAGGCCGCGGCCACTCCCCGCGCGTAGGGACGCCCGCCCGAACGAGGCCCGGTGATGTCGCCGCGCCGGGCCACTCCCGCGCATAGGGACGCGAGGCGGTATCCGAGCCCACTCACCCGCCCGCAGTATGGGCGCGGCAACGCAGCGAGCGGGCACGCGGCTCGCGCGGCGCGACGGCGTCCGGCTCGGGCGGCGTGAGACGGACGGGTTCGTTCGGGGGACTCGGTCGGGTGTCAGCGGCGGTCGGATCATATCGGTACGGGCGGACGCGCTCGGGGACTCGGACGCCGCCTGAGTACACCCCTGCGACGAGGGCGAGATACGTTCGCACGCTGATGCGGCGTCGGCCGCACGCCGCGACGATGAAGTCATGGATGACAACATCGTGTCGACCGACCGGTTGACGAAACGCTACGGCGACCGCGCGGCCGCCGACCGGGTGAGCCTGACCGTGCGCCGCGGCGAGGTCTACGGCTTCCTCGGCCCCAACGGCGCGGGCAAGACCACGACCCTGCGGATGGTGCTCGGGCTGGTCAAGCCCAGCGGCGGCTCGGCACTCGTGCACGGCCTCCGGCCGGGCAGCCCCGAGGCGCTGCGGCGCACCGGCTCCCTCATCGAGGGGCCCGGGTTCTTCCCGTACCTCTCGGGCCTGGAGAACCTCCGGGTCGTCGGCCGCTACCGCGGCCTGGGCCGCTCCGACGCCGAGGAGGCGCTCGAACGCGTCGACCTCGCCGACCGCGGCAAGGACCGCTTCCGCACCTACTCGCTCGGGATGAAGCAGCGGCTCGGCGTCGCCGCCGCCCTCATGGGCCGCCCCGACCTGCTCGTGCTCGACGAGCCCACCAACGGCCTCGACCCGGCCGGGATGGCCTCGATGCGCCGCCTGATCCAGGACCTGAGCAGCGAGGGCCAGACCGTCCTGCTCTCCAGCCACCTCCTGGCCGAGGTGCAGCAGTGCTGCCACCGCGTCGGCGTCATCGTCGACGGCCGGATGTCCTTCGAGGGCACCGTGGCCGACCTGCGCGGCGCCCGGGTGCTGCGGGTCCGCGCCGAGCCCGGCGACCGGGCGATGCCGATCGTGCAGGGCGCGGCGGGCGACGTCGAGCAGAACCGCGACGAGGACGGGCGCGCCGTCCTCACCGCCGACGCCGCGGGCGTCGACGTCCCGGCCATGGTGCGCAAGCTCGTGGCCGACGGCGTGGACGTCCACTCGGTGGCGGTGCAAGAACGCTCACTCGAGGACGTGTTCCTCACGATGACGGAGGCAGGACGATGAACGCTTGGTCGCACAGCACACGGGCCGAACTGCGCAGGCTGATGCTCTGGCCGGCCACCTGGGTGCTCGGGGGCGTGTGGATCACCCTCCTGTTCGCCTTCGCGTACGCCTTCCCCTACATCGCCTACCGCAGCGGCGACGCGGACGCCTTCCAGGGCGGGCCGACGGCCGAGCTGCTGGCGTCGATGCTGCCGCAGGCGGCACCGGCGATCCTCATCCAGGGCACGCCGATGTTCGGCGGCGCCGTGGCGATGATCTTCGCCGCGCTCACCGTGGGCAACGCCTACAGCTGGGGAACGTGGAAGACGGTCCTGACACAGGGGCCCGGCCGGGTGGCCGCCGCGGGCGGCACGGTGACGGCGATCGGGGTGTGCGTGGCGGGGCTCGTGCTCTTCAGCACGGTCTTCACGCTCGGCCTGTCGAGCCTGGTGGCCGGGATCGAGTCGCAGGCCCTCGTCTGGCCCGACTGGGGCGACATGGCCGCCTCGGTGGGCGGGACCGCCCTGGTGCTGGGCATGTGGGCGGCCGGGGGCGTGTTCCTCGGGGTGCTGACGCGGGGCCCGGCGCTGAGCGTCGGCCTGGGCCTGTTGTGGACGCTGGTGGTGGAGAACCTGCTGCGCGGCGTGTCCCAGCTGATCGACGGCATGCCCGCCGTGGTCGACCGCCTGCCCGGCTCCAGCGCGGGTTCGCTCGCGGGGGCGCTCAGCTCGGCGGCGGGCGGCGCCGAGGGCACGCCGGGGGTGCTCGATGCGCTCTCCGGGCCGGTCGCCACGGGCATGCTGGTCGGCTACCTGGTGGTCTTCGTGGCCCTCGCCCTGACCCTCATCAAGCGACGCGACGTCGCATAGCCATCGCATAGTCACAAGGACGGCACGGGCGTCTGCGATCGGCCAAAGGCCGGTCGCAGACGCCCGTCATCGTCCCAGCGGCCGCACCGGTCTTCACTCGCGGGGTGGTCGGCGGGTTCTGGAGCGGGACCGTGACTGCGCACTCTGGCCGTTCCACTGTGCATTTCGGCCGTTCCCAAGTCGAAGGGCGGCAAGCAACCGCTTTCACCTCGACACCGCCAGTTGCGAACCGGTGGTAAATTCTTGTGATCACGCAATGACGCGACTCTGCCCCATGACTAGAGGAGTCCCCTCGTGCCTGATTCCCCCGGCGAAGGCAGCCGATTCTCCGCCGACCTCTACGAGCTGTACGAGGTCGCACAAAACGATCTGCGGCCACTGGCAGAGCAGTACAGTGGATACTCCGCGAAGGTCGATCAGACGACGGCCTTCAACCTCGATCCCGCTCCGGTCGCAGGCGTCATGTCCAGAGGCAGCGGGATCTTCCGCTCCGGTTCGGCGCTTCTCGCCCTTCGCGACGACGTCCAGTACGCCTTCGCCAAAAGCAGCGAGAACATCGAGGCCGCGGCCACGACGCTCATCGAGGTCGCGGAAAACTACGCCGGCGCGGACGACGAGACACAGTCCGACTTCAACGCGCTCTTGGCGGAAGGCTTCCCCGACGGTGAGGAGCCCGGAACGCCGCCGCGCCCCCCAGTCTACCCCGACGGAAGCCGGAATCAAGGTCGCCCGGTTCCCGAAGACTGAACCGCCCGGCCCCTCCCGGCACAACCACACTGGAGACACGATGCCAGTCCCCCAAACCCCCGAAGAACTCGAACAGGCCCTCTACGAGCTCGCCGTGAACATCCACGAGCTCAAGGCGCTCGAAACGGCCATTGACGCCTGGAATCCCCTCTCGGCGGCCGCCGCAGCGGTCGGCACCGGTCTTCCGTTCAAGGCATACTACGAGGCCGCGATGGAGAAGGAGGGAGCGGTCATTTCAAGCGAGGACAGTCCAGACCTCGGAGGCATCCCTGACTTCTGCCGGAACGTCTACAGCATCGACGCGGAGCAGTTCAGCGGTGCCGCAGAAATTCTCGACGTGGTAGCTCTGGACATGGTGGACCTTGAAGGAGCGCCCGGCAATGTGCTCAACAAGATCGGCGACTGGTACGGAGACGCCGCAGAATCCTTCGAAGAGTACTTCAGCGGATACCGTCCGGCTCAGCTGCGGCAGGCAGAGATGTTCGCCGCCGCGGACAACGCGTGCGCGTCATTGAAGGCGATGGCGAGTGCGGCCAAGGACTCTGCGGGCAATTTGATCGATGGCGCACTCACGCTGACGGCCGAGATGATAAAGGTCTATTGGGAGCAGCAGGAGGCCATGCAGGACACGATCACCATCGGGGTTCTCTCTCTGGTGGCCGCAGGACTGAGCGCGGGAGCCTCCGCGGGGGCGCTGGCCATTGCCGGGGCGCTCGGAGGCGGTGTGACGGGGTTGGCGGGAAGCATGTACTCATTCCAATTGACCGAGAAGCAGTTGACCGCGAAGAACGTGAGTTCGCTGCTGAGAAACCTGGGCACGAGGTTCGGCGAAGTCGAGACTGCGCTCAGGGAGGCCGACGACGAGATCTATGCGGCCATCGACGCGGTTCGCAGCGAATGGCCCATGCGGAAGGTGGCGATTCCGGTCCCTCCCGGAGCTGACGAGATCAACACCGAGAGCTTCCATCATGAGTCAAGCCTTTAGCCAGTCTCCCGGATCCCAGAAGTGGTGGGGGGAGCCCGGTTCCAATCGACGGATGTTCCTGGTGCTGGGCTACATAATTGTCATCATCGGGATGTTCGTCTCATACGAGCTGTTCGACCACCTGAGAATCGACTACCGCTTCAACGCGCCCGAGAGCTGGTCGACCACATGCCTCGGCAGTGTGGACACCACGGCGGAGCTGCTGGGGTGGGACGGGGTGGAAGCGGACTCCCCGGGGATCTCGAAGGTGGGAACGACCAGCGAATATCGGTGTGAGTGGAAATGGTGGGGAACCAGCGAGTCGGCCACCGACAGTCAGGAGATCACAATCGAGATCGACGTCAGAGACCAGCAGGAATACGGTCCCTACGAGCCGATGTTCGATGACGGCGGGTGGCCCGACTACAAGGCACTCAACGGGTGGGAGCACGGCACCTGCCTCCACAAACAACGACCGGGCATCGACAACTCGTACAGGTGCGTCGCTTCCGAGAGCAATCTGCGAGTCACCATCTGGAGCCGAAACAGCTCCGGAGACTCCGACCGCGACCCCAAGTACTTCGGCCCAGAGGAGAAATCGGTCGAGGACATGACCGTGGAGCTCGGGGAACTGGTGCGCTCGGTGTTTCACAAGTGACAGGTGAGGCATCCCAGCGTTCGCATCGATCCTCGCCCGCCGAGAACGGCGGCGGTGTCGGAGTCGAGTTCCAAGGTCTGGTCTTCCGCGAGGTGGGGCGGTAGGGTCTGGTCTTCTACGAGAGGAGGCCCGGTGTGGCGGCGAGGATCGATTTGACGTTCGACTGCGCGGACGCGGTGCGGTTGGGCGAGTTCTGGAAGCTGGCGCTGGGGTATGTGGACGAGCCGCCGCCCCCGCCGTTCAAGACGCGGCAGGAGTGGCTGCGGCACCACGGGGTGACCGAGGACGATCCGAGCGAGGGCACCTGGCTCTGCGACCCCGAAGGAATCGGCCCGCGCCTGTCGATCCTGCGCGTGCCCGAGCCGAAGACGGCGAAGAACCGCCTCCACATCGACATACGCGTGGGCGGCAAGGGCGACGACCGCTGGGAGCGGATCGCCGCGGAGGCCGAGCGCCTGAAGGCGGCCGGGGCGACCGTGATCGACGAAGCAGAAGGCCACCACATGGTCATGGCCGACCCCGAGGGGAACGAGTTCTGCGTCGCCTGAGGTGCGGTCGTGTGTTCGAATTAAATGCGTTGATTCCCGCGCGGTGATCTTGGAGGATATGGGTCGCGACGAGGCCCGTTGTCCCCCAGCAAATCCCGTGAAAGGAGTCTTGCCGTGCCATTCACCACCCTCGAGACCAAGGCGGCTCCGATCCGCCTGTGGGGCGATGTCGACTCGGTCGAACCGCAGGCCAGGAGCCAGCTCTACAACATCGCCGCGCTGCCGTGGGTCCACGGCGTCGCCGTCATGCCAGACGTCCACTATGGCATCGGTGCCACCGTCGGCTCGGTCATCGCCATGCGCGGCGCGGTGTCGCCCGCCGCCGTCGGCGTCGACATCGGATGCGGCATGACCGCCCAGCGCACCTCGCTGACCGCCTCGGACCTGCCCGACGACCTGAGCCGCCTGCGCTCGGCCATCGAGGCCGCCATACCGGTCGGACGCGGGATGCACAAGAGCTCGGTGGACGTCAAGGGGCTCAAGACCGGCCTGCACGGCTGGCACGAGTTCTGGTCGGGCTTCGACGAGCTCGCGGGCCCGGTGGCCCGGCGCGTCGAGGCCAAGGCCATGAAGCAGCTGGGCACGCTCGGCGGCGGCAACCACTTCATCGAGGTGTGCCTGGCAGACGACGACCAGGTCTGGCTCATGCTGCACTCAGGGTCGCGGTACGTCGGCAACGCCTTGGCGGAGCACCACATCGAGCGCGCCAAGGCGCTGCCGCACAACGCGGACCTGCCGGATCCGGACCTGGCGGTCTTCATCGCCGACACGCCGCAGATGGAGGCCTACCGGCGCGACCTGTACTGGGCGCAGGACTACGCCCGGCGCAACCGGGCCATCATGATGGCGCTGCTGCGCAAGGCCGTGCGGAAGCGGTTCCCGAAGGCGCGCTTCGAGGCCGAGATCTCCGCGCACCACAACTACGTGGCCGAGGAGACCCACGACGGCCGGGAACTGCTGGTCACCCGGAAGGGCGCGATCCGCGCCGGGAAGGGCGACATGGGGATCATCCCCGGATCGATGGGCGCCTCCAGCTTCATCGTGCGCGGGCTCGGAAACGGGGCGTCGTTCGAGTCGGCCTCGCACGGGGCCGGCCGGAAGATGAGCCGCAACGCCGCCAAGCGCCGGTTCACCGCCGAGGACCTCGCGGCGCAGACCGAGGGCGTCGAGTGCCGCAAGGACGCCGGGGTCGTCGACGAGATCCCGGGCGCCTACAAGGACATCGAAGCGGTCATGGCCGCCCAGACCGATCTCGTCGAGATCACGGCCCGCCTCCGCCAGGTCGTCTGCGTCAAGGGCTGAACCGCGTGAACCGCCCGCGGCCCGTACGAGCCGCGGGCGGTCACGTCTGCGGCCGCTTCACCGCTCTTCCACTCGGAACCCGCGACGACATCGCAGTCGCCGTCAAAGCCGTCCCACTCGGCCGATCTCCATCGCACCCTTGACGGGGATGCCGCTCACGGGGTACGCCTCCTCCCGGCTCCCCCGCAGCGGCGCGCCCTTGTTCGCCTCGCATGAGCCGTACCAGAATCGGCATCGCCGAAGACGGGTCCGGTCCCACTCTCCCCGACCTCGCCTCAGGGTCGGCGGCCTCGGCGGTCCTCACGGCGTCATCGACTCCGTCGAAGGGGAACCGCACCGCGATGTCCTTGCCCGTGAGCAGCTTGTGCTTGCGCATCAGCTCGTCGAGTTCCCTCGAGGACCTGGGCCCCCGGACATCGAGGACGTGCCAGAGCAGCCACATCTCGAACTTCAGGTTCGACACCAGAAGAAGAACACCGTGCTCCGCGGCGTACTCGGCGGCTTCGGAGAGGGTCGAATGCCGATCCCTGTCCACCAGGCATACGCACCAGTCGTACTTCTTCTGCCGCCGCTCTGCGTCGTCCATGAGCTCGATGCACTTCGTCACTACCTCTCGCGGGTCTCTCCCGACCCCGACGGCCTTGACCGAGACGCGGACAGCGCCTTACCTGAGATGCTGCCCGAGCCCTTCGACGTACTGCGGCTCGGTTCGGATCCCTTCCGCGACCACCAAGCCGCGCTTGTACACCGGTTTCGGCTGCCTCTTCCGGCGCCGACCGGCGCCTCCGGGCATCAGCCGGACGCCTTCCGGGTCAGCAGTCGGCCGATCGCACTCGGTGCCAGCCTCGGTGTGCCGCCGTACCTTCCGATCAAGTACCGCTTGGAGACGTTCGCGTCCTTGTGCCTCGGGAAGTCCGACAGGCAGGACAGTTCCGTGGCGCCCTCATTGGACTTGTCCGTGAACCAGACCTGTTCGGGCTCCAACCTGACCTCGCTCAGCGGCGACAGGATGTAGCTGTCGTGGCTGATGAAGACCAGTTGCGCGCCTTTCGTATTCAAGGCGGGATCATCGAAGATCCTCAACAGGGCCTCGATCAGGTGCGGGTGCAGGCTCGAATCGATCTCGTCCACGCAGTACAGCCCTCCGCACCGCAGCATCTCGATCGCGGGCACGCTCAGTGCCAGCCATGCCACTGTCCCGTCGCTCTCGGATCCGATCATGAACGGGGGGCGATCCGCTCCGGTGCCGCGGTGCGTGAAGAGCAGGTTTCTCACCACCGCGTCGGATTCCTCCGGTCCGATGGCGACCCTGACGGGAGGCGGATCGTCTTCCTTCTCCTGGGTGTCCTTATCAGCGCGCGCTCTGGTCAGGGCTTTGATGTCTTTGAGCAGATCCTGGAAATCAGAGGGGTAGGAGTCCTCCCGGATGTCGACGTGCTCCACCCCGATATCGGCCGCCTGGAGGAGTGTGACGATGTCGTCGAAGTCGATCGAACCGTCGGCCAGGAATTCGGTGATCGACCTGAGGCGCTGCTCGCGATGCCCCGGCTTCACCGTCATCTGGTCGAACCGGCCCACCAGGCCCCGTGCGATCTCGGCGAGCTGCGGATGTTCCAGCAGCACCGCCCGGCTCAGCACGAGTTCGCGGTTCGTGACCTGGCCGATGGCCCGGAGCGTCGGATGCGTCTTGAGCATGCCCGCTTCACGGTCTCGTTGGAGCAGCGTGCGCCAGCGCTTCGACGGCACGTCGCGCAGCCATTCGGCGCGCACGCCTTCGGCGTCCACCTCGAATCCGTACGCATAGCGGCGCTCGGCATGGACGAACTCGATCTCATATCCGCTCGGCTCGTCCTTCGAGCGGTCGTCCAGCAGGAACGGGAGCCGCGGCAGGTTGGGAAATCCTTGCCATGTCGTGGCGGAGCTCTGGATCGCGTCGAAGGCGTAGGCGATCGCGTCGAGGACCGCCGACTTGCCGGATGCGTTCGCACCGAAGATCCCCGCGAGGGTGTAGACGTGATCTTCCCAGCGCGTGCCCTGAGGTGGTAGCAGCGTCCGCAACGAGGGCTTGGTCAGATCCAGGACGAGTTCATCGCGGATGCTCAAATGATTCCGGACCGTGAAACTGAGCATCATCATAGATCGATCCTGTCAACTGAAGGGTCTACATCACACGTTTTTCGCGCTGAACACGCCCTTGAGCTTGATCTCAAGCTCTTTGTCATGACGCTGGCAGCTCACCGCGGCCCTACGGCTCGGGCTGCCGGTCCTCGGCGTAGGTCTCGACCTGCTCAACGACCTTCTTGACCGCGGCCCGTACGGGCCGCGGGGCGGTCCGCGATCGTGCGAGCCCGGAGACGGCCTTGCGGGCATGCTCGCCGGTCATCTCATCGACATCGAGGGACGGCGGCGAGGTCGTCGGTTCCGGAGATCAACCGGAGGCGACCTCGGTCAAGCGGTCGAAGAGCGCACGTATGTAATCGGTGCTCATCCACTGGTGCAGCACATCGGAGGAGATAAGGCAGTCGGATGCGAGATCAGTAGTGTCGCAGTACTGGTGATAGATCAGGTCCTCAGCGTAGTTCTCCGCATCCGCAGCGAAACGAAAGTTGATACCGACTGCGAAGTCCTCCGCCTTGGCCCAGCCTCCGACGATGTAGACGTCTTGGCTGTAGTAAAACCCGTCGAGCGCATATGTCTCCCCGCTGCCCCATCGAGTCGTTATAGGACGGACCATCCAGTCGAGAATCTCATCGGCTTTCGCCTGCCCGCTGAGCTGGAACCTGCCGAAGCCTCCATGGGAGTCCTCGGGATCCAGGTCGCTCGCGTCGAATATTCGCGCGATGAAGTCTATTCTGCCGACCTTCTCGCCCCCTTCCATAAGGGGGAGATACCCATAGCATTCGCTGAACTTCCCTGTCGCCTCCTCGGACCAGTCGACGGTAGCGGAATCTGCACCGAAGACCATGCCGGGCGCATTACTTACATCGAGTATCTCGCAGGGATGTTCATAGGCGAGGACCGGCGGAACGGACTCCTCTGGTTCGGGGTCGTCTGACGAGAAACAGGCGCCGGTCGCGAGGAGGACCGCTGCCGCCATCGCGGCCGACACGATTCGGATCCGTGCCGTTCTCGACGGCTTTCCGGTAAGGCACTTGTTCATGTCGTCCTCGAAACGTTCGTAAATCGAAGAGGTCATGGCCGCCCAGACTGACTTCGTCGAGCCCATGACCAGGCTTCGCAGGGTCTTCTGACCCGTCGTTGAGAAGGCGGCGCTGCTTTCATCGGCTTCTGCAATCAACCGGAGGCGACTTCGGTCAAACTCTCGAAGAGCGCACGTATGTAATCGGTTTTCATCCATTGGAACAGCACATCGGAGGAGATCAGACAATCAGATGCGAGATCGGTGGCGTCGCAGTATTGGTGATAGATCAGGTCCTCAGTATAGTTCTCCGCATCCGCAGTGAAACGAAAGCTGACACCGACTGCGAAGTCCTCCGCCTTACCCCAGCCCCCGACGACGTAAACGTCTTTGCTGAAGTAAGCTCCGTCGAGCTCGTACGTCTCCCCACCCGTCCATCGCGTTATGATAGGACGAACTTTCCAGTCTAGAATATCGTTGACTGCCGCTTGACCGCTCAGCTGGAATCTGCCGATACCGCCGTTGGAGCCCTCGGGCTCCAGATCACTCGCATCGAATACCCGCACGAGGAAATCTATACCGCCGACCTCTTCGTTCCCTTCCGTGAGAGGGAGATACCCATGACACTCGCTGAACTCTCCTGTTGCTTCCTCTGACCAGTCCGCGGTAGTAGAATCCGCACCGAAGACCATGTTCGACGCATCGCTTATATCGAGCATTTCGCAGGGATGCTCATAGGCGAGAACCGCCGGAACGGCCTCCTCTGGTTCCGGATCGTCTGACGAGAAACACGCACTGGTCGCGAGGAGCGTCACTGCCGCCACCGCAACCGACACGATTCGAATCGGAGCCGTTCTCAACGATCTCCCGGCAAGAATTGATATTCCTGTCATTCAGTACACCGCCCCTTGGATCAGGCCACTGGTGTCGGCGTCAACCTGGGCTATGAACTCGGATATAGTGGATCTTCCGTCAGCGAGGGTGGACTCGACGGTTGCCAGAACGTCATCGATGCCAGCCGCCAGTGCCTCGAAGGTGTCAGAGTCCATGCCTACCTCATATTCACCAATAAGGTACTTGTCCTTGAAGCTGGTAAACCATGAAGTATCCTGTTCCCCTTCAGCATTCTCGATGCCGAAGTTCTCAACGATGGAGACAGCTCCATCGATATATCCCAAAGGCGTGAACATGGCAGTGCCAAGGTATATGTTCTCCAGAACAAAACTGCGCGCTTTCTGAACCTCTATCAGTTTCTCCGCCAGGTTTGAGAGTCGAGCCCCAAGACTGTTCCTGGTCTCGGCCTGAATCGTGAATTCGGCGACCGTAATCTGTGTAATCAGGTACAGCAGCGTCCTCTGGTGACCGGCATTTGCACGCATGTTCCCGAATGCCAGGAACGCTTCGTTGTTGTCAGATCCACCCGTCCATCCTTCGAAGAGGTCGGCAATCCGATTGAAGCTTGTCCCTTCGTGTTTTTCTATGAAGTCACCGAAAACCTCATTGAAATCGACCAAGCGGTCAACCGCAATAGCCACGTCTAGGAGCGAGTCGGGGTAGAGCAGGCTTGAGAGCTTCGTCGACGCGTCGTTGAAGCGCTGCGAGGCGTCCTGCTGCGCCTCGCCGCAGATCGAGTCCAGGTCGGATTCTTCGGCCTCGTACGGGACCGCGCAGTTGGTGGTCTCGCTCCATTTCTCGGTGGGCGTGTACGGGCTCGTGTCGTCGTAGTTGAACGATTCGGTATGCAGGATCCATTCTTCCCGAGTCGCGTACCAGACCTGCTGCCCTATCTCCGGAAAACGCTCCAGCACCAGCTCCCGCGTTCGGATCTCGACCATGGGCCGATAGAACTGGTACAGGTATTCGTCGATCTTCTCGGGCGTTATCTGAAGGCAAGTCGCCACTTCTGAACTGAACGTGGACATGTAAGGAGCCTCCTTCTCTCTATCAGGGTCAGTAGTTGACGTCCAGTTCGCTCTGGAGCTCGTCCAGGTCAAACTCCGCGTTCGCTTCGTCTTCGCGCATGGTCTCCGCGGTGGCCTTCATCGCGCTGCCGAGGTGTTCGAGGTTCTTCGCCGAGAGCTTCATGCCGTCCTCGAAGCGTTCGTAAAGGGCTCTCCAGGCGGCGCCGACTTCGGCGGCACCGGGCGGTTGCACCGGAGCCCCACCCGAACCGGGGCCGGTGTTCGTCGTGACCGAGGCCTCTTGGAACATGGAATCGCGTGCGCTTCCCGCGCTGCGGGCGCCTTGCGCCAGATCCCAGTAATCGTTGGACAGGCTCGGCAAGACATCGCGGCCTATCTCTGCGATCTGGTCGATGTCGTAAGTTCGGGACATGGACGATTCCCGTCATGTAGAGGGCGTGGCTGTGTCACGGCGCTCGCGCAGCATGGGCAGAGTCCCGCCCCGCGTTCACCTGGATACTTGGCGAGGCTTCGTCTGCGGGGTCCACAGGGGCGTGATCCGTCCTACTGCGCTCAGTGCCGTAAGGGTTACGCGACAGACACTATCGCATCACGACGAATCGGGGGGTTCCAGTCGCAACCGACGCCGTCCGCCGCCTCGAAGCGTCCGTAAGTCCACTTTCGAGCAGGATGTCCCCGGTCACGGGGAGAACCGGTTGGCGCGGACCGTGAGGCGGCTCCTGCGGGGAGGACGTTCCCGGCCGCGGGGGAAACCGGCGGGCGCCGGCATGATCTTCCAGGGCGGAGCGAGCGGACTCCCCGCGGGTCCCGCAGGTGTCCGGCACCGTGCACAGTGGCGCTACGCTCCGGGCTGCCAGTCCTCGGCGTAGGTCTCCACCTGCTCGATGACCTTCCTGATCGCGGCCCGCTGCCCGTCCGGCGGGTAGCCGTGACGGCGCAGCAGCCGCTTCACGACCAGCCGCAGGTTCGCCTGGACGTCGTCGCGCTTGGCCCAGTCGGTGGTGAGGTTGGAGCGGACGCTCCTCACCAGGTCGCGGGCGATGGCCGCGAGCTTGCCCGAGCCCATCTCGTCGAGTGCGGCCGGGTAGGAGGCGACGGCGTCGTAGAACGCCAACTGGTCCTCGGTCAGGCCGAGCGCGGCCCCGCGGTCGGGCTCGGCGGAGATCTGCTTGGCCATCTCCACGAGCTCGGCGATGATCTGCGCGCTGGAGAGCTGCTGGTTGGTGTAGCGGTTCATGAGCGCTTCGAGCTTCTCCGAGAGCTCTTCCTGCCGTACGACGTTGTGCCGCACGTTCTTGCGCATCTCCTGCTGCACGAGCCGCTGGAGCGCCTCGATGGCGAGGACGGGGTGCTTGTCCTCCTGCATGCGCCGGATGAAGTCCGCGTCCAGGTGGGAGAGGTTCGGGCGCGGCATCCCGGCGGCGGTGAACAGGTCGAGCACGTCCCCGGCCTCGACGGCCGCGGCGGTCATCTGCCGCAGCACGGCCTCGATCTGCGCCGAGACGGCCTGCCCGGCGGCGCGGCGCTCCTGGGCGTCGTAGGCGGCCATGTGCCCCCGGACGTCATGGAAGAACTCGACTTCCTTCCGCACGGGCTCCTTGTCGGCGTCGCGGGCGAGCCGCCACAGGGCGACCATCTTCTGGGCCTGCTGGTTGAAGCGCGCCTTGAGGGTCGGCTCCTCGGGGTCGAGCGGGTCGTTCGCGGGGTTGGCCAGGTCGCGAAGGTGGTTCATCGCGCCGAGGACGGCGTCGTTGTAGGACGTCTTGTGCTTCTTGGCGAGCGCGCCGCGCCAGTCGTAGCCGTCGAGCAGTTCGGAGCCGATGACGTGGAGGACGTCGCGGAGGTGCCCGATGGCCTCCTCGGTCCTGCGCCCCACGGGCCGCTGCTCCTGGTCGTCCACGGTGTACTCGGCAAGGGCCTTGTAGAGGTGCTCGGTGAGCGGGGAGTAGCCGACCATGAGGCCCTCCTCCTTGACACCGAAGGTGCGGTTGGCGCGCGCGATGGTCTGCATGAGCAGCGCGCCGCGCAGCGGCCGGTCGATGTAGAGGGTATGGAGAGGCGGGGCGTCGAAGCCGACGAGCATGCGGTCCTTGACGATGACGAGCTCGAGTTCGTCCTCGGCGCTCTTGACCCGCCCTTCGAGGGCTCGGCGCTGGGAGGGGCGCAGCATGTGGTCGGCGAGCTCGGTCTCGGAGGGCTTGCCGGAGATGTTGACCTTGATCTTGCCGCGATCGAGCCGGTCGTCGTGCCAGTCGGGACGGAGCTTGACGATCTCCTCGTAGAGCCGGACGGCGATCACACGGGAGGCGACCACGATCATGGCCTTGCCGCGCACGCCGAGCTCGGCTTCGACGGCGGCGGCGCGCTTGTCCCAGTGCTCGGTGAGGTCGGCGGCAAGCGTGCGGAGCCGGTCGGGCGCGCCGTAGACGGCGCTGATCTGCGCGGCGGCCTGCTTGGCCTTCTCCTGTTCGGACTCGTCGAGGTCGTCGAGGATCGCGGAGGCCCTCTCGTCGAGCTCGGCGGCGACGTCGTCGGGGACGTCGACGTCGATCACGCGCGACTCGAAGTAGACCGGGACGGTGGCGCCGTCGTTGACCGCGCGGGTGAGGTCGTAGATGTCGATGTAGTCGCCGAAGACCTCGCGGGTGTCGCGCTCGGCCTCGGAGATCGGGGTGCCGGTGAAGGCGATCATGGTTGCGTTCGGGAGGGCGCGCTTGAGGTGTTTCGCGTAGCCGTTGATGTCGTCGTAGTGGCTGCGGTGGGCCTCGTCGACGATGATCACGATGTTGCGCCGGTCGGACAGGAGCGGATGGTCGGCGCCGGATTCGCGTTCGCCTTGGGTGCGGCCGAACTTCTGGAGGGTCGTGAAGATGATCCCGCCGCTGAGTCGGTCGAGGGCGGTGCGGAGTCCGGCGCGCTTGGTCATCTTCTGGGGCTGTTCGGGGAGGAACTCGGAGCCGCGGAAACCTTCGAAGAGCTGACCGTCGAGTTCGGTGCGGTCGGTGATGACGACGACGGTGGGATTGCCGAGGGCACGGTGCCGCATGATCTGGGCGGTGTAGAGCTCCATCTCGAAGGACTTGCCCGAGCCCTGGGTGTGCCAGACGACCCCCGCGCGGCCGTCAGAGCGGACGGCATCGACGGTCTTGGAGATGGCCTTCGAGACGGCGAAGTACTGGTGGGGCTTGGCCACCATTTTGATGGGCTTGCCGTCTTCGTGGTTGAAGCCGACGTAGTGATCGAGCATCTCGATCAGGCGGGTCGGTTCGTAAAGGCCGTCGAGCGCGAGGGCCGTTTCGGTGTTCGACCAGGTCGAGGGGGGTTGTGGGACGGGCTGGCCGTCGGGGTCGACGTTCCAGGCGGCGAAGTGCTCGATGGGGGTGAAGACGGAGCCGTAGCGGGCGCTGGTGTTGTCGGCTATGAGGCAGTAGGCGGTGGCGGAGAAGGCGAGGGGGAATTCTCGGAGGTAGGTCTGGAGCTGGGCGTGGGCGTCTTCGATGGCGGTGTCGGAGAGGGCTGGGCGTTTCAGTTCGGCGATGGAGATCGGGAGGCCGTTGAGGTAGAAGACGATGTCGAAGCGGCGCTCGTGATCGCGGTCGACGAGGCGGACTTGCTGGACGGCGAGGAACTCGTTGTTGGAGAAGGTGTGGCGGTCGATGAGGTGGACGGTCGGAAGGTGAAGGGTGCCCTCCGAGTCCGTGTATTCGATGCCCTGGATGCCGGAGGTCAGCAGCTTGTGGATGCGGAGGTTCTCGGCGAGGGGGTCGGCGGACTCGGGGGTCAGGATTTTGGAGACTGCTTCGTCGATGGAGGAGGAGGGGAGGGAGGGGTTGATGCGGGTGAGGGCGGCGTGGAGGCGGGGCGGGATAAAGAGTTCGGCCCAGTCGGAGCGCTGGCCTGTGCCCGGGGCGATGGCCTGGCCGGTGGTGGTGGACCAGCCGAGTTCGGAGAGGCGGGCCATGCACTGAGATTCGAGCTGGGCCTCGGTAAGGGATGTCATGTCGCTTCCTCCACGGTTTTTTCGGCGTCTTTGACTCGGATCTCCCCCGACATGAGGCGGGGCAGGAGTGTATCGCGCAGCTCTGCCAGTTTGAGATTCTCTTGTTCCGCTAGCAGAGATCGATTCCACAGAGGCCTAATTCGCGAGTCCAATTCTGTAAGCGTTTCGACCCCAGGAACATCCACTGGATCATCAAGGTGCCTACGTTGAATATGACCCATAGTTGTCGCCTTGTCAGCCGCTATAGCTTGAAACTCCTTGATCTTTCGCGCAACTAGTTGATAAACCAGCCACATCGGCATACCATCGTTAGGAATTACCTTGAATATGTGCTGATTGACAATTGCTTCCGAGCGGAACCATCGCTTGACAGTCAACGACCCCGACCAAGAAAAGAGCACATCCCCTGCGCGTGCCAGGTATTTTTCAGGCACCTCTATTTCGTTATATACCGTAGAGAATCCCGGTCCATTATTCAGCTCAGCAATGCGAACGACCATACGACCAGAACTCGTAGCATCCTTCGTGAACGCGCGTCCATTGATAAACTTAGCTGTCTGCGACAGCGGCACCAAATCGAACTGACTAGGTTTCGCCTTCATACGAGACTCTAGCAAAAGACTACAGAGTTCATCAGCTGTTGAGGCGAGGCGGTTATTGACGGCGATCTTGTCATCCAAAGCCCTAAGTACTGCTACCAAGCTTGCTTGTTCATGCAACGACGGTACCCGTACACACTCCCTGTCAAGGAATACCTTGAATTGGAAATTACTGATCCCTGTAGACTGATTTTCGTAAAATGCTGCGCGCCCCGATCTATGCATGTCTTGCAAGGCATACGATGCGTACTGCGGTAGTATGACAGACGAACGCACTCGGATCAGCCTGCAGAAACTTGCAGGAATTACCGCCTCCTTGAAAGCATCAAGAATCTCCTGTGTGATCAATAGCGATCGTCCGGTGCTTTGGCCTTTAACACTACTGCCACCGGAAATTTCCAGGAGCAAGTCGCCGTCTTTAAGCAGGCGCTTATTAGCTCGTTTCGCATTCTCCCATCTCCGAGGGACCTCTTCCGTTTGGATTTTTTCTACCTGGCTGAAATCGGTTCCTCTTATAACTGCTACTGGAATGGAATCCACAGTCGGAATGTCGGTGCCCCATCCACCACCCAAAGCGAAGTCAACAATCTCTTTGAATGGAATATTATCGACCATCAATCCTCCCGATTTGAGTACGCACTTCCTGTTCAAGCTTTGCAGATTCTTCAAAATTGGCGAAGAGATCTTTGGTCAAGCGATCGATCTTTTCTCTGATCGGTTCTCCGTCATCTTTTTCTTTCTCTGTCGTTCCCACATACCGCCCCGGAGTGAGCACGTAGTCATTTTTAGCGATCTCTTCTAGCGAGGCGCTGTAACAGAAGCCCGCCTCGTCCGAGTACTCCAGATTCTCTTCCTGGGCGCTCTTCGTTCCTCGCCATGCCCTATACGCGTCAGCGATCTTGAAGATGTCCTCATCCGGGAAGACCCTCTCCGTCCGGTCGGCCATCACGCCCAACTCCCGGGCGTCGATGAACAGGACTCGGCCTTGCCTGTCCGTCCTCCCGCTCTTCGCGCTCTTGTCCTTCGTGAAGATCCACAGGCACGCCGGAATCTGCGTCGTCCTGAACAGCTGGCCCGGCAGCGCGACCATGCACGACACCACATCCGCCTCCAGCATCGCCCGTCGAATGTCGCCCTCACCGCTCGTGTTCGAGGTCATCGAGCCATTCGCCATCACCACACCGGCCGTGCCGTTCTCGCTCAGCTTGTACAGGATGTGCTGCATCCAGGCGTAGTTGGCGTTCCGCACGGGCGGCACTCCGTACCGCCAGCGCCTATCGTGCTCGTCGCGGTACCAATCCTTCAGGTTGAAGGGTGGGTTCGCCATGATGTAGTCGAACCGCAGATCAGGGTGCCGGTCATCATGAAACGTGTCGGCCCACCGGCTCGACAAGTCGCCCCAGATCCCATGGATGGCCAAGTTCATCTTCGCGAGCCGCCAGGTCCGCTCGTTCAATTCCTGCCCGTACACGGCCAAGCTGTCGCGCCGTCCCTGGTGTGCCTCCACGAACCGCTCGGCCTGCACGAACATCCCACCGGAACCGCACGCCGGGTCGTAGATGCGCCCTTCGTAAGGCTCGATCATCTCCACCAGGGTCTTTACGACACTTCCCGGCGTGTAGAACTCGCCACCCCGCTTGCCCTCGGCCTTGGCGAACTTGTCCAGGAAGTACTCGTACACCTCACCCAACACATCCCGCGCGGCCTTGCCATGACCCGTGAACTTGGTGTTGTTGATCAGGTCCACCAGTTCCTTCAATCGCCTGGTGTCCACGTTGTCCCTGTTGAAGATCTTCGCCAGCACTCCACTCAAGGACTTGTTGCTCTTCATGATCTCGCCCATGGCGTCGTCGAGCCGCCGCCCGATCGTCTCCGGCGTCATCTGCTCGACCAGCGTCGACCAACGCGCCTCCACCGGCACCCAGAAGACGCCCTTGGAGATGTAGTAATCGACCTCCTCCAGCTCCTCGGCGATGTCCTCCTCCCCGAGCCCTTCGGCCTTCAGCTCCTCCCGCACCTCGTCCTGGCACTCGTCGAAGGCGTCGTTCACATACTTCAGGAAGACCAGGCTCAGCACGAAGTCCTTGTACTGCGAGGCGTCCATGGACCCCCGCAGCTTGTCCGCGGCCTTCCACAGCATGTCCTTGATGTCGGCCAGGTTCGCCTTCGGCGCCAGGCCGGGCAGCGGCTCTGCTCCGGCTGCGGCTCGTTTCTTGGGAGGCATCGTCAGTCTTCCTTCGTCTCGGTCATCACTGGCTCAAGGTCTACGGTTCCGTCGGCGAGACCGTCGGCTATCTGGGCGGTCAGGGCGTCGAGCGCCGCGAGCTCCGCGGCGGCCCGCTCACGTCGTCGGGCGATGGCGTCGAGCGCGGCGGCGGTCGGCGCGAGGTCGGACGGCGCGAGGATCGGCAGCCGCACGTCGGCCAGCTTCTCCCCCGGCTTGGCGCAGCGACGTATCAATGCTGCCAACAGCCAAGGGGTGAGCCGGTCTTCGCCTCGCGGTCCGATACGGATTACACGCGCGGGACGCACGGCGAGTTTCGCGCCGTCGACATCGACCCACGCGTCCTGTCCCTCACGGCTCGCCGCCACCACGACGTCACCCGGACGTGTCAGCTCGGCGGCCTGGTACGCACCGAGCGCGAGCCGGTCGAGGCATCGCGCGCCGATGCGCTCGGGCTCGGCCACCTCTTCAGCCCCGAGTAGGAGGATGCCGTCGTCGCTCACGTGCTCTTCGAGGACCCGCAGGCCCGGAACGACTCGCACGTACCTCTGGGACCGCAGGCGGGCGATGCTGGCGGTCTGCGGCCGGACCGGCGCCGTGGCGGCGCGCGGGTCGAGCCAGGCGGCCATCGGGGCGTTGCCGTCCTTCGAGGCGAGCGCGTCCAACCGCGTTCCGATCGCGAGCATGTCCGCGACCCGCGCGGCCCCGGCGACGGCGGCCCGCGGAGGCGGGCGCAGCGCACCCCAGTCCTTCCTGAGCCGTTCGATCTCGAAGGGAACGGCCTTGTCGCGCTTGCGCTTTGCGCGGAGCCGCCAAGTGAGGATGTCTTCGGCGGCCTCGTCGGCCGCGGTGCTGGTGAAGGAAGCACCGCTGAAGACGGCGCCGCCGAGGGCATCGGTCCGCAGGTCCGCCAGCAGCACCCGCCCGCGGCAGTACGCGGGGAGCGGTTTTCGCATCACCCATACGGCGGTCTTGTGGGCGGCGCGGATCGGGATCTGGCCGTCCGGGAGACTGACCACGGCCTCGGCACTCGCCTGGGCGAGCAGCCGCAACCGGAGATGCTCCAGCTTGGACTGCCCCCGCAGGTCGGCGGCGAGCGCGCTCTCAGGGCCGAGGACGACGGCGCTCGACGCCTCCGGCATCCGCAGCGAGATCCTGTCGACCGCGTCGAACACGGCCTCGGGGTCGCTGAGGCGCTGCGGCAGCGCGGTCACGACCCGGTCGGGCCTGGCGATGTCGTCGGGGAGATCGTCGCCGTGGAAGATCTGGACGTCCAGCCCGCCGTCCGCGGCGACCGCGAGGCGCCTGCGCGCCAGGCGGAGCAGGCGTTCGTCGTCGACCGCGCCGACGAAGCGCGGGGCGTAGACCCCATCGGGCAGCCGCCGCGCCGCCGCCGCGAGCAGCGCGCCCGAACCGGCGTAGGGGTCGGCGATCACGAACTGGCCGCCGTCGTCGGTGAGGTCGTCGACGGTGAGCTCGTCGCGGTCGACGATCACGGGCGCGCTCGGATCATCGGCGACGTCACCGAGCGCGAGCCTGACCAGGAATTCCTTGGCGCCGTCCGCGAGTTCGACGGCCGCAATCGCGGTGTCGCCGAGGCGTCGGTGCATCGCGATGATGTCCTCACAGGCGTCCTCGTGGGTCCACCAGGCGTCGATGAAGGCGTGGAGCAGGACCGCGAGCGCCGCGCCTTCGCTTGGGAGGCCGGCGATCTCGGAGTAGAGGCACTCGTCGTCGGGGTCGGCTTCGTCGGCGGCGTCGGCGAGCCGGGCGAGCGCTTCGGGTGCGGGGGTGTCGGGGTCCGGCCAGGCGTTGGTGCGGTGGTGGAGCGCGACGAGGGCCGTCGCGGCGTCGATGAAGTCGCCGCGCGGCCACGTGTCGGCGGTGGCGGACACGTTGTGGCGCGCGAGCTCCGAACGGCCCTCGGCGGGATCGATGCGACCGGTGCGCTCCAGCCATTCGAGGACGGGTTCGACCGCGAAGTACTGGGTCTGCCCTTGGCGGCGCACCGGCTCGGGAAAGTCGCCGAAGCGCCTGCGCCAGTTGTGGACGACGTCCTTCTGGACGCCCGCGAGACCGGCGATCTCGGCGGCGGTCAGCAGCGGGTTCGGGTTCTGGCCGGAGGTCATGTCTCCGTCTCCCTTCCGCTCGGCGCCTTCAGATTTTACGATTAGAACGTCCGATCGGATTGTTTAGGGTCGACCTCGCTGATAGTACCTGCTATCAGCATTCTAGTTTAACTCCGCGCGAGCTTGGGGGACGGTGGTGCTCATCGATAACGGCCCAAGACACGGAAGGTCAGCCATGAGCACCACCCCGCCGCCCCCCGAGCACTCGCAGCCCCCGGAGAACCCGCAGTACCCGCAGTCCTATCCCCAGCCGGGCTATCCGCAGCCGGGCTTCGTACCGCAGGCTCCGCCCGCCGCCAAGAAGCCCTGGTATCTGCGCTGGTGGTCGATCACCATCGCGGTCGTCTTCGTCCTGTGCTGCTCGGGCGGCATCATCGGCGCGCTCGGGGACGACACCGACACCGGCGACGAGGCGTCCGAGGCTTCGAGCGACGCCGACGACCAGAGCGCGGCCGAGACCGGCGAGCCGGCCGGCGCCGACGAGGCCGACGAGGCCGGGGGCGAAGAGGCCGAGGGCGAAGCCGAGGAGGCCGAGGAAGAGGAGGAGGCCGACTACTTCTCCTCGTCGTTCCCGGTCTTCGACGCGGTCACCGAGTCCGGCTCAGGTGACAGCGTGATCGACCTGCCTGCCGGGCAGGGCATCATCACCGCCTCGCACTCGGGCTCGGGGAACTTCATCCTCACCACCCTCGACGAGAACAACGAGATGTCGGACCTGCCCGTCAACGCGATCGGCTCCTACGACGGCACCGCCGCCTACGGGATCGCGGGCTTGGGAGGCGACGCGACCTCATTGGAGATCACCGCGGGCGGCTCCTGGGAGATCACCATCGCCCCGATCGCCGACGCGCCGGAACTCGGCGACCCGCAGGAGTCCCAAGGGGACGGCGTGTACCGCTACACCGGCGGAGCGGCCAACTGGAAGCTGACGCACGACGGCGCGCACAACTTCATCGTCACCTACGTCAGCGACTCCATGTTCGGATTCGACCTGCTCGTCAACGAGATCGGCTCCTATGACGGCACCTCGGCGGTCACCAGCGGCCCGGCCGTCGTGATCGTGAACGCCGATGGAGGCTGGAGCATCGCCTCCGAATGAGACTGTCCGGTTCGGCCTTGTCTTTGGGAGGCCGAACCGGACTCTTATCGAGAATGCGGCGGACGGCGACTCGGAACCGATCGGCGCCCGCCACCCCTTCAGAACCGTAAGAACTTCGCCCGAGAAGGCCCCGGAAGGAAAGACCGAAATGTCGGATCGCCCCTATGAGCAAGCATCACCGCCCGAACCGCCCCCGTCCAACGCGGTGCCGCCCGACGCGGTGCCGCCTGACATGACCGAACCGCCGTCGCCGCTCGGCGCGGCTTCGCCTTCGCCGTCCGAACCGCCGCCGTCCGGACCGCAGCTCGAACCGCCGTTGTCCGAACCGCTGCCTTCCGGCGCGGTTCCGCCCCCGCAGACTCAGCAGGCCCCGCCGATTCCGCTTGCCCCGCAGCCTCCCAAGCGCAGGCGAGCTTCCGCGGCCGTCATAGTGTCGGTGATCGTCGGAGCCGTCTTCTTCTTCGCCGCGGGGCTCGCGGTCGGTATCGGCATCGACGGCGCGGGAGGGGAGTCCTCCTCTTCCCTGGTCGAGGCTCGTGAGAACTGCGCTCCCGATTCGCTCGACATCCGCATCGGCGACGACGGGGACACGCTCATAATCGACCGCGCGGGGGCCGAAGAGAACCCGGGAGCCGACTACTTGGACGTCCTGTGCATCTTCGATGAGTTGGGGGTGCCCGATTCCGTGACCTCGCAGATCGAGGGCACGCGTGCCCTCGACGGGACGCAGGAGGCCGACTTCGGCGAGTACTCGGCGTTCTGGACGTACCACCCGGACGACGGCCTGAACATGACCATCACTTGGAATCCGTGATCGAGTTCCCGACACGCACGAAGGCCGAGCCGGACCCGGCGGGCGACGCGGGGCCCGGTCCGCGCCGCTTGGGCGGCAGCCCGTCGGCGCGCGGCATCGAGGACTGAGCGTTCCCGGAGCCGCGCGGCAGCCGAGCGTGCGCGGCGCGCACGGTGCCCGCTGGTTCGGAAAGCTCGGACGTCAGACCGCCGAACCCGTCCGGACGCTCAGCTGGACGCCCGGTCGCGGCGCCTGCCGTGGCCGGGCGTCCGGCGGCGTCACAACTGGTCTCCGGGCACGAGGTGCTCCGGAGGATGGGTTCCGCCGCCGTCTTTCGGGTCGCCCTCGCAGGTGACTCGGTGGTGGATCATGTTGTTGGGGATCAGCAACACCTCGGCCGTCCGCTCGGGATGCTCGGGACCGAGCCAGCTCTCGCCGGTGAGCAGGCGATCGGACTCCGGCCGCGTCTCGGTGGAGTAGACGACCGCGCATGACAGCGCCACGCGGTCCGCGTCCACCGCGCACAACTGGAGACCGACGTCCCGCAGCGCGTCCCCGTAGGATTCCCCGTAGTAGTCGAAGCTGTAGGTGACATCGACCATGTCGCCTTCGTCCGGCGTCTGCGGGTGCGGGCTCAACTCCCAGTCCAGGATCGCGACGGTGACGCCGAGGGGTTCGCCGTCCGTGCCCACGGCGTCCACTTCGGCCGCGGCCTCCCCGCGCTCGGCCGTGGTGTCGGTGCAGCCCCAGGAGTCCGAGCAGCCGGACGAGACGAGCAGCGCCACGGCCGGCGGAACGACGGCGAGCAGTCGCAACCAAGGGGCCACTGGTACCTCCGGGGATCGTGAGACGAGTTGCGGCCATTGTTCCCACGGGCCGATCCGGACGGACGGCCGGTCATGCGTGGAAAGATCCACGCCACACCGGGTTCAGGAGTCGCCGGGCTCTTGCTCCCATTGGGCCACGAGTTCTTCGGCCTCGTCGAGGAACTGCTCGATACCGGAACTCACCGCCGGGTCCTCTGCCGCGATCTTCGCGATCACGAGGACCTGGACGCCGATGATCTCGTCGGCCGAGATGCCTTCGAGCAGGTGCGTCTCACCGGCGCTTCCGCGAAGGATGCCCTCCACCGTCAGCGGCCGGATTTTCAGGCCGGAGTTCTGGTAGTTGCGGCACAACTCGGCCGAGAACTCCGCCAGGGTGTCACGGTTGAGGTTGTCCTTGAAGTGGCGGTCCATCAGGACGGCGAACACCCCGGAGAGGAACTGGTTGAAGGGGACACGGTCCTCGGCGGGCAGGGCGGCGTTCAACTCGCTGGCGTCCTGGCCGCGACCGGTCGCCATCAGTCTGATCTGTTCGCGGTATTCGTCCTTGACGATCATTCCGTGTTCCCCCTAGTCTTTGGCCAGCTTCTGGCCGGTTTCTGGCTGGTTTACAGCCGGTTTGTGGCTGATTTGTGGAAGCTTCGCGGCGCGGGCGGTCCCGCCGCGCGGGGGTAAGGCTACTGGCTTTGCCGCTCCCATGCGGTCACGAGCGCTTCGGCGGCGTCGAGGAACGCGTCGATGTCCTTCGAGGCGTCCAGGTCGTAGCTCGTCAGCCTGCCGACCACGATCGTCTGGGTGGAGATGATGTCTTCGTTCGAGAAGCGCTCGAAGAGGTACTCCTCCCCGGCGGTCGCCCGAAGGACGCCTTCGACGGTCCAGGAATCGAAGGTGATGTTGGCCGCTTCGTAGTCGCGGCGGATTCTGGTGACGAGCTCGGCGATGGTCTGCGGCGAGATGCCCCCGGGAGCATGCTGAAAGTGGTTGTCCAGCAGCACGGAGAACAGCGCCGCGTGGAGCAGGCGGTAGCCTGCCCATTCGTGGTCGGACATCGCGTCGCTGAGTGCCTGGGCCCGGTCGAGGTCGCCGGTCGCGAACGCCTTGAGCTGTTCGCGATGCGCGGGTGCAATGTTCGCCATCGCTCCTTCTTTCGCTGACGGGTTCGTATCGGCGGCCTGGATGCCGCAGCGGTCCGGAAGCCCGTGGCGGCGCCGTCTCGGTATCGCTCGGAAGGCAAGGACGGGCAAAGGAGGGCAAGGGGCGGCGAAGCCGCCGCCCTGAGGCGGGCCGTTATTGGTCTTCTTGCTCCCATTCGGCCACCATCACTTCGGCTTCATCCAAGAACCGGTCGAGGTCGGGCCGTACTGCGGTGCCCTGGGTGCCCAGCTTTCCGATGACCATGACTTGGGTCGAGACGATGTCTTCACTGGTCAGGTCCTCGAAGAGGGAGGTCTCACCAGCGCTTGCGCGGATGACTCCTTCGACTGCCAACCGATTGAAGGGCACGCCGGAATCCCTGTAGTCTTCGCGAAGCTGATTCGCAAACCCTGCAATCGAATCACGGCTGAGCCCCGTCCCGAAGAAATCATCGAGAAGCAGCGAGAACACCGCAGAGAGATACTGGCTATAAGCTTGGTGCTCTTCGGGAGGCATGGCCTCGTTCAACTCGCGCGCCTTGATGAGGTTACGGGCCGCGATGGCCTCCACGAGATCCCGGTGGACGGGCTTAATCGTTGTCATTGTTCTTCTTCCTCCCTCTCCTAATCCTTGATGACGCTTCAAGCGCCCCGATGCTCAGGGTAACGGTGTGAACGATCGTGTCCACGATGTTCAATGACGGCGGCGGTGGCGGCGGGGCAGAGTAGCTGATCACTTGGGGTGTGCAGTCTTGAAGTGTGAACGCTTCGGTGCTGCCTGGCGTGTCATCGAGCCTCGACAGCGCCTCGATGCCTTTGCCGACTTCTTTCGAGAACGATTGAAGATCTTCGACCTTACGAGCCGAATGCCGAGCGGTGCGGCGGAACCCGCCGAGCTTCTCATCCTCCTGCGATTTGTCCACGAGTTCCTTGCCAGAGGCTCGGGGTTCGTGTTCGGGCTCGGCCGGGATCAAGGTGACCTTCACCGGTTGGCCGTCGAGGTCGGTGATGAAGGTATGGCCGCCTTCCGGTTCCGATGGCGAACCGTTCTCGGAGCCGGAGGCATCGCTGCTGGAGGCGCTGGCGGTCGGTGAGCTTCCTCCGCCTGCCGCGCCTGCTCCGCTTGCTCCTTGGCCGTCCATCACGGCTTGCAGCACCCGCAAGGCGTCTTCGAGGTGGCCTTCCGCGAGCCAGCGTGTGTTGCGCGCCTGACCGAGCTGGGTCTTCACCTCGCTGATCTGCGCCGCTTTGCCTCTGGCTCCGATGTCCGTGAAGCTCCCGGCCAGCTGATCGGCGATCTCGCCCGTGCTCGCCATCGCGGCTTCGAGGTCATCGGACCGGCCCTTGTCCGCCGCCACCTTCGCGGCGAGTTCTCCGATGCGACTCATCAGGCGTGCTTGGCGGCCTCGGCGGCGCTGCGGGCCTGCTCGATCTGATCGGCCGTCGCGGCATTCTGCGTCGCGGCCTGCTCAATTTGGTCCTTTGCAGACTGGAGCGCGGCCACCACGCCGCCCGCACCCAGCGTCTGAGCAGAGGAGACCAGCTCCTCGGCCAGCTGCTTACTCGCCCCGATCTGAGCGGTGAGTTCTTCTGCGGCTTGCTTGTTCGCGTCCAGGGCGGTCACAAGTTCGTCGATTGAGGCCACGGGGTGTGATCCGTTCTACTGCGTTCGGTGCCGAGTGGGTTACGCACCGAACGCTATCGCGTTACGGCGAACGGATGGGTCCCGGTTTCGGCTGTGCCCCTCCGCCATTCCGGAAAATCTCGCGTGTTGGGGGTTATGTTTCCGCAACCGGTGTGCGAAGATGCTGACACGACGCGCAGGGCGCGTACTTTCGATCAATCAAATACAGGCCCGGTGGGCCGCCTTCACAGTCGCTAAACAAGTCGGCGGCCCACCCTCGAACCCTGAGAGGAAACCTCCCATGGTTGGTGTCAGCCTACGCCAAAAACCGGCGTACGCAACAGACCAAAACGCATCCGCCTCACTCCGTCCCGCCTCCATCCGGCCCGTCTCCGGCACGCCCGCCTGGGCTCGGAACGACCACGCCCCCGGCGCTCCGGGCGCTCCGCGTCCGGCCTCGCCCTGGGACACCTGGACCATCCCGCCGAAACCCGCCGCACTCAACCGCACCCGCAAACCCAGTCCACGCCCGATCGAGTCCGCCAATCCCGCCGATCTCGCCGAGTCCACCGGCACCGGCACCATCACCGCAGTCACCGATCCCGCCACTGAGCCTTCGCCGCCGTTCCGGCCCTGGCGCATCGACTTCGCCCGGCCCGAGGTCGTCGAATACCCAGCCACCGAACACCCTGTCGTCGAACCACCGATCACCGAACCGTCCGATTCGGCGACCGTCGCTCGGCGGCTGCTCCTGCTGCTCGGACTCGCCTACCTCTTCCTCGCCGCCCTGGCCTCCGGCCTCGCCTATACCGGATACTTCACCACCTCAGGCGACAGCAGCCGTGGCAGTGGCACCAGCAGTATCCGTAGCGGAACCCGAATGAATACTGCAAACGATGGCGAGGAATCCTCCGAATCGTTCGAACCATCCGAACCGTCTGAAGGCACACTTCCGCCGCAACCGCCATCCCCGCGCCCGCCCACGCGCGACCCCGACGCGCCCGGCCTGCACACCCGCCCGGACGGCAGCCGCTACCTCGTCATGCCGCTACCGGCCGACCTCGCCGACCGCTTCCGCGGCCGTGCGAACGCCGTCCACGCAGTTCAGGCCACCCACGCAGTCCCGGCGATGAGCGGGGGCGCCCTGTGAGCCTCGCCCGCTACGCACCCCACCGCATCCGCGCCCACTACCTCCGCGCCCTCAAAGCGCTCCCGCTCCCCGCCCCGCAACCCGAACCGATCGACCCGAAGCGCCTGACCGTCCTGGGCCGGGGCTGGGTCGACCAGCGCCGTCTCGTCTTCGGCACCCTCACCGAGGCCCCACGCCTCTGGGTCGCCTTCCACGGCCCCGCCGACACCGATGAACGGTCCCTGATCGGCTACTTCACCGGCCTCGCCACCGGCGAACCCGACCTGTGGCTCTGCGACGACGCCCACCGCGCCTGGACCCTCGAAGGCCAGAACACCGCGAACCTGAAACGGGCCGCCGCCCGCGTCTGGTTCGACTGCCAACGCGACTGCGAGGGCTGACCCGATGAACCACAACGACCGCAGAGACCGTACCGACCGCAACCGCGCGGACCGTACCGATCACGCCGATCACGCCGATCACGCCGACCGCACCGACCGCACCGACCGCACCGATCATGTCGGGCACGCTGGGCACATCGATAGTCCATACAACATAAGTCATACAAGTTACATGTGCCATCCGATGAGCTACGAGGAGCGCCACGCGCTCTTCCGCACGCACGCGAGCGCGGTCTTCGACGGCGAGCCCGCCGAGGCCCACCGGCTCCGGCAACTGATCTACCCCGATCACGCCCTGGCCCATCAGGTCTTCGTGTTCGCGCTGTTCACCACCTGCCTCGACGACCACTTCGGGTCCGAACTCGACTGGTCGGCGCTGGGTGTCCTCGTCGAACGCGTGCGCACCGCCTACCCGGCCGTCTCGCCGTTGAAGACCGAAGCGCTCATTCGGGTCTGCTACGGCGAGGCGGAGCTGTACCCCGAAGTGCCGCAGTGCGAGCACGACGCCTCGATGTGGGCCGTCTGCCGCCTCGTCGTCGGCGCCGGACGCACCGAGAAGGAGCTGGCCGCGCTCTACGAACGGGCCGAGGAATTCGGCCGTGAGACCGTGCGCCGCGTCTTCGCCTCCCCGCAGCTCCACGGCTGGCGCGACGAACCGGAGAGGACCGGGCCGACCGAGACGGGTTGCGAGCGGATCGAACCTGAGAAGGTCGAGCCGACCGGGACAGGATCCGAAGGGACCGAACAGGATCGGACCGAGCCGACCGAAGCGGGACCCGGGCAGACCGAGCCGGGGCGGCCTGAGTCGGAGCGGAGCGCGCCGAAGCGGGCCGAGTCGGATCGAGCTGAGCCGAAGCGGGCCGAGTCGGACCGGGTCGAGCCGGAAGAGACAGGACCAGAGCATTTCAGATCAGAGCCGGTCGGGCCGGAGCGGAACCAGCCACAAGAGACCAGACCACAGGGGACCGGACCGAAGGCGAACACACCCACAGAGGACACGCCGTGAAGCCCGAACAGCTCCACCGGGCGGTCCTGACCGCCACCGCCTTCGGCGACAAAGTCCGCTACCGCGAGCTGCGCGGGCGCTTCGGACCGTACGACGCTCGCGGCGAGTTCGAGCACCTCGAAGGCGCGGCCGCCGTCTGCCTCGCCTACCGGCTCGGCGAAACCCGGCAGCGGCGAAGGCGAACCGACCTCGCCGAACCCGCCCAGCCTGCCGCGCCCGCCCGGGCCGCAGGGCCAGCGGGGGCCGACCGGGCTGCGGAAGCCGCGGGGGCCGCTACCGCCGCCGGTCGCACCGACAGCGCCGACACCGCCGATGCCACCGGCGGCACCAGCGCCACCGGTGCCGCTGGTACCTCCGCCGATCACACCGGCACCGCTGATACCTCTGGTACCGCTGGTACCGCCGAGAGATCCGACCGCGCCGAGCTGGGGCGGTTCATGGCCGAGCTGCGCGCCGCCGGACCCGAACACTGGCCCGAGCACGGACCGCCGAGCAACTTCCTCGAAGTCGAAGGCGTCATCCGCGCTCTGAGGGGCGAACGCCACCTCATGGCCGAGATCGGCGGCGACCGCATGCGATCGGTGTTCCGCTTCCTCGTCCGCTACCTGACCGCCACCGTCCCCGAGATCCACGAGGACTTCGACACCGTCATCGACCAGGCCCGCGAATACATCATGCGGGGCCTCATGGGGTGAACCGAGCGCTGGCCGACGAGCCCGTCCCGCACCTCGTCGGCCGCCTCGGCCTTCTCGGCCCCACGGCCGAGCCCGTGCCGGGCGGGCGGGCGAAGAGGCGGGCGAGCCCGTGCGGGCGGGCGGGGCAGGCGAGCAGGCAGGCGAGCGGCCGGGCAGGCGAGCAGGCAGGCGAGCGGCCGGGCAGGCGAGCGCGGTCTTAAAGCGTGACGCCGCCCGCCTGATCGGCGGGCGGCGTCACGTTCGGGGGTTGCGGGGGTTGTTACCGAGGGTTGTCGGGGATTACGGCAGGTTGGCGATCACGAAGGGGGCGTGACCATGAAGGTAGTTGTCCCAGCCTCCCGTGACCGGCGCTCCCGCCGACAGCAGGTTGGTGGAGTCGTCCCCGACATCCAATTTCCATGCCGTCCACGAGATCCCTCTGGCGCTCATCCAGTCGATCCAGCGCTGAGCCTCGTCGAGGCACACCTGCCCGTCGAGCCCGCCGTCGGCGTCGCTGGCGCCCCACTCGGTCACGAACAGGGCCAAGCCCGCGTTGATGGCCGTGTCGGCCTTGTCGCGCAGCCAGTCCTTGTGCGTGCACGAGTAGAAGTGCAGCGTGTACATCAGGTTGGTGCCCGAGACCGGATTGGAGGCCGCCACGTCGACGTCCTGCGACCAGTTCGGGCTGCCGAGCACGACGATGTTGTCCGGGTCCTCGGCGCGGATCGCCGAGATCACCGCCTCGTGGTACGGCTTGACCGTCCCGGACCACGAGACCTGCGTGGGCTCGTTGTACGGCTCCCAGATGACGTTCGGCAAATCGCCGTAGCGCTCGGCCATATAGGAGAAGAACTCCACGGCCTCGGACTGGTGCTGGTGCGCCTCGTGCGCGTGGAAGTCGACGATGACGTAGACGCCCGCGGTCGCGGCGTTGTCGATGACCTTCTCGACCTCCGAGCGCCACAGGCCGGGATTGTCGAGGTAGGCGCCCTCGGGCTCCACGCCCATGGCGACGCGGAAGACGTCGATGTTCCAGTTGTCCCGCATCCACTCCAGCGCCGACAGGTTCTGGGCGTACGGCTGGGTCTGCCAGTGCAGCCACATGCTGGAGACGCCGCGCAGCCGCATCTGGTCGCCCTGCTCGTCGCACATGTGGGTGCCGCAGACGTGGAGCTGTCCGTGCTCCGCCACGGGGCTGCCGTCGGGGGCCTGGTTGTCCGGGTCATCGGTCGGGTCGTCGGTCGGGTCGGTGGGATCGGGGCTGGTCGGGTCCGGGTCGGTGGGGTCGGTGTCGTCCTCGCCGCCGCAGCTGACGCCGTTGACGCTGACGTTCTCGATGTCACCGGCGGTGCCGCTCGCGGTGAAGCCGAAGACCTCCTTGGTCTGGCCTGAGGCGATCGAGCCGTTCCACCCCGAGTCGGAGGCGGTGAAGTGCGATCCGCTCAACGACTGGTCGGTGACGTTCCAGGCGCTGATGCCGGAGACGGCGCCGGTGAAGTCCCATTCGACCGTCCAGCCGTCGAGCGCCTCGCCCGCGGTGATGCTCACGTTGGCCTGGAAGCCCGAGCCCCAGTCGTTCACGACGTTGTAGTCGACCGCGCAGCCCTCGGCGGCGTCGGCGGTCTGCGCCGCGACGAGCGTCATGGCGCTCGCGGCGAGTGCCGCGGCGGCCGCGGCGACGGTCGCCAGTCTTCTGCGTTTTCGGTCTACTCGCATGTTTCGATGTCCTTTGCTGGTGTGAGGCGCGGCCGAACGGGGTCCGCTCGATGCCGGTGTGCGGACGCTTCGCGAAAGGAAGCGCTCCCAACCATCACATTGAAGTTTGCCAATATGTTGCCGTCGAGTCAAGCCCCCGCCGCCCGACCGCGGCACCTGTCCGACGGAGTCAACAATCCGACACTCCGGCCCCGCGCCCCCTCCGATCGGACGGACGGGAACCGCGCGAATGCCCAGGAACACCGTGCCGAGCGGGGTCACCGCGTCCGGTTTCCGAAGCGCCTCAGCGAGTTCGCGCATTCTCCCAAGTCGACTTGAGCGGGCGTGCCCGGTGCTAGGTTCACCTGGTCGCGACGGTCCGTGCCGTCGCAATCACACACCGACACACAGGGGGATACCTATGTCCGAACAGACGCTCGCCAGGGAAGACACGCTCAGCACCACCGGCGGCTCGCGCACCTTCGCCGGCCAGTTCGTGGTCAAGTGGACGCCGTCGGAGAGCACGGCCGAGCTGGTCGTCGAGATCACCGCGGCCGGAACGCTGCTCGACCAGCGGACCTTCACTCCCGGCAACGCGAGCCACCACATGCAGGGCAACGACGGGTCGTACGGGGTCGAAGGCCAGCTGATCGCGGCGTTCAACTCGCCGCCCACCAGCGGCACGCTGCTCAGCACGAGCCTCGTCTTCACCTCGCCCGACGGCGAGCACCCGAAGTTCTCGGGAACCATCGGCACCTGGTAGCCGACCCACCGCGTCGCTCGCGGCTCCACCGGCCGCGAGCGCCACCCTTCCAAGCGATCGGAGACCGCGGCCATGCCCGAACCCGCGAACGACCCGCCCTTCTTCACCAAAGTGGCGGCCGTGCCTTTCACGGCCTCCCTCTACGAGCGCCCCGCGGGCGCCGCCGGACCCGGCTGGACGGCGTTCGCCACCTTCACCATCGGCAGCACGCCGGACGCGCTGACCTTCGCCCAGTCGTGGTCCGACTACCTCGGCAAGCCGCTCGCCGGCCAGAACGGCGGCGTCTACATCGTCGCCGCCGAGCGGCCGTCCGACCCCGGCGGCTACCTCGGGCGCCTGCTCACCGCGGTCCGCGCCCTGAACGTGAAGGCGGGCGGCTTCGGCTACCGCTACCTGTTCTTCGGCGATCCCACCTCGAAGGACCCTTCGGCGCTGCCCGGCACCATCCCCTTCGCGACCGGCTCGCGCGACCCGAACGATCCGGGCAAGGTCCACGGCTGGAACAACGGGGAAAGCCGGATCACCACCCGCGGCATCGGACTGGCCGTGGCCGACTCCGCCTACCTCTACTGCGACGTCGAGACGTCGTCGCTGCGGCTGGCGCCCAACGGCAGCGCGGGCATCACGCTGCTCGCCAACAAGTACGCGCCGAAGACCATCTCAAGCCTCGACAGCCCCGTGTCGGTGCCCCTCGACGGGCCCACCGGCGGCACGCTGCGGTTCGGCCTCAAGCTGACCGTGTCCGACGACCCCCAGCACGACGACTTCACGCTCCTCGACGTGGGACTCAAGTACTTCACCGAGCGCGACGGGCGGGTCATCAGCCAGCGCTACCCCGTGTTCGGGCCGCCGGTCGGCGGCGCGCCGGTGCCGTTCGACGTCAGCTACGACCCGCTGCGCCCACTCGACCACGGCCGCACGGCGTTCGCCTTCCGGGCGCCCGGCGACGGCGACTGCGCGCCGATGGCGAGCGGCCTGCGCGACGACTTCGCCCACCCCGTGCGGCTCGTGCCCCAGGCGGGCGAGTCCCGGCTGGTGGTCCAGGACGACATGATCACCGTCGACTCGCCGAATCAACGGCAGCACGCGTCCTACTACCTGACCCCCTCGGGGCCGTTCACGCTGGCCGCCGGGGACTCCAAGCCCCCGGCCGCCCGGGTGATGTGCGGACTCTCGCCGCTGGAGTCGGTCGTCTTCGACCCGCCGGGATCGCGGCTCGCCTTCCACCCCGACGCCGACGCGTACTCGCCGCTGCTGGCCGACACCGTGCAGGACGGCCATCCGCCGCGGCTGTCCGACCGCTTCCGCACCTCGTGGGCGACCATCACGGCGCGGGCCGCGCAGCCCCTGACGACCGCCCCGGTCTACCTCTCCCAGCCGCAGGGCTCGGCCATGTTCGGCCACGGCGACAAGACCGGCGTCCCCTACCTGGAGCACCGGGAGACACCGGCCGCCGTCCTGCGCGACGCCGCCGCGAGCGGCTCGTTCCCCATGGCGCCGTACGGCCAGGTGGTGTTCGACGCGCACCCCGACACCTTCAGCGCCGACGACGTCGCCGCGCTCGAACGCGACGTCCTCGCCGTCGAGCGGCGGGCGCGGATCTCGGCGGCGTCGCACAAGCCGACGCCCGCGACGCTCGCCGAGACGGCGTTCGCCGTCGATGCCACCGGTGCCGATGACGCCACCGGCGATGCCACCGGAGATGCGGCGCAGCCGATGCGGGTGACGACCCCGCAGGGCTTCATCGCCGACCTCGCCTCCGACGGCAGCGGCGACTGGAAGCGGCTGCACCTGGCGCAGACGTCGTGGTCGCCCTCCCCCGAGGAGTCGCCGACCGTCACCACGCTCGCGTTCGACGACGTCGACGACACGCTCCGCGCCGCCTTCCAGACCAACCAGCAGTTCCTCGTCGTCACCAAGCCGAAGGCGCCGTGGAACCCGTCCAAGGCGGCCGGGACGTCGACGACCGTGTTCGAGGACCAATTGCGCCCGCAGGGCTGGCCCTTCGACATCCGCACGGGCACCCGCTCCGACCCCGGCGACTACCGCAACGTGCTGCTGTTCAAGTTCTGCGACGGCTCGATCGAGCAGCGCATCGGCGACATCGCGAAGTGGACGGCGGCAAAGGACTTCAACGCCGACCCGGCCGACGTCGCCGAATGGCTGGCCGCCTACATCGACCAGGCGAAGCAGCTGGCCCAGGGCCCCGACGGCGCCTATTTCGCGAAGTTCGTCGACGCGGTCACCTCGGAGTCGTGGCGCGGCATCCTCGCCCTGCGCGTCGACGTCGACGCCTCGGCGCTGCCGCAGGAGCTGCGCGGCCTCGCCGCCGGAATCGATCTCGACGACTTCAACGCCCACCACGTCGGCATCGACCTCGGCTTCGTCGACACCGCGGACGGCCAGCTGCGCGCCGACGGCAACAGCTCGCTGTTCGCCACCGTCTACTACCTCGATCCGACCTACGCCGCCGGACTCGACGCCGGGGCCCCGCAAGACCTGCCGACCCCGGTCGTGGGCGGCGGCGACTACGCCTTCCGCGTCCTGTCGCTCAAGACGCTGTTCGCCAACGCCGAGATCACGGCGTTCGCCAGCAAGTCGCAGATCACGCTCGACCGGCTCTTCGGCGACCAGATCGGCGGCCTGACCCTGAACGGCGTCGAGGCGCCGAGCAACTCGCTCGTCCTGGACGGCACCTACGAGAACCACGACGGCGTCGGCGTCTACATCTTCGGCACCGACGCCGACGCGAGGTTCCTTCCGGTGAGCAACCTCTGGCGCGGCATCGAGACGGTCCGGGCCTCGTTCTCCACGCTGCGCGCCGACGATGCCGAGGTCGTCTCGCGCTTCTCCTTCCAGGGCTTCCTCGACTTCGCGTCGGTCAGCGCCGACGACGGCACGACGCGCACGCCGCTGGACGTCTTGTCCTTCGGGGGTGACGCCGAGGGGACCGACCCGGCGGGCAGCGGACTGCCGTTCGCCGAACTGCACCTGGACATGTCGTTCAACACCGCCTCGCCCGGCACGCCGTCGTTCGCCTTCCGCGTCGACCAGATGACGTTCGCGCCGACCGTCGCCCAGGCGCGCGGCGACAGCCTCTACGCCAGGATGCCGCTGACCCTCACCGGGATCACGGCGAGCACCGCGAAGCCGGGCGACCTGGGCTACCTGCCGGTCAACGCGCTGTCGCTGCCCACCGATCCGCTCGGCGGGCAGTGGTACGCACTGGTGTACACATTGGATCTCGGCACGCCGGGCGCGCTCGCCGCCTCGGCCGGGTTCGCCGCGCGGCTCATGGTGGCGTGGGGGCCGCAGAGCCAGGGCAACGGGTACCGGCTGTGGATCGGCCTGTCGCTGCCGGGCGTCAGCGGCACCTCCCGCGGCTTCTCGCTGCAAGGCGTGCTCAAGCTGACCATCGGCCGCACCCTGCTCTACCGCGACCCGAAATCCAAGACCTTCGTGCTGCGACTGACCAACGTCCTGTTGTCCCTGCTGGGCATCTCGCTGCCGACCGGCACGTCGACGGCGTTCATCGTGTTCGGCAACCCCGACCCCGGCAAGCGCGACGTCGTCGGGTGGTACGCCGCGGTCAACCGCGAACCGAAACGGGAACAGCAACAGCCGTCGTCGATCACGGGAGGCGCCTGATGCCGCGGATGGTCTTCTGGAACGTCCAGAGCTTCAGCGAGGACAAGTTCTTCGTGCGCAAGCGCAAACGCAAGCGCGACGACGAGGAGGAGTGGGGCACCAACGCCGCGCAGAACTACCTCGACGCGCTCTTCAACACGATCACGGCGAACCGGCCCGACTTCATCGTCATCGTCGAGGCCCGCCCCGGCAGGCACACCGGACGCGGCACGCTCCTGCGAGACGCGGGGTCCATGCGGCTGCTGGGATACCTGCGCATGCACGACGACCCGCAGTGGGCGCTCATCCCGCCGGTCATCAGCGGCAGGGGCAACGCCGGCGAGGGCGTCCTGGTGTACTTCCGGCGGACGCCGACGCTGTACTTCACCGGGCCGTGGCGCTGGCCCGGCGGCTACGGACCGGCCACGCGCAACAGCGCCCCCCACGTCTACCCGCCCGAGTACCGGCGGGCCTTCACGGCGCCGACGGTCGACAACCGCACCGTCCCGGCGGGCAACAACCGCTACAACGTCGGCCTGGTCGAACGGCAGCTCGCCGGGCAGTGGCGCTATTCCGCCGCAGGGGCCCGCGTGCGGTTCGGCGGCACCGGCAAACGTTACCCGTTCCGCACGACGTTCTACGACTCGACGGCGGCGCGGAACTACGCCATCGTCGCCTGCCACACGACGCCGAGCCAGGAGGGCGGCGCCGCTGGCGTCGCCGCCGCGCCGTCCACACTGGCCACCGCGGCGATCGGCAACCTGGCGGAGGTGCAGAACGTCCACGCCAACGAGACGGTCGTGGTGGCGGGCGACTTCAACGTCAGCCTGTTCGACGCCGCCGCGACCGGGGTCGCCTACGCGCCGTTCGCCGCCGCCTTCACCAAAGTCGTCGACACCACCGGCGGCGCCGCCATGCCGGCCGGCTACCCGGCGCGCGGCTACCTGAGCACGCACATCAAACCGATCCACACCGCCGACCCCGGCGACACCGACGGCTACCCGGCGTTCGGCTACATGTCCGGCGTCGACCAGTACGGCCAGTACGACTCGATCGACAACGCGTTCGTCCGCGGCGGAGCGGCGGTGAACAACGCGACGATCGCCAACATCGTGAGCGGCGCGCCCTACAACGGGGTGCATCCGCCGCCGGGCGGCGTACCGCCCGGCGTCCTGCCCTACAACTCGGTCCTGGCCTCGCCCGTCGCGCTCAACGTCCCGAACGGTTACAACCCCAACGGGATGACGTTCGACGATGAGACCGATCTGTTCCGGGACATCGACAATTACGCGCTCGCCTACGGCGTCAGCGACCATCTACCACTGGTGTTCGATTTCTTATGGCTCTCACCGAACTCGCGCAGCAGCTGCGCTCCAAGGCCGCCGCCGGACCCGTCCCGCTCGACGCGGCGACGCTGACCGGCGGCACCGGCCTCACTCTGCCCGCCGACTACGACAGCGTCGTGGGCAAGGCGTTCGGGCTCACGTCCGGAACACTGTGGACTCTGCATGTCCAGTCGGCGCAGATTCCCGACCCGTCCGCCACCGAACTGCGGATCACCGCGGGCACCGCGACGCTGCCGGGCATCGGCCTGACCGACGCGGCGGTGGACCTGCGCTTCACCGTCGCCAGTGGATCGGCGGCGCTGGTCGTCACCGCCGAGTTCACGCTCACCGACTGGAAGCTGAGCGACAGCTTCCCGTACATGCGGGGCTACCCGTTCGACCAGATCACCTACGCGGCACCGTCGTTCGTGTTCGCCTCGCAGCAGGTCACCGGCTTCAAGGCCAAGGCCGCCGACATCACCGCCGAGGCGGGCCTGAACTTCGCGAGCCTGCTGAAGATGGACCAGCTGCTGGAGCAGACGCTGGCGTTCCTGACGCCGAGCCACGAGACGTTCCCGTTCTGGGGCACCGTCGACGTGAGCGCCGACCCCGTCATGCCCGCGATGCGCCTGCGGGCCGAGCTCGGCGGGACGCTCGCCAAGCTGCCGCCGCTGAAGCTGCACTCGCCGTTCGTGGAACTGCGCGTCCAGTACGGGGCCAAGACGGGCAAGCGCTCCGTCGTCTACGCCTTCGGCATGAAGCTCGACATCGGCGACGGGCTCGCCGTCGACTTCACCGCGCTGCTGCTCGACAAGCCGGTCGAGTTCGTGATCAGTGTCGCCGCCGACCCGCAGAAGGCGATGACGCCCGACGCGCTGTTCGCGCTCCTCGGCGGCCAGACGTGGGGCAGCGCCGTGCCCGCGCCCCTGCGCACCGCCCTCCAGAGCGTCGCGTTCAAGGACCTGGAGGCCCGCACCTCGGTCAAGTCGCCGACGATCAACGCGCTCACCACGCGGGTCGGCTCCACAAAACCGGTGCCCGTGTTCGACCAGTTCACCATCGACGAGTTCGACGTCGTCTGGGAGCTTCAGCGCGACGGCGCGGAGTGGGACGGCAAGCTCACGTTCACCACCTACTTCGAGTTCTACAAGGAGCTCTTCGACGGCGAGTTCGAGGTCGGCATCTCCACCGACATGCGGCTGTGGGGCGGCTTCACCGGCAAGGTGTCGTTCGCCAAGGTGCTCCAGACCATCACCGGCGGCGCCGTCACCCCGCCGTCGAAGACGGACCTCGTCCTGACCGACTTCGCGCTGGACGTGGACGTCCCGCGCAAGGACTACTCGCTGTACCTCGGCGGCGACGCGATCTTCGACCCGCTGGGCACCGGCGTGCTGGTGCTCAGCGCCGTGCAGGTCACGCTCGGCTCGCAGGCCTCGACGAGCGGGCGCGCCTACAGCGCCGAGCTGAGCGCGATGCTGGTCATGGCCGGCTTCCCGCTCGACGTGCAGGCCGCCTACGCCACCGGCGAGGGCTGGGACTTCGAGGCCTCCATGCCGCCGGGCGCCTCCGTGTCCCTCAAGGACTTCCTGCAGCGGCTGTTCCCGAGCGCGGCGATCCCGGCGTTCCTCGACCACGTCGCCGTCTCCGGCATCCAGCTCAAGGCCCACACCGGCGGCGAGGCCCCCGCGTCGGTCGACACCGGCGCCACGCTCCAACTGCGCGACCTCAGCCTCGGCCCGCTCGGCACCTACACGATCGACGCGAACGCCGCGCTCAAGCACGTGGCGGGCGAGAAGCCCGAGACCTCGGGGAGCTTCTCCTTCGGCACGACGATCCCGGGCATCGGCGCCCGGGTCACCATCGGCTACAAGTTCACCAGCGGCGCGAGCAAGACCGTCACCGTCACCTGGGGCGCGTTCACCGCCGAGTACGACCTCACCAAGTCGGTCCTGAAGTTCTCGGTCGGCGAGGCCACGCTCGGCGAGGTCCTCGGCCAGGTCATCGGGCTGGTCCTGGGCGAGGACGACTACCGGCTGCCTCCACCGTGGAGCGTGCTCAACGGGCTGTCCCTGCGCGGCTTCGCCATCGAGTTCGACCTGAAGTCCACCCCGCGCAAGGCCAGCGTCGACTACGAGCTGTCCGAGCCGCTCGACCTCGGCTTCATCACGCTCAAGGGCCTCAAGATCAGCAAGGTCGAGGGCAAGGTCACGGTCGAGCTCGACGCGACGTTCATCGGCGGCGCGCCCGTGCCCGCGTTCGACCCGCTCGACAAGACCCCGGACGTGCCCGGCAGCGGCTCCCTCGTGGACCTGCGGCTGCTGGCGCTCGGCCAGCGCGTCACCGTCCCCGGGATCGAGAAGGCCGCGTCGATCGACAAGGCCGTGAAGATGCTCGCCGACTTCACCGACACCCCCTCGGACGGGCTGCCCGCCGGGCCGACCTTCGACTCCTCGGCGCCGTGGCTCACCGGACTGCACGTGCTGTTCGTCGCGGGCACGGTCGAGGTCGAGATCGTCTTCGTCGACCCGCTGCTCTACGGCCTGCGGATCGCCCTGGCCGGGGAGAAGGCGGGCCCGTTCAAGAACCTCGACTTCGAGATCCTCTACAAGAAGGTCACCGACACGATCGGGGTCTACCAGGCCCGGATCACGCTGCCCGACTCGATGCGGATGCTCCAGTTCGGCACGCTGTCCATCACGCTGCCGAACGTCGGGCTCGACATCTACACCAACGGCGACTTCAAGATCGACTTCGGCTTCCCGTACCAGAACGACTTCTCGCGGTCGTTCGGCATCCAGTACTTCCCGTTCACCGGCGCCGGCGGCTTCTACTTCGCCAAGCTCACCGGCGCCACCTCCACGAGCCTGGCGAAGCCGTCGAACCCGGGGACCTTCGACCCGGTCATCGAGTTCGGGCTGGGCCTCCAGCTCGGCCTCGGCAAGGACATCTCGGCCGGGATCATGAAGGCCGGGGCCAGCCTCACCGTCTTCGGCATCATCGAGGGCGTCATCGCCACCTGGAACCCGGCCGGTGACTCGCGCCTGCCCGCCGTCCGGTCCTCGGACGTCGGCAAGTCCTACTACTACCGGATCGCCGGCACGATCGGCATCATCGGCAAGATCTACGGCTCGATCGACTTCGCCATCGTCAAGGCGAACCTGAACCTCACCGTCACCATCTCGCTCCAGGCGGTCATCGAGGCGCACCGGAAGTTCGAGGTCGCGTTCGTCGCGAACGTCGACGTGGCGCTGACGGTCAAGATCGACCTCGGCCTGTTCTCGATCTCGGTGCACCTGTCGTTCTCGATGACCGTGCGCGAGTCGTTCACGCTCGGCTCCGACACGCCCGCGCCGTGGGGCACGCTCGGCGGCGCCGAGGCGGCCGACGGGCGCGCGCTGTCGCCCGCGCGGTACGACGCCTTCGTGGAGGCGCTCGACTTCGCGCCGTTCGGGGCCACCGCCGACGACGACAGGGCGCAGATCGACGTCAACTTCATCATGCAGCCCTCCGTGGCGGGCGATCCCGCCGATGCGGGCAAGACGGCGGGAAAGCTCGTCGCGATGCTCTACATCGACGGGCCCGACCCGAACGCGAAGCCCGCGAGCCCGCCCGCGGCCGGTGCGGCGCTGCCGCCCGCCGCCACCTCGTTCGAGCGGCTCGCCGAAACGGTCTTCGTCTGGGCGGTCGCCGCGTTCGGAGGCAAGGACGGCGGCAGACCGGCCATCGGCGAGTTCCGGACCACCGCCACCGACCGCGCCAGGGTCGCGGCCGCCTACGACTATTTGACGAGCACGACTGAGCACCGGCCGATCCGCTACGAGTCGGACATCGTCGCGGGCCTGTTCCCGCACCTGAGCTTCGCGGTGCAGCCGACCGGCAAGACCATGGCCAGCGCGGTCCCGATCCCGATGATCCCGCAGCTGCGGCTCCGGACCGAGGGCGTCGACCGGCGCTTCGACCAGTGCACCAAAGTGGATGACGACTATCTGAAGGGGCTGCGGGCCTACTTCGCCGAACTCGCCGCCGCCTACCAGGACGAGCTGGAGAAGCAGTACGCCGGGGCCCCCGCCCAGGGGGCCGCGGACGTGGCCGACGGCGGCGAGACGTCCTACACCGCGGCGGTGTTCGAAGACGTCGTGCTCATGCTCGCGCGCGGGATGCTGCGCGCCGGACTCGACGCCTTCGACGCCTACACCTGCCTCTACGGCGGGAAGTCGCTGTCGGCGATCGCGGACGGGCTCGACGCGGCGGGCAACACCGTCTCCGCGGCCGACCTCGCCGCCGCCAACGCCCGCCTCCCGCTCGCCGCCTCGGCGAACCTGCCGCTGACCGGCGTCGCCTACCAGTTCACCGCCACCGACACCTTCGACGGTGTCATGTCCGCCTTCGGCGTCATCGACCCGGCCTCGGTCGTCACCGACGCGGGCAACGCCGACGTCCGCGGCCTCCTGCGCACCGGCGCGGTGCTCGCCAGCGGCGAACTGCGGCACACGGTGACCGAGACCGACACGTTCCGGTCCGTCAGCGCCTCGCCGGGGTGGAGCGCCGAAACGCTCACCACCGCGCTGCTGGGCAGCCGCGACGCGATCGTGCCGCTCGCGGTGCTGCGCCTGCCGTCCGTGGTCTACAAGACGCAGGCGAACGACACGCTCGCGTCGGTGGCCGCCGCGTTCGGGCTGCCGATCGGCGAGGTGGGGACCGCCGTGCGGAACGTCGGCGGACTGTTCGCCGACCCCGACGGCACGCTCCACATCACCGCGCCGAAACTGACGGCGCTGAGCCCGGACCAGCTGCTCGGCCAGATGCGCGCCGCCGAGGCGGCCGCCCACCTGTCCGGCGCGAACGCCAGGTTCCTGCTCTACGGCATGCGTCCGCCCGCGCCGGAGGCCAACGGGCTCGGCGCACCGAAGGCCCTCTACGACCTCACCTGGCAGCAGATCGACCTGCCTGCGGCGCAGACGGCGACGCTGTCGATGGACGAGGCGCCGGACTGGATCCGCTGGCCCGACGAGTCGCGCTCGGTCCAGCTCGACATCAGCGGCGCGCTCTCGCTGGCGTCGAAGCTCCTGGGCGTGGCCACCACCGGCGGCGTACCGGCGACGGTGCAATCGATCGAGGCGCTGCCCGCCCACCACGACGACCCGCGTCGGTTCCAACTGCGCCGCACCGCCGTCGTGCAGTCGGCCGAGCCGCTGCCCTACCAGTTCGGCGGCGGCGCGCCGCCGCCCGCCGCGCAGCCGAGACTCTGGTTCGCCTCCAGCGCGCTGATCGACGCGCTCGGCGAGCACCGGGCGCTGCGGCCCGCGCTCACCCTCGCCGTCACCTCGCAGGGCGACCCGCCGGTCCAGTCCGCGCCCGTCCACTACGACTGGACGACCTCGGTCGACGTGCAGATCAAGCGGAACTCAGGCGAGCCGACCACGTACGAGGTCCTCGGCGCCGACGAGGCCGGGACGGCCGCGCTCGAAGCGCTCATCTCGCCGGACGACCCGGCGTCGGTGGCGGCCGTGCTGTTCCTGACCGGCGCGAACGGCACCGGCCAGGCGCCCTCGGGCTATGTCGCCGCCGCCTTGAACGACGCCCGCGCCTACCTGGTCAAGACGAACCTGTCGACCGACACCAACCCGACCGGCGCGTTCGACGACGAGGGCGCCGCCGAGCAGGTGCCGACCACCGGCCTGCTCAACGACCCGGGCGACTTCCTGCGGCTGCTGTGGGAGTCGAGCGTCACCCGCTCGGGCGGGTTCTTCCTGACCTACCGGCGCGGCGACGGCAAGGGCCTGCCCGAGAGCGTCTTCGCCGACGGCGACACCGCGGTCCTGACGGTCGTCGCCGTCCACGCCGCGGACGGCGACCTCGTCCACCCGGGCGTCAACGCCGCCCTGATCGGCGACGGCTTCGACCCGGCGCACCACGACCTCAGCGCCGTCTCGGCCGGGCAGCCGGTCGAGTACACCGCCACGGGCACCGAGACGCTCGCGGGCCTGGCCGCCGACTACCGGATCGAGCTGACGGCGCTCGCCGAGGCGGCGGCCGAGGCCGCGCTCGACAAGGCCGCGCAGGTGGCCGTGACCGGCATCGTCCACCAGGTCCACGGGCCCTACCAAGGGCACCCGGCGATCGAGACGCTCGATGAGATCGCCACGGCGTACGGCGTCGAGGCGCAGGCGATCAAGGACCGCAACCCCGGCGTGTCGTTCGACCCGCTGGCCGCCCTCACGCTGCTGCGGATCCCCGACCGGACCGTCACCGGAGCCGAGTACGCGAGCCTGCGCGCGATCGAGCGGAAGTTCGGCGTGCCCGTGGCGCACCTGGCGGTGACCAACGCCGACGTCAAGCTGTTCGCCTCCGGCGGCAAGCTCGCGTTCACGGACCGGTACGTCGACCGGATCGGCGCCATTCCGCCGGGGAACGTCGGCTTCAAGGTGACCAGGGCCAACCCGGGGACCGGCTCGCAGGACGCGGCCCCGACGCTCGGCGCCCAGTTCAACCTCCTGGGCTTCGGGCTCGCCGCCAACGTCTCGTTCAAGGCGACGAGCGACGCGCTGCCGGTGGGGCCCACCTCGCAGTCCGCGGCACCGAAGAGCAGGGCCGAACTGCACACCAAGGCGATCCGCGCGGCGGAGCCGTGGACCTACGACCAGGTCCTCTACGTCGCCGGGTCGGCCGTCGAGGCGGGCGGCTCGCCCTACGACGGCGTCGGCGGCTACGCACAGGTCATGTTCACGCCGCGCGACATGTTCGGCAACGTGGCCGCCTCGGTGATGACCGAACCGGCGCTCGGCCCGGCGCAGCCGCAGAACGCGGCCCCGCTGCGGGTCGGCTACTCCGACGCCGTGCTCGGGCTCGCGAACTGGCCGGGCCTCGGCGTCGACTACCGCTTCCGCGCCGACGGCGGCTCGCGGGACCTGGTGCTCGAATTCGCCTTCGACACCTCGTCCTACGTCCACGGCGCGCCGCCGGTGGCCTCGGCCGACCCGAACGCCCTGCCGGACTGGCAGCAGCGGGCGCTCGCCGACCTGCGGACGTACCAGGCGGTCGTGCGGCAGCTCGCCGCCGAGGGCGTCACCGTCTCGGCCGCGACCACGCTCGACGGCGAGACGCCGCACAAGCTCGAAACGGCGCCGTTCCAGGCGTTCGCCGCCGCCGCGGTCACCTACCTCACCGCGGTGTCCAAGGGCGAGTCGGCGACGCCGCCCGCGCTGGCGCCGATCGCGATTCCCGTCGAGGCGTCCCAGAAGGAGGACCTGTTCGCGCTGCGCGTCGCCGTCACCGTCGCCCGCCCCGCCGACCAGGTCGACGACGCCTTCCGCGGCGGCACCGCCGAGTCCTGCACGACGGCGGTCATGCCGCGCCTGGAGAAGGCGGGCGGCCAGACCCGCACGCTCACCGCGTTCGCGACCGCGTTCGAGGCGGCCTACGCCGAGGCGCCGGTCTTCCTGAAGGCGGCCACGGGCCGCTCGCAGCAGCGGGCGGCCGACGACGACTCGGTGTGGGTCGTGCGGCTGCGGACCGAGCCGGGCGGGCCCGGCGACGCGGGCATCGGCTTCGCCGTGGCCGGACCGGCCCGCTACTACGCGCCGCGCCCGCTGGCGAACGTGCTGACCTCGCGCGGCGACGTGCCGATCGTCGCCTACGACCCGCAGACCGGCATCGACTGGTCGAAGACCACCGAGACGGCGTTCACCGGCATCGCGATGGACACCTGGGGGCGCCAAGCCCTCGAAGCGCTCGACCGGTTCCTCTCGCCCGACTTCGCGGGCGCGGCGTTCCTCATCGACCACGTCGACCCCGGCGACAACGGCTATCTGCAGCAGATCCTCGACGTCAAGACGAAGCTCGCCGCCGCCATCGCCGGGACCGTCGAGCAGATCCTGACCGAGCCGCCGCCCGAGGCGGGCGCGCCGCTGGCCGACGCCGTCGAGGCGATGCGCCAGCAGATCCTCGCCAAGGCGGCGGGCGCGTACACCGTCTCGGCGATCGCGCAGTACGCCGCGGAGGTCTCCTCGCCGTACCGGGACGACCCCGCGAACGGCACCTACGCGCCGCGGTTCTACGGACCGCTGTCCGCGAAGGTCACCGCGGGCGGGAGTGGGGACGAGGAGGCGTCGGAGCGGCCGTGGTCGCTGACCGTGGCCCGGCCGAAGCTCGCGCCCGGCGCCTCGTTCGTGACCACCGCGATCAGCGTGGTCGACCCGTCGGCGCAGCCGTGCCTGCCGCTCGACCTCGGCTTCACGCTGAACCACGTCGAGCACGGCATCGAGAAGGGCGTGGACGGCGACTACCTGGCGTCGTCGTGGCTGTCGTTCGTCATCCCGTTCGAGCGGCAGAGCCCGGGCGCGCCGACGCTCGACACCGACATCGGCGAGGTGCGGATCCCGGTCGTGCTGCGCGAGATCCCGGGCGCGCCGTCGCTGCTGGGCCAGGACGCCCGGCCCGTCGACGACGGGGACGCCGACCAGCGGGCCGCCGTCGAGCACGCGAAGCGCTGGCGGTACGCCTTCACCTACGAGAAGGACGTCGTCGCGCAGGACACCATCGACGCCTCGGTGGTGTTCAACCTCGACGACGCCGCGCTGACGTACCAGATGGCGCCCCGCTCACTGGACCTGTTCGACTACCTCGCCCGGTTCATCACGGTGTGGCCCGCGATGCTGGAGACGATGACGCGGGTCCTCGTGCCGGACGAGCTCGACCTCGACCCGAGCAGCAAGGCCTACCTGCGGGCCCGCAAGCTCGTGGCCGACTTCCACCAGCTCATCGAGTCGATGCCGGAGGCCTGGGCCGCCTGGCACGCCGCGAACGCGCCGGAGGCGGACGCGCCGACCGAGGGGGCGAACCCGGAGATCGAGTTCTCCGTGCAGGAGTCGAAGTCGTCCACGGGGGACGAACTGGTGGCGACGCGGACGCTCGGCGCGAACACCGCGAAGGTGTGGGACCGGCAGCGCGGCGCGCTCGTGCCGATGCCCGCGCCCGAACTGGCGGTGGTGGACGGCGGCGTCGAGTGGACCGGCGAACTCATCGACGGCACCACCGACCGGTTCCGCTTCGTGCACGGCGGCGAGACGCTCACCTGGAGCAGGGCCGTCACGATGCACCGCAGGCAGCCGCTGCTCGGCGGGCTCGCGGGCGGCGGCCTGGACATCGCGGCCTTCCAGAACGCGTGGTCGTCGGTGCGCGTCGTCCGCAACCGCGACCTCGTGCGCGACGCCGAGGGGCACATTGTCCCGACGGCGGCGGCGTTCGTCTACGCGACGCCGCGGATCAAGTTCGCCTCCAGGGTGACGCCGCGGCTCCAGCGCGACCGGGCCTTCGACATCGCGAAGTTCACCGGGACCGCGCGGCGCCCGCTCGTCGAGCACGTGCGGGAGCTGATCGGTCTGCTGTTCGAGGGCACGGCCCCGAAGACCGAGCAGTTCATCCGGCTCGACTGCTCGTACGAGCAGGTGCTCGGCACCGGCCTGCCGGCCGCCGTGGTGCCGGTCCTGCTGGGCTCGCCCACGAGGATCCAGGCGGACACGGCGACGTTCGCGGCGGCGGTCAGCGAGTACATCGTGGCGTGGTTCGGCGAGCACACGCCGCCCGACGGCACGCTGCACTTCACGCTCACGCTGTTCCCGACCCTGAGTTCGAGCCGCCTCCCGCTGCTCCAGCTCAGCCGCCTGCTCCTGGCGCGGTCCGACGTGACGGACCTGTGAGGGCGGCCTCGGCCGTCTCGCTCCAGTCCTGAAGCGCCCCTTCGCGGAGCGCTTCATCGAATGCGGTCTCGCCGAGGCGGCGGCGCGCCTCGCCGAGGATCCGGGCGGCGTCGGGCTGCGAGCGGTCCCGCGTCCCGCGCGCGCCGTCGCCCGCGGCGACCAGCCGCACGGCCCGCTCGTCGTTCCCCTGCCGCAGCGACAGGTCCGCGATCCCGACCAGCACCTGGGCGGTCAGCGGCGGATACCCCAGCTCGACGGCGGCCTCGAACGCCTCGGCCAGGTGGGCGCGGGCCCGGTCGAGATCCTCGGCGAGGTAGCCGCCCAAGGTCTCGGCCGCGATGTGGGTGCCGCTGCGCTCGATGCCGGGCCTGGCCCGGACCGCCGCGAGCTCCCTGCGCGCCTCGTCGGCCTCGCCGCGCCAGAACGCGAGCTGGGCCTTCGCGAGCGCCACCTCGGCGGCCGTGTCCGGCCAGGTGATCCCGTCGGCGAACCCCTGCGCCCGGGCCATGGCGGACGAGGCGGCCCCCTCGTCGCCGAGCATCCAGTACAGCTGGGCCTGCCGCGTCCGCAGGCTCGCGACCTCCTCAGTGGAGCCTATCTCGGCCACGGCCGCGATCGCCTCCTCGAAGTGCCCGCAGGCGGCGGCGAACTCGCCGCGGGCGGCGAGCCGATCGGCCAGGGAGTGGAGCGCCGAGGAGATCCCCCACCGGTCGCCGAGCGCGCGGAACTGGGCGAGCGCGGTCTCCATGTCGCTGTCCACATCGGTCTCGTCGCGGCCGAGGGAGAGCCGCAGGCGGCTGCGGGCGTGCCGGGCCTGCGCGCGCACCCACGGGTCGTCGTCGGCCACGAGCGGGTCGAACGCGGACAGGAAGTCCTGCGGCTCGCTCAGCATCCGCGCCAGGGGCGTGACGAATCCGAGCATCGGGCTGCGGTGGCCGCTGCGCTGGACGAGCCGGTACGCCTCCTCGATCCACCACTGCGCCTGGTACTGGTCGCCGCCGTGCCCGGCGGTCACGAACAGCGTCACGATGGTGCAGGCCAGGGCCTTCACCTCGTCGGGGACCTCGCCTTCCAGGGAGGCGGCCGCGACGGCCAGCTCGGTGCCCTCGGCGCGGTGCCCGCTGAGGTACCAGTACCAGCCCGCGGCCCCGGCCAGCCGCATCGCCGCCTCGGCCCGTGCTTCGGCGACCGCCCAGCGCAGGGCGGCGGTGATGTTGTCGTGCTCGGCTTCGAGCGCGGCGAGCCATCGGAGCTGCTCGGACCGGCGCAGGTGCGGATCGGCGGTCTCGGCGAGCTCGGTGACGTAGGCGAGATGGGCCAGGCGCGCCGACTCGGCGTCCCCGGCCTCGGCGAGCCGCTGCGCGGCGTACTCCCCGATGGTGTTGAGCATGCGGTAGCGCGGCGCGTCCTCGCCGTAGGACAGCAGCAGCGACTTCTCGGTCAGGGCCGTCAGCAGGTCGAGCGCGTACTCGCCTTCGGGGCAGACCCGTTCGGCCGCTTCGAGGCTCACCCCGCCGGTGAACACCGACAGGCGCCGCAGCAGCTCGCGCTCGGCCTCGCTGAGCAGGTCCCAGCTCCAGTCGACGACCGCGCGCAGCGTCCGGTGGTGGGGCAGGGCGGTGCGGCTGCCGCCGGTCAGGAGGAGGAATCGGTCGTCGATCCGGTCGGCGAGCTGGTCGACCGACATGGTGCGCAGCCGGGCCGCGGCCAGTTCGATCGCGAGCGGCATCCCGTCGAGCGCCCGGCAGATCCGCGCCATCGTGGACAGCGTCCGCTCGTCGTCGCCGATGTTCCTGCGCACCGCCTCGGCCCGGTCGCGCAGCAGCCGCACGGCGGGCGAGGCGGCGGCCTCGGCCGGGTCCGCGTCCGCTGCGGGCAGGGCGAGCGGCTCGACCTGCCACAGCGCCTCGCCGGTGATGCCGAGCGGCTCGCGGCTCGTGGCGATGATCCGCAGGCCGCGGCAGTCGCCCAGGAGCCGGTCGGCGAAGGCGGAGGCCTCCTCGATCATGTGCTCGCAGTTGTCGAGGACCAGCAGCATCGCGCGGTCGCGGACGGCGGCGACGAGCCGGTCCACGGCGTCCCCGCCCGCGGCCTCGCCGGGGACGGACTGGTCGCGCAGGCCGATCGCGGTGAGCACGGCCTGGGCGAGCTCGCCGCTCTCGTGCAGCGGGGCCAGTTCCACGAGCCACGCGCCGTCGGGCAGGTCCGCGAGCATCGTCCGCGCGGTCTCGGCGGCGAGCCTGGTCTTGCCCGAGCCGCCCGCGCCGGTCAACGTCACCAGCCGGTGCGCGGTGGCGAGCTCGGCGAGCGCGGCGACGTCGTCCTCCTTGCCGACGAACGCGGTCAGCTCGGCGCGCAGGTTCGTCCGGTGGTGCCGCGGACGGCCGCCGATCTCGCCGCGCAGCAGCGCGGTGTGCAGGGCCGACAGCTCGGCCGAGGGGTCGGTGCCCAGCTCGTCGGCCAGGCGCTCGGACAGCTGCCGGTACACCGTCAGCGCCTCGGCGCCCCGGCCGGACTCGGCGAGGGCGCGCATCAAGGCGGCGGCGAAGCCCTCCCGCAGCGGGTGCCTCGCCACCAGGTCGGTCAGTTCGGCGACCAGGTCGGCGCCGCGGCCGAGGCGGACCTCGGCGTCCACGCGGTCGGCGAGCACGGCGACGCGGCGCTCGCCCAGCCGCACCACGGCGGCGTCGAACGCGCGGCTGCCCAGGAGCGCGATGCCCTCCATGGGCTCGCCGCGCCACTCGTCGAGCGCCGATCGCAGCAACTCCGCCCGCTCGGGGTCCTCGGCGCCGCGGGCGCGGGCGACGAGGCGCTCGAACCGGCTTATATCCACGTCGTCTTCGTCGGCGGCGAGCCGGTAGCCGCCGGACTTCGCCTCGATCGAGCCCTCCGGCAGCGCCTTGCGGAGCCGGGAGACCAGGACCTGGAGGGCGTTCGCCTCGTCGGCGGGGGGCTCGTCGCCCCAGACCCAGTCGACCAGCCGCGAGCGCTGGACGATCCGGCCGGGTTCGAGGGCGAGCGCCGCCAGCAGCGCGCGCATGCGGGCGCCGGGCACCGCCACCGCCGCGCCGTCGTCGCCTTGGACTTCGAAGGGGCCGAGCAACCGTATTCGCACGCGTGCCATCTTGCCGCATCGGCGGCGATCGCCGCCATGCCCGGGCCGTCACGTGCGCTCGGCCGTCGCGTGCGGCCGCCTCAGTGTTCGCATAGGATTGGCGCACGAAGCGGAGGAGGGCGGGCATGTCGACATCCCGAGGGGCGCGCCAGCCGACGATCAAAGAGGTCGCCGGCCGCGCCGGGGTGAGCCCGATGACCGTCTCGCGCACGCTGGCCGGGGGCCGGAACGTGCGCCCGGACGTGCAGGAGCGCGTGATGGCGGCCGTCCGCGAACTCGGCTACTACCGCAACGAGAACGCGCGGAGCCTGCGTCCGGGGCAGCCGAGCGGCCTCGTCGGCGTCGCGATCACGAACCTGGCCAACCCCTACTACGGCGAGTTCGCGCTCGGCGTGGAGGAGGTGGCGGCCGAGCACGGCCGGCGCATCATCCTCGGCAACACCGGCGAGGACGCCGCGCGCGAGCGGCAGCTGGTGAGCGACTTCATCGGGCGGCAGGTCGACGGGCTCGTCCTCGTGCCGACGACCGGCGACGCGGCGCACCTGCGGCCCGAGCGCCTCGGCGACGTCCCGCTCGTGCTCGCCTCGCGTCGGGTGCCGGGCCTGGACGTCGACACGGTGCTGGTCGACGACGTCGGCGGCGCCTACCGAGGCACGGTCTCGCTCCTGGACGCCGGGCACACGCGCATCGGGTTCCTGGGCAACCGCAGCTCGGTGTTCACCGGGGCGCGCCGCTACCGCGGGTACGAGCGGGCGATGCTGGAGCGCGGGGCGCCGATCGTCCCGGCGATCATCGCGCGGGACCAGCAGGACGTGTCCGCGGCGAGCCGGGCCGCCAGGGCGATCCTCGACCTCGACGAGCCGCCGACGGCGATCTTCAGCGCGAACAACCGCAACACGATCGGCGTGATGCGCGAGATCGGGCGGCGGATCCGCCGGGGGCTGCCCTCGCCGCATCCGGCCGTGGTGAGCTTCGACGACTTCGAGCTCTCCGAGCTCATGCCGGTGCCGGTGACCGTCATCGACCACGACGCGCGCCTGCTCGGCCGGGAGGCCGCGACGCTCTTGTTCGCGAGACTCGACGACGGCTCGGCCGCCGAGGCCAAGACCGTCGAACTGCCCGTGACCATCGAATCTCCCTGAGAAAACACCGCTTGAGCGGGGAATTTGCATAATCGCGTCCGTTGTTGGTAACGTTACCAAACACAAGATCATCGCGCGGACTCCCCGTCCTCGCCGACGACCACCCCAGAAGGAGCGCACGTGTCCGCTAGTTCGTCCAACACCGAGACAGGACGCTACGTGAAGCGGCCGACCGTGCCGCTGCCCTCAGGCGCCCGCGTGCTCACCGGCGCCGCGGCCTGGACCGCCGCCGCCGACCTCGCCACCGAGCGGGCCGCCGGGCGAGCGCCGCTGCTCGTCGTCGACGCCTACCCCGGCGCCGACCTCCCGCGCATCGCCGAGGCCGTCGCCGAGGCGCTGCCGGAGTGGCACCTCGTCGACGTCGAGGAGGCCGCCGCGCTCCCGATCGAGCGGATCGACGAGCGCATCGCCGACAACCTCACCGACGATCGCGTCTTCGGCGTCCTCTCCCACGCCGGGGTCGAGTCCTTCTACGACGCCGAGCGGCTCGACAAGCTCGCCGTCGAGGTCGAGGGCGCAGGTCGGCCCGTGGTCCTGATCGGCTGGGGCGCCGACCTCGCCGCCCGCCGCACCGGCGCGCCGTACGCGCTCGTGCTCGCCGACATGGCCCGCTGGGAGATCCAGATGCGCCAGCGGGCCGGGGCCACGAACTGGCGCGCCGAGAACCCCGGCGAAGACCAGCTGCGCAAGTACAAGCGCGGCTTCTTCGTGGAGTGGCGCGCGGCCGACCGCCACAAGCGGACCCTGTTCGACCGCGTCGACTTCGTCCTGGACGCCAACGCGATCGGCGCGGCCGAGCCGGTCTCCCGCGAGGCCGGGATGATCACCGGCGACGCCTTCCGCGCCGCGATCGAGGGCGCCGCGCACCGCCCGTTCCGCGTCGTCCCGTTCTTCGACCCCGGCGTGTGGGGCGGGCAGTGGATGAAGCGCAAGCTCGACCTGCCCGACGGGCCGCCGAACTACGCGTGGTGCTTCGACTGCGTCCCCGAGGAGAACTCGCTGCTGCTGGAGGACTCCGGCGGCGCGGTCGTCGAGCTCCCGTCGCTGGATTTGGTGTTCACCCAGCCGAAGGCGCTGCTCGGCGAGCGGACCTACGCGCGCTTCGGCGCCGAGTTCCCCATCCGCTTCGACTTCCTCGACACGATGGAGGGCGGCAACCTCTCCCTCCAGGTGCACCCGCTCACCGACTACATCCAGCAGACGTTCGGCATGCACTACACGCAGGACGAGTCGTACTACATGCTCGACGCCGGCGAGGACGCCGTGGTCTACCTCGGCACCAAGGACGGCGTCGACCGGGAGGCGATGCTGGAGGACCTGCGCGTCGCCGAGACCGGCGAGCGGCCCTTCGACGCCGAGAAGTACGTCAACGCCTTCCCCGCCAAGAAGCACGACCACTTCCTCATCCCCGCGGGCACCATCCACAGCTCGGGCGCGAACTCGATGGTCCTGGAGATCTCGGCGACCCCGTTCATCTTCACCTTCAAGCTCTGGGACTGGGGCCGCCTCGGACTCGACGGCGTCCCCCGGCCCGTCCACCTCGACCACGGCGAGCGGAACCTCGCCTGGGAGCGGGACACGGCCTGGACCGAGTCGAACCTGGTGGGCCGGGTCGAAACAGTGTCCCAAGAGGACGGCGTCGTCGAGGAGCGCACCGGCCTGCACGAGCTGGAGTTCATCGAGGTGCGCCGCCACTGGTTCGCCGACGAGGCCGCCCACGACACCGAGGGCACCGTCAACGTGCTCAACCTCGTCGAGGGCGACGAGGTCGAGGTCGCGAGCCCCACCGGCGCGTTCGAGCCCTACGAGATCCACTACGCCGAGACGTTCATCGTCCCGGCCTCCGTCGGCCCGTACGTCATCAGACGCACGGCCCGCTCGCGGAGCGAGCGGTTCGCGACCGTGAAGGCCTCGGTCCGCGGCACCCGCACCGGCGACAACTGAACAGCCCCTTGAGAAGACCGAGAACAAAGGAGTTCGGAATGCGATCAAGGAAGATCCCCCTCGTCGTCGCGGCCGCCGCCAGTGCCTCCATGCTGCTCGCCTCGTGCGGCGGCGGAGGCGAGGACGACGGCGCGACGACGGGCACGCTCGACTTCTACACCAACAAGGCCGCGTGGGAGCCGGACTTCGACGAGCTGAACGCCGCCAGCGAGTCCCGCGCCGACATCACCTTGAACACCACCGGCTACTCCGACGCCGAGCAGTACGACGCGTTCGTCCGGCAGTCCTTCCGCACCGACAAGAGCCCGGGCCTGTTCACCTGGCAGACCGGGCCCTCGCTCGCCGAGCTCGTCGAGGAGGACCTCATCGCGGAGACCACCGACATCTGGACGAAGGCCGTCGACTCCGGCTGGGTCTCGACCGACCTGCGCGAGACGTACACCTACGACGGCAAGCAGTACTGCGTGCCGATGAATATCGCCTACTGGGTGATGTACTACAACAAGAACATCTTCGCGGAGCAGGGCATCGAAGAGCCCACGACATGGGCCGAGCTCAACTCGATCGCCGAGCGGCTCACCGGCGCCGGGATCACGCCGTACTACCAGACCAGCACGCTGTTCACCTTCCAGTGGTTCCAGCAGATGGTCGCGGGCACCGACCCCGAGCTCTACGAGGGCCTCTCGACCGGCGAGGTGAAGTACACCGACCCGCGCATCGTCGACATCATGGAGACCTGGCTCGACCAGGAGGAGGCCGGCTGGTTCTCGGACGCGGGCAGCACCACCGACCCGGCCGTGGGCCTCAAGCAGGGCGACTACGCGATGATCAACTTCGGCTCGTTCTTCAACGGCTCGCTCGACGGGGCCGGGATGGTCTCGGGCGAGGACTACGACATGTTCGTGATCCCCGCGACGAACCCGGACCTGGAGCAGACGCCGGTGGCCGTCGAGTCGGGGCCGCTGTGCGTGGCCGAGAACTCCTCGCAGAAGACGCTCGGCCTGACCTACTCGGAGTGGTGGATGTCCCCCGAGGCGCAGACCGCCTGGAGCGAGGCGCGCGGCGACGTCGCGTTCAACCCGAAGGCCACCGTCGCCGACCCGATGCTCGAAGAGCTCGGCACCACCGTTGCGAGCGACGACTACCAGCTCTACGACCGGTACTACGAGGCGACGCCCACGCCGATCCTCACCGTCGCGCTGGAGCAGTTCGGCGCCTTCATCGCCAACCCGGGCGACCCGATGCCGTTCCTTGAGACCATCCAGGCCGAGGCCGACGACTACTGGGCCGAACAGGAGTAGCGCCCGATGACGTCCGACAAGGCCACGAGACCGAAGGCCGCCAAGGACCCCTACCACTGGTCCGCCCGGGGGTTCATCGCCCCGGGCGTGCTCGGCGTGGCGGTGCTGCTCTACGTGCCGCTGCTGTGGACGACCTTCATCAGCTTCACCGAGTACAACGGCCTGGGCGACCCCGAGTGGATCGGGGTCGAGAACTACGTCGAGATGTTCGACGACCCGGCGTTCCTCGGCTCGGTGCTCAACACGCTGCTGTGGGTGGGCGGCACCCTGCTCGTCCCCGTCGGGATCGGGCTCGGCATCGCCCTGCTCACCTGGAACCTCAAGGGCGGGACGTGGCTGCGGCTGCCGTTCCTCATCCCGTACGCGGTCTCGGGCATCGGGGTCGCCGTGATCTGGTCGTTCATCCTCGGCTCCGGCGGCGCGCTCGACCAGGCGCTCGGCGCCTTCGGGTTCAGTGACACGCCGCGCTGGCTCGTCGACGCGCCGCTCAACACCGTCGTGATGATCCTCGCGACCGCCTGGCAGGGCGTGGGCGTGAACGCGCTGCTGTTCACGATCGGCCTCCAGTCGATCCCGAAGGAGCCGCTGGAGGCGGCGCGGATCGACGGCGCGGGCGGCTTCCGCCTCTTCCGCAGCATCCTGTGGCCGATGCTGCGGCCGCTGACGGCGGTCGTCGTCGGCCTCTCGATCGTCGCGAGCTTGAAGACCTTCGACATCGTGCAGGGCATGACCAAGGGCGGGCCGGGGCGCGACTCCGAGACGCTCGCGCTGACGATGTACAAGGAGACCTTCGTGAACAGCGAGTACGGTCTCGGCTCGGCGATCGCCGTGTTCCTCACGATCGTGACGCTCGCCGCCGCGATCCTCTACCTGCGCCAGCAGCTGTCCAGCAAGCACGAGGGGTGAGACCATGCCTTCCAAAAGCACAGCGCCGCCGTTCAAGAGCACCGCAAGAGTCATCCGCACCGCCGTCCTGGCCGTCCTCGGACTGCTCTGGCTGATCCCGGTGTACCTGCTGATCATCAACGCCGCGAAGGCGCCCGAGACGTTCACCACCACTCATTCGTGGCGGCCCACCGACTTCTCGCTGCTGTCCAACATCGGCGAGGCCATGCGGCTGTCCGGGCTCGCCGACAGCGTCCTGAGCACCCTGGTGTACGCGGTCGTCTCGCCGGTGATCGCGGTCCTGGTCGGCGCCGCCGCCGGGTTCGCGATCGTCGCGCTGCGGCTGCGGCACGGCTTCGCCTGGTTCGTCGCGATCTTCGGCGGCACCGTCTTCCCGCTCCAGATGATCCTGCTGCCGCTGTTCGACGCCTACTCGCGCATGAACCTGTTCGACACCAGGCTCGGCATGATCCTGGTGTACACGGCGATCTCGATCCCGTTCTCGGCGTTCGTGATGCGCAACTTCTTCACCGGCATCGCGCACAACGTCTTCGAGGCGTCCGTGCTCGACGGGGCGTCGACGGGGCGCATCTTCTTCCGGGTGTACCTGCCGATGGCCTCCAGCGCGCTGGTGGCGATCTTCATCCTGCAGGCCACGTTCATCTGGAACGACTTCCTGCTCGGGCTGGTCCTGAGCCAGTCCGACACCGTGCGGCCGATCGTGACCAGCCTCGCCGGGATGCAGAGCACGTACGGCGGCGCGCAGATGTCGACCGTGCTCGCGGGCGGCCTGCTCGTCTCGCTGCCCACGGTCGTGCTGTTCCTGTGCACGCAGAAGTTCTTCTCCCGCGGCCTGGCCCTCGGCCAGTATTAGGAGTCCACATGCGTCTGATTCCCACCGTCGACGACCTCGCCGCCGACGCGGTCACGCACCACTACGACGACATGATCGCGCCCAGCGGTCTGACGAACTTCCTGGGCACGGCCAGGGTCGACCACGACCTCACCGCGGTCAGCGCGGTGACGTTCCCGCCGGTATCGCAGGGGCTCACCCGCACGGCGGTGTGCTTCGTGGACGGACGCCTGGTGGAGTCGTACGGGGCCCCGATCACGCACGAGTGGCGCCCCGACAGGGTGCGCCGGAGCGTGTCGCTGCCGGACCTGGAACTGAAGACCACAACGGTCTGCGTTCCGACCAAGACCGCAGTGGCCATCGATGTGAACGTCACCAACACCGGGAAAGAACACCGCACGGTGCCGGTGACGCTCTCGCTCACGGCCGGGGCGGCGAGATCCGAAGACGCCTGGCTCGACGCCGAATCCCCGTCCGAACCCAACGCCGCCGAGGCGGCACCGTCACGCCTGGTCTTCAGGAACAGGCCGGAAACGGCCTGGAGCGTGCAGGGAGTGGACACCGAGGCCGACGTGCGGCTCTCGGGCATCGCACCGGCCACCGCCGAGCACGACGAAGGCATCGGCGGCATCGAGCGGGGCGGCGAGGTGACCGTCCGCCTTGACGTCGCTCCGGGCGAGACGGCGCGGTTCGGCTACGTCCACGCCGTAGGTGCCTCCCAAGACGAGGCCGCGGCGGTCTTCGAGGCCGTCGCGGCGGACGTCCCGGCCGCGGTCGCGGCCGCCGAGTCGTTCTGGAACGCCCAGCTGGACGCGGCGTTCCGGCCGGGCAACGGCGAGTTCTCCGGGCATCTGCCCGTATTGCAGACCACCTCGGAGCCGCTGCGGCGCCTGTACTGGTGGGGCGTGCTCGGCGTCATCTGGTTCCGGCGCGACTTCGCGGGCAACGTCCTGGGGCGCAGCTACGACACGCTGATGCCCAACTACTGGGCCACCACGACGTTCATCTGGGACTACAGCCTCAGCTCCATCACGCACGCGCTGCTCGACCCGGAGGCCATGCGGCGCCAGCTGCGGCACTGGATCGCCTCCGACATCCACACGCACTTCGGCACGTCCTCGCTCACCGGCGGGCCGGTCGGGCGCTGGTACTCGGTCAACGACTACGCGATGACCAGGCTCGTGCACGACTACGTCAGGTTCACCGGCGATGCCGACCTGCTCGACGAGGCTCCCGGTGGGCGCCCGGTGGTCGAGCACCTGCGGAACTGGGCGCTGGCGTGGCAGGGGCTGCGCGGTGCGTCGCCGCTCGCCGACTACGGCGAGATCGACAACCTGCTCGAATGCGTGAGCTCCTACACGCACGAGGTCGCGAGCCTCAATGCGGCGAACGTGTGGAGCATGCGCACGGTGGCCCAGATCCTCACCGCCCGCGGCGACGCCGACGGCGCCAAGGCGCTCGCGGCCGAGGCCGACGCGCTGGTGGAGGCCGTGACCGACCTCTACGAGCCGGGCACCGGGCACTTCGCCGCGAGGCAGCCGGACGGCACGCGGGTGCCGGTGCGCCACGTCTACGACTTCAGCATCGTGGGCACCACGATCGCCGACGACCTCGACGCGACGACGCGTCAAGAGATGGTGGACTTCTACAAGCGCGAGCTGCAAACAGAGACCTGGCTGCGCTCGCTGTCCCCACGGGACCCCGACGCGAGCTTCAGCGTGCGCCCCGACCACCAGTGGAACGGCGCCTATCCCGCGTGGCCCGCCGACGCGGCGCGCTCCCTCGTGGCGCTGGGCGCCTCGTCGGTGGCCGCCGACTGGCTCCCGGGGCTCGCCCGCTCCGCGAACCAGGGGCCGCCCGCGCAGGCGCACTTCACCGAGGAAGCGATGCCCACTGTGGGCGGCGGCGCGCGCAAGGCGCCGCCGCAGCTGCCGTACATCATCGACTGGTCCTGTTCCTCGGCCGGTTCCTATGTGGCCCTGGTGATCGAGTCGTTCTTCGGGGTGGACCCGAAGGTGGGCTCGGCCCAATGGGACACGACCAGAGCATGCGTCGCCGACCTCGACCCCGAAGCGGTGCTTCGCGGGCTGCGACTGGGCGAGCGCCTGGTCGACGTGCACGCGGACGGCACCGTGACCGAAAGGAACCGAACATGATCCGCCGAACGACGACCCTCGCCGCATCCCTCCTCATGGGACTCGCGGCCGTCCCCGCCGCCGCCCAGGCCGCACCGGGATGCGAGCCGCGCGTCTCGGCGGACGTCAACACCGAACTGACCGAGCGCTTCGGCACGTACGGCGACACCGCGGGGCGCTGGACGGGCGCCGACTCCGCGTACAGCATCCCGCTGCCGGACGGCTCGGTGGCGTGGCTGTACTCGGACACGTTCCTCGGCGAGGTCGACGAGGACCACGGCAGGCCGCTGGACTCGCCGTTCATCCACAACTCGATCATCGTGGACGACGAAGGCGAGCTCACCACGCACACGGGAGGCACGGAGGAGGCCCCCGAGTCCCTGGCGAAGGTGGAGGGCGCGGGCGAATCCCAGAACTGGTACTGGTTCGGAGACGGAACGGTGGAGGGCGATCGGCTCCACGTCATGCTCCTGGAGTTCGAGAAGACCGGAGACGGCGTCTTCGACTTCGCGTTCGCGGGCAACGCCGTGGCGACCTTCGACACCGACGACATGAGCCTTGAGGGGATCGAGGAACTGCCGGACTCCGAGATCAACTGGGGCGCGGCGATCTACGAGGACGAGGACTACACCTACGTCTTTGGGGTGGAGGACCTCCAGAGCGAGAAGTACGCCCACCTGGCCCGAGTGCCCACGGGCTCCCTCACCACGGCGGACTGGCAGTACTTCGCGGGCGGCAAGTGGACCGGCGACCCGGACGGATCGTCCAGGATCCTCGAAGGCGTCTCGAACGAGTTCAGCGTCTCGCGCTACCAGGGCAGGTTCACGCTCGTCACCGGCGACGCGACGGAGCCGCTCAGCGCCGAGATCGTGATGTACCGGAGCAAGGACATCGAGGGGCCGTACACGGGCAAGACGGTGCTGTACGAGACGCCGGAGACCGGCGGGAACGTCTTCACGTACAACGCGAAGGCGCACCCGGAGCTGGGAAGCGGGAACCGGCTGCTGGTGACGTACAACGTCAACAGCTTCGACTCGGGAGACCTGTACGAAGAGGTGGACAACTACCGCCCGCGCTACATAGACGTCCACGCCCAGATCCCGAACGGCCACGCGTGCGAACAGGGGCCGTCCGCCTGACCGGAATCAGCCGCCGGTGTCCTTCCGGCGCTCACTTCAACGGCCGCCATGATCGCCGCTGCCTCGCAGCGGCGGCGATCATGGCGGCCGTCTCGCGTCCGGCGTCGGACCTTTCGGAGAATCGCCGCTTATTGATTAGTTGACAAAAACTCGCGCGATGGGTACAGTCGGCTTACCAATTACAGTCATTTATACAATATGCAGTAAGTTGGCATCAGACGGCACTGTCCGTCACCGCCTTTCTTTCAACTCCACACCCCTTCATCGATCTCCGCGCACATCCTGGGGCCGACTGGATTCGTCGGCTCCCCCGTTCGGGGTCTCCAGCGCCGAATGCTCCACCGCTGAGCCCGTGACGAAGTGCGCCTGAAAACGAAAGCGAGACGCTCCGCCATGCACGACGTTCCGAAGCAGGCCTCACCGCAAGCTCCACCGCACAGGCTCGATCCCGACAAGAGCGCGGTCGCGAAGCACCTGTGCGCCGGTGCCCACCTCGACAAGTCCTTCCGGGACAAGATCATGAACGAGATCTACCACCGCCCCGACCGGGCGCTCGCCCCCAGCCCGGGAGTGAACACCGCACTGGTGCTGAGCCACGCGAGAACCGCGCGCGGCCGCGAGCTCGGCCAGCACTTCCTCACCACCGGCGTCGCCGTCCTGATCGTCTTCACCACGCTCAGCGCGCTCCTCCATCCGGGAATGCTGCTGTTCCTGTTCATCTGGGCCCTGGTCGGCTGGAGTGTGCAGCACGCGGCGGGAGAGAACAACGAGGACCTCACCATCGTCCAGCTCCTCATCGGCGGCTCGGCCCTGGTCGCACTCACCTTCTTCGCCGAGCCGATCATCCAGGCGCTGTTCTACCCCACTGGGGCGAGCGGCGGCCGCGTCGCCGGGCTCTGGATCCTGCTGATCTCCCTGACCGTCGCCACCGCCGCTTTCGGAGGGATGCGCGGGGTCTGGATCAACCGCATCGACGAAGACAGGGGCGAGCCGTACCTCGACGACCGGCTCAGGACCATCAGCAGCCGGCAGGGCAATGCCGAGGTCGTCAACTACAGCGCCTACCGCAAGCCGTTCGTCGGCGCGGGCAGGTCGATAGCGACGTGGCAGTTCGCCATGCCCATGCGCCCGAAGAACGGCGCGGAGACCCAGGCCGACCCGGTCTGGCCGCACTTCAGCTCCTCGGCTCTCAACGACCACATCCGCGACGCCGTCAGCGCACTGGCGGCCGACCGCGGCCACTCCCGCCACCTGCCCGGACTCGAACTGGCCGACCGGGTCTACGTCTCGGGCGTCGACACCTCCGCGCCCGCGCACTTCCTGCGCCAACTCCGCAGAGACAACCTGCCGGACTCGGTCGCCGGCATCCAGGCGGACCCGACCAGCGCCGCTCGACACTACCTGGTCTGCCAGGCGTCCTCGTGGGACGGCGAACTGGTCACCACGATCTTCATCCACACCGCGATCCAGGGCGAGACGCTCTACATGGAATTCCACAGCTACAACCTGCCGCCGACCCGCGAGGCGTACCACGTGTTCGGGCGCAATGCGCCTTCCGGGGACAAGCGCGTCGCGCTGAGCGCCGCCATCGGCGCGGCGGGCGCCCCGCTCTCGCTCATCACCGGCCCGATCGGCCTGGCCCGAGCCGCCGTCGACGGGATCAGGAACGCGATGTCCGGCGGCGGCGGGAACGGCGACGACGTCGGCGCGGTGGCGACCGTCCGCGAACTGGGCAGCGACATCCACCTCCACAACTACTTCCAGGGCCGCGACGCGGTGAAGTACACCGAGATCCTGGAGGCGCAGCTGCTCCACACGGTCGTCGAGTACCTCGGCGACAAGGTCGACACCTCGCAGCTGACCGGATTCGCCGAGACCATCGTCAACCACGGCATCGTCAACTACGGCCGCATCGACGCCGGTGCGATCGGGCACGGCGCGTCCGCGACCGTCGGCTCGGTCGGCCGCGGCAGCCGCGGCTCCGTGGCCAAGTGAGAGCCGAGAATCGCCTGTAAGAGGAATCCTTTGCGACAAGAGCCCTTGCCCGGCGGTCCTGCCGCGTTGCGGCGGGACCGTCGGGCAAGGGCTTCGTGCGTCCTCCGTCAGGGGAGATCGGCTCGGGGACCGCTTTCCACGCTCTCCGAGAACCGGTCCAGCAGCACCTTGACCAGGTCCTGCGGCAGGTGCAGGTGCCGCATCGGCGGGGTTATGAAGGGGAACTCCGCCAACTGGGCCATGCTGAGCCGCAGCACCTTGCGCTGGTCGTCCGTCAGACTCGTCTGGCACGGCGCGGGCCGCGAACGCGGATGGAGCACCCTCGCGAAGGCGCTCAGTGGACCGAGAATCCCGGCGTCCCGCACGACGGTCGCCTCGGCGTCCTCGGGTCGGCCGAGGGCCGCGGTTATGCCGCGTGCCACCGCACCGATGGAAGCATCGTCCCTCACCTCGGTGTGCCGCAGGAGGATCGCCCGGCAGCACGCCGCGATCTGCCTGCGCTCTTCCCCCTTGAGTCCTTTATCGCCAGATCCATTTGGTATGGACTCTCGCAGCCGCTGCCAGAGCCCTCTGGGGCCTTCGAGGACACCGCCGGGACTGGCCAGCCATTCGGTGACGATCGGCTCAGTGTGCAGGGCCCTCGTGGCGGCGACCCCGAGGAAGTAGGCCATGAGCACCGCCGTCCCGGTAAGGCTCTGGTCCTCCGCCTCCGCCGCATCGCAGACGAGGACGGCCGCGAGCATCGGCGCCAGGTCGGGCTCGGCGGTGGCCTTGAGGTCGAACGAGGCGCGCCCGTGCTCGCGCATCCACTCGCGCAGCAACGCGGGCGGGTCCAACACCGGTTCCGACCGGAGGATCAGCCCCGCCGCGTGCAGCAGCCTCGCGGTGCTGTCCGTGGCGTCCTGATAGGAAATACTGCCGCCGACCAGATCGGCGTACCGCTTGTGGAGGACCACGTCCGGAAGCCCGGACTTGTCCTCCTCTCGGTGCGCGATGGCAGAGCGCATCCATCGCGGCAGGTCGATGAACGCCGTCCGGGTTCCGGAGAACACCGCCCTCACGGTGCGCCGCATGCCACCGTCCACGGACCGGTCGGGGACCGCCGCGTAGTTCTCGACCTCGACCTCGCACTGCTCGCCCGGTACGACACCGCGGCCGCGCGGCTTGAAGAGCAGCGGAATGCCGAACGGCTCTGTCGTCGCAAGCCACTTCGACGTCCCGTGCTGGCTTCGGAGCGTGGCTCCGAAGCGGCTCCCGAGCGAGAGGTCGGCGAACTGCCGCTTGGCACCGATCCTGTCGACGATCGAGACCGAGAGATTCGGCCGCAGCGCCACGGTGATCCTCTCACCCAGGCAGTTCCGGAGCGCCTTGGCGTCCAGGTCCTGCGTCCACGCGGCCTGGCCGACCGGCATCCAGTGCAGCGCCTTGGTCAGGACGTCCCTGCACAGCAGCCCGGCACACTTGCCGCCGCGGTCGACACCGTCGACGATCTCCACCTCGATCTCCGGTCGCCAACCCCACCGGGGCTCAGCCGAGCCGGGCTCGCTCTTGCCCGGTGCCGACCGCCACCACAGGTTCCCCGTCTCCGGCAGGCGCTCGGCGACGAGTGCGATGTCTTCGCCTTCGAGACCGTGGACGAGCCCGCCGATGGGGAGCTGCCGCAGCACCGAACCCTGGGACACGATCAGCTGCCCGCCGCCGAGATGGGCCTTGGCCTGGCCGAACATCAGCGTCTTCGACGGCCCCTTCGGCCACCTGCTACTCGGCTGCAACCGCCGCGACACTGTGACGGCGCCGTCCTCGCACGCTTCGACGGTGACCGGCAGCCCGCCGCCGCACCCGGCGATGACGTCGGCGCGCAGCACCGGGTCCGCGAGGGCACGGTGCAGCCATTCGGCGAAAGGCCAGGTGCGGGAGTCCGCCTCACTCAGTTCCACCGACGCGTCCGGCAGGCCGAGGACTCGGAACTCCCCTTCACCATCGAGGCCGAGCAGGACCGTGTCGTCGGGCGCTGGACCCGATCCGGACGCGGAGGCGAGCGTGTTGTCCCGGCCGAGCCAGACCGCCGGCTCCTCCCGGTACTTCATGAGCTCACGAGGACCCACCGGGTAGCGCACCGGACGATCGACCGTCCCAAGGTACAGGCAACCCCGCTTGTGGTCGGCTCCGGTGACATCGAGCAGCATTCGCCTCGAAGCACCGCTCATGGCGGACCGGAGGTTCGGCGCCCAGTCCAGCAGTTCGAGTCGCCCGAGTTCGCCGGGCTCGGCGATCGCCTTGAGCCACACCGAGTCGCCGGGGCCGAACGCCGCCCATTCGACGCGGTCCCCCAGCGCGTCGCCGCCGCTCGACGCGGTGAGGATGGAGCCGGGGACCTCGAAGATGCGGCCCGGGCTGACCTCGACCCAGAGCCCGCCCGTCTTGGAGGGCGCCGAGGTCGGTCCAGCCACCGTGAACCGGCGCTCCTGGTTTCTCCGCATGCCCATGAGGAGCTCGTTGACCGGGTACCCGAAGCGGGCGAGTCGGTCCTGCGGGTAGCGGAGCGTCAGGCGGCCCTGTTCCTCATGGAAGAACACCGGTTCGTCCATGACGGTGAGCCTGTGGCCCCCCTGCCTGGCGATGTAGTACTCGCGCTCGGACGATTCCCTTGTGCGGTCAAAGGTCTTGAGGTCGTGGTAGCGCCAGTTCGCGTGCCGGCAGGCCTGCCACAGGTCCGCCCGCGAGCCTTCCCTGAACGCCAGCTGCGACCACGCCACCTCTGGTGCGGCGGTCTCGTGCGCCGCCCCGTCGCCCCTGAGTTCGAGGGGGACGGCATCGCCCCCTTCACGGCCGTCACCGACCTTGGCGGCCACCGCGCGGTCCAGACGGGCGACCGGCTTCACGACGACGCGATCGGTTCCCGCTTCTCCGACCGCTCCGAGCTTGGGGTGTCCGACCGCGAGCAGGTCCACGGCGTCTGGCCTGACCAGCAGGCGGACTCCCGGGAACCCCGCGGCCGTGTACCCCTTCTCGACCTTCGGCACGTCAGAGAGGTCCACGTTCTTGAGGGGGTTCATGGGCAGCAGGATCAACGGGCGCTGGGCGCTCAAGTACTCCTGTTCCGCGGGGACGGCCTGAGAGGCGACGATCCGTTTGCCGTCAGGCGCCAACCGCACCACCGATCCGTGCGGAATGCCCTTGAGGCCGGCGATGCTCTTGGTGGACCACAGCAGCCCTGGGCGCAGTTCGATCTTGGTTTGGCCGAGGAACGCGTTATAGGCGCCGCCTTGGTGCTGCAGGAAGGACAGGAGAGTCGACAGCTCTCGCATGGGCGGGTCGTTCGTGGCTCCCTCCCAGCGGTTGGCGGTCTGCGGATTTCGCGGCGCCTTGGTCAGCTTCACGAGCATCCGAACGCCATTGAGACCGCCGTTCGAGACGCCGTTGAGGTGGCTGTTCGAGCCCCCATGGCGCTCCAGTTCCCGCCGCAGGGCATCGTGCTGGATCGAGTACCGCCTCCTGCTGACGGCGACGTGGAGGGCCGAATCCGGGTCGGAGCGCACCTCGTGCGGCAGGCCGAATTCGAGCAGGAGGTCGTTCGGCTGCCGGTGGACGTCGGTCACCTCGAGATAGAGGTGATCGCCCACCCGCAATCCGTTGCCGTCCGGCGTGCTGGAGAGGACGGGCGGGACGTACTCGAAGCCGAGCACTTCGCCCTGGCTGTCCTTGATGACCTCCCTGTCCGCCCTGACGTTGACCCAGAACCGGTTGTCGGTGTCCCCGGCCTCCACCCGGTGCCAGTAGTGCTCGAACAGCGCGGAGATCGACTTCTCGCCGATCCGCGCCCGCCCGTGGAGTCGCTTCTCCAGTCCCTCGGGCCTGCCGGACCGCAGGTCCCGGAGCCGGATGCACCGGACCACGGCGCGGCCCGAGCTCTCGTCGATGTCGACCAGTGCTTCGTGGACGATCCCGAGGCGCGACTCCTCGTAGATCTGCGAGGCGAGGTAGTGCGTGATGTCGCTCGGCCAGATCTGGACCGACGTCTTCTCGGGATCCTCGGTCCGCTTGAATACGGCGGCGCGCACTCGGTCGCCGTGGAAGAGCGCCGTCGAATTGACGGTGACGGGCTTGCCGGCGACGAGCAGCCGGTCCGCGGCCACGTCGGCGACCCAGCCGAGTCCCCAGCAGAACTGGTGGAATTCGCGGCCCTTGACGGTCTTGCGCCCCAGGTAGAAGACGGGCCGGTTGCCGAACCAGGTCTTGCCGTTCTTACTCACTTTGCCCAGCCGGTTCAGCGTCTCGGACATCTCGTCCGCGGTCAGCGGTTTCACATCGTTCACGTCGAACGAGGCGGCGTAGCCCCTGCGGTACGGGACCACGCGCACGCGGACGTGGCTCTCCGGGAACCCGTTCTTGACGAGTACCGGCGGGCGCGTGCCCGGCTTGAGCGGCAACGTGTCGCCGAAGCCGCCTTCCGGTTGCGGCACGAGCGTGTCGACCGGCGGAACGAACAGGGTTCCCCCCTTCCCCAGCGTGCCGACGAGGTGGTCGTCGTTCTCTTCCAGCAGCGCCTTCCACGCGTCGTGGGCGCTCTCGGTACCCGGCGGCTGTATCCGGCCGGCACGGCGTCCGCCGCCTCCGGCGGGCCGCGAGACGATCTCCGAACGCAGCAGGACCATGCCGTCGATGCGAGTCTCCCGCAGCTCGATGTGGTCCACGACGACATGGCCCCCGAGGTACCGCTGCCGCGCGCGCGAGAAGAAGGCCGCCTTGCGCCGCCGGTCCGTCGCCTGCACGTTCAGGTACTTCGTGCCCTCCTCGGACCAGGTCTCCTTGCCGGACTGCCGCAGCTCGGCGCCCGCGAACGCCGTCTCTCCGGCACCGGCCGCGCCGCGCCACGCGACGACGGGGCGGTGCGGGTCCTGAAGCAGTTCGCGCGGGCGGCCGACGGTCGGGGAGCGGCCGATCCGGATCCAGCCCTCGCCCGGCTCGTCCGCCGTCTCGAACAGCGCGCGTGCCCGTATGATGCGCCGCTCGGCGCAGACGAGCCACCGATGGTCTTCGCGGCGGATCCGGACCGGGTCGCCGATCCGGTTCACCGCTCCGAGGTACTGCTCGGGAATCCGTACATAGAGCGGAGCGCGGCCTTCGGCGATGCGCAACCAGACGCCGCAGTACCTGCCGTGCTCGTCGGAGCCGATCGGCTCCACCACGCATCCGTCAATGCGTCGGAGCCCTTCACGCAGCACGTGGTCGCCATCGGAGCCGAGCACGCGGTGGAGCTCCGCTTCCGGCACTTCCCGCCAGGTCGGCACCGCCGTGCTGCTCGGTCCGTCCTTCACGACGACGGCTCGCCGCTTCGTCCTGAACCCGCTCCGCCAGCCCGCTCCGGTCTCGACGCCGGCCAGACTGACCGTCTCGCTGTGGAGCTGCACCTGGAGATCGCTGCCTTCGACGCCGCAGAGGACGAAGGGCCTCGCGGTTCGCGCGTTGGGGATCCTTCCGAGCCGCACTACCCGGTCCCGCTCGTTCCCGGTCAACGCCAGGTAGCGCTCCTCACTGGGAAGCTGCGGGTCGCTGATGCCGTCGAGGCCCTTCTGCCACTTGCCGTGCACTTCGGCGCGACGCGCAGTGCGCTCGTCCCAGACCGATTCGATCTCGCAGAGGCAGTCGTCGGTCGATTCGGTGCTCTCCATGCCCGTCACACCGATCCGTGGGGGAATCCCTTCCGGCACCTCGTCGAACTGGTCAGTCGGGAGGTGCCATCGATCGCCGTCGAAGCGGGCGATGCACGCCTCGGGCAGGTCGAATTCGAGCCAGCGGCGATTCCGCTCGTCGAAGTCCCCGTCGTCACCGGCGCCTTCGACGATGGAGATGCGTCCAGTGCGGCGGTCGACCTGAATCGACGCGCGCAGCCCGGTCGGGTCGGCCTTCTCTGCATCGGCCTTGTCCGTGAGGAGACTCAGCGACCTGTCATCCCAGTCCGAACCGCGCACCAGATAGGTCTCCCCGGGCCGGACCACGACCCGCCAGCTGCGCGGCCTGCCGGGGAACTCGGGGTCGGTCATGTCGCCGAACACGACCGGCAGGCTCGAGAGCCAGGTCCGGGCGCCGCCGAATTCGCTGGCGATGAGCTCGCTCGACGAGCGCTCCACGGGCAGCCAGGCATCGCGGTCGGCGTCCCATCGGACGAAGGTCGTCCACGGGTCCTCGCCTTGGAGGGACCGGAGCACATCCGGTTCCCAACGGTTCCTGACCAAGGTGGCCGTGCCGGAGTCACCCTCGGGAAGCATCCATTCGGGATCTCCCTCCACCGCGACCCTCAAACGGGGGAAGTCGTCGATCGGCGCGACTTCGGCCGGCCGCACCTCGCCGTGGCGCCGTTCGCGGCCGAGGCCGACCAGGGGCCTCACTTCCGCGATGCGGCCGTTCCTGAGACTCACCTCGAACTGGTCGCCGGGCGCCCGCGGGTCCTCCGCGTTCAACCGGTGCTCGACGAGTTCGTCCAGGCCGCAGTCGAACCGGGCCGTGACGCCGCCGTCTTCGGTTCGGCTGTCGACGAGCACACCGAGGACGGTGGCCGGCCGGGCGCCCGGCGCGGGGACCGGCACCATGTCCGCTCCGGTGTCCTTCGGCGCGATCAGCCAGCGCCGACCGCTGTACTCGTCCGAGACCGCCCCCAATGCGAGGAGGCGGTCGTTGAGGGCATCGGTGGCGGGGATGCGCCCGATGATCTCGGGGGTCAGCGCCTCGGCGAAGGCATCGGCGATCTCGCGGCCCAGGGACGCGCGGCTGCCGGGGAGCCAGCGCTCGCTCACGGCGCTGAGGAACCGGTTGAAGAGATAGCGGGCGGCCGTCTCGGCGTTCCTGGACTCGATGAGCTCGTACGGTCCTCGGTCGGCGGCAGGTTCCATGCCGCGCAGGGCGAGGAAGCGCTTGGCGGTCCTCGAGTACACGCGGTCGAGTTCGGCCTTGTCGCGGTCCTTGCGGAAGCCCTCGCCGGTGAGCGTGGTGAACAGCTTGTCGTAGTACCAGACCGCGTTGCCGCTGAACTCCAGGATCGCGTCGATGACGAGGTCGGTGACCTCGCCGACGTCGTCCCGGACACTCGGGTCGGAGGGCCACGGGGTGGAGAGGATTCGCTCGATCATGTAGTGCCGCAGCGACTGCGGGAATTCACCGGGGTTCTTGATCGCTGTGACGGCGTCGCGCCACTCGCCGATCCATTCGGCGCCCTCCCTCGATCCGGTGTCGGCGCGGTGTCTGAGCACCGCGCACAGGCGCACCGTGGCCAGGATGAGGGGGCCGCCGTTGTCCTTCCATCCCTTGGTCTCCTCCCATTCGGAGGCCCGCGGCATGATGTCCTCTTCCCAGGTGTCGAAGTCGTAGTCGGGGGCCGCGAGGAGACTGCGCCGTTCGACGACGGGGAACTCGCTTCCCTTGCCGTTCTTCTTCCGGCTGAGTCTGATCAGCTCGTCGAAACGGTTGAACCAGTCGAGGGAGACGTCCTCCTCCAAGGGATATCCGAGGGGAGCGAGCTGCTCGTAGATGTCCCGGCGCGCCAGCTCGGCGGCGATCCGCTCGTTTCGGTCCGGGTCCTCGCTCCGATGCAGCATCGCGTCGTCGTCCACGAGGTCGGCGACGACCAGCTGCGACGGCGAGTCGTCCACGGGTTTGAACCAGTACCGCCCCCGATCGCTCCGGTAGCGGCCCTCGCCTCCGGACCTGGCGAGCCGGAGCCAGTAGAGCACCGCGCGTTTGCCGGATCGGCGGTACATCCGCGCGCGCGGACCGTCCTCGCCTCGGTCGGTTTCGAACCTGTCCGTCAGATGACCGGCGAGCTCTGCCGGCGTCACGGCGGGATCGGTGCCCTGTCCGATCCGGTTGAGCAGCCCCTCGGCGAAGAGGGAGAGTCCCAGCATCGGGAGCGGCAGGAGATCGGTCTTCTTGCCCTGTCGATGATGCTGGAGCGCCCCGAAGAGGCAGCTGTGCAGGATGACGTCCTTGCCGTGCATCACGAGGTCGAGCCAGTCCTCACGGCCCTCGGCCCCTGGAGTGTGGAGCAGGCCCACGGCGGTGATCGCCGAGGCCAGGGACCGAAGCGCCACAGGTTCGAGATGGCTGCCGAACTGGCCGTACTGTCCCATTGCGGGATCAGGCTTGGACACCGGGCGGTGCAGGTCGTTCTCGCGGCGGAGCCAGGGGGAGACGAGTTTCGCGTTCAGTTCGGCCGCGACCTCGCCGGAACCCACTTCGACCGGCGCCTCGGCCGTTCCTCCGATGTCGACCAGGGCGTTCAGGAGCGCCGGCTTGTACGGTGGCGCGGCGTCGAAGCCGGGCATGACCGCCACGGTTTCGCCGGGAACCGGTTTCGCGTCCGCGGGCGGGCTCCACCAAGTGGCGAGGACCGTCGAGGCCTCGCGGGGGATCTGGTGGACGGCCTCCCACCACCAGCTGTGGTGCCAGATCACCGCGCCGGTCTTGAGCTGCGTGGCCAGAAGCGGCTGATCGCCGATCATGCGGGCCAGGACGGTCCTGCGGAGTTCCTCGGCGTGGCGGGGTTCCGGCCCGTATCTGCGCCAGCGGTCCCAGTACCGGCCGACCGCGGCTTCGACGCCGATGCGCTCGGCGGCCTTCCGCGGTTCGCCCTCCTCGATCCAGTCGCGAACGGTCAGGCGCGCCACCGTGCCGACCAGGTCCGGTTCGAGATCGGCCGCGCCCTCGCCTGCCATGGCGACCTCGGCGGCGACGGCCTCGACCGAGTCGAGTTCGAGCTTCACGGCCAGTTCGGCGGCGAGCAGGTAGGACATGCGGCCGCAGTCGCCTTGCCTGGCGCGGTCCACGAGCGCCGTGATGCGCTCCTCATTGCTGTAGAGGTCCTCCGCGTTCGAGCGGTCCCGCGCCGCCAGCTCGCCGAGCAGCACGAGCATGCAGGCCGAGTCGACGTGCGAGGTGACGTCGGCGTACGGCGTGGTCGACCTGCTCAATCGCGTGGGCTCCAGGCTCGGCACCCGTTCGAGAGCGACCCTGAATGCGATATAGTCCTCTTTGGATTCCATACAGACGTTGAACGCCTTGAGCAGGCCTCGTCGAACCCCCTCGTTCTGCACCAGGGAGCAGACGGATTCGAGCAGTGCTCGGGCGGCCTCGACGCAGCCGCGATCGATGCCGGGACGGTCTATGAGGGCCAGGATTCGCGGCACCGAGTGGACGGCGAAGGCGCTCTTGTCCGGTTGGGACAGCACCTCCAGCGCCGTGACCACCGAGTGCTTGTCCGCGCTGGGCGCGTCCAGGATCTCGACGCATTCGAGATAGGTCGTGATGTCTTTGGCCCTCGCTCTGCGGCAGGCGCAGAAGTACCAGTCTGCAAGCACGTGCGGTTCCTTTCAAAGGGTGTCAGGAGGGCTCGGGCCATGCGGCCGAGCGGAGTTCGGCGAGATCATCGCTGTCATCGAGCTCCTCCGCTCCGACGAAGCGGACGAAGCGGCGCAGCTCGGGGTCGAGCTCGGCGAGACGCAGGGCGACGTCTTCCCTGAGCGGAGTCCGGTGCAGCCCCGCCCAGCCGAGTGGGCGCCGGAAATCGGCATACGAGAGCAGTCGGCTGTTCACGAGATTGGCCCTCCAGGCGAATGCGGCCATTGCCACATTGCCGACCTTGTCGAGCCTCACTCCGTCGTGCCAGTCGTCCGCGTGCTCCAAGTAGAGGCCGACGACCCTCCGCAGGTGAGGGTTCGTCGCCCAGCCGACGATGTCGTCGTCGCGTCCCAGCTCCCCGATTCGCAGCAGTCCCAGAAGGAAGATGCCGACGCCCTCGTGGCCGATGGCTCCGACCAGTGCCGGATTCCTGCGCGATGCCGCGGGGAGCGAGTCGATCCAGACATCGAGGTCGTAGTCGTTCTCAAGCGCGATGGCACAGGCCGCGTCGACGCCGGCAGAGGCGTCGGGCACTTGGGTTCCGTGCCTCGCCAGGGCGCTGAGCACGCCGCGCCATTTGTCGCAGCTCATCGCTCTGAGCGAGCGCAGCTCGTGATCCGCTTCGGCCCTGTCCAACCCGACCAATTCTTTCTGCAGCTTCTTCAGGATCGGCACGACTGCCTCGGGGGCTTCGATGCCCGCCCAGTCCGCGCGGACCGCGACTCCATTGCGGCCGAGCAGGCCCAGTCCGCTCAAGGAGTCCAGGATCCTGCGAGCGTCGTTCACCGACTGCATCAGCGAGGTCCCCGCCACCTGCACGACGATCGGCGACTGGTGGGGCAGCCTGTTGACGAGCTCTTCCAGCGCCCTGGGCTGGCTGGGTGCCTCTTTGACTCGGAGGACGAAGGCGGGCACGGGGTCTTCCGGACCAGCGCCTTCACTGAGAGCGGCGGCCTCGTAGAGCGCACCTTCAGGGGGTCTCCCGAAGCCGTCGAGTTCGAGCCCGAGCCATCGGCGCTGCGGAAGCCCGAGCCGCCGCAGGGCCTCGTGAAGGCATTTGGTCTCGCAGGCGGCCAGTTCGGCTGCGAGATCGTAGTCGGCGCGGTCGGCGATCACCGCGAGCTGCCAGACGCGGTCGAGTCCCCAGAGCACATCGGTCGTGGTGCGGAGCCGCTCGTCGAACTCGAATCGGCCGTCGAGATCGCCGCGGGAGACCCTGAACACCGACCTGTTGGGATCCCGCTCGCCGGAGGCCGAGGAGGGCCCGATCCACGGGCCGGTGCTCTTCGGTTTTCCTTCTTGTAGGGATCCTCCTGCGCCGTTCCCTACTATTCCGGCCGTACCTTGCGGGTTGGAACCGAAGGCTGCCGTGTTCACATTTCCATTGACCTCGATATAGAAGCCGCCGTCCTTCGATTGGTTCCCCGTGGGTTTCTCAGCCGTGGCTTCAACAACGAGCGCGCCGATCGCGTCATTCAATGCATCGGCGTGGTTTACGAAGGGTCCGGGAGGGGACTGGTCGAACTCGGGGGGCATCGGTGGACTCCTGTTCGTCGAACGGATCCGTCGGCAGGCGGGCCCGGGGAGGGAAGGCGAGCGAGCCCGGGCCTGAGGAGACCCGGGACCGCTCCGCCTTCGAGAGAGGTGGGCCCGCCGCCTAGGACTCGCCGCCGCCGAAGAACGCGATGATCTTCGCGACGAGATCCGCCAAGGCGGTGAACGGTTTCACGAGGCCTTCGAGCAGTTGGAGCTTCCCGTGGACCTGCGCGTCCGGCTCGCGGTTCTCGATGTCGTCTTCGATCTCGTCGACGCTCTCGGCGATCTCCTCGTGGAGGTCGCCGACGGCGTCGCGTTCCTCCTCAAGGGCCTCGCGCAGGTCGGCGATGAGCTCGAGGGCCTGTTCGAGCCGGCGCTGGTCGGCGTCAACGCCGGAGTACATCACCCCTCGCGCGTGCTCGCCGACTGCCACAGCGAACCCCCTCGCATGGGGCCCCATGGCCGTCGTATTGACATTGCCAGCAATATGGATTCCGCCCGAGATGTTCCCGTGAGTATCGTCGCTGTTCCGTTTCGGCATGGTCTGTACTCCTGAACTGTGGTCGTTCTTCTGCTGAGAGGTTTCGGTTCCCGGCCGCGGTGCGCGGCTCGATTCCAGGCGGTCAAGGACAGCGAGCGCGAACGCCGCGGCGTTCCGGGCGGCGCGCGGCTGATCCGTCCTGTCCTTGGCCTTGGTCTTGTCGGCGAGCAGGTCGGACACACCCCTGATCACCATGGCTTCGACAGACTGGTTCATCCAGGCCGCGGCGAGCGCACCGAACCCCTCCATCTCGATTCCCTGGGCGTCGCCGCAGTGGCGATCGATCAGCTTCGCGATGGGAGAGGAGTTGCTGGCCACGACCTTGCTTCCGGCCGCGAGCGGGCGCAGGTGCACGTTGGGGATCCGGTCGCCGGCTCCGAGGCGGAGCCGTCCGAGCCAGGTGCCCTCCCGCGAGACCTGGTGCGCCTGCTGGACGAGCGCGTGGGCCGAACGGAGCGTGCTGGCACGAGGAAAGTAGCCGTCGTCGCTCTCCAGTCCGATTTCGTAGCCGTAGACCTCGGTGGCGGCGATGACGTCGCCGACCTCCGAGGTGCGGCGGCCTCCGGCCACGCCGACGAGGATCAGCGTCCGCGGCGCGAACGTGGCGACGGTGCGTTCAATGGCCGCGGCCGTCATTTCGTTCTGTCGGCCGGTCATCGTGACGACCAGCCTCCAGGTGCCATGCTCCCCTGCGACTTCGGTGATCTGGAACAGAGTGCCGTTCACGCTCTGCTCGCGGAACTCATGGCCGGGGAGCAGGTCGATGACGGCGTCGTGCTCCAGTCCCATCGGGGCGGCGATGACGCTGGTGGGCATCCCTGGGGACGGGTCCACAAGGGCCTCCAAGAGGTGAGATACGGGTGGGGTTGGCGTTGCATGGAGTTGCTGATGGCATCCCGAGTCGCGTGAAACCGCGTTCCTGATAGATTGCTAAATATTGTTCCGATGACTGGAAGTGCCGTCTCCAAGCTACGCACCGATCCGGTTCTTGTCAAGTCACCAATAAGGGGGAATCGAGCCTGATGGCCGAATCAGTGAAAATCGCCGCAGACGTAGTTCTTCTGACCATCCATGACAACTCGCTCAGTGTGCTTCTCGTGACCCGGGGCAAAACACCCTTTAAAGGACAACCCGCATTGCCGGGGGGGTTTCTGGAGCACGGCGAGACCGTCGAAGTGGCCGCACAGCGAGAGTTCCTGGAAGAGACAGGGCTGACACCGGACAGGATCAGGCTCGATCAGATCGGGGTCTACTCGGATCCGAAGAGGGATCCCCGGAGCCGGGTCGTCAGCGTCGCGTTCAGCGCGCTGATCCCCAAGGCGATAGTGCCGTCCGCTGGAGGCGACGCCTCAGACGCCCACTGGATATCGGTCGCCGAGGCGATGAAGCAGGATCTGGCCTTCGACCACCACTCCATCCTCCAAGCGGCAGTGGAACACGCCCGCCATGTGCTCGAGCACTCGGCCGCCGCCGCAGCATTCTGCGAGGCGGAATTCACGATGTCCGAGCTGCGGCGGGTCTACGAGATCATCTGGGATGTCGAGCTCGACGCGGGGAACTTCCACCGGAAGGTCGCCAAGATCCCCGGCTTCGTGGAACCCGTGGGGAGGAGCACGGCTCGCGACGGCGGACGTCCGGCGACCCTCTACCGGGCCGACCCCAACCGCCGCCTCAGCACCTTCCTCACTCAGCCGTCGCGTGAGACCGACGGGGCGTCCTGATACAAAGCGGACCGTTTGCGGCGCAGGGAGTCCGGGAACCTCCAGCCGTTCCGCGTCGCCGACGAGACCGGACACGGCGGCATGGGCACCGGCGACCGCCCGAGCGGGGACACTCGGCTTCAACGTGCCGCCGGCGGCCGGGCTTTCGTCCGGCCACCGGCTGTCGGGGTCCGCGTCGCGGGCCCGGTGACCGGCGCTAAGCCGCGGTGCAGGTCACCTCTGGGGACGCGCTGGTTCCGGTCCCTATGAAGCCGAAGACCTCTCTGGTCTGGCCGGTGGCCACGCTGCCGTTCCAGCCCACGTCGGCGGCCGTGACCGTGGAGCCCGTGATACTCAAGTCCGCGTTCCAGTGGCTGGTGACGGCCTGGTCTCCCGGCCAGGTCCACTCCAGGGTCCATCCGTCCAGGGCCTCGCCGGTGGCGGTGACGGTGACGTTGCCCTGCCAGCCCGAGCCCCAGTCGTTGACGACCTTGATCTCGGCGGTGCAGTCCTCTTCGGTCGGCTCCGTGGTCGGGTCGGTCGGTTCGGTGGTGGGGTCCGTGGGGTCGGTGGTCGGGTCGGTCGGGTCCGTCTGGTCGTCGACGGGGTCGATGCGCGAGATGTTCCCGAACCTGCCGTCCAGGATGTAGAGCTCCAGGTCGGGCCCCTGCACGAACGAGTAGGTGCCGCCGCTGGGGATGTCGATGAGGTTGGTCTCGACCACCTGGTCGCCCTCGACTTCGAGGGCCCTGATGTCGCCCTCGCAGTAGTCGCTGAACAGGTAGGCGCCCTGGAGCGCCGGGATGGCCTCGCCCCGGTAGACGTAGCCGCCGGTGACCGCGCAGCGGGCCCCGTCGTTGTCGTACTCGAAGATCGGCGGCGTGTGGTTCGCCGGCTCCTCGCCGGAGAACACCAGCGTGCCCTCCATCCGGGACCAGCCGTAGTTCTGCCCGCCGACGCCGGCCGGCGCCCGGTCGACCTCCTCGCGCAGGTTCTGGCCGACGTCGCCGATCCACAGCTCGTCGGTGAGCGCGTCGAAGGAGAACCGCCACGGGTTGCGCAGCCCGTAGGCCCAGATCTCGCCCCGGGCGTTCGGGTCGTCGACGAACGGGTTGTCCGATGGGATGGCGTACGGTTCGACGCTGGGGTCGATGCGCAGGATCTTGCCGAGGAGGGTGGTCAGGTCCTGGCCGTTGTCGTCCGGGTCGCCGCTGCTGCCGCCGTCACCGATGCCGATGTAGAGCATGCCGTCGGGGCCGAACACGATGTTGCCGCCGTTGTGGTTCGAGTACGGCTGGTCCTGCGTGAGCACGCTGCGGCGGGTGTCGAGCTGGAGCTGCCCGTCGGCGACGTCGAACTTGTCGATGTCGTTGTCGCCGTCCAGGTTGGTGAACGAGATGTAGAAGTGCTCGAAGGACGGGTCGAACGCGAGCCCCAGCAGGCCGCCCTCGCCTTCGGTGGACACCTCGTCGCTGATGTCCAGCACCGGCGCGCCCAGTCCTTCGTCGCCGAGGACGTGGATCGTGCCCGTCCGCTCGGCGATCCAGAGCGCACCGTCCGGTCCGACCGTGCCGGAGGTCGGCGACTCCCCCGTGCCGACCGGGGTCAGCTGCAACTCGACGTCCTGGAGCGATGCGGCCTCCGGTTCGTCGGCGAGGACGGTGGGCGCCCAGCCGGCCATCGTCGCGGCCACACCGAGGGTGCCGACGATGCCCAGGAGCTTCGTGCGTCTGATGATACGACTCATACCTGAACGATAAATATTGACAATAGTCAATGTCAAGGGCAGCATTGACACAAGGGACGAACGGACACCGCGTCCGACCGCACGGACGACCCGGTGGCGGCTTCGCCGAGCCCCGCGGCCGGGAGCCGCGGCGTCGCGCTCGTCGAAGGCCCGGACGGCGCTTACCATGAGATCGTGGGCGACTCGATCTCGGACGCGCCGCCGAAGCGGGGCGCGGCCCAGCGGTCCGCCCGGGCGGGCAGGCAGGTCATCGACCCGGTCCGGCGCCGGGTCGGCATCGCGCTGGCGCTGGTGGGCATCCCCGCGCTCGTGCTCGCACTCCAACCGCTGCGGGGCGAGCTGTCCCTGAGCAGCACCATGCTCATCGTCCTCACGGCGGTCATGGCGATCACGCTGACCGGCGGCATGTGGCCCGCGCTGCTGGCGGCCCTGGCGGGGTTCTTCGGGCTCAACTTCCTCTTCACCCTCCCCTACTACACGTTCAAGGTCACCGGCCGCGAGTCGCTGCTGGAGCTGACGGTGTTCGTGGCGCTGGCGCTGAGCGGCGCGGGCGTCGTCAACCTCTCGGCGGCCAGGGCGCGGCTCGCCGCGAGGGCGAGTGCCGAGGCGCAGACCCTCGCCACGCTCGCCGGGAACGTGCTGCGCGGCGACCACGGCCTGACCGACCTGCTCGAACAGCTGCGCATCACCTTCTCCCTGGAGTCGGTGACGCTCCTGGAGCGCGTCGCGGCGGGCGAGGGCCCCGAGTCGTGGCGCGTCGTCGCCTGCTCCGGGGACGCCTGCGCGAGCCCCGGCGAGGCCGAGAACCGCGTGCGGATCGGCGACGGCCTCTCCCTGGCGCTGGGCGGCCACACCCTGGAGGCCTCGGACCGGCGCGTCGCCCAGGCGTTCGCGATGCACGCGGCCGCCGCGCTCGAACGCGAGCGCCTGGAGCGCGAGGCCGCGGCCGTGCAGCGGCTCACCGACACCGACAAGCTCCGCACCGCGCTGCTCGCCGCCGTCTCGCACGACCTGCGCACGCCGCTGGCCTCGGCGCGCGTCGCGATCAGCAGCCTCGGCTCCACCGCGGACCTGTTCACCGACGACGAGCGCGGCGAACTGCTCGACACCGCCGAGTCCTCGCTCGCGCGATTGTCGGGCCTGGTCGACAACCTGCTCGACATGAGCCGCCTGGAGGCCGGGGTGCTCGGCGCGATCCCGGTGCCGATCGCCCTGGACGAGGCGGTGCCGACCGCGCTCGACGAGCTCGGGGACGCGGCCGCGGGCGTGCGGCTCGACATCGCCGAGGACCTGCCGGAGGTCTCGGCCGACCCCGGGCTCCTCCAGCGCATCCTCGTCAACGTCATCGGCAACGCGCTGCGCTACAGCCCCGCGGACCGCCCCCCGCGCGTCGGCGGGAACGCCCTCGGCGACCGGGTGCAGCTGCGGATCAGCGACCACGGCCCCGGCGTGCCCGACGAGGAGCGGGAGCTGATGTTCACCCCGTTCCAGCGCCTCGGCGACCGCGACAACTCGACCGGCGTCGGACTCGGCCTGGCGCTCTCCAGGGGCCTGGCCGAGGCCATGGGCGGCGCGCTCGCGCCCGAGGCGACGCCCGGCGGCGGCCTCACGATGGTCCTGACGCTGCCGAAGGCCACCGGCAAGGAGACCGCATGATCAAGGTCCTGGTCGTCGACGACGAACCGCAGATCCTCCGGGCGCTGCGCATCAACCTCGCCGCGCACGGCTACGAGGTCCACACCGCCGAGGACGGGGCCGCCGCGCTGCGCCAGGCCGCCGCCGTCGTGCCCGACCTGATCGTGCTCGACCTGGGCCTGCCGGACATGGACGGCGGCGAGGTCATCGCCGGGCTGCGCGGCTGGACGAAGACGCCGATCCTCGTCCTGTCCGGGCGGGCGGCCAGCACCGAGAAGATCACCGCGCTCGACGCCGGGGCCGACGACTACGTGACCAAGCCGTTCGACATCGGCGAGCTCCTGGCGCGGGTCCGCGCGGTGACCCGCCGCGGCGGCGACGAGGCCGAGTCCCCCCTCGTCACCCTCGGCGAGACCGCCGTGGACCTGGCCGCGCGGACAGTGCGCCGGGCCGGGGAGGAGGTGCGCCTGACGCCGACCGAGTGGCAGCTCGTCGAGATCCTCCTGCGCAACCCGGGGAAGCTGGTCAGCCAGCGCGAACTGCTGCACCGCGTCTGGGGCCCGTCCTACGACCGCGAGACGAACTACCTGCGCCAGTACATGGCCCAGCTGCGCCGCAAGCTGGAGGCCGACCCCGCGCGCCCCGCCCACCTGCTCACCGAGCCGGGCATGGGCTACCGCTTCCGCCCGTGACGGAGCGGCGTCAAGACCGCGTCAAGATCCGCGCCCGGCGCGTATGGAAGGCGTCAAGCCCTCTAGGCAAACGGCGCCCGGCGGAGGTTCACTCAAGCCGCCGGGCGCTCCCGGCCCGCTGACGCGGCACGGTGCCGCGCTTCCTGATCGAGAGAAGGGTCGGCCGCGGCCACCAACCCCATGCGCACCGTCATACGAGGCTTCGCCCGCCGCCCCGTCCGCATCGTCCCGGTCGGCTTCGCCGCCGCCATCCTCGTCGCGTCCGCGCTGCTGATGCTGCCGATCGCGAGCCGGGGGCCGGGCGGGACCCGCTTCCTCGACGCGGTGTTCACCGCCACCTCGTCCGTCGCCGTCACCGGCCTGATCACCGTCGACACCCCGACGTACTGGAGCGGCTTCGGGCAGGCCGTGATCCTGGCGTGCATGCAGCTGGGCGGCCTGGGCATCATGACCACCGCGGCGCTCCTGGGGCTGCTGGCGGGCCGCAGACTCGGGCTGCGGTCGCGCCTGATGACGCGCGCCGAACTGCACCAGGGCATCGGCATCGGCGAGGTCAAGACCGTGCTGCTCAAGGCCGTCACCGTCACGTTCATCACCGAGCTCGCCATCGCCGTCGTCCTCGCGCTGCGGTTCGACCTGGCGTACGGCCTCGGGAGGGGCGAATCGGCCTGGATGGGCATCTTCCACGGCGTCAGCTCCTTCAACAACGCCGGGTTCGCCCTGTTCAGCGACTCGATCATGAGCTACGCGACCGACCCGTGGATCAGCCTGCCGCTGTGCGCCGGGACGATCATCGGCGGCCTCGGCATGCCCGTGCTGTTCGAGCTGACGCGCCGCGGCTGGGGACGCGGGCGCTGGTCGATCCACACCAAGATGACCCTGCTCGGGACGGTCGTCCTGCTGCTGGGCGGCTGGTTCGTCCTCTTGGGCTTCGAGTGGTCCAACCCGGGCACCCTCGGGCAGTTCCCGTGGCCCGACCGCTTCCTTCCCGCGTTCTTCCAGTCGGCGGTGCTGCGCACCAGCGGCTTCAACTCGATCGACGTCGGCGCCATGCACGACCACTCGCTGCTGGTGTCGATCGTGCTGATGTTCATCGGCGGCGGCGCGGCCTCGACGGCGGGCGGCATCAAGGTGACGACCTTCTTCGTGCTGCTGTGGGTGATCTGGGCGGAGGTGCGCAGCGAACCCGACGTCTCGGCGTTCCAGCGGCGCCTCGGCATGCCGGTCATCCGCGAGGCGCTGTCGGTGGCCCTGGTCTACGCCGCGCTCAACGCCGCCGCGGTCATCCTCATGCAGATCTTCGAGCCCCACATACCGCTGACCCCCATCATGTTCGAGGTGGCCTCGGCGGCGGCGACCGTCGGCCAGTCGACCGGCATCACCGCCTCGCTCAGCGACCCGTCGAAGTGGCTGCTGATCGCCGTCATGTACGGCGGCCGGATCGGGCCGGTCCTGTTCACCACGTCGCTGGCGATGCGCACCCGCAAGCGCCTGTACCGCCACCCCGAGGGCCGCCCGCTCGTCGGCTGACCGGCCCCGGCCCCGCGGCGATCGACGCGAGCGAGGGCGGACGCCCGGCGAGCGGCGTTACCATCCGCTCATGCACGTCTCGCATGCCGGTGCCCGGTCGGCGCCCGCTCGCCCGCCGGGAAGGAACCGGCGTTCGCCGCGCGGGGCCCCCGATGGCTGAGCGCCGGTTCCCGCGCCGTGTGTTCGAGGACGGCGAGGAGCCCGATCCGCGTTTCTCGCTGGCGAACGAGCGCACCTTCCTGGCCTGGATCCGCACCTCGCTGGCGTTCACCGCCGGAGGCGTGGCGCTGGAGGCGCTCGCCGTGCCGCTGCAGGACACGCTCCGGCTCATCGCCGCGCTCGTGCTCGTCGCGATCGGCCTCGCGCTGCCGGTCCATGCCTGGATCGACTGGGCGCGGTCCGAGCGGGCCATCCGCGCCGGCCGGCCGCTCCCCTCGCCGGTCGCGATCCTCCCGGTCGCCGTCGGGGTGGTGCTCGCCGGTGGGCTCATCGCCGTCGCGCTCCTGATCGGTGCCGACCGGTGACGAAGGCGACCGGGCCGTCCGGGCCGCCGGACGGCGGGCTGCAACTCGAACGCAGCGATCTGGCGTGGCGGCGCACCGCGCTCGGGCTCACCGCCGCCTTGATGCTGGCGTCGCGCCTCTCGGCGTCCGCGCACCCGTGGCTCGGCTTCGCGCTGCCACTGGCGGCCTTGGCCGCCGGGGGGATCCTGATGGCGGCGGCCGCCCGCCGGTCGGGCCGGTGGCTCCGCGCGTGGCGGGCGGGCGGGCCGGTTCCCCGGGCGCCGGGAGCCCGGCTGCTGCTCGTCGCCACCGCGCTGGCCGCGCTGGCCGCCGCGGTCGGCGCCTGCCTGGTGCTGGGCGTGTACGGCCCGGTCGGCCCTTGAGGGCCCCAGGTCGCGTCCGGGGCAGGCATGAGTCAGGTGCCCGACAGTGGGGGCACCGTCGGTTATGCGAGAATCGCTCCGTGCGCATCGGCCGACCGATCATCCGAGGGTTCCGCGCCCTCGTGTTCGCGGTCGCCTGCGTCCTGGTCTCCGCCGGTCTGCACTTGGCCGCCGGAGGTGCCCTCGTCTCGTGGGGCACCGGCGCCGCCGCCGCGGCGGCGGTGGCCTCCATCGGCTACCTCCTCGGCGGATCGCAGCGCGGCTGGGCCGTGCTCCTGCCCGCCTGCGCGCTGGTGCAGGCCGGGCTCCACGTGTGGTTCAGCGCCGCGACCGGGCACCTCGCGCACGCCGTGCCGAGCCCCGCGATGCTGCTGGTGCACGCCCTCGCGATGGCCGTCTGCGCGGTCTGGCTCGCACGCGGGGACGCCGCGCTCGCGGCGTTCGTGGACCTGCTGGTCCTCTGGGCGGCCGCGGCACTCGTGCTGCGGTTGTTCCGCGCCGCCCCGGCCCGCCTCCCGCGCGCCTTCACCGAACGGGCGCTCACGCCGCCGGTGCTGCGGCTGCTCGCCACCGCGGCCTCACGGCGCGGCCCGCCCGCGTTCGCCTTCTCCCACTGACCTTCTGACGTCGGCGGCGCCCACCGCGGCGACCGCCGCGAGCCCACGCACCCGTCGCACGCGCGGTTCACCCGCGCCTCGGCAGCGTGCGCTCGCATCTGGAAACGAGAGCGAACATGCGCAAGACCAATACGACCTTCCCCGCCCGTGCGGCGGCCGCCTCGGCGGCGCTGCTCAGCGCGGGCCTGCTCGCCGCCTGCGGCGGCGAGGCCCCCGAGACCGACCAGGCCGCCGAGGCGGCCGAGCCCAGCGCCGCCGCATCGGTGACGGTCACCGACGCCTGGGTCAAGGCGACCGAGGAGGACATGAGCGCCGTCTTCGGCGTCCTGGAGAACGCCTCCGGCACCGAGGCGCACCTCGTCGCGGCCGAGAGCGACCTGGCCATGACCGAACTGCACGAAGTCGTCGAGTCGGACGGCTCGACGGTCATGCGGGAGGTCCCCGACGGGTTCACCGTCCCGGCCGAGGGCTCGCACGAGCTCGCGCCCGGCGGCGACCACATCATGCTCATGGGCCTGGGCGCCCCGATCGTCGCCGGAGACGAGGTGACGGTGACCCTCGAGTTCGAGGACGGCTCCGAGCTGGAGCTCACCGCCGTCGCCAAGGACTTCGAGGGCGGCGACGAGGAGTACCGGCCCGGCGACATGGGCGACATGTAGGCCCCCGGCATGGAACCGAAGCGACAGCGCCTGAACCGGCGCGGACTGCTCGGGGCCGCCGGAGGGGCCGCCGCGCTCGGCGCCGTCGGCGCCGGTGCGGCGGCCCTGGGCCGCGGCTCCGACGAGACCGAGCCCGCGGCCGCACCCGCGACCACCGTGCCCTTCCACGGCGCCCACCAGGCCGGGATCACCGATGACGCCCCCTCGCAGGCCGTGCTGCTCGCACTGGACGTCAACGACGACGTGGACGCCGACCGCCTCGCCGCGGTCATGCGCCTGCTGTCCGACGACGCCGCGCGCCTGACCCAGGGCGAGGCCGCGCTGGCCGACGCCGACCCCGAACTGGCCGCCGAGCCCGCGCTGCTGACGGTCACCTTCGGGTTCGGGCTCGACCTGCTCGACCGGCTCGGCCTGAGCGTCCCGGCCGGGGCCGGGCCGCTCCCGGCGTTCTCGGTGGACCGGCTGGAGGACGCCTGGTCCGGCGGCGACCTGCTGATCCAGGTGTGCGGCGAGGGCGATCTGGCCCTGAGCCACGCGATCCGGATGCTCGTCAAGGACTCCCGGTCCTTCGCCGGCGTCCGCTGGGCCCAGCGCGGCTTCCGCCAGCGCCCGGCAGGCGGCGGCACGCCCCGCAACGTGCTGGGGCAGATCGACGGGACGAGCAACCCGGATCCGGGCTCGGCGGACGGCGGCGAGGCGATCTGGTTCGGCCCCGAGGCCGGGGCGCTGGCGGGCGGCACGGTCATGGCCGTGCGCCGCATGCGCACCGGCCTCGACCGGTGGGACAGGCTGGATGCGGTCGGCAAGGACCGGGTGATCGGCCGCCGCATCGCCGACGGCGCCCCGCTCACCGGGGAGGCCGAGGACGATCCGGTCGACCTCGACGCGCGCGAGGACTCGGGGCTCCCGGTCATCCCGACCAACGCCCACGTCCGCCGCGCCATCGAGGCCGGGGAGACGATCCTGCGCCGCTCCTACAACTACGACGACGGCCCCGGTCCGGACGGCGAGTCGGACACCGGCCTGGTGTTCATCGCCTACCAGGCCGACATCGGGCAGTTCATCGCGATCCAGGAGCACTTGGCCGAGGCCGACCTGCTCAACGACTACGCCGTCCCGATCGGCTCGGCCGTGTTCGTCCTCCCGCCGGGGTGCGAGGAGGGCGGCTGGATCGGCCAGGGCCTGTTCGCATGAGTGCCGCGGCGGCCGTCTTGCCCAGCCGTCCGCCGCGGCACCATCCCATTCTACATTCAGCCAACTATATTTACATATATAAATTTAACAATGAAAATCGAACACCGCGAGACTCATCGGCGCCCTCAGCGCCGCGACCTTCCACAGAAAGCAGTACCAGCAATGCAGCGATCCACCGCCCGCCGCGCGCTCGCGCGCACCGCCGTCGTCGGCGCCGCCGCCTCGCTCGCCGTCCTGGCGGCCACCGGCCCGGCCGCCGCCCACGTCACCATCGCCGGGGACAACACCGTCGCCGGCTCCTACACCCTGCTCACCGTCTCGGTCCCCCACGGCTGCGACGGCGAGGCCACCACCCAGATCGCCGTCCAGGTCCCCGAGCCCATCAACGCCGTCACCCCCAGCGTCAACCCGAACTGGGAGGTCGAGAAGGTCATGGTCGACCTGCCCGAGCCGATCACCGACGCCCACGGCAACGAGCTCACCGAGCGCGTCGACCAGATCGTCTACACCGCGGACACGCCGCTGCCCGACGGCCTGCGCGACGCCTTCGAGCTCTCCCTCAGGCTCCCCGAGGAGACCGCGGGCCAGACGCTCTACTTCCCGGTCGTCCAGACCTGCGGCGAGGCCGAGCATCCCTGGATCGAGATCCCCACCGACGGACAGGCCGCCGACGAGCTCGAATCCCCCGCCCCGTCGATCACCGTGACCGCGGCCGACGAGGCCGGCACCGAACCCGCCGCCGAGGCGACCGAGGCCGAGGCCGCCGACGACCACGCCGACGACGAGGGCACCGACCCGCTCACCTACATCGCGCTCGCCATCGGCATGATCGGCGCCGGGCTCGGCGCGTTCGCGCTCGCGAAGGGACGGCGTGCGGCGTGATCGGGCTCCGCACGCGACCGCCGGGGCGGGCACTCCTGCTCGCCCTGGCGGCCCTCGCCATCGCACTCGCGCCCGCCGCCCCCGCGCAGGCGCACGCCGCCCTCCTGGCGACCGACCCCGCCGACCGCGCCGTCCTCGACGCCGCCCCCGATGCGGTCACCCTCACCTTCAACGAGGCCGTCCAACCCGTCGACGACGCCATGCGCCTGGTCGACGGCGACGGCGGCGAGACGGCGGTCCCGGCCGCCGCCAGCGACGCCGACGTCGTCATCGACCTGCCCGAACTCGCCGACGGCCCGTACTACCTCAACTGGCGGGTCATCTCGGCCGACTCGCACCCGATCTCCGGCGTCCTGTCCTTCGCGGTCGGCGGCGGGGCCGCGCCCCCGCCGCCGGTGGACGCCGAAACGGAGCCCGACCGGCCGTGGGCGGCCTGGGCCGTGAACGTCGCCTACTATTTCGGGCTGCTCCTGTTCGCCGGTTACGCGGTCTTCCGCACCGCCGTCGCCCGCGAGCTCGCCCCGCCCCGTCCCCGGCACCGGCTCCTGCGCGTCACCGGCGCGCTCGCGATCCTCGCCGCGGCCCTGGCCGTCCCCGTCGGCGCGCTCGACGCGGCCGGGGAGCCGCTCAGCCGCATCGGCGACCTCGACGCCTGGCGCGACACCGTGCAGACCGGCGCCCTCGTCGGGCTCGCGGCCACCATCGCCGGCGTCGCGGCGGCCTGGCTCGGCGTCCGCGGACGCCGCCGGTGGGCCGCGCCCGCGGTCCTTGCCGGCAGCGCGGCGGCCCTGCTCGCACCGGTCCTCATCGGACATTCCATGGCCTTCGGGCCGCGCTGGCTCATGGTCGCCGCCGACGGCGTCCACCTCGCCACGGCCGCGATCTGGGTCGGCGGCATCACCGGGCTCACGGTCGTCCTCATGCGCTTGCGCCGCGAACCGGACAGCGCCGAGCGCGCCGCGACCGTGGTCGCGCGCTTCTCGACGTGGGCCGGGTACAGCGTGGCCGCGTTGGGCGCGAGCGGGATCGCGATGGCCCTGATGATCCACCGGACGTGGGCGAGCCTGTTCGAATCCGACCACGGCCGGGCGCTGCTGATCAAGCTCGGTCTGGTGGCCGTCGCGGTGGCGCTCGCCGGGTGGAACCGGTACCGGCTCGTCCCCTCGGTCCGCGCCGCCCGCGACGCCCCGGCCGCGCTCTCGCGGCTGCGGCGCACCGTCCGCGGCGAGGCCGCCGTCCTCGCCGCCGTCATCGCGCTGACCGGGGTCCTGGTGAACCTCTCCCCGGAAACCGGGGAGGAGTCCGCCGCCGCGCCACCGGGACCGGTCTCGCTGCAAGCGGACCTCGGCGACGGCGAAGCGCGGTTGCAGGCGACCACGGAGGTCGCCCGCGAGCACACCCTGACGCTCGCCCTCGTCGACGCCGCCGGTCAGCCGCTGGAGCCGCTGGAGCCGCCCGTCGTCACCGCGACGCTGCCCGAGCGCGACTTCGGCCCCCTCAACGCGATGGTCCACGAGTTCGAGCCCGGCCGGTACCACTGCGTCGTCAATCTGCCGCTCAGCGGCGAGTGGGAGATCACCGTGCAGGTGAGGATCTCGGAGTTCGAGTCCCAGACGGCGATCTTCGATCTCGCCATCGGTTGAGGCCGGAAGAGGACGACGGCCATGGCCCGCTCGCCGGACGCGAGGGCGTCGCGTCCGGCGGCTCGGGTCTATGCGGCGTCGAAGGAACGGGCGGACTCCTCGAAGATCAGCTCCGCGTCGTAGTCCACCGAGGCGAGGTGGTAGCTGTTGTGCAGCAGGATCTCCCTGGTCTGCCCCGGTGACGTCGCGCCGGTGACGATCGAGCTGGAGAGCTCCCCGGACTCGCCGTCGGCCACGGACCTGAACAGCACGATGGGCTGCCGGACGGTCCGCAGCCTCGGCCCCAGGTCCTTCCAGAGCCGCGTCAGCGTCCCGACCGCCCGCAGCGGCAGCCGCGAGTAGCTGATCCTCCCCGCCCCCGGCTTCTTCACCAGCGGCCCGTCGTTCGGGATCGACTTCATGACCAGTTGGATCACCGGCAGGAGCGGAAGCAGCCGGTTCGGGTTCGCCAGTGCCGGGTTCACCAATGCGACGGACGCGACCTCGTCCGGCCGCATCGCCGCGAGTCGGAGCGCCAGCGCCCCGCCCATCGACTGGCCCGCGACGTGGACCCGCTCGCATTCGGCGGCCAGTTCCAGCAGCGACGCCTCGGCCGTCTCGTACCAGGCCGTCCACGGGACGTCGGCGAGCTCACGCCAGTGCGTCCCGTGCCCGGGCAGCAGTGGAACGCTCACCGAGTAGCCGCGCTCGGCGAGGTGCTCGCCCCACGGGCGCATGGAGGCGGGCGTGCCGCCGAAGCCGTGCAGGAGCAGCACTCCCGTCGATCCGCCCCGCACCCGCATCGGCTCGGCCGTTTCCGCCGCGAACTCGTTGCCGGGCATGTTCAAGGGAATCACCTCACCAGACGTCGGGGTGCCGGTCCGAAGCGGCCGCCATCGACTCCAGTTCGGAGCCGAGCAGGGCCAGCAGCCGTTCCTCGCCGTACCCGGCCGTCAGCATGACGCCGATCGGAACGCCGTCGTCGTTCCAGTGCAGCGGCAGCGAGACGGACGGCAGGCCGGTCATGTTGGCGAGCGGGGTGTAGGGCATGAACCGCCCCATCGCCGCGAAGTCCCGTTCCGGATCGGACCAGAAACTCCCGATCGGCGCGGGCGGCTGCGCCAGGGTCGGCGTGAGGATGACGTCGAAGGACGCGAAGACCATGTCCCGCATCATCTGCCCGACGCCCGCGAAGGTGCACAGGTCGGCGTGGAACGTCGTGGCCGAGACGCCGCGGCCCGTTTCGCGCATGTACCTGGTGAACGGCGTCAGCAGCGCCTCGTCGTCGTCCTCGACCTCGATCCGGGCCGCCACCACCGACCACACCCGCTGGAAGGCGTCGGCGACGTCCTGGTCCTTGGACATGTCCATCTCGTCCACCGAGTGCCCCAGCTTGCCGAGCAGGGCGGCCGCCCGCTCCACCGCGGCGCGGCACTCGTCGTGGAGCGCCGCCCCCGGCAGCATCGGCTCGGCCATCACCGCCACGCGGCAGCGGGCGTCCGGGTCCGCCTCCGGCCACAGGGGAGCGGTCGACGTGTCGCCTGGCATGAGGCCGGACATGGCCTCCAGCGTCATCATGGCGTCCTCGACCGTCCGCGCCAGCACGCCGTGGGTGTCGATCCCAGTGGGGTCGTGCGATATGGGCCCCTTGGAGACGCGCCCGCGGCTCGGCTTCAGGCCGACGAGCCCGCAGGCCGAGGCGGGGATGCGCACCGAGCCGCCCGCGTCGGTCCCGTGCGCGAGGGGCGCCATGCCCGCGGCGACCGCCACCGCCGATCCCCCGCTCGAACCGCCGGGCGTGAGCCGGGTGTCCCACGGGTTGCGCGTCGGCGCGGCCAGCTTGTTCTCGGTGTAGCACGGCAGCGCGAACTCGGGGGTGTTCGTCTTGCCCAGGATGGGCATCCCGGCCTGCTTGAACTTGGTGACGACGTGGTCGTCGATGTCGGCGACCTCGCCTCGGCGGGTCAGCGAGCCCTCGGTGCACTCGACGGACTCGACGCGCACGACGTCCTTGAGCGCCACCGGGACGCCGAACAGCGGCGGGAGCGCGCGGCCCTCCTCCCGGGCCGACCGCAGTTCGCTCTCGGCCTCCTCGGCCTGCTCGAACGCGAGGTCCTCGGTGACGGTCACGAAGGCGTTGAGCCGCGGGTCCAGGGCCTTGATGCGCGAAACGTAATGTTCGACCAGCGCCGTCGGGGTGATCTCGTCGTCCTTGACGGCGGCCGCGAGTCGGGCGGCCGAGAGGTCGTGCAGGCTCATGCTCGTTCCTTCGTTCGTGTCGCTTGTGCTCGTCCCAGTGCGGCCAGCTTCACGCCGACCCGGCGCTGCCAGCCGCCGTCGTGCGGCGAGCGCAGCTCGCCCTCGATCAGGTCCATATAGGCCCCGAAGTCCTCGGGGAACATCGCCACGAACGGCTTCGCGGGCTTGTCGCGGTCGTAGCTCGGCCACATCAGCTCGTCCCGTCCCAGCTTCGGCTCGGTGCCCTCCACGACGACGGCGCGGAACCCCAGCGCCCGCAGGTGCCGGAGCGCCCCGCTCTCGTGGGCGTCGCCCAGCACCAGCCGCGCGTCGGTCTGCAGCACGGCCCTGCCCAGCCCCAAGATCAGGTGCCAGGGCACGCGTTCGGTCTGCGGCCCGGTCGGCAGGCTCGGGTCCCGTATGAGGCGCTTGATCTCCACGACCCGGTGCGTGTCGATACCGGGCGCGGCGAAGCGGTCCAGCAGGTCGACCCGGTGGGCCATCTCCGCGGGGAATCGCGCCCGCTCGGCCGAGTCCAGCGGCCGGGGGACGGGGTCGGGCGATCCGACCAGCGCCATGTACCCGATGATCTTGCCCCTGGCGCTGATGCAGATGCCGTGGATCGTGCCGGGCCCGTCCAGGGCGGCCACCGGCTCGATGTGCATGCCGCAGCCGTGGACGATCTCGGGGTCCATGAACCCGATCTGCAGGAACTTCGCCAGTCGGAACCCGAGCAGCGCCCGGCGGTAGCGGTCGGGCAGCTGGGAATCGTGCACGCAGAGGGTGGTGATGCCGTCGCCCGCGCCTCGCAGGAGGAACAGCGGATCGCCGGTGATGGCGCCGAGGAGGCCGCCGAAGGTCAGCCGGTCGTGCATCCTGATGATCTCCGTCGCGAACCACCGGCTCTTCGCGCTGGCGGAGGGGTAGAGGGCGATGCTGCTATTCGAACGGGTCATCCTCGTCTCCAGCTTCGTACAGGCACTCGGTGATCGTCAGCGCCAGCGCCTCGGGGGTGCCCTCGTAGATCCGGCTTCCGAAGGCGTCCCGGACGATCTTCTCCATGCCGTAGGACTTGACGTAGCCGCGAGCGCCCATGAGGGACATGGCGGTGGAGGCGACCTCGATGGCGGTCCGGTCCGCGAACATCTTGGCCACGGCCGGTTCGTAGGCGGGGGCGGGCAGCTCGCTGTCGACGCGGTGCGCGGCCCTGCGGTAGAGCAGCTGCGAGGCCTCGACCGCCGCGGCCATGTCGGCCAGCTTCCGCGCGCTCATCTGGTGCCTCCACAGCTCGGTGCCGCCTTGGACGCGGCTTCCGGCCCACTCGCGCGCGACTTCGAGCGCGTGCCGGGCGATGCCGGTCGAGATGGCCGCCACCGACGGCCGGGCCATGTTCCCCTGGGCGATGTTGATCGGGCCGCCCTCGGCCTCGCCGCCCACCAGGTTCTCGACCGGGACGCGGACGTTGTCGAAGTGGATCTCGGTGCCCAGGCAGTTGCGGTAGCCCATCTTGTCGGCGACGGCGCCGCGCGTCACCCCGGCGCTGTCCAGCGGCACCATGATGCACGTGAGGCCCGTCGCGCCGGGGTAGCCGTCGAGGTTGCCGAACACCGACGCGAAGGAGGCGACCTTGGCGTTGGTGATGAACCGCTTCCTGCCGTTGAGGACGTACTCGTCGCCGTCCCTGCGGATGCTGGTGACGTTCCTGGCGTGGGGGTAGCTCTGCTCCAGCACCAGGTCGGTGCCCGCGTCCTCCTCGGTCACCGCGTTGCAGGCCAGCACCACGTCGTCGCCGGAGAACAGCGGGAGGAAGCGCGCCTGGAGCCGGGTGTCGCCGGAGAGCAGGACGGGGGCCTGGCCCAGCATGGTCGCCCCGAACGTCAGGGCGACGCCCGGATCGGCGGCGGCGATCTCCTCGAGCGCGAGCGCCACGCCGACCACGCCGACGCCGAGGCCGCCGTACTCCTTGGAGACGATCGCCCGCGTCATGCCGATCTCGTGCCCCTTCTGCACGAGGTCCCAGTCGAAGGCGTCCGCGGCGTCCTGGTCGTTCTTCAGGGCACGGGGCAGGACCTCGTCGCGGGCGAACTCGCGAACCGTGGAGCGGAACTTCCGCACTTCGGGTGGGAAGTCGTCGAAGTTGAGGTCTTGCGCGTCCTGAGAGGTCATTGCATCACTCCTAGTGATCGAGGTGGTGGTGGGATCGTGGCGGGGCGGCGCGGAGCTACTTGCCTCCGGCGATGCCGTGCTCGCCGGCGATGTCGGCGTAGCGGTCGAAGGCGGGCTGGAGGATCGGGATGAGTTCGAGGACCTTGGCCACCTTGCCCCTGATCCGCACCCGCCCGGTCGCCACGGCGCTGGGCATCATCAACTCGCCCCGCCACAGCGCGTCGGCGGTGTCGCAGGCCATCTTGATGGTGACCGTCGACCGCTCCGGCACCTCCTCGCCGAGTTCCACCGCGTCCGCCGAGACGTAGACCCGGCATTCGGGCTTGGTGTGCAGGAGACGAACGGTCATGTCGTTCTCCCGCAGCGCCGACGTGAACGCCTCGTCCTCGGCGAGGATCGAGAAGAGCGAGCCGAATACGGCTTCGGCCTGCTTGGTGGATTCGAACTTCTGCATGGTGGCTTCCCTTGGCTGGTCGTTCGCTGTCGTGTTCTGGATTCGGTTCGAGCGGTTCGCGGTGCGCGGTCGGTTCAAGGTGCGCAGTCAGTGCGAAGTGCGCGGTCAGTTCAGGTGCGCGGTCAGTTCATGGTGCGCAGCCGCACGAGGAGCCGCGCCGCCGTCGAGTAGCGGCGGATCGCGGAGCGCCACCGCTCGCCTCGGGGCCGCGCCAGGTGGTGGACGTCGACGAGGAGGTGCTTGCGCACGGGCTGGTCCGCCAGCAGCAGCAGCGTCACTCGCGCGCTGAGGGCGCTGAAGGCGTCCGCCGCGTAGACCAGCTGCGGGAACACGATCTCGGGGGCGTCCAGGTTCCGCGAGGCGAATTCGAGCATCTCGACCGGGGCGAACCGCATGGGGACCATGCGGCGCAGCAGTTCCCATGGCGCGAGCTCCTCCATCTCCTCGCGCTTGACCTTCCCGTCGAGCGGCGGCGAGGGCTTGCGGTAGTCGTAGACGCGGACGTACTGCATGCCGGCCATGTCCCATCCGGTGAACAGGGGCCGCCGGTGCCTGCTGGCGCTCTCGTGGAGGAGGTACTTGGCCCGCAGGCCCTGCCTGGTGGTCACGTCGACGCCGTCGACGATCACATCGGACTCCCCGACCAGCTCCTCGACGTTCTCCGCCGTGATCCCCCGGTCGCAGACCCGGGTCCGCGAGTCGGGGTCGACGGCGCGGATCCGCTCGGCGGCCGCTTCGGCCTTGTTGCGTCCGAGGTCCTCGATCCCGGCGTTCTGCCGGTTGAGGTTGTTCAGCTCGTAGGTGCCCGGATCGGCCAGGGCGAACCGCCGCACGCCCATCCGGACGAGCGGTTCCACCGCCGCGCCGCCGATGGAGCCGCAGCCCGCGATGAGCACGTTCGCCTCGCGCAGGCGGTCTTGGACGTCGTCGGGGATGAATCCGGTGTTCCTGGAGGTCCGTTCCCGGTAGTCGTCGTCGCTTCGGGGTTCGGAGCGCGGGTCTGAGGTCAGGGGGTTCACGAGTGCTCGCCTTCGGGTTCGGGGAGACGGCGCGGGAGCCAGAGCATGCCCACCACGGCCACGGCCACCAGTACGGCGGCCGCCGCGGCCATGGTGATCCGCTGGGCGTCCATGAAGGCGTCCTGCGCTCCACTGAGGATGGATTCGAGCTCGCTCGGGCTCGGCGCGTTCGGCGATTCGGACACGGCTTGCACGGTCGTGGCCGTGCCGCTCAGCGAGTCGTGCGCCGCGTCGGGAAGCAGGCCCGAGGCGGGGAGGTCGTCGAAGCGGTCCCGGTAGACCACCGAGTACAGCGATCCCATCACCGCGACGCCGAGCGCCGCCCCGACCTGGCGCAGGGTGTTGTTCACCGCGGCGCCCGATCCGGCCTTGTCCGCGTCGACCACGAGCATGACCAGGGTCGTGGTGGCTCCCATGACGAATCCCATGCCGAGGCCGGCGAGGCCGAGGTAGATCTCCACGGGCCACAGCGCGGTGTCGGCGCCGACCGTGGCGATCCCCGCGAGCGAGGCGGCCAGCAGGAGCAGTCCCAGGGTGATCGTGAACCGGGGGCCGCGGCTCTTGGACATGGCGCCGCTGGACAGCGCCGAGGCCACGCTTCCCACCGCCACGGGGAGCAGGATCAGGCCCAGTTCGAGCGGGCTGTTGTCGCGCACCATCTGGATGTAGAAGACCAGCAGGAAGGTGCCGCCGGTCAGCGCGAAGAACGCCATCGCGATGCTCGTGGTCCCGGCGGTGAAGGCGGGGTTCTTGAACAGCGACACGTCCATGGCCGGGTGCGCGGTCCGGCGTTCCACCGCGACCAGGACCACCGCGAGCACCAGGCCGAGGACGATCAGGCCGAGCGTGTCCGCTCGGAGCCATTCGGACGTCTCGCCGCCGCGGATGATGCCGTACACCAGGGCGGCGATCGCGGCGGCCGAGAGGAGCAGGCCCGGCAGGTCCATCCGGGCCCGCGTCTGGGCTCGGGACTCGGGGACCCGCCACAGGATCAGCAGCAGGCACGCGGCGACGATCGGCACGTTGATGATGAACACCGAGCCCCACCAGAAGCGCTCCAGCAGCGCGCCGCCGAGGATCGGCCCGAAGGCCACCGAGAGGCCGCCGATCGCGGACCAGACGCCCAGTGCCTTGCCCTGGTCCGAGGACGGGAAGGAGTCCTTGATGATCGCCAGTGTCGCGGGCGGCACGACCGCGCCGCCCAGGCCCATCACCGCCCGCCACGCGATCAGCTCCTCAGGAGTGGACGCGTAGGACGACAGGGCCGAGGCCACGGCGAACACCACCAGTCCGACCACCAGGATGCGGCGCCGCCCCAGCGCGTCGGCCAGCACTCCCGCGGTGAACATCAGCGCGGCGTACACCAGGATGTAGGCGTCCACGGCCCATTGGAGCTGCGAGTTCGACGCGGACAGACTGCGCTGGATCGTCGGCAGCGCCACGTTCAGGATCGTGTTGTCCATCATGACGACGAGGAAGCAGGTCCCCAGGACGGCGAGCACGGTCCACCGCCGGCCTTGGCGGAGTTGGGTATTCGTCACAGATCATTCCTTCTGGTCGCTCGGCGGTGGGTGGGTGAGCGGTGGGTGGGCGGAGCCCCGTCAGATCTCCCGGTGGACCCTCGATCCGGCTCGGCGGTGGCCGCGGGAGCGGCGGATGTCGTTGACGACGAAGCAGCGGCGGAGCCAGCGGTCGGTGCCGTCGTAGCGGGGTTTGAACGCGGTGCGGCCGTGGACGGCCCGCCGGTTGTCGATGACCAGCAGGTCTCCCGGCTTGAGCACCACGCCGATCAGCGCCTCTTGGAAGAGGCCCTCCAGCACGCCGAGCGCCTTCTTCGCGCCGAGCGTGTCGCCTTCCATCGCGTGGAAGTCGACGCAGAGGTCGGGGTCCGCTCGGGGCCCGGAGAGGATGGGGATCGCATCGGAGTACTTCGTGGACTCGCCGCCGGTGAAGGAGCTGGCGAAGCGGATGCGGAACTCCGGGCGCCGCAGGGCCTCGACCGTCTCCTCGTCGAGGCGCTCCAGGACCGAGCCGATGCCGCACCCGAGCGTGTAGGCCGTCCCCTCGTGGTCGCCTCGGAGGCACATGAGCCCCACGAAATGCGGCATGTTGGGGTGGAATCCGTCCTCGGTGTGCAGTTCCAGCAGCCGGCTGCCGGAGTTCTCCTGGAGGCTCTCGGCTCCGGGCACGGGGCAGACGTCCTGCACGAGCCGCCCCGCCTTCTCGTCGGCGTAGGAGATCACGTCGCCGAGGTGGCTCATCAGGACCAACTGGGCGACCGTGCTGACGGCGAGGTCCGTCCAGGCCCCGGAGAACTGTCCATTGCCGGGAGTGGGGCTCAACGGCGAGTCCACCGGCAGCCCCGTGATCAGCATCAGGCCCGCCGGCGTTCCGTTCTGGCGGAAGTCGACCAGCTTGGAGGCGATGCCGGGGTCGGTGGATCGCCGCAGGACTTCGAGGTCCGTCAGGAGTTCCGGCGTGTCGAGCTGGCGGTCGCCGTGCCGGTGCACGATCTCCTTCGCCAGCTGCTTCACCGCCTCGGCGGAGCTCGGCGGCATCGCTGCGACGGCGTCCGCCGGGATCGGGCGATACATCAATCCCCTCCTCTGTTTCCACTGACGTGTATCAGTGAGAGAGTCAATTTCAACTCATGTTGATCCGACCATATTCCGCACCACCCAGGCTGTCAACTGGTGTGAGAAGACTTACACTCTAAGATCAACATGAGTGAAAATTGAGGATGGAGGCATCGGATCTTGACAGCTTGCAGCCTGTTACGGCGGATACTCAGAGGAATGAACGCCAGTTTTGCCGACGAAGCACACGGTCTGCGCGGCCACACGAATCACCGTGGGGCGCAGGAGCCCCGACCGTCGGCCGCCCGCACCCGGCATCGCGCGGCCGGGAAGGCGGGCCGCGGGCCTCGGGCCGCAGCGGCCTCCTCGCGTTCCGCGCCCGAGAGCCATTGACCAAGCCGCTCTCGAAGCCCAAGATTGAACGGGGAGGAAGCGACTATCCGAACAACAAGGAACAGAACGACCGAACCCGGGCCGTTCGCGCGGCGGCTCCCCCGGTCCCACCGGCCTCCCGCCACCGGATGAACCACAGCAGGTGATCACATGACAGAAGACCACAGCCGAGACGACAGCAGCTTCGCATTCAAACTCAATCAATTGTTCGAGACCATCTCCGCCCCCGGCGGCAACGCCTACACCAACGACGAGGTCGCGGGCGCCATCACCGAGGGCGGCACTCCGATCTCGGGAAGCTATATCTGGATGCTGCGCAAGGGCCAGCGGGACAACCCGACGCTCCGCCACATCGAGGCCCTCGCCCACTTCTTCGGCATCCCCGTCTCGTACTTCTTCGACGACGAGCTCGGACGCGAGGTCGAGCGCGACCTGAAGCTGCTCGCGGCACTGAAGGACGCCGAGGTGCGCAGGATCGCGCTGCGCAGCGCCGACCTGAACGAGCGGTCGCTCCACATAGTCACCGATATCATCGATCGGGTCCGCGAGCTCGAGAACAAGTCGGAGGACGACACCGACCGTTAGCCCCGTTCATTCGGACGCCGACCGATCGGCATCGGCCACCGGATCGAGAAAGGCATATCGAGCGTCGCACGGCCGCATCGCCCGATGATTCCCGCCGGGGCGCCCGAATCCCGGAACGACCATTTCGGAGCGGTCATTTCCCGGCCGCCGTCGCCGGACCGCCGGACACCGGTCCGTTCACTCCCGGCGACACCGGCACCACCGGCCAATCCGGTGACACCGGCACCAAGCCCGTATGCAATGGCGTCCCGACCGGCCATTCAGTCGCATTCGACCAGGTCGCAAGCCGGAAGCGCACCGCAATACCGGCGATCTCGGTGGCCCCTCCAATCGGCGGAGCTCCGGTAGACTCGTGTCCACGCCCCGATGACCGCACGTCAGTGCAGGAGAAGCGCATGGCTCGAGAACCTGACCGCCGCCGAGAGCCGATACCTCGCAGCCGGTTCTCCAACGGAGAGTATCGAAAGATCATTCGGCACTGTCGTTCCAGAATCGACGCGCTCAACCCGGTCAGGCCGTACAACCTCGATGATCTGCTGAGCAAATGGGAGGCGCACACCGGCCGGACCGTGCAACTGATGCCCATGAGTCTGCGTCAGGGGAACCTGACCGGCCTGTGCCTGTCGAGCACGGCGACCGACTACATCGTGTTCGAGCAGGACGCGGCCCAGTTGCACCGACTCCACATCATCTACCACGAGTTCGGGCACCTGCTTTGCGACCACCGCTCTCAGGAACTCGACATTAAGGTTTCCTCCCTGTTGTTTCCGACCCTCGACCCGATGACGGTAAGGCGAACACTGATGCGCAACTGCACGTACAGCGACCGCCAAGAACAAGAGGCCGAGACCACCGCGTACATTCTCATGGAATCGCTTTTCGCGCCTTCGGCGGCGTCCACCGCCTCCAATGAATCGACGAATCCCGCCCACAGAATTGCCGAGTCGCTGACAATTCCGAACGGGTGACCATGAAGGAAATCCTCTTCGGCTTCTGTGTCGCGGTCGCGATCCTGACCGTGTTCCCGCACCTGTCGGTGCTGCAAAGATCCAAAAAGGATCCTACTCGGTGGACGATCGTGACCGCCCTGTCGCTCATGGCCGCGGCACTCGCCACAGCCATGCCCGGGGTGGCCGGGAGGATCAACACCGCGCTCCCGAACCCCAACTCGGCGTCGCTGCTCGTGGCCATATGCAATGTGGCCTTCAGCATCGTGGCGCAGATGCTGATCGTGCAGTGGACCCGCCCCCCGGAGCGCGCCCGGACCGCCATCCGCTTCCGGCTGCTCGCCATCGCGATAGCGGTGACCACCCTGGTGGTCCTGTTCGCGGCCGCCGCCGTCACCCGTCCGACACCGCACCTGCTGCTCGAGGAATCGCACCACCCGCGCGTGGCCGCGTTCATATTCTTCTACCTCGCATCGATCGCGCTCGGTTACGGCGCTCTCGCCTACACCTGCTTCAGGCAGGCGCGAGGGCTCGATTCGCCGTGGCTTCGCGCCTCGGTGCGGCTCATCGCCTGCGGCGCATGCCTGGGACTGGTCTACTGCGTGTCAAGGGCGGTCACCGTCGTCCTCTGGTGGACCGAGCGCGCGGTCGTCCCCATGGCGTCCCTGGTGCCGCTCATGCTGACCGCGGGCGCGCTCCTGGCGATAGTCGGCTTCAACCTCCCGGTCTGGCACCCCGTGCTGTCCCGCCTCCGCATGCACCTGTCCATGTGGCGGGCGTACCACCAGCTGTCCCCGCTGTGGTGGCGCCTGCTGGAGGTGGCGCCGCACATGTCGTACTGGCCTCCGCGTTCGCGGTTCTCCGACCGCTTCACGGTCAGGAACATCGGCCACCGGCTGTGCCAGCGCGTGATCGAGATCCTCGACATCAACCTCGCGATCCGCACGCGGGTGACCCCCGACTTGAGCGGCGCGGCCCGATCGGTGCTGGAGCGGACCGGCCTCAACGGCGAGTCGCTGCGGCTGGCGCTCATCGCCGCGGAGATCGAGATCGCGCTGCGGCTGGCCGACCTCCACGGCATCGACCCGCCCGGCCCGCACTCCAGTGCCGCCACGGGCATGCCCGACGGCAACAACGACGACGTCCTCACCGAGGCGCTGTCATTGGTGACGATCGCCAGAGCGCACCGGCGCTCGCCGTACATCCGGGAATGCGCCGAGGAGGCACTGTCCGCAACCGCCGCGGAGACCACCGCGCAACTGCGGATCGACGCCTGAGCGGCGTCCGCCGATCCCGAGGCCGCGGCCGCGCGGGCCGACGACGGTTCCGGTGCCGACGCCGGGCGCGGTTCGTATATTTGAGCGCATGTCCAGCTTCCGGTCGCCGCCTCCGCTCACTGTCGGCGTGCTCGGGCCGCTCGAGGTCGTGGCGGGCGAGGGGGAGATCGCGATCGCCGGAGCCCGGTTGCGGGCACTGGTCACGCGCTTGGCCCGGGCCGTGCCCGATCCGGTGAGCGCGGCGGCACTGGCCGCCGACCTGTGGCCGGACGAGAGTCCCGCCGACCCCGCCGCCGCCGTGCGCTCGCTCGTCACGCGGCTGCGCCGCCTCCTGCCGCCGGACACGATCGCGTCCACGCCGCGCGGGTACCGGCTCGCGGTCGAACCCGAAGCGGTCGACGCCCTCCGCTTCCATCGCATGGCGGCGGAAGGCCGCCGCGCCCTCCGGTCGGGCGACGCCGGGACGGCCCGGCGGTCGCTCACCGAAGGCCTCGGCCTGTGGCGCGGCCCCGCGCTCGCCGATGCGCCCGAAGCGGTCGGCGCCCGCGCCGCGCTCGAAGAGGAGCGCCTCGCCGCCGTCGAGGACCGCGCCGAGGCCGCCCTCGTGCTCGGCGACGGCGCCGCGCTCGTGGCCTCCCTCGCCGAACACGCCGCCGCTCATCCGCTCCGCGAACGCCTGCACGCCATGCTCTTCCGCACGATGGCCGAGGCCGGACGCGGCGCCGAGGCGCTGGCCGCCTACGAGGCCCTGCGGGAGCGACTGGCCGACGAGCTCGGGGCCGACCCCGGCGCCGAACTGCGCGCCGTCCACCTCGCGCTCCTCGAACCCCCGGCCGCGCGGCCCCATCGCTCCACCGGGAACCTCCGCGCCCCGCTCACCAGCTTCATCGGCCGCGAGACCGAGATCGACCAGCTCGCACAGGCGCTGCGCGGCTCCCGGCTGGTGACGCTGTGCGGGCCGGGCGGCGTCGGCAAGACCCGGCTCGCCACCGCCGTCGCCGCCGCCCAGGAGAGGCCGGCCTGGATCGCCGAGCTGGCCTCCGTCACCGACCCGGCCGACGTGCCGCAGGCCGTGGCGCTGGCCGTGGGCGCCGCCGAGCCCGAGCTGCGCGGCCGCGCCGACCCGCTGCCGGGGGCGACCGCCGACCGGCTCGCCGAGACGTTCGCCTCGCGTCCGGCGCTGCTCGTCCTCGACAACTGCGAGCACGTCATCGCCGCCGCGGCCGAACTGGCCGAGCGGCTGCTCCTGTCGTGCCCCGGCCTGACCGTGCTCGCCACCTCGCGCGAACCGCTCCTCATCGGCGGCGAGACCGCCGTCCCGCTCGGCCCGCTCCCGGCGGAGGCGGCCGTACGGCTCTTCGCCGACCGGGCCGCCGCCGTCCGGCCCGGCTTCACCGTGGACGCATCGAACGGCGCCGCCGTCGCCGAGATCTGCCGCCGCCTCGACGGCCTCCCGCTGGCCATCGAGCTCGCCGCCGTCCGCTTGCGCGCCTTGGAGGCCGAGCAGCTCGCCGCCCGCCTCGACGACCGGTTCCGGCTGCTCACCGGCGGTCCGCGCACCGCGATGCCGCGCCACCAGACCCTCCGCGCCGTCGTCGCCTGGAGTTGGGACCTGCTCGACCCCGGCGAACGCGCCCTCGCCGAGGCCGCCTCGGTCTTCGGCGGCGGCCTCACCATCGAGTCCGCCGAAGCGCTCGGCCATGCGCTCGATACCCTGACCGCCTTGGCGGACAAGTCGATCCTGCGCCCCACCGGCACCGGCCGCTTCCACATGCTCGAAACCCTGCGCGAGTACGGGCGCGAACGCCTCGCCGAGGCCGACACGCTCGGCGACGCCCGAGGGGCCCACGCCGCGTACTGCCTCGACCTGGCCGAACGCGCCGCTCCGCACCTGCGCGCGGGCGACCAGCTGGAGTGGATGGCCCGGCTCGACGCCGAGCACGACAACATCCTCGCCGCGCTCCACTTCGCCGCCGCCGCGGGCGATGCCGACACGGCGCAGCGCATCGGGGCCGCCATGAGCGTCCACTGGATGCTGCGCGGCGCCCGCCCCGAAGTCACCGCCTGGCTCGAGACCGCCCGCGACACCCCCGGCGAGGCCGAGCCGGTCGCCCGCGCCGTCGTCACCGGCATGGCCGTCATCAACCGGATGAGCTGCGGCACCTTCCAGCCCGACCAGGTGCTGGCCGACTTCGAACGCGTCGTCGCCGAGGCCGGGCGCCACCGCGACCACCCGCTGCTGGCGCTCGGGGAGCCGCTGCTGCACATGTTCACCCACGACCACCCCAGGAGCCTGGACGACATCGACGCCCGCTTGGACCACCCCGATCCGTGGACGCGGGCGATGCTGCGGGTCATGCGGGCGATGGCCCTCGAAGACCGCGGGGAGATGACCGCGATGCGCGAGGACCTGCGCAGGGCCGTGGCGGGCTTCCGCGGCGTCGGCGAGCGCTTCGGCCTTCAGCAGGCGCTCGCCTGGCTCGGGCAGGCCGACCTGATGTTCGGCGACACCGCCGCCGGGAGCGCCGCGCTGGAAGAGGCGATCGCCTTGCAGCGCACGCTCTCCCCGGGCACGGCCGCCGTCCGCAACCGCACCGTCGCGGCCGGGGCGCGCCTGATGGAGGGCCGCGTCGACGCCGCCCGCGCCGAACTCGAGGCGATCGTGGACGACGCCGAGTCCGAGGGCGAGCACCCGCAGGCCGGGCGGCAGGTCCTGTACGCGCATCTGGCGCTCGGCGACCTCGCCCGTTCGGAGCATCGCCTCGACGACGCGGACGCCCACTACGAAGCGGCGGAATGGCCGATCGGGTCCCAGTCGCGGCGATCCTCGGCGATCCCGCCGCAGTGGCGGGTCCTCGCCGCCCGGGCCCGCGCGCTTTTGACGATCGCGCGAGGCGACACGGGCGCCGCCGCGTCCTTTCTCGACGAAGCGGTAGCGAACGCCTTGGAGGCCATGGACATGCCGGTGGTCGCCAAGGCCGCGGTGGCGGCCGCCGCCCTGCTCGCGGCCGAGGGCCGCGACGCCGAAGCCGCCGCGCTGCTGGGCGCGGCGGACCGGCTGCGCGGGGCCCCCGACCGCTCCGACCTCGACGCCGTCAGGGTCGAGGAGGCCCTGCGCGAGCGGCTCGGGGCGGCGGCCTTCGAGGCCGCCGCCGGAGCCGCTCGCGCAGGCGACCGCGAGTCGGCGCTGGCGCTGCTCGATCAGACCCGGCGCCGGTAGGCGGCCACCGCGAGCGGCGCGAAGACCGCGATGATCCCGACGCTCCACAGCACCGTCGACACGACTTCGCCGGTCACGTCACCGCCGGTCAGCAGCCCGCGGCAGGCCTCCATCGCGACCGAGGCGGGGTTGACGTCGACCCACGCCTGGAGCCAGCCAGGCAGCGTCTCGGTCGGCGCGAGCAGGTTGGAGCCGAACGTGAACGGCATGACGAGCACCAATCCCAGCCCCTGGACTCCGCTCGGTTCCCTCATGACCGCGCCGAACAGCACGAAGACCCAGCTGAACGCGAAGGCCAGCCCGATCGCCAGCACGGCGGCCCCCAGCGCGTGGGCGGCGTCGGTCTCGACGCGGAAGCCGATGAGCGTCGAGAATCCGAGCAGCACCACGATGGTGAGGACGTAGCGGACCACGTCGCCGACGGCCGCGCCGATGAGCGGGGCCGAGCGGCCGATCGGCATGGAGCGGAAGCGGTCGAACAGGCCCGAGTTCAGGTCGTCGCAGAAGCTCGTGCCCGACTGCATCGTGGCCATGAGGGTGAGCATCACGAACAGGCCCGGCACCAGGGACTGGAGGTAGGCCTCGGTGCCGCCCGCCACCGCGCCGCCGAGGAGGAAGGCGAACAGGCCGGTGAACAGGATCGGCTGGAGCACGACGTCGAGCAGCTGCTCGGGGTTGCGCATGGTCTTGATCAGGCTGCGGCGGGCCAGCGCCGCGGCGTGGCGCGCGAGTCCGAAGGGACGTCTGGCGACCGGCGCGAACACGGGGAGGTCGGCGGGGCGGGTCTCGGTGACGGTGCTCATGCTGCGATCGCTTCCTGCTCGGTCTCTTCGGCGGCGGTGTGCCCGGTGAGCTTGAAGAACACGTCGTCCAGGTCGGGCAGCTGGAGGGCGAGTTCGGTGACGTCGATCCGCACGCGGTCGAGTTCGCCCACGACGGCGGTGAAGTCGCCGTCGGAGCCGACCGGGACGCTGAGGACGCCTCGCTTGGGCGAGTCGACGCGGCGGCCGGTGACGGTCGCGAGCACCGCGCCGCACTTGTCGAGGTCGGCCTCATCGGCCGGTCTGACGACGATGGACTGCCCGCCGACGATGCGCTTGAGCTCGGCGGGAGTGCCGTCCGCGATGACGCGGCCGTGGTCGATCACCGTGATCGCGTCGGCGAGCGCGTCGGCCTCGTCCAGGTACTGGGTGGTGAGCAGCACCGTGGTGCCGTCGGCGACGAGACGGCGGACCACGCCCCACAGCTCCTCGCGTTTGGCGGGGTCCAGGCCGGTCGTGGGCTCGTCGAGGAAGACGATCGCGGGGCGGCCCATGAGGCCCGCGGCCAGGTCGAGGCGGCGGCGCATCCCGCCCGAGTAGGTCTTCACGGGCCGCCTGGCGGCCTCGGTCAGGTCGAAGTCGGCCAGGAGCCGCTTGACGCGGGCGCGGATCTCGTTGCCGCGCAAGTCGAGCAGCCGCCCGATGAGCGCCAGGTTCTCGGTGCCGGTGAGCTCGCCGTCGACGGACGCGAACTGCCCGGTGAGCCCGATGAGGCGCCGCACCCGGCCGGCCTCGGCGACGACGTCGCACCCGCCGACGATCGCCCGCCCCGCGTCGGGGCGCAGCAGCGTGGCGAGGATGCGCACGGTCGTGGTCTTCCCGGCCCCGTTGGGGCCCAGCACGCCGAGGACGGTGCCGGCCTCGGCGGCGAGGTCGACGCCGTCGAGCGCGGTGAAGTCGCCGTAGCGCTTCACCAGGCCCTCGGCTTGGAACGCGTATGACATCCCGGTTTCCTCTCGAACGATGTCGGTTGCCGGAACCCATCGTTCGCGGGCGGCGTGTCATCGGCGGTGCACGAGCGTGTCACGTCCGTTCGCCCTGGTCAGGACGCGCGTCCCGCCGCGGGGAGGGCGCGGTTCTCGGGACCGCCCCGCCGGCATGTGTCCTGGATTCGGCTCCACTGCCGGGCGGTCCATGGACGGCCCGACGCCTCCGGCCCCGGAAGCGCTCCTCCAAGGCCGGCGGCCCGCATCGGCGACCTCGGCAGGCCCGGAAAGGCGAACCGTCGTCAAGGAAGATTCCTTTGCGACCCTCGCGCACCCTGAGCAAGGGGCGGCACCGGACACGGGCGGGTGAGACCGGAGAACGACGAAGGCCCGTCAACTCTGCATGACGCAGGTCAACGGGCCTTTTGGCGGAGGATATGGGATTTGAACCCATGATCGGCTATCAACCGAAACCCGCTTAGCAGGCGGGTACCATGGCTTCATCAATATGGCATTTACCGGGGGTAACGCGGTGCCGTGCAGCGAAGTGCCGAACTTTGGCACGTATTTGGCAGGCGGAGCTCCCCCACGCCTACGTGTCTCCTGATCGTGTCCAGCCATGTTCAATCACAGCCAGGAACCATGACCGTTCCACCGCCCCACGCCGGTGCGTCAGTCGCAACGAAGGCGGAACTCTCCCACCTAGCCCCCGGCAATGTGCATCGCGGAGTGAAGGCTGGACCCGTCAAGGCCCTCTGATGATCCGCCTCCAGCGGCAATCGCGTCAGCAGGTGGAGCGGAAAAGACCACCGACGGCATCGGCGGTGGCGACTCGGTTGTACAGCTCGACGAGCTCACGGGTCTCGGCCGCTCGGTAAGGAATGCCGAGGCGGTTCAGCAGCATCACGGTGGCCGGGTCGACCTCGAGACGACGCTCCATGCCCAGCGAGCGGATGACCGTCTCGACGATACGATTCAGGAGGTATTGGACGTCAGCGGGTTGAATCCTGGGTCTGTGCCGGGTGTCGGACTCGCACCAGTCCCACGGCCTGCCTCCACCGGGATGCAGCATGAACTCCTTGTCGCTGCCCAGACCCTCGACATCCATGCAGCCCCAGGAGACCGAGAGGGTCTTCAGCGAGCGCGGACGATCTCGAGTCGATGAGTCATAGCCGTATCCCAAGACGCCTTGGTTCGATCCCGCAATGTCCACCATGCTTCGATGGCGCCACGAGACACTGAACGCTTCTCGGAGTTCACCCGGTACATCGTCACGTCAATGATGCGGTTGCTCTGTGAGAGGGTACTGCGCGGTTCAGTCGAGAGCCGGGGCCACCGCTACGCCGCACTGGCGGCGGCCCCGATCTGGGTGTTTCACAGTCTCCAGCGAGTTCCTACAAAAGTTGCCATTGCTGGTTGGCCTGGCCGTTGCAGGTCCACTGCCTGATCTCGGATCCTGGGGCGGTGCCCCAGTTGTAGTTGTCGAGGCACAGGCCGCTGTGGCGGTTGACCAATCTCGAATAGCCGCCGCCGGCGTCGACGACCTGCCATTGCTGGACGTCCAGGCCGTTGCAGGTCCACTGCCGGACTTCGGCGCCGGGTTCGGTGCCGAAGTCGTAGTCGTCGAGACAGAGGTCGCTGTAGGAGTTGCGTATGGCGACGTAGCCGCCTCCCCGGTCGGTCAGGAACCAGTCCTGGTTGTCCTGGCCGTTGCAGGTCCACTGCCGGACCTCGGCGCCGGGTTCGGTGCCGAAGTCGTAGTCGTCGAGGCACAGGCCCGAGTGCCGATTGCGGATCTGCTGCCCGGTGTCGGGTTCGCCGCCGGTGTCGTCGATGTCGTCGACGTCCATGGTCCCGTAGGCGTCCTCCAGATGCGCCAGCGGTTCGGCGTGTGCGACGGAGTTCCACGGCAGCCAGAGATTGACCCCGCCGTAGCGCAGGTCCGACAGGCCGATCGCCTCTTCGAGCAGGCCGTCTCTGGCGTAACCGAGCGGGTTGCCCGGCCACTGGGTGGTCAGCTTGGTCTCGTTGGCGAGCAGCCTCGCGTACTCGAAGTAGTGGTCGTCGCCGGTGGCCTCGTAGAGGCGGTAGAAGTCGAACAGCGAACTCGAATGCCACGTGTCCATCCCCGAATGGCCGGTCGCGATGAGGCTCTGGCCGCGCACGCCGTACAGGTCGTACGCCGGGCGGGTCGAGGACACCTCGTAGTTCCAGGCATAGGACCACGTCTCCCCGAAGTCGGCGGCCTGCTCGGCCGCGTCCAGCCAGCGCTGCTCGCCGGTGTGGTCGTACAGCGACAGGAACGAGCGCAGCGCCAGCAGCGCGGCCTCCTTGTCGGTGACGTTGTCGTTGTCCGGGGTCCCGCCCACATAGGCGGCCGGGAGGTGCACGTTCTGGTAGGCGTACTCCCCGGCCCGCAGCGCGGCGTCCCGGTAGCGGCCGTCGCCGGTGTAGTCGGCCAGGCCCAAAAGGAACGGCACCGCGTTGTGCGTGTTGTACTTCGCCTCGTGCACCGGGGCGGTCCCCGCGAGGTTGTAGGCCCGGTAATAGGAGCCGTCCGCGTTCTGGTGGGCCACCAGCCAGTCGCCGAACCCGCGCATGTAGGCCTCCCACTGCGCCACCGGGGTGCCGCGGTCGCGCATCAGCTCGGCGGCATTGAGCATGCCCTCCATGCCGTCGGTGGCGATGCGCAGATAGGTCGGGTAGAAGCTGCGCCACTGCCCCGGGTTGATGTCCCACCAGGTCCTGGGCAGCCCCGACGGGGCGGCGGAGTTCTGGGCCCAGAAGTCGAGGATGCGTCGGCCCTTGTCGATGTAATCGGCGTTGCCGCTGTCGTAGCCTTCGCGCAGCAGCAGGTATCCGGCCGGGATCTGCTGGCCGACGAAACCCATCTGGAAACTGACCTCGTTGACCTCCCCGCCGGGCAGCCAGACGCTGAACGGCAGCCCCGGGACGCCGTTGTAGTCCCGCACATAGGAGGCGAGCACCGCGATCGAGGAGTCGTAGACCGACTGGACCGGGACCTTCTGGATCTGGGGGTCGGACATCTCCCAGTGGTAGCGCCAGGACTCGCGCACCGCCTCGCCGAAGCCGCCCGAGCGGTCGACGTTGATCCGGAACTCGTAGTGCTGGGCGTATCCGGGGGTCACCGGGTTGGAGCGGCGCACCCAGTCGGCGCCGCGGTCGACGTAGTTCTTCTCTCCCTCCATGCCCGGGTAGACGATCGCCAGCTTGGTGGAGGGCACCTGCTGGGCGCCCAGGGCGGCGTAGGTGATGTCGCCGTCGACCAGCCACGCGCCCGAGCCCTCGTCCACGTCCGAGCCGGTCTCGGGATTCTCGTGGGCGATGCTGACGTCCAGGCCGCTGGCGGGGTCGTGCATCATCACGAACGGCAGCGGCATCCGCATCTCGCGGAAGTAGAGGTAGTCGTCGCTGTAGTCGCTGGCCAGCGCGCCGGGCGGCACGTGGTCGTTGTGGTCGTACCACACTCCCGGCGCCAGGAACCGGTAGTCGCCGATCGGGCGCGGGCTGGTCGAGCCGATGGTGAAGCGGGAGTTGAAGCCCTGGTCGGCGGGATCGGCGCTCACCACGGTCACCGCGCGTTCGACGGAGAACCCGCCCGCCTCGGCGACGGAGTAGCGGTCCTCGAATCTGAAGACGCTGCCCGCGGGGCTGCGGACCTCGCCGGTGGCAACCAGCGCAGTGCCGTCGACGGCGACCGAATCGTATTTCCCGCCGGCGTCGGTCGCGGTGTTACCGTTCTTGAGGATCAGTTGCACAGGCTGCTCCTCAGCGAGCACCGCCGCGCCGCTTGCGATCTCCCGCACCATCACCGGGCGGGGCACATCGCCGTCGGTGACGACGAGCTCGTAGCCGCCGGAGCGCAGGGTGATCTCAGCTGCCTGCGCTCCGGCCATGTGGACGGTCATCGTGGTCGCCGCGGTCGCGATGGCGAGGATCGCGGCGAACATTCCTTTTCTCCTTCGTACCTGCATGTCCGGACTCCTTTGCCGGGTTGAGGTGGAGTGCTTTCCTTGAGGGGGCCGGAACGGCGACACGGCCGGTCCTCGGCTTCGCCCTGAATCGGGGGCCGTGTTCGTGATCGTGACGCCGCTCCGGCGGTGCGGGCTGTCGTCAGACGAGCTGCCACTGCTGGGCAGCGTTGTTCAGGCAGGTCCACTGCCGCACTTCAGCACCCGGTTCGGTGCCGAAGTTGTAGTCGTCGAGGCACAGGCCCGAGTGCCGGTTGACCAGGTTGACGTAGCCGCCTCCGGCGTCGACGACCTGCCACTGCTGGACGTCCAGGCCGTTGCAGGTCCACTGCCGCACTTCGGCCCCCGGTTCGGTCCCGAAGTTGTAATCGTCCAGGCAGAGATTGCTGTAGATGTTGCTGATGGCGACGTAGCCGTTGCCGAGGTCGTTCAGGTACCAGTCCTGCACCGGCAGGCCGTTGCAGGTCCACTGCCGAGCCTCGGCCCCCGGTTCGGTCCCGAAGTTGTAGTCGTCCAGGCACAGGCCCGAGTGCCGGTTGCGAATCCGCTGCGCGGCGGGGCCGGACTCGCCCGAGGGGCCTTGGAGGACGGTGCCGGTGGAGACCGGGACGCCGAGGTTGGGGGTGCCGTCGGCGTTCCAGGAGATCTTCTGCACCCGGGTGGTGCGGGTCGTCCCGCAACCGTCGGAGGCCGAGTCGTTGGCGTGGTAGGCGATCCACGTCTCGGTCCCGTCCGGTGAGGTGAAGAACGAGTGGTGGCCCGGGCCGAACACGCCCGCGGCGTCGTTGCGCTGGAATATCGGGTCGGCGAACTTGTGCCAGGAGCCCATCTGGAGCGGGTCGCCGCCGGTGTACTCCAGCATCCCGATCTTGTAGTTCGGGCCGTTGCAGTGGCTGGCCGAGTAGGTCAGGAACGTGCGCCCGCCCCGCTGGAGGGGGAAGGAGCCCTCGTTGACCGCCCCGTCCTGGCGCTCCCACGAGAGGGTCGGCGCCGAGATGCGGCTGCCGTGGCCGCTCGCGGTCCACGGGTTGGCCATCGGGGCGATGTAGAGCGACTGGAGGCCGTCCTCGGCGGCGAATGCCGAGAAGGTCATGTACAGGTTGCCGTTCAGGTGCAGCGGGGCCGCGTCGATCGCCCAGCCGTCGTTCGGCATCAGATCGAGGATGCCCAACTCCGTGTACGGGCCCATGGGATCGGACCCGGCGCTCTGGGCGACGTGGGTGCGACGGGCCGCGCAGCACTGCTCGACCGAGTAGTACAGGTACCAGCGGCCGTCGATCATCTCCAGGTGCGGCGCCCACATCGTGTCGCCGCCGGTCTCGACCACGACGTGCTCGGGTGCGGTGTTCAAACCGGCGATGGTCGGGGATTTGCGCATGACCACCTGGGACGACCAGGTGGTGGCCACGTAGTAGTAGAACCCGTTGTGCTGGACGAGGGTCGGGTCGGCGCTGTTGGGCACGTCGACCACCGGGTTGGTGAACGACGTGCCGGGCGCGGCTTCGGCGCGCTCGGCGCTGGTGGCGACGTACGTCGCGGCTATGAGGATCGTGGCGGCGACGAGCACCAGCGCTCTTCGCACGGCGGTCGGTGGACAGGCGAACTGCATGGCTGCTCCCAGTGAGGGTGGGACCGCCGCCCGTACACGGACGGCGGCATGAGCATGGTGGCCACCAGGTATGTTCACGGTAACAAAGGCTGGGCAAGTCCGTCAATACATTCATATATTTAGATTGTTTTCGAAAACTTGCCTTGCCCTCCGGCACCGGCGTCGTGTCGGCCGAGCGCCATGGAACGGACGCCGCCGCTGCGGAGCCCGCGGACACGGCCCCGCAGCGGCGGCAGGCTACTTCACGGTGAAGCCCTGCGAGTTGCCGTAGTCGACCAGTTGGTCCTGCCAGGCCGACAGGCCGGCGTTCAGATCGGAGCGCTCTATGCAGGCGGTGCCGACGGTGTCGGGGAAGATGCTGTTGGCGTATTAGCCGATCGCAGAAAGGGCATGGCTGGCGATCAGCAATCGCAAAGCTGCGGATGCCTTGTCCTGCGGAAGCGCGCGAAGCGCTTGAAAACGGGCAAGTTCGACATCAAGGAGGGTTGCTCTACCGGTCTTCGGGCCCTGGCGAGGGAGATACCACAGATGACAACGCAGCGACTCGACCTCCGTATCACCAGCGGCGTTTCGCACGCCGGGGAGCAGGAACTTCGGGGAGGACGAATCTACTTCCGCACTCAGGGAATCCCCTGAACTCCAGCATGCTCCCCAATGTCTTGCCTTTGCGAACTCATGAGCTGCAACAAGCTCGTCGATCGTCAGCACCTTGACCACAAAGTCGTTGTCCTGCATATCGACCTTGGAGAATCGTATGCCTTCCTCCGACCCCACACGGTCCTCCCTTATCGGTCCTAATCTTCGTCAGTTCACGATGACTGCTTCGCCTGGACGGAAGACCACCCACAGCTCTGAACCTAGATGTTGACCTGATCGATGAGCGCCGGGGAGGCTGGCTGCGACGATTCGACCCCGAGGAGGTACCAGATCGGCACCGGAGGTTAAAAATCAAGTTGGCTCTGGACCGTTCGATTTCACGCGTTCGGCGGCGCCGGGTGAGCGACATAGGGATGCGGTTGAGTTGGTCGATCGGTTGCGCGCTGAGCGGACTGTGGACTTGGTGTCGTTGTCCGAGGCCGAGAAGGCCCGGTGGCGTAAGACCATCGACTACACCAAACGCCACAACCTCGTCCCCGAGGCGCATCGGATCGAGACCAGCAGCTTCGGCAACACCGGCACGATGCTCATCCGACTCGCCACCGCCGTCCACCCCAACCCCGGATGGAAAAACACTGCGGAACTGCCGCCCGTCGCTATCCCGGAGACCTTGGAGCAGGCCCACCCGGTCGTGGCCCGGCTGCGCGACGACCCCGGACGGCTCGACATGCCCGAGGAAGGGCGGGGCCGGTGCCTGCGCCTCCTGCAGGCCATCGCCGCGGCCGCGACTGAGCGCGGATGGGAGATCACCGTCCATCCGTCGATCTCGACGGCGCCCTCACCGACCTGGTCCGAACCGCGCGTATTCGCGCAGGCACCATGCGGCTCAGCCTCGATGGTCGCACCTATGCCGTCACCATCGACCAGAGGCATCCGCTGTCTCCAGACCCGGTCAAGGCCGGACACCTCAAGATCGCACTGCCCGAGTCGCATTCGGGTGTCCAATCGACATGGACCGACGGCAAGACCGCTCCGCTGGAACAGCGGCTCCCCGAAGTGATCGAAGCACTCGCCCAACGCGCAGCCGAGGACCACGAACGACTCGCTGCTGCAGCGCGCGCGAAGGCCGCCCGGCAGCAAGCGATCAGGGCCGACCTCGCCAACGCCAAAGCGCAGGCGCGGGAACGCTTTTACGGCAAAGAACTCGAACGCCAAGCCCTCGCGTTCGAACGATGGCGGATCCTCACCGCCTACCGCGACCGGCTCGAAGCGCACCTCGCCGCAGCCGACCCCGAAGCGCCCGAAACCGAATCCGCTCGATCACGGCTCGCTCGAGCGCGGGCCCGCACGGCGGCGGCCGACCCGTTCAAAGAACTGCCGGGCATGCCCGAAGTGTCGGAATCCGGGCCCGATGACCTCAGGCCTTTCATGACGGACCAAAATTCCTTTGACCCGATGACCGATGTTTCAGCTGTTAAACGACCCGCATCATCTCATCCTCCCGAAATATGGGATACAGGCCAGTGGTTTCACCCCAATGGGTGAACGAACCAGAGCCGTGATCGCTTGCCTGCCAAAACTTAGGCAGAAATCTGGCTGGCGTCCCTTGGACAGAGTGAGACACCCTTGGATCTGAAGACCCAGACATCAGGAGTTTTCGCAGGTCAATGGCCAGAAAGCCCTCCCTTGCGAACATTTGGACCAAAGTTCGAAGCGCCGGATGCGAAAAAGCCCCGGTGACCTGCCATATTCGCAGGTCAGCGAGGCTTTGTGGCGGAGGATATGGGATTTGAACCCATGATCGGCTATCAACCGAAACCCGCTTAGCAGGCGGGCGCACTAGGCCACTATGCGAATCCTCCGAGACGCGGACGGCCGGAAACCGGCCTTGGCACGTACCGAGAGACGAGCATACCGGCAAGCACGCGTGCGTGCGAAGCGGGTTCCCGTCGGTCAGAGCCAGCTCACGTGCGGGGCGACCAGCATGTAGCCGACGAAGGCCGCGACGTCGAGGAGCGTGTGGGCCACCACCAGCGGGCCAGTGCGCTTCCAGCGCAGGAACACGAGGGCGAACACCGCCCCCATCACGGCATTGCCCACGAAGCCGCCGAAGCCCTGGTAGAGGTGGTAGGTGCCGCGCAGCAGGGAGTGGGCGACGACGATGGCGACGGGGCTCCAGGCCAGTTGGCGCAGGCGCGTCACGAGGTAGCCGACGCCCACGACCTCTTCGATGACGGCGTTCTTCAGCGCCGCGAGGACGAGGACCGGGACCGCCCACCACACGTCGTTGAGGTTCGCGGCCGCGATCGTCGCGTTCAGGCCCAGCGCCCGGGCCGCGAAGTACAGGCCCAGGCCGGGGATGCCGATCGCGGCGGCGAGGGCGGCGCCGCCCAGGAGGTCGAAGGCCGGGCGCCTGCGGTCGAGGCCGATGAGGCGGAACGGGTCGCCGCGGTCGAGGGCCAGGAAGTGGAGGGCGAGCGCCACCGGGGCCATCGCGAGCGCGAGGCTGACGAGCTGCCGCGTGAGGTCCAGCCAGGGGCGCTCCGCTCCGGCGCGGGCGCTGTTCATCGTGGCGACGGCCTCGGACAGCCCGCCGGGCTCGGTGAGGGTGGCCACGATGCTCACGACCGCGCCGATCGCCGAGGCGCCGAGGGAGAGGGCGAGGACGATGACGATCTCGCGCCGTATGACGGGGGCGGGGAGGGCGGGTGCGGTCGACATAAGGGCCAAGCCTGCCAGAGTCCGGCCGGTGGTCGCACGTCGTGTGCGACGGGGTGCGCGTGCGGGAGCGCAGAATCGGAACGGTAAAGGCGAGGTGCTGTGAAGCTCATCCCATTCGGCGACGCTCACCCATCACGGCACCTCGCTTTTCTAGCACTCGTCCCCCGCCGTGTCTGTCAGCTCCTTGACACTCGAGCGTCCGCGTCGGGTAAGGTTAGCCCAGCCTTACCTGAGAAGGGGTGGACGATGGGATGCGCATGCGTGGAGGGCCTCACGTGCTGAGTGCCGCCGCCGTCGATCTCCAGCGTTCCGACGTGCGGGAATTCGTCCCGCAGCACCCTTCCTTCCCCAACCTGGCCGCGCCGCTGCGCACCGCCGCCGACCACGTCGAGCGCCGTCACGGCCCCCACCCGCTGCGGGGCCTGCGCCCGTGGCTCGACGGCACGGAGGCGCCCGCGGGCGTCGATCTGCCCGGTTCGGCGCTGGCCGACGGCAGCCGCATCGGCGAGCTGCTGGCCGACTCGGCCCGCCTGTGGGGCGGCTCGCCCCACGCCTCGGCCGCGCTCGCGTGGAAGACCTACTGCTACTGGGTGCTCGTGCCCGCCGTCCTCGGCTATGTCTCGGCGCGGCGCGTGCCGCTGCTGGAGGCCGACAACTTCGTCTTCACCATCAGCGAGGACGAGCCGATGTTCTCGGGCCGGCAGATCCGGCCCCGGTTCGCGGCGCTCCGCGACGACCCGATGGCGGGCGCGCCCGGCGTCGAGGTCGCGGCCGACGAGGCCGAGCTGCTGGGGAGGATGCGCGCCTCGCTGTTCGAGGGGCACCTCGACCCGGTGCTGGAGGCGATCCGGGGCGAGGTCCGCATCGGGCGGCGCACGCTGCTGGGTTCGCTGGCGTCGGGCATCGCCTACGCCACCGCGAACTGCTCGACGGCGGGCCGCGAGCCCGCGGAGGTCGTCGCGAAGAACCTGCTGGAGGCCTTCGACGTCGCCGACCTGGTGGACGTCGCCACCGACGAGCACGGCCGCCTCGTCTACCAGCGCCACACCTGCTGCCTGGCGTTCACCATCGATGGCTGCGGCACCTGCTCCACCTGCTGCGTGCAGCCGGACCAGCGCTGACCGGCACGGCCACCAGAGCTCGCCGTCGCCGACACCGTGTGGTCAGAGCGTTGACGACCGGGCCGCCGAGCGGCACGGTCACCCGAGCTCGTCTCGACCTCACCGGCATGGACGACCACTCGGTTCGCCGGTCACCGTATCCGCTCCTTGCAGGAGAGGCGTTGGTGACCGTTTGGTAGATTTGCGGATGCCCTGAAGGCCCGGAGGGGTCGCATAGTGGACTAGTGCAGCGGTCTTGAAAACCGCCAGGTCGGTAGCCCCGGCCTCGTGGGTTCGAATCCCACCCTCTCCGCAATTTCATTCCTGGACGGGAAGCGCCACCAGCGCTGAGCTGGGCCGGCGCTTCTGTCCTCTCCGGTTGGAACCGGTTCTGCCGGGTCGATTCCCTCCACCATCCCGCTGCATCCGGGCGCACTCAGCGATGCCGATCTGGCGGGCGCCGCCGAGGAGTGCCTCGATGAGCCGATGACGATCCGCTGGAGTGAGTCGTCTGCGCAGAGGGGGCGGTTTCCGCCCGTCCTGCTTTCATCGCGCTGGGGATCTTCACGCAGCGCGGCTACCTGCGCAGAAGCGTTCGGATGCTCCTTCAGCAGGCCCGCGGCCCGATGACGCTCGCGAGCCGTGACCCGTTCGGGAACGAAAGAGGACTCAGCACCCCGGCACGGTGCTGAGTCCCAGCACCTAGAGTAGCTGAATGCCGCAACATGCTTCGCTCTCGGGTCGGGATATTCACAAGATCGTTACCCTTGCACACCGGTGCACCCAGGCCGACGACATCGAGCCGTTCAACGAGCAGACGATGCTCTCGCTCTCCAGACCCCCCTTGTCATACCGTATGCATTTCGTTGTGCCCCATGGCAAAACGATCATCGGCTACGCCCAAGTGGAGGTCGTGGGGGACGGCGCGGAAGCCGAGCTGGCGGTCGATCCGGACCAGCGGCGGCGCGGCGTGGGCCGCGCGCTGCTACGGGAGGTGATCACCTCGCTTGAGGCGGAGATCACGAAACTGAAGGTGTGGGCGCACGGCGACCTGCCCGCCGCGGCGGCTTTGGCCACTTCGGAGGGATTCGAGCGGGATCGCGTGCTGTTCAAGCTCAGCCGGGATCTGGAGGGCTTCGAATGGCCCTCGGCGTGGCCCGCCGGGGCGCCGGACGACTGGCCGAGAGGCGAGGGGCCGGCGGTGAGTCTGCCGGAAGGAGTGTCATTGCGGCCCTTCGTGGCCGGCGAGGACGACGAGGAGTGGCTCCGCGTCAACGCGGCGGCCTTCGCCGATCACGCCGAGCAGGGCCGCTGGACGGCCGCGGACCTCCAGGACCGCCAGAACGAGCCGTGGTTCGACCCTGAGGGCTTCATCGTCGCCGAGGGCGCCGAGGGAATGCTCGGCTTCCACTGGACGAAGGTCGAGGACGGCATCGGCGAGATCTACGTCCTCGGCATCGACCCGCGCGCACAGGGCACCGGCCTGGGCAAGGCCCTGACACTGTCCGGCCTGGCGCACCTGGCCGCGCACGGCATCCGCCAGGTCGACCTCTACGCCGACGAGTCCAACCCCCGCGCGGTCAGCCTGTATCGATCGCAGGGCTTCGACATCGTCCGCTCCGACGTCCAATGGGCCAAGCAGCTGAATCAGGTCGAAGATTTATAACCTATACTCTATAGCCTCCATATTTTATAGGATATACTCTATAAGGCATGGAGGCTATAGAGTATAGGGTGACATAGAGGTTATAGGTTATAACCTGTTCGGGTCAAGCGTGTGAGAGTGCTGCCGCCGGGTAGCCGTCCTCTCCCGGGAGGATGAGGCGGGGGTGGTCGTCGTTCGTGTTCAGGCGCGGGAGGATCGGCGACATGTCGCGCTGCTCGGCGGCGGCGAACACCTCGCCGACGGTCGAGTAGCGGGCCAGCTCCGCCAGCGTCGTCGCCTCCTGCATCGACATCTGCCCGCCGTACTGGCACACGGCCTGCTCGGGTCCGATCCACGTCGCGTACTCCGGCTCGCGCACCCGAATGCGCGGCTGGAAGCCCTCGGCGAGGGTCGCCACGTAGATCCACGCGTCGAAGCGGACCGGCTCGTACTCGGGCGTGATCCAGCGCGACCAGGCCCGCTGGAGCGCCACCATCGCGCCGGTCTCCTCCTCGACCTCGCGCACCCCGGTCATCGCCACGTCGGCGTCGTCGGGCTTGTGCCGCCCGCCGGGGAAGCCGTAGCGGCCGGTCCGCACGCGCCGGTCGCCGTCGTTCTCGAGGCCGGCCGCCCAGCGCTCGCGCACCGTCTCCAGCGGCCCGCGCGCGGCCGCGCCGAACGGCTCCTTGGCCGTGTGCCGCAGCAGGAAGACGCGCAGCGGCGCCTCACGCAGCAGCACGACGGCCGCGGCGCGCTCGGGCTCCGCCGGTGCGCCCTGCTCCCTGAGGCGGGCCCGGGCCCGTCCCGCCGAGGCGTGGTCGACCGCCCTGAAGTCCCATTTCCCGTAGCGCTGGATGGACATAAGCCCCACGCTAGCCGAAGCGTGGGGCCGGTCCGAGTGAATGGGAGAAAGAGTCGCGCTATCCGGGGCTGCGCTATCCCAAGAAATGAATCGGCAGATAGAACAGCGCGCCCACCAACGCCGCGATCGGGAAGGTGATGATCCAGGCGATGACGATGGACCGGGCCACGCCCCACCGGACGGCGCGCTTGCCGCCGGTCGAGCCGACGCCCATGATCGCGGAAGTGATGGTGTGGGTCGTCGAGATCGGGGCGCCGAGCAGCCACGTGTTGGCGTACAGCACCGAGCTGGCGACGGTCTCGGCGGCGAAGCCCTGCGGGGGGCCGAGGTCGATGATGCGGCGCCCCATCGTCTTGATGATGCGCCACCCGCCCGCGTACGTGCCCGCGGCCATGACGGCGGCGCTGGCGAGGTAGACCCATTCGGGGATGTGCGTGGCGCTGTCCTGGTAGCCGCCGACGTACAGGGCGAGCACGATGACGCCCATGACCTTGGCGGCGTCCTGCATGCCGTGACCGAGGGCCATCGCGGCGGCCGAGACGGTCTGGGCGTGCCGGAAGCCCCGGTTGAGCTTGGAGGGGTTGCCGCGCCGGAAGAGCCAGTAGACGGCGAGCATGACCAGGAAGCCGAGCGCGAAGCCGACGAGCGGGGAGACCAGCGTGGGCAGGACGATCTTCTCGAGGATGCCGTCCCACAGCACCCAGTCGTTGGCGTTGCCGATGATGATCGCGCCGCCGGCCATGGTCGCGCCGACGATGCCGCCGAACAGGGAGTGCGACGAGGACGTCGGCAGGCCGAAGTACCAGGTGGTGAAGTTCCACGCGATGGCGCCGAGAAGTCCGGCCAGGACGATGAGGAGGCCGTCCATGCTGATGGGCAGGTCGACGACGCCTTTGGCGACGGTGGAGGCCACCTTCGCGCCGAGGTGCGCGCCCACGAAGTTGCCGAGCGCGGCCATGGCGAGCGCCACGCGGGGTTTGAGGGCCCGGGTGGAGATGGAGGTGGCGATGGCGTTTGCCGAGTCGTGGAATCCGTTGGTGTAGCCGAAGAGCAGCGCCGCGGCGATGACTCCGAATACGGCTATGAGGTTGGCGTCCAAGTCAGGATTCCTTGACGTAGACGGCTTCGATCACGTTGCTGATGTGCTCGAAGGAGTCGCAGGCGGCTTCGAGCTCGTCGGCGACCTCTTTGAGCTTCATGACGGTGAGCGCCTCGTACTCGCCGGAGTACAGGCGCACCAGGAGCATCCGGTAGGCGCGGTCGCCGTCGTTCTCGAGCCGGTTGCACTCGACCCAGTACTCGGTCATGGACTTGCTGAGGCCCTTGAGCTTCGGCATGTACTCGGTGAGCAGGACGGCCTGGGCGTCGATGACGGTGATCTGCTCGACCATCTCGCGCGGGAGGTTGGGGAGCTCGGAGAGCCCGTAGAGGTAGACGAGGTTGGCGGCGGCCTCGATGTGGTCGAGGACGTCGTCGAGCTTGCCCGCCAGCTGGTGCATGTCGGTGCGGTCCATCGGGGTGACGAACGTCGTGTTGATCTTGTTGAAGATCCGGTGGGTGAGCTGGTCGTTGTCGTGTTCGACGTCGACGAGGCGTTCGGAGATCGATTGGAAGTCGGGCTTGTCGTCGCCCAATTCGGCGAGGATCGCGACGCCGCGCTGGATGTTCTCGGCGGCCTCGGAGAAGAAGGCGTAGAACACGTCGTCTTGAGGTTTCAGCGAGAAACGCACTGGGCACCTCGGTCTTTCTCGTCGGGCTGTCCTCACTGTACCGATTGGGACGTGGGACCGCGGGAAATAGTCCAGCCGAAAGTAACACCTGGGTGAACACCTTCCAATAGGTCGAAGACAGCTGTGTGCAGGTACACGTAACCGCTCTAAGCTGCGGTTACACATGAATTCACTATGAGTTCACCACATGTTCACCTTGAGGGCGGCGAACGCGCGACATAGGCGGCGATATCGGCCCCGATCGATCTCCGACGCAATATGCGGACGCGGCGCCGTCAGTCGCTCTCGGCGAGCCGGCCCAGCGCGCCGACGACGGAGTCGGACTTCGTCGTGTACCACATGGGCGGCAGCGAGTCCCGCAGGAAGCGGCCGTAGGACCGGCTGGTCTCCAGACGCGAGTCGAGGATCGCCACCACGCCCCGGTCGGTGGTGCGCCGGATGAGCCGCCCGGCGCCCTGGGCGAGCCGGATCGCCGCGGCGGGCACCGAGACCTCGGTGAAGCCCGAACGCCCGGCCTTGTCGGCGGCCTCGGAGCGCGCGGCGGTCAGCGGCTCGGTGGGCCGCGGGAACGGGATCCGGTCGACCACCACCAGGCGGCACGTCATGCCGGGCACGTCGACGCCCTGCCACAGGCTCATGACGCCGAGCAGGCACGTCGACTCCTCCTCCTTGAAGCGCTTGACGAGGCTCCCGAGGGTCTCCTCGCCCTGGAGGAGGACGTCGTAGTCGATGTGCGCGCGCAGGAGTTCGGCGGCGGACTCGGCGGCGCGCTTGGAGGAGAACAGGCCGAGCGTCGCGCCGCGGCTGGCCTCGACCAGGCGCAGCAGCTCCTTGCCGGCCTCCTCGGACAGCCCCGAGGCGGTCGGCCGCGGCAGGCTCGAAGCGACGTAGAGGATGCCCTGCTTGCGGTAGTCGAACGGCGAGCCGACATCGAGCGAGGACCAGTCTTCACCGTCGGCGTCGGGAGCGAGGCCGAGGCCGCGGGCGACGGTGTCGAACTTCCCGCCGAGCGTGAGCGTCGCCGAGGTGGCGATGACGGTGCGCTCCTCGTACAGCATCGCCGAGAGCAGCCCGCCCACCGACAGCGGCGCGGCCACCAACTGCGGGCCTTTCGGCTCGGCCCAGATCACGTCGTCGGGCGAGGGCGCGGCGCAGCGCCCGGCCGTCTCCACGGTCTCGACGAGCCCGGCCTTGAGCTGCTGGGCGCTCAGCTGCTTCTTCGTCTCGGCGTCGAGCGTGCCCATGAGCGTCGTCGCCTTGACGCACGCCGAGTTGATCAGGTGCAGCGCCTCGGTCAGCGGCGCGGGCAGCTCGCCGGAGAAGCGCCGCTCCCCGGCCATGTTCAGGGCGTTCTCCAGCGAGTCGGCGGCCTCGCGGATCTGGTCGGCCGCGTCGGCGTCGATCAGGCGCCGTCCGCGCTGCGCGAGCCAGCGCAGTCGGGCCGGGGTGAGCTCGGCGCGCGCCGCCGAGGTCACGCGGTCGACCAGTTCGTGCGCCTCGTCGACGATGAGGACGGTGTGCTCGGGCAGCACGCCCCGCTCCTTCATCATGTCGATCGACAGCAGCGCGTGGTTGGTGACGATGATGTCGGCCTCGCGGGCGCGGGCGCGCGCGGCCTCGGCGAAGCAGTCGGGGCCCTGCGCGCAGTCCTTCGCGCCGACGCACTCGGCGGACGTCGTGGACGCCTGCTTCCAGGCGCGGTCGCTCACGCCCGGGTCGAGGTCGTCCCGGTCGCCGGTGTCGGTGTCGTTCGCCCAGTCGTACAGCCGCTGCACCTGCTTGGCGAAAGACCGCTGCCGCCCGGCCCACTTGAGCTCCTCGGTGCCCTCCAAGGCACCGTCATCCTCTTCTTCCTCACCGGCCATCTTGCGCTTGCAGATGTAGTTGTGGCGGCCCTTGAGCAGCGCGAAGGTGGGCGTGCGGCCCAGGACGGGCGCGACGGCGTCCACCAGGCGCGGCAGGTCGACGGCGACGAGCTGGTGCTGGAGCGCCAGCGTCGCGGTCGAGACGACGACGGTCTCGCCCGCGGCGAGCGCGGCGCACAGGTAGGCCAGCGACTTGCCCGTGCCGGTGCCGGCCTGGACGAGCAGGTGGCGGCCGGACTCGACGGCCTCGGCCACCGCTTCGGCCATGCGCCGCTGGCCTTCGCGGGTGCTGCCGCCGGGCGTGGCGGCGATCGCCGCGTCGAGGACGGCGAGCGCTCCTTCGGCGCTTGCGGAGATGCTGTCGGTCATCGCTGCTCCACCGTCTCCTCGCCGTCCTTCGATGGGGCGCCGCCGCTGTCTTCGGCCGTCTCTTCGGCCTCGATCTCGCGCTGCCTGAGGCGGTAGTGGTGGAGCGCGCGCATGGTGCCGTTGACGATCGCCAGCAGCGGGACGGCGACGAGCGCGCCGATGATGCCGAACGTGAATCCGCCTCCCGTCACGGCCAGTACGATCGCGAGCGGGTGGAGCTTGACGGCCCGGCTCATCAGGACCGGCTGGAGCAGGTTCGACTCCAGCTGCTGCACGAGGAGCACGATGCCGAGCACGATCAGGGCGTTGACCAAGCCGTTGTCGGTGCCCACCAGGGCGACGACGACGGCGACGATGCCCGAGACCGTGGCACCGACGATCGGGACGAACGCGCCGAGGAAGATCAGCGTCGTCAGCGGCAGCCACAGCGGGATGTCCAGCAGCCACAGGCCGAAGCCGATGGCGATCGCGTCGACGGCGGCCACGATGATCATCGTGCGCATGTACTGCACGAGCGTCGACCAGCCCGCACTGCCCGCGTACCGCATGGGCCCGCGGCCCGCGGCGGGGATCATGCCGGTCAGGAACTGCCAGATCTTGCGCCCGTCGCGCATGAAGAAGTAGGTGGTGAACAGGACCAGGAACAGGCCGGTGAAGAAGTTGCCCAGGCCCGAGGCCGTGGATCCGGCTATGGAGAGGCCGTTCTGGACGAGCATCTCCTGGTTGTTCTGGAGCCAGTCGACGATGTTGCCCTCGGCGTCGTCGAGGGCGTTGGCCACGAACTGGTCGTCGAGGCCGAGCGGGCCGGTCTCCAGCCAGTCGCGGGCGTCGGACAGGCCCTGCGTGACCTGGTCGGAGAAGTCGGGGATGCCCGCGATGAACTGCACCACCACGAAGTAGACGACGGCGACGACGACGCCGAGCCCGCCGATGAGCACCAGCAGCGAGGCGAGGGACTTGTTCCAGCCGTGGCGGATGAGCCACGCCGAGACGGGCTGGAACATCGCGGCGAGCAGGAACGAGATCGCGACGGGGATGACCACGACGGTGACCTGGCTGAGGGCCCAGAACACGGCGACGACGGCGGCGGCGATGACCAGCAGCCGCCAGGACCAGGACGCGCCGACGGTCAGCGAGAGGGGGACGTAGCGGTGCTCGGGCGGGCCGTCGTCGATGTCGTCGTCTTCGGGCGGCAGGTCGTCGGCGTCTTCGGCATCGCGGTCGCCGGGGGCGTCGTCGCCTCGCAGGGCCCGGGCGCGCCCCGCCTGTGGGTTGAGGCGCAGTCCGATCCACAGTTGTCTGGCACGTGCGGTGGTGCGGCGGAATCGGCTCACGATGGCTCCAAACGGCATTGATTCGGCTCCGCAAGCGTCGCCGAGGACGCGGGTGTGACGTCACCAGTACGGTACCGGTTCAGTGCGAGCGCGGAAAGGCTGACGGGGCCCGGCACACCGTGATCGGCGCCGCTCGGAGGCGTGCGCCGAGGCTGTGGGCGGCGCGACGGGGAGGCCGCGTCGTGCGGCCGGCGCGGACGGTGGCGGTAGGCTCGTCCGCTGTGACCGATACTCCGCTGGACGCACACACCGGGCTGCCGATCCGCCTGCTGCACGACCGGCTCCTGGTGCGCCAGGACCCCGACTCCGAGCGCCGCTCCTCGGGCGGCATCGTCATCCCCGCCACCGCCGTGATGGGGCGGCGGCTGGCGTGGGCCGAGGCCGTCGCCGTCGGCCCGATCGTCCGCTCGGTCGAGGCCGGGGACCGCGTCCTGTTCGACCCCGACGACAAGGCCGAGGTCGAGTTGCAGGGCCGCGCCTACATCCTCCTGCGCGAGCGCGACATCCACGCCGTCGCGGCGGGGCGCGTCGACGAGGACGGCACGGGGCTGTACCTCTGATGCGCGTGGCGGTCTTCGGGCTCGGGCTCATCGGCGGCTCGGCCGCGCTCGCGCTGGCCGAGGCCGGGCACGACGTGGTCGGCTACGACATCGACGAGCGAGTCAGGGCCGATGCGGCCGAGCGGATCGGCGTCGCAGGCGCCCCTGAGGGCCTCCTGGACGCCGACGCGGCCGTCCTGGCGGTCCCGGTGGTGGCGATGGGCGACGCGGCGCCGCTGTTCGCCCCCGAGCGGTTCGGCGGCGTCCTCACCGACGTCGCCTCGGTCAAGGGCCGCGTGCGGGCGCAGCTGCGCGGCCACGGCCGCTTCATCGGCGGGCATCCCATGGCGGGCAAGGCGACCGCCGGGTTCGGCGCGGCCGATCCGGACCTGTTCCGCGGCCGCACCTGGGTGCTGTGCCTCGAAGCGGAGAGCGACCTGGGCGACTGGGCGTCCCTGGCGCGGCTGTGGACGTCGATCGGCGCCCGCGTGGTGCCGACGACCGCCGCCGCCCACGACCGCGCCGCCGCGCGGATCTCGCACGTGGAGCACCTCGTGGCCGCCGCGCTGACGCTCATCGCCGACGACCCGCTCTCGCGCTCGCTCGCGGCCGGGTCCTTTCGGGACGGCACGCGCGTCGCGTCGAGCCCGACGCGGCTGTTCGAGGGCATGGTCGAGGGCAACCGCGCCGCGCTGGCCGAGGCGCTCGACCACTTCGGCGCCGAGATCGAGGACGCGCGGATCGGCCTGGGCTCCTTCGGCGAGCATCCCGAGCGGATCACCGGCTGGTTCGACCGCGCCAGGCGCTCGCGCGCGTCGTGGCCGCCCGAGCCGGGCGATCCCGAGCCGCTGGAGCTCACCCGCGAGGGCCTGCTGGCGCTCGGCGAGGCGGGCGGCTGGGTCGAGTCGATCGAGGGCATTGAGGTCGCGACGGTGCGTCGCCCTCGCGTAAAGTCCACTCCATGAGAAAAATCGATCAGATCGCCGATCAGTACGTCGAGGACGTGCTGGCGCTCAGCCCCATGTCGGCCACTTACATGGGTGTGCCCGGCTCCGACCACCTGCTCGACGACCTCTCCCCTGAAGGCAACGACAAGCAGGCCGAACTCGCCCGCAAGGCGATCGCCGACGTCGAGGCGGCCGAGCCGGTGGACGAGCGCGAGCGCGTCGCCAAGGAGGCCATGCTCGAACGCCTGCGGCTGCAGGTCGAGCGCCACGACGAGGGCGACGCCTACCTGAGTTTGAACGTGCTGACCTCCGGCGTCCACGACGTGCGGCAGATCTTCGACCTCATGCCGCACGAGGGCGAGGAGGCCGCGGCGAACATCGCGGCGCGGCTCGCGGCCGTCCCCGAGGCGTTCAAGCAGTACACCGAGACGCTCCGCGCCGAGGCCGCGGCCGGGCGGGTGGCCGCCAAGCGGCAGGTCCTGGAGGTCGCGAAGCACTGCGACAACTGGAACGGGGCCAACGGCGACGATTTCTGGTCGGGCCTGGTCAGCCGCATCACGGTCGACGGCGAGCCGGTCACCCGCGGCAAGTTGAAGATCGACCTGAGCAACGGCGCCTCCTGGGCGCGCTGGGCGACGACGAAGTTCGCGGCCTTCCTGCGGGACGAGTTGGCGCCGCAGGCCCGTGAGAAGGACGCTGTGGGGCGCGAGCGGTATTCGCGGGCGTCGCGCTACTTCATCGGCGCCGAGATCGACCTCGCCGAGACGTACGAGTGGGGCTGGAACGAGCTGGCGCGCATCGAGGGCGAGATGGCGGCCGTCGCCGACGCGATCAAGCCGGGCGCGAACCTGGACGAGGCGATCGCGTTCCTCGACGCCGACGCGGAGCAGAACCTCACCGACAAGCACGAGTTCCGCGACTGGATGCAGGACCTGGCCGACCGGACCATCGCCGAACTGGCGGACGAGCACTTCGACATCCCCGAGCAGATCCGGCGCATCGAGTGCATGATCGCGCCGACCGAGGACGGGGCGATCTACTACACCGGGCCGAGCGAGGACTTCTCGCGTCCGGGCCGGATGTGGTGGTCGGTGCCGAGCGGTCAGGAGACGTTCGCGAAGTGGCGCGAGGTCAGCACCGTCTACCACGAGGGCGTGCCGGGCCACCATCTCCAAATCGGACAGACGCAGGCCCGCTCGGAGCTGCTCAACCGCTTCCAGCGCACCATGATCTTCTCCTCTGGCCACGCCGAGGGCTGGGCGCTGTACTCCGAGCGCCTCATGGACGAGCTGGGCTACTACGACTCGGACCCGGCAGGCAGGCTCGGCATGCTCGACGCGCAGGCGTTCCGGGCCGCGCGCGTGGTCGTCGACATCGGACTCCACTGCGAGTTCACGATCCCCGAGGACAACCCGTTCGGCTGGCGGCCGGGCGAGGAGTGGGACGCGGACAAGATGTTCGAGTTCATGCGGGCCCACTGCCGCATCGAGGACGACATGCTCCAGTTCGAGTGCAACCGCTACCTCGGCTGGGCGGGCCAGGCCCCGTCGTACAAGGTGGGCGAGCGCCTGTGGATGGCCGCCCGCAACGACTACCAGGCCCGCAAGGGCGACGCGTTCAGCCTCAAGCAGTTCCACACCGACGCTCTGAACCTCGGCTCGATGGGCCTCGCCCCGTTCGCCGAGTCCCTCAAGCGCCTCTGATCCGGCGCCGCCGCTCGCGCGGCGGACACAACTGAATGAGCGAGGGCGGCGGGCAATCCCGCCGCCCTCTCTCATGTGGACCAGTACTGGCCCCCACCCGCGCATCGCTATGATGGGACGCCACACCTCTCGCCACGCAACCCCGGACACCTCTAGGACATCTGAATGAACAGCACCCCGCCGCCGAAGCGCGGTCTCCTTCCCCTGAGACGAACCGCCGCGGCCACCGCGGCGGCCGTAGGCGCCGCGCTCCTGATCGCGCCGGTCACCGCTAACGCCCAAGAAGCGGTCGACTGCGCCGAACTCGGCGACAACCCGATGACCGAAGGCATCGAGGCGGCACTCGACGCCGCCGCCGCCTGCGACGTCGAAGTCCGCGTCTTCGAATTCTCCCAGCCGTACATGACCGTGTCCGCAACGCCGGAAGGCCGGCTGCACCTCGTCTCCACCGCGGAGCCGGTGCAGGACCTCATGGAGCTGGGGCAGCTCAGTCCGACCCTCGTGGAGTGGAACGGCTACCTGACGCAGGACTTCGCGCAGTGGCCCGTCTGGTTCGACTACGAGGAATCTTCCACGTTCCTGGTGGAAAGCGACTACACGTCGCTCAGCTGGTCGGCGCCGACGTCCCGGCCGAGCCATTCGGGCACCACCGCCGTCTACGACGACCTCGCCGCGGGCCTCGACCTCGCCGTCGACGTGGACGTCACGTCGATGGACCTGCGGTTCGCTGTCGCCGACGAGGCGGCGTGGGCGGCGCTGGCGTCCCGCCTCTCCGTCGATGCGGACTACCACGAGACCAGCGTCTCGGGCGGAGCGCTCCATTTCGACGTGGAGGAGACGCCCTACCCGGAGGGCGGCGCGGAGTGGACGACACCGTTCACGGTCCGCGACGCCGACGGTGCCGTCACACCGGTGGAGCTCGCGCTCGACGGCGGACGGCTCGACCTGAGCCTGCCCGAGGGCGCGCTCGAAGCGGCCGCCTTCCCGCTGGAGGTCTCCACGCAGTGGGTGTTCCGCTACCCGTATCGCAACGAGTGGGGCGCGGTGACCTCGGCGGCCCCCGAGCTCGCGCTCTTCGGCGGTGAGGGCGGCCTCGACGCGCCCTACTTCGAAGCCGCCGGTGAGCAGGGGGACGCGATCGTCGGCGCCTACTGCGACGACCTGGCCGATCCCGAATGCGCGGCCCCGGCGCAGGCCTCGGCGTACTGGAACTTCAACCAGACCCCACTGGAGAGCCTGTCGCCGTCGGCCGCGGTGAACCTCAGCTACCCCATGGTGTCCGCGTCCTTCACCGTCGACGCCGCCGAAGGGACCACGTGCGTCGCTCCGGACCTGCGTCTCACCGAGGAGTACACCCCGGCCACCGTGTGGGCCGGTCTCCCCGCCGCGGCCGGTAGCGCGGGAACCGGCAGCTGCCAGGACGGCACGGCCGTCTACGACGTCACCGAGGCGCTCGACGACGCCTGGAAGGACCACGCCTCGGCCTCCACCATCACGTTCGGGATGACCGACAGCGCCCAGACCGCCCGCTTCGACGGCGGCTCCGGCCGCCTCGACGTCTACTACGACGTCACCGGTTTCCGCTACACGGAGGCCGCATCGGACGTGTGCAGCCCCGGCCTCTACTCCAGGCCGCCCGCCTACAGCTCGGACCCGACCCCCGCCTACGGCGGGTTCACGGTCGAGCCTTGGAGGTCCGGCGAGCTCGACGGTCTCACCTGGACCGCGACCTTCTACGACGACGCCACGGACGCGACGGTGCTGACCACCGAGCCGCGAGCGGTCGACGCCGGTGCGGTCCCGCTGTACAGCGTGGACAATGCTTTGGACGACGGCCGCTACCGAGTGGTGTACGAGTTCGCCTACCCCAGCGGCGATCTCATCCGGACCGACGACTGCTACATCGGCGTCGACACCTCGACCCCCGAGTTCGTGAGCATCACGATCGAGGGCGGCACGCACCACGTCGGCGATGACATAGCCGTCGACATCGAAGTGTCCGATGCGGACTTTCCCGACGGATGGAACACGTTGATCGTCAACTGCCTCCGCGAGATCGACTGCGGGTCGTCAGGCGAAATGTACGCCCTCACCCGAGGCACCACCGTCGAGCTCTCATGGCGCCTGTTCGATGCCGGCAACTCCGGCCGACTGTCGCTTCAAGACAAGGCGGGGAACACGACGCCCGTCGAGACGTTCAACATCCTGGCCACCTACGACCACCGCGATTACAACGGCGACGGACTCCAGGACATGCTCTCGGTCCGCAAGGCCGACGGCGCCCTGATGTTCTACGCGGGGCAAGGCGACGGGACGTTCGCCAGCGGTATCTCCAATGGACATGGCTGGGACGAGATGGACATCGCCATGTCGGGCGACCTCACCGGCGACGGCATCCCCGACCTCCTGGCGCGGCGCGGGTCGAACGGGTACCTCTACACCTATCCCGGTGACGGCGAGGGCGCGTTCCTGTACGACGACCGCATCGCCGTCGGTCCCGGCTGGAACTCGATGAGCGCCATCACCTCCGCGGGCGACTTCGACGAAGACGGGACGATCGACCTCCTCGCGGTCAGGAAGTCCGACGGGAAGCTCTACTTCTACCCCGGCCGCGGGGACGGCACCTTCGGCGGCCGCTCCGCGGTCGGCACGGGCTGGAACGTCATGGACACCGTCACCACCATCGGCGACATCGACCGCGACGGGCATTACGACCTGCTCGCCCACGACAGCCGGGGCGGCGAGTACCGCATGTACTTCGGGGACGGCGACGCGGGATTCGACGGCCGGGTGGACCTTCCCTCCTCCCTCGACGGCTCCTCCACCAGGGACTACAGCCAGGTCGCCGCGGTCGGCGACATCGACGGGGACGACTACGAGGACGTCGTCGCGGTCGACTCGCGGACCGGTGAGCTGGTCCTGCACTCGTTCGCCGAGGACGCCTCGCCGCTGCACGACGGGCAGGTCATCGGCACCGGTTGGGGCGCCGTCCGGCTGCCGACGGCCGGGGCCGACCGCACCTACGACTACAACGGCGACGGCGCCGCCGACGTGATCGCCCTCAGGGAATCCGACGGGAACCTGTACTTCTACCCGGGCAACGGCGAAGGCAACCTGGGCGGGCGTTCCTCCATGGGCTCGGGCTGGAACTCGATGGACCTGGTCACGACCGCCGGCGACTTCGACAGCGACGGATTCGCCGACCTCTTCGCACGGGACGCCTCGTCCGGCCGCCTGTACCTCTACCCCGGCGACGGCCGAGGCGGCTACGGCGACCGCATCGACATCGGCTCGGGCTGGGACGCCATGAGCGCGATCGTCGGCGGCCACGACTACGACGGCGACGGCAAGGCCGACATCATCGCGCGCCAGGCGTCGACCGGTCACCTCTACCTCTATCCGGGCGACGGCAGCGGTGGGCTCGGGGACCGCATCGACATCGGCTGGGGCTGGAACGCGATGCGGGAGATCACCGCCGTCGGCGACCTCGACCACGACGGCCACGGCGACCTGCTCGCGGTGAGGGAGTCGGACGGCTGCCTGTTCTTCTACGGCGGCCACGGCGACGGCACCTTCTCCAAGGCCGAGATCGGCTGCGGGTGGAACGCGATGGACGCCCTCGCCGGCGTCGGCGACTTCAACGGGGACGGCCACGTCGACTGGCTCGCCCGCAAGATCACCACCGGGGACCTGTACTTCTACCCGGGCGACGGCGACGGGGACCACGGCTCCCGCGGCTACATCGGCTGGGGCTGGAACTCGATGAGTGCCATAGCCTGAGTGGAGCACGAAGGGCCGCGACCGGTGTCCCGGTCGCGGCCCTTCGCCGTCTCACCCAAGGTCAACCGTGGTCGAGGCCGAGTTCCATCTCGTCCTTGCCGTACCAGGCGCGGAGGCGGTCGGCGCCGCGGCGCATCGCGGCGATCTCGGCGGCGGTGAAGCCGCGGTGGCGGTAGGAGTCGATGACGACCTTCTCGGCCTTCACCGTCGCCTTCCAGTGGCCGACGAGCTGGCCGTCCAGCAGGATCGCCGAGGTGAAGCGCGGCCGCTCCCCGGCCTTGGCGAGCGGCAGCGTGTGGTGCAGCACCCAGTCCTTGGTGTCGGTGTAGGAGCACAGCATCTCGTCGTAGCCCTGCACGAAGTCCACCACGGGCCCGCCTTCCTTCGGCTCGGGCGGCTCGCCCGCGAAGTAGCAGGTGCGCCCGCCGAGGTCGACCGACTGCAGATCGAGGTCGGCGATCGCGGCCTTCGCGTCGGCGACCTTCAGGCTCGACCAGCGCGTGAAGTCCTTCAGCGTCGCCGGTCCGCGCGAGGTGTAGAAGCGGCGCGCCAGTTCCCTGACGGCGTCCTCGCGGTCGATCGCCCCGGCCGGGACGCGCTCGTCGAAGTTGGCGTAGGTCTGCTGCCTGCCTTTCGGCGTGCCCGAGCAGATCGCCTGGGTGAGCTCGGCGTGCATGAGGACGTGGATGAGCCGCCTGCCGGTCGGGTCGCTGATCCCGGCCTCGGCCAGCGCCGCGGAGGCCTCGTCGCGCGTCAGGTGGCGCCCGCCGGCGGTGGCGTCGGCGAGGAGGTCGTCGCAGCGCGACATCGTGGCCTCGTCGAGGTCCAGCCCGCGGGTGATCGAGGCGTGGGTCTGGAGGACGCGGTCGGCGGTGGCGGCGAGCATCATGCGCAGGTCGACGGCGGGCACGGTGTGCCAGGTGGTGCGCAGGACGTGGGTGCGCAGGACCGTGCCGTCCTCGATCAGGGCGTCGACCGCCTTGACGGGGGCGGCGGCGTCGGACGAGCCCGCGCGCATCGCAGGGGTGAGCTTATAGGATATAACCTCTTGTGATTGCACGGCGCCGAGGTGCGCGAACGCCTCCAGCGGCGTGGCGTGCTTCTCACCCCACAACCGCTGGGAGTGGGCGCGCCAGGCGGCGACTTCGCCGGGCTCGGGTTCGCGGGTCCGGTCGGTGGGTGCGCTCATGGGGCCATGCTATCCACGGCGGGCGACATGAGGCTTCGACGGAATCCTGCCGATCCGGTGGACAAACGTTGCAAAGAGCGGCCACACTGGTGGCATGTCGCTTCCCCAAGCGGTCTTGACGATCTCGACCGACGTGCTCGCCGATATCAACGCCGACGAGCGGCTGGCGTTCGCCTACGCTCACGGCCCGGCCCTGTCCGGGTTCGGCGACGACGCCGAGCTGGTGTGCGTCTGGGAGACCGACGCGGTGCCCGAGGGCGTCGACGGCGAGGCGGTGCACCTGACCGTCGCCGAGTTCGAGGGTCTGCTGGACTCGCTCATGCTGGGCGAGGGCTGGGAGGAGCCGGACGCCGAGGCGCTGCACGTCATCGCCCGGTTCGCCGAGGGCACGCTGCTGGCCGACGACTCCGAGCTCGGCTCGAAGGCGCGCGCCGAGGTCACCGAGTTCCCGCAGGCGCTCGCCGACGCGTCGCGGACGGCCGTGGAGCGCGACTCCGAGGCGATCGCGAAGCGCCTGGGCCAGGCCGAGGACCCGTGGGAGCTGGCCGAGGTGCTCACTCACGGACTGCACCGGGCGTACGTGGCGCTGTTCGCGGCGGCGGGGCACTTCTTCCCCGGCCGTGAGCACCGCAGGGAGTTCGTCGAGCGCTACCTGCTGGGCGACGAGGTGCCGGAGGCCGAGGCGGCCGTGTGGGCGGCGGCCGAGCTGCCCAGAGCCGAGCGTGCCGAGGCGCTTCCGGAGGCGTGGCGTTCACTCACCCGGGTGGTCCTGGCCAACTGCTAGCGGCTGCTTGTCAGCGGCGCTGCCTGGCGGCCTCGTAGAGCGCGATGGACCCGGCCGCGGCGGCGTTGAGCGACGAGGCGGCCCCGCCGATCGGGATGCGCACCGTGGTGTCCACGGTCTCCTGCCAGGCGCGCGACATGCCGTCGGCCTCCCGTCCGATGACGAGCAGCGTCGGACCGGTCAGGTCCTCATCGGCGAGATCACGCTCGCCGTGCTCGTCGGTGCCGACCATCCGCACGGGCGCATTTTGCCCCGCAATCCACTCAACGACATCGCCGGGCCGGTCGGCGTGAGCGACAGACGTGGAGAACAAAGACCCAGTAGAGGCGCGCACCGTGCGCGGGTCGAAGAGGTCGGCCCCGTGCCCGGCGGTGACGACCAGGTCGGCGCCGAGCGCGTCGGCGGACCGGATGAGCGACCCGAGGTTTCCGGGGCTCCCGGGCCGGTCGAAGACGACGCCGAGGAAGTCCGGCCCGGCCTCGACCCGCTTCAGGGACACGTCCGGCAGCGCGACGACGGCGAGCAGCTCGGGCGCGTCGGCGTCCTTCTCGCCGAGCTCGGCCATGAGCTCGCGCGAGACGGCGTACGCGTCCCCTCCACTCTCCTCCAGCACGTTACGGGCCCACTCCGACAGCCGCCGGTCGGCGTCGAACAGCACGTCCCGGAACGCCCAACCGTGCTCCAGGGCCAGATCGATGGGCCGCACGCCCTGGACGAGGAACCCGCCCACCTGGTTGCGCTTCTTCCGGTTGCCCAGGAGCGCCTCCCACTCCTGGAACCTGGCGTTCCTGGTGGTCACCCGCAGCTGCTTGCCCATCCATCCCCCTTCACGGCGCCGAACGCCCATTCTACGAAGCGGCCCGCTTCACACCCTTGGAGCGACCGCGAATGACCTAGCGCACAACCGCATACCCGCTTGCAGGGCGGAAGAGCTTACGGGTAAGCTCGTGTCCGGCCTGGTAAAACAGGTCGGGCAAATGCGCCCCTAGCTCAACGGATAGAGCATCTGACTACGGATCAGAAGGTTGGGGGTTCGAATCCCTCGGGGCGCGCCAATATCGCAGATAGGCCGGTCGCAGACCGGCCTTTTTGCTTGCCCGCCGACGCCTGCCCCAGCGCTCGTAGCACCACCAGTAGCAACCCCGGAGAGCGGCTTCATCGAGGCGATGGAGCCGCGCACCCGTATAGGTTGGGGGCATGACCGAGCTGCTGCATCTGACCGAACGGGCGCTCTGGGAGGCGGCCCGCGCCTCCGGCTCATACGAGGGGTCGACGCGCGGACGAACACTGGCGCAGGAAGGCTTCATCCACTGCTCGCTGCCCGATCAGCTCGGTGCCGTCGCCGAGGCGGTGTACGGCGACCATCCAGGTAACCTGGTCGTGCTGGTCATCGACGACGCCCTCGTGAACGCGCCGATCCGCTACGAGTCCCCCGCGCCGGGAGCCGAGCGGTACCCGCACCTCTACGGCCCGCTGCCGGTGAACGCGGTGACAGAGGTCCGCGAGTGGACCGGAGACCATCAGTCCGACAATGGCTAGCGAATACCGGCGCCGATCCCAGGCGGGGCAGATGCACCGGTATGGCTTCGATCGCGCCGGTGATCACGATGGCGCCTTCATCGAGCCTGTCGCTGTCGAGGACGATCTCGCCGTGGCTGCCGTCGGCGGCGACCAGCGTCGAGCGGTAGTCCTCGGCAGATGCATGAACTGAGGGATGCACCGGTTCCCCCGGTCCTGATAGCATCATCACTCCCTGTCGGCGGGTGCCTTCGATACGCATGCCCAACTGGCAGTCTCTTCACAGGCTTCTTCACCCCTTGGAGCGCTCAGCCTTGACGCCGCCCGATCACCCCCACGACACTGACGTCCCCCTTGCCGTCCAGAGCGCCATGAAAACCTGGTCCGATCAGCTCTACGACTTGGGCGGTCACAACAACCTGCTCAAGGCCCGCGAGCTCGCGGCCGGGACGCTGAGCCTCGACGCCGCCGAGGCCGCCGCGAGGAATCGCCTGCTGGCGGGGAAGTCCGTCACGCTCGCTTCCCTGTTCCCCGACGAGGAGGAGTTCCGGCGAGCGTCGAAGCGCGCCAAGACCGTCTTCAAGAAGGTCAAGGAGTTCCAGGAGGAGCGCGGCATCGACGTCGGCTATCTCGCGGTCGGAACCGTCGCGTGGCCCGTCTCGAAAGGCACGCCCCCGAACGCGCCGCTGCTGCTGCGCGAGCTGGACTTCGTCGATCCGCCCACGCGGAACGGCGACTGCAAGCTGCGGCTGGCCGAGTTCAGTGCCATCAACCCCGCATTGCTGCGGGCACTCAACGCCGAGCACGGGCTGGCGCTGGACGACGAGGCGTTCGCAGATCTCCTCGACAGCGGCGGCGAAGCGCCGTTCGAGCGGGTCGCCGACCGGCTCCAGACCCTGTGCGGCAGTGCGGTGGCACTGGAGATCGGGCCGCGCCTTCTGGTGGGCACCTTCAGCTTCGCGAAGCTGCCGATGGTGCGGGACATCGAGAGCGCGGGCGAGCTCCTCGCGGAGAACACCATGGTCCGCGCCATCTGCGGCGACGCCGACGCGCAGCGCGCGGTCCGCGGCGAAGTCACCGAACCGAGGCTGTACCAGGTGCCGCGTCCGTCCGATGAGTTCCTCGTGTTCGACTCGGATTCTTCGCAGTCCCGCGCGATCGACGCGATCGTGGACGGCACGAACCTGGTCGTCGACGGGCCTCCCGGCACCGGCAAGAGCCAGACCATCGCGAACCTCATCGCCACGCTCACTGCGCGAGGGCGAAAGGTGCTGTTCGTCGCCGAGAAGCGCGCCGCGATCGACGCGGTCCTCTCCCGCATCGGCCGGGTCGGCCTTTCGGGACTGGTCATGGACATCCACGGAGGCGCCGGCAACCGGCGTGCCGTGGCCGCCGAACTCGCCTCGGCGCTCGCGAGCGCGAAGCAGACGCCGGCGGTGAACGCCGAGCGGCTCCATCGAGGCCTCGCCGATGACCGCGCCGCCCTCGACGCGCACGCCGCCGCGATGCACCGCCGCCGCTCGCCTTGGGACGTGAGCCTGTTCGAGGTGCAGGCCCGGCTCATCGAGCTCGCGGACAGTGAGACCGCGAACCGGTTCGGCAACGACGCGCTGGACATCCTTGCCGGGGATCGCCTCGACCGAACTCGCGGCGCACTGCGCCGGTATGCGGATCTGGGCGGGCTCGACCAAGCCGGGCAAGGCAAGTGGCTCGGGGCGGCCGTCTACACGAGCGATGAGCTGGGCCGAGCCCTCGACCTCGTCCATTCACTGCACACCGAGCTGCTGCCCCGCGCGAGCGAGGCGATGGACAAGGTCCGGTATCAGGCCGACTTCCGCGGCCCGGTGGACCTGGAGGACTGGGCGAGGGCGCTCAAGCTCTTCGCCGAGGCGAAACGAAGCCTTGAAACCCTGCGTCCAGAGGCGTACCAAGCCGATGCGCGGCGGCTCGCCGCCGCTTGCGCGACCCGCCGGTGGCGCAAGAAGCACGAGGTCGACCTGTCTGCCGGTGAGCGTCGAGCGCTGGTGAAGCAGTCCAAGTCGCTCACCCGGGAGAAGCTGTCGAACGGCGAACGCCATGCCGCGTTCGTCGAAGCCGCTGCGCTGCAAGCTGATTGGCACGCATGGCAGAACGAGCCCTCACCGCTGGAGCTCCCCGAGGGGCTCGCCGAAGCGGCGGACGCGTTCGCCGCGCTCAAGCAGGCCGTCGACGAACTCGACCGCTTCATCACGTCGATGTCGCTGACGCGGTCGCGGATCGATCTGCTGCGGGAAGCGGTCGCGGCACTGTCCGCGGACACTGAGACGCCGTACCGGCTCGTCGAATTGCACGGCCTCCGCCGCGAACTGGAGGCCGCGGGCTGCGCTGGACTGCTCGGCGACCTCGCCGACCAGGGCATGGACAGCGGGCAGGTGCTCCGCGTCTTCGACTACGCCTGGCATGCGAGCCTGCTCGACCGCGTCAGGCGCACGGATTCGGTGTTCGGCGCCTTCAGCGGCACGGCGATGGACTCGACCGTCGAGGACTTCCGCGAGCACGACGTCGAACACATCCGCTCGAACGCGAAGCGCGTGCAACGGCGCCACGCCGAACGCCTCTACCGGGCCATGTCGGCGAAGGGCATGGCCGCTCAGGAGACCCTCATCAAGGGCCAGGCCACTCGCAAGCGCGGGCACAAGCCGGTGCGCGAGCTGCTGGCCGAGGCCGGGGAGCTGCTCCTCGAACTCAAGCCGGTGTGGGCGATGTCCCCATTGGTGGTCAGCCAACTGCTGCCGCAGCGGCGCATGTTCGACGTGGTGATCTTCGACGAGGCGAGCCAGATTCCCACCGCCGACGCCATACCGTCGATCATGCGGGCCGAGCAGACCGTGGTCGCCGGGGACCCCCGCCAGCTTCCGCCCACGAACTTCTTCAGCCAGATGGAGCGCGACGAGAGCGAATCCGACGACGCGCTGTCGATGGCGTCCGGGTACGAATCCATTCTCGACGCCCTGCAGCCCCTGCTTCCCCGCTGCTCGCTGACCTGGCACTACCGCAGCCGCAACGAGCGGCTCATCGCCTTCTCGAACACGTGGATCTACGACCGGTCGCTGACGACCTTCCCGGGGGCCACCGAATCGGAGGCGATCACCCACGTGCTCGCCGACGGCCCCGCCGTGCCCGGCGACGACCAGTCGTCCACCGCGGAAGTGCGGCGGGTCGTCGCGTTGGTCGCCGCCCACGCCGCCGCCAGGCCGCAGGAGTCGCTGGGCGTGATCACCATGGGCATCAAGCACGCCGACCGGATCGAGGCCGCGCTCAACAGCGCCCGCTACCAGGACCCCGTGCTCGACGGCTTCCTCGGCAAGGACGGCGACGAACCGTTCTTCGTCAAGAACCTGGAACGCGTGCAGGGCGACGAGCGGGACGCGATCATCCTCTCGATCGGGTACTGCAAGGGCGCGAACGGCCGCATGAGCCACAGTTTCGGCCCCATCAACCGCGACGGCGGCGAACGCCGCCTCAACGTGGCGGTCACTCGGGCGAAGCAGCGCATGACGGTCGTGAGCGCCTTCAGCCACCGTGACCTTGACCCGAACAAGCTCACCAAGGCAGGGCCGCAGCAGCTCAGGGCGTACCTGGAATTCGCCGAATCGGGCGGCGTCATGCCCGGTTCGGTGCTCGACGACCACCCGGAGCTGAACCCCTTCGAGCTCGACGTCCGGAACCGCCTCGAAGCGGCCGGAATCCCGCTGGTGGCCCAGTACGGCGCCGCCGGATTCCGGATCGACTTCGCCGCGGCGCATCCGGATCGACCGGGCGAGATGGTGCTCGCGATCGAAGCCGACGGAGCGACGTACCACTCCAGCGTCTCGGCCAGGGACCGCGACCGGCTGCGGCAGCAGCAACTCGAGAACCTCGGCTGGACCTTCCACCGCATCTGGTCGACCGACTGGTTCCGCGACCCGGAGCGGCAGGTGCAGCGCGCGCGGGAGGCCTACAACCGCGCGGTGCGCCGAGCCGACGAGCGGCGCGACGCCGCAGGCGAGCTCAATCCGGAAGCATCGGTCCCGGAAGCGCCGACGGCCCCGGCCCCCGCCGAAGAGGCCCCGTCCAAGAGCCTGCCACGACCGGTCATCGTCCCCGGCGCCCCCATCACCGACTACAGCGCGGGCGAACTTGTGAAGATCGTCCGCTGGATCCTCAGCGACACCCTGCTCCGCACCGACGAGGAACTGCTCCGCGAGACCGCGAAAGCGATGGGCTACCGGAAGGTGGGATCGAGAATCCGCACCGCACTGGAGGCCGCGATACGGAGAGCTCGCCGCTGAGGTCGGCGGTTGCCGATGAGTGAGAGTTTCGATACCTTCGGTGAATGTAGCAACCCCTCCGCGTCCGTCAGCTCGCTCATGCCTTGCAGCAGAAGGTGGTCGGCCTTCTCGATCTCTCAGACCCGCACGTGCTCGGAGCTCGATCGGACGAGCCGAAGGTGTTGACCCGGGCGCTCGCGGCGGTGACGATCTGGGACCAGGTCGGGTGCTCGCTCGAAGAGGCGGCGGCTTCGGTGGTCGACGGCGGCAACGACGACGGCATCGACGCCATCCACCTGCAGACGCTGCGACCGGCTCGCACTCGCAGCGCTGTACGCGCTCGAATCCAATGCGATGCCGTCTGTGCCTTGCATACCCGCGTCCCTCCTGTTCGTCGGCATGGGCCTGCCCTGCATCGGTGTCGAGGATCTCCTGGTAGACGGCCTCGGCTCCGCGGAGCAGATGGCAGTCTCACCGACAGCCGCCGGGCGGGCACTCCAGCTCGTCGGCATCCAGGGATGCAGGAGGTACAACCGTTCGACCGCGGGCTGCTACTGCGCCAGGGACGTCGTTCGCCACGAGGGCGAGGAGCATCTGAGGAGGCTGTTGGAGTACGGAGCCGCCGACTGGTCCGCCCTGGGCAACTCGGTCTCGCGCCCTGAGCGCATGTCGCCGCTCAGAGGGCTCCGGCACTCTCGCCGTGGAAGGGCTGTCCCTTGACGGCGCTCGGGCCCACTCCGGACTCGAGAGTGGCCGACGGCTCGCATTCCCTCATGATGCGTCGGCGGACTACGCCCGGCACCGACGTCGGCCGTAAACTGCGAGCCGATGACGGATTTCACGCTTGACGACCTCGCCGAGCTGGCCGGGGAGAAGTCCTACCGGCGCGGCCTCGGCTACATCGACGCGGTGCGGCGCCTCTCGGCCGACGACGCCGAGATCCATGCGCAGGTGATCGGGACCGGCCGCTACCGCGTCCGGCTCTGGATCGACGGCGAGGGCGTCACCGGCTCGTGCGACTGCCCGTGGGGCGAAGAGGGCAACTTCTGCAAGCACTGCGTCGCGGTCGGCGTGGTCTACCTCTACGAACGCGAGCACGGCGAAGAGATCGCCGCACCGGTCGACCTCCGGTCGCATCTGGAGTCGCTCGACCATGCGGCGCTGGTCGATCTGCTGCTGGAAGCGGCCGAGCGCGACGAGCGCCTGTTCGAGCGGCTCGACCTCGGCGCCGGGTTCTCCCGCGCCAGAGGCGGATCGGTCGACAAGCTGACGGCGGCCGTCGACGACGCGCTGGTCCTGAACGCCAACTACTATCTCGACTTCGACGACCACCAGGTGTACGCCGACACCGTCGCCGGTTTCGCCTCGCAGGCCCTGGCACTGGTCGCCGACGGCCGAGCCGCGGACGCGGTCGCACTGTCGGCCCATGCCATCGACCGGGTCCGGCAGAACTGGGAGCGGGCCGAGCACGAGTACCAGGTCGGCGAGGCCGCCGCCGAGCTGGCCGCGGCCCACCGCGACGCCTGCACCGCGGCAAGGCCCGACCCGATCGCACTCGCCGAGTGGCTCATCGCCCACCAGCTCGACGACAACACCGTCCCCGAGCTGCTCATCGGCGACTACGCGCCCGTGCTCGGCGAGGCCGGGCTCCGGCGCTACGGTGCGCTGTTGGACGCCCGGAAGGGCGACTCCTGGACCTACCGGTTCCTCAAGACCGAGTACGCCCGCGCGAGCGGCGACGACGAGCAATTGCTCGTCGCGCTGGCCGAGGGAGGCGACGGCTGGCAGGTGATCGAGCAACTCGACCGCATGGACCGGCGCGGCGAGGCCGTCGAACGGGCCGAGGCCTCGCTCATGCCAGGTCGCATCGACCAGCGAGTGGTCGACTTCCTCGATGAGCACCACCGCATCGAAGACGACCGGGCGGCCCTCATCGCGCTCCACCGCAAGCGGTTCGAATGCGACCCCGGCCGCCACTCCTACGAGGCGCTCGCGGCCCTCGACGAGCCGGGACTGCTCGCCTGGGCCGTCGACAGCGTCCGCGGCGACCTCGAAGGCGGCACACGCCACTGGGGGCTGGCCGATCTGATGGCCTGGATGCTGCTCGACCAGGACCGCGTCGCCGAGGCGTGGGCGGCCGCGAACCGGTACCGCGCGCTGCCCGAGGTCCGCATCGAAGTCGCGAAGCACCATCGCCACACGGACCCCGAGGCGTGCGGCGAGCTCTTCATGACGCGGGCGGACGCCCTGATCGAGCAGCGGAACAAGCACTCCTATGAGGACGCCGCCGCGTTGGTCGCGCTCGCCGCCGAGTGCCTGGACGAATCCGGTGGCCCGGGTACCGGCGAGACCTATGTGGCCGAACTGCGCGCGGCGCACCGCCGCAAGCGCAACCTGATGGCCGCCCTGGACGCCCACGGCCTGCGCTGATGTCAGAGCCGCGGCCTGGACGTTTCGCACTGCGGCTCTTGACACCACTGTCGGAACATGTTGTGATCGAACGGCGACTTCGCGTCGTCATCTGGTGAGGTGCAAGGTCTCTTCGGCGTATGGGAGCTGCCCATGGTCCGTCCCACCGTCCACACCGGCCCCCGAGCGGCCGCGCGCCTCAACGAGTTCGGCCTGCGGTTCGAAGACTTCGAGGCCTCCTTCAAGTACGGACTCGACGAGGCCGCCACCTGCACCGACAAGGACGTGAGCTTCTGCAAGGGGACGCTGCTGTACTCCCGGATCGGGCGCAGGCTCCAAGAAATCCTCGAACCGGCCGACTGGCAGGACTCCAGGCCGCACAACCAGAAGAGCGTGCTGCATTTCGGGTTCGGCATCCGGGTCCTCCACTTGACCGGCAACGGAGAGACCGGCAACGCCGATCCTCGCGCGGTCGTGGCGCCCGCTCGCCCGGGAGGCCAGGCGCGGCGTGACCTCATCGCGAAGAACACCGAACCGACCGTGCTGGGAAAGTTCGACCCCTCCACCTGGTTCCTGCTGTACAAGCTCGGCTCGGCCACGCTGCGCTCGGAGTTGTCCTACACCGAGACTCCTCCCGACGACGAGGACGAATACCACTGGATCGAGCGGATCGTCCTGCCGGAGGTCGAGCTCCCTCCCGGTCTCCGTGCGGGCGACGAGGACCTGGTGATGCCGCCGAACTGAGGCCGATCGCCGAAGCGGCGCGGCGTCGCCTTCACAGATCGGCGAGGAGGTCGCCGAGGACCGCCTCCTCGTATACGGCGACGGCCTCTCGGCGCATCGACCGGCACAGGTCCTCGTCCCAGGGAGTTTCGGGGACCGCTTTCGGGTCGATCGCCGGGCCCGGCCCGAGCGCGGCGAGGTAGTCGGCCTCACCCATGCGCCAAGGCCGCGCCCCGAAGCTGTCGATCACGTCGGCGGCGATGCCGACGCCTGCGGGGTCGAAGTCGCCGTGGTAGCGCAGTTCGGCGCCGGTCTCGGCCAGTGACCGCAGCAGTGTCCGGGCGGCGACGTGCAGACGCCCCGAGACGCACACCAGCGGTGGCACCGCGGCCCCGAAGCGGTCGAGCGCGGCCTGCATGATCGCCGGGTTCTCCACGATGGAGACCGTGCTCCCGGTGGGGGCGAAGGCGTCCGGGCCTCGCTTGAGGTGGGCGAGGGTGATCGGGACGGCCTCGCCGCATTCGCGAGCCGCTCGCAGGACCCTGGCGAGGAACGTGTCGCCTTCGGGGGCGAGTCCTGCCACGAGCACCGTCGATGACAGGTCGTCGCGGACCACTCCTGCGGTCTCCCAGACGCGGCGCCTCGCTTCGGCGTCGGCCGGTTCGGGCAGGCCCGCTTCGTGCGCGAGCGCGCGGAGCACGAGGTTCGGCAGGCGGCCCTCGTCGAGGGCGTGCGGGTTGCCGAGGCACCGCTGCGCCAGGACCGGCAGCGGCAGTCGATCGGCGGGGAGTGCTTCGAGGACGGTCATGGTGTCTTGGAGCAGGTGCTTCGCCGTGGCCGCTGCGACCGGTTCGGACCGGAGCCCGCGCGCCCACGTGCGGAGCGCGGGGCGTTCGGTCAGGAGCGGGTGCGCTTCGAGCCGGTCCCAGAGGGCGCGTCGTTCATCGGCCGCCCGCTGCTGCGCGAGCCGGGCGTTGCCGACCGGGCCCACCAGTTCGGTGAGGACCGCTTCGAGGTCGAGCGGTTCGAGCGCTTCGCGCAAGCGGGGCAGCGGTATCCGGGTGTCGGCGGACGGCAGCCGGTCGGAGCCGAGCAGTTCGGCCAGGGCGTGGCGCTGGTCGTCGGTGAGGCCCCGCAGACTGATCGAGGATACGGCGGAGCCTCGGGAGAGCCGCCGGTGCGCCTCGGTCCACAAGGGTTTGAGCTCGGGTGAGCGGAGGTAGGCGGGGATCATGTCTGCGGCTCCTGGACGTCCTCTTGGACGCGGGCGGTGCCGTCCCAGACGTAGCGGACGGTGGTGACGGTGTCGTCCCCGGCGGCCGGGGTGAGGACCTGGTGGATGGCGATGCCGTCGAGTTCGGCGTAGTCGCCCCACTCGTGCTCGCTGGTGAGCACCGCGTCGAGTCCGAGGGAGCGGACCAGTTCGAAGACCTGCCCTCGGTTGGCGCGGTCGACGCCCACGAGGACCTCGTCGAGCAGCAGCAGCCGCGGCGAGGTCGGCGAGGTCTCGTAGTGGGAGGCGAGCGCGGCGAACAGCGGCAGGTGGAGGGAGACGGCCTTCTCCCCGCCGGAGAGGTTCGAGTGCTGCCTCCTGGTGAGCTGCCGCCACCCTTCGCCCTTGTCGAACTCGACCTGGAACTCGTGCCAGGCGGTGTAGTCGAAGACGTCCTTGAGCTGCTCGGACCAGGGCCTGGGGTCCTCGGACTCGCGGAGGGCGTCGACGCGCTGGGCGAGGAAGTCCCTGAGCACGTCCCGCTCGTCGCCGCTGAGCTTTTCGGGGCGTTTGAGCAGGAGTTCGCGCGCCGCCTTGGAGCGGGCGTCGAGGTTCTCGTGGGGCCTCCAGCGCAGCCGCACGGACATCCCCGAGGAGGTGCGGACCCGCTGGAGCCTGGTGTTCATGCCCGCGACGAGCTCGTCGGCCTCGCGGATGCGCCTGGCGAGGGAGGCGCGGATCTGCCCGGTGAGGATCTCGCCGAACAACTGCTGTTCCTCATCGGTCAGTTCGGCGCGGGCGCGGTCGTGTTCGAATGCGAGCCGGTCGGCCAAGGTGCGGGGGCCGATCCGCTCGCCGCCGATCTGGGCGACCAGGAGCTCGCCGCCCTCATCGCCCTCGAAGGCGAGTTCGGCGTAGTCGGCCAGATGGCCGCGGTGCTCGTGGTATTTGTCGCGCAGGGTGTTGCGGGCCCTGGCGACGGCCCGGTCGCCGCTGCGGGTCTTCTCCAGGATCGCCGCGACGCGGCGGGCGGCTTCGAGGGTGGCCTTGACGTTCTCGCCGCGCTCGTACCGGTAGTCGATGCGGGCGTCGGAGAGGACCTGGCCGCCGAGCAGTTCGCGGAGCGCCGTGAAGGCCCGGTCCCGCGTGGTCGTCGCCGCTTCGAGTTCGCCCCGGGCGGTTGCGGATTCGCGTTCAAGCCCGGCTTCGCGGGCCGCCAGCCGACGCAGGTCCTCCTCGGCTTCGTTCTGCTGCCGCTCAAGCTGTTCGAGGCGTTCGTCGCAGGCGTCGCGTTCGGCTCGCAGCTCTCGCAGATCGGCGCCCACGGTCTGGTCGAGCGTCTCGACGACGGCGCGCTGCTCCTCTACGCGGGCCTCGGCCTCGGCCTGGGCTTCGCGTTCCTCTGCGGCGGTCTCCCGGGCCTCCTCGGCGCGGACGGCGAGGTCTCCGGCGGTCGTCTCGGCGCGTTCGTGGTCGAGGCGGGCCTGGCTCCACTGGTTCACCGCGGTGTCGAAGTCGTCGAGCAGGCGCGATCGCCGGTCGAGTTCGACGGTCGTCCGGGGGAGCCGGTGGGAATCGGCGAGGCGCTCCAGGTCGAGGCGGGCCCGCGTCGCCGCGCCTTCGGCCTCATGGAGTTCGGTCTCGGCGTCGCCGACCTGTTCGGCCAGGATGCCCAACCGCTCCTCGGCCCTGTCGAGGGCCTGGAGCGCGGCCTCGATGCCTTTCCAAAGCGGGAAGGAACCGTGTTCCTCGCGCAGTCGGTCGCGCCTTGCCTTCAGCTCTTCGGCCGCCGCCGCCGCTTCGGCCGCGGCCCGCTCGCATTCGGTGACGCGCTCGCGGGCCTCGGCGATGAGCCGTTCGCGGTGACGCCTGCGGGAGGAGGCGCCGATGAACTCGGCCGCGGGTTTGGACCAGCGTCCGGCGAGCCCGGCCAGGCGCCAAGTGCCGTCGGCGCCGACGGCGGCGGACCCGGGTGCGGCCGAGGCCGTGGGGGCGAAGCCGATGCGGTCCAGCAGCGCGGCCACGGTCGCCTCCGGTACGGGCCCTTCCGGTTCGGGTCGCAGGACGGCCGCGAGCGGCCGGTCCACCGGATCAGCGTGCGCGCTGAGGACGGTGTCCTCGGCGTCGAGTTCGACCGCGCCGTCCGGCATCACCCAGGCGTCGAGCAGCCCCGATGCCTCCAGGGCCGCTTCGAGTGCCGGGTCCGGCTCGGCGGCGAAGTCGACCAGTTGCCACAGCGGCGCTCCCGGCCGCCCGGTGCGGTCCGCCGTGCGGGTGCGGGGCGGTCGCGGCTCGACCTGCTTGCGGCCTTCCAGTGCCGCGAGGTACTGCGAAGCTTCCCGCAAGGCCGATTCGGCGCGCTTCAGCTCCTCGCCCGCCGCGGCCGAGGCCGCCGACAGGGTTTCGTCGCGGGCGCTGTAGGCGCGCTGGAGCACCGGTGCGGCCGAAGACGGTTCCTCGGCGGCAGCGAGGATCCGTTCGGTCTCGGCTTCGCCGAGCCGCATCTCGGTCGCCTCGGCCGACCACCGCTCGACAGCGGCGGTCCAGTCCTCAGTGGCCCGGTCGAGCGTTTCGCGGGCGCGGGCGACCGCGGCCTCTTGGTCTTCGTAGCGTCCGCGCTGGGCTTCGCGCCGTCGCTCGGCGTCGACTCGACGTCGCTCTGCCGCATCGAGCGTGCGCGCCGCCTCGCCGACCTCCTTGAGGGCCTCGCGCCGGTCGCGGATCGCCGACCGCAGCAGTGCCGTCTCCTCCCCCGGCGCTTCGGCGGCCGCGGTCGAGAACACCGCGAGCAGTCCCGTCGACTCGGCGAGTCCGGCCGCCGTCTCGCGGCGCTCGCGGGCGGTCTCGGCCCGCTCCTGTGCGTTGCGGGCTGCCGTGTCGGCCTCCCCGGCCAGGCGCGCGGCGTTCGATTCGGCCTTGGAGGCGCGCTTGACGGCGTCGGTGAGGAGCTTCTCGTAGTCGCGGAGCTTGCCCTTCTCGCTGTCGAGGCGGCGGCCCTGATCGAAGCGGGGGTCGCCCGCGAGCTGTTCGCGCCCTGCGGCCACGGTGCGGCTCTCTCGCCTGGCGGCCTCCTTGCGTCCCTCTGCTTCGGCCTGGGCCTTCGCGCATTCGTCGACGCCGCGTTGCAGCTCGGCGGCCGTGGATCCGGCGCGGTCGCGGGCCGCCTCGGCGCCGGTCGCGGCGTCGGCGGCCGTGCGCAGCAGGATCCGGGCGAGGCGCCGCTGGCTCGCGTCGAGGTCGGTGGCCGCCTCGCGCTGGGCGGCGAGGCGTTCGAGGCGCGCCCGGTGGCGGTCGAGCCGCTCGAAACCGTCGGCGATGCCTTCGAGCTGCGTCTCGTCCATCGGCGGCAGCGCCTGGGAGAGCATGGTGGAGAGCGTCTTGGGGTCGAGCAGCTCGGACAGCTTGGGCGTGCGCAGTTGCAGCATCGCGCGGATGAGGGCCTCGTAGCGCTGTTCGCTGAGACCGGGGTAGAGGGTCTTGCGGATGCGTTCGCGGTAGTCGTCCCGGTCGAGGACTCCTCCGGTGCCCGCGAGCGCGGTCTTCAGTTCGGCCGTGCGCAGCGGCTGCCTGGCGTCGTTGACCAGGGACAGGTCCACGCCGATCCGGGCGGTGGTGGTGAAGTAGTCCTGATTGACCTTGGTGTTGTGCTTCGAGGCGGACAGGCGCACGCCGCAGGTGAAGGTCTCGCCCGAGTCGCCTCGGGTGAACTCGAGCCACAGGTAGCCGACGCGGGTGGCGCCCGTGGCGCCCTCACCCATGAGGTTCCAGTGCATGTTGCGGTGCGAGCCGGTGCCGAACGTGGACAGGCGGTGTGCTCGGGTGTCGGCGTCGAGCAGGTACGGCAGGAGCAGTTCGAGCGCCTTGGACTTGCCCGAGCCGTTCGGGCCGCGCAGCAGGAGCCTGCCGTTGTGGAAGGCGAAGGTCTCGTCGTAGTAGCGCCAGAGGTTCAGGATTCCGGCCCTGGTGGGGACCCAGCGCGCGGCGCGCGGTTCGGTCACTGGCGCTCACTCCCGGAGGTCTTGGGTTCGGTGATGCGGTAGCGGTCGGCCGCGGGGCGGGCCTCGACGCGGGCCCCGTCGCGCCGGGCGAGGCCGAAGTCGGCCAGGATGGCGAGGGCCTCGTCGACCAGGCGGGCGGCACCGCCGGGGGCGCGGTACTCCTTCGCCCATTTCGGACTGCCGTCCAGGTGGCGGCGGAGTCGCTCCTCGAGCTCGATCGGGGCGGCGGCGCGCACCTCTTGCAGGTGGTGCAGGACCAGCAGGGCGGCCTGCTTGGCGGTGCCTCCCGGGCCGGGGAAGTCGTAGTCGGTGGCGATCCGGTCGGGGTCGATCCACATGATGCCGTCGGTGCGCCATTCGCAGACCATGCCGGCCTGCTTCGCGGCCTGCTCGACCTGGCGGCCGCCGGTGAGCGACCCGAGGTAGGCGAGTTCGTCGTCGTCCAGCTCGTCGAAGTGGACCACGGCGGTGTCGGCCAGGCGGCGCATGATGCGCTGGCGCAGCACGATGTTGTACCTGGTGCGGCCGGACTCGGAGTCGGCGTCCTCGATGTGGTGCTTCGGGTCGGACGCCAGCGATGCGACGTCGCGGCCCTCGGCGCGCGAGGGCGGCTGCGGCGAGGCCAGGAGGCTCATCAGGACGGCCGGGTTCGCCCGCAGCAGCACGGCCTGGTGCTCGTCGGACTGCCAGGTGTGAGCGGAGCCGTCGATGATCTCGACCGCGCCGCCGGATTCGAGGAACAGGACGGCGTCGACCAGTTCGGTGCGGTGCGGGCCGTGACCCGGCCGGTACTCGGGCAGTGCGGGGTCGTCGCCGCAGACGTGGGCGATCGCCTCGGACAGCTCGGTGAGCAGGATGGCCGGGCTGCCGAGCAGCTCGGCCGCGGCCAGGCAGAGCAGGGCGTAGCGGCGCCGGTCGAACGGCGCCCGGGCTCCCCGGGGCCGCTTGAGCGGGTGCCGTGTGTCGGGTTCGACGAGCTTGTACAGCCGGATCGAGGCGGACCTGTGGTCGGACTCGAGTTTCCAGCCGCAGAAGTAGGAGAACCACTTGGCCGCCTCGGACCGGTGCCGGTGGACGGCCTCGTACTCCTCGGGTCTGGCCGCGTGCGTGATGAGCGGGTGCCGCAGCGCGGTGCGGACGGCCCGGCCGACGCCGCGCGCCTCTTCGGCGGCGAGCAGGTTCTTGACGTTAGCCACGGCCGCCTCCCGACGCCTTGATGTGCACTTCGCAGTCGGGTCCGGTCAGAGTGCCTCGGTCGGTGCGCAGGCGGCAGGTGCCGCCGGTCGGCCGCAGTTCGATCACGGTGGCGCCGTCCGATGAGGAGGCCGCGCGGACGCCGCCGGGGCCCGGCTCCGCCTGCCAGGCGGAGGCCAGCAGCTCCAGGAGCCGGTCGAAGCGCTCGGGCGGGAGCTCGGCGAAGTCGGAGAGCAGGACGGTCCCGTCGGTGTGCAGCAGCGTCCACGCCTCGGCCAGCTGCGCGGTCTGCGCACGGGCGGCGGCGCGGGCGCGGGCCTGCTGCTCGGCCACGTTCGGCACCTTCCCGGTGCGGCCTGTGGCGGTCTCGCGGCCCGCGGTGCGCAGCAGCGGGGAGACCGTCACCCGCGCGGCCGCCCACGGGTGGTTCGGGCCGGCGGTCTCGGGATCGTCGAGCGCCAGGTGGGCGTGCCGGGCCGAGCCCAGAGCGAAGGCGGCGTGGGCGAGCCGGTGCGCCTCGGCCTCGGAGTCGACGGCGGTGAACCAGCGCGCCAGCGCCGTGAAGTCGCCCGCGGCCGAGGCCGCGCGCCGACGTTCGCGGTCGAGCCGTTCGAGCGCCCGCAGCAGGGTGCGGATCGCCTCGCGCGCGAGCCGGTCCAGCCGCGAGACGCGCGCTTCCGTACCGCAGAACCACGACCGCAGGCCCGACCAGCGCAGGCGGCGCTGCTCGGTCCACTGCTCGCGGCGTTCGTCGCCGGTGCCCGGCGGCAGGTTCGCGCCGATGAGGGCCCGCTTGTGCAGCACCTCGATGCCGTCGGCCTCGACCCGTTCGACGGCGGCGGCGATCCTGCGGGTCTTCTGCGGCAGGTCGGCGCAGAACTCCTCCAGGTAGGTGACGGTGGCGAGCTTGACCTCGGTGAAGGTCGCGGCGTCGACCTGCGTCGGTCCGATCAGCCGCTGGAGGCTGCCGTTGAAGCCGGTGACGTTGTCAGCCAGGGACTTGAGGTGGCGTTCGAGTTCCTCGACGGTGGTGTGCACGGCGGTGTCGGCACTCGATGGCGAGGAGGCGAGCCGGTGGAGTTCATCGAGCTTGTCGGCGATGGCGTCGAGCACCGAGGTCTGGAGCGCGCCGACGGCGTTGAGCGCCTCCCAGGCCGCTTCGATCCCCGCCAGGGCCGCCTCACCCTTCTGGGTGAGCGAGTAGGTCAGGTGGTTGCGCTCGTAGTCGGCGGCACTGGTGTAGGAGCCGGAGCGGTCCTGTACCGACTCGACCAGGCCCCAAGCGTGCTCGAACTGCTCAAGGCGGGCGTCCAGTTCGGCGTCGCCGATCTCGTCGTGCCAGCCGACCTCCGGGAGGCGGCTGCGGATCGCCTGCCGGCTCAACCCCGCCTCAAGGGCGGCCGCGGCTCGGCCGAAGACCTGCAGCAGCGCGGTGTGCAGCTCACCGTGCGGCTCAGAGACGGTGAGCGCGAACAGGTTCCGCGGCAGCCGCAGACGCAAGGGCACCTCCGAGGATGGGATGTGAGCGATCGTTCATCGACGGTAACTCAGGCGCCCGACAACGCGGTACCCGCACGTCAAGGTAGTGGCGCCTTCCAGCGGGTCAGCCAGGAGTGCGACGAGCGAAGTCGTCGCGGTCGATCCAACCTTTGCCTTCGGCGGCGATGCCTTCAAGGATCCGCAACGCATGCTCGAACCCGGCGGCGCTGAGGCTCATCTCGAGGAAGTTCTCAGGCAAGTCGTCGACATCGGACTGCATCGCCTCCTCCTGCTGGGGCTCCATGGCACTGACGTCAGTGACGTTGATGTTCCTGGCCGGGCCGTTGGTCAGGGTCAGCTTGAGAACGTGGCCGGCAGCGGCCTTATCCGCCACGTGGACCGAGGACAGCGCGTCGAATCGATAGTTGTTGCGCTCTTGACCGTCGAAAACCGCCTCCTCGAAGTGCAGTACAGAGCTCACTTCACGTACCCCGTCCGCGGTGATCAGGAACAACCGAAGGTCGTACTTGGAGTATCGCCACGGTCCGCCTTTGGCCCGTCCGGCCTTCGCCCTGGCTCCATGTCCATGAAGAACGGCATGAGCGAGGACGTCACTCCATGACACCCGATACTGGCGCAGCGCTTTGTCGATCAGGATCGTCTTGTCGCAGTTGAGCCAAGCCTCCATCTCGCTCTCGCTCGGTCGTATCGAGTCCAGCTTGTTCTTCCAGCGAAGATAGGCGTCGTCCCTCTCTCGCTTACGCTGTTCGGCGTCCGCTTTGTCGTCTTCGTAGCGGCGCTCCTCGCTGAGGATGTGCTTCCACTGCCTGAGGGCGTACAGCCCGCTCAAGCAGACGCCGACCACCACGGCCGACCCTGCCAGCGGTGCGACCGGTACGGCCGCGACGACGACGTCGAAAGCGGTGATCAGCGTGATCGTCAATGCCAGCACGCACTTGCCCTGCATCGCAAGGGGCACACGGAAGCGCTCCCGATACTCGTAGAGCGTGCCCGCCGATGACCGCCGCCTGACGTCTTTGGCGAGGTAGCCGATCAGCCACCGCACTCGGCCGATGGGGATTCGCCGTTCACGGTAGATCTCGGCGACCTCTTCGCGGAGGCGGCCGCGGACACCGGCGGTCTCGGACAGCCACACGGTGTAGTCCATCCCGTAAGGCCGGTACTTGGCGAAGTAATATTCGAAGTCGCGGCCCACCTTCTTTGCAAAACCGTTCCCGCGCAGGTCGCCTGCTGCGGGGCGGGAGAAGTTGCGGCGGTCTTCGAGCTTGATCCGGTCAGTGCGGTATCGCCATTCGAAAGCTTCGCGAACGCCTACGCAGCCGGCGGCGATGGCGACCGGGTACGCGAGCATCGCCACCACGTCACCACTGGCCAGGAGCAGCCAGCCGAGGTATCCGACGGCGAGTGCGAACAGCAGCGAGGCGGTGGCCGCGTACGGCTTGTCCAACGGCGAGACCCACGGGGCCTCGACTCTGCCCACGCGAGCCGGGATCGGTTCGGGGTGGAAGTAGGCCCACACGCGTCCCAAGCGATCGCCTTCGGTGCGGCCGCCCTCCGCTCGCCGTCTCGCTTCCTCCCAGAGTTTGTCCTGGGTAGCGCCTGAAAGCACATTTTGAAGATGGCGTTGGACCAAGGCGAGCAAGTCCGGTTCCAAGGCCAGGATCTTCTTCTCCGCGGCGTTGACGCTGCCGCCGTTGCCGCCCAAATACGAGATCAGTTCACTGATTGCCTCCAAGGCGCTGCGGTGCTTTCCCTCGGGATAGGCGCAGATGTTCTCGGCGAGCTTGTCGAGACGACCGCGTTCGAAGCGGTCGAGGTCCCTGTAGGAACGCTTGCTGAACAAGGCCAGCACCCAGTGGAATCGGACCTCGGCGTCGTCGAGTCCGGCTGCCATCGCGTCATTGATCAGCCTTTCGGCCTTGAACGGGACGCCGTCGTTCAAGAACCGCAGACCGTACTCGTACTTCTGCCGCGGGGTGGCGTCCGCAGGCACTTGGTAGACGGTGACGTTGTGGATCACCCGCCCCTGGACGCCGACCATGGCCCCCGATTCGGCGACGTTATGAGTCGTGTCGTGCGGTGTCGATTCCGGAGGGGTGTGCGGCGTCATGACAATCCACCCACCGCCGCTATCACCAGGGCGATCTTCGCTCCGAGGCTGGTCGTGTCGGCCGCGAGCCCGCTGAGCCGTTTGAGGGCCAGCACCGCCTTCTTCCTGTTCTTGCGGCCGGGCTCGCGCAGGGCGGTCTCGGCGGACGCGAGTTCGTCCTGAGCCGCCTCGTAGGTGTCGTCGTCGACTTCGCCGTTGGCCCGGTCGCGATCGAGCCGGGCACGGAGGTCGGCCACCGCCGCGACAAGGTCGTCGATCCTCTCACCGGTGGGCGCGGTGCCCATCCACACCGTAGCGTCGGAGACGTTCGCGGCCTGGATTCCCACCGATCCCGAGGCCACGTTGTAGACGGTGTTGCCCGCCGGTGCAGGGGATTCGGATGCGTTCGCCGCCATGGCGATCTCCTCTCGCTCGTTGATGAGTTCCTCCGCCAGGCAGACGGCGAAGGCGGCGGCGCCCGCCGCGGCGCGTGGCTGCCACTCGATGTCGCCATCGTCGTTCTTCGTGCCGTCGGCCATGTCGCTGATGCCGCGCACGATCCCGACCGCGGCGCTGTTGAGGTGGCCGGCATGGGCTACCCCGGCGGCCTCCATCTCGATGGCGATCGCGTCGTTGTAGTGATCGCGAATCCACTTCGCCTCGCGCGAGATCGTGGAGTTCTGCACGACCTCGCCGGCCGCGATCGCGCCGAAGCGGACCTGCGGCGAACCGGATTCTGCGGGCAGCCGATCCCTCCAGTCTCCGGAGCGTTCAAGGTGGTGGGCGATCTGGCTGACGGCGTGCGGCGCCTCCCAGGCCCGAGGGCGCGCTTTGAGGCCGTCGTCCTCGCTGGTGCCGCCGTGATAGGCGTACACGCGCTCGGCCACGACCACATCGCCGCGGCCCGGCTTGGGCCAGAGCGAACCTGCGACGCCTACGAACAGCACCGCGAGCGGTGCGAACTCCTGGATCGCGCGCTCGGCGATCACGGCCGAGGACTGGTTGCCCACCCCGGTGAGTCCGAGCGTGATCCGGCACGACGTACCGCGGACGGTGCCGCTCTCGTATCGCGTTCCCGCCTCGTGGCGGTGCGTCTCGATATCGTCCAGGTGCGCTCGGACCGCCTTGTACTCGAGATCGAGCGCGGTCAAGACGACTACGGTGCCGGTCATCGTTCCTCCTCGGTTTCGCTTTGCGGCTCAGGGCGGGCCAGTGGGGGATGCAGGGCCTTGGCCGACCCCGCGCGGAACATCCTGGCGGGCCGCCCCTTTCCCGCCTGGCGATCGGTTCCCGCGGGTTCGATGAAGCCGGGAACGCGTTGGACTTTGCGGTAGAAGTTGCGCTCGTCGAGTTCGGTTCCCCAGACGGTCTCGTAGACCCGCCGCAGTTCCGCGATCGTGAACGTCTCGCCGCAGAACGCCGTCGCCAGCGGCGTATGCTCCAGTTTGGATCGGGCGCTCTCGACTGCACCCGAGACGATCTGCCAGTGGTCGAAGGCGAGTGGCACTTGACCTGAGAGCACCCGCTCGACCGGTGTCCACGCCGCTCCGGAAGCGTCGGTACCGGCGACCGGCTCGGGAAGCCCCGGTGCGATCGCCAAGTACGCCACCGATATCACCCGTCCCCGCGGGTCGCGCTCGGGCGTGCCGTAGGCGCCGAGCTGCTCGATGTGCAGTCGAGTGCCGTCGAGGTCGGCTTCCTCATGAAGCTCCCGCAGGGCGGCTTCGAAGATGTCCTCTCCCGCGTTGTTGAGGAACCCGCCCGGGAGCGCCCACGATCCCTTGAAAGGCTCGATCCCGCGTTCGACCAGCAGCACATGGAATGTCGAGGCGCGCAGCGTCAGGATCACGAGGTCGACCGCCACCAGCACGAGCGGCGGCTCCCAGGACTCTTCTTCTATCTCCGGCATCGCCCATCCCCATTGACTGTCATAGTGACAGTAATTGTAGGGCACACGAGGCACCAAAGCAACACGGAAGGTGAGTCCGTGGGAGACTGTCGCTTCGGGGAGCCCGCTTGCGCCGCCGGGAGTGCCTTCGGCGCCGATGACGCCGGCCGTCCGGGGAGGTCTCAAGCGACCCGTACCGCAGTCGATCGGATCGGCCCCGGCTGCTTCTGCTCAGGTGATTTGGAGACCATGATGGACTCATGGGTGGCGATCGACTTCGAGACCGCGAACGGGAGCCGCGCCAGCGCCTGCTCGGTGGCGCTCGTCCGCGTCAGCGGCGGCGAGGAGAAGGAGACCTTCGCGACGCTCATCCGGCCTCCTGAAGGCCACGACCGCTTCGAGGCCCGCAACACCGCCGTGCACGGCATCCGCGAATCCGACGTGCGGCGCGCCCCGACGTGGCGGCAGGTGTGGTCGCGGATGGCCGACTTCATCGGGGACTCGCCGCTCATCGCCCACAACGCGGCCTTCGACACCTCCGTCATCCGAGGCGCCAACGGCGCCACCGGCATCCCGAACCCGACGCTGCGGTACGCCTGCACGCTCGTGCTCGCCCGCCAGACCTGGGACCTGGGGTCCTACACGCTCCCGCGCGTGGCCCGCGCGGCGGGGATCGCCTTCGGCGACCACCACCGGGCCGAGGCCGACGCCCGCGCCGCGGCCGGGGTCCTCCTGGCCCAGCAGCGCACGCACGGCGTCGACACGGTCGACGATCTGCTGCGGTCCGCGAGCGTCAGCTGGGGCCGGATCCACTCGCGCGGCTTCGACGGCTGCCGCAGGTGCTGAGGACCCAGACGTGCGCACCCCCGCTCACGGGCCTCAAACGCCGCCGACACGGGTTCCCCCGGTTTCTCCGGCTTCCCCACTGGCGGCTCGGCGCCGGGAGCGGCGCTCCTCGTGGCGCCGATGGTCCATCCGGACGAGTTCCGCGATCGCGTCGCGTTCAGTCTCTGACAGCTCACCGCCGTCGAAGCGTCTGCTGTGGACGACCTCGAACGGATCGCAGGTGACGAGGTCGACCTGCTGGTTCCGTATGCCGCCCAGGCTCGCTTGGGGGTTGGTCAGGACGACGGCGGTGCGGACCCGGAGCGGGAACCCGTTGCGGCCGAGCCATGATTCGAGCTTGCGGGCCGGGTCGGAGGCCTGGCGGCCCCAGTTGTGCCCCCGGCCGTTGACCGCGGGCCTCGTCTCCACCACGTCGCCGTCCCGGTCGTGCTTCTCGAACCACCATTCGTCGCCGTCCACGTGCAGCCGCGCGCGGCGGAACTTCACCTCCACCGCCCAGACGCTCCGCGGGCCGATGAGGATCGCGTCGACCTCCCCCACCCTGTTCTGGTACCCCGCCAGGTACGTCCACTCGTCGGACAGGCGCGACAGCCGCGAGCGGAACCGTTCCTCTCCTTCGAGGCCGCCCGCGATCTGCATGCGGCGCTTGCGGAGGTCCTGATGGCGTTGCCGAGCCCGGGCGATCGAGTCGTCGAGCTCCTCGACGATCCGCTGGGCGCGGCGCTCGGCGGCGGAGTGGACGCGGAAGAGCCGCCGCAGCGGGCCCCTGCGCCGACGAGCCGCGTCCAGATCGGCCGTGGCCTGTTCGAGCCGCTCGTGGTGCTTCGCGAGCCGCAGAGCGTTGTCGTCGAGCTCGCTCGTGAGCCGCTCGTGCTGCGCGCCGACGTGGTCGGACAGCACCTCTATTCTCATGTCGGGTTCCCAACCTCGGCGAAGACTTCGGCCTTCAGGTTAGGGCCGAACAGCCTGACGAGCACTCGTCGGCGCCGCACGGCGTTTCCGACACATACCACGCAACAAGGCGATAGCCGGGCGGTGCGGGCGCGGCGCCAGTCCGGCCCGAGCGGCCAGAGTGATGCCCGAGCAGTGCGAGGGGTGGTGCGAGCCTCGCGGGGCACGACTTCAGTCCGCCCCAGACGGTCTAACGGCCACCGTGATGCCGAGCAGTGCAGGGCGCGGCGCCAGTCTGTCTCGCGCGGCCTGACGACCACCGCGATCCCCGGACGGCGCAGGCGCAGACCGGCAGAGGCGCGAGACCGCCCACGCGGCGCTCCAGCATGCGGGAACGCGGAACACCTGATCGCCGAAGCCACGCGGCACGGCCGATGCGGCTGAACCGCGGTCGGCGGCGGCCCTCCCGCCGGGCTCGGCACGGCGGGGCTCAGCCGAACAGCCGGGCGTCCGTCTGCGCGGCCAGGTACTCCTGGATGACCCGGTGCCGGAACTGGCAAGCCCCGCCGACCTGCCGGAGCACGTGACGCTTCCGGGCGTCTTCAAGGGTGCGCATAAGGGGCGAACTCCAGGGCAGCGCTCCCTTCAGGCGCGCCCGCATCACGACGGCGTCGAGACGGGGCGTCGCCACGGCTTTCATCGTTCACCAATGCCCGCAACAGGTTCACGAGCACCGAGGTCTTCCCCGAACCGGGCTCACCGAGCAGGAGGAACCGCCGAAGGGAGGAACCGCGCCACTCGGCGGCCAGGCCTTGGATCGTCACCCTGCGATCATCAGGATCAGTGATCCGCGGCGCGATGTCCTCGACCGTATCGACTCGTGCCTCGGCGGCGCCGGTCCCGAAGAGCCGACCGAACAATGTGGTGAACCCGCGTCTGGAACGCGGTTCACCGGCCCTGCCGGGTTCAGTCACCGCCGCAGAGCGTGGAGGCACTTCGGCTCCCGCCGAAGCGGCACGCAGTTCGGCTCGGATCGTCGATCAATCCGCGATCGGCGGCCTCGGTGTTCCAGAACCTGCGGACATCCGGCTCCAGGCGGCGCAGCGCCCAGTCGAGCTGGTCCTGCAGGAGGCCACGGCCTTTCGGCAGGGGTTGAAGGACCACCGTCGCGACCAAGGTCATCAGGGTGATGAGCGCGGCGGCCACGGCGATCGTATTGGGTCGATCCGACATGAACGCGATGACCATCGCAACGATGGAGGCGAGGAGGGTACCGATGATCACGATGCGGGCGAGTGTCCTCAAGAAGAACTCCGGGAGGGATGTTGGAACTCTCCGTCACTGTAACTTGAACTGCCCCTGCGCCTTGGCACTGGAGACGCCCTATTCCGCCTCAGATCGGATCGGCCTGCGTTCACCAGGCGCGAGCCGCCTCGACCACGGCGCTCCGCACTCTCCCCACGGCACTGTCGGCGCTGGAGGAGCGGCGTTCCACCAGATAGATCGTGTTGAACGGAGTCGACTCGGGCCGGTGCACGACCTCGATCTCGCGTCGGTCCAGTTCTGCCGCACAGAGATACGTGGGCAGCACCGAGATTCCCAGACCCGCTTTCACCGCGTTGAGCACCGACCGCAGATCGGGGACGATCAATGCCCCGGTCATGTCGGGCATCCGGCCGTACGCGGTGCGCCAGTAGCGCCGGACCACCGGCAGGTCGGGAGCGTAGGCGATCATCCGGCAGTCCGGCGGGAAGTCGCCCGCGGCCCTGTCGCGCTCGGACAGGTCGGCGAGCGGTCCGTAGTCCGGCGGCGCGACGAGGACGAACCGCTCGTCGAACAGCGGCGTGCCGCGCAGGTCGTCGCGGCCCGGCTTCGTGGTGGAGACGACGAGGTCGTACTCCCCGGCGCCGAGGCCCTTGAGGAGGCCATCGGGCAGGCCGTGGACGGCGTGGACGCGGATGCCCGCGGCCAGGCATTCGCTCAGCGCGGGGATCACGGCGACGCCGAGGAGCTCGGCTGGGCCGCCGATGTAGACGGTCGGCTCGGTCGGCTCCAGTTCGTCGACGTGCCTGCCCCAGAGGGTCTCCAGCGAATCGAGGTGGGCGGCGACGTCCTTGGCGAGCGCGTGGGCCCGGGGCAGGGGCACGGCGCCCTGGGAGGTCCGATCGAACAGCGGGAAGCCGAGGCGGCGTTCGAGGTTCTGGATCTGCGCGGTGACGCCCGGCTGCGACAGTCCGAGGTGGACCGCCGATCTGGAGAACGAGCCGGTCCGGTAGACGGCCATGAAACTCCGCAGCAGGTCCAGGTGCATGTCGGCCTTTCGACGGTCGCCGGAAACGAGTGCTCCGTGGCGATCGTAGCCGTGCGCCTCCGCGTTGCGAGGGCGCGATGCCCGGTCCTCGGCGGGGCCGGGCACCGCGTTGGGGCGCTAAGCGAGCGCCTCGACGACCAGGCGGGCGGTCTTCTCAGCCGAGGCGGGGTTCTGGCCGGTCACCAGGCGGTCGTCCGCGACGGCGTACTCGGTGAACTTCTCGCCGCCCTCCCATTTCGCGCCGCGCTCTTGGAGGCGGCGTTGCAGGAGGAACGGCACGACGCCGTCGAGGCCCACGGCGGCCTCCTCCTCGTCGGTGAAGGAGCTGACCCGCTTCCCGGCCACGAGATAGGAGCCGTCGGAGAGCTTGACGTTCACCAGGCCGGCCGGACCGTGGCAGACTGCGGCGACGACGCCGCCGCGCTCGTAGATCTCGGCCGCGAGCCGGGCCAGCTCCCGGGAGTCGGGCAGGTCCCACATGGTGCCGTGCCCGCCGACGTAGAAGACCGCGTCGTATTCGCGCGCGTCGACCTCGCCCGCGCTGGGCGTGGACTTCAGCCGTTCGCCCTCGGCGTCGAGGAACTCCCGCTGGACCGGGTCGTCGTCCTTCAGGCCGTCCTGCGGCGGCGCGCCGCCCTTGACCGAGACGAAGTCGACCGCGAACCCGGCGTCGCGGAACACCCGGTACGGGTGCGCGGCCTCCGGCACGTAGAAGCCGGTCTTGCGGCCGGTGTCGCCGAGGTCGGCATTGCTGGTCAGGGCCAGCAGGATCTTCTTGCTCATGGGTTCGTCCCCTTCGTGTGTCGCCGTAGCGGGTGTGCTCGGGCTCCGGTGTCCCCATTGCAGCAAGGCGCGCCCGGCATTGTCCAATAGCGATTCCTTCAGGCGGCGGCAGCGATCGCCATACGGGCTGGACTCGGGGCGCGTCGAGGGGCCGGGTCCGTGGCCTTGATTCGGGTCACAGTCGCGTTCGGTCTCGGACGCAACGGCGTCGGCACTGTGCCCGCAATCGCGTTGCCGGGCGATCGGCGGTGTGGCATGGTGATGCGATGTTCGCACCAAGTGGGCTTCCCGTCAGCGTGGACGAGGCCGTCGCCGCCGAGCGGGCGGGACGGCGGCTGCGGTTCGTCCATTTCTGGGGCCACGCGCCCGGCCCGGACGGCGTGGGGGCCGGGTGCCTCAGCCAGTGGTGGCCATGCGAGTTCAGCGACGGCGGGCGCGTCTTCGCCTCGGCCGAGCACTACATGATGGCGCACAAGGCGTGGCTGTTCGGCGACGAGGACGCCGCCGAGAAGATCCTGGAGGCCGGGCACCCCGGCGAGGCGCAGCGGCTCGGGCGCGAGGTGCGCGGCTTCGACGGCGCGGTGTGGGAGGCGCACCGGTCGGCGATCGTGACGCGCGGGAACGTCGCCAAGTTCGGGCAGCACCCCGAGCTGCGGCGATTCCTGGCCGGGACGCGGAACAGGGTCCTGGTGGAGGCCAGCCCGAGGGACCGGATCTGGGGGATCGGGCTCAGTGCCGACGATCCGCGCGCGAACTCGCCCGCGGCGTGGCGGGGCCTGAACCTGCTCGGGTTCGCGCTCATGGCCGCGCGCGACCGGCTCGCCGGGCCGGTGCTGCGGCAAGCCGAGGGTGCGGACGCGGCGAGGATCGGGGACGTGTTCCTCGCCGCTCGCGCGGGCATGGGCTACCTGCCGCGGCTGCACTCGGACGAGGAGACGCGGGCGTGGATCGAGCACGTGGTGCTCGCCGAGTGCAGCGTGCGCGTGGCGGAGATCGGCGGCCGGGTCGTCGGGTTCGCGGCACTGCGCGGCTCGTGGCTGGACCACCTGTACGTCGACCCCGAGTACCAAGGTTCGGGCGTCGGCACCGAGCTGCTCGAGTCGGCGATGCGGGCCCGCGGGCGCGGGCTCGACCTGCGGGTGTTCGAGCGGAACGAGGCGGCCGTGCGTTTCTATGAGCGGCACGGCTTCTCGGTCGTCGAGCGCGGCGACGGGAGCGACAACGAGGAGCGCTTGCCCGACGTCCACTATCGATGGAGCGCCTGAGCAGGCGGACCCGTGCCGTCAGCGGCGGGACAGGAGCGCGAACCAGGCCGCGGCCGCGACCAGGAGGCCCACGCAGACCCACAGGGCCGCGACCATCCCGGCCGAGCCCTGGATCGCCACGAGGATCGGCAGACCCAGCGCCGCGCCCAGGTAGCGGGCGGCGTTGTTCGCTCCGGCGCCCATGCTTCCCCTGTCGGCGGGCACGCTGACGATCGCCAAGCGCGCCAACGCCGTGTTGATGAATCCATATGCGATACCGATGCCCAGCATCGAGATCCAGGCCATCGTCCACGACCACGTCGCGGACGTCGTCATCAGGAGAACCGTGCCCACCGCCTCGAGTCCGAAGCCCGCCATCAGCAGCCGGTCCGGCTCCAGCGGCAGGTTCCTCACCAGCAGTGACACCACGAAGGCCGTTCCGCTGCTGAAGGCGAACAGCCACGTCGCCTCCGCCGTCGTGATCGCGAACCGCTGCTGCCAGAACGAGGGCGAGACGTTCACGACCGCGATCACCGCGAGGCCGAGCACGAGAGCGCCCACTGTGGCCACGACGAACATCGGCCTGCCGAACAGGCGGAGGTCGATCATCGGCTCGCGCGAGCGCAGTTCCACGGCCACGAAGACGCCGCCGAGGACCGCTCCGGCGGCGATGAGGGCGATGACGAGCGGGTCCGTCCAGCCTTGCTGGCCGCGGATGAGGCCCGCCATCAGCGCGGCCATGCCCGCGCCGAGGGACAGGGTGCCCGCGACGTCGACGCGGCGCGGGTGCTCCGCCTTCGATTCGGGGAGCACGGCTTTGGCGCCGATCGCGATCAAGGCGGCGACCACCGCGAAGGCCCAGTAGGGGGCGTTCCAGCCCCACAGCGCGTCGAGTCCGGCGGCGGCCAGGACGCCGACCGCCATGCCCGCGCCGGCCATCGCGCCGTAGACGCTGGTGGCCTTGCGTTTCTCCTTCGGGTCGGGGAAGGCCACGTTCAGGATGCCGAGGCTGGTGGTGAGCAGGGCGGCGCCCGCCATGCCCTGCACGATGCGGGCCGCCACGAACACGGCCGTGTTGGGTGCGAGCGCGGCGAGGAGTGAGGCCGCGGCGAGGGTCCAGGCGCCGATCGTGAAGACGCGCCTGCGTCCGAGGTTGTCGGCGAGGCTGCCGAGGGCGAGCATCGGGGCGGCCATGCCGATGGTGACCGCGTTGAGGATCCAGACGTGGGCGGTGGCGGCGGTGCCGAGGGCCGCGGCGGTCTGGGGCAGGAGGATCAGGGGGGCGGCGAAGTTGGTGATGGCCAGCAGGGGTGCGGCGCTGGCGACGATGAGGACGAGATCGCCTCGGGTGCGGGCTCGGGGTGGAGCCAGGGTGGTGTCCATCGGGATCCTTTCAAGGTTCAATGAATGAACTCGATGAACATAGCACAGGTTGGTTCGGTGAATGAACCTTGTTAGGATAAGGGCATGGCACTCGGCAGGGACTACCACGGCCAGGACTGCGGCATGGGCAGGGCCCTGGAGGTGGTCGGGGAGCGCTGGACGCTCTTGATCGTCCAGAACGCCATGTTCGGCGTGCGCCGGTTCAACGACTTCCTGACGCGGCTCGACATCCCCAAGGCCGTGCTCGCCGAGCGGTTGAAGCACCTGGTCGACTACGGGGTCATGGAGAAGCGCAATTACCAGGGCTCGCCGCCGCGCTATGAGTACGAGCTGACGGAGCGCGGGCGGGAGCTGTGGCTGCCGGTCTACATCCTGACGGGGTGGGGGCAGCGGATCACCGACAAGGAGGCGCCGCGGACGTTCCACCACGCGGAGTGCGGCGCGCAGCTCGACGAGGCCGGGGCGTGCCCGAACTGCGGGAGCGTCCCGATCGAGAAGGTCGAGATGCGGCCGGGACCGGGCCCGAAGCGCACCGACCCGGTCAGCCGGGCCATGAACCGCCCGAGGCGGCTGCTGGAACCGATAGTGCGGGAGCAGTAGCGGCCGGGCGCACCCCGCACCCCGGAAATTATTCGGGCGCGAAGCGCCCCACCGTCAGCGCCGCACCCGCGGACGCAAACGGCGGCGCCGGGACCGATCCGGTCACCGACGCCGCCTCTGGGCACTCCCCCACACCATCGACCATTCCCACCGTCGCCATTGGTCCGACACGCCCGAATCCCTCCCACCCCACCTCCAACTCGACACCGCCGCGACCGATCCGCCCGGCCTACGGGCACCGTCGCCGGTCTCCCCTCCCCAACCCCGCGACTGGTTCGCATATCGCAATATGGGCTCAGTTAGCGTCCATAACGGTCGCAACCCGCTCTTCCCCCACGAAGACGAAGGAGCACAACGAAATGAAGAGGCGCAACCTCTTGCGTGCCGCCGCAGTCACGGCGCCGCTGGCCACGGTCGGAGTCGTCGGCGGCATCGCACTCGCCGACACCGCCAACTTCAGAGTCATCGTCACCGAGCAGACCAAGAACAAGATCATGGTCTTCGACAAGAACAAGTCCTTCTCGGACGCGAACGTCTACAAGACCTTCAGCCCGGGCACCGGCGGCTGGTACAACCTCTCCGACGCCCGCATCCGCAACACCGCGCAGTTCGGGGCCATCGGCCTCGCCGCCGCCTCCGGCGGCAAGGTCGGCATCTGGAACATCACCACCGAACTCCACCAAGAACTCAACGACGTCCTCTGGAGCGCCTCCCCCGGCGGCAACCCCCACGCGCTCGAGCGCATCCCGAACATCGGCGCCTTCGTCGCCGCCAGCTCCGACGGCTACCTCACCGTCTACGGCCCCACCGCCATCTCGCGGCCCGAGACGCTCGCCAAAGTCCAGACCGTCTCCCTCTCCGGAGCGCACGGTGTCCTGTGGGACCCGCAGAACGAGCTGCTCTGGGCCTGCGGCAGGAAAATCGTCAAGGCCTACTCGGTCACGGGCACCTACCGCAACGTGCGACTCAAGGCCACCAGCAGATCGGTCGCCCTCTCCGGACTCGGGCACGACCTCCAGCCCGATTACTCCGACTCCGGGCGCATCCTCGTCACGGACACCTACGGCGTCTACGCGATCAACAAGTCCACACTGGCCAAGACGCGGCTCCACGAGAACACCCGCATCAAGTCCTACTTCATGATGAGCACCGGCGAGTACGTCTGGGTCAGGGGCGACAACGCCGGCTCGCGCGACTGGGGCAGCCCCACGGTCCGCTTCTCTCAATCCCCCGACCGAACCCGCTCCGGAGCCGAGTTCTACAAGGCCCGCTACTACGCCACGCGCTACAACTGACCAGACACAGACCTAAGCAGGTTATAGCCTGTAACCCTCTTTAAGGCCATAGGCTATAACCTGATATTTCAACCTATAGCCTATAACTTACCGAGGAACTTATATCATATATTGCACACCTCGCGAGAATGGCGCTGAAGATATTATAAGCTATAACGAGACATCGTTCTATAACCTATAACTTGCTTAGCGCGCCGATTATGGAGCTTCTTCGAAGTAGAACAGGTTCGGCGAATCCTTCAGTTCGGATGGCAGCTCCGCTTCCCACAGGGTTTCGCCGCCATAGTCAATGAAGCGCGCGGTCGTTCCCTCCCGCGCCAGGTAGCCGTCCATCGTCAGCGACTCGCAGCTCTCGCCCCGCTTCCCGGCCGCCTTCCCGGTGGCGAGGTCGATGACCTTGCTTCCGATCTGCGGACGAATCACGAAGCCGCCCTCATAGCCCCCCTGCGAGTGATAACCGTCCGCCAGGCACACGTACCTGCCGCTCGGGTCGACCGCCACAAGCCCCGTCACCTCCGCATCCACGCCGCTCAAGGAGTCGATCGGAATCGTCTTGAAGCGCTTGCCGGACTCGTCCACCCTGTACAGTTCGGTCACTTCGAGGTCGTGGTAGATCCCCTCGGTCGCGCCCTCGGCGTCACGGCCCGCCGAGTACCACCGCAACCTGCATCCCTCGTCGAGATCCGTCTCGGTCTCCAGCTCCTCGCCCTGCGGCGAGAACCACTCGGTGGGACCGAACGCCTCGATCGGCGCGCCGGTCTCGTCCCACACCTTCGCGCGGTGCGCCAGCACCGCGGAGCCGTCCGGCGCCCACACCGGATCGAGGCAGACGTGGTCGACGGGATAGGGCACGCTTCCGGTCACCTCGCCGGTGCTCAGGTCGGCGATCCGCAGGTCGCTGTCCGGCGTGCCGCCCGAGACCCACGACGCGTGCCGCTGGTCCGGGGCGATGCTCAGCGTCGACTGGAAGACCAGGCCCACGTCCCCCGAGCGGTCCCAGACGCCCCCGAGGTCCAGCACCGCTTCGGTCTCGTCGGTGCTCACATCCCAGCGCCACAGCCGGTGGTCGTCGCCGACGCCGTACAGCACGCCCGGTTCGGCGTCGTCCGCCGAGCTGCCGTCGCACCCGGCCAGGCCCGCTGCCATCAGCATGCCGCTCACGACGATGCCCATGATGCGTCTGCGATCGGCCATGTCGCCCCCTAACTCCAATGTGTAGGCACCGGCGTCCTTGTCGGCCATGGCGTGCCTGGCGATCAGGTCCAGCCAGGCTCGGCCCTTGACCGAGGAGTCGGTCGGGTCGACCGAATCGCTCTTGAACCGGCCCCTCAGCAGCTGGTAGCCCGAGCGCGTCTGCGGCCCCCAGATGCCGTCGATGACCATCTCGGACATCCCGGCCAGGTCCCTGGCCGCCCACTGGATGATCGTGACGTCGGTGCCGAAGTCCCAGTCGAACGCGACGACCTGCCGCCCCCGGTCGGCGTGGATGTGGTTCCAGTGGGAGCCGTCGGGGTCGTTGTTGACGTGCAGGACGGTCCCGAAGTACTTGCGGCACATCGCCACGACGGCCAAGTACCGGCGCCGCAGCCGGAGCCGGTCGTCCTTGCCGTGGACGGCGAGGTCGACGAAGCGATCCGGCCCCCAGGCGACCTTCGTGAAGTCGATCGCCGCCCCGTAGCGGTGATAGCCCGGCTTGCAGACCTTCGCGCCCGCCAGGCCCACCCACGCCAGCGACCACGGGGTGCCGTGCGGCGGGTAGTTCCGGCCGAGGTCGTCGAGCGCGTACGCGAGCCTTCCCGACCGGTCGTGGACCTCCTCGTGCATCGTGAAGGAGGTGACCGACGGGTGGACGCCGTAGCCGCTGCCGTTGAACGCCGTGCGGTACCGCAGCTCCCATTCGCGTTTGCCGATCCAGTTGCGGGTGATGTCGGGCATCTCGCACTTCGACGACGAGAAGGCCTCACTGCTGCTCGGGAATCCCATGGCGACTCCTCGTCAGAGCCCTCGGGCGCGCACGGTGTCGGCGTCGAGTTCGAGCCAGGCGCCGGTGCGGCCGCGGATCGCGACGACCTCGCCCGCGCAGCCGCACTCGGTGCCAGGTGACTCGTTCACGCGGCCACTGTGCCCGAAGCGGGATTCGCTCACCTTCCCGTCGCGGTCGCTGAAGACGCTGACCTCGCCGTCGGCGGTGGGGACCGCCGCCATGGGGCGTCCGGCGCCGTCCTCGGTGGCGACGAGTTCGAGACCGCTGCGGAGGATGCTGCCGCTGCGCATGGTCTGGGTGCCGGTGCCGTCGGCGGTGACGGCGACGAGCCGGTCGCCGGTGGCGGCGAGCACGGTGCCGTAGCCCTCGCCGAGTCCCTCCGCGAGCGGGACGTGGCGCCAGGTGCGGCCGTCGTCGGCGCTGAAGGCGAGGTGGCTTCGCGTGATCATGGCGAGGTCGGCGTCCGGGCAGCCTTCGATGGCGACGGCGAGGCCGCGCCGTCCCGGCAGCGCCACGGCCGTCGCGGCGCCGGACCGGATCTGCGCCGGGACCGAGAGTTCGGCGAACGCGGACCGGTCGCCTTGGAGGCGCAGCAGGGCCGGGCGGGCGCGGTAGACGTCGATGTCGACGACGCCGTCGGGGAGCGCCGGGTCGGCCTCGCCCGGGTCGGTCGAGGCGCCGAACTCGGAGAGTGGATCGCTGCGGTTGTCGACGGTGACGGTCTTGACCAGTTCGTCGACCGCGCCGGTGACCCACAGCGCCTCGCCGCGCGCGGCCATCGAGTGCGGGTGGAAGCCCGCGGGCAGATCGACCGGGAGACGCTCGCCGAGGCTGACGCACCCGTCGTCCTCGACGGTGAAGCGCCGGATCGCGTACGGCTCGGCGGCCTCCCCGTCGGCGGTGAGCGCCAGGAGTTCGCCCCCGCGGGCGGCGGCGGAGCGGATCGACGGCGCCGCGCCGCTCGCGCCCGCCCGCCCGGGTGCGGCGGTGATCCCGGCGGCAAGCAGGGCCGCCGCTCCGGTCAGCACGGTCCGTCGCGTCAACGGCGAACCCTCGATAGCGGCCATGGCGGTACTCCGGTTCAGTGGACGAGTCGGGAACCCGACTCGGAAGTAACTCCATATTGGCCAATGATGCGGCGCGGATCAGGCGAATCGAACACTTTCACGGAATTGAGGGGTTCGCGCCCCGATTTCGCCCGTTCCCGGGCATCGGCATCGGATGTTCGCTATAGTCTCGACGGTCACTCGACAATCCGAGCGCCACTCGCAATGTCTGCAGTTGCGCGGTTCGCCTCGTGCGCGTCCGGGCCCGGCACGGCCGCGCCGGCCCCGGACGCTCGCCTCAGCCCCGGTCGACCGTCAGCTTGTCGCCCGCGTCGGTGGTGCCGACCTTCACCGTGTCGCCGTCGATGATCTTGCCCTCCAACAGCTCCCGCGAGAGCGGGTCGCCGATGGCGCTCTGGATCAATCGGCGCAGCGGCCTGGCCCCGTAGACCGGATCGAAGCCGCGATCGGCCAGCCACGACTTCGCCGCGTCGTCCACGGCGAGCTTGAGCCGCCGCGTGTCCATGCGCCGCTGCAACTGCCGCAGCTGCACGTCCACGATCGAGGTGAGGTCGTCGTGCTCCAGGGCGTGGAAGATGACGATGTCGTCGAGCCGGTTGAGGAACTCGGGCTTGAAGTGCCCCCGGATCGCGCCGAGCACCGATTCGCGCTTCGCCTCGCCCTCGAGCATCGGATCGGTCAGCGACTGCGAGCCGAGGTTCGAGGTCATGATCAAGATGGTGTTGCGGAAGTCGACCGTGCGGCCCTGCCCGTCGGTCAACCGCCCGTCGTCGAGGACCTGCAGGAGCGTGTCGAACACGCGCGGGTGCGCCTTCTCGACCTCGTCGAGCAGCACCACCGAATACGGGCGGCGGCGCACCGGCTCGGTGAGCTGCCCGCCCTCCTCGTAGCCGACGTAGCCGGGCGGGGCGCCGATGAGGCGCGCCACCGAGTGCTGCTCGGTGTACTCGCCCATGTCGATGCGGATCATCGCCCGGTCGTCGTCGAACATGAACTCGGCGAGGGCCTTCGCCAGCTCGGTCTTGCCGACGCCGGTGGGCCCGGCGAAGATGAACGAGCCGGTGGGCCGGTTCGGGTCGGACAGCCCGGCGCGGGCGCGCCGCAGCGCGTCGGCGACCACGGTCACCGCCTCCCGCTGGCCCACGACGCGCTCGCCCAGGATCCGCTCGGCGCCCAGCAGCTTCTGCGTCTCGGACTCCTGGAGGCGCCCGGCGGGAATGCCGGTCCAGGACGAGACGACGTCGGCGATCTCGTCGGCGTCGATCTCCTCCTTGAGCATCGGGGCCTCGGCGGCCGACTCGCCCGAGCGCTCGAGCTCGGTCTCGGCCTCCGCCAGGCGCTGCTCGAGCTCGGGGATCTTGCCGTAGCGCAGCTGCGCGGCCTTCTCCAAGTCGTATTCGCGTTCGGCGCGCTCGGCCTGCGTGCGCAGGTCGTCGAGCTGCTCCTTGAGCTCGGAGACCTTGGAGATGCGGTCCTTCTCCGAGGCCCACTGGCGGCTGAGGGCCGCGAGGCGCTCGCGTGCGTCGGCGAGCTCGCGCTGGAGGGCCCCGAGCCGCTCGGCCGAGGCCGGGTCGTCGGTCTCGTTCTGGAGCGCGGTCTCCTCGATCTCCAGGCGGCGCACGGCCCGCTCGACCTCGTCGATCTCCTCGGGGCGCGAGTCGATCTCGATGCGCAGGCGGCTGGCGGCCTCGTCGACCAGGTCGATGGCCTTGTCCGGGAGCTGGCGGTCGGTGATGTACCTGGCCGAGAGCTGCGAGGCGGCCACCAGCGCGGAGTCGGTGATGCGCACGCCGTGGTGGACCTCGTAGCGCTCCTTGAGGCCGCGCAGGATGGCGACGGTGTCCTCGACGGACGGCTCGCCCACGTAGACCTGCTGGAAGCGGCGCTCCAGGGCGGCGTCCTTCTCGATGTGCTCGCGGTACTCGTTCAGCGTGGTGGCGCCGATCATGTGGAGCTCGCCGCGGGCCAGGGCGGGCTTGAGCATGTTCCCGGCGTCCATCGAGCCCTCGGACTTGCCCGCGCCGACCATGGTGTGCAGCTCGTCCATGAACGGGATGATCTCGCCGTCAGAGGACTTGATCTCCTCCAGCACCGACTTGAACCGCTCCTCGAACTGGCCGCGGTACTGGGCTCCGGCGATCATGCTGGCGAGGTCGAGCAGGATGACGCGCCGGTCCCGCAGGGACTCGGGGACGTCCCCGGCGACGATGCGCTGCGCGAGGCCCTCGACGATGGCGGTCTTGCCGACGCCGGGCTCGCCGATGAGGACCGGGTTGTTCTTGGTGCGCCGCGACAGGACCTGGATGACGCGGCGGATCTCGGTGTCGCGGCCGATGACCGGGTCGACCTTGCCCGAGCGGGCGGTCTCGGTGAGGTCCACGCCGTACTTCTCGAGGGCCTTGTAGCCCTGCTCGGGGTCGGCGCTGGAGATCTTGCGGTCGCCGCCGCGCAGGGTGGGGAAGGCGCTCAGCAGCTTCTTCTCGGTGGCGCCCTGCTCGGCGAGGTAGGCGCCGAGCTCGCCGCCGGACTGGACGAGGCCGGTGAGGAGGTGCTCGGTGGAGACGTACTCGTCGCCGTAGTCGGTGGCGATCTTGTCGGCGGCGTTGATGGCGCGCAGCGACTCACGGGCCATGGACGGCTCGGAGACCGACGGCCCCGAGGCCGAGGGCATCTCGTCGAGGCGGCGCTCGGTCTCGGCCGAGACGGTGCCGGGCGTGACGCCGACGAGCTGGAGCAGGCCCGGCGCGGTGGAACCGTCGACGGTGAGCAGCGCGTCGAGCAGATGCCAGGGGTCGACGGCCGGATTCCCGCCCGCGGCGGCGGTGCGGGCGGCCTGGGAGATGACTTCGCGGCTCTTGGTGGTCAAGCGGTTGACGTCCACGTGTCTGCCTTCCTTGGCGCGAGTTCGGCTGGTCGATGGGGCGCGCCCGAAGTTGAGTCTATACGACTCAACTTTTAGCGGCCAGCTGGTTGACTCAGCTCACAGCCTAAAGCCCCGAGCTGCACGGACCCGGGGCTTTGCCCCGCGTCTTCGCACGCGGCGCGTCGACCGTCCCCGAGCCGCGCGGGTTCGGGCCGGAGGCGCGCTGGGTTTCAGACGCGGCGAGCACCGTCCTCGAAGTGGCGGCTCCACCTCGGCGGGCGCCACCGAGCCCGATGCGAGCCGTTCTCAGACCGTGGTGTCCCAGTAACCGATCCGCTTGGCCGGATCGTCCATCCAGTCCACATGGAACGCTTCGGGATCCATGAAGAGCGACCCCTCGTCGGCCAGGATCCGGCCCCCGTCGCCCGCTTCGCGGTGGACGAAGACGTGCCCCTCGGCGCGCAGGGCCGTCGCCTCACCGGCGCCCACCTCGATCGCGAGGCGCTCGCTGATCCGATCGGGCATCGCCCCGGCGTCCGACGGGTTCGCCCCGCGCGGGACGGCGTCGTAGGAGACCTCGATCTCGTGCGGCCCCGGCGGCAGCGGATACCACCAGTTGCCCCAGGTCGCGGGCTGCTCAAGTCCGTCGATCCGCACCCGCGGCGCCTCCACCATGAGGCTCGCCAGTTCGCTGTCGCGCACGCGGACGCCGTCGCCGTCCTTCCACAGGTGGCGGTGCGCCCGCAGCCGCAGCAGCAGCGCGCCGCGGCCGGGCGCGAACTCGGGGAGGCGTTCGGGGCGCTCGCCGAGGAGCTCCGGGCGATCGGGCGCGGCGGGCCCGTCCCACGGGTAGTGGACGATCTCCGAGAGACCCGGCCGCTCGCCTTCGAGCTTCAGCTCGGCCACCCGGGCGCGCTCGCGCTTTCTCCACGGGAGGAACACCAGCAGGATCGCGGCGATCGCCACGACCGAGACGACGGCCGCGACGCTCCCGGCTTCGTCGATGCTGAAGGCGTTCACCACCGCGACGGGCAGCCCGCACAGCACGACGACGACGGCCGCCCACTCGTAAAGGTACACAAGGGACTTCGGTATCGCGGTGGACGTCTCGCGCGGACCGAAGTGCCGGGTGTACCGGTCGGCCTCCTCCCGCCAGAACAGGGAGGCCGTCCGGCCCTCCTCGATCTCGGCCACGACCGGACTGCACGTGTCGCCGCACTGCACCTCGACCACGTGGCGCCCCGCCGGAAGGGCCACCAGGACGCGGCCGTCACCGACCGCGACCGGCTCCCCGTCCACCGCGGCCACCGGCATCGTCGCGGCCGAGTCGAGCACGAGTTCGAGCAGGCCCCCCCCGGGTTCGGCGATGAGCGGAGCGCCCGAGGAGGCCGCGAACCGCGACGGGATCACCTCGAGCGCCGAATCGCGGTGGAAGAGCGGCCTCGACCGGGTCGGCCTGCCGCGCAGGTCCACGTAATGGTCCCGGTTGTTCCGGTACGACAGGCGCAGATCGCGCGGGACGGCCTTGCGGTCGAGGCCGAACATCAGAGCTCGCCCCCGGACTTGTCCAGCTCCGCGGCCGACTCCTCGTCGGCCAGGCGGTAGTTCGACGCCACGTCGGTGAACCGCTGCGAGTTGCCCTCCAGAGCCGGGGAGATGAGCGCGACGTCCCCGGCGATCTCCGTCCGCTGCTCGTTGTAGCCGTCGACGAACCCCTGGCACGCCAGGCCCCAGGTCCAATAGTCGGTGTCGGTGTCGCCCTCGACCGCCTCGCGCAGTCGGTCCGCGTTGCCCTTGAGGCGCGAGAGCTCGCTCGCGCACACGTCGAACTCGGCGGGGTCCACGTCGATGTAGCCGGACATGCCGCCGGCCTGGTCCGACGAGCCGGTGGCCACGCCATTGCCCGGATCGCCGCTCGAAGCTATGCCGGAGACGGCCCCCGATACCGGTCCGCCGGCCCACATCAGCGCGTTCCTGCTCGACTGCATGACCGTCGACCGGAGGACGTCGGCGCCGATGAGCGCGAGGCGGCGGGCCAGCCCCTGCGCCAGCGCCACGCGCAGTGTCGCCACGGCCATGTCCATCGCGGTCTTGCGTGCCGTGAACATCAGGAACTTGGCGATGGAAGCGCCCGCCGACGGGTACGCCAGCGCGAGCGCGATGAGCCCGTGGATGATCAGCTGCTCGATCAGCGCCGAGAGCAGGGACTTGATGACCTCGTAGATCGTCTTCGACAGCATGTGGGCGTGGTTGAGGTGCTCACGGATCTGGGCGATCTCGAAGGCGCAGCCCTGGATGGCCGCGCCCATGCCGCCGACCTTGTCCCGGGCGGCGTCGGCGGTGGGCGACTGCGAGGTGGCCAGGCTCTGCGACCAGGCGTCGTCCACATCCTCGCGGAGGTTCACGAGCACCTCCTGGAACTGCCCCCAGCGGTCCTGGAGGGCCATCATCGCGTCGGGGTCGCCCGAGAGCCAGGTGAGGATCTTGTTGATGGGTTCGACGAAAGTGAGCACCATGTCCAGGCCCATGCCCACCAGGAGCCCCAGCGGGTTCGTCCAGCCGCCGACCGCCTCAAGGCCGAGGTTGGCGATGTCGGCGGCGACGGACACCGCGGCGGCTCCGGCCGAGACCTCGTCTTCCGTCCTCGCCTTGTCGATGGTCTCCGCCATGTGAAGGAACTGCTTGGCGCCGGGGGTCGCTTCGCCGGCCTTCTGCCAATTGGATTTCGTTTCGGGGGGATGGTCAGCGATGTTCGAGCTGTCGTCGGTCATCTGCTCTCCGCGTGGTCGTCGTTGACGGGCGAGTCTCGGCCGCAGTGCCGCGCGATCGGCGCACCTGCCGTCGAGTAGATCGCGGCCCTCTCGGGGGAGCGGGCCTGCACCGGTTCGGGGGGCGCCGACGAGCGCTGCACGCGGCTACGTCCGGGAAACCGGCTGCCCGACATGGTAGTGACCGGACACAAGCCGCGCAACGGGCGTTTGAACGGCGCGGGCCCCGGACGCGTGCGCGTCCGGGGCCCGTTCGGTTCGGGGTCAGCGGTCGGCGCCGGTCCTGCCGAAGATGGACTTGAGCTTGGCCATGAAGCCCGGCTTCGAGGAGGGCTTCGGGGGCTCCTCCCCATCGGCGTCGGTCTTCTCGGCGGTCGGCTCCTCGATGTGGTCGATCTCGGGCTCGCGCTCCGCCTTGGGCGCCTCGGCCTGGGCCGGGACGACCTTCTCGGACTCGGGCTCGGCAGCCGGTTCCCCGGCGGCCTCGGGCTCGGCTTCGGCGATCGGCTCCGGTGCCGGTTCGGGCTCCGGCTCGGCTTCCGCCGCGGGCTCGGGCTCCGGTTCCGGCTCGGGTGCGGCGGCGAGCTCGGGCTCGGCTTCGGCAGCCGCCTCGGCGGCCGGGGCCTCCTCCGGTTCGGCGGTGCCGGCAATGTCGGCGTCGGCAGCGTCGGCGTCGACGGTGGCGCCGTCGACGAGCAGTTCCTTCAGATCGGCGAGCTTGATGACGGGCACGCCGGTCTCCTCGGCCTTCTTCACGCGAGCCTCGGACGACTTCACCGTGTCGTCGACGAGCAAGTGCGTCACCGTCTTCGTGAATTTCGCGGCGATCGCGACATCTGCGTCGGCCGCGGCGATCTCGCGGGCCTCTTCGGCGTCCGGGCCTGTGCCCAGGACGATGATCCGGATCTTCGCTCCCGTCTTCGTCGGCACGGGGACCTCCCTTAATCGATGGATTGCGGCTACAGGGGCACAGCGGGTCTTAGTGTCGCGCTTCTTTGAAGCGTACCGGTCGCCCGGTCCGACTTCGCTGAGCGTAGACGGGCGAATCGCCGCTGCTACCGGGACCTTTGCTGCAATGCCGTTTCGATGCCGCCGACCCGGTCGGACAGCAAGGTGATCGCCCCGACCGCTCTCGACATAGGATCGTCGTCGCCGCCGCCGAGGGTCTGCTCGCGGCGGAACGCGGCTTTGACGGCCTCCCAACGGGCCTGCTGCTCGTCGGTCAGTCGGCCGCGCAGTTCGGCCAGTTTGAGCAGGTTCGCCTCGGCCCCGGAGGCGAGCGTCTGCGCCTCCCCCGCGTAGTGGTCGTCGATGAGCGATTCGAGCTCCTCGTCGTTCATGACCGGTACCACTCGCTCGGTGAGTCGGTTCATGTTCCGGTAGGAGCCCTGGAGCAGGAACGGCGGCTCGGTTCGGGCAGAGTCGTCCATGGCGGCAGAGGCGATGTACGCGAGATTGTTCCGCAATACGGTCCGTTGGACGCGGACGAGCTTGCGCATCACCGAGAGGATCTGGTCGAGCTCCCCCGCCGAGTAGGGGTGGCGCAGGCTGTCGGGCTTCGCCGTCGGGTCCCCGGCGGCCAGGCGGATGAGCAGCCGGACGTCGTCCCGCTCGCGCCCGGCCACCGGGGCGAGCACGGCGTTCGAGGTCAGGGCGTTCTCGATGTAGGACCGGGCGAAGACCTCGTCGCGCCCCGACAGGACGTCGCCGAGGTTCCACACGTCGGCGCGGTTGGCGAGCATGTCGGGGATGCGGAACCGCTGCCCGGCCTCGGTGTACGGGTTGCCGGCCATGCAGACGGCGAAGCGCTTCCCGCGCAGGTCGTAGGTGCGGGTGCGGCCGTTCCAGACGCCCTCCATGCGGCGCTGGGCGTCGCACAGCGAGATGAACTTCTGGAGCAGCTCGGGGTTGGTGTGCTGGATGTCGTCGAGGTAGAGCAGAACGTTGTTGCCGCATTCGAGGGCGAAGTTGATCTTCTCGACCTCTTGGCGGGCCGTGGCGTTCGGCGCGTCGGCCGGATCGACCGAGACGGTCTCGTAGCCGAGCGAGGGGCCGTTGACCTTGACCAGGAGCATCCCGAGCCGGTCGGCCACGTACTCCATGAGCGTGGTCTTGCCGTAGCCGGGCGGGGAGATGAGCATGAGCATGCCCGACTGGTCGGTGCGGCGCGCGTCGCCGGTACCCGCACCGATCTGCTTGGCGAGGTTGGAGCCGATGAGCGGCAGGTACACCTCGTCGATGAGCTGGTTGCGCACGAACCCGGCCATGACCTTCGGCTTGAACTCCTCGACGCGCAGCTCCCTCTTGTAGGCCTCGATGAGCTCGCCGCGGCGGCCCTGGTAGGCGCGGTAGCCGGGGGCGGTCACGGTGCGGAAGCGCGAGGTGCGGGCGAGGAACTCGTCGAGCCGCAGCGGCAGCGTGCGGCCCTCGATGCGCGCGTGGGTGCCGAGCAGGCCGGTGACGGCGCTGACGAGTTCGGCGGTGACGTCGTAGGAGTCGGCCTCGGCCAGCAGCATCGCGAGCGCCTCGGGCAGCTCGGCCTCGTCGAACCGCTCGCCGTCGCTGCCGCGCAGGAACGCGTCGAGCCAGTTCCAGGCCAGGCCCCACTGCGAGTACAGGTCGCCGTCGAGGGCGTTCAAGTCCGCCGTGAACGCGGCCTTCGCCGCCGGGCCGATCTGGCGCTCGAACGCGGCGAGGAGGTCGCGGGCGCGCCCGGACGCGGCGAACGCACCGGTGCCCGCGAGCTCCTCGGCGAGGTACTCGGCGGCGAGCTCGGTCTGCGGCCGGAGCTTGAAGCTGAAGTGGAGCGAGAGCCTGGAGCCGTCGAGGAACGGCGCGATCTCGCTCTCGAGCTCGGCGACGAGCCCGGCCATCGCGTCGGGCCGGCCGAACGTCTCGCGGACGCGCGCCAGCGACCGGGCCTGCGCCGCGAGGCGCTCCCGGTCCTCCTTGGGGACGCCGTGGACCCAGTACAGGCGCGCGGCCGCACGGCACGCGGACGTGTAGCGCAGCGTCCCGGCCTCGGCGTGGAGGCGCAGCACTTCGGCGAGGATCGCGGCGGCGTCGGCGTCGTGGACGCCGCGCTCGTACCCCTCGTCGTAGCGTTCGGCCGCTGCGGCGGCGACGAAGCGCGGCAGGTCCTCCTCGGCACTGAGTTCGGCGGCGCCGTGCTCGGCCAGCAGCGAGGCGGCCAGGTGCTCGGCGCGGTAGACCTCAGGATTCTCCGAGGCCAGGAACTGGGTCCAGTACGGCTTCGTGTCGGCGAAGGCCGGGTCGTCGACGACGTGGCGGTAGTCGGTGCCGGTGAGCGAGAACGCGAGCGCGTCTCCCGATGGCACCAGTGTGAGGTCGAGCGGCTGGGTGTTGACCGGGATGCGGTGCTCGCCGAAGCGGATCGCGTCGCCGTCGAACAGGTCGAGCTGGTCCTGGAGGGCGCGGCCCGCCTCCTGGCGGGTGGCCTGGATGCGGCCCTCGATCTCCTCGGCGCGGACGGTGTCGTCGAGGTCGCGCAGTTCGGTGATGACGCGGCGCAGCCGCTCGATCATCGGGTCGGTCGCGAAGTAGGTGTTGACCTCGTCCAGCGAGGACAGCGAGGCGCTGCGGCGGGCGACGGCCTCCAGGATGCGGTCGGCCGAGGCGGCGAGCCGCTCGGCGCGGCGGGCGGCCTCGTCGAGCAGGTTCTGCTTGCGCGAGGAGAACGCCTCGTAGACGTCGGTGCGCTTGTCGGCCAGCTGCGTGAGGAAGTCGCCTGAGTCGGCGAAGCGCGTCTCGAGGTTCTCGACGGTGAGCAGGAGGCGCCCGAGCTGCTCGTCGCAGTCGGCGGGCGTGTCCGCGGCGGCGAGCGCGGCGGTGACGGCCTGCCCGAGGAGGGCGTACTCGGCGGCGAACTCGGCTCTGCCCTCGCCGACGGACAGCTCGCGGCGGCGGGCGGCCAGGGCCGCGCGGGTGCGGTTGACGGCGGCCAGGACCTCGGAGACGCGCCCGAGGATGGCGGTGCGGACGGTCGCGTCGCCGATCTCGAGTGCGGAGACGACCTCGGTGAGGGTCTCCAGGCCGTGCTGGCGGGCGTCGAGGTCCTCGACCAGCGGGGCGGACTCGGCGACGGTCTCGATGCCCTCGGCCTTCTGCTCCATCTCGCCGATCTCGGCGAAGTAGGGCGCGAAGGCGTCCTCGCGTTCGAGGAAGGCGACGGCCCGCCTGCCGGTGCCGTCGAGGCATTCGGTCAGGTCGGCCTCCATGCGGTCGATGCGGCCGGTGTCGACGTAGCGGACGTCGCGGAGGGTGACCAGGCGGCCCTGGGCGCCGCGCAGGTCGGTCAGCAGGGCGACCCATTCCTCGGCGGACTTGGGGGCCTCGCCGCGGGCGCGGCGCAAGAGCTTGAGCGTGTCGGTCTCGGCCTGCCCCAGGGCCTTGCCGGCCTCGGCGGTCAGCTCGGCGACGGTGGCGTACTCGTCGAGGACGGCCTCGGCGGTCTCGCGGACGCTGCGGAGCGTCTCGTCAAGCGCGAACAGGCCCTCGTCGCGGAGCCACGGGTAGTCGTCGAGGCAGCGGGTGGCCGCGGCGATGAGCGCCTCGAACACGGCCTGGCCGGGCTGCATCTCGCGGACCATGCGCGCCACGGAGAGCGCGTCGGAGACGGCGCGGACGGCCTCGGCGTTGCCGATGCGGTGGATCGGGGTGTCGCCGGTCTCCTGGGCGGCGGCGTGGGCCTCGGAGACGAACGGGGTGGCCCACACCTGCATCGGGTGGACGCGGGTGGTCTCCTCGCCGGTGAAGCGGAAGGCGAGCAGGGTGCCGTCGTCGAAGAGCGAGTAGCCGTGGACGCTCATCGGCGCCGCGACTTCCTTGCGGATGACGTTGTACGGCAAGAGCAGCGAGCGGCCCTCGGCTTCGTGGTAGAAGATGAAGAGGACGTCTTCGCCGTTGGGGGAGCGGATCGTGCGCAGGAAGCGCAGGTCCGTGGTGTCGTGGTCGAAGGTCTTGAGCTTGCCCTCGTTGAGGTAGTAGCCGCCGGGGAAGATGATCCCGTGGTCCTCGGGCAGGCGGCGGCAGGCCGCGCCGATGGCGTCGGCGCGCTGGACGTCGCCGGTGCGGCCGTTGTAGATCAGGTAGCGGGTCTGGGTCTCCTTGTAGGGGAGGATCCGCAGCAGGATCAGCGGCCCGACGCGGGAGTAGGCGATCGAGGCGTCGGCCAGGGACTGGAGGGACTCGGCCACGGGCTCGGAGAAGACGCCCTCGCCGGTCTCGGTGTTGTCCTCGACCTTGACGGTGAGGGTGCCGCCGATGCATTCGACGAAGATCTCGTCCTCGATGGACACGTGCGGGTGGCGGCCGGTGACGTGGTGGTCCCGGGTGGTCTCGACCCATTCGAAGTCGTAGGGCTCGGGCCAGGCGTTGTCGGCCTCGCCGCGCGCGTCCATGTACTCGGCGGTGCCGTCGGGGTGCAGCTGCCAGCGCAGGACGCGCTGGTCGGCGAGGTTCTCGCCGATGCGGAAGACCGCGAGGAGCCGGGTCTCCACCTGGCGCACCTGGAGCAGCTCGGTCGAGCGGTAGTACCGATACATCTCGGTGAAGTCGGCGGTGAAGCGCGCGTCGTCGAGGACGTGCCCGGACTGCTCGACCTCGGTGAAGGAGAACTTGCCGTCTTCGTGGACGAAGTTGTGGAGGGCGAAGACGTCGCTCACGTCGGTGTGCGACTTGAGGCCCATGTGGACGTTGTAGCCGAAGAGCAGGTGTCCGCCCACCTGCACCATGTCGCGCGGGATGCAGTTGTTCGCGGTGCGGATGCGGGTGGTGCCCAGGAGCTTGAGCTCGGTCGATCCGAACGCCTCGGTGCGCGCGGCGTTGAGCGACTCGGCCCGGCCGGTCAGCTCGGTGGCGAAGTCGGCGAGGCGCGTCGACAGGACTTCGTAGGTGCCCGCGTCGAGGCCGCTGTCAGGGGCGCTCGCTGCGTCGCCGGTCCCGGCGGCATCGGATGCGGCAGTGTTCTCTTCGGCCATGGCTGTGTTCCCCAGAAAGCGATGGAAGCGGCGTCGAGACCGCCACAGCAGAGGTTATAACTTATAACAAGTAATGACTTATAGCCTATAATCCGCATTCTGTCATCCTATAGGATATAACATATAAGATGTACGGTATACAATTATAGGCTATAACCTCGACTGTGACGGTCTTCGGGACTCGGTCCTACTTGGCGGTCATCTCTACGGCCGGGCGTTCGGCGACGCCGAGCTCCTTGGCCTTGGCGAGCAGGCCGTTCAGCATGTCGTGGTCGCCGCCGCCCTGGATGAGCTTGAGCAGCGCGGCCGAGACCGTCAGGTTCTTGACTTCCTCGGAGCCGACCGTGGCCAGGACGCTCTTGAGGTCCTCGGAGAACGACGTGCTCCCGTTCGCCCACGTCGCGGCGATCGTGGAGGCCACATCGGAGTGCTCCACGAACCCGTCGACGGCCTTGCCGTAGCCGATCGCGCCGACCACCCGGTCGAAGAACTGGGTGTCGCCGCCGACCAGCGAGATGTCGGCCTTCGAGAGCCCCGCGGCGATGACGGAGGCCTGCTGCTCGGCGATCGACCGCCGCGCCTCGATCTCCAAGCCGCGCAGCTCCTTCTCCATCTCGAGCCGCAGGCGGTACTCCTCGTGCGCCTGGGAGGCCGCGGACAGCGCGTCCATCGCGGCGGCCTTCTCGGTCAGGCCCGCCGACTCGGCGAGGAGCCGCTCGCGCAGCGCGTCGGCCTCGGCCAGGCCCTTCGCGGCGGTGGCGTCGGCCTCGGCCTTCCCGATCGCGGCGTAGGCCTCGGCCTCGGCCAGGCCCTTCGCCTCGGCGGCCTTGGCCTCGGCCAGCCCGCCCTTCTCGATGGCGTCGGCCTCGGCCTCGCGGACCTCGACCTCGGCCAGGCCCGGCGCGGCGGCCAGGGCCTTGTCGCCCTCGGCCATGCGGATCTTGGCGGCGGCCTCCATCTCGGCGGCCTGCTGGGCGGCCTCGGCCTCGGTCAGGCGCTGGCGCGCCAGGTGCTTGGACGCGGCTTCGGCGGCCTCGGCGGCCTTGATGTCCTTGACCAGGTTCTCCTGGGCCTCGGCCTCGGCGAGGATGATGACCTTCTGGCGCTCGCGCTCGGCCTCCTCGGTGGCGCGCAGGCGCTTGATGCCCTCTTCCTGCTCGGCGACGGTCTTCTCGACGGCGATCCGCTCGCGGATGACGTCGGCGATGTCGCGCTTCTGGGCCTCGAGTTCCTTGTTCGCGGCGATGCGCGCCAGCTCCTCTTCGCGCTCGCGGGCGACGACTTCGAGGATGCGGTCCTTCTCGATGCGCTCGGACTCGACGGCGATGACGCGCTCGCGGTTCTTCTCGGCGACGGCGATCTCGCGCAGCCGGTTCTCGTGCTGGATCCCGGTGGCCTCTTCGGTCTTGATGCGCGCGGTCTCGGACTTGAGGCGCTCCTCGGACTGGACCTTCTGGATCTCGGCGCTCTCGCGGGCGCGGAGGGTCTCGATCTCGCGCTGCTGGCGGATCTCGGCCTCCTCCTGGCGGCGCTCGAGTTCGAGCACGGCCTCGCGGGCCTCGACGTCCTGGCGCTTGATCTCCTTCTCCTCGTGGCGCCGGTGCTCGTTCGTGGTGATCGACTCGCGGGCGGTCAGCTCGGTGATCTTGCGGATGCCCTGGGCGTCGAGGATGTTCTGCGGGTCGAGCACCTCCATCGGGGTCTGCTCGAGGTAGTCGATGGCGGCGTCCTCGAGCGAGTAGCCGTTGAGGTCGGTGCCGATGACGTTGATGATGCGGTCGCGGAACTCGTCGCGGTTGGTGTAGAGGTCGGTGAAGTCGAGCTGCTTGCCGACGGTCTTGAGCGCCTCGGAGAACTTGGCGTTGAACAGCTCCTGGAGCGTCTCCTGGTCGGAGGCGCGCTGGGAGGTGATCGACTGGGAGACGTTGAGGACGTCCTGGACGGTGGCGTTGACCCGCACGAAGAACGTGATCGAGATGTCGGCGCGGATGTTGTCCTGGCAGATCAGGCCGTCCTTGCCGCTCCTGTTGACCTCGATCGTCTTGACCGAGATGTCCATGTACTCGGCCCTGTGGATGATCGGCAGGACCAGTGCCGAGGTGAAGGACACCTTGCGGGTGCGCAGCTTGGTGACGACCAGGGCCTGACCGGGGGAGACCTTCCGGTAGAGGCGGATGATCATGAGCAGCACGCCCACGAAGATGACCGCTGCTACTACGAGAGTGACCAGCGTCGCCGAGTTGGCAGTGTCCATGGCGGTTCCTTATTCGAGACTTCAGGGGACGGGATTTCGGGCGTCTTCACACCCTACTGAGCGTTGTCAAACGGTGGGGTCCACCGCATTCACGGTGCCGAACGGCGGGCACCTGTCGGCGGGCGGCCGCGGCCGCTGCCGTTGGGGGCTTGAGCGGGCGAGCACGGCGGCGTCTGCGCAGCGCAGTGCGGCGCCGGCCGCCGAAAGGGAACGGTTCGACGCGAATGGAAAGGCGCGGGCGGAATGGCGCGAAAAAGCGTGCGGGATCGGAAAGGCATAGTTTGGAAAGGCACAGTCGGGAGAAGTCAGTCACTCGGGTATGGACAGGGGCAAGGATGGAGCGCCGGTCTCACATCTCGACCGGGATGACGAGGAAGACCTTGGCGCTCTCATCGTAGTCGAAGATGACCAGTTTCGAGTGACGCGAGAACAGCTCGTCATCGATGCCCTCGGGCTCGTGGACCGAGCGGCGCACGTTGATGAGGTGGACCGTGCCGTCCTCTTCGGCCAGTTCGGCCTGCCCCGAATCGGTGGTCACGGTGCCCGTCCTGACCACGCACGCCTTCCCGATCAGGTCGCGGTGGGACGTGGCCGGCGCGTCGGCGAAGATCCTCGACAGGGGCGCGGACAGCAGCTTCGCCCCCAGCATCCCGACCCCGATCCCGGCGACGAGCGTGGCCGCGCCGGTGACCGCCGCGGGGATGACCATGTCGGTGCTGCGCACCCACGTGGTGCCGAGCACGGTCACTATCCAGCCCAGCGTGATCCACAGTGAGAGCACCACCGTGATGGGCACCGCGCCGAACCCGAACGCCGACCAGAATGAGCCGCCCGCCTCCACTTCGGCGTCGCCGTCGGTCCCGAAGTCCACGATGTCGACGTCCAGTGCGCCCAGGATGACGACGATCCAGTACAGGAAGACCGCGATGAGACCGAAGGAGAAGACGATGGGGGGGAACGATAGGGCTACTTCCAGGAACTCGGTCATGGGTCTTCGGGTCCTTGTCTTCCACTCGCGCGGGCGCTTGAGCGAGCGGTGTACGACGGGCGGGCGGCACGGTCCGGTCAACAAGATTCGGGTCTGCATTCAGATTAATGCACGCGGGCACCCAGCGGTAGGCTGCTCTGAGCCGACTATCCTGTGACCGGGTGAACAGCCCTCGCAGGCCGACGGCGATCCAAGAGGAGGTCCGGTGCCCGGTTTCCGCTCCACACTGGCGAATGCGGCCGCGGGCTGCGACATCGCCGCGGCACGGCTCGCCTCGGCCCGCCGCGGGCTCGGCGAGGCCGCCTTCCGCACGCCGGTGGACCCGGCGCTGCTGGATGCCGAGCGTCGGATATCCGACGCGGCCGGCGCCTCCGCCGCGCAGCTGCGGGGCGACCCCGAGCTGCTGGCCGCCGGCCAGGTGGTCCTCCACGAAGGACGCCGCTTCCCGCTGCTGGTGCCGTTCGGCGCGCGCGGGCACCTGGCGACGAGCGTCGACGCCCGCGTCGACGGCGTCGCATCGCTGGTCAGGGGCGCGGTCCTGCATGCGCTGGCCCACCACGACCCCGGCAAGGTGCGCGTGGCGGGCATCGACACCGCCACGCTCGGGGCGACGTTCGCGCCGCTGCGGCCGCTGGCGGACGCCGGCGTCATCGAGGCCGTCGCCACCGACGCGCGATCGGCGGCCGACGTCGTCGCCGCGGCCGAGACCCAGGTGTCCGAGAGCATCGCCGGGCGCCGCACCGACCGGCTGCTGCTGGTGATCGCCTCCCTCGGCGAGGCGCCGAGGACGCTCGTCGAGCGCGTCCACGCGCTGGCGCGCTCGGGGCTCGCTCACGGCGTCACCGTCCTCGGCTGCGGACTGCCCGAGCTGCCGCAGGCGACGGTGATGCACCAGGTCGGAAGCCACGTCGAGGTGACCAATCCGCCCGCGGCGCCGGTCTCGCGCGGGGAGCGGCTGGCCGTGCCGGTCGCCTGGCCCGAAAGCGCCGACCCCTCGTATCTGGCGGGCGAGGCCGCGCGGCTGGCCGAGCGGGCCAAGGCGGCGGCGACGCTCACCTTCGACGACCTCATCCCCGACATCCCGCTCGGCGGCGACCCGTCGAGCGGCCTGGAGGTCCTCATCGGGCGCGACGCGGCCGGGGAGGTGCGGATGCGCTTCGACGACGCCACGCCGCACTGGCTCGTCGGCGGGCGCACCGGCGGCGGCAAGACGGTGTTCCTGCTCGACGTGCTCTACGGGCTGGCCTCGCGCTACTCCCCTTCCGACGTGGCGCTGTTCCTGCTCGACTTCAAGGAAGGCGTCTCGTTCACCGAGTTCATCCCCACCGAGCGCGACGACACCTACATCCCGCACGCGCGGGCCGTCGGCGTCGAGTCCGACCGCGAGTACGGGCTGGCGGTGCTGCGGGCGCTGAACGAGGAGATGACGGCCCGGTCGACGGTGATGAAGCGCTACGGCGTGGCCGGGTTCGCCGGGCTGCGGCGCCACGAGTCGTATCCGCGGATCGTGTGCGTCGCCGACGAGTTCCAGGTGCTCTTGGCCGGGAACGACAAGGTCGCCTCCGAGGCCGTGGCGCTGCTGGAGAACCTGGCGCGCAAGGGCCGGTCGTACGGAGTGCACCTGGTGCTGGCCTCGCAGACGATCTCGGGGATCGAGGCGCTGTGGGCGAAGAAGGACTCGATCTTCGGGCAGTTCCCGATGCGCGTGGCGCTGCCGGGGGCGCGGACGATCCTGGAGCCGAACAACGACGCGGCGTCCCGGATCTCGCTCGGGCAGGTGGTGATCAACACCGAGGGCGGCACTGCCGGCGCCGACCGTGTGGCGCGCTTCCCCGACACCGACGCCGAGGTGATGCTCCGGCTGCGCGAGCAACTGCGGGCCGCGCACTCGGACTTCGGGGCACCGCGCGTGTTCTACGGCTACCGTCCCGTCCACTTCGCTGAGACGCTGCCCGGCGAGCGCAGGCCCGGCCGGGTGCTGCTGGGCCGGGAGGTGTCGCTGCGGCTGGAGGTCGCGGGCGTCGACCTCGACGCGCGACCCGGGCGCCACTTGGCGGTCCTCGGCTCCGACCCGGTGGGCGGCGAGGTCTTGGAGGCCGCCGCCCAGAGCGTGGCCTACCACGCGCCACCGGAGCGGCAGATATGGAGCGTAGACTACATAGGAGATTATAACCTACAGAATATAGGATATAACCTCCCTATTGCGGAGTTCGCGAGCAGACTTCACGACGTCCCCGACAACACCGTGATCCTCGCGTGGGGCCTCGAAGCCGCATCGCTCGACCCGAAAGGCCAGCAGGCCCTTCGCGCGCTGCTGCGCACCGGGCCGGCGCGCGGCGTCCACCTGCTGGGCTGGTGGCGGATCTACCGCCGGTTCCTCGACAACATCGGCGGCAGCGCCGGGCGCGAGGACGTCGCCTGCTCGCTCATCCTCAACCTGCCCGGCGCCGAGCTCCTCGGCCACTTCGGGCCGCAGTTCCAGCACTGGAACCCCCGCCCGGGCCGGGCGCTCCTGATCGACCGCCACGCCGACACCGGATCGGGGCGGTTGATCGTGCCCTTCTCCCGCCCCTCTCGGGACGCCCGCATCGGAGCGGGCGCCGCGCCCATTGAAGGAGAACACGCGTGAGCGCCTTCGACGACTACCTCGCCCAGCTGCGACGCCTCGACGAGGCGCGGCGCGGCGCCGAGGAGGCCGCCGCCCGCACCGCCTCGATGACCGAGTCGCTCGGGCAGAAGACCGAGCGGCTCGCCGACCAGGCTGCCGCCCAGCGCGAGGCCGTCGACGAACTCGCCCGGGCCGCCCGCACCGAGCCGCCCCCGCGCGTCGCGGGCCAGCCGCTCGGCGGCGACCCGGCCGTCGAGATCGGCGCCGCCGAGGCCGACCTCAGAACGGCCGCCACCGAACTCGAAGAGGCCCGCTTCCTGGCCCACCGGCCGCCGTGGCTGCCGCGCTGGCGCACCGACGAGCGCAACGGCCTCGTCTACGGTCTGTTCGCGCTCGCCTCGCTCCTGGTGCAGCTGCTGGTGCTGCGGATCGTGAAGGCCGACGACCTGACCGGCGCGATCGTGCTCGCCGCCATCGTCATCGCCTGCCCGCTCTTGGGATTCGCCTTGGCCTGGTTGACCATCGGCGTCACCTCGCGCCCGCGCATCACCGACGAGGAGAAGAAGCTCGAACGCAACTTCCGCCTCGGCCTGGTGCTCTGCGGCTCAACGCTGATCGTCGCCTGCTTCGGCTTCTTCAGCTGAGCCGAACTGTCAAGAACCCGACAACTGCCGGGCAGCACCGGTGCGTGTCGCCGAGCCGGTGTTCGAACGAGCACTCGTATTGTCCAGTGCGTGCCAACCTACGAACACGAATTGCCGTTGCGGCTCTTGCAGGACAACCCGAAGTTCGCCGAGGAGCTGTACTGCGGACTGCTCGGACAACGGCTCCCCGAGCACACCTTCGTCAAGCCCGGTTCAGAGGCCATGACCCGCGGTGACAGTCCAGTGGAACGCAACTGCGACAACATCGCCGTCTACTACTCGGGCGACGATGCGGTCATGGCCGTGATTTTCGAGGTGCAGCGCTCCGAGGACAACCGCAAGCACTTTAGCTGGCTCGACTACCTCGCGTCGGCCCGAACGAAGCTCCAATGTCCGGCGGCACTGGTCGTCATCACCTTCGACGACAAGACTGCCGCCTGGGCTCGCCAACCGATCGTGACCGGCCATCCGGGTTTGACCTTCATTCCACTAGTCATCAGCCCACAGCAGATTCCGCTGATCACCGATGCCGCCGAAGGCCGGGAGAATCTCGCCCTCATGCTGCTCTCGCTCATCGCACACAGCGCGAGCGAGCACGGCCGCGCGGTCATGACCGCCTATTCCCAATCAATCCGACATCTCGACCGGGAAGAATGGTCGCGATACGCTGAGTACGCGCTCAACGCGCTGAAGGAGCAAGAGAGCATGCAGCTGGAGGAGATCATCTTGAGCGACTCGACTCTGCCGAACACCTACCGCAATGGCCTGCTCGGAGAGAAGTACCTTGAGGGCCGCAGCGAAGGCCGCAGCGAGGGCCGACTCGAAGGCGAACGGCAAATGCTGCTGCTCATCCTGGAGAGCCGAGGCTTCGACATCACGCCGGAGGTTCGGGAACTCGTCGAGTCCTGCGACGATGTGCGTCGACTCCAGGAATGCGCTCGCCGCGCCCTCGCGGCACGGCGCATCGAGATGGTCTTCGATCTCGACTGAGCCATGGAAACGCTCGCGCAGTTCCTCGCCGAGACGCTGTTCGGCGAGGCTTCGCGGAGCATTCGCCGACGCCGTGCCGCCCGCGTCGCCGCCTCGCTCGGGCTGCGATTCCACCCTGAGGGCCGCCCTGAGCATGCAGATCCTGATGCCGCGGCCTCACTGGATGAGCTGGAGGCATTGGGCCTGCACCTCCGCCAACCGGTCGCGAACACCTTCGCGGGCTCTTACCAGAGCAGGCGGATGGTCGGTTTCGCGAATCCGGCCGTGTGGAACCGGCGGCGACGCCGCCACGTCACCTACCGGTTCACGGCGGTGGCACTGACTCGACCGCTCCCCGACCTGCTGATCTCTTCCCACGCGGAGTCGTCCCTGGTCTGGCAGTGGTTCGATCCGGACTCCAGGTGCCTGCCCGTGCCGGTGCCGCAGAGCGCGAGCCGGACCGTGGCCGCCGCGGACCCGGCGTTCGCCGACTCCGTCCTCAAAGCACTGATGGAGGCCGGAGAGGAACCGTTGGAGCGGTCCTGGATGCTGCGTGCGAACTGGGTCGTCGGCTGGCACCGCGGCCATCTGCGGACCGGCGGCGGACGCGACGCCGAGGACTGGCTGCGGTTCCTCTCGGCCGCCGCCGACGCCTGCGAACGGTCCTAGGACGGCGCCTCGTCGGCCCGGCGCCGCTTGATGAGGTAGGCCAGGCCCGCCGCCGGGAGAACCAGTGGGACGAAGCCGTAGCCCGAGCCGAAGTGCGACCACACCGACGCCTCGGGGAACCAGTCCGGCACCGCGAGGCTGAGCGCGCCCACGCCCACCACGCCGACCAGTTCGACGCTCACCGCCGTCAGCGCGAGGGTGCCCGCGCCGCGCACGATCGCGACCGCGGCGACGAGGTAGATGAGCGCGGCGATCGCGCTGAGCGAGTAGCTGATCGGGGCCTGGTCGAACTTCGTCGCGATCTGGTAGCCGGCCCGCACCCCGGCCGAGACCGCGAAGACGACGTAGACGAGGACGATGAGCCGGCCGAAGCCGGAGGACAGGGGGCGCGCCGCGGGCGCGGCCTCAGGCGACGACATCGATCTGGTACTCCCAGATCTGGTGGATGCGCAGCATCAGCGCGGCCACGATCAGGCAGGAGGCGGCGACGGTGCCGATGCCCCAGCGGCTGCGGTCGATCGAGCCCCAGAAGGTCCCCGCGATCGGGATCAGCAGCGTGGTGACGAGGTAGGAGAAGAGCAGGGCCTTGCCGCTGCCCGCGGCGCCCGGCACCAGAACGATCGAGACGACCAGCTGGACGAGCAGCAGCGCCTCCAGGACGCCGACGCCCACGATGTTCGCGCGGTCGACCTCCTTGGATCGGGCGGTGTCGACGAAGAACCACGCGGCCAGCGCCAGCGCGGCGGCCTGCACCGTGAGGTAGAGCCATTCGATCACGCCACCGACGCTAGCGGAGGGGCGAAACGGCCCCGCAGGACGCCCTCGGGCCGGTGAGGTGCGGCGCGGGTGCCGGAGGCGCCGGGCGCGACCGATGGCGCTCGTCCTGGCCCACCCGACACCCCCTAAACTTCGCGGCATGACTGACCTCACGCACGTCGACTCCTCGGGCGCGGCCCGCATGGTCGACGTCTCGGAGAAGGACGTCTCGGCGCGCCTGGCGCGGGCGAGCGGGCGGCTGCGCACCACCCCGGAGGTGGTGGCGGCGCTGCGCGAGAACTCCCTGGCGAAGGGCGACGCGCTCGCCACGGCGCGCATCGCCGGGATCATGGCGGCCAAGCGGACGCCGGACCTGGTGCCGCTGTGCCACCCGATCGCGATCAGCGGCGTGAAGGTCGAGCTGACGGTGACCGACGAGGGCGTCGACATCGCCGCGCGCGTCAAGACCGCCGACCGCACCGGTGTCGAGATGGAAGCCCTCACGGCGGTGTCGGTGGCCGGGCTTACCTTGGTGGACATGGTCAAGGCACTGGACCCGGCCGCGCAGATCACCGACATCCAAGTCGAGGAGAAGCTCGGCGGAAAGACAGGCTCATGGCAGCGTTGAGCACCGTCGTCGTGGTGGCCTCCAACCGGGCCGCCGACGGCGTCTACGAGGACACCTCCGGACCGATCCTGGTCGAGGGATTCGCCGCCCACGGCTTCAACGTGGCCGGACCGGTCGTCGTCCACGACGGCGACGAGGTCGAGCAGGCGCTCCGCGACGCCGTCGACGACGGCTACGACCTCGTCGTCACCTCCGGCGGCACCGGCCTGACCTCCACCGACCTCACACCCGAGGCCACCAACCGCGTCATCGACTTCGAGATCCCCGGCATCGCCGAGGCCGTCCGCGCCGCCGGGCGAGCGGGGACTCCGCACGCGGCGCTCTCGCGCGGCATCTGCGGCGTCGCCCGCCGCACCCTCATCGTCAACGTCGCCGGGTCCACCGGCGCCGCCAAGGACGCCCTCGCCGTCCTCACACCGCGACTGCTCGAACACGCCGTCGCGCAGCTGCACGACGGCGACCACGAGAGGAACGACTGATGCCCCTGAGCTGGGCCGAGGCCCGCGAGACCGCTTGGCGGGCCGGGTACGAGGCCCGCGGCGCCGCCGCCGAGCTCCCGTTCGACGCGGCCGCCGGTTCGGCGCTGGCCGCCCCGCTCGCCGCCGCCTCCGACCTGCCCGCGTTCCCGACCTCGGCCGTCGACGCCTGGGCCGTCGCGGGCGAGGGCCCGTGGCGCATCACCGGCGCCGCGTCGCTGGCCGGGTCGGTCCCGGCGCCCATGGGGCCCGGCGAGGCCGTCAAGATCGCCACCGGCGCGCAGGTGCCCGAGGGCTGCGAGGGCCTCATCCGACTCGAGCACGCCGAGATCGACGGCGAGAGCGTCACCGGTCCGGCCGAGCGCGAATGGCGCGAGACCGGCGAGGAGGCGAAGGCGGGCGAGGAGCTGCTGCCGACCGGGACGCCGATCTCGGCGCCGGTCATCGGGCTCGCCGCCGCGGCCGGGCACGCGACGCTGCCCGCACACCCGCGCCCGTCCGCGCGCATGGTCGTCTTCGGCGACGAGCTGCTGACCAGCGGGGTCTCGCGAGAGGGACGCGTGCGCGACTCGCTGGGCCCGATGGTCCCCCACATGCTCGACGCGGCGGGCGCCCGCGTCGCCGCCGAGGTGCTCGGCCCGGTCGCCGACACGCTCGACGAGCACGTGGCGGCGCTGCGCACCGCCACCGCCGAGGCCGACCTCACGTGCACCACCGGCGGGACGATGGTCGGCCCGGTCGACCACCTCCACGCGGCCCTCAAGGCCGTCGGCGCCGACTACGTCGTCAACACCGTCTCGGTGCGGCCCGGCTTCCCGATGCTGCTGGCGCGCACCGCCGAAGGCCGCTTCATCGCCGGGCTCCCGGGCAACCCGCAGTCGGCGGTCATCGCCGTCGTGACGCTCGTCGTCCCGCTGCTGGCGGGCCTGCGCGGCCTGCCGCTGCCCGGCCTCCGCTCGATCACGCTCGCCGAGCACGTGCCGGGCCGCGGCCCGGCCACGCACCTGGCCCTGGTCGACGGGAACGGGAACCGGCTCGCCCACCACGGCTCGGCGATGCTCCGCGGCCTGGCGAACGCGGCCGGCTTCGCCGTCGTCGAACCCGAGAGCGAGGCGCACGCCGGCCGACGCGTCCCGCTCGCGACCGTCCCAGGGGTGGCGTCATGATCCGCGCGCAGATCGCCGAGGCGAGCATCGACGTGGCCGAGCACGAGCGGGCCGTCTCGCTCGACGCCACCGGCGCCGTGGTCACGTTCTCGGGGAACGTTCGCGACCACGACCACGGGCGCGGTGTCACCTCGCTCGCCTACGAGGGGCACCCGTCGGCCGAGCCGATCCTGCGCGAGATCGCCGAGGCGATCGCCGAGCGGCCCGGTGTCCACGGCGTCGCCGTGTCGCACCGGATCGGGGACCTCGCGATCGGCGACGCGGCGCTGGTCGCCGCCGTCTCGGCCGAGCACCGCAAGGAGGCGTTCGAGGCGTGCGCGGACCTGGTCGACGAGGTGAAGGCGCGGCTGCCGATCTGGAAGCACCAGTTCTTCAGCGACGGCGCCGACGAGTGGGTCAACTGTCCTTAGCGTCGCCGTTCTTGCGGCCCAGCAGCTTCACCAGGACCACGCCGCCGACCACGACGACGAGGGCCGCGATGAGGATCATGGCGAGGGTGGTGCCGGTGTTCGTCTCCTCTTCGGGGCTGGTGGTCGCCTCCTGCTCGGACTGGGCCGGATCGCTCGCCTCCGCGGTGGTCGCGGCCGCCGAGGGCGAGTCGGACGCCTCGGGCTCGGCGCCCTCGGCGAGCAGCTCGTCGGGGATGGTCTCGACGGTGAAGGTCACCGCGTCGTCGACGCGGTGGCCGTCCTCGGAGACCACGCGGAAGGCGAGGGTGTACTCGCCGGGCGTGGTGTAGACCATCGGCTGGGTGAAGGTGTCGCCGTCGAAGGACGGGTCGGCGACGTCGAGCGTCTCGCCTGATGGATCGGTGACCGCAATCTCAGTGGAGGGCGCGTCGAGGATCTCGGAGAACGTGGCCGAGACCGAGGCGGGGGCCGTGGCCACCGTCGCGCCGTCCTCCGGATCGGTGCCGACCAGGGCGGCGTGCGCGGAGGCGGCCGTGGCGGCCGCGGCGGCGAGGATGGCGCCGCAGCCTGCGGCGATGAGGAGTTTCAGCGCGTATTTGCGAGGACGTTGCAGCATGGCGCCATCGTGCCACAGCACGGCCGGTTCCCCGATGCGCGACGAGTCGCACGCCGTGGCAGGTCACAGGCACGTCGTCACTATGCGTGCGCGGCAGGTCAGGGAATTGCGCACTTGGTGCGGATCCTCCGCCTCACCCTCGTGTTGACGATCGCCGGAAGTTGTGATGTGCTTACGTCCATGGTTGAACCGATCCGATGGGGAATCCTGGCGACCGGCAACATTGCATCGACCTATGTAGAAGATCTCGCCCTACTCGACGACTGCCAAGTCACCGCTGTGGCCTCAAGGTCGTCCGATCGTGCTGCCGCCTTCGCCGAGAAATACGACATCCCCCACGCCTGGGACTCCGTCCAGGCCCTTGCCCAGGACGATGAAGTCGACATCGTCTACGTCGCCACCCCCCACTCCCACCACTACATACCGACCATCCAGCTGCTCGAGGCCGGGAAGCACGTCCTGTGCGAGAAGGCGTTTGCCTATAACGCCGGCCAGGTCAAGACGATGTTCAACGTCGCCCGCGAGCACCAGCGGTTCCTCATGGAGGCCATGTGGACCCGCTGCAACCCCGCCATCCGCGAGATGCGCCGCGCCATCAAGGAGGGCATGATCGGCGAGGTCATCGGCGTGCACGCGAACTTCGCGATCCACGGCGACTTCGGCCCCGAGCACCGCCTGCGCAACCCCGAACTCGCCGGCGGGGCCCTGCTCGACCTGGGCGTCTACCCGATCACCTTGGCGCACCTGGCGCTCGGCGTCCCCGACTCGATCCACGCCGAGGCGGTGATGACGCCCGAGGGCGTCGACGCGTACACGGCGCTGACCATGCGGTACCCGAACGGGATCGCCCAGCTGACGTGCTCGTTCCTCGGCGGGGCGGCGAACACCGCCACGATCTCCGGCACCGAGGGCCGCATCGAACTGGGCGACCTGGCCTACCGCCCGAGCGCGTACACCGTGGTCCGCTACGGCGAGGCGCCCCGCGAGTTCGAGGCGCCCTACGTCGGCCACGGCTACGTCCACGAGGCCCTCGAAGTCCACAGAGCACTGCGGCAGGGCCGGCTCGAGTCCACGCTCGTCCCGCCGTCGAGCACCATCGAGGTGATGGAGATCATGGACGAGGTGCGCAAGCAGATCGGCCTGCACTACCCCGGCGAGACGCGCCCGCTCTGACACCGGGCGGCGCGGGCCCTCACCGCCGGTCGCTCAGGAAGTCGAACCCCGAGCCGTCCAGGAGCGTGACGTTGTCGTACATGGCGCGCTTGGTCCTGAAGCCGCGCTTGAACTCGCGTTCAACGCCGCGGTGGCACCGGACCGAGGACGCGGGGACCTCGTATTCGAGCGCGCACTCGACCGGCTCCAGCGGAAGCGGGTGATCGCCCCTGCGGACCAGTTGCAGCCGCTCCGCCCCTTCGAGGACCGGATCCAGGCGGACCCTGGCGAACCTGCGATCGGTGAGGGCCCAGACGCCTTCGCCCGCCTTCGGCAACGGCGTGTACGGGTTGTACACCGACATGCAGTGCACCTCCGACCCGAACACGACCGCTCGCGGCGGCGTGCGCATCCGGAAACCCTGGTCGAATGACGGGTCGCCGTCCAACATGATCGCCATGAGGAAGACCACTGGACGGGCGATCCACTTCAACACGGTCTTCCGCGTCTCGGCCGGCTTGTCGAGGAAGGTCCCGTCCTGCTTCCGGCCCTCCATCAGGTATCCGTCGATCCCCTCGGCGGACATCCACTTCACGGACTCGCCCTGCTGAAGGACGTGCTCGCCGAGCAGTGCGGCCCCGTCGCGCTCGGCGTCCAACCTGCGGTATTTCCAGTCCGTCGTAAATCCCATATCAAGCGGGAACCCCTTCTTCGAGCGGTCGCGCCAGCCGCGTGGACCGTGACGTCGCTCTAGGACTCGAGCGCTCGGTCCTGTCCGCTCTTGTCGGGGTCGGGGTTCTCTTCGAGTGCCGCGCGCTTGGCGAGGATGGCCGCGTGCTTTTCGCGGAGCCATTCGGCTCGCTGCTGGGCGCTCTCGATCGACGTCGACGGGGCGGCCTCCACCACGGTGCCGCGCCGTTCGGCCTCGTCGCGGAAGATCTGGTCGAGGCTGGGCAGGAGCGCCATGACCGGACCGGTGAAGAAGCCGGTCTCGGCCTCCTTGGTGCGGATCCAGCCCTTGTACTCGATCTCGCAGACGACCTGGCGGCGCCCCGCCTCGGGGTCCTTGATGGCCAGCTCGGAGACCAGTGCCCACAGCGTGAAGACCGCCGAGGTGGCCTTCTCGGCGACCCAGCCGCGCCCCGGCACCGGCGGCAGCACCGTCTCGATGCTCTCGACGAAGCCGTCGGTGCTGAGCTTCTCGATGATGCCGTCGAGCGTGCGGGTCCGGACGGCCTTGACCTTGCCCCACTTGGCGGTGTCCCCGTCGAAGCCGACCTCCTCAGGGCCGATGTCGATGGTCCCGAACCGGTCGAGCTGGCGCAGCAGCAGGCCGGTGCCGGTGGGGGGCTTCTCGCCCGCGGTGATCAGCTTGGACAGGCTCCACTGCCACGGCTCGGCCACCGGAGCAGTCGGCAGCGGCAGGCGCTCCAGCAGCTCCTCGACGTCGCCGTCGCGCAGGGCGCCCTTGGCCTCACCGGCGAAGTCGACGGCCGCGTCGCGCTTGTCCCGCGCGTAACCGGTCACGGCGTCGCGCTTGTCGCGGGCGGCCTCGGCACCGACGTCGACGACCATCTTGCCCGCGTCCTGGGCGCGCTGCTTGATCTGGTCCAGGCGGTCTCTCATTCCCATGTGAGCAATCTACAAGTCCACCGCAAGCGAAGGGTGCCCGAGCGGTGGCGCCCTGTCAGCCGCGGCGGTCGAGGTTGCCCCTGGCGCGTTCGCGGAGATCGGCGGGAATGTTCTGGGTGACCAGCCCCATGACGTCCATCTTGTCGCCGAGCAGCGCCTGCGCCATGTCGGCCATCTTCAAGGCGTGCGTCGCGACCGCCTCGTCGATCACCGCGCGGATGGTCATGCCCAGCGTCTGCCGGCGCCGCATCGCCGTCTCGTCGATGCCGATCTCGGCGACCTGGCCCTCCGAGTCGAGCTTGACGCGGATGAGGCCGTCCTCGGAGTACGCCTCGACCGCGTCGGCGTCCATCTGGACGCGCAGCTCCTCGTACTTGCTGAGCGTCTCCTCGGCCTCGCGCTGCATGCGCTCGAGCCGGGCCAGCATCTCCTGGGGGTCGGTGGGGCGGTCGCTCATCACTGCTCCCTCTCGATCGGGTCGACACCGGGCACGCCGCCGCCGAGGTCGCCGGGCGTCATCTCCATGCCGGTCTCACGGCTGATGGTGACCGCCAACTCCCGCTCGACCTTGGTGTGGGCGGCCCTGAGAGTCTCCACGATCATCTCGCCGAGCTCGACGCCGCTCATCTGGAACGCGTTGGGGCGCAGGTCGAGCTCCTTGATCTGACCGCCCGGGCCCGCCAGGACGCGCACGGCCGAGTTCTCCGAGGTCGCCTCGGCCTCGGCCTCGGCGACCAATCGCTGAAGCGCCCCCGGGTCGGGGAAATTCTGCTGGTCCATGCTCTGTACGGTAACCGATGGCCACCAGCGCGGAGAAGTGCCGCTAGCGACGTTTACGGATGTCGATGCCCGAGCCGTCGGCGAACACGATCCGGTGGTACGGCCCGGCGGGCTTCACGCGCTTGAGGACGCGGGTCCGCCGCGTCCGCTCCACGATCCCCTCGTAGCGCCATTCCCCGACCGGGAACTCGGCGACGGTCTCCACCCGCACCGGCCGGTACTCCTCCGTCTCGGAGTCCGGCTCGGGGTTCGAGCTGAACAGCTTCGAGTAGGTGCGCCCGCGGATCCCGAGGAAGGCGACGCGGCGGTCCGTCAGCGCCCACACGCCGCGCCTGCGCAGCGCCGGCACGGCCAGGCTCCCCGCCCGCGTCCCGGGCCCTGAGCCCCAGACGACGACCGGCGGACCCTTGCGAGCCGAGCCGCCCGGCTCGCCCCCGCCCTCGCTCATGAGCATCGCGATGAAGAAGACGATCACCAGGTACAGCGGGATGCGAACGATGAACCGGCCGACGGCCGCCCACGCCTGGGCGGCCGTCGGCGGCGGCTTGGGAATGCCCTCGAAGCGCACGAGCCTCCAGGTGGGGACGTACTCGCGCAGCCACTCCCCCTCCTGGAGCCACTGCCGCTCCATCATCCGGCGGGAATCGCCCCTGAGATCGAAGACCGCCTGCCGCGCCATGTCAGTTCTCGAACTCCTGCAACAGCTTGTTGAGTTCGGCCGCGGCCTCTTCGTCGGCGGACTTGTAGTCCTCGGCGGTGCCGCGCAGCTTGACGGCGTTGCCGTTCAACGCGTCCTCGATGGCGGTGATCGCCTCCGCCAGGCCCCCGGCATTCTCGTCGTAGGCCGCTTCGAACCCGAACGCGCCCGGCAGGCCCCACGCCATGTCGGTCGCCGCGGCCTCCTGGGCGGTGTTCTGGATGGCCCCGGCGTTCCCGGCCAGGCCTTCGAGGCTCCCGGCCGTCGCATTGAGCTCGTCGAGGTCGACCACCACCGGGCCGCCACCGCCGCCGCCCGAGGACAGGTTGTACATCGCGCCCGACGCTGCGTTCGCAGCCCCGCCCGTCGCGGCGCCGATCGCGGCGCCCTTGCCTTGGAGCAGGCCGAGACCGCCCTTGGTGCCCGCGGTGGTCAGCACGCGCAGCCACAGCTTCCCGCCGGAGAGCTCGAAGCCGTTCTTCGGGTTGATGCCGCGGAACGGGTTCTTGCCGAGGAACTTCATCAGCACTTTCGTGATCTTCCCGAAGACCTTGACCGTCTTCTGGAACCACTTCATCGCCCGCATGAACATCGAGAAGCCCTTGGCGGCGGCGCCCAGCACGAACGTCGCCATGGAGGCGCCGAACGTCCAGGCGCTGTTGGCGAGGGCGACCAGGCCGCGGGTGATGAGCCAGGACACGAGCTCGGCGACGATCGAGCGGATGCAGCCGTAGATGGCCTCGGCGAGCGCCTGCGCCCAGCCCAGGAGGGTCTGGACGCTGCGCGCCTCGTGGGAGGCCGCCATGATCGCGGCCTCCATGGCGTTCAACTGCTCGTAGCCCGCCTGCGCGGCGGTGCCCGACCAGCAGGTGAGGTTGGAGCGGACGGCGTCGCCGCTCTCGCCGCTGAGCGCTTCGAGGGCCTCGCCGATCTGTCCCCAGATCTCGCCCTGCCTGGCCATCTCGTGCGAGTCGCCCGCGACGTTGTCCATGAGCTCCTGCAGCGGTTCGACCAGTTCGAGGACGATCCCGAGGCCCGCGTTGACGAGTGCGTAGATCGGGTCGCGCAGCGCGAGCATGGACTGCATGGCGATGCCCGCGATGTCGCCGGGGATGCCGGAGGCCGATGAGAGCCGGTCGTCTCCGGCGATGGCGCCGTAGATGTCCGTGGCCAGGTTGGTCGCGCCGCCGACCACCGGCGTGCCCTGCACCGCGCGCATACCGTCGCTCGGGGCCTCGGGGGTGGAGTACTGCGTGATGTCCGAGCCGTATTGATCTGACATGTTCCTGGTTTCCTCATATGTCAATGGCTTCCCGCCCGCGGGGTGTTGCGGGGGAAGCCGGGGTGGGGAGCACGCTCGGACGGGCCGCCGAGGTGGCCCGTCCGAGCGCTGAAGTCGCTACGCGTACGGGTCTTCGTCTTCGTTGCCGATGCCCCACACGTCGTCCTCCTCGGTGAGCCAGGTCTCCTTGCCGTCCTGGTCATCGGTGCCGCCCATGCCGCGGGCGCCACCGCCGCCCATCATGCCGCTCATGCCGCGGCCGCCTCGACCGGCTCCGGCACCGGCGCCTTTACCGGCGCCCATGCCGCCCGCACCCTTCATGCCGCCGCGACCGGCTCCGGCGCCACCGCCGCCGCGGCCCATGCCGCCCGCGCCCATCATGCCGCCGCCGATGCCGCCACCGGCACCACCGCCGCCGATGCCGCCGCCCGCACCGCCGCCGAGACCACCACCGAGGCCGCCGCCGGGTCCGCCGATGCCGCCGCCCAGGCCACTGCCGCCACCGGCCAGACCACCGGAGATGTCGTCGGGGTCGGTGGTCCCGGGCTCCCACGGGTTGTCGTCCAGGCCGGGGGAATCGAGATCCGGTGTGCTCGGGTTGTAATCCGAGATGTTGGGGTTGTCGGGGTCAAGGCCCGAACCGGGACCGGGCGTGCTGAAATCGCTGGGAGGCGAACCCGGCGGGTTCAGGCTGTCCATACCGCCCGGCGACGGCACCCCACCGCCGCCTGGCGTGTCCATCCCCGGAAGGTCGGACGTCGGAGCGTTCGGGTCCTCCAGAGTGGTCTCCTCGTTGGGGACCGACTCAGGCGTGATCTCCGAGACCGCCGTGCTGGTGGTATCGCGTCGGGAGATCACGTCCTGGTTGACGATGGACGCGCGCTCTTCGTAGTTCGACGCCGCGGCTTCGGAGTCCTGCTGCACCGTTTCGCTGGCATCGCCTTGGGCGAGTTGCTTCGCGTCATCCTCTTGGATGCCTTCGTCCTTGTACTTCTCCATGTAGTACTGGGTGCGGTCCTCGATGAAGTTGTGAATCTCGTCCGGGCGTTCCGTGTCGAAGCCGGCCATCTCCATGAACTTCTTGCCGCCGGCGTCGGGATCGCCGCAGCCGTCGCCGAAGGGGTCTTCCTGCTTCTCGCATTCGCCCTTGTCCCAGAACGGGGGACGGATGTGGATCTCGTTGACTCCCCAGACACCTCCGTCGTCCCACCACAGCTGCGGCGCGGGATACGGCACCTCGCCGCCGCTGCCTTGGAGGGCGTAGATCTCCTCCTGCTTCTGATTCAGCAGGCCCAGAGCGCCAGAGTTGTCCCCGATCGAACCGACATCCTCCAGCACCTGTTTGATGTTCTCGATGACGGTGTTGACCTGCTCTTCGAATCCATCGAAGTCGTCACCGGTCCACTCTTCCGAGAGCGCCGTAAGCGCATCTTTCAAAGTCGACTCGGAAGGCTTGAACTTCGACTGGAAGTCGTCCCAGCCCTCCTTGATCGTCTGGATGGCGTATCCGTTGGCATCCGCTGGGCGGATGTCGTTCACCACCTGCTGGACCGTCATGTCGTTCGGCATGGCCATGCTGTCCGAGCGCGCCTTGACGGTCTGATCCCTGACAGGAATGGCCGACATGAGATCCAGCCAGGCCTTCTCCGGCTCGGTGCCGACCTTCGTCGAGCACTTGTCGTTCGTGCACGGACTGGTCGACATGTAGCGCGACTGTGTCAGGTCCGCATCGAGACCGTCTGGAGTCGAAGTCGCGGTCTGATCGTACTCGCGCTCTTCATATTCTTCTTGATCGCTCATGCCTGTTACTCCTGAGGGATCCTTGAGCTGATGGACTCATGTGTTTGCGGAATGTACTCGTCGATAAGCCACTGCTGGAGTTCTTCAGGGGTGAACTCATAGGAGAGGTAGTCCTCGAGAGGGCCATCCAGTTTGTTCTCGTTGGCCTCGTAGTAAGTGATGGCATTATCGATATTGAAGTCGATCGAGACCCACAACAGCCATTCACCGTCTCGGATGTAGGCATCGTAGTAATGGCTTTGATCGTCTTGAGCGACGAACAGCTTGCCCTCGTCCCATTCGGATGAGGTCAGCTCTTCTTCCCCGGTGAACTCGAAACCTGCTCCGCCCTCAGCTCGGCGCTCCTGGTCGGGTCCGGTTCGCTCCTCGTAGCTGAGTTCCGCGTCCTCCACGGTGTCCCACGGAATGATCCCGACTGAGATCTCGCCCTCGTTGAACTTCGTCTCGTCGTAAATCGTCTCGAACTTCGAGGCGATGACCATGCCGAAACAGGTGAGCGCCTGAGCGTCGAGGCCTTCACCGTACATAGCGCTCGTGAGCTGTCCGTCAGACGAGTTGATCTCCGCGATGTGCATGAAGTCGACGATCGGCTGGAGGTTGTCCAGCACCTCGCAGGGATCCCAGGACTTGATCTCCGCGCTGACCGGCGAACCCTCTGCAGCGTCGCCGCCGCCATCGCTCGACTCACCGGTGAGGGCACTGCATCCGGTCAGGGCCAGCACTGCAACTCCAGCCGTGAGACCTCCAGTGACGCTTCGGGACATCATTCTTTCAGGCCTTTCTTTAGATTCACGCAACTGCTCAACTGAGTTCGTTCTCGTAACTGGTGGTCTCCGACACGTTCATGCTCTCGCCCTCTTCGTGGAGGTCGATCGAGTCCTGAAGGGTCTTGAGCATGCCGTAATACGCCGCCCGAATCGATTCGAGATTCGTCCAGGTGCCGGAATGGAAGGTGCTATACGCCTGCCGAGCCGTGTTGGAACCTTCCAGCTGCCCAAAGGCTGGTTCCTTGTTGAGGGAACCACCTTCCTGCATCAACGGCTCGAGCTCATCTTCAAGAGTCTTGAGCAGGTCCTCCCGGACAACGCGCATGAACTCTTCGAGCGCCTCGGGATCGAACTTGCGTTGAGTCACGGGTACCTCCGGGGGATATGACGAGCCTTGGTGTTGCGTCAAGTTCTCGATTCAGGTTAGCAGGGGCTCGCAACGCGTACCGGTCTGAAGGACGGCGCTCCGAACGACACCGAACCCGCAGGTCGCACGGCGTGTCCGAGGCCGGATGCGAGGGGACCCCGGGGGTGGTTGCGGCGCACTATGTTCAATGGGTCCCCGATCGCCCGACCCCTCCCGAGGTGAAGTCGTGTCCGAGTCCACCGGTACAACCGCGCAGCAGCTCTCCGGCAGGTCCGGCAAATGACGACGGAAGAGCGGGCACCGGCCGCAAAGCACGGTTTCCACGCGGCCGACGATGTCGACAACGCCCCCGAGTTCGCCTACCGGGACGAGGCGGGCCGCCGCTACCAGGCCGATCCGAACCTGGTGTTCGAGTTCGACTCCGTCGCCGATTACAAGGCGGGCCGCTCGACCGAGGCGCACGCGCGCGAGGGTCTTGGCCTGCTGGACGTGTTCGTCTGCACCGACGCGGCGGCCGCCGCGACCGGCGTCCTGCTCCTGGACGACCGCCCCGTCGCGGCCGGGGACGGCCGCTACCAGATCGAGGTCGCCCCCGGGCGCCATCGCATCGAGGTCCAGGGCGCCGACGCCTCCAGCGGCGAGTTCACCGTCGCGCCCGGCGAGCGCGTCTGCTACACCACCGGCCAGGGCGTGTCGGTCCGCCACCAGCCCGGCTACCGCACCCACCTGTACCGCGCGCGGGACGGCTCGGACCACCTGCCCGTCCTGACCGGCGCCGCGGCCAACGCCGGCAACCTGGGGTGCCTGTCGGCCGTGGCCGGGCTGGTCCTCATCGTCGCCTCGGCCGTGTGGATGTTCCTCGTGCAGGAGGGAGTCATGGTGGTCATAGCCGGGGTGCTCGTGTTCCTCGGCCTGGCCATGCTCGTCGGCGGCATGATCGTGGGGTTCGGGACGACGTCGCGGCTGCACCGCCGTGTCCGGGCGGCCCGCGTCGAGCCGGTGCACCGCTCGGCCGGGAGCGCGCTGGCCTTCCCGGCGCCCGAGGACCTGCGGCTGTCGCGCAAGGGCACCGACACGACCGGCGCCGCGATCATGTTCGACCTCTTCTTCTACCGCCTGACGAGGCGTCCGGACGGGACGGCGGTCTACTCGGGCCGCCAGGAGGCGCTGGCGCTCGCGCACGCCGCCCGCCCGCGCCTGTGGATCGACGGGGCCGAGGCCCCGTGCGACTGGGCGACCTGGTTCTATCCGCTCTCGCCCGGAGAGCACCGGTTCAGCGTCGAGTACGGCCCCGATCCGTTCGGCGGCGCCACGGTCCGGCACGAGTTCGCGTTCGCGGTGGCCGACCGCGGCGACGTCGCGGTCCTGCACGTCCCGGTCCGGGTGTTCCGCGTCTGGGACGAGCGGTCGCAGCGCCTGACGGGCCTGCCGCCGCAGCTCGGCCACCGCGTCTCCAAGCGGTCGCTGACGGCGGTCGCGCGCGCGGACGGGCAGGACGGGATCGGGGAGGCCTGGACGCCGTCCCGCGTCTGGGTGGACTGAGTTCCTCAGGCAGGGCCCTAGCTGTAGATCTCGTCCTCGGGCAGCCTCGGCATGTGCAGGGCCACCCAGTCGTCGACGGCGCCGCCGTTCTCGATGGCGGTCTGGAGCCCGGCGATCATGCCGTGCAGCGTCCCGCGCAGGTACTGGAGGTTGCGCCAGGTGGTGGCGTGGAAGTCGGCGTACTGCTGCGCCGCGTTCTCGTGGGCGCCGGGGACCGTCCCGAACGCGGGAGCCTTGTTGAGGGTGCCCTCGCGCAGCGACGGGATGATCTCCTGCTCCAGCTCGTCGAGCAGCTCGCCGAGGAACTGCTGGTAGCGCTCGAGCGCGGCGGGGTCGAACGTGCGGGTCCGCTGCGTTGCCATCTCGCGTTCCTCCTGCTAGGCGTAGGGGTCTTCGTCTTCGTTGACGTAGCCCCACATGTTCTCGTTCTCGACCAGGTCGACGTCGGCCTCGCGCTCCTGGTCGTCCGCGGGCATGCCGCGGCCGCCTCCGGCGCCGCCCATCATGCCGCTCATGCCGCCCCTGTTGGCACCGGTCGTCGCGGCGCCGCCCGCGGCCACGGCGCCCGCTCCGGCGCCGAGGCCGGTGGGGCTCGCGGCGCCCGTGGTCGCCGCCGCGGTGGTGGTTCCGGCGCCGCCGCCAGCGCCGCCGTACGCGCCGCCGCCGAAGCCGCCCCCGGTCGACGAGGGGCCGCTCGCGAGGCCGCCGGACTTTCCTTCGTCCTCTTCGGACTGATTCGGGTCGGTGGCGGGCGCCTCGCCCGACGGCGCCTCCAGGGACGGATCCTGGGTCGCCTCGGGCGCGGCCGTCCCGGTCGGCTGATGCATGGACGGCGGTTCGAGGCTCATGTACTTGCTGTCGGCGACCGCCGGGTAGTCCCGGTCGCCTGCGGCGGTGCGCATCGACTGCTGCTCGGCGTCGTTGTCGGCGTTGCGCTGGGTGATGTCCTCGTCGATGCCCTCGTGCCGCGAGTCGTAGTCGGACCAGTGCTGCTCGACGACGCCGCCGTAGGCCTCCACGGCGTCGGCGACGGCCAGTTGCTTGGCCTCGTCGATCGTGATGCCCTTGGGGTCGAGCCCGTCGCGCTCGATGTTGACCGGGCTCTCGTAGTAGTCGACGTAGTGCTCGACCTTCTCGTCGATGTAGTCGATGATCTCGGTGGCGAGCTCGGGGTCGGACCCGGCCAGGGCCATCACGTGCTCGGCGTCCTGGCAGGTGTACTCGATGCAGTCGCCGTGCCACCACGCGGGTCTGATGTGGACGGAGACCCAGCTGTGCCACTCGCCGTCGATCCAGAACTGCGGCGCGGGGTAGGGGATCTCGCCGGAGTCGCCGCCTTGGAGCGTGTAGAGGCTCTCCTCGGTGGACTGGAGCTGGGCCACGGTCGTGTCGATGTCGTCGAGGACGCCGTCGACGAGTTCGCGCGTCTGGGTGCAGATCCCTTCGAAGGTGTCGAAGTCGGTCCCCGACCAGCCTTCGGCCAGCTCGGGGAGAGCCGCCCTGATGCGCTCGGACCAGTCGGCGAGCTTCCCGGCGACCTCGTCGGTCCAGCCGGTGCGCAGCCGCGCCAGGGAGTGCTCGTCGGCGTGCTCGGGGCGCACGGCGGCCACCGCGGAGCGGAAGTCCTCCTCGGTGGGGTAGGACATGCCCTCGACGCGGGGACGCAGCCGGTAGAGCTGGTCTTCGACGGGCACGGCGGAGACGAGCTGCTGCCAGGCGGTCTCGGCGGGGTGCTCGGTGGGGTTGCCGCAGGCGGCGTTGGAGCAGCCGGGGCGGACGACGGGGAGGCAGCCGGTGTCCTCGGGGGCCTCGGCGTCGGGCCCGGTGGCCTCGGCGGAGGCGGGGGCGACGTCGCCGAACGCGGGCGCGGGCGCGGAAGGCGCGGCGGCCTGGAGACCTTGGTACTGCTCGATCTGCTGGTCACTCATGCGCGCGGCTCACCTCGACGGGCTGGGGGGCGGTCGTCGCCTCCACGGTAGCAATACCGCACCATCCGCATCGGTCCGCCGAAGTGCGGCTCAGCGGTCCGCGCGCTCCCACCATCGGCCGGTGGCGGCGCGGCGGAGGCCGCCGCGGACGTCGGCCTTCGGGGCGGCGGGGACCGGCCGCTCCAGCGCGGGCGCGAGCCGTTCGATGCGGCACTGCCATTGGTGGAGCAGCGGTTCGGTCGGGTCGGGGACGGCCTCGACGGCGATCGTCAGCTCCAGCGCGGCGGTCGCGCCTTCGGCCGCGTCGATCGCGACGTCGCCGATCTGGGGCGGCGCCTGCCCGGACGGGACGGGAAGCGGGGCTTCGGGGGTGCGGACGCGGACGCGGTGGCGCCCGGGCGCGGTCTCGATCCACATGCGGGTCCACGAGGCGGCGACGCGGACGCCGTCGATCTCGATCTCGGGCGGGGGCACGGCGCGGCGGTGGCGGATCGGCACGAGCTCGCCGACGCGGTCGAGGGCCTTGCGCTGCTCGCCGTTGATGCGCATCTGCCCTTGCGGCAGTTGCAGGGCGAGTTCCGGGGAGGTCAGGTCGTCCTTGAGGAAGCGGGCGTCGACGAGGACCGCCGCCGAGCCGGGACGCAGCGGCGGGGGCGTCCCAGCGGGATCGAGGACGACCGGCGCGGCCAGGCCGGGGCGTGTGAAGGCGCCGGTGCTCAGCGGCGCCGCGGGCCCGATCCGGTTGTAGCGCAGGAAGGTCCACAGGACGCGTGCGCCCCAGAACGCGAGGCCGAGCACCGGCAGCGCCATGGCGATGGGGATCGCGAGCGCCAACGGGACGCCGGTGAGTCCGGCCAGCCATGTCACGGGCGCGGCGGCGACGAGCAGGGCCACGAAGACCGCGAAGCTCAATCGCCCGCGCGCGAGCGCCGGGAGGTACTGCCAGTAGTGCAGCCTGCCGCGCGGGCCGAGCGCGTAGCCGCTGAGCAAGGCGGCCGCGCCGGTGACCGTGCCCTCGCCGTAGGAGCGGTGGCGGTCGCCGAGCATCCCGATGTAGTCGACCTTCGCGCTCTGCCCGGCCGCGATGTCGACGGCGTGCCAGGCCCGCGAGTGCTGGCTCTGCACCTCGACGAGGTGGCGTCCCGCGGCGAGGGGGATCCGCATCCGTCCCCACCCGGTCGCGACCGGCTCGCCGTCGACGACCACGACGGGCACCAGGCTCGAACGCAGGTCGCCCTTGGCGGCGACGGGGTCCCCGGCGCGCTCGCGGCGGTCGATCGCCTCGGCGGCCTCGGCGATGGTCTTCGACTGGACGCCCGCGCAGTAGCCGACGCGCAGGTCCAAGGCGCCCGCCTTCCCCGCGGGGGGCCGGAGGCCCGCGAGCGGGGCGATCCGCCAACCGGGGAGCGGGGGCTTGAAGCGGGGACTGGCGCCGCCGATCATTTCCACCGCACTGTCATTTCCACTGCACTTCGTCGGGGTTGGAGAACGTGTCGGGCAGGTTCTCGTCCATCCAGTTGAACGCGCTGTCGAGCGCGCCGAGGCCGGGGCCGCCGCCGTCGTAGTTGCCGCTCCACTCGCCGTCGCCCTTGTAGGTGGGGGCGATGGCCGAGCCGCCCTGGAGGGCGTGCATCCAGGAGCTGACGTTGGCGTGCCTGCCGCCGGGGGTCATCAGGAGCGCGTTGAGGCCGTAGACCGCCAGGCCCTGGAGGGCGTTGGTGAGTCCGGCCGCGGCGATGTCGACGGGGCTGACGGGGTTGCCCGCGCCCTTCTGGAACCCGAAGGTGAACGCGGTGACCCCCGCGGTGAGCGCCGCGCAGCCGGTCGAGATGGAGATGAGGACCGCTTCGAAGCTCTTCATGGTGGCCACCAGCGCCGTCGCCACGGTCAGGGCGCTGGCCCTGATCGCGGGCGCTCCGGGGGCGGAGACCACGCCCGCGAGGGCGCCGAGGTAGGCGACGAGGAAGGCGTCCATCACGACGGTGCAGGCGGTCAGGAAGATCCAGTAGACGGTGAGCATCGCCGAGAAGGCGACGAGCTGCGCGCCGATGAGGAAGGCCGCGATCGCGAGCTCCTGGAGCTGGAGCTTGACGCCGTCCGCCGAGTCCTTGAAGGCGTTGGCGTCGTCGCCGCACCAGTTGTCGTCGTTGACGGAGTCGACCTCGGTCTGGAGCGCCTCGACGGCCTCGAAGTTCTTCTCGGCGAGCGCCACCCAGGCCCCGCCCGCCTTGAGGATGTCGCCGGGGTTGCACTGGTTCATGTAGATGCTGGTCGCCATGGCCTGCACGGAGAGGCCGAAGACGATCGCGGGGGGCGCGATCGCTATCGCGCAGGACTTGATGACGCCGTTGTAGTAGGGCGACATCGCGTCGCCCGCGTCCATGAGGCTCTGTCCGGTGGACATGTCGGCCCTCCTGTCAGTTCTCGCCGAACGCCTTGGCGCACGCGTTGTCGGTGTCCTCCATGTCCTGGGCGCAGCCGTCGAGGGCCTCGCGCATCTCGCGGAAGCACTGGGCGGCCCCGGCCATGGACTCGGTCACGGTGGAAGTGGCCATCGAGTAGGCCACGGCCATCGGGAGGGTGACGGTCGTGTACAGGCCGCGGTCGACGGCGCTGAGCTCGGGGAGGAATTCGTTGGTCTCCTCCAGGACGGGGACGACGTTGGCGTCGATGTTCGCTCCGAGCTGGCGGACGAACGCGGCGTCGAAGACTCTGGTCATCTTCCTCCTGCCTTTCGCTGGATGTTCTCGTTGATCTGCGTGATGCGGTCGATCATCGCGGCGGTGGTGCGCCCGGCCCGCTCGGCGTCCTCGGGGGCGTTGTCGATGTGCGCGGCGATGTCGTCGGGGGTGTCCTCGCGGGCGCGCCGCTCCGCGAGGGCGCGCAGTTCGTCGCGGGCGCGGGCGATGAGCGTGGTGAGGGCCTCGCCGAGTCCTTCGACGCCGCGGCGGCGGGCATCGGGGCCGATCCACACCCCGGCGACGGCGCGCTCGGTGCTGGAGCTGACGGCGAGGTCGCCCTCGTCGCTTCGGACCTCGGCGGTGAGGACCTCCGGCGGCGGCTGGCTGCGGGCGTCGGCCGCCTCGCGCATGGTGTTGAGGATGCCGTCGAGGCGCCCGGCGATGGCCCGGTCGAGTTCGGGGTCGGGGCCGAGGGCGTCGGTGGGCGGTTCGATGCCGAGCCGCTGGCGCATGACCGCGGCGAAGCCCTCGTAGCCGCCGGTCGAGGCGGCCTGCTGGAGGCGGCCGAGCGCGTCGATGCCGGAGGCGAGGGCCGCGTCGTCCTCGGCGCCGGGGCGCGGCAGCTCGGCGGCGAGTTCGGTGATGAGGCGGGCGATCTCGCCGGGCGGCTGGCGGAACCCTGCGGCCGACACCTCGACGGCGATGGCGCCGTCGGTCGATCGCAGGGTCACATATTCGTCAATATCGGTAGATACGCTCTCGGAGGTGGGCTCCATGGTCGCTCATTTCGAGTGGAATGATCACCCGACCATAACGGAAGTGCGCCACGCTGCGCATCTGCCGCCGAGGGCGTCCCGATCAGCGGTCGGACGCGTCCCCTCCCGGCTCGGCGGTCTCGTGCGCGGGGTCGCCGTTCTCGAGCGGCCAGACGGTGGCCTCGACCGAGCCGACGAGTTCGAGCGGGCCCACCAGCGACGCGGTCCGGGCGACGGTGAAGTCGTCGAGCGCGAGGAGGCTGATGCCGCCGCGGCTCTGGGCGACGGCCGCGTAGTAGGCGCCGGTGCCGCGGTCCTGGAAGACCCACCCGGGCCGGGTGTCGGTGGGGATGGTGGGAACGCCGGTGCGCTGCGCGGCGGGCAGGCCGCCGGTGGCGGCGGTGTCGGGCGCGAACGGCGGCCTTCGCGGCTCGGGCGGGTGCATGGCGCCGCCCGCGTCGACGGGGACCTCGGCGACGTCGGGCATCTGGTAGCGGGTGGGGTCGCCCGAGACGGGGATCGGCGGCGGCGCGGCGGGCTGCTCGGGCACGGCGATGAGCGCGCGGACCTCGACCTTCCCGGCGAAGTGGTTGACGGCGACGACGCCGGCGGCGAGGGCGAGGAGGTCGACGCCGACGGCGAGCAGCACCCGCAGGTTCGGGTCGAGGCCGGTGCCGATGCGGGCGAGGGAGAACAGCCCGGCGGCGAGGGCGAAGACGACGAGGCCGAGCATGGCGCCGGTCAGGGCGACGGGCCGCCCGACGCGCGGGCGGGGCGCCGAGGGCCACTTCTCGGCGGCGCGCACGCTCCCCAGGGCCACCGCCGCGAGCGCGGCCAGGGCGAGGCCCGCGACGGCGAAGGCTACCGCCGCGACGGTGAGCCGTCCGGCGATGTCATCGAGGTTGTCCATGGTGGCTGCTCCGTGCCTCGGCGTGACTGTTCGTGCATTGGTCGTCGTTGCGCCCGGTCGTGACGCGGCGCCGGCACTGCATCATGGACGATGACGCAACGTTACGACACACGGGCGACACTGTGACCGAATCCCGGGCTCTATTCTGCTGTTCGGGGTCGGTATCGAGCGTAGGACACCGGGCGACCCCAGTTTAGTGTCGGATTACCGACACGGTGTGATCGTACGCGGAGCATTGAAACGGATGCGCGATCGCGGTTCACTGGTGAATGTCGGGCGTCGGGGTCGCGCATCGAGCCGACGATGGTGCGCTGCGTCAGGGGGCCGACATATGATGAACGCAGACCCCGCGAAGGGTTGGGAGACAAGATACATGAGGGAAAATTGCAAAACATGAGGTCAATGTGACCCGTGTGACGAGATGGGACTGATGATGATACGAGAGACACTCTGGACAGTGGCGGCGCAGGTCCAAGCGCAGGATGCCGAGATCAACACGCAGGGCATCATCAGCTTCTTCCTGAGCCGGATCGCCCCGATCCTGCTCGCGATCCTCGGCCTCATCTTCATCGCCCGCGCCAACAAGGGCGAGGTCAGCCGCGTGCTGACGTCGTCGACCATCGCCATCCTCGGCATCGCGTTCATCGCCGGAGCGGTGGTCCTCGTGGCCGTCGGCGGCGGCCTGGTCGACGTCCTCTTCAGCGAAGGCGAGTAGCCCGCTCCCCAAGCACCGCAACCGAGTCAGCCCGGATGGAGGACGCCCATGCGCTTGCGCACCGACGACGACATCTATCGTGCCCGGCTGCTCTACCTCGGCCCGCCCGGCTACACGCTCCCCGTCCACCTTCCTTACGCGCAGTACGGTGCCTTCGCCGCTCTCTTGGCGCTGTTCATGTTCATCCACTGGGTCGCCACCGGCGACGTCGAGCTGTTCCCCTCCATCGAGATCTCCCTCGCCCTCGTGGCCACCTCGCTGATCTTCCGGTACGTCGACGCCGATCGCCCCGCCGCGACGGTGGTCCGCACGCTGCTGACCGACTGGAAGCACACCCGGGATGCCGGCGCCGAGAAGCGCATTCCGGCGTATTCGACCCGATCGATCAGGCTCCGTCCCGCACTCGTGGACACCGCCCGACAAGAGGAGCGCCTATGAGCGGCGAGGATCGCCGACAGCCCGTCGCCAAGTTCTCCGCCCCGCGCCCGCCAGCCCCGGTGCGCGAGCGTGCGGCCGACCTCGACGACGACGCGACGGCACTGGCCGACGCCGTTTTCCGCGCGGAGCCCGCCCGGGAGCAGCACCGGACCGAACCGGTCCGCAGGCCCACCCCGCCGAGCGCCCGCCAGGCCCCTCCGGCGGCCCCGCCGACCCCTCCGGCGGATCCGGCCCGACACGCGCCGCCACCTGCGCCGACTGCCCCGCCGTCCACAGGTTCTCCACAGGGTTATCCACAGGAACCGCCGAGTTATCCACAGGGTCGTCCACAACGTTATCCACAGGCCCCGACCAGCGGGAATCCCCGGCCTCATCCACAGCGGGCAACCGGTTATCCACAGAGCGCTCCGAGTTATCCACAGGCCAGTGACCAGCGGCGCGGGAATGTTTCCACAGGTCAGTCCCGCGCGCCCAAAACGGGCTATCGGGACGGTCGGCGCGCGCCCTCCCAGGACCTCGTCCCCATCAAGCAGACCGCCACCGAAGCCGTTGTCACCTCGACCGAGGAACGGCCCACCCGCGTCCCCAAACCGGTCAAGAAGGACAAGGAGCGCCAGCCGCTTCGCGAGCTGTCCCTGACCGAGATCGCCGGGCACGCCACCTTCACGCCCACCACCGTCACCGCCTGGTACGCGCTGCCCGGCGTGCGCTGGTCCTTCCGCCCCGACCTGGAGCGCGAGGCCCTCATCACCGCCATCGCCGAGCAGTTCGCCGGCCTGGCCGGGATGCGGCTCCACATGCGGCGCACCACCAAGCCGTTCCCGGCCGACGAGTGGGCCCGCACCGTCGACCGGAACACCGCCCACCCGCTGCGCACCGTCCCCGGCGGCACCAGCTGGGCCGAGCACCTCGTCGCCGCCCAGCGCCACCTCCACTCCCTCTCCCACGCCGAGGGCGAGACCTACCTGGGCATCACCTTCACGCGCCGGTCCCTGTTCGACAGCCTGGGCGAACGCGTCGGCCGCGTGTTCGGACGCGGCACGAGGCTCTCCGAGCGCGAGCGCATCGAGAAGCGCAGCCTCCAGTTCGACGAGGTCCTCGGCTCCTTCGGCGTCAGGGCCCGCCGCGCCACGACCCCCGAGCTCGAATGGCTCGTCTACCGCTCGGTCGCTTTGGGCATGGAGCCGCCGCGCCTGCTCTCGGGCTCCGGCGGCGAATGGGAGGCCGGCGACGTCCTCGCGCTCTCGGAGTCCATCGAGCGCTACCGGAGTCCGTACGGCTCCACCGTCAAGCTCGTCAACCGGCTCACCGGCGAGGAGAAGCACACCGCCGTCCTCACCGTCGGGCGCATGGAGGAGCTGGAGATCCCCCAGCGCCACGAGCCGTGGCTGCACTTCCACGAGCGGTGCCCGTGGCCGGTCGAGCTCTCCAGCCGCGTCGACATCCTCGGCCCCGGCGAGGCCTTCCGGGACCTCGACCACCGGCTGCGGCTCATCCGCAGCCAGCAGCACGACTACGACGAGCACGCCCTCGACGCCCCGCCCGAGCTCCAGCGCCTCGCTGAAAGGGCGCTGAACGTCGGCGACGAGATGACCACCGGCCTGCCGATCGACGCCGCCCGCGTCCACGGCTGGCACCGCATCGCCGTCACCGCCGACACCAAGGAAGAGTGCCTGGAGCGCGCCCGCACGCTGATGCAGATGTACCAGCGGGAGATGCGCATCAGCCTCCAGCACCCGAAGAACCAGGACTGGCTCGCGCGCGAGTTCATCCCCGGCGAGCCCGTCGCCTCCACCGGGTACGTGCGGCGCATGCCCGTCAAGCTCTTCGCCGCGGCCCTCCCGCAGGCCGCGTCCACCGTGGGCGACCAGCGCGGCGACCTCATCGGACGCACCGCGGGCACCTGCCGCAGGCCCGTCTTCCTCGACCTGCACTTCGCCACCGAGGTCCGCGAACGGTCCGGCCTGAGCGTCTTCGTCGCCGAGCCCGGCGGCGGCAAGTCCACGCTCATGGGCGCCCTCGGCTACCTCGCGGCCAGGCGCGGCGTCCAGGTGACGCTCCTCGACCCGTCCGGGCCGCTCGCCCGGCTGTGCGAGATGCCCGAACTCAAGCCGCACTCGCGCGTGCTCAACCTGACCGGCTCGGAGTACGGCACGCTCGCGCCGTACGCGCTGATCCCCTCGCCGCGGCGCGAGCACTACGACGACTCGCCCGAGGGCCAGCGCGAATACGACATCGCCGTCTCCAACGCCCGCTCCGAAAGACGCATGCTCGTCCAGGACATCTGCGCGATGCTCCTGCCGCCGCAGGTGCAGCGCGAAGCGGCCACCGCACGCCTTTTGCGCCACGCGGCCCGCCACGTCCCGGCCGAGGAGTCCACCGCGCTGGAGGACATCGTCGAGAGCCTCCAGGACGCCGAGGACCACGTCACCGGCGACGGCGCCGAACTCGCCGCGCTGCTGCTCGACACCGCCGAGATGCCGCTCGCGAAGCTGTTCTTCGGCACCCCTGACAAGGGCGTGCTGGAGGACGACACGGCGCTGACCGTCATCACCATGTCCGGCCTGCGGCTGCCCGACCTGGGCATCGAGCGCGAGTACTGGAGCGCCGAGGAAGCGTTGGCACTGCCGATGCTCCACACGGCCCACCGCCTCGCCGTCCGCCGCGCCTACGGCGGCGACATGAACCGGCGCAAGCTCGTCGGCCTCGACGAGGCCCACTTCATGGAGGGCTGGAAGTCCGGGCGCAGCTTCCTGGTGCGCCTCGCGCGCGACTCCCGCAAGTGGAACCTCGCCGCGCTCGTCGCCAGCCAGAACCCGAAGGACATCCTCGGACTCGACGTCCAGAACCTGGTCAGCACCGTCTTCGTCGGCCGCATCGCCGAGGACGCCGACGTCGCCTCCGAGGCACTCAAGCTCCTCCGCGTGCCGACCGGCGTCGGCTACGAGAACGTGCTCGCCTCACTGAGCGAGGTGGACGCGGCGGAGACGAAACGATTGCCCTACCGCGAGTTCGTGATGCGCGACGTCGACGGCCGCGTGCAGCGCATCCGGGCCGACTTCGGCTGGGTGCGCGGCCTGCTCGACTACCTGAACACCACGCCCGGGGAGGACAAGTAGTGGACCACCCCTCCCCCGCGGGCCGGTGGGCCCGGTTCCTCCTGGTCCTGGTGGCGGCCTGCGGCGCGCTCGTCCTCACGCCGAGCGCCGCGGGGGCCCAAGATGCGAGCGACTGCTCGGACTGGGAGTGGCACAACGAATGGGAGCAGTGCCTCGACGAGGTCCCCGCTCCGGCCGAGGCCAACTGCGCCGAGGCGCCGACCCCGTCGAGCCCCGACTCGGGCATGGCCGGCTGGTTCGCCGAGCCGAGCCTGCCGGACAAGGGCGAGGGCATCGGTCAGTATTCGCGGTACGGCTACGCCGGATACCAGCTGCCGATGTACGCCTCGAAGGAGATGAGCGTCGGCGGGCAGTGCATCGACTCGCTGAGCCTGCCCGACGGGGCCGACACGGCGAACGCGCTGGCGAACATGGAGTTCAACACGTCGACGGCCGTCATCGGCGCCTCGAACTCGATGCGCCAGGCCGCTTGGGACCCGCAGCGGCTGTGGGGCTGGTCGAACGAGTTCATGGAGACCGGCAGCGAGGCGGTCTACAGCCAGGTCTTCACGATCTTCGGCGCGGTGACCGTCGGCGTCGTGGGCCTGTACCTGCTGTGGCGCAGCCGCCAGGCCGACATGAACAACGCGGTGACCACGGCGGCGTGGGCGGTCCTGATCCTGGTCCTGGTGACGGCGGTGGCCCGCTGGCCCGTCCAGGCGGCGAGCTGGGCCGACCAGGGCATGTCGGCGGGCTTGAACCTGAGCCAGGGACTCATCGAGGACGAGGCCGCGGAGGGCTGCATCAGCAAACCGGGAATAAGCAATTCCGAATATGAAGACCTCATTGAGGACAACCCCAGCCTCTGTGTCGACACCCGCAGCGCCGCTGTCAAGGCCTCGGACATGTCGACCGGTGATGTGATCTATCAGAACTGGCTCCGGGCCATGCTCGGCCAAGGCGAAGAGGTCTCGTACAGCAAGGACGACGGCGAGGTCGCCGAGGATGAAGAGGGCAACCCGGAGGTTCGCGAGTCCAACACCGCTTACAAGTACGGGCCTGCGTTGTACGCGGCTCAGGCGATGTCGTGGGTCGACGACGAGAAAGCCCAAGAGTCACCGGGAACCCGTGCCAGGACCATTGAAGAGAAGCAGGAGAACTGGCGCAAGCTGGCCACGCTGATCCAGCAGGAAGACCCCGAGGCCTATGAGCACCTGACGGGCGGCCGCGCCTGGGAGCGGACCGGCTCCGGCCTGCTCGCCCTCTTGACGTCGCTGTTCTTCTCTCTCTTCGACATCACGGCGTCGGTGCTGATCATCCTCGGTTTCATGATCGTCCGCTTCGCGGTGATCGCGCTGCCGATCATCGGCACGATCGCGATCTTGCGACCAGCGGGCGGGCCGTTCAAACGCCTGGTCAACATCGTTCTTGCCGCAGTCATCAACGTCATCGTCTTCGCGATCGCGGCGGTGATCTATCTGTTCGCCGCCGACCGAATACTCGGGGCAAGTCTGCCGAGTTGGATGCAGGTCATGCTCATCGGCCTGGTCGGCGTGGCGGCGTGGCTGCTGCTGCGGCCCTTCCGTCGGCTCGCCAGCTTCCAGGGCGCCGGAGGGCCGACCGATGCGCTCTTCGGACGCTCGGCCGACAAGGAGCGGCGCAAAGAGGTCGAGATCGAGCGGCGCCGGGAGACCATCCGACAGGGCGAAGCGCGCCCCGAGTCGCGATCCGAGGCCGGTCAAGGACGGCAGGAGCGCACCGAGAGCCGCACCGCGCCGCCGGACCAGCAGCCGGGGCAGCGGACGCCGAACAACAGCACCGCGGCGACCACCAGCGGGACCTCCAGCGGAGGCGTCTACACACCTCCTAGGAAGGACTAGTCATGCGCGCGGCGTTGCGGATCGTCTTCTCCCGTTACGGCATCGTCGTGATCATCCTGCTCTTGGTCGTCGGCGTGATCGCCTTGACGCAGGGGCGGGAGGATTTCCCGCTCGGCTCGGACGATGCCGAGGAAGGCTCGACCTCGTCCGACCCGTCGCAGGAGCTCACGGTCGATGACGGCATCACCGCTCCCGAGTGCGAGGGAGCGGAGTGCGAGGAGGACGGCTCGCCGCTCCACGATCCCTATGAGGAAGCCGAACTCCCCGAGGAGGCCGTGGAGAAGGCGCTCGCCTTCGCTGAGGCGTGGGTCGATACGGCGGGCAAGAACTCGAACACCTGGTTCCAGGGGATGCAGCCGTACATGACCGAGGAGGCCGCCGAGCTCATGCGCGGCGTGGACCCGATCTCGGTTCCCGCCACCGCGATCACCGGTGAGGCCGAGGTCGACGGCGGCGAGGTCCGGATTCCGATGGACACCGGCGTCCTGGTCCTTCCGATGAAGGAGGGCGGCAACGACTGGGCTGCGCAGGGATGGCTGGTGTCGGCGATCGATTGGGAGCCGGCATGACGACGCTCGACGCGCCGAAGCGCGCCAGTTGGCTGCGGCGATGGATCTGGGGCATCGCGCTGGTGTCGGTGTGCTGCATCGGAGCGGTCGGCATGGTGGTCCAGCTGCTGGTGGACCAGTCGGGCGACGACCTCGGCGATCAGCTGCTTCCCGCGGGCTGCGGCAACAGCAACCCGGTCGATCCGGACGCGGACCTGCCGTCGATCGCCGGGTACAACGAGGACCAGATCTACAACGCCGCGATCATCATCGCGGTGGGTCAGGACCTGGAGATGCCGCCGCGGGCGTGGATCATCGCCGTTGCGACGGCCATGCAGGAGTCGCGCTTGACGAACCTGGGCTATCTCGGCGACCGGAACGACCACGACTCGCTGGGGCTGTTCCAGCAGCGGCCGTCCTCGGGCTGGGGTACGCCGGAGCAGATTCAGGATCCGGTCTATGCGGCGACGAAGTTCTACGAGAAGCTCGACACCATCGAGGGATGGGAGCACATGTCGCTGACCGAGGCCGCGCAGAGCGTGCAGATCTCCGCGTATCCGTTCGCCTATGCGAAGCATGAGCCGGACGCGACCGAGATCGTGAACGCCCTGACAGGCGGGGGTGGACGGGCTTCGGCGGTCAGCGTCAGTCTCGGTGAATGCACTGCTCCAGGCGAGTTGTCGGCGGCGGGATGGATCATCCCGGCGGACGGACCGATCTGGTCCGGGTTCAGGACGTCGGAGCGGCCGACGCATCAGGGGGTCGACATCGGCGTGCCGAGGGGAACCGCCGTTGTCGCGGCATCGAGCGGCACGGTGATCACCGCGCAGTGCAACGCGTTCAATCCGGACGGCAGCCCGGCTTCGTGTGATGTGGACGGATCGCCGCAGATCGCGGGGTGCGGCTGGTATGTCAATATCCTGCATGCCGGTGACTACTTGACGCGCTATTGCCACTTTGGCTCTGCGCCATTGGTCAAGGAGGGTGATGTGGTCCAGGCGGGCCAGATCATCGGCTATTCGGGTTCGTCGGGACGGTCTTCTGGGCCGCACCTGCACTTCGAGGTGCACTTGAACGGCGATAGGTCCTCGGCGGGGGCGGTGGATCCGATCGCCTTCATGGCGAGCGTCGGCGCGCCGCTTGAGTGAAGCCACTAATTGCCACCGATAGGCAAGGGATCTTCGTCTTCGATCTGGACCAGAGACGAGACGCAGTTCTCGGGTGTCACCGTGACCTCGAAGAGGAAGCGAAAATCACCTTGGCCGCTAGGGTCGAGGACCACGTGGTACTGGTAGGTCAGGCTGCCGTCGGCGGCTGGGACGGGTTCCTCGCCGTGCCGGAGGATGTAGGAGGTGGCTTTGACGTTGCTCTCCTCCCAGCTTTGGATCGCTTCCAACAGCTCTTGCGGCTTCGGCCCCTCGTAGTCGTCTTTGCATATCAGTGAATCGGCGTGCTCCGGATCAGGATTCTTTTCCCGAACGATGGAATCGAGGTACTCTGCGGCGAGTTCGCGCCCGCCCGGTCCCTTGGCCTCGTCCGGGTCGTCTCCTGAACTTTCCCCGCTGACGCTTGCGACACAGTAGGTATCGCCGACCGCTTCGGTTACGACCTGGAACGCCTCGCTCGGGTTACGTTCTCCACCAATGAATGTCACCGTCACCTTGAGATGGGTCTGCCCCCCGGTCGAGCCAGTCTCCACGGGCAAGATCTCAACCGCGGGATATTCCTTGAGATACACCTCATATTCCGAGCGCAACTGACCCAATGCCTCTGGGGTGACTTCCGGCTCCGCCCCTTCGCACAACACCTCTCGTGCGGCGTCGAAATCGCTGCCAAACCCGTAGTCGAAGTAGCGATCGGAGGCATCAATCGGATCGGTTGGCGGCTGCTCGCTGGCAGGGAGGTCCTCGTCGCTGCCTCCGGAGGCAAAACCGGGGGCCATCCAAGCGCTACCGAGTAGAACCACGACCCACACACCGGCCATCGAAGCCACACGGCCCCAGTTCCTCGGCGGGTCGCCGAAGTCCGGCTCGTCCTCGTCGACCGGGACGACCTTGTATGCGCGCTTCGTGTCCTTGCCCACACCACCACCCTACCGGCACAACACAGCGACGGAACCTGTTCCCGACCAGACCGAAACCTCTTGCCCCACTTGTCTCATCAGCAACTTGTCGCTGGATCCGCAGACCCCGCAACTTGTTACGAAACAGTACAGTGTTCATTACGACACTCGATATCACCATGCACCAGGAGGCGTCGCAATGGACAACCCGCTGTCCAATATCAGCAGCCCTGACGACGCGCGGGCCGCACTGGCTGACTGGAAGGAACGCGCCGACCGTCTCGCGTCCGACTCGATCGCGGCGTCCGAGGCGGTGCAGACGCTCACCGCTATCGGCCAGGACGCCAACGGCGTCGTGACGATCACGCTCAACTCCAGCGGGGCGGTTAGCAATATCGCCTTCTCCTCCGACACGCGGCGGATGCAGCCGAACCACCTCGAACGGCAGTTCATGGAGGCGTACGCCAACGCGGGCCAGGCGCTGCTCGAAGCCGCCCGGGTCGCGGTCGAGGAGCGCCTCCCGCCGTCCTCGCCGACGGCGAAGGCACTCGTCGACAGCATCAAGATGCGGTTCCCCGAACGCGAAGGGGAGGACTGACATGAGCGACCAGTTCGACGTCGTCACCGACGACCTCAACACGCACGCGGCGAACATCGACGCCTTGCGCGAACGCTTCGGTGCCATCCAGTCAGCCATGGATTCGGTCGTCCAGGACAACGAGGCGTACGGCATCATCTGCCAGTTCCTTCCCCCGGTGCTCGCCGGTCGCCAGGCCGACCAGAAAGATCTCGTGACCATGGCACAGGAAAACCTCGAACTCCTCGCACAGGCGCTGCGCGACACTGCCGACAGCTACACGGCCGCAGACGAAGCAGCGGCCGAAGACCAGAACCGCCTCATGGACGAGCTGTAGCGGACGGAGTTAACCCCATGAGTGATCTTGTTGCCACCGAAGGCGATGTCGACCAGCCGGGTGCGGCGTTCACCGGTGCCGGGATCGTCGAGTCTTACGCAGGACTCGCTCAGGCCATCGACTCCGGTTCCTGGATCGATGCCTCGGTTGCCGGTCTCGGGGCCGCGCTGGAGACCGTCGGCGCCGCCATCGACCCGATCGGCACCCTCGCCGCCGCCGGAGTCGGCTGGCTCATCGAGCACGTCCAGCCGCTCCAAGACGCCCTCGACATGCTGGCCGGTAACCCCACCCTCGTCGAGGCTCATGCAATGACATGGGACAACGTCGCGAACGAGTGTTTCGCCATGTCCGAGCAGCTGGCGACGTTCATTGACGCTGACGTGGATTCGTGGGACGGCGAGGCCTCCGACGCCTACCGCGACAAGGCCGACGCCAACGCGGATGTACTCGGTTGCCTCGGCGGCACGGCCCTGTCATTGGGTACCGCTACACGCGGAGCGGGCCAACTGGTCAACATGGTCCGCGAGTTCGTCCGCGATTTCGTGGCCGAGTGCATCGGTTCGCTGATCGCCTGGGCCGCCGAAGTCGCCTTCACTGTAGGGGTCGGTGCGGCATGGGTGATTCCCAAGGCCGTCATCAAGATCACCGAGTGGGTGGGAAAGATCTTCGGTTGGATCACCGGCCTCATCGACTCGATCACGGCACTACGTGATCTTCTCTTCGGCTGAAGGTGACCGGCATGCGAAAACTAGGAAATGCACTCATTCCCTTTCTGCTCATCGTCGTAGGTTTGCACACCCGGAAGAGAAAGGATTCCACGTATCACCGGCTTACCGCCGATGGGCAAGTCAGCTCGCAAACCGAGACAAGGGATCGCATCGTCGCCGCCCGCGTCCACGTGCAGCGCGTCTCCCCTGATGACCCAAGAGGACAAGTCAATGTCACGGTCAACCCGACCAATAACATCCCCCACAAGACCGACCAGGAACTGCGGAGCGACGCAGAAGCGCTCGAAGCGGCGGCAGCGTCCCTTGACGACGAGTACCGGGGACAGATCACATTCGCGACCGTTCAGGACGCCAACGGGAACCTGTATTACACGATGAACAGTTCCGGAACACCTGACGCGAAGGTGCGTGCGCTGGCTGAAGATCTGGGGTACAACCGCATCCACGGCTCAGCGATCCGGGAGACCGGTTCGAACCATGCGGAGCAGCAGCTGCTGAACGCACTCGATAGGAAGCAGGAGGCGATCAACGATAAGGTCGGGGACGCCGAGCCGTATCGGAGCCTGCCGGTCGAACCGCTACGATTGTCTCCGAGCAAGCAACCCTGCGACGACAACCGCGCACCTGACGACCCCAAGAACCAGCACTGCCGGAGTCGCAGCGGCATCCGCCTCGTTGGCTGGCCTTAGAGAGGACGATGCACATGTCAACCGCACAGGAACGGCTCGCCCAGCTCGAAGCGGCGTATGCGCGCATACCGCCGTCGCAGAGGCTCGCCATGGTCGCCGAGCTGCTGGAGTGGACGGTCGCGAACTTCGCCACCCCGATCGCGGACGACACCGTTCGCGATCTCGTCGCCCGCGCTTCGGCAGCGGTTCGCTCAGCGGCGAACGCGCGACTGTCGGCCGTTCCTGCCGACCGGGCGCTGCTCGAACAGTTCAGGACCGCTACCGAAGACGATCAGGAACCCGGTGCGGTGGACCTGCTCGGCGCCTTCCGCTTGTGCTTCGACCACCTTGCGCCCGAGATCACGCCACCGCGTGTTCTTGCGATCTTCGACCGTTGCTATCAGGCAGACTACGTCCGCTACAGCGAACCTGAAATCGCTGTCGGCGAAGACGACGCTTCTGACCGTGGTCAGCGGATCCTTGAGTATCAGGCGGCGCTTCTCCAGCGTTACCTGGAATAGAGTTCGATCGAGTCGTCGATCTGCCGGTGGAACCGGTCGGTGGTCACCGGACAAGGCCCCCTGCGAGGACACGTCGGACGACAAAAGGCGCCAGAGCTGCCGTACCGACAGCAATGGCCGTGTCGTCGGCTGGCCTCAGGGAGGATTGGGTGTATGGCGACTCCATGGAAAGATCGCGTTGCGATCGAAGCGGCCTTCGGCCGCATGCCGGGTCCGCGCCGCCTGGCGATGGCCGGGGAGCTGCTGTGGTGGACAGTCACGAACTTCACCACCCCGATCGCCGACCCCACCACCCGTGAACTGGTCGACCGCGCCTCGTCGGCTGGTAGGAAGACCCACATGCCATTTCCACTCAACGAGATCGGTCGATTCGAAGCGATCTTCGAACGCATGTCGCCCCCGCACCGACTCGCTATCGCGGCGGAGCACCTGCAATGGACGGTCACGAACTTCGCCACGCCGATCGCCGACGACACCGTTCGCGATCTCGTCGCCAGGGCCGAAGCCGCCGTCAGCGCCGCGGTCCGCGCCGGGAGGTTGATCGCCCCGAACGACGCCGCCCTGCTCGAAGCGATGGACGAGGCGATCCAGAACTCCTCCGAACCTGGCTCGTCGGACCTGCTGATGAGCTACTACCTCTGCTTCGAGGAAGTCGGCCCCGAACTCACGTCCCAGCGCCTTGTCGTGATCTTCGACCACTGCGACCAGGCCGACTACACCCGATACTCCGAACCCGGCCTCGTGGTGGGTGAACCCACCGAGACCACAGCGCGCGAACGGGCGATTCTTGAATACCAACGCGATCTGCTCCAGCGCTACTCCGAGTAGGCGAATCACTCACCGACTCGGTCGAAGACGAAGCACGGCTCGAACAGCCAGAAGCTAACAGCCGAGACATCGCACCTGTAGGACCCGGCCGTCCCGGCAGCCGGATGAACCCGCCCAACGCCAACCGCCGATGCCGAGAACTTCCGTGGAGAGGTGCGCCGCATCGAATGGCAGAGCGGCTCTGCCGAGTTGGTGGACCCGGTCTCGGGAAACCGTGGGCGCTTCGAAGTCAAGAACACAGTCGAATTCGTGCGGCTGTTCCTGGTGGAGGGAATGAGTTTACATCATGATCCTGAAGCGGTATGACGGATCGAGCATCGAGAATCCCGATTGGGATGAGGTCGAGGCTTATCTCGACTCGCTGAAGCAGAACGGCCCGCTCTTCGCGATCCTGAAGAGGAAACGGATGTATTACCTTCAGGCTCACATCAACGATGAGGGCCTGTTCGAAATGGAGTTCCGTGAGGGTTCAGAGGACCGGCACTACCACGTCGATTTCGCCTGCACTCGTGAGGTCATGACCGATGCGTTCAGCAGTTACTTCAGCAACGACAATCGCTGGCGTACCTTGCTGGAATGGCGCCGGGAAACTGGTGCGGCATGATCGTCAACGTCACCGATGCGGACTACGGCCGACAGGCGCAAGGTGTCACAGGGCCGCTGGTAGTCGTCTTCGGAACCTTCGATGACCTCGGCAGCATGGTTCTGGACCCGGTGCTGGCTCGTGTCGACCAGAAACTGAACGGTCGGATTCCCATCGTCGTCGCGGATGTCGCCGCCTGCCCCAAGGCCGCGGCGGCATGGGGAGTCGGTGAAAACCTGCCCGTCATCCTGATACTCCGAAGCGGTGTCCTCGAACGGGTTCTGCACGGTGTCCGATCCGAACGCCGCCTTCTGGCCGACATCGACGAGGTGCTGCGAGAGCAGTGAACCCTGCACAGAGCGAGAGCGAGGTCCTTCCATGTGCCTCCGCACGAGCAGGCGACCCTCGACTATCAGCGCGACTTGATACAGCGCTACACCGATTGATCAGACAACAGCTGCTCCATTCGGGGAGGTTGGGCCGTGAGCTATTGGGACGATGAGATGACCGCCGAGGTCTCCCGGCTGGAGGCCCTGCCGTCTCGTTTGCGGCTGAAGGTCGCCACGAAGGTGTTGGCTTGGACGGTGCGGACCCTGGACCCACCTATCGGGCACCCGGCCGCCTCTTCATTCGTTGGCGACGGCCTGGAGCGCGCCGAATCCGCGGTAGCGCGCGGTCAGGGTGTCGTGGACGGCGTAGACGAGATGATGCCGCGGTTCAACGCCTTGTTCGAAGACATGGCGGAACCCAGAGGGGCTCAGTTCCTTTCGGCCGTGCTGCTCCTGTTCGCACAGTTCGGATCGGAGCTGCCCGCCAGAGTGGTCGTCAACCTGCTCTCGGACTCGTACGAAGGCGCGCTCTACAGGGCGACGAGCGCGGCCATCACCATCGAGATCGAACGCTCGACACCGCGCGCCATCGAGGTCATCGAGTACCAGAAGGATGCGATCGAAGCCGCGGTTCGCGAGGCTCAGGGGTAGGTCGCAATGGCTCGAGAACTTTCCGCACCAGGCGAAGAACCGAATCGCGAACGAGGCGCCTTGCCGTCTGCAACCCCGAACCGCCCCAGACCGTACCGACTACCGAGTGGTCCGCAAGCTGGTCCCTGACGGGTACTGGAGCATGACGGTGTCCATGCCCGACTCCTCGGCCAGGGAAGCGAACTCGAGCTTTCAGAGGTTGCGCCGGTACTCGTCGGAGCCGCCGGGGTCGGTCAACGAGACCATTCCGACCGTCCCCTGCCCGGACAAGGCCGGATACACTCTGCTCGATCGCAGCAGTATCAATCGGGATTGAACCATGGTGAGCAACCAATTGCAACAGCTGGCTCAGCTGGCCCGCATGCAGAAGAATCCGAGCCAACCTGACTGGGGTGCGGTGCGAGCCGCCATCGGATTCGCTCCTCCGGAGGACTACTGCGAGCTGATCGAGCACTACGGGGCTGGACTGTTCAACTGCTACATCCAGGTTCACGGTCCGGAGGCGAACCAGCGGGCATTCAACCTCAAGCAGGAGGGCCTCTACTGGGACGAGTTCTTCCGAAGCGAGTGGGAACGGCGTCCCGACACAGTTCCGTCACGTTTGCATGGGCGCACCTTCACCATAATCTGCTGGGGCGGCACCGAAGACGCGGTGGAGTTCTTTTGGATCGCCGAGCCCGATAAGCCGTCGAACCAGTGGGAGATCGCGTTTCAAACCATCTCAGGGAACGTGTGGGAGTTCTATCGGCAGTCAACGGTCGAGGTGCTCCTCGGCCTGGCGAGGGGAGATCTGAGCACTTCACTGATTCCTCCAGCGCTCCCAGACGAGCCGGTCGTTTACGCTCCGTATATCGACTTATAGGACCGCGCTGCCACTGGCCTTTCTTATGAGATCCGCTGTGGACCATGTGCTCCGCAGTAGGTGAGACGTGGCTGCCTTCGCCATGTTCGTGGCCATCCACGCCGCGATGCCGTCGAGGTCGCGGGTGTGTCCCGCGTCGTATCGCGGTGAGCGCCTGCGCCACAGAGACTCCGAACGAGGCGGTGAGCGCCGCCCCCATACGCGTCGGTACCAGGCCCGCTCGTCTCCTGCCGCAGGGGCACATTATCGGCGATCCGCCACCGACCGCCTGTGGACACGCACGGCAGAAATCCCGCGATTCATCGAATCCTTTGGCACTCAACCGCATACGACCGAGAGTGATCTAGGACTCTAGACGCTTTTGCACCGTTGGCGTGTCGCTGCTTGGATTTCGCCGCACTTGTGTGTAAGGATTTTCTGTGCGCGCATGAGACGTGCAGCAAACCGAATATGGAAGCGGCGGGCCGCCCTTCAAACGCCAATCTGTCCGGCGGCCCGCCTCACACAAACCTTGGAAGGAAACCCTCCATGGTCTCTGTCAGCCTACGTCAAAATCGGCCCGAGCCGGTAGAGCGAAACCCGCACGCCTACCCGCACCCGGACAACCCCGGCCTGATCGAACGGCCCGGCGGTTACTACGACTGGGCGGGCCGCCGCCTGTTCCTCCCCTCCGGCGAGCCCGACCCGGCCACACCCGGCGCCTACCGCTACCAGACCCGCCCTGACCTGTGCGACCTCGAAGCACCCGACTCCGACCCCGCCAGCCCGCGCTACGAACCGCCCCACCTGCGCCACCAGCCCGGCGACACCTGGGAGATCGGCGGCAAGCCCCACGATCCCGAAGACCCCGGCCCCTACGGCACGCCCGGCTGGTACCAAGACCGGCGCACCGGGCGCCACCGCCGCAACGAACTGCCCGACCCGATCCCGCCGTGGGAGACCGACGAACACGACCAGGTCGAGCCCGTCCCGTCCCACCAAGCCGAACCCGATCGGCCCTCGCCTTCACCGCACCGCCGCTACTGGAACGACACGGACGAACCTCACCGCTTCTCCCGGCTCCGCGAAGACGCCTGGGACCGCTGGCTCATCGACTCCGAACCCCTCGCCGAGGCCCACCACCACACCGGCACCGCCAAAGGCGGCCCGCTCGCCACCGCGCTCCTGCGCGCCTTCGGCTGGATCGTCGCCCTGCTCACCGGCGCCCGCGCCACGGAACACGAATCGGCCCGGCCCGTCGCACCCGAACCGACGGCGGACCCGCACCGCGCACCGGCCGACCCGCCATTGCCCCGACCACTGCCGGGGCCCCGGACCGGCAACGGCTACATCGGGTCTTGGGAGACCGCCTTCGACGCCCGCCACGCCGTTGTCGGCGGTGGTCTGGCATGAGCCGCTCCCGCCACGCGCCCGCGCGCATCCGCGCCCGCTACCTCCGCGCACTCAACGCGCTGCCGATCCCGACCCAGCTCACCAACCCGATCGAGCCCGACCAGCTCACCGTCCTCGGCACACACACCATCGCCGACCGCACCGTCGACTTCGGCACCATCGCCACCGCCCCGCGCCTGTGGGTCGCCTTCAGCAGCCACCAACCGGCCCTGATCGGCTACCTCACCGGCCTCATCATCGCCGAGCCCGACCTATGGCTTTGCGAACCGGCCCACCGCGAGTGGATCCTCGAAGACGACCACACCGCCCGCCTCAAAGAAGCCGCCGCCATCGTCTGGCACACCTGCCGGTACCACTGCGACGGCTGAGAGCACATCCGGAATGGGGTTATCGGCCTGCTTTGCAGGCATCTTGTAGCAGGTCATGGCGGCTCCGAAGGTGACGAACACGAGGAAGTGCGCGGCTTTGCGCTCATAGCGGATGGTCAAGGCGCGGAACCCTTCGAGCCAGGTGATCGTGCGTTGGACCTTCCAACGGTGAGGGCCGAGCCACTTGGAGGATTCGAGCGCATCGCTCATGCCAGTCGGCATCGAACAGGATAAAGAGCATGAAAATCCTCAATCATGCAACAACCCCATTCCGGACGTGGTCCAAGCGCCTCGGGAAGGGCAGGGTCCGTGGGCGAGGTTGTGGAGCCGGGCGATACCGCGCGTCGCGGTCGCTGCTCCTTCGCCGCATGAAACGCGGCTGACAGCCGGCGCACCGGTCCCTATCCTGAACGTCAACCAACGGGAAGGAGGGGAACCATGCCTTTCACCACGATGGACAACGGTGCTCCCGAGGGTCTTGTGACCGACGACTTCATCCTCCGGCCGATCGTGGCCGCCGATGCTGAGTTGGACTACGCCGCGGTCATGGAGAGCAGGGAATACCTGCGTGGATGGGAGCAGACGGGGTGGCCCGAGGACGACTTCACCGTCGAGGCCAATCGCGGCGACTTGGAGAAGATGGAGCGGTGGCATACCGACGGTGCCGGTTTCTCGTACACGGTGATGAATCCGACCGAGACGGAATGTCTCGGCTGCGTCTACCTCAGGGCGACCGACGCGCCCGCGTACACCGGAGCGCGCGTCACTCCGGTCGGCGACCATCGGTGGGAGGACTACGAAGCGACGGTCTCCTTCTGGGTTCGCAAGTCCCGGCTCGAAACGGCGACCGATCGCGCCTTGCTCGACGTGCTTCGAGCATGGCTGGCAAAGGACTGGAGCCTCAGGGGCCATCTCTTCACCACCAGCGAACTGTTCACCCAGCAGGTCGACATGATCGAGCACACCGACCTCCAACTGCGTTTCACGGTCGAAGAACCCGACAAACCGGGCCGATACCTCGCCTACGAATAGACGAACCGGTCGACGGCCGTCAAATTCTTCAGACGCCTCGCAACCACAATGACCACGAGCCACCCGCACCCGGGCCGCTCATCAGCGCCACTGCGACCGCTGAGGCCTTCTGACACCAGCTTTCCGGCACCGGGCGGGAGACCCTCACAAGTCCCCGCCCGCCCAGAAGGCGCTTGGTGCTCTGGGTCTTCACCATCACGGCACAACCTCAGGCCCCACCCCGACCGCCCTCGTCCGGGCCCCAGCGTCGAGCGTTTTCCAATATGATCACAGTGCGCAGTCACCCCGATCCCTGGAGCCCGAGCCCATGTACTACCCCCCGCCTCCTTACCCCATGCCCGAACCGGCGCCCACCTTCGGCAACATGCCCGGTCTGACCAAGGCCGCAGTGGTGCTGATGTGGATCCTGTTCGGATTCGGCGCCTGCGGCGCCGTCGCCTCCCTCATCGTCGTCGTCTTGTTCGCCACGCAGTTCGACGCGCTCTTCGCGTATGCCGACCTTCCCGGGATACCGCCCGCGCTCTGGGTCATCCTGATCCTGAACGTGGGGCAGCTGATCGTATGGACCATTCTCAGAGGCGTGTTCGCCGTTCGGATCTGCCGTCGGGACAGCAGGGCCCGCACCGGCGCGGTCGTCTTGGAGGCGGTCGGGCTCGGCCTGACGGTGCTGACCTGGATCATCACAGCGGCGATCGGCATGTCCTACCTGCGCGACATCGCCATGAGCTCTGACACGAACGTCTCGTACTCGACGGACTTCGGCGGCAACAGCGGCAGCTGCGTCGGCATCGTGCTGTCGATCCTCGTCATCGTCTTCCTGTCCATGCAGGACTCCAAGCGGTGGTGCGACCGCTGACCTCGGTCTCTCAAATGTGATCCACATAGGTAATAGCGAAGCCGATGCAGGGCACTAGATAAGCGCAGGCCACGACGGTGATCTCCGGGAACGTCGGGCGGTCCTTCAGCAACCGGCGGTACAGCACCAGCAGCACTGGCGCCGATGCCAGGTGCAGCGGGATGAGCGAGGCGTCGATGACCGTGTCCGCCAGCGCGAAGGCGAGGGCGAGCACCGCGCTGCCCGTCCACAGCGCGAAGCCGAGCTCGAACGTCGCCCGCCGCCCGAGGACCACCGCGATCGTCGGTATGCCCGCGCCCTCGTCCGCGTCGCGGTCGACCAATGTGGTCGGCAGGTACAGCGCGGCCGCGGCCATCACCCCGATGATCGCGATCGGCCACGGGAATCCCGCCGCCGTGCCGGAGACCGCCGTCCAGCCGCCGAGCGGCCCGAGCACGCCGATGACGGCGTTGGCCGTCAAATCGGCGCCGGGCCTGGCCTTCAACCGGATCGGCGGCGCGCTGTAGGCCCAGCCGAGGGCCACGACGAAAGCGGTGCCGAGCGCGAAGAGCCCACCGAGTGGCACGGCGGCGGCCACGGTCAGCGCGCTCGCCGCCGCGGCGACGGCGAGGGCGCCATGGACGGTCATGCGGCCCGCGACCAGGGGAGCGTCGGCCTTGCGGGGGTTGATGCGGTCGGTGGGCAGGTCGTACGCGTCGTTGACGGCGAGGACGGCGAGCCACAGCAGCGGGCCGGTGACGATGCATGCGAGCGCCAATGCCGCGATCTCCGGTCCACGAGGGACGATGTGGTGTGTCGCGAGGACGAAGCCGACCTCCATCATCACGACCGAGGCGATCCAGAACCGCGGCCTGGACATCGCCAGCACATCGCGCGCCCGCTGCCGCGGATCGGTGTGCGCCCCAGCCGATGCGGGGTGCTTGAGTGCTGGTGTGGTCCCCATGAGCCCAGTCTCGGGCGGGGCGGGGTCCCGAACCTCCCTCCGGGGAGCGAAGCGGCTCCCCCTCGCGAGGGAGGCCCGCGACCCATGAGTTCCAGGCCGACATGCGCCCCGGCAGGCGCTCGCTTGGCGGGAAAACTGCCGAGTCCACCGGCCTCGCCCCGAACTGGTCGAGGCTCCCCCTCGTGCGCGGAACCGCGGCCGTCCACGGGGTCGTCCGCACCCGCCGGTACGGCTCTCCTCGTGTGCGCGGGCCGCGGGTCAGCGTCGCTCCCGCGCCGTCCGGCATGCGGCGGCTTCCCTTCGCCCGGGGCTGCGGTCGCTCGCTCTGGCGCGGTCGGCGGCCCGCCTGCTCGCCCCCGCCACCGGTAGGGTCTGCCCTACCAATAAGACGCCTGGTCACAGGCTCGTATGCGGCCTCGGTTCTCTCTAGATTTGAGGCATGAACAAGACATTCAAGCAGGTGGGCATCGACACGACCTACCTCCTCTCGTCCTTCCCCATCGCTCTGCCCGCCTTCGTCATCGCCGTCACCGGGTTCTCCGTCGGCATCGGCACCGCCGTCATCTGGGTCGGTGTGCCGGTTCTGGCGGCGACGCTGCTGGCCATGCGGGGCCTGGCCGCCGCCGGTCGGGTGCAGTTGCCGGCCGTGCTCGGCCAGGAGGTCGCGACGCCGCGCTACAAGCGGGCTCCGGCCAACGCCACCGCGCTGCGCCGCTTCCTCACCGCGATCACTGACGGCCAGTCCTGGCTCAATCTGCTGTGGGGCGTGATCAACTTCCCGGTCGCCGTCGTCGGGTTCGCGCTGACGCTGGCCTGGTGGGCCGCGACGGTGTCCGCGCTCGCCTACCCGCTCTACGGCTGGATCATCCTCCGCGCCGTCGGCGAGGACGGCGGCAACGGGCTCGAGTACGCCACCAGGTGGCTGGGCTGGGGCGATTCGTACGGCGCGGTCGCGGCGCTGACGTTCCTCGGCGGTGCCGTCCTGGCGCTGCTCCTGCCGCTGATCCTGCGCGTCTGCGCCCTCATGCAGGCCGGCATCGGCCGCGGCCTGCTCGCCTCGCTCCCCGAGATCGAGGCTCCGGAGGGCCGCGATGACCTGGAACGCCGCCTCGGCACCCTCGACGAGGAACTCACCCGAGTTCGCGAACAATTCGCCAAGGCCTGAGGCTCATACAACTCGCTTCGGGGGGCGGTCGCGACATCGCGACCGCCCCCCGAAAGGTTATAGACTATAATAGACCTATAGCCTATAACTTCACTGAGAAGCGCCCGCTCCGCTCAGCTCCCGCCGGCACACCCACCAACCGGCCTATCCGATCAGTAGAAGTCGCGCGCTTCCGCGAGCGCGCCCGGCAGGCCGGCCTGGCGATCGAGACCGCCGTGGCCGAGGTCGACGAGTCCGGGCACCTCGCCGCCGTCGTCGATGCGCCCGCCGATCTCGTCTGGGCCAAAGGGATCGTCCACCACATCACCGACCAGCAGGCCGCCTTGACACGCCGGTGACACTGCTCGACACCGACGGCCCGCACTGGCTCGGCGCGCGACGCGACCTCCACCACCTGGAGATCCAGTCGTTCTACGTGGGCGCCAAGCGCTCAGTCGTCGGCCTCCAGCGTGCCGGTCTCGGCTTCGAGCTGGAAGAGCCGGTCGAGCGCCGCGAGCCCGTACACGTCGTCGAGGTCCTCGGCGCGGGCGAAGTCGCTGAGCAGGTCGAAGCCGTCGCGAACGCCGAGCTTCCCGAGCCGGTAGGCGGCCTCGATGCGGCCGAACCACGGGAAGCTCGTGTCGACCGCGAGCGCCGAGTAGGCCTCGATGCCGCTGTACGGGCAGATCCCGTGCAGCGATTCGGCGGCGTCGATGCCCAAATGGTAGTCCATGCTGGACTCGACACCTTTGATCAAGCGCCACAAGGCCTTCTCGGCATCGCCGGGGTTGTCGTCGGCGAGCTGCTCGGCGCAGATGATCCGCAGCCTGGAGGTGATCAGCGGCGCGGTGGCCAAGTGGCGGAACGCCATCGCCGCCGATCCGTGGCTGACGCGGCGCAGCATGTTGGCCGCGCTGTGGCGCACGTACTCCGAGACGGCGCCGTCGGTGACCAGCTGCATGAGCGCGGCCCCGGCAGCGCGGGTGGCGCAGTCGACGAGCGCGCTGGCCGCGTCCAGCCGATACCGGTCATCTACTGTGGAATCATTTGCGATCGTCTCGAGTGCGTGAGAGCCGTCCTCGGAGCTGTACCGCCCCATGTGCTCGGCCGCTTCGAGCCGCACCTCTATGTCTACTTCAGACGCCACGGCCACCGGCGTCAACCGCATCGCCATGTCGCGCCCGCCGAGGTCGACGAGGTCCTGGATCAGCTGGACCCGCAGGTCGGCCTCGATGCCCTCGTTCTTGATGCTGCCCACCAGGTTCTGCATCGCCCGATCGCGCCGCTCGGGCGATTGGACGGTCCCGCTGCGGCCGGCGGCGTCGAGCGTCTCGGAGATCGCGCCCATCGTGTCGGGCCAGAACGAACTGCGCGCCTCGATCTCCTTCGGAGGCTTCGCCGACGGATCATCGCGCATCTGCGCGAACTGCCTGCGCCGCTGCCACCGGCAGGTCACCAGGGTCACGGCCAGCGCGGGATAGAGCAGGCCGTAGCCCCAGAGCCGGTTCACGCCGAACAACTCGACGACGGGCACGGGAGCAAGCACAGTGGAGAATCGAATCGTCCACAATCCCATTGAATGGACAGTCGCCATACGTTGAACCTCGGGTAGAAGCTTGTCTTGTCGCTGCCTGAACTTCTCGGTACGGCGCCGCCGGTCTCCCAGGCGTGTCCGTATCGCGATCGCGTCGTATTGGGCCGGGAGAATGATGGTCGAGTGCCGGGGCCATAGATTTTAGACCCCGCGCCGGAACGGCCCGCGCACAGGGTGCGCGACTGAGGGTAACCCGCCCGAGTGCGGCCGCGGCGCCGGGCGGCGAAATCGCCCACCGGAGAGGGTCCGCACCGGGAAGTCGCTCCGGCACGACGGCCTCGCGGCACTGGGGCGAAATCCTCCGCCGGGGACGGTGCCACGGTGCGGGCGGACCGTGTGGGCCAGGGCGGAATCGCCCGCGGAGGGCAGTGCCCACCGCCCGGTGGCTCGCGCCGCGATTGTCGCGAGGGTCGCGCAAGCACCGGTGCGCGCCCACTGAGGCGGAGGCCGCGGGGCACCGCACCGCTGTGAAGCGACAGAACGGGAGCATCGGGGACGACCACGGCCGATCCGCCACGCCGCGGGGCGTGCGGCCGCGCCAAAGGTGCACTGAGCGGCGTCCGCGTGGTACCAAGGTGAGCGGGTACCGCTGTACGATCGATACACCCCGGTGAAGGCGTTCACCACGACTGAGAGCCCACAGAGCAGACGAGGCCATAGAGAGCGATGACTTATCCGCCGCCCCCAGGCGGCTACGACCCTCAGCAGTACCATGTGTCGAGCCAGCCGCCCCAGCCCAGCGATCCGTACGCACAGGGCTACAACGCTCCCCCGCCTCCTCCCCCGGGCTACAGCCCGCCTCCCGGCCAATATCCCGGCCAGTACCCGCCGCCTCCCAACGCCACGCCGCCCATCGGCGTGCAGCCGGGCTATCCGCCGGGGCCCTCCACCTCGCCGCTGCCGCCACAGATACCTCCGGCGAACCAGGGCTCGAACCTGGGAATCATCCTCGGTGTCATCGTCGGCCTCGTGGTGCTCCTCGGCGTGGCCGCGGTGCTCATCGTGCCAGGGATGCTGGAGGACGACGACGACGACGGCTCGAACGAGGCGGGGTCCGACACCACGAGCGAGGGCACGGAGGAGTCGCCTTCCACCGACGACGGGGCCTCGCCGTCCACCGGCGAGAGCGAGGGCACTGACGAGAGCGAGGGCACCGACGAGGAGGGCTCGGGCGGCGGCTTCGACGGCTGGGGCACGCCGGTCAACTCCAACGAGGTCGACCCGAACACGCCCGAGGGCGCGGCGATCGCGTGGGAGATCGCGGTCGACGACGGGGACATGGAGGCGCTGGAAGCGCTGATGTGCTCGAACCCCACCGAGGACATGACGTGGGAGCTCGACTACGAGAAGGAGTACAACACCGCCGAGAACTACGACTTCCTCATCTGGGGCATGGCCAAGGAGGAGCAGGACGGCCAGGTCGAGGTCTGGGCCGGCTGGACGTGGGACGACACCGCCCCGGCCAGCCAGCAGGACATCGACGAGGGCGGCGGCCAGTACTACACCGCCGTCGAGGAAGACGGCACGTGGAAGCTGTGCGACACCCAGTACTGACGGTTTGAGAGCGGCCGTGCCCGCGCCTCCGCTGGGAGGCGCGGGCACGGCCCTTTTGATGCGCGCAACGTTATCCACAGGCCATACGCTGCGATGACGCCGCATTGCCAGAAGTTATCCACAGGCCGAAAAACAATCCTTGACAGTGTGTATCCGTGTCGTGACACTCGATGCATGCTTCAGATACCCGCATACCGAACCACCGCAGCGACCACGTCCGGGACGACCGGCGCGGGGTTGCGCGAACGCTTCGAGGCCGCCTTCGAGTCCGATTGCACCGTCGTCGCCACCGGCCGCACCGCCGCGTGGATCCACGGCTTCGACGTCCTGCCGCCGGGCGTCGAGGAATGCGGATGGCCGCTCGAGTGCGCCTCCGACCTGCCCGAGGCCGACACCACCGTCGTCGACGGGCTCCCGGTCACGCACCGCTCCCGCACGCTCGTCGACTGCGCGGCCGATCTGCCGCGGCTCGAGGCCGTCGCGGCGGCCGACCAGTTCCTGCGGGCCGGGATCGACGCGCGCGGCCTGGCCGCCGTCCTCGAACGGGTCCACGGCGACCGGTTGCGCCGCGCGAACGCGACGCTGCTGGCGGCCGACCCGCGGGCCGAGTCGCCCATGGAGTCCTGGACGCGGTGCCTCGTCGCCGACTCGGGGCTGCCCGCTCCCGTGCCGCAGCTGCGCGTCAGGGCGCCGGGAGGGCACTCGATGTTCCTCGACCTCGGCTGGGAGGAGTGGAAGGTCGGCGTGGAGTACGACGGCATGGCGGCGCATGCGTGCCTCGGCGCCGAGACGGGAGACCGGCGCCGTCACCGGGCGCTGTGCAACCTCGGCTGGCAGGTGCTGGTGCTGACGGCGACCGATGTGATGGAGCACCCGCGCGCGTGGCTGGTGGGCCTGCGCGAGGCGCTGCTGGAACGGGGCTGGCGCCCGGAGCTGTCGGTGCTGCACGACATCGGCGCCCGCATCGACGCCGTCGACTCGGCGATGAGCCGCGCATGAGCGGGCGGACGCCGAGACCGCGCCCGGCGGACGCGGGAGGGCCGTAGCCGTCCTCCCGAGACCGCCGAAGGCTCGCGGGAGGCGAGCGACGGACCGCTCACAACGCGAAGGAGGCATCGCCGGCGGGCCGCCGTGGGGCACACGCGGAGGGCGGCCGCCAGGGCGGCACACGCGACCGCCGCGATCGTTCCCTGAAGGGCGGAAGGGCATCGCGGACCGATCGCGTACGGGGGTCGAGCCGCCGGTCCCGCTCACCGCCGGGAGGAGGTATCGCCTACAGGCCGTACAGGCGTCCGGACCGCCTCGACCGCTCACGAGAATCGCTGAGGCATCGCCGCCGACGTCTGCCAGGCGCTCTGGGCCCCCTGCCTGGGGCGCCTCGCCGTCCGGATCGTCACTCGGCCGTGTCGCACGCCATCGAATACGAGTGAGGAGGTTTTCGCCGGATCACGATACGATCGGGGCGAGCATTGTTCGAGTCCCCGACGCGGCTCTGGTGAAGGCGGCACTGTTGCAGGCGGCGCGGTCGATACCCGATCGCCTCCGCGCCGCGAGTGGGGCAGTCTGGCGGGAGTATACGTGTCGGAAGCGTCTTTCACCGGCTTCGCGCACCCGGCGCTCCCCACCGTGGACGAGATCCGGGCCTGGGCGCTCGACCCCTCCTCCCTCGCCCCCGAGGGCCGCCACTGGGACCTGACGCTGGCCACCGACGAGCTCGCCGACGCCTGGCTGGATCTCGCGGGCGACGCGACCTGCCCGAAGCGCTCCTTCGCCCTGCACGTCCTCTACATCTACTCGGGCGACGCGGTGCGCACGAAGTTCCGCGTCCACTCCCGCAAACGCGTCGACAAGCTGCTCGACAAGGCGCAGGAGAGCCGGGACCAGTATGTTGGACTGTGGGTCGCCAACACCAAGGCGCTCATCCGCCAGCCGGACCTGTTCGACTACGACGAGTGGTGCAACGGCGGACTGGTGCGCAGGCCCCGACGACTCAGCCCCGGTCCGACGAGAAGGTGACGTCCATGTCCACGCCCGATCCGAGTATGCGCGTCTCGAACGCCGAGCGCGAGGCGATCATCGCCAAGCTGCACATCGCCACCGAAGAGGGTCGCCTCGAACTCGACGAGTTCGCCGAGCGCTCCCGCGACGCCTACGCCGCCAAGACCTACGGCGAACTCGAGCGCCTCCTCAACGACCTGCCCGACACCACCGGCGAGCTGGCCGTGCCCCACATCGCCACCTCGGCCGCCCGGAACGCGGCCGACACCCCCGCCGAGCTCAACCTGTCGCCCAAGGCGTCCTCGATGCAGCGCAAGGGCGAATGGCTGGTGCCCCGGCGCATCAAACTCCAACCCAAGGCCGGCTCGGTCAAGCTCGATTTCAGGCACGCGATCATCGGCACGCGCGAGGTCGACATCGCCATCGACGCCGGCGCCTCGTCGGTCGAAATCATCCTCCCGGCGGGCGCCTACGCCGAGGCCGAGATCGACCTCTTCGCCAGCAGCTCCGACAACCGCTGCGAGTACAAAGGAATGAACGGATTGCGGTTCAACGTGACGGGCAAGGCGAAGGCCAGTTCGGTCAAGATCCGCTTCGAGCGCCGCTTCCTGTGGTGGCGCTGGTAATCGCCCGCCGCGCTGCAGGGGGCGCCGAGTTCCGCCCGCCACCGCCTGAGCGCGCCGCTCACCGTGCCGCCCGCGCCGCCGCCGATCCAGCGTTCGTGCCGGACACGAACGTGGCAGCCCGCCGCGTCACCTGCGGCGCCGTTCCCACGCGGCCGCACGCACTGCCGACCGACCATCCAATGTCACGGACATGTAACAGTATCGATCTGGCACCGATTTCTCCTCATACGAGGGTTTACAGCGAGTCACGCTCACAATAGGCTCGCTTCCGTGCGCCGTTCCCAACCCTACGCGGCGCTCACCCCCTTTGAGAGGAGCTCATCGAATGGGATCTTCGTCCCCCCATGCCTCCGGAAGGCGCGCAACGACGCGCGCCAGAACCGGAGCCAGGATCACGCTGGCGGCCGCGTCCGTTCCAGTAGTGGTCGCCGGGCTCGTCACCGCGGCCGCCCCCGCCTCGGCCGAGCCTCCCGCGCTCCCTGAAGTCACTCCCCAGTACTCCAAGGAAGCCCCGGCCCAGGACGTCGAGTACACCGACGGCTACTACATGGTCCAGCTCGCCGAGGAGCCCGTCGCCACCTATGAGGGCGGCCAGGAGGGCCTCGATGCCACCGCGCCCGACGAGGGCGAGACCATCGACTTCGAATCCGCCGAGGTCGAGGAGTACCAGGACTACCTCGACGGCGAGCGCAGCGACGTCCTCGACGAGTTCGGCATCGATCCCGTCGCCGAGTACGACACCGTGTTCTCCGGCTTCGCCGCCGAGCTGACGGCCGAGGAGGCCGAGGAACTCGCCGACAGCGACCAGGTCGTCTCCGTCGTCCCGGACAAGGTCTACCAGCTCGACACCGCCACCACTCCCGAATTCCTGGGCCTCGACGGCCGGTGGGGCGCCTGGAACACCCAGTTCGGCGACCCCGAGCACGCCGGTGAGGGCGTCATCGTCGGCATCCTGGACACGGGCATCTGGCCCGAGAACCCGTCCCTGCAGCCGCTTCCCGAGCCGCGCCCGGACCAGGAGATCATCGACGCCAAGTGGAACGGCGAATGCGTCGAGGGCGAGGACGAGGACCCCTCGAAGAACATCGCCTGCAACAACAAGCTGATCGGCGCCCGCTGGTTCGACGCGCGCGGCATCTCGGCCAACGGTTACGCCTCGCCTCGCGACGAGCACGGCCACGGCACCCACACCGCCACGACCGCCGCGGGCAACTACAACACCGAAGTGATCATGGACGGCGACGAGTTCGGCACGGTCTCGGGCATGGCCCCGGCCGCGCGCATCGCCGCCTACAAGGTCTGCTGGGACGGCTGCGCCGGCGCCGACCTCGTCGCGGGCATCGAAGCGGCCGTGGCCGACGGCGTGGACGTCATCAACTTCTCCATCGGCAGCCTCGGCACCCCGGAGTTCGTCGACGCGGTCTCGATCGCGTTCTTCAACGCCGCCGCCTCGGGCGTCTTCGTCGCCGCCTCGGCGGGCAACGAGGGCCCCGGCTCCACCGTGGACCACCAGGAGCCCTGGGTCACCACCGTCGCCGCCTCGACGCACGACATGACCTACCGCTCGGACTTCACCTTCGGTGACACGACGGTGCAGGTCGGCGCCATCAACGGCTCCGCCGAGTTCCCGGTCAAGCTGGCCGCCGACGCCGCGCTCGCCGATGCCGACCCGGCCGCGGCCGAGGGCTGCGCCCCGGGCACACTCGACCCGGCCGAGGTCGAGGGCTTCGCGATCGTCTGCAAGAGGGGGAACCTGTTCACCGACATGGCGACCGAGGTCGCCGCGGGCGGCGGCGCGGCGCTGATCGTGCGCGACGTCGAGGACCTCGGCGAAGGCTCCGTGGTCACCTCGCAGCCGGTGCCGACCATCCACATCGGCTACAACGCCGGGCTGGAACTGGTCGACTGGGTCAACTCCACCGACGACCCGACCGCCTCGGTCACCGTCTCGGAGCGGCAGCGGCAGGACGCGCCGGAGATGGCCGCGTTCTCCTCGGCCGGACCGGCCCTCTCGGCCGGGCAGAACCTGCTCAAGCCCGACATCACCGCGCCCGGCGTGGAGATCCTCGCGGGCGTGACCCCCGAGCACTACCGCGGCAACGACTACGGCGCCATGCAGGGCACGTCGATGGCGAGTCCGCACATCGCCGGCATGGCGGCGCTGCTGCTGTCGGCCAACCCCGACTGGTCGCCCATGGCCGCCAAGTCGGCCATGATGACCACGGCGTACCAGCGCGACAGCAACTGGGATCCGATCCAGCGCGGCGGCGAGGACGCCACCCCGTTCGACTTCGGGGCCGGTCACGTCGACGGCGCCTCGATGTTCGAGCCCGGCCTGGTCTACGAATCGACTCCCGATCAGTGGATCCAGTACATCTGCGGGACCGCCGAGGCCGCCAAGATCGGCGACTCCTGCGACACCTACGGCTCGATCGAGCCCTCGCAGCTGAACTACCCGTCGATCACGGTCGCCGAACTGACCGGCATCGACACCGTCACCCGCACCGTCACGAACGTGTCGGACGAGTACAGCTTCTACAAGGCCAGCATCGACGCGCCGGAGGGCACGAAGGTCAGGGTCGACAAGAGGTTCCTGTGGCTGGCGCCGGGCGATTCGGCGACCTACACCCTCACGATCGAGCGCACCGACGGCGCGTACGGCGAGTGGGCGTGGGGCGACATCACCTGGAAGGAGCTCGGCTCCTGGTGGCACCGCAGCGAGGTCCGCTCCCCGATCGTGATCAAGCCCGCCCAGGTGGGCGTCGACGACGAGGTGAACCTCTCCGGTGCCTCGGGTGAGACGACCCTGACGGGCACGTCGGGCTTCGACGGGACGCTCGGCACCTCGGTGTCCGGCCTGGTGGCCTCGGAGGTCTCGACGGCCACGCTGACCGACCCCGACAGCTCGGACTTCCCGGCGGACGACCCGGTCGAGAGCTCGCACACCGCTTCGTTCGAGTTCACGACGCCGGCGGACGCGTCCCTGATCCGCTACGCGACCTTCGACGCCGACCACCCGGCCGGGACCGACATCGACCTGTTCGTCTATCTCAAGGGAGACGACGGTTCGCTGACCCTGGTCGACTACTCGGCCTCGGGCGGCACGAACGAGGTCGTGACCCTGCCGGGCGGCTACACCTTCGTGGTGTTCGTCGACCTGTGGGCCGGGGAGGCCAGTGTGGACGTGCAGTTGCACGCCTGGACGGTGCCGAGCACGGACGAGGGCAACCTGACGGTCGACCCGACCGAGCAGACGGTGAGCCTGGGCGGTGAGTTCGACCTGGACCTGGCGTGGTCGGGCCTGACAGCCGGCTCGCGTTACATGGGCACGGTGAACTTCAGCGCCGAAGGCGAACAGATCGACTCGACGATCCTGAACGTCACCGCCTGAACCGACTGATCGACCGAAGCGCCCGCCGCAACGAAGCGGCGGGCGCTTCGCTGTCTCATGGAGAAGCCACCACAGGGAATCTTATACCCTATAATTTATAACCTTTTTTCTATAGGCTATAGAATATAACGAACAGGGGCGAGTTCGCCCCTCCCGACATTCGGCACAATTAAGATTCCGAAAATGTTTCCGCTCACACAATGTTTCCGCTAACATCGAAGTATCTCTATCCCTCACTGAGAAGGTGATCTTCACATGAGAAAACGACGAGCAGGTCTGCTCGCCGGGCTCGCCGCCGCGATCCTCGCGGCCGCCGGCCTGACATTCTTCAACTCGGCCTCCAGTGGCGCCGCCGTCAATCCCGGTACCTGGTACGTCATCACCAGTGCTCATTCGGGTCTGGCGCTTGACATCCAGGATGCTTCCACCGAGCCCGGCGCGATCCTCACGCAGTGGAACCGCACCGACGCCCAGAACCAGCAATTCCGCTTCCTCGACTCCGGAAGCGGCTACTACCGCATCCAAGTCCGGCACTCCGGCATGGTGCTGGACGTATGGGAATGGAACGCCGACGACGGCGCCACCATCGCCCAATACACCGACCTCGGCGGCACCAACCAACAATGGACCGTCGAAGAACACACCGACGGCACCTACAGCTTCATCAACCGCTTCTCCGGCAAAGCCCTCGACCTCTGGGAATGGTCCACCACCGCAGGCGACCGCATCTCGCAGTACACCTACAGCGGCGGCGCCAACCAACGATGGCACCTCAACCCCGTCGACGACAACGGCGGCGGTGACGGCGACGAAGGCGGCGAGGGCGAAGGCTGCGCCACCCCGCCCGGCTCCCTCTCCGGCGATCTCGGCGCACACGACCCGGCACTGTACGCCCCCTGCGGCGACGGCGACTGGTTCGTCTACGCCACCGGCGACTCGCGCGGCGGCGGCACTCCCACCGTCCGGCGCTCCACCGACGGCGGCAACTCCTGGCAGTTCGCCGGCACCATGTGGAACTCGAAGCCCGGCTGGGTCACCGGCGCCGTTCCCGGCGTCTCGAACATGTGGGCCCCCGACATCCATTACGACGCGGGGCAGAACCTCTACTACGCCTATTACTCGGCGTCCACGTTCGGCAGCCAGCGCTCGGTCATCGGCGTGGCGACCAGTCCCACGCTCGACCCGAACGATTCGAACTACGGCTGGACCGACCGCGGGCAGGTATGGGAGTCGAACTCCGGCGACCCGTACAACGCCATCGACCCCAACCTCGTCGTCGACCAGTCGGGCCGCCACTGGATGGTCTTCGGCTCCTGGTGGGACGGCATCTTCATCCTCGAACTCGACTGGCCCTCGGGCAAGGTCGCGTCGGGGGCGAATCCCATCCACCTCGCGAGCCACGGTGGCGGCATCGAGGGCGCGGCGATGACCTACCACGACGGGTATTACTACCTGTTCACCTCGTGGGACCGCTGCTGCGCGGGCACCGACTCGACCTACAAGATCACGGTCGGCCGCTCCACCTCCCCGACCGGTCCGTTCGTCGACCGCAACGGGACGCGCCTGACCGACGGCGGCGGCACCGTGCTGCTGTCGTCCTTCCCCGGATACGTCGCCGCGGGAGGCGAGTCGATCTCGAACGGCCTGATCGCCTACCACGCCTACGACACGGGTGGCGGCTTCGATCTGCGCATCGAGCAGATCGAGTGGAACTCGGCGGGATGGCCACTCCTCAACGGCAGTTGAGGATCGAGAGCACAGCCCCAACGGCAGTTGGGGACCGACAACGCGGCCGTAACAGCGGTTGAGCAGCCGCGGCACGCTCGGCGGCAGCCGAGCGGCGCCGCGACCGCTTCAGCGGCAGTTGAGGGATGAACCCTCAACCCGCACGGCCTCACCCTCAGGGGCGCTCCGAGCTGACCGGGGCGCCCCATCTCGCAACCCGGCAACCACTCCCTCTGGAGTTCAACATGATCACATCCATACCCCGACGCGGGCGCGTCATGATCGCGCTCGCCCTCACCGCCGCCCTGGCCGCCTTCGGGCTCGTCGCCGCCTCACACGCCCCGGCACAGGCCGCGGTGAACACCGGCCAGTGGTACGTCATCACCAGTGCGCATTCGGGTCTGGCGCTCGACATCCAGGATGCCTCCACCGAGCCCGGCGCGATCCTCACGCAGTGGAACCGCACCGACGCCCAGAACCAGCAGTTCCGCTTCCTCGACTCCGGAAGCGGCTACTACCGCATCCAAGTCCGGCACTCCGGCATGGTGCTGGACGTATGGGAATGGAACGCCGACGACGGCGCCACCATCGCCCAATACACCGACCTCGGCGGCACCAACCAACAATGGACCGTCGAAGAACACACCGACGGCACCTACAGCTTCATCAACCGCTTCTCCGGCAAAGCCCTCGACCTCTGGGAATGGTCCACCACCGCGGGAAGCAGAGTCTCCCAATACACCTACAGCGGTGCGGCCGTGCAGAAATGGCGTCTCAACGCCGTCGGCGACGCCGACCAGAGCGGCCTGGCCAACCCCATCCGGGACAACGGCGCCGACCCGTGGCTCGAGTACTGGGACGGCTACTACTACCTGTCCACCACCACCTGGGACTCGACGGTCATCATGCGCCGCGCCACCACCCTGGCCGGGCTGAAGACCGCCTCCGACACCGTCGTGTGGAACGACTCGGGGGCCTCAAACCGCTGCTGCAGCCATTGGGCGCCTGAGTTCCACCGCATCGACGGCACCTGGTACCTGATGTACACCTCGGGGAACTCGCAGACCAACTTCGACGGCCAGAAGCTCCACGTGCTCAGGTCCACCGGATCCACCCCCATGGGACCCTACGAGTTCATGGGCACGCCGCTGCCGAATCAGTGGAACATCGACGGCACGTACCTGGAGCTGAACGGCCGGCTGTATCTGATGTGGAGCGAATGGGTGGGACCGGACCAGTCGATCCGGATCGCCGAGATGTCGAACCCGTGGACGGTGACCGGATCGCATTACACGATCTCGCGGCCCACCTACAGCTGGGAGACCGTCGGCTCCCGCGTCAACGAGGCCCCGGCCGTCCTCCAGCACGACGGGCGGACGTTCGTGACCTTCTCGGCCTCCTCGTGCAACACGCCCGACTACAAGCTGGGGCTGCTGGAGCTCACCGGTTCGAACCCGCTGTCGGCCTCGTCGTGGACCAAGACCTCCACGCCGGTGTTCCAGCAGGGCAACGGCGTCTACGGGACGGGCCACAACGGCTTCTTCACCTCGCCGGACGGCACCGAGCACTGGCTGGTCTACCACGGGAACACGTCCCCGAGCCAGGGATGCGGTTCGACACGGCAGACCCGGGTGCAGCCGTTCACGTTCAACTCGGACGGCACGCCGAACTTCGGCTCGCCGGTCGCGAACGGCGTGACGATCCCGGCTCCGTCGGGGGAATGACCGGCGGCGCCGTGACCATCGCTCGGTCCGGGGTGATTCCCGCTCTGCCTGGGGAATGACCGCCATATAACACGACCGGAGTCGTAAGCTTATAGGCTATAATATCCTTATAGGGTATAGCCTATAAGTTTGCGGCTCCGGTCGCGTGTCACGCGTCGACGCGTTCGGGTTCGGGCTCGTGGTCGCGGAGGCTCTCAGGCGGCGGGGCGACGAACTTGTAGCCCACCTGCCGCACCGTGCCGATCATGGACTCGTACTCACTGCCGAGCTTGGCGCGCAGCCGCCGCACGTGGACGTCGACGGTGCGGGTGCCTCCGAAGTAGTCGTACCCCCACACCTCCCGCAGCAGCTGCTCGCGGGTGAAGACCCGACCGGGGTGCTGGGCGAGGAACCGGAGCAGCTCGAACTCCTTATAGGTGAGGTCCAGGGGGCGGCCCTTGAGCTTGGCGGCGTACGTGTCGGGGTCGACGCTGAGGTCCCCGGCGCGGATGACGGCCGGACCGGCGGCGGTGGCGGCGCTCGGCTTCCCGGTGGCCAGGCGCAGCCGCGCCTCGACCTCGGCGGGCCCCGCCCCCGCGAGCAGGAAGTCGTCGACGCCCCAGTCGGCCTGGAGCGCGGCCAGGGCCGCCTCGGTGACGATGCCGAACAGCGGGACGGTGAGGCCCGTGGCCTGGAGGACACGGCAGGTGGCGCGGGCGTCGGCCAGATCGGCCCGGGCGTCGACCATCACCGCGTCGGGACTGGGTCCGCTCAGCAGCGCCCGGACGTCGCGTCCGGCGTACCGTGCGTGGTGCGGCAGCAGCTCAAGCGAGGGCAGGATCGACTCAGGGGACTCCGGCACCGGGTGAGAAGTGAGGATCAGTATTTCCACAGCAGTCCTCCGCTGTTCTTGAGCACAAGCAGCCTACGCTTCCCGACGTCGACGGCGGGCGGCATTACAGACGGTAGGTGGAGTCTGGGGTAAGTGTAAACGCTCACCTGCCGGAAGGCCAGCTTCACCTGCTCGACACCTCACTATGCGGGACCGCGCCCGTGAGCGGGGAGCGACGCGCCGTTCACCCGATCGACATCCGCCCGGCACGGGTGCGAAGGTGAACGGTGCACAGAGGCATTGCCGTAGGCTGTCCATCGTGTCGTACAGCCGACCAGACGAGACCTGGGGCTACGAGCCCCGCGAGGCCGCTCCGCCCCCCGACGGGCCCGCGTGGGGCGGCCAGGAGCCGCCCGCCGAGCCGCACCGACCGGCGCGCCGTCGCAGGCCGCTCCTTCCCCGTTCCACCCGCAGGCGAGAAGCACCGTCCGAGCCTTCGGACACCGGCCCCTACCCGCAAGCGGACGGCCACGAAGGCGCCCAGCACGACCGGGCCCGTCATGGCCGGGCCCATGACGACCACGCCCGCCACGGCGGCGATCAGGGCCCCGGCCATGACGACGGCGCAGGCCATGAGGTCGGGGACCACACGATGCCCCCGCCCAGCCCCCAGCTCCTCCACCGGCTCCCGCCGCTGGCGGTCACGTTCGTCATCAGCGCGGGCATCATCCTCGGCGCGCAGCTCGAGCGCCCCGCCTACGCCGCCGGCATCGCCGTCCTCCAACTCGCGATGCTGGTCTGCGCCTCCTGGACGCGACGCGTCGACGGCGTCTGGGTGACCCTCGCCGTCGGCACCGCGCTCGCCCTCGGCGCCGACTGGGCCGCCGTCGCCTGGACTCCCGTCTCCCTGCTGCCGGTCACCGTGCTGCTCGCCGTCGCCTTCCAGGCCGGCGCCTTCGCTCAGCTGCTGCGCCGCGACCACGCGGGCATCATCGAGAGCGCCGGGTTCACGATGATCCTGTGCATCGCCGTGTGCGGCTACACCTGCTACATAGCCCTGTCGCGCCTCGGCTCGGCCCCGCCGGCCATGTACTCGGCGGTCGTCGCCGCCGGCACCGCGATCCTCGCCGCCCGCGCCGTCGACCTCGTCATGCCCGACCCGCGCATCAACCGCCAGGTGACGCGCGGCGCCTTCGGCATCGTCATCGGCACCATGTGCGGCACCGCCTCGGCCGCCTACGCAGGGCTCGTCATCGAGGGCCCCGAGCCGAGCCACGCCGCGATCGGCGGCCTGCTCGTCGCCCTCACGGCCGTCCTGACGGACCTGGCCTGCGGCTACCTGTCCGCCTCTCGCCGCATCGACGGCGCGGGCACCGCCCCGCACCCCGTGATCGAGATTGCCGGACCACTCCTCGCGTTCGCCCTAGTGGGGCCGGTCGTGTATCTGTTGAGTGCCTACTACATCATCGACTGAGTGGAGCCCCCGTGGGCAAGATCCTCCGCCGCCTCCTCATCACCCTGGTCATCGTCGTCGCCCTTGTGGCCCTTGGTGACCGCGTGGCCAACGCGGTGGCGGAGAACCGCGTCGCCGACCAGGTCGCCGACACCGCCGCCGAGCACGGGGCCTACTCCGACCAGCACCCCGACGTCACCGTCCACGGCTGGCCGTTCGTCACCCAGGCCTGGTCCGGCGACTTCGAGCGGATCGACATCGAACTGCGCGACGTCGGCGCCGAAGGACTCACCTTCCCCACTCTCGACCTGGTCGCCCGCGACGTCACCGCCGACTGGCGCGACCTCGCCGACGGCTCCTACGACATCACCGCGGGGAAAGTCGACGTCACCGGCACCATCTCGGTCGCCTCGCTCGAGGAGCTGCTGCGCGAGAAGACCGGATACGACCTGACCATCAACGACGACGGCACCGCCTCGATCTCGACGGTCATCGAGGTGCCCGCCATGTTCGGCATGGATGACATGGAGTTCGAAGTCGTCGGCACCGGCGAGATCGAACTCACCGAGGACACGCTGCGGTTCGTGCCCGAGACCGTCGAGTCCCTCACCGGGCAGCTCCCCGAGGGCGCCGAGTCCTACGTCGACGAGATCACCGAGCGGATGAGCACGGTCATCGGTCTTCCCCCGCTGCCGTGGGGCGTCCGGCTCACCGAGATCGCCGTCTCCGGCGAGACCGTGACGATCTCCGGCTCGACCACCGACGTCGCCCTCACCTGAGGGCACCGGCCTGTGGCCCACAGTCCGCATCGCGAGAACAAGTGTGGTCACGGCCCGAGAAGTCTGCTAGCGTTCAGCCCATGCGCAAGCCGATGCTCACCAAGCGGCGTGCGATCGACTTCTGCACGATCGCGAGCACGCTCTGTCGAATGCCCTAGGCGGCTAGTCCGGTCTCGGCGAGTTTACAAGCGGTAAATTCGCACAGGGCAGTCGCCGCTATGCGGCCCAGCGTGCGCAAATCCAGAGCAAGGCTTCAGTCACGTCCGTGACGCCACACCGGCTTCATTCCAAGCCATGATTCCGCCTGGACACCCGCTGCTCACGGCAGCGGTATCGCTCCGCCCGCAGGGCACGCTCCCGAACTCGGTACATCGAAACTCATTCATTCACTTATGTTCAGGAGAGAACGATCATGGCTCGTGAAGACGTGCTGGTAACCGCCGACTGGGCGGAAGCGAACCTCGACACCCCGGGCGTGGTGTTCGTCGAAGTCGACGAGGACACCTCCGCCTACGACACCGGCCACATCAAGGGCGCGGTGAAGATCGACTGGAAGGACGACCTCCAGGACCCGGTCCGCCGCGACTTCGTCAACCAGGAGCAGTTCTCGCAGCTGCTCAGCGAGCGCGGCATCGCCAACGACGACACCGTCGTCCTCTACGGCGGCAACAACAACTGGTTCGCGGCCTACGCGTACTGGTACTTCAAGCTGTACGGCCACGAGAACGTCAAGCTCCTCGACGGCGGCCGCAAGAAGTGGGAGCTCGACGCCCGCGAGGTGGCCACCGAGGTCCCGCAGCGCGAGCGCACCGAGTACGTCGCCAAGCCGCAGGACGCCTCCATCCGCGCGCTGCGCGACGAGGTCACCGCCGCGATCGGCAGCAAGAACCTCATCGACGTCCGCTCCCCCGACGAGTACGCCGGGCGCCTGCTCGCCCCGGCGCACCTGCCGCAGGAGCAGAGCCAGCGCGGCGGCCACGTCCCGACCGCGCTGAGCGTGCCGTGGAGCAAGGCGGCCAACGAGGACGGCACCTTCAAGTCCGACGCCGAACTGCGCGAGATCTACGTCGGCGAGGCCGGCCTGGACGAGGACAAGGCGACGATCGCTTACTGCCGCATCGGCGAGCGCTCGAGCCACACCTGGTTCGCGCTGCGCGAGCTGCTCGGCTACGAGGACGTGAAGAACTACGACGGTTCGTGGACCGAGTACGGCTCGCTCGTGGGCGTGCCGATCGCGCTCGGCGACGAGCCCGGCACGAAGTAATCCGGCGACCCAGAGAGGGGAACACCAATGGCTGCAGACGTCGACACCGCCCTGTCCGGGGCCGGATGCGGCGCGCCCGCGCAGGACGCGGCGCTCCCGGCATCGGTCGACCTGGAGAAGGAGACCGTGCTGACCGGCACGGTCGTCAACGGCGAGGGCGAGTTCGTGCAGGGCGCTTACGTGCGCCTGCTCGACGGTTCCGGCGAGTTCACCGCCGAGGTGGTGACCGGCGAGGGCGGGCAGTTCCGCTTCTTCGCCGCGCCGGGCAGGTGGACGCTGCGGGCGCTGTCGCGCTTCGGCGACGCCACCGGCGAGCTCGACGCCGTCCAAGGCCTCAACGAGACCAAGCTGGCCGTGAGCCGGTAGCGACCGACAGGGACGATTCAGCTCTTATCCCAGTCACCGCAGGGGCGGGGCCGCGTAGCGGTCCCGCCCCTCTCGTACGCGTTATCGACGTTCGGAGTCGATGAAGGCGATGGCCTCCTCGACGGCGACATCGACCGGCTCCCGCTCGGCGATGCGCCTTATCATCTCGGCATCTGCCGACTAATCGTCCCGGTAGCGCTTCGCTTTCACCTCGGGGTCGTAGTCCCCCGCCGGATTGCGCAGCGTGACGTTGATGCGGTTCCAGGCGTTGATCTGCGCGACGGCCGCTACAAGGACGGCGGTCTGCTCGTCGTCGTAGTGCTTGCGCAGCTCGTCCCAGGTCTCGTCGGAGACGCCGTCCGGGCGGTCGGCGAGGCGGCAGGCCTCCTCGGCCAGTGCGAGCGCGGCGCGCTCGGCCTCGGTGTAGTAGGGGGCCTCGCGCCAGGCGGCGACGAGCGCGAGCCGCTCGGGCGTCTCCCCCGCGTAGGCGGCGTCCTTGACGTGCATGTCGGTGCAGAAGCCGCAGCCGTTGATCTGGCTGGCGCGGATCTTCATCAACTCGAGCGTGGCGCCCGGCACCGGGCCGTGGTGCAGCACGCCTTCGTTGGCGAGCATGTTCTTGTAGAACCGCATGCCGAACTCGGTCTCGCGGAACTTCAGGCGGGCTTCCATCGCGGTCTCCTCTCATGTTCGGCGGCGGGGCCGGGCCCGGCCCCGCCGCAGGTGGTGTTCGCAGGATTCACGACGCACGGCGGGACCGCGATGCGGCCCCGCCGGTGGTGGTGTCCGTTAACCCCACTGGCCGGGGGTGTAGTTTCCGGCCGGGTTCTGGAGGATGACGTTGAAGCGGTTCCAGGCGTTGATCATGGCGATCTGCCCGATCAGGATCGCGGCCTGGTTCTCGTCGTAGTGCTTGCGCACCTCGGCCCACACCTCGTCGGAGACGCCGGTGTCGCCGTCGGCGATCCGGGTGGCCTCCTCGGTCAGCAGGAGCGCGGCGCGCTCGGCCTCGTTGAAGTACGGGGCCTCCCGCCAGGCGGCGACCATCGCGATGCGCTGGGGCTCCTCACCGGCGTGGGCCATGTCGATGGTGTGCATGTCGGTGCAGAAGCTGCAGCCGTTGATCTGGCTGGCGCGCAGGTTGACCAGCTCCAGCGTGGACCGCGGGACGATGTCCTGCGACTGCATCGGCTTCCCCGCGCCGGCGAAGGCCTTCCAGATCTTGGGGAGGGTCTCGACCTCTTCGGGGTTGAGTCGGATGGTCATGGTGTTTCCTTCTTTCTCGGTGGTGTTCACTGCTCGGCCGCGCCGGTGGAGCGCAGACCGTGGAATTTGTTCGGGTTGCGGACGTAGTCGACGGTGGTGACGCGCCCGTCCGCGATCCCGAGGGCGATGACGCCCTGGAACCGCCCGCCCTGGAAGACCAGGAGCGCGGGGCTGCCGCTGACGACCGCGGCGCGCAGGTCGGCGTCGTGAGTCCTGGTCATGACGTGCGAGAGGAACCGGGCGACCTTCTCGCCGGAGCGGACCGGCTCCAGCGCGGCCCGGACGACGCCGCCGCCGTCGGCGGTGAGCACCGCGTCGGGGTCGAGCACTCGCAGCAGCGCCTCGAAGTCGCCCGAAGCCGCGGCCGCGGCGAAGGCCTCGACGACCTCGCGGTGGGCCTCGGGGTCGACGTCGAAGCGCGGCCGCCGGGCCTCGACGTGCTCGCGCGCCCGGCTGGCGAGCTTGCGGCAGGCCGACGCATTGCGGCCCAGCGCCTTGCCGACCTCGGTGAACTCGAGCCCGAAGACGTCGTGGAGGACGAACGCGGCGCGCTCGGCGGGGCTGAGGGTCTCCAGGACCACGAGCATCGCCCAGGACATCGAGTCGGCGAGGCTGACCGAGTCGGCCGGGTCCGGCGCGGTCTCGACCGGCTCGGGCAGCCAGGGCCCGACGTAGGTCTCGCGGCGGACGCGGGCCGAGCGCAGGATGTCGAGCGCGATCCGGGAGGTGGTGGTGACCAGCCAGCCGGTGAGGTCCTCGATCGCGTCGAGATCGCTCTGCTGCAAGCGGATCCACGCTTCCTGGACCGCGTCCTCGGCTTCGGCGACGGTGCCGAGGAGCCCGTAGGCGACGCCGATCAGGCGGGGCCTGAGCGCCTCGAACAGCCGTGCCAATTGACGGCTCGCGAGCTTCGCCGAGGGTACCGATTCCTCGGCGAGTCGGTGCGCGTTCGGTTCGTTCATGGAAGGAGGACGAGACACGGTCGCCAAGTGTGACATCAGCGCACCGATTGTGGTCGGCGTCTCAGAAATCGATGAGGCAGACTGTGGGGCGTGTTCGCGAACGTGTCCCCGCTCTGGCGCAAGCGCCTGCGTCTCATCGTGGCAGCGTGGGCGTTGCTGCTGCTGGTGGGCGCGTTCATCGGCTCGGGCGCGTCCGTGCGCGAGCAGGTGGACGCCGCCGAGGCGCGCGTGGACATGGACGCGCTCATCGGGGAGGCGGCCGCGGCGCTGACGGGCTCGTCGCCGCTCGCGGTGGGGCCCTTGGAGGCGGCCGAGTGCACCGTGACGCCGGTGCGGGTCGGGCTGTCGCTGTCGCGCACCCTCCAGATCGCGGAGGCGTCCGTGTGGAGCCTGGAGACGCTGGTCGACCGGTTCGGCCTGCGAAACGACCCCGATTCGCCGGTGTGGGGCGCGACCACCGCCGACTACATCGGGCTGCGGCTCACCGTGCCGGAGGCCGAGCCGGTTGGCGGGAAGTACGCCGAGCCGCTCGAGTTCCGTGCGTCGACCGGTTGCCGCCCCGTCGGCGAAGCGGTGGGGGCGTTCGCGCCGACCGCCGCGGCCGCCCCCGAGACGGGCTGGCGGTACGGGGCGGTGGACTGCCTGGGCGGCGGGCGATTGGAGAGCTGGACGGAACCGGTCGACGCCGCGCCGTTCGCGGTGCGCTCGACCAGCGAGGCGTGCGTCTGACGCCGCTGTGCGTCAGTGCCACCACTGGAGTGTCGTAACTTGTCATACTTGTTATCAATGTCGTCATTTGCCAGCCCTGTTATTTGGCAGTGCCGTTATTTGTCGATGTCGCCGACGACGAAGAACATCGAGCCGAGGATCGCGATCATGTCGGGGATGAGGCAACCGGTCATGAGCGTGGTCAGCGCCTGCACGTTCGAGTACGAGGCCGAGCGGAGCTTGAGCCGGTACGGCGTCTTGTCGCCGGTGCTCACCAGGTAGTAGCCGTTGGCGCCCAACGGGTTCTCGGTCCAGACGTACGTCTCGCCGGCCGGCGGCTTGAAGATCTTGGGGAGCTTGACGTTCACCGGCCCGTCCAGGGTCGCCGCCTTGTCGAGGCAGGCGCGGGCGAGGTCGATCGAGACCTGCACCTGATCGAGCAGGACCATGAAGCGCGCGTAGCAGTCGCCCTCCTCGCGCAGCACGACCGGCACGTCGAGCTCGCCGTAGGCCAGGTACGGCTCGTCGCGGCGCAGGTCGAAGTCCAGGCCCGAACCGCGCGCCACCGGGCCCGAAGCGCCGTAGGCGGCCGCCGTGGCGGCGTCGAGGATCCCGACGCCCTTGGTGCGGGCCGCGAAGATCTCGTTGTGGCGCACGAGCTTGTCGAGGCGCGCCATGCCGTGCTCGACCTCGTCGAGCGCGGTCCTGGCCCGGTCCTCCCAGCCTTCGGGCACATCGGCCTTGAGTCCGCCGACGCAGTTGTACATGTAGTGGATGCGGCCGCCGCTGGCCTCCTCGAACACGGCCTGGAGGCGCTCGCGTTCGGTGAAGGCGTAGAACATCGGGGTGATCGCGCCGATCTCCAGCGGGTACGAGCCCAGGAACATGAGGTGGTTGAGCACCCGGTTCATCTCGGCGAGGGCGGTGCGCAGCCACACGGCGCGCTCGGGCGCCTCGATCCCGGCGAGGCGCTCGGCGGCGAGGGCCACGCCCAGCTCGGAGCAGAAGGCCGAGAGCCAGTCGTGCCGGTTGGCCAGCAGCATGATCTGGCGGTAGTCGCGCACCTCGTAGAGCTTCTCGGCGCCGCGGTGCATGTAGCCGACGATGGGCTCGCATTCGGTGACGCGCTCGCCGTCGAGTCGCAGTCGTAGGCGCAGGACGCCGTGGGTGGAGGGGTGCTGCGGACCGATGTTGAGCACCATGTCGGTGGTCTCGGTGCCCGCCCCGACACCGACGACGACTTCCTCTCGCGCACTCATGGCATCATCGTCGCAGTTTCGCCCCTCATGCGGAAGTCCCTTGGCCGCAAGTGGCGTCCAGCTGGCATCCTTGACACTGCAGCCGACTATGGAGGTGTGGCGAGATGGACCGCGATCAGATGCGTGCGTCGGAGTCCGACCGGCAGCTGGTGCTGGACCAGCTGCGGCAGGCCGTCGAGGAGGGGCGCCTCGACGTGGACGAGTACCAGCAGCGGATCGACACGGCCATGAACGCGAAGGTCTACTCCGAGCTGGACGTGCTGGTCGCCGACCTCCAGCGGCTCGCTCCGCCGGGGTATCAGGACGCGCGGTCGATGCAGCCGACGACGCCGGTCAATCCCAGCCTGTCCAGGGCGAACATGCAGCTGCGCAAGGACATGGAGGCGCGCGGCCGCAAGTGGAAGGTGGCGGGCACGGTCGCGCTGATCGCGGGGGCGATCTCGGTGGTCCTGATCGTGGTCTTCCCGCAGCTGCTGCTGTACATCGCGATCACGGTGCTGGTGGTGCTGGTCCTGTTCGTGTTGGCGGGCGTGCTCGGCCTGTTCTGAGACGCGGCGGCCACGAGCCTGGCGGAAGCTGAGCCCCGCGGGATCCCCGCGAGGCTTCGCTCTACCCGGAGTCATTGTGCCACTTACGTTCTGAGCGATTCACGCGGCCGGACCGGGGAAGGGCGGGAGGCGGCGGGCCACACGCGGCCGTCCATGCCCGACACCGCCTCGACCCTGCACTGCGGGCTGCATTCTCGGCGCTTGACGGACATGAACGAGATCCGCTCAGATCAGCGACCGTGTCCGACATCCTTGATCGTCATCACCGCACGGCCGGATCCGGCAGGGTCTGGAAGTCCTGGCGCGGCGGTCTGACCCAGTCCCGGATCACCTCTCACCGCCGCGGGCGATCACACGGTGAGCTGAGCGAACACCAGCGGCCACCAGGCGTCCTCTTGGAAGGCGTTGGGGTCGAGCCGCTTGAGGGTCCGCCGCAGTTCGACGGCGCGCTCGATCCTGCCTCCCGCCCCCTCGTCGGCGTCGATGAAGCGCGCGAAGTGGTAGAGGGACTCCACGAACAGCCCGAACGTCGAGTTCACGCCGCGGACGTCGTGGCGTTCGAGGTCGAGCTGCAGGATGCCGCCCGTCTCCGGTTCCATGACGTACAGCAGGTTCATGTCGTCTTCGAGCGCGCCGACGACCATGAAGCTGATGTCGAGGTCGGCGTCCTCGGCGGCGAGGCGGATCGTCTCGTACAGCTCGACGTCGCCCTCGACGCGAGCGGTGTAGACGGGGCCGACCGCCGACGGAATCTCGTCGCCTTCGGGGAGGGCGCCTGCGGGAAGGCCCTTCTCGATCCAGAACTCCTTGGGATACGAGAGCGTCTCGTCTTCGCCCCATACTGCGCGATACCGAGCCGGTGCAGTCACAGCGCTTCCTCTTCCCCGGTCGTTCGGCGGCCGCCCCGCATGCCCCAGGCGTGCCGATCCGATACCGGGCCGGCCGGTACCGGGCGGCGGCGCCCAAGCGTACCTTGGCATGTCGTCGCGGTCCGGTCCGAATCCGACCGCGACGCGAGGCCGAGCCGCGGCCGGTCGAAGCACCCGCGGGCGCGTTCCGGGTCGGCCTGGCGCGACGCGAGACCGAGTCGCCGCATCCCGTTGGGGCGCTTGAAGGACGCGTTCAGCGCTCACCGCCGCGGTAGGCGGGCGCGAGGGACGGGTCCGGCGCGTACTCGAACGGATCGTCGCGGTCGCACTGCAGCCAGCCGTCGCGGACGTAGAGGCGCGCGACCTGGACGGTGGAGCCGCGGCCGCCGCCGGGATGTGTGAAGTAGTACAAGTAGGCCTCGTCGTCGCCCTGCGGGAGGGCCATCGCGTGGTGGCCGAGGGCCTCGTCATAGGCGCGCTTGCCGGGGGCCGCGAGCAGCGGCGCGGGCTGACGGTGCCAGGAGCGCAGATCGGTGGAGCGGTAGACGAGCAGGCCGCTCCAGCCGTCGGTCACCATCCAGCAGACGCCGCCGAGTTCGAAGACGGTGGGGCCCTCCTGGCTCTGGTCGGTGGCGGCGGGACCCGCGGTCGTCCAGTGATGGAGGTCGTCGGAGTCGGCGGTGTAGATGTGGGAGTCGCGGCGCTCGTCCTTGTACCACATGCGCCATGTGCCGCCGGGCAGCCGGTGGACGGCGGCGTCGATGGCGCGCTCGGTGCCGAGGTCAAGTGTGGACCGGTACTGCCAGCTTTCGAGGTCCGCGGAGGTGTAGTGGCGGATCTCGGCGGGGCCGGACCAGTCCTCGCGCACGCCTTCGAGGTAGGTGACATACATGTGCCAAGTGCCGTCGTGGCGCATGACCTCCGGCGCCCACCAGGTGTTGCCGCCGGGGCCGTCGCCGATCGCGGTGCCGGTGTAGGTCCATTCGCGGCCATCGGAGCTGACGGCGTGGCCGATGTCGGTGTCGTGGACCCAGGCGACGCCCGCGTCGGGCTGGTTGGCCCGGCGCTGCGTGTAGAACAGGTGCCACAGCGCTCCGGCGGGATCGTAGACGACGGTGGGGTCGGTCGGGCCGTTGAAGACGGGGTCGGTGAACAGCGGTGCGGGCGCCGGGTGCTCGGGGCCGCGGGTGCCTCTGGTCTCGCCGATCGTCATTGATCCTCCCAGGGTCGAGTCTCGCAGACGCGAGCTTTGGATAGCGCTTGCCGAAGGGTTGGGCTCCACATTACTGACCAGATACCGCGACGCCAACTTTTGCGCCGATCGGCCTTCCGCCGCGCGAGCGGAACGGGTGAGCAAGAGCATTCCTCGTGTTCATCGTCATGGCGCATTTCGCACGCAGAGAGACCGATCGCACCGGCATCACTACAGGCGGGGAGATTTCGCCCACTGTTCCTGAAGCGCCCGGATTCCCTGTGTTCCGGTAACGTGAAGACATGGACCTCAACGCGGACCTGGGGGAGGGTTTCGGACGCTGGGAGCTCACCGACGACGTCGCACTGCTGCGCGTCGTCACGAGCGCCAATGTCGCGTGCGGTTTTCACGCCGGGGACCCCCTCACGCTCCAGCGCGTCTGCACGGCCGCCGCCGCGGGCGGCGTCCGGATCGGCGCGCAGGTGTCCTACCGGGACCTCGCCGGGTTCGGTCGTCGCGAGATGGACGTGCCCCCCGTCGAACTGGCCGCGGAGATCGCCTACCAGATCGGTGCGCTCCAAGTCTTCGCGAGAGCCGCGGGCACCGAGGTCCGCTATGTCAAACCCCATGGAGCGCTTTACCATCGAGCGGGACGTGACGCCGCGCAGGCCAGCGCCGTCATCGAGGGCGCGCGCATCGCCGGAGTGGACGTGCTGCTGTGCCAGCTCGAGTCGGAGCTCGACCGGGCCGCGAAGACCGCGGGCCTCCGGGTCGTCGGCGAATGCTTCGCCGATCGGGCCTACCAGAGCGACGGGCGCCTTGTGCCCCGCGGCGGGCCGGGCGCGCTGCTCGACCGCGCGGCGGCTGTGGCGCAGGCGGTCGACCTGGCCGCCCACGGCGAGGTGGCGACGGTCGACGGGGCCCGCATCCGCGTCGAGGCGGCCTCCATCTGCGTCCACGGCGATGGACCTGATTCCGTCGCGACCAGCGAGGCGATTCGTTCCGCATTGGACACCAAAGGCATCAAAGTGGAGGCCTTCCTGTGACTGCTCCGCAAACCAGGACGACGCCGGGCGGGCGGCTCAAGCCGCTCCCGTCGGGCCCGCGCGGCGTCCTCATCGACTGCGGCACCGGCGAAACCGCTCGTGCCTGCTACCGCGCACTGCAGGCCCGGCGCGTCAACGGCTCGCTCGAGGCCACCGACCTGATCCCCGGCGCCACCACCGTCCTGGTGGACGGCGTCGAGGAGCCTGAGCTGCTGGCCGCCGAGATCCCCGGCTGGGTGCTGACCGACGACACCGAGCACGCGGGCGAGACCATCGAGATCCCGGTCTGCTACGACGGACCGGACCTCGATGCCGTCGCCGAGCTGTGGGGCGTCGCGCCCGAGGAGGTGGGCGGCATCCACGCCTCGGCGCAGTATGAGGCGGCGTTCTGCGGCTTCACACCGGGCTTCTCCTACCTCGAAGGGCTGCCTGAGCGGTACCACACGCCCAGGCGGGAGAACCCCCGCACTTCGGTGCCTGCCGGTTCGGTCGCCGTCGGCGGGCCATATACCGGGGTGTATCCGCGGTCGAGCCCGGGCGGCTGGCAGCTCATCGCGACCATGACCAACCCTGGGCGGCTGTGGAACGAGCACCGCGAGCCTGCGGCGCTGCTCGTGCCCGGCACGCGCGTTCGCTTTGCGAAGGTTGACATCTGATGTTCACTCGAGTTCGGCGCCGCGGGCAGGAGAAGGCATGAGCCACATCGAGATCATCCGCTCCGGGGTCTTGACGACCTGCCAGGACGCCGGGCGCTCCGGCTGGGCGCACCTGGCGGTGCCGCCTTCGGGCGCAGCCGACCGCCCTTCATGGCGACTTGCGAACCAACTGGCGGGCAATGCGACCGGAGCCTGCGCTCTGGAGACGACGTTGACCGGGTGCACCGTTCGCGCGCACCGCAACGTCACCGTCGTGGTCGGCGGCGCGCCGTGCGCCGTGACCGTCGACGGGCGCCCCGAGGCGTGGGGGCAGCCGGTGAAACTCGCCGCCGGATCGGTGCTGGACGCCGGTCCGGCCGAGGTCGGCGTGCGCTCTTATCTGGCATTCTCCGGTGGGCTGCATCCGAAGGCGAGTCTCGGCTCGCACTCGACGTGCCTGCTGTCGGGGCTCGGCCCGGCTCCGATCAAGGACGGCGACACGATCCCGCTGGGCCCGAGCCCGGCGCATCCACCGCTGCCGACCCAGTGGCCCGCCCCGTGGGCGGGGGTGAGTGACGAGCTGGTGATGAAGCTGCACCTCGGCCCCCGGCTGGACTGGTTCACCACCGACGCGGCGAACGAGCTGACCAAGGGCGTCTGGACGGTCTCGGAGCACTCCAACCGGATCGGGCTGCGGCTGGAAGGACCCTCGTTGCGGCACAAGGACCCTGGAACGGAACTGCCCAGTGAGGGGATTGTCGCCGGGAGCCTACAGGTGCCCCCGAACGGCCAGCCGATCCTCTTCGGCGCCGACCACCCGACGACCGGCGGCTACCCGGTGATCGGCGTAGTGGGCGCAGCGGCTCAAGCGGCCGCCGCGCAGGCCAGACCGGGAACCCGAATCCGCTTCGCTCCCATCCCCATGCCCCACTGGCAAGAAATGCTATAGGATATAGGGTTCCGCCGTGGACGCCTTCACCCCGACATCCCACTCGTGTGTTTTCCTATAACCTATAACCTCCCATTGTCGTTTGAGTCTTTAGCTTTCTATAGCCTATAAGCCAGTAATTCAGCTTATAGACTATAAATTTCGAGGTTATAGATTATAGATTTTATGCACCGTTGTCGGCTCGGCGCAGGGCGACCGTTCCTCGCTCATGCCTGAGTCGCTGCGACTCGAATTGCGGAAACTGTTCGGTCCACCGCTGCACGATCGCGCGCTCGTCGGCGCGGTTCGCGTCGTCGAGGACGACCAGAGCGCTCTCGGAAAGCCGGTCCGCCAACAACGGCAGCGCCGGGTATCGCGCCTGGGGGCCGGTATCGCCGGGCGGGCCGTCGACCAGCAGCATGTCGATCTCGCCGGACGGGATTGCCTCCACGTCGTACCAGCGCCACGCCTGACCATCGATCACCACATCGGACAGTTCGGCGTCGGCGACCTCGGCCCACTCGGTGAGTCCACGCTCGGACAGCTCGTGACGGGTGAGGGCGGCGTAGTGCGGATTGTGCTCCAGAGCGGTCACCTTGCCCGAGCCGAGTGAGCGCATCGCATAGGCCATGACCACCGTGGTGGTGCCCGAACCGCATTCCAAGACGCCAGTGCGCCGACGCTCCATGATCTCTTCGTAGAGAAAGCGCAGCAGCTCGGGACCGGCCGCCCAGTTGCGCATGCGGGGCAGCGACTGGCCCGGGTCGATGTCCCGGTAGAGCGCGAGGAGATCCTCGAACTGAGCGTATCCGGTGCGGGTCTGGCCCTTCGCCGCCGCGCGATTCTGTTTGAGCTGCTGCTCGAGCGAGTCGAGGCGCCCCATGATCTCCGATTGCGAGTCGCGCAGCTCCTTGATGGCTCCTGCCAGCTCATTCACGCTGTTCGCCAGCTCGATCAGCAGCATACGGTCGGATTGTGGCACCACAGCCTCCTCGGACGACGTCGCGGACGGTCGATCCCGCTGAGGCAACAGTATTGAAGCGGCGCCCTTCTCCGGTCAGCGGGGGCGAAAAGTCACTTTCGGGGCGGAGGAAGGACAATGCCGTAAGGCGACGGTTCGTCGGCAGTGCACCGCTAATGACTCTCTGGCCGGAGCGAAGTCGCGCGCGGGCCCTGGCCCGGATGACCTGTGTGCGGCAATGCCTCCCGGCCTAGGCGATGTCGCGCTGGGCGATGTCGACTACTCACGGGACCTGCTGATGCGCCCCTAATCCCTCCAGAGCCTGGGCGAAGTCGGCTATGAGGTCCTCAGTCGCCTCGATGCCCGCCGAGAAGCGGATGAGGTCCTCGTGGATGCCGTCGGCCTCCACCGTCCCCGGCCCGGTGTGGGCGCCCATCGCCGGTCGCGTCACCAGTGACTCCACCCCACCGAGGCTCGAAGCGGCATAGGGCAGACGCAGCGACTTGATCAGCGCCTCCGCCGCGCTCACGCCGCCGACCGGGCGGAACGACAGCACCGACCCGAAGCCGTCGAACAGCGCCACCGCCCGCTCGTGATCGGGGTGCGAGACCAGGCCGGGATGGCTGACGTGCGCGATCCGCTCATGCGAGGCGAGGAACTCGGCCAGCGCGAGCGCATTGGCGTTCTGCGCGCGCACCCGCAGCGCCAGCGTCTTGAGGCCGCGCGCGAGCAGGAACGCCGCATGCGGGTCGAGACTCCCCCCGTAGGCGCCGAGCACCGAGGCGACCGCCGCGATCCGCCGCGCCGAACCGGTGACGACCCCGGCGGCGATGTCGGAGTGGCCGTTGAGCGCCTTGGTAGCCGAATGGCACACCAGATCGAAACCGACACCGTGCGGTCGAAAGTTCACCGGAGTGGCGAACGTGTTGTCGATGATCGAGGTCAGGCCGTGGCGCCGCGCGAATCGGGCGACTCCGGCCAGGTCCCCGACCCGGATGAGCGGGTTCGTGATGCTCTCGACCAGGAACGCCTTCGTGTTGGGGCGCAGCGCCCCCGCCCAGGCGTCGGCGTCGGCGGGATCGACCAGGTCGAACGTCCAGCCGAGGCGCTCCGCGTACTCGGCGAGGAACCGGTACGTCCCGCCGTAGAACGTGCCGCCGGCGATGAGATGGTCGCCCGCGCTCAAGGCGCTGTGCAGCGCGCCGGTGATGGCGGCCATCCCCGAGGCGGTGGCGACGGCGGCCTCGGCCCCTTCGAGGACGGCGAGCCTGCGATGCAGGTGACGCTGCGTGGGATTGGTGCCGAGCCGGATATACCTGACGTCGTCCACCGAGCTCCCTGGAGCGGACTCGAACACCGTGCCCTGGTAGATCGGGAAGACCACCGAGCCGTCCGCGGCGGGCCGCGGCTCGCCGCCGTGCACCGCCAGGGTCTCGAACCGCGTGCGCTCATCGCTCATCTGACCGACGTTACGGCGGCTTCATAGGCCGAACAACGGATTGTCCTTAATTTCCGCTAACGTCTCGCGGCACTCCGATCAGGAGATCGATCAGCCGTCGCTCGCCCGGCCACGCCGCGAGGATCACGTCCGGAGGCACGCTGCGGGCGGCGTAGCGCAGCGCCAAGGCCACCACGACGACGTCGTCGAGTGGGCCGATGACCGGCAGGAACTCGGGGATGAGGTCGATCGGGCTGGCCAGATAGACCCCGGCGAGCACGACGACGACCTTGGCGCGCCGGGGCACCGCCGGGTGGCCCTTGAGGCGCCTGACGGTGGTGACGCAGTCGGGGATGAACGCGGCCAGGTCGCGCAGCAGCCCGGGCGGGAGCCGCCGCGCCAGCAGCACGAGCAGCGCCCATCCGGCGACGACGAGCAGGAGCAGTGCCGCGGGCCCGATGAGCCATTCGGCCACGGCCGGGCCTACCGCCGTTCCTGGTCGAGACTGGCGAGGTAGGCGTTGTAGACCTCGTGCGGGTCGTCTTCGAGGTGTCCGCTCGCCTTGGCGCGCTCGGCCATCCGGTCGAGGCGGCGTCCCTCGCGCTCCTCGGAGCGCGACCACTGGGCGATGAGGGCGCCGATGATGATCAGGCTCGGGATCTCCCCGAAGCCCCAGGCGATGCCGCCGCCCGCCTTCTGGTCGGCGAGGAGGTCGTTCATCCACGGCAGGGCGAGCCCGGTGTACCAGTCGGCGGCGATGACGCTGGTGCCCATCATGAGGGTGACCCCGAAGATGGCGTGGAAGATGATCGACACGAAGTACAGCAGGACCTTCGCCGGGTAGGTGAGCCGCCGCGGCTTGGGGTCGGGGCCGATGACCACCCAGAAGAACAGGCACCCGGCGAGCAGGAAGTGCGCGGTCATGAACAGGTGCCCGAAGTGGGACCCCATCGCCCACTCGAACATGCCGGTGAAGTACATGACGTACAGGCTGGTGAGGTAGATCAGCAGTGCGGTCAGCGGGTGGGCGACGGCCTTCGAGAAGCGGCTGTGGACGAACGCGAGCAGCCATTCGCGGGGGCCGCCGGCGCGGTTCGGCGGGATCGCGCGCAGTGCGAGCGTGACGGGCGCGGCCAGGACCAAGAGGACCGGCGCGAGCATGTTGAGCGCCATGTGCTGCACCATGTGCGCACTGAACATGACCAGGCCGTACTTGCCGAGCCCCGAGGAGGTGACGAGGACGACGACGGCCCAGCCGCCGATCCACAGCGCGGTCCGGTACCACGGCCAGGCGTCGCCGCGGCGGCGCAGCCGCACGACCCCGGCGACGTAGAAGCCGACGCCCGCGAGGGCGAGGGTGCACAGCAGCACCGACGGGTACCAGTCGAGGACCAGCGAGGAGAACGTCATCGGCCCGGGCGTGGGGAAGCCGAGCGCGGCGGTGTTCGGGTCGGCGAGCTCCTCGGCGGGCGGCGGGGTGACCGACAGGGACGAGGCGAGACCGAAGGCGACGCCCATGAGTGCCAGCTCGACGGCGGCGAGCCGCACGAACGCGCGGCGGTCGCCGGCCTCGACGGCGGGGAGGGTGCGGCGGCGGTGCGTCCAGCCGAGGACGCCGCCGACGGCGAGGACGGCGAGCTTGGCGAGGGCGATGCGCCCGTAGCCCGACTCCCACAGGTCGGTGACGGCCACGTTCGCGACGAAGACGACCAGTCCGGACGCGGCGATGGCCGGATAGGCGAACGCGGCGGCGTTCGAGTAGCGGCGCGCGGCCGTCCCGGGGTTCGAGCGGGCGATGAAGAGGGCGAACAGGCCGCCGACCCAGAAGGCGGCGGCGACGACGTGGATGAGGAGCCCGTCGACGGCGATCTGGTGGTTGCCGTTGGCCGAGGAGTGCCCGGTGAAGACCGGCGGGAGGGTCGCCAGCAGCGCGAACGCGGCGGCGGCCATCGCGCCGAAGACGCGGAACGAGCGCGCCGCGCACAGGGCCGCGACGGCGGCCAGCAGCGCGGCGAGCACGAGGCTCTGACCCGATTCGAACTCGGTGACGTAGAACCAGACGTCCTCGGCCGTGACCTGGTCCAGCGACCGGGCGGCGAGGTTCGCGTACTCGACGGGCAGGCGCACCAGCGCGACCAGCGCCCACAGGCCCGAGGCGATGGCGCCGACGCGCAGCCAGCGCCACGACTGCGCGGTGAGTCGGGCCCGATCGCCCTCGCGTCCGGGGAGGAAGCAGGCGGCGGCGACGGTGCATCCCACGGCGGCGAGCATGGCGAGGTCGTAGACGTACTTGAGCAGGCCGGACGCCCACGTCACGACCGGGTCGACCGCAGAGAGGCCCGGCAGGTCCTCGATCTCGACGGCCCCGCCGAGCTGGAGGGCGATCACCGCGGCGACCGCGCCGACCACCGCGGCCGCGAACACGGCGAGCGCTCGCCACCCGGAGTGCCCGAACAGGCGCGGGCCGGGTCGGTTCGCCGCGCCGTCGACGGGTATGGTGTCGGCGGTGTTTTCGCTGCTCTCGGTCGACGTGGTCACGTAACCCATCCTGACGGATCGTTCCAGTTCACGCCCCACCGGGTGGGGTCGCCAGTCGCCGAGGACTCCCCGGCGGGCCGCTGCGACCGGGGCACCGGCGATGTCGGGGCGATAAGGCATCCTGGTTCGCAATGGGAACCATTGAACGACGCGGCGACATCATGAACCTGCTGCACGGAACGGGCGGTGTCCTCGGCAACATGCACTTCACCCTCGACGGGTCCGACGACCCTTCGAATGTGCTCAACCTCATGAGCTTGGACGCCTATGTCACCGGGGCGCAACCGCACGCCGTGGTGCGCTCCCTCGACGCGGTCGGGGACGACGCCGACCTGATCCCGGAGGGCGGCGAGCTGGTCCGCTCGATCTCGGGCACCTCCTTCCTTCAGCTCGTGCGCGGCGGGGACTGGACGCTGCGCACGCAGCGTTGGCGCGACGGCTCGGGCCAGGCGGTGGTGACGGCCGAGACGCGCGAGCGCGCCGAGGAGATCGCCGGTTTCGTCGTCGACCAGGCCGGCTCGCCGGAGGAGCTGGGCGACGACAAGGTCGACATGGGGTTCTGGTACCGCTCGGCGCGGGGGCCGTTCCGTTCGACGCGGTCGATCGCGGCACCCGAGTGGCCCGAGATCGCGCAGAACTACTCGTCCGGCTCGGCCTCGGCGCTGGGGAAGCTCATGGCGACGCAGTCCTCGGACGTGGCGGGGCGGCTGGTGCTGCTGCACGGCCCGCCCGGGACGGGCAAGACGACGGCGCTGCGGGCGCTGGCGCGCGAGTGGGCGGGCTGGTGCCAGGTGGACACGGTGCTGGACCCCGAGGCGTTCTTCGCCGATCCCTCCTATCTGATGGAGGTGATCATCGGTTCGGAGATGGACTTGAGCCTGGGCGACGACGAGTCGAAGGGCGAGGGCTGGCGGCTGATGATCCTCGAGGACTGCGACGAGCTGATCCGCGGCGAGGCGAAGGAGGCGTCGGGCCAGTCGCTGGCGCGGCTGCTGAACCTGACGGACGGTCTGCTGGGGCAGGGCCGCGAGATCATGGTGGCGATCACGACGAACGAGCGGCTCGACCGGCTGCATCCGGCGGTGGTGCGCCCGGGCCGGTGCCTGGCGCAGATCGAGGTGGGCGAGCTGTCGCCCTCGGAGTCGGCGGACTGGCTGGGCGGCGAGTCGGTGACGCGTCCGATGACGCTGGCGGAGCTGTACTCGCGTCGCAGCGGCACGGACCCGACGGCAACCGAGCCGCGGATCCCGCAGCAGTCCATCGGCCAGTACCTCTAGCGTCTCTGCGGCGAAATCGACACGGCCAACCACAGCAGTGTGAAGGTTATATCCTATAACCATCCTCACTCTATAGGGTATATCCTATAAATCACAAGCGGCTATAGGATATAACGATTGGCTTGTGCGGTGCGGCGGTGCCACTGGACCGGGCCCGTTCAGCTCCAGAGGTCGACCGGCCAGGCCGTGAGCTCCGGTGTCTCGTAGTCGTCATCGGTCATGATGATCTCGCCCGGCGCGAAGGCGGAGACGCTGCCGGGCAGGGCGACGCCTTCACCTGTATCGAGATTATAGGCTATAACGTTATAGTCGCTCCAGCCCCACATGCTCGCGTCGCCGTGGATCCACAGCGTCGACCCGATCACCGTGGCCTGGCTCTGGCTGCCGACATCGGCGGTCGCGCGCCAGCGTTCCTCGCCCGTTCCGATGTCGTACGCGACCAGATTGTCCTCTTCGGATTCCCAATCGGTCGCGATGAGAGTGCCGCCATCCGGGCTGAGCGCGTACGCCTGGCCTTCGGCCGGTGCCGTCCAGACCGCCTCGCCGGTGGCGACGTCGACGACGGCCGGGGTGTTCTCGACCGTCAAGGGCAGCTTGCCGTCATACGCGGTGATCGCGGGCAGGTCGCCGCAGGAGCTGAGGTCGCCGGACTTCCGCGTCGCTACAGCGGCCTCCCAGGCCGGCTCCGATTCGCCGAGGCGGTAGGCGGTGACGGCGGCCGTGCAGCCGTCCGCCGGATTGTCGTCCCAGTCGTCGTAGACGAGCATGGTGTCGCCCGCGAGATCGACACTGGCCTGCGTCGGCACGCTGCCGAGGCTGTCGCCGTTCTCGTAGACGGTGACCGTCCGGCTGTCGTGCCCGGTCGGGAAGGACTCGACGACGAGCCGCTCGGGAGCGGCCTCGCCGGTCCACGAACTCCCCGACACGACCCGCGCGCTCGCGTACGTCGGCGTCGACCAGAGGGTGGACAGGTCGACCGGGTCGCGCGCGTAGAGGGTGCAGTCGCCGATGTGGTCGTCCTGCTCACCAGTGCACTCGGTCATCATCACCGCGTCGGAGAAGACCGTCACGAACGAGGACTCCTCGTCGTGCCAGACCTCCTCGCCGGTGCCGAGGTCGAGCGCGACCGTGTCCTGCCTGCCCGGCCACGGCTCGTCGTCCTCCAGGACGTCCTCCGACCCTTCACCCGAGATGACGACGACCTCCCCGGCGACGCCGATCTCGGGGGCGTAGTCCTCCCACGTGTGCTCCCAGACGGTCTCGTCGTCGGCGATCAACCGCAGCGAGCCGTCCGTGCGGACCAGGGTCCCCTGGTCGACCTGGGTCACCGCGCCGGAGTCGGCGTCGAGCCGGTAGGACCACAGCGGCTCGCCGTCGTAGACGCTCACGCTCTCGGGCGGTTCGGGCTCGGATTCGGTGGAGCCCTCGTCGACCGTGATGGTGTTGTTCACCCCCTTGATCTCCCCGTCCGGCCAATCCGCCTCGCCGGAGCGGCTCGGCCTCATGATGGCGGGAAGGGCGAACGCGAGCACCAGCGAACCGACCGCGACCGCGGCGACGCCGATCTGCACGTACAGCGGCCAGCTTCGCAGCTCGCGCCACATGCCGTGGGGGTCGCGTCGCTCGTCGTACATCGGGTCCTCCCGGGCTCGGAGTCCACTCCTGGTCACTTGGCACCATAACGAGCGGTGGCAAATTTGCGACCGGTCGCTAGCATCGGCCAGATCGAGCCCCGAGCCTTACCGGATGTGCCCATGTCGACGACCGAGCCCCCCGTCTCGCTACCTCGCCGCGAAGCTCTGCGCACCGGCTGGGTCGTCCTGCTGTCGCTGCTGACACTCATCCCGCTCGCCGTGTGGGATGAGACACGCGAACCCGACAGTCCAGTCGAGATCGTCGAGGCCTTCCTGGAGGCGGTGCACGACAAGGACCTCGATCGGGCGTTCGGTTACATCGACGGCAGCATCCCGGTCGGAGAGGAAGCGGCGTTCCTGCATCCCGACGCCATCGACGACGACTGGGAGGTCCTCGACCTCACCGAGTCCGAGGGCCGCTACTCGTCGGAGACGGTGGTGCGGGTGACGATCGGGCATCCTGACGGCACCGCCGAGGGTCGCTTCATCGTCGAGGAGTTCGACGACGAACTGACCATCCAGGACCCGTTCCAACCGGTGACGTTCGCGGCCTCCTCACAGCTCGAACTCCAGGTCAACGACCGCGTGGTGGAGCGAGTTGCGGAGGCGCCGTACCAGGACCTGATCTATGCCCCGAACCAGCGGTACGAACTGCTGCCGGGCATCTACCGCTTCTTCGGCAGTGAACCGGTCGCGCTGCTCGACGCCGACGAGACCGAGGCGATCACCGTCGGCGCCCCCGATGCCGAGCCGACACCCGAGCAGATCGCGGCCGTCCAGGCTGCGGTCAACGAGCGCATCGACGCGTGCGTGGAGTACCGGCTCCCCGATCCGCCAGGGTGCCCGTTCTCGACCGACGGCCAGGTCGACACCGTGGACCACCAGCGGGTGGAGGACATCGAAGACCTGGTGTGGACGGTGTCGGAGTATCCGAAGGTGACGGTGGCCCCCGGCATCGACTTGTACAGCCAGCCGGCGCTCGTCGTCACCTTTGACGAACCGGGTCGGCTCGAACTGCAGGGAACGGGCACGACCGATTTCGACCATTGGAATGCGTTCACCGCCGCCTGCCACTTCGGCGGCGGCGAGCTGGTGGTCCTGCTGCGCGGTGACGACGCCGTCGAGCTCGCGCCGCTGGGCGTGACCGAAACCGACACCTGCCGGGGGACCGAATGAGCAGCACGGAGCACGGAATGCGCGAGCGGGTCCTGGCCTGGGCGAGCCCGCGCCGCTGGTCGATTCTCGTCGAAGCGGTGCTCGCGGTGCTGCTGGCGCTGCTCGCCTGGCCGATCGCGGCAATCGGCGGCGACGATGACGAGCAGGTCCAGGTCGTCACCGACTACCTCGAAGCGCTGCGCGACGGCGATGTCGAGGCCGCGAACGAGTACATCGGCGAGGGCTTGTTCCCTGAGGCCGACAAGTCCTGGCTCACCGAGGAGGCGCTCTCGGGGGACTGGGAGATCGAATCCGTGGCGCACCGGTCCGCTTCCGACCTCTACGTCCACGCCGTGATCAGCTCCGGCGGCCAGACTGCGGAAACCGTCTTCGTCGTGGAGGACGCCGATGAGGGGCCGCGCATCACCAACCCCTACATGTACTTGGCGGTTCCCTCGGGGCCGCTCCAAGCACTCGAGCTGAACGGCCAGTGGAACGTTCCTCAAGTGCTGGAGGAGTACAGCATGGCGCAGGTGGCACTGTTCCCCGGCTCGTACGACCTGTTCGAGGACGTGCAGGGCTTCTCGGGCGAGAACGCGGTGTCGTTCCTCGCCATGCCGCAGGACCTGCCCATAGCGTTGACGAGCCTGGCGGGCGGCGCGATCGCGTCCAACGGCGGGCTTGAAGAACAGCTCAACGCCGATCTGGCCGCCTGGATCGACTTCTGCGCGCAGAGCGAGGAGGCCGCGCCGGAGGGCTGCCCCTTCTCGGCCGAGTCGTCCTCCTACGGTCCCGGCATTGTCGACGACGGCATCACGGAGTTCGAGGAGGTCCAGGACTTGACGTGGACCGTGGACGTGTACCCGCATCTGCGGATCGGTCCCGACATGGTGCTCACCACCGTCGCGCCCGGGTGGGTGACGCTGTCCGGCAGCGGCGTCCCCAAATGGGAGGGCACCGGCACATCGCTCCAAGGCCGGTGCAGGATCAGCCTGTCCTCCGTCGACGTGAACCTGCTCGCCGGCGGCCAGTTCGAATTCACCTCCACTGAGGACCTCTCCTCCACCTGTGGCCGCGGATTGACCTGAGTGTCCTTCACGAACGGACCAGTGCCGAGCACACCGCCACGGTCGCAAACACACCGATCGGTGAACCGATCATCTGCGGCGGCCACCGGAGCTTCAACACGCGATTTCGGACATTCCACGGTTTACCGAGCAGACGACGCCCATTGAATGTAACGTATGCTCTCGACTGCCCCCGGTCGTGGCAATACGGTTCGCATGGGGGAAACAGTGTCCAATTCGCTCGCCTCGGCGCGGTCGAGCGCGCCTTCACGGCGCCAGTCGCTGATCGGCCGCCTCGGCATCGTCGGCGCCGTCGCGGCGGTCGGCCTCGCCGCACTGGCCGTCTCGGGCACCAGGCAGGCGGCGCTCGCCGATGTGGCCTCACTCAACCCGCTCGATCCCGCACTGGACTTCAACGCCTTCATCGAGGGCGACACCGTTCTGACGGAGCACGAGATGGAAGGCCCCCTCGCGACCGGCGGCAACCTCGCCATGCAGGGTCTCTACGAGATCGACATCCAGGACAACGCCACCTTCTTCGATGGGAACGACCCTCTGCCGAGCTCCCTGGTCGTCGGCGGCCGCATGGACTGGGACGGCAGCACAACGGCCGGCATCGCCAAAGTGCTCGGCAACGGGTACGTGAAGGTCGGCGACCTCACCGGCACCGAAGTGTTCACCACCGACAACAACGGCGCGAGCCAGCCGACTCGGCTGGCCCCCATCGGCTCGGTCTACGACGATCCGCCGCCGCGCGTGGAGACTGTCGTGAGGCAGCCCGCCGACACGGTGGCGTCCTCGCCGATCGACTTCGGTACGGCCTTCGCCGATATGCGGTCCTACTCGGACGATCTCGCGGTCTGCGCGAACACCGTGACGATGCTCGACAGCAGAGAGGGCGGTTCGCCGGTCGCGAAGGGCGAAGTCCAGGAGAACCAGCAGATCTACATCGAGCTGACCGATGGCCAGACCAACGTCCTCAACGTCACCGGCGAGGACCTCAACAACATGAGCGATCTGACCTTCGTCAACGCGCCGACGGCCGACAGGCCGCTGCTGATCAACGTCGACGCCTCCGCTACGGGCGGCGTCTTCGACTGGGACGTCGCCACCCAGGCAGGCATCGGCGGTGCGCAGGCGCCCTACATCCTGTGGAACTTCAACGACACCACCGAACTGACGCTCATCGGCGGCGACAGCGTGGAAGGCAGCATCTACGCTCCCGACGCCGACTTCACCGACTTGAGCGCCACCAACGTCGAAGGCCAGATCGTGGCGGCGAACGCCCGGCTCGGAACGGTCGAGTTCAACGGCGGGGAGACGCACTACTTCCCGTTCGACGCCGAGCTCAGCTGCGAGTCGGACGTCGAGCCGAGCCCGTCGGTCACGACCGACGAACCGACCACCGATGAGCCGACCACCGACGAACCCACGACCGACGAACCCACCACGGACGAACCCACCACGGACGAACCCACCACGGACGAACCCACGACCGACGAACCCACGACCGACGAACCCACCACGGACGAACCCACGACCGACGAACCCACGACCGACGAACCCACCACGGACGAACCCACGACGAACATGCCGACCACCGATGTCCCGACCACCGACATGCCCACCACGGACATGCCGACGAGCGACATGCCGAGCTCCGAGGTGCCCAGTTCCGAGGTGCCGACTTCTGAAGCGCCAACGAGCGGCGCCCCGAGCTCGGAGGCACCGTCCTCTGAAGCGCCCGACTCCGAGGCGCCGGTCGTTCCGGACGAACCCGGCGGGATGCTCGCGACCACCGGTTCCACGCTGATCCCGCTGGGCATCGCAGCAGTAGCCCTGCTGGCGGCCGGCACGGCGGTGCTGATACTCAGCAAGCGCCGACGCCGACTCCAGTAACCGAGTGTCATAGGACCCCCGTACCGTTCGATCGAACCGATCGACACGTACGGGGGCCCCATGAAGTTCAGGAAGATCGACGACGACCGCTCGATGCGCCGGCCCGTCGTCGAGGCCGAGAGGCTCGTCGCGCTGACCGACGACCTCGATTTCGACTTCGAGTACAGCGAGCGCCTGCTCAAGGACGCCGACTGGTCGGAGCAGAGCGGCGATGGGATCCTCGAGTCCAGCGCCGTCAAGAACGCCAACCTGGCTGGTGCGGCGCTGTCCCCCTTGGAGATCGTCGACGTGACCGTCGACCGCTCGGTGCTCTCCAACGGGCGCTGGGAGCAGGTGACGGCGCGGCGGGTGGAGATCACCGACAGCCAGCTCGTCGGGTGGCAGGCCCAGTTCTCCATGGCCACCGACGTCTACATAGCCGACTGCCGCGCCGACTTCGCCGGGATATCGATCGGCACCGCGAAGGGCGCGGTGGTCTTCGAGCGGTGCCGCTTCATGAACGCGTCCTTCCTGGGCGACCTGTCGAAGGCGGTGTTCATCGACTGCGCGTTCCCCGGCGCGGACTTCGCGCGCGTGGCGAAGGCGCAGGGGTGCGACATGCGCCGCTCGGACCTGAGCGGCGTGAGCGGCCTGATGAGCCTCAAGGGCGCGCTCATCACGGCCGACCAGGCCGTCGAGATCGCCGGGGAGCTCGCGGTCGCGGCGGGCTTCAAGCTCGCGTAGCCGGATTCAGCGGCGTCCGACGCGGACGCCGACGCGCGGCAGGTAGAGCACTGCGGCCGCCACCATCGCGGCCGCGAAGACCACCAGCAGCACGATCGGGTACCCGATGCCGAGGCCGCCGTCCCGGACGCCGAACGAATTGAGCGAGTCGAACAGCGCGATCATGGCCGTCGGGTTGTCCGGGTCCACGGTGAAGGCCTGCCATACCGTGTCGTTCGCGTTCACCATCCAGACGACCATGCCGACGAGGGCGACGAGCGGCCAGGCCGCGGCGGCGAACGCGCCGTTCGCCTTCGCAGAGGGCGTGCCGAGCGCCGTCGCCGACCGGCGGCGGTCCTCCAGCCCCCAGAACAGGGCGGTGAACACGAACAGCGCGGGGACGGCGATCCAGGCTCGGGGTATGAGCGCGGTGAAGGTGGACAGCGCGTCGGCTTCGACCAGTGCCTCGTAGTTGGCCAGCACCAGCGGGCCCGAGCCAACGAACAGCCACGGGGCGAACAGCAGCAGCAGCCAGCGCGAGCCGTCTCCGAGGGGACGCAGCACACCGATCGCGAAGGCGCCCGCGAGCGCGGCCACCAAGGCGACCCCTGTGGTGATGAGCGGTGGACCCCAGGTGCGGACCATGATGTCGGTGGCGTCGCTCCCCCCGTGCGGACCGCCGGTCATGCGCGTCAGCCACGGCAGCAGGTTGAAGACGACGCCCGCCGCGAACGCGATCAGCAGCAGGATTCCCGGCACGCCCGGCCCGGCCCGGAACGCCCTGGGCTCGCCCGGTCCGGGCGTGACCTCGATGCGGGTCCGGGTCAGGATGAACAGCAGGGCCGCACCGATCCCCAGCACGGCCAGGATGGCGAGCAGCAGCACCGCCTCGGCCGCGCCGTATCCGAAGTCGCCGGTGGTGAACCCGTGAAAGAACACCTGGTACAGCGGGACCATGCCCGGCTCGGTGGGGAAGCCGACGATGTAGGTGAAGGTGAACGTCTGGAGCGCCGCGGCGGTCAGCGCGAAGGCGGTGAGCCCCGCGGCGGTCACGACGGTCGCGGCGGGTCTCGCAGGACCGTCGCCGCCCCTGAAGGCGGCGAGGGCGACGAGGACACCGGATCCGAAGACCACGCCGGAGATGAGTCCCGTCCAGTTGAGCAGGCCCGCGTCCCCGAAGGTGCCTTGGTCGTAGGTGCTGAGGAACCAGGCGACGACCAGAGCGGCCGGAGCGAAGGCGACGACGGCGAGGCCGCAGACGATCCTGGCGGCCATGCGGGCCCCGGTTCCGGCGAGGTGCAGGCACCAGGCGACGAGCGAGGCGACGACGGCGCCCGAGACGACGGTGCTGAGGGCGACGACGGCGACCGGCAGCATCCCGGCGAAGAAGTCGCCGTCGCTGAAGAGGTGTTCGAAATTCGCCCCGCCCACCGATTCGGTCCCGCTCAGGAAATTGCCCGATTCGAAGCTCATGGTGAGCGTGCGCAGGGTGGGGAGAATGTAGGCGAAGAGGGTGGGGACCAGGGTGAGGGCCAGGAGCGCAAGACCGAGGCCGAGTCGCAGCCCGCTGCTCCGCGGCGGCGGTCCCGGCGGCATCTGGCCGGGCGACGTGCGACCGGGTGCCTGATGGCCGGGCGCCGGTTGGATCGGCGGGTACTGGCCCGGCTGGGAGGGTCCGTTCGACTGCTGGCGATCGTTCACGGTGACTCCTCGGGGATGAGTCGGATTCGATCCTCACTGTAATGTGATCACGCCAACACCGGTTCCGGGTCAACGGCGGTCCCATCAGCACCGGCGTTCGGCGGTGGACCGCGTTCCAGAGCACCGGCGTTCGACACGGCCGTACGCCGGCCGCAGCGCCGCCTCGCGGAACGCCTCGCCTCGGGAGGTCAGACCCGCCCGGACGGTGGCGACCTCCGCGAGAGGGCGCAGCCTCCCTCCGGTCGCCCCGCGCGCCTCGGTGCGCACCGCACCCCCGCCTGGAAGTCGCTGTCCGGTAGGACGAACCCACGCGCGTCTCGGTGTACGCCTGGCAAGCGGGTCCGACGCCACCGTCGTCAAGGCGTTGTCGCGGTTCGCGGTGTGCGACCGGCAAACGCGGGGCCGCCGATGCTGACCTGGTCGGACCGGCGCACGCCTCGGTGCGCAGTTCGCGTTGGCGAACTCGCCGCAGACGCGGTCGCCGGACGCACGCGCGCACCCGTCGCCCGCCCCCACGCACGGCGTGAACGTCACCCGGTCCGCAAAACTCCACCCCGCCGCAGGCGCCCGCCTCACGCACGGCGTGAACGTGCGGTGGAGTCGAACCCACGCTCGCACCTGTCGCCTTTCCCATGGCGCGGCCGCGGACCGGGCGGTCGGCGTCGGCCTCACGCACGCACCTGTCACCTCCTCGGCGCACGGCCCCGGCACGCAACCTCGGCACACGACTCCAGTGCACGGCCTCAGCGCACCGCTCCGGCGCACGGCTCGGTGATCCCCGGCATCACCGAGCCGAGCGAGCGGCGTCACCCCGATACGGTGCGCTTACGATGCAGATCAGACCCGGCACGACCACCCGATGCGAGGTACACCGTGTTCGCCAATCCCGTCTTCCGCTACCGCATGCTGACGCTGGCCGAAGGCTGGTCCTTCGTCCTGCTCCTGGTGTTCGGCTCCCTCCTGAGCCGTATCTCGGAGATCGACTTGGTGATGCCGCTGGGCTCGCTCCACGGTCTGCTGTTCGTGCTGCTGGTGGTGGCGACCCTCGTCATTCGCCGCCGCCTGGGATGGGGCCTCGGCATGACGCTGGTGGCCCTCGTGGCGGCGGTGGTCCCGCTGGCGCCGTTCGTGCTCCACCGCTGGAAGCGGGCCGAGCTCCTCGCGGCGGAGCGGGCCGCCGAACCGGTCCGCGCCTGATCACACCCGGCGGCGGCCCCCGCTCACCCGTCCACCGGCCCTATTCGGCCGCCACCTCCTTCCCGCCGACCCCGGCCGACCTGCGGGTGATCTGCGCCCGGAGATAGGCGTCCACGGCTTCCTGCACCGCATCGAGGCGGCGGCGGAAGCCGCCGCCCGAGGCCGATGCGACCTCGTGCAGCGTCGTCCCCCGCCGCTTCAGCGACTTCTGCAGCCACTGCTGCCACTCCGGCGTCGCCTCGGCCTCGGCGACGGTCTCCGGAAGCCAGACCGGCATCGGGTTGCCGTTCTCGGTGAACCGCGGGTTCGGCTTGAACCCTTCGGCGTCGGGGAGGAAGTCGCGGATCGCGGTGTCGGTCCAGCCGCGCGCCTTGAGGATCGGCTTGGTCACCCACACCCGGTCGCGGGTGTTGCGGACGAAGCGCCCCGGCCGCGCCTCGCGGCGCGGGGCCGGTTCGCCCCGCAGCAGATAGGCGTCGCGCTCGTCGGGCCGGGCGCCGGCCCATTCCAGGGCCGCCAGGCCCAGCTCCGAGAGCCGCGAGGCGTCGCCGTCGAAGCGGAGCAGCCACTTCATCGCCTCGAAGGCCACGTCCTTCGCGATGAGCTCGGCCGCCGGGCCCCTCGCCTCGCTCGAACCGGTCGGGGGCCGCGCCTGGCGCTGCCCGTGGTGTCGTGAACTGTCGGTCGGCTTCGGTGCATCCATCGCACTGTCCGTTCGTTCAGTCGCGTATCGACTACGCGGAGTCATTCACCTACCTCATCGAGGCTACGGACGGCACCGACAATTTCTCCGCCCGCGCGAACCGGACAGCGACATCGCCGGTGCGGTCAGCGGCGCGCCAGACCCGGAATGAGCACGGCCGCGACGACCACATGCATCCCGAGCAGCACCGACGTCGCCGCGGCGCCGATCGCGCCGAGCGGACCCAGCGCCGAAATTGCGAGCACCGTCACAGCGATGATCGTCCAGATGCGTCCGGCGCGGGCCGCGGACCGCTCCAAGACGGCCAGGAGCGCCCATCCGGCCAGCCCGGCCGCGAGGCTCGATGCCGCGACCAACCCGGGCCCGACCGCCGTTTCGGTGCCGCCCTGGTCGACGGCCAGGTCGACGCCCGCCACCGGGACCGCGACGGCCCACAGGGCCAGGGCCGCAGCGCAGGCGCCGAGAACAATGAGGAGTCTTCTGATTCGTGTGTTCATGCCGACCAGCCTCGCCCCGGAGGCCGGGCCGCCGCATCGGGCGCGCGGTCGCGCCCCATACTGCCCGAGTGGGAGGCGGCCCCTACTTTCGTAGGTGACGCCGCGGCCGCGCCGGAAGCTAGCATGTGCCGGTGATCGAGCAGCGTCCTCCCAGGGCCCCCAACCTCCCCGAGATGGTCGGCATGGCCGTCGGCGTCGGCCTGCTCACCGCCCTGTCGCTGTGGGGGCGGCAGTCGCCGGGGCCGCTGGACTTCGCGGTCGCCGGGCTGTCCCTCCTCGCGGCGTTCGCGCAGCTGTGGTGGCCGGTGACCGGCGCGCTCGCCGCGACCGTCCTCGCCCTGCTCTCCCCCGTCGCCACACCGGCCGCGACGGTCGGCGCCCTCCAGGTGGCATGGCGCAGGCGGTTCCCCGTGGCCGCCGCCGTGGCTGTCGCCGGCGTAGCGGCGCATATCGTCCAATGGCTCTGGTGGTGGCGGCCCGACACCGTCATCGCGTTCGAATGGTGGCTGCCGCTCGTCTGCGCCACCTACGGCGCGCTGCTCGGCTGGGGCACTCTCGCCCGCTCCCATCGCGAGCTGGTCCTCTCGCTGCGCGAGCGGGCCCGCCGCGCCGAAGCCGAGCAGGGCAGGCGCGTCGCCGAGGCCCGCGCGGCCGAGCGCCGCGGCCTCGCCAGGGAGATGCACGACGTGCTGGCCCACCGGCTCTCCCTGGTGGCCACGCACGCCGGGGCGCTGGAGTACCGCCCCGACGCCTCCCCCGAGCAGGTCGCCCGCGCCGCCGGAGTCGTCCGCGACGGGGTCCACCTGGCGCTGGAGGAGCTGCGGCAGGTGATCGGCCTGCTGCGCGAGGACGGCGAGGCCGACGACTGCGGCCCGCAGCCCACCCTGGCCGACCTGGACGGCCTGCTCGACGAGGCACGCGAGGCCGGTCAGGCCGTGGAGCTGCACGACGGGACTCCCGACGCCGCGCCGCCGTCCGCCATCGGACGGATCGCCTACCGCGTCCTCCAAGAGGGACTGACCAACGCCCGGAAGCACGCCCCCGGCCGCCCGGTCGAGGTGTCCCTGCGCGGCGCTCCGGGCGGCGAGCTGGTCATCGAGATCGGCAACCCGCTGGCCGAGGCGGACGCGACACCGGCCGTGCCCGGCAGCGGCCTCGGCCTGGTGGGCCTCACCGAGCGGGTGCGCCTGGTCGGCGGGCAGCTCGACCATGCTCACTGCAACCATGCCCGCCTCGACCGGCGCTTCCGGCTCACCGCCCGGCTACCATGGCGGGCGTGATCCGCGTGCTCCTGGTCGACGACGACGCCCTCGTCAGGGCCGGACTGTCCATGATGCTCGACGGCGCCGCGGGCATCACCGTGGTCGCCGAGGCGGGCGACGGCAGCGAGGCCGTCGGCGCCGCCGACGCCCACTTCCCCGACGTCGTCCTCATGGACCTGCACATGCCCCGCGTCGACGGCATCACCGCCACGCGCCGACTGCGCGCCCGCCCCCGGGCGCCGGAGGTGATCGTGCTGACCACCTTCGACACCGACGAGAACATCGTCCACGCGCTGCGCGCCGGGGCCAGCGGCTTCCTGCTCAAGGACACGCCGCCGGGCCGGATCGTGGAGGCCGTCACGCGGGTCGCCGCCGGAGACCCCATCCTGTCCCCCGGCATCACGCGGCGGCTGATGGACCGCACCGTCGTCCAGGCCGACACGTACCAGCGCGCCCGCGCTGCCCTGGACGCGCTCACCCCGCGCGAGCGGGAGGTGGCGATCGCGATCGCGCGCGGCCATTCCAACGCCGAGATCGCCGCCGACCTGGCCATGAGCGTCACCACGGCCAAGGCCCACGTCTCGAGCGTCCTCACCAAGCTCGGCCTGGACAACCGCACCCAGATCGCCCTGCTGGTCCACAGCGCCGACCTGGCCTGAGGGGCCGCGCACCCGGCTCCACTGTGACTCGGATCCGCCATGTCGCCGTGCGGCGCAGGAAGGCGGAATCGGCCCGCGCCATAGACATGCGAGCATTACTCGCGTACCTTGATCGTTCGGTACCTCCCACCAATACCCGGCCCCCACAGCCTCCCCGAACAGCCCTCTCCGTGCGGCGCCAACGCCTCCCGGACCGGACACCCCACAGGCGTACGCTGCCGTTTTGATCCGGTCAGGGCTGGAAACCCGTGGGACCATTGGTATGACCGACCAACGGAGCCGCGATGCCTGACGACGAGTCCTACCTGCGAAACGAGTTCCGCGACACGCAGATCCACAACCTCATCCAAGCCCACGTCATCAACATGAGCCCACCGCGGCCGCCCCGGCCGATGGAGGTGCCGCTGCCGCCCCGGCCGTGGAGCGACCGCGAGGCGATCCTGGAGGCGCTGCGGCACTCCCTCGCGGGCGAGGCGCGGTCTCCGGTGGTGGTCACGGGCCCCTCGGGCGCGGGCAAGTCGGCGATCGCCGCGAAGCTCGCCCAGCAGTTGCAGGACCACTACCCCGACGGCCAGCTGTACATCGACCTCGAATACGAGGACCTGTTCTCGGCGACCCGGTCGGCGCTGCTCCGGCTCGGGCAGCCCAAGGACCAGCTCGCCGACACGTTCGGCGGGCTGCTCGCCCACTACCGGTCGGCGACGCGGGGCCGGTCGATGCTCGTCATCGTCGACGGCGCCGACGACGCCGCCGAAGGGCTCCATCTCGTCCCCGCCTCGGCCACTTCGGGATTGATGGTGTTCGCGCTCCGCTCGTCCGCCGGTGCCGCGGGAGTGCACCACGAGATCGGCGGACTGGGGCCGGAGGACGCCGCGCGGCTGCTCGTCGCGATGTCCGAAGGGATCGCGCTCGCACCGGCGACCGATCTGGTGACGCACTACGGCACCAGGCCGGGCACCGTCCGCCGCCTCGCCGGACTGATCCGGGCCCGGCGCCGCGGCGCCGACGCGGGCGGCGACATCGTCCGCGCGCTGGTCGAACACCCCGATCCGGACCTGCTCGAAGCCACCTACCGCACGCTCAGTCCGTCCGCCTCGTGGCTGTACCGGCTGCTCAGCGTCCTGCCGGGCAGCGAGTTCGAGGAATCCGTCCTGGCGGTCTTCGCCACGCCCGGCGGCGACGGCTCGGCCGCCTTCGACGAACTCGTCAACGCGCAGCTCGTGACCCGCGTGCGGCCCGGGTGGTGCCTGATCGAGCCGTCGGTCAGCCGCGACGCCTCCCGGCGGGCCGAGCGGGAGTCACTCCCCATCGAGCTGCTGACCGCGATGCGGACGACGCTGCGGTGGTACTGCAAGCGGGCGCAGCTGGCCGACCGGATCATCATGGGCGAGCGCCTGCGGCGCGCCCCGGTCCCCGACGACGTCGACATGCCGCCGTTCGATTCGAGCACCGAGGCCATGGCGTGGTTCCAGGCCAACCACGCCGCGCTCGCCACCGCGGTCACGATGGCCGCACTCCACGGCTGGAACGAGGAGGCGTGGGCGACGGCGGAGGCCATGTGGGCGTTCTTCATCAACGTCCCCTACCCCGAGGAGGCGGCGCGCTGCTACGAGGTCGCGGTGGCGGCGGCCACCCGGCCCGTGGACCGCGCCCGCATGCTGCTGTTCCTGGGGCGCACGCAGCTGGACCTGGGGCGGTTCGCCGAGGCCGACGGCGCGCTGCGGGAGGCCCGCGCCACCGCCGCGGAGCACGGCGACCGCGAGCTGGTCGAATCGGCGATCGCGCTCCTCGGGCGGGCGCGGTACCGGCAGGGCCGGTACCGGGAGGCCATCGCCTGCTACGAGGAGGCGCTGTCGATCGCCGAGCGGGAGGGGCGGGCCAGGGCCGCGGCGCTCCAGCTGATGGCGATCGGCCGCTCGCATCGCGAACTGGGAGACCCGGAACGGGCCGAGTCCTTTCTGGAGCGGGCCTTGGAGCGGTTCACCGCGATCGAGGACGGCAGGCACGTGCTGCTCGTCTCGGGGGAATTGGCGGTGCTGCGGGCCGCCCGCGGCGAGCCCGGTGCGCTCCAGGAGGCCGACCGGCTGATCGGCTGGATGCGCCAGGCCGGTCTGGCGCGGCACGAAGGGGAGTCGCACGAGCGGCTGGCCGCCGCCCTAGACGGGGAAGAACGTCGGCGGCGGCTCGAAGCGGCGCTGGAAGCCTACGAGCGGGTCAGCAGCGTCGAGGCCCGGCGCCTCCGCCGCATGCTGCGTTAGCCACACGTGCAGGGCCGCCGGGACGATGTCGAGCATCGCCGGGGGGCAGCGGACGCCGGTCGCGGGGAGCCGCTCCGAGGCGAGCAGCAGCGCGTCCGGTCCGATGCGGACGCTCCTGAGGCTGCTTGCCGCCCATTCGAACCGCAGGTCGTCGAGGACGTCGCGGGCCTGGTCGAGCGGCAGGGCCTCATCGTGGCTCAAGACCACGTCCGCCTTCGTCAGCAGGCGCGGGTCGTCGCACTCGGTGCGGGCCACGACGGTGCCCGAGGCCTCATGGGGCTCTGAGACGGGCAGCCGCTTCCAGTGGGCTCCGCCCGCTTCGAAGCGGATCCGGAAGTTCCAGACGGCGGTCGGCCGGCATCGGGGCACGGTCACCGGCGGTGGCAGGTACTTCGGCTTGACCGTCCTCTGCGGAGGTTCGGTGTCGAGCAGTTCGTAGGTCTTGGCGGGCAGCGTCTCGCTGGGGGTCAGGTGGCCGGCCAGCTGCTCGCCGAAGTCGAAGGGCTGGCCGCGCTCGATGGCGTCGAGCAGCTGCGGCGCGAAGGGCTTGTCGAAGTCGAGCCAGGCCGACTCCTTTCCGAACCGGTGCAGCGGGGTGCCCTCGGTCATCTGGTCGAACCCGAAGGCGGCCAGGAGCACCGGCTTGCCGATGGCGGCGGCGTACTGGGTCACCGAGCCGCTGTCGCCGATGACGACGTCGGCCGCGATCAGCGTCGCCCTCCAGCTGTCGTGCAGCGTGGGCATGATCAGCCCGTTCGCCAGCTGCGGCCCCAGGACGCCCTCCAGCGACGCGCCCCGGCCGTGCTCGATGTTCGGGTGGGCGATGACGCCGACGCGGAACCGGTCCATCGGGAGCGAGGCGAGCAGCCGCGGCACCAGGTCGAGGCGTCCGCGCCCGACCAGCGACAGATCGCCCCAGGTCGAGGAGGAGACGACGAGCACCTGGTCGGGCTCGATCCCGAGCGCCTTGCGGTAGCGGCGGCGCTGGGCGGGCCCGCTGCTGAGCAGCATCCGCTCAAGGCACACGTCGCCGATCACCTTGGACACCCGCTCCGCCTCGGGGCAGTGCCGCCGCAGCAGACGCCTCCCGGCCTCGCCCGCCAGTGCGAGGAAGTCGGGGGTCCGCGCCTTCGCCCACGGCAGCAACCGCCTGCGCAGGAGGATCTGCTGCGGGGCGAGCCCGTAGATCCGTCCGTCGAAGTCGGCGCGCCTGCGGTTGTGCCCGGCGCCGTGGGGCAGGATCATGAACTTCGCCCGCGTTCCGAACAGTTTGCGGGAAGGGCTGCACGAGATGATGAGGTGCGGGCGGGCGGACCGGACGTCGGCCCAGTCGATCACGGGCACACCGGCCGTCTCGAGGAAGTCGTGGGCCGCCCGCTCGAACGCCGAGCCGGGGATGACGCTGAACCTGATGCCGAGGCGCGGATCCGGTTCGAGCAGGGGGAAGACGTCCGACAGCAGACGCGAGAGCGCTTGCATGTTCGTGGCGGCGAGGACCACGGGGAGCGGCTCGGGGAACGTCGCGTGGTCCGGCCGGATGCTCATGAACCTCAGCGTCCTCGATTTGAACGGGATTCGCCTTTGCTTGGCTGGGCACCAGATTACGCCACGCGCCGCATCGAACGAAAATCCAGGCCAGAGGCTGAGCCTCTGGCCTGGAACACTGCACGATCCGGCATCGTCCGCGGCGCGCCGCGTCAGTGCCCGCGGCGCCCCCGCATCAGCGTGCGGACAAGGTCAGCTCGTCCCGTGGATGCCGATCGCGTCATAGACCAGCCATGAGCCGTCGGTGTTGGCGATGGTGACGGTGTTCTCGCCCGAGACCAGCTGATCCGCGGGGAGGAGGGCGTCGAGCTGCGACGGCTGGATGCCGTCGGCGGCCCCTTCCCCGTACTCCCAGTGGTAGCCGTCGCCGCCGCCCGCGGGCAGTTCGACCGTCGTCGGCGGGTGGCCGTTGAGGGACACCTCGATCGACGGCGGCAGCGCCTGCTGGGTGTCGAGCAGCCACGCGGTGAGGGCGAGACCGTCCTCGGGCACCTGATCGAGATCGAACCGCAGGGTGAAGTCCGACGACGCGCTCTGCGCCCACGAGTCGCCCGGCCCCGGTTGGATGTAGCTCCAATCCGTCGCCGGATCGTCGGTGCCGACGGTGAAGTCGACGCCATCGGGGAACTGCTCCGGATAGTCGCCGTAGCCGTCCGGCGACAGTGCGAACTCCGTGGACCGGGTGTCGATCGCGCCTATGAGCGCCACCTTCGCGCTGACGGTCGTCTCGATCGGATGGCTGAGGCCGCCCCAGTCCCCGTCGACGGTCAAGGTGAGCTGCTCGGCGCCGGACGCGTCGGCCGGCGGTGTCACCGTGAAGTCGACGCCGACGGTCTCGCCGCCGGACAGGTCGATCTGTCGATGGTCCGGTTCGACGGTCCAGCCTTCGGGGGCCTCCAGGCCGACCTCGGCGCTGTTGGTCCGATCGGTGTCGTTGTTGACCATGGTGGCCCTGATGGTCGCCGGGGTGTCCTGCAGCAGGCCGAACTCGTCGGGCGCCCAGGTGAGCGACACCGCCGGTGCCACCTGCACGTAGGCGACGGTCTCGGGCAGCGGCGTCCCCCGCACGGTGTGCGCGTCGAGTGCGACCCGGTAGGTGCCCTCGGGGGCGTCGGCCGGGGCCTCGATCCTGACCTCCCGCGTGGCCGTCTCGCCGGGCGCCACGCGGACCGCGCCCGCCTTCGGCGTGACCTTGAGCTCCTCGGGCTCCTCCGACAGGTCCCAATGGACCGTGATCGGCTCGTCGCCGTGGTTCGCGACGTTGAGCGCCACCGTCGTGCGGCCTCCCGGGTCGACGCGCGGAGCGTCGTCGTCGAAGGACGCCACGGCCGCCGCGGGCTCGGATTCCGACGGGGGCAGCTCCTCGACGCCCCAGTCCTCGTCGGGTTCGGCGCCCATCCAGAGCTCCAGCGTGCCGCCGTCGGTGAGCTGGTCGTGGTGGAACCACGAGTTGTTCAGCGACTGGCCGTCGAGCTCGGCCCGCTGGATGTACATGTTCTCGTCCGAATTGCCGTGGGTGAGGATCCGGAACCGGCCGCCGTCGTAGTAGTCCGGATGCAGCTCGATCGTGATCTCGTCGAACACCGGCGAGGTGATGTCGTACACGGGCCGCGAGAGCCCGCCGCCGGTCACCTCGAACAGCCCCATCGACATCAGCGCGCTGAGCGCGCCCATCTGGCCCTGGTCCTCATCGTGGTGGCCGTAGCCGTCGTCCGTCGCGATCGAGCCGTAGGTCGTCTCGTTGACCTGCCGCACCCAGTACTGCGTCAGCCACGGCTTGCCGACGTAGTTGAACAGGTGCGCCATCTCCAGGCCCGGCTGGTTGCCGTAGCTGACGTAGCCGCCCTCGTAATCGGAGATGAAGTGCTCGTCCTCGGACTCCTCGAACGCGTAGTTGAGCTTGTCGGCGTACGCCTGCGTGCCGCCGAGCTCATTGGCCAGGCCCATCACGTCGTGCACGGTGAACCAGGTGGACTGCCAGGAGGGCGCCTGGACGAAGCCGTCCTTGGAGAGCGGGTCGAACGGCTCCTTCCAGTTGCCGTCGGCGCCCCGGGGGCGGCTGAAGCCCGTGTCGTGGTCGAAGACGTTGCGCCAGTTGCGTGATCGCTCCATCAGGTAGTCGTGGACGTCGGTGTCGTCCCACACCTCGAACTCGTTCAGGCCGACGTCGGGGCCGCTGCCGCCGGTGGCCTCGAACTTCACCCACTCGACCTGCCTGGGCTCGAATTCGATCGTGCGCTCCTCGCCGTTGTCGGGGATGTCGGTGACCGTCTCCTGTGTGCCGTCGCTGAAGGTGAGGACGCCGCTGTTGGCATTGGAGTCCTCGCTCAATCGATCGCTCAGCACGACCGTGTCGACGTTCCGCGGCTGCTCCCAGGACAGCTCGATCCACGGGTGCTCCTCGCCGTCGGACCGCCATTCGGTCGGCGTCGGCGCCCGGCTCGGGCGGCCGTCGACGGCCCGTTCGCCGGACGCGTCCGACTCGTCGAGCCCGCTGGAGACCGCCACATCGGCGAACTGCGCGGCGTTGACGCCGGTGGCGTCGAGCTCACCGGCCAGCTGCGCCAAGGTCCAGTCCTGGTAGGCGTACTCCAACGTCTCGCCGGCGTTGCCCGGCACGTATCCGAGATCGAGGTACCCGCGAATGCCGTCACCGTCCCAGCTGTCGTAGTCCTGCGACCCCTTGTCGAACAGGCCGCCGACCGACTGCGCGTCCAGCATGGCCTCGTAGGCCAGGTCGATGTCGAAGTCGCGGATGCCCTTGTTGTAGGCGCCCGCGATGAACGACGTCACCGGTGAGCTGGTCATGATCATCGAGTAGTCGCCGGCGACGGGGCCGCGGGGCAGCAGCCCGCCGTCCTCGTACATCTGCAGCTGCGACCGCACCAGGCTGGAGTAGATCTCGGGGTAGGCCATGCCGAGCACCGAGTTCAGGTTCCACTGGGTGAGCCACAGCGCGTCGTAGTTGTACATCGCGAACTCCGGCTCGCCCTCGCCGTCGAGCGGGATCTGTCCGATCCGGTCGTCTCCCCAGGTGGCGTCCAGGTACCGGCCGTCGACGTCGCTGATCGCGCTGCGTCCGGCCAGCACGTGGAACAGGTCGGTGTAGAACTTCACCTGCTGTTCGTGGCTGCCGCCTTGGACGTCGATCCGGCCGAGCATCTCGTTCCACTCCTGCTGCGAGGCCTGCCTGGTGGCGTCGAAGTCCCAGCCGGGCAGCTCGGTCTCGAGGTTCCGGCGCGCGCCCTCGATGCCGGTCAGCGACAGGCCGACCTTCATCTGGACCTGCTCACCGGCGTCGAGGTCGTCGTAGCGGACGTAGACGCCCATGTCCTCGCCCGACACCTCGTCGACCGCGCCGCCGCCGTTCACCAGCGACCCCTCGGCCCATCCGTGCAGGGAGTCGAAGGGGCGGTCGAAGTCGATGGTGAAGAACAGTTTCGTGGAGGGGTGGATCGACCGGTCGCCGTGCTGGACGACGTAGCCCTCGATGGTGTGGTCGCCGACCTTGGTGACGCGGGCGTTCTCCATCTCCGCCTCGCCGAGCTGGCCGCCGAGGTTGACGATGATCTCGCTGGGACCGGCCTCGTTGTACGTGTAGCGGTGCATGCCGACCCGCTCGGTGGCGGTGAGCTCGGCGGTGATGCCGTACCGGTCCAACTCGAGCCGGTGGTAACCGGGCTCGGCGATCTCGCCTTCCTCGTGGTCGACCGGCGACTGCCAGCCGGTGTCGCCCTCGAGCTTGGGGACGTCGGTCCCGGTCGTCGGCATCACCTGGACGCCGGAGAGCTGCCAGTCGTGGATATGGCTGAACCCCTTGACCTCGTTCTCGTTCCAGTGGTAGCCGGTGCCGCGCGAGTGGTGCGTGCTCGTGTCGGGGCGGAGCTTGACGAACCCGAACGGCTGGCTGGCCGACTGGAAGAAGAAGAAGCGGCTGAGATCCGATTCGATCCAGGGATTCACCAGGTCCACGTAGTCGCGCTGCGGCGGATCGGCCGTCGCCGGGCGCGACGCGTCCACGACGAGCAGGACCGACATCAGGCCGGTGAGCGCCAGACCGATCGCGAAGCGCCAGTAGGCGCTCGCGGCCGGTACCGCTGATTCTCTTCGCATGTTTCGAGCCTCATCTCCGGGGGGCTGGCGAGCAAGGTGCGTCGCAGCCGCATTGGTATCGATACCATATTCGGCCGGTCCAGTAAACAGACGGACGATGACCGCCGAAGAAATCCGGGGCGACGATTCGGGCGGCGCCCGGTCCGCCGGCGGCGGCGCCGCGGTCCTCGCAGGACCGGACCGGACGGCATCGTGCCAGGTCCCCGGCTCGCGCCCGGGGTGTTCGATCGGTGCCCGCACGGCGCCGCGGACGCCGCGGAGGCGCGGATCGGCGGTTCGCGATTTTCTCGACCGACGACCTGGCGGGGCCCGTGGGGAAGCTGGTACTGTCGTCGCAACGAGATTGGTAACGATACCAACCGTCCATGCGGCGATCGGCATCCGAACCCCTGACCCCCTCAGATCAAGGAGGATCACACATGTATCGCTCGTACGGCATGAAACGCCGGTCGCTCGTCGCGGCGGCCGTCGGCGGCGTCCCGTTCGCCATCGGCCTCGCCGGCTGCTCCCAAGGCTCGTCCTCGGGCGGCGGCAGCTCGGACGCCGTGACGCTCAACGGCGACCGGGCGGACTTCACCGACGCGTACAAGCTCGCCGGAGCCGAACTCGAGGCGATCACCGGATACGGGATCGAACCGCGCAACGTCCCCTCGACCGAGAACTACCAGCAGGTCGTCCGCTCCTCGCTCCAGACCGAGAGCACCACCGACCTGGTGAAGTGGTGGAACGGCTACCGCCTCCAGGACCTGGCCCGCTCCGGCGGCCTGGCGGACCTCTCGCAGCAGTGGGAATCGGCCGTCGACAAGGGCTGGGTGAACCCCGAGACCAGGGAGAGCTTCAGCTACGACGGCAAGGTCTACGGCATGCCCATGTACAAGAGCTACTGGGTCATGTTCTACAACACGAACGTCTTCGACGAGGTCGGCATCGCACCGCCGACGACCTGGGAGGAGTTCGACCAGAACAACGCCGCGCTCAAGGACGCGGGAGTCACCCCGCTGTTCGCCACCCAGGAGGCCGGCTGGACCTCGTCCATCTGGTTCGCCGAGCTCCTGTCGAAGCTCGACCCGCAGTTCTACGTCGCCCTGATGGCCGGCGAGGCGAAGTACACCGACGAGACCACCCAGGAGGCGATGCGGATCTGGTCCGAGATGTACGCCAAGGGGTACTTCACCGCCGCCGACGTCGCGTGGGACTCCGAGCCCTCGCTGCTGGCGAACGGCGAGGTCGCGCAGGTGCCGATGGGCACCTGGCGCAACGGCACGTTCGCCGAGGCGGGCCTCGGCGAGGGCGACTACTCGGCGTTCCTGCTGCCGATGATCGACCCGAACGCGGCGCCGTCGACGATCGTCGAATCGGGCGTCATCTCGGTGGCCGAGAAGACCCCGAAGCAGGAGGCCGCGCTGGAGACGATGGCGAACTGGCTGGACCCGGCCGTGCAGCAGGTCTGGGTCGAGAACATCAAGGACACCTCCGCCAACCCGCAGGTCACCACCGACGACCCGATCCTGGGGACCGTGCTGGAGGCCGTGAGCGCCCAGACGCCGACCGAACTGGTCCGCTACTGGGAGGCCAGCCCGCCCGCCCTGATCGAGGGCGGCGTGCAGTACCTCGGCGCCTTCATGGCCGATCCGTCCGAAGCCAACATCATGCCCACCCTCGAGAACCTGCAGGCGCTCGCCGACGAGGAGTGGGCGAAGTGGGACGCGGGTTCATAGCGATGGCGCTGCTCGAGAAGCAACGGACCGAGGCGGGGGCGGGCAACCCGCGCCCCCGCCTCTCCCTGCGGACGAAGGACCGCCTTTCGGCCGTCCCCTTCCTGGTCGGCCCCGTGGCGCTGGTCGGGGTCATGCTGCTGGTCCCGTTCGTCGCGACCGCCTACCAGAGCCTCACCGATGACGACGGGTTCACCTCGTCCTTCATCGGCTTCGACAACTACGTCGCGCTGCTGGAGGACCCGACCTTCGTCCGGTCCCTGCTCAATACGCTCCTGTGGACCGTGGGGACGCTGATCCTCCCCGTCGGCATCGGGCTGCTGATCGCGGTCCTCACCAACGCGGTGCCCGGCGGCCGCTGGCTCAAATACGTGTTCGTCCTGCCCTACGCCCTCTCCGGCACCGCCACCGCGGTCATCTGGGGCTTCATCCTCCGCTCCGACGGCGCGCTCAACCAGGCGATCGAGTTCTTCGGCGGCGACGCGGCCGCGAGCGGCTGGCTGCTGACGTGGCCCACCAACACGATCGTGATGATCGTGGCCAGCACCTGGCAGGCCACCGGCGTCACCGTCATCCTCTTCATGATCGGCCTCCAGGCGATCCCCAAGGAGGTCGTGCAGGCCGGCGAACTCGACGGCGCCTCCGGCCTGCGGCTGTTCTGGCACGTCATCCTGCCGCAGCTGCGCCCGGTCACGATCGTCGTCATCGGCATGTCGATCGCCAACAGCCTGCGCGTGTTCGACCTGATCTGGCTGCTCACCAAGGGCGGTCCCGGAGCGGCCTCGGAGACGCTCGCGGTCACGATGTACCGCCAGACCTTCATCCTCAGCGACTACGGGGCGGGAGCCGCCGTGGCCGTGGTCCTCTCCGTCATCGTCGTCGGCGCATCGTGGTTCTACCTGCGACACCAGTACAAGCGAGGCTGACCATGGCTCGAATCATCCGCAACATCCTGTTCTACGCGCTCGCGGTCGTGTGGGCGATCCCGCTGTACCTGCTCGTCGTCAACGCGTTCACCAGCGCCGAGCGCTACGGCGGCGCCCCGTCGTGGCTGCCGATCGGATTCGGCTTCTTCGACAACCTCGCGACCGCTTGGACGGAGTCCCAGCTCGGCTACGGCATGCTCAACAGCCTGCTCTACGCGTCGGTGTCGGCGGGCATCGCCGTGCTCGCGGCGGGCATGGCGGGCTTCGCGGTCGTGGTGATGCCGGTCAAGCGTCCGACCGTGTGGTTCTGGCTGGTCTACCTCGGGACGCTCCTGCCCCTGCAGATCTTCCTCGCGCCGCTGTTCAGCAGCTACGTGTCCATGAGCCTCTACGACACGAACCTCGGCATGATCCTCATCTACTCGGCGATCTGCGTCCCGTTCGCGTTCTTCATCGTGCGCAACTACCTCACCACGATCCCGCCGGAGGTCACCGAAGCGGCCAAGCTCGACGGCGCGGGGTGGGCGCGGCTGTTCCGCTCCATCCACCTCCCCTTGATCCGCTCGTCGCTGTTCGCGGCGTTCATCTTCCAGTTCACCTGGGTGTGGAACGACCTGCTGTTCGGGATCACGCTGACGACCAGCCCCGACCGGCGTCCGGTCATGGCGGCCCTGGCCGAGATCGACGGCGGCTTCTCGACCTTCGGGCCGCCGGTCGTGCTCGCGGCCGCCATCGTGGCGTCGCTGCCGACGGTCGTCCTGTTCCTGACCTGCCAGCGGTTCTTCGTGTCGAGTCTGCGGGCCGCCCGGTGAGGCGTTCGGCGGACGCGGGCGAGGTTCGCACCGGAGAGCGGAAAGGGTGAGCGATCATATGGACGCCCTGGACAACGCCGACACCGCAAGCCCCAAATCGGTTCAGCGCTCCACCGCGCCCACCATCCACGACGTCGCGGCCGCGGCCGGCGTCTCACCGATGACGGTCTCCCGGGCCCTGCGCGGCGGCAAGAACGTCCGACCGGAGAAGGTACTGGCCGTGCTGGAAGCGGTCGCCGCGCTGGGCTACCACAGGAATGAGAACGCACGCAGCATCCGCCCCGGGCAGCGGACCGGCCTGATCGGCGTGATCATCACCAACGTCGCCAACCCCTACTACGCGCAGCTGCAACTCGGCGCCGAGGAGGTGCTCGCCGGCGGCGGCATCCGCATGCTCGCCGGCAACAGCGGCGAGGACGCCGAGCGGGAGAAGACGCTCGTCCACGACTTCGTGGGGCGCCAGGTCGACGGGCTGATCGTCGTCCCTTCGGGGACCGGCTCGGAGCACCTCGAGACCGAGCAGATCGGCGGTGTCCCACTCGTGCTCGCCTCCCGCCAGCTCGAAGGGCTGGCGGCCGACACGGTGCTCATCGACGACGTCGCGGGCGCCTACGAGGGCACGCGGCGGCTCGTCGCCGAGGGCCACGAGCGGATCGCGTACGTCGGCAACATCATGTCCATCTTCACCAGCCGGCGCCGCCTGGACGGGTTCAGGCGCGCGCACACCAGCGCGGGGCTGCCGCTCGATCCGGCGCTCATCCGCGTCGGGCAGAACGACCCCGACGCCGCGCGCCGGGCGATGCTCGAACTGCTCGAGGTGCCCGATCCGCCCACCGCGGTGTTCAGCGAGAACAACCGGAACACCGTCGGCGTGATCCGCGCGCTCTCCGAGCGGCGGGTCCCGACCGACCGCATGCGCGTCATGGGGTTCGACGACTTCGAGCTGTCGGACATGATGCCCTTCCCGCTCACCGTGATCGACCACGACGCGCGCGAGCTGGGGCGCACCGCCGCCCGCATGGTCGTCGAGCGGCTGGACAGCGACGTTCCCGACCCGCCGCCGCGGACGGTCCAACTGCCCACCACGTTGCTCGACTGACTCGGTTCAGGGCCCGAGGACGAACCGAACCGCCATGACAAGGAGGAGACCCCGATGAGCACCGCCGGACCGTCGTGGATGCGCAGTCCCGCGCACCACCAGTGGCTCGCGGACGAGGAGCGCCGACTCCTCGCCTTCTACGAGGCGCACGCGCTCGACGACCGGGTCGGCTACTCGCCCCTGGACGCCGCGGGGCGACCCGAGACCGGCGCCGATCGCGAACTGTGGCTGCACTGCCGGATGATCCACTGCTTCGCGCTCGAACACCTCCGCGGCCGCCCCGGAGCGGCCGACATCGCCTCCCACGGCCTGCGGACCCTCGATGAGTGGTTCGCGGACGGCGAAGACGGCGGATGGTTCGCCGCCCTCACCCCGGACGGCGGCATCGCGGACAGCGCGAAGAGCGCGTACGCGCACGCGTTCGTGATCCTCGCGGGCGCCTCGGCGACGCAGGCCGGACTCCCCGGTGGAGCCGAGACGCTCACCGAGGCCCTGCGGGTCGTCGACGAGCGGTTCTGGCGGGCCGACGACCGGGCCGCCACCGACGCCTGCACCCGCGACTGGGTCCTGGCCGAACCCGGCTACCGGGGGCAGAACGCGAACATGCATCTCGCGGAGGCGTACATGGCCGCGGCCGAGGCGCTCGATGACGACCGGTACGCGGTACGGGCGCTGCACATCGCCGAACGGCTCATCGACGCGGGCGCGCGCCAGTGGCGATGGCGGGTCCCGGAGCATTTCGACGCGGCCTGGAGAGTCGTCCCCGACTACAACGCCGATAGACCCGACGACCGGTTCCGCCCCTTCGGCAGCCTCGTCGGGCACTGGTTCGAGTGGAGCCGCCTCCTCCTGCAGCTCGACGCGCTGCTGCCCGGGCGCGCTCCGTGGGCGGTGGACGCCGCCCGCGAGCTGTTCGCGGCCGGCGTCGCCGACGGCTGGGACCGCACTCGCGGCGGCGTCGGGTACAGCGTCGACTTCGAGGGCCGAGCGGTCAACCCGGCCCGAATGCACTGGGTGCTCGCCGAGGCGATCGGTGCCGCGGTCGCCCTTGCCGGGGCCGCCGGCGAGGGCGAATACGAACGCTGGTACCGGGCGTTCTGGGATTACGTCGCCCGCTTCCACATCGACCGGCGAGGGGGCGGCTGGTGGCACGAGCTGGACGAGGACGGCACGCCGAAGGGGGACACGTGGGCGGGCAAACCCGACCTGTACCACGCGCTGCAGGCGACCCTGTACGCTCGCTCGCAGCCCGGGGTGGGCCTGGTCGCGGCAGCCCGGGAAGGGAGGCAGTCGTGAGCGCACAGCCGTTGCTGGAGATCGGTGGCACCCACGTCACCGCCGCCCTGGTGGACCCGGCGAACTGGACCGTGCTCGAAGAGGCCAGGTTCGGCATCGACGCCGCGGCGTCCGCCGACAGGCTGCTCGACGACTTCGCGGCCGCCGCCCGCACGGTCGGGGCCGGCACCACCTTGCGATGGGGGATCGCGATACCCGGCCCGTTCGACTACGCCCACGGCGTCGGCGACTTCACGGGAGTCGACAAGTTCGGCGCGCTCAAGGGCGTCGACATCGCCGACGGCCTGCGTCGGCGCCTTGAGGGCGTCGCGGCCGAGTTCGTGTTCGTCAACGATGCCGACGCATTCGCCATGGGCGAATGGGTCACTTTGGACTCCCACGTCCAGCGAGCGGTCTTCCTCACCCTCGGCACCGGCGTCGGCTCCAGTTTCCTGTCCACCGGCACGCCGGTGGCCGATGCCCCCGGGCTCCCGCCGGGCGGCTCGGTCCACCTCCTGCACTGGCAGGGCCGCCCGATCGAGGAGACCGTGTCGCGGCGCGCCATCACGCGGGCCTACACCGAACGGACCGGTCGCGTCCTGGACGTCCACGAGATCGCAGGCGAGGCGAAGCGGGGCGACGGCGTCGCCCGCACGATCTTCTACCGCAGCCTGTACGCCCTCGGCGCGTGCATCGCTCCGGCCGTGGAGGCGTTCGATCCCCAGGTCGTCGTCGTGGGCGGCTCCATCGCCAACTCCTGGGATCTGGTCCACGGCCCGCTGCTCGAGGGCCTGACCGAGGCGAGCCCGACCGCGGGGGCCCGAGTACGAGTCCGGCGAGCCCGCTCCACCGACGTCGCCCCGCTGATCGGCACGGCCCGCGCCGCCGGACTCCTGAAGCAGGCCACCGCACCCCGGCAAAACCCCGACGGCGTCCGGTCGACCGGGCAGTAACGAGGCCGTGCTTGAGCATGCGGTACCCGCCGACCAGGCATGAGAAAGGGGACCTCACGGTCCCCTCTGAGCAGTCGACCTAACCATCGCTTATTTGAACACGCCGCCGCAGGTAGACAGCCTGCTCGGACGCCTGTCCGGCCCACTGACGGCGATGACGGGATCTCGGGCCCTTCCTGGCGCTCGGACACGGCAGCCGAATACACCATAGAGGACATCTCAAGCCGGAGACCCCGCCCGCTGCACCAGCGCCTCTCCCCCGAACAACGAGCCGCGCTGGTCACCGCATTCAACTCCGGCGTCTGGCAACGTGACCTCGCAACCCAATACGGCATCAGTGTCCGCAGTGTCAAACGCCTCGTCCACGCCGCCACGAAACCGACACCTCCGAGAACCTTCAGGAACCGCGTCCGTCTCGAACCACCGAGACGATGACTGTGCTCCCGAAGTAGAAGGCCCTCCCTGAACCCCGATCAAGCCCATATCACCTCTCCAAACGAAACGACATCATCGCGGCCGGCAGTGCTCACCGTCGATGTCAATCGAGGGACTGTCAGAAACTTGGCTCTGTCGCAAATCCGGTGGTAGCGGTCAGTGATCGGATCCGAGCAGAATTCGGTGGCGGAGGAGGCGGAAGCTGGCCCTGCCGTACATCTGGCGCATCAGCTGCTTCGTTTTCGTGTTGACGCCCTCGGTGCGGCCATTGTGGAACGGTAGGGTAAAGGCGGCGGTGACCGCGTCCCGGTCCTGGTCGAGCCCGCGCGTGAAGGCGTGCAGGTGGGGCAGGTCCTCTGCCCGGACCTCGTCGATCCACTGCTGCAGCCGCTCGGCGTTGGCCTGCTCGGGGCGCAGCAGCGCGGCGAAGGATCGGGCGTGGCCGGCCAGGGCCTTCATCTGCGGGCAGCGACCGGCGAGCTCGTCGACCAGGGACCGCTGCTTGTCGGACAGGTGGGTGGGATCGGTCATGATCAGGCCGGTCAGGCGGCGCGGGGAGATCGGGCGGCGGTCGGCCTCGACCCGGCCCTGGTTGATGTAGCGGTAGAGCAGGTTCTGGCTGCCGGTATAGCCGCGGGTCTTGATCTCCCGCAGGAGCTGCTGTACCGATACGGCCGGGTCGGCTGCGCGTCGTTCGCGCAGGTAGTCGCGGTAGGGGTCGACCAGGGTGGTGCGATAGAGCGGGGCGGTGCGGATCCGATCGGGCTCGGCGGCGCGGGCGTAGCGTTTGATGGTGTTCAGCGCCAGTTGCAGGCGGCGGGCGCACTCGAGGAGCCCGACACCGGCATCGAGTAGGTCGTGGACGGCGTGCCAGCGCTCCAGTGTGGTCTGGGCGCGTTTGGTCGCCGTCGAGGCCGGGCCGCCCTTGGCCCAGCACGCCGCGTGCGCCGAGGCCTCCTTCCAGGCGGCCTCGCCGAAGTTCTTCCAGATATGCCACCGATCGCCTACCTGCACCGCCGCAGGCAGGGCGTTCGCGACCGCCTGGGCGTAGGTCGCCGAGCCGTCGCGGCAGACGACCTCGACCCCGGGGTGGGCCTCCAGCCAGCCCTGGAGGGTCTCGGCCTTCCGATCGGGCAGGACGTCGATGCGCTCACCGGTGACCGCGTCGATCAGCACCGTCGCGTAGCGCTGACGCTTGCGCAACGCGAAGTCATCGACCCCCAAAACGACCGGGACTCGCTCAGGTGGCAGCGGCAGGCCCAGGAGCATCCGGATCGCGGTGTGCCGGGAGACCTCCATTGACAGCGCCGCTAGCACCCGCTGGCTCGCCCGTCCGGCCAGCTCGCGGGCCACCGCGCCGATCTGGGCGGCCAGTCGCCCCGTGCGCCGCTGGTAGCGTTCGAGCACCCCTGTGACCTGCTCACGGAAGGTCCGACGCGGGCACTCGGCGTTCTCACACCGCAGACGCCGAACCCGCACCTTCGCGACCACCGGCCGCGCGTCGACCGACACATCGGCCACTGTCCGCTCGCAGAAAGCGTGGACCCTCTCAGCGGCGGTCCCGCAATCAGGGCAGCTCACTGGCCGATCCACCGTCATCGCCTGGATCAGAATGTGATCACCCAGGTCAACCACGCGTTTAAGATCCAGATCAGACAGTCCTGAGAAG
>NZ_KI519474.1:253925-311843 GCF_000482705.1 Glycomyces arizonensis DSM 44726 | reverse complement strand
CAGCCGAAAGCGAGCAGGCCAGGACAGGCGAAGACGAGCAGACCTCACTCCCACCGGATCGGACCACCCTGACACCGGCAGGAGTGACCGGCGCCACCGGGCCTGACGACCCCGTTCCCTTCTTACCCTGCCCGCCGCGGGATGCTGCGGCGGGGACAGAGCACCCATAGGCGCTCAGCTCGAATCCCAAGAGGGTTCGAGCCCTTCCCCGTGCCCGGACACCGAACCGACCCCACACGCCATCCCCCCAGCCGCCACCACACCCCGAGAGGGAAGGACCGCAGGCGAGCCCCACCACCAACCTCCGCGCCGACAGGCCACCCCCGACACCCGCTCACCGCTGCATCGCTGAACCGCCTGAAGCCCAACCGAAGACAACCTCAAGGACACAAAGCCCAGTCCAGCCTCCGCCCACCTCTCGGCCGCCGATCGTTTGAAGCCCTACCCGAGCGCGCCTCCGCGCCGACAGGCCACCCCGGACCCTCCCACCTCTGCATCGCTGATACGCCTGAAGCCCGACCCAAGACCACCCCGGGGACACCAAGCCAGCCCCGCCCCTCACGCACCTCGCGCTCACTGCTCGCCTGAAGCCGGGCCGAAGAGACAACCCCGAAGACCACTGACCGACTCCGACGCAGGGGCGCCCGCAGAGCGCCCAGCCGGCGCCCGGGGGCGCTACTCCGCCCCTCTGTACCCACCCACCGCCGTCCTGCACACCACGAAAGTCCTCGCCAGCCTGACAGACGCCCCAAAACCGGTCAAGGAAAAGTTTCTGGGCCTGTGGATAACTCCCCGAGATGGCGTGGTCCACCTGCGGATACTTGGGAAACGGCATACCGCCTTCAAGGACCCGCCCTGCCCCTCCACTCCCGTCTTTGTCGCCGCCCGCTCGAAGCACAACCGGCAACGACCCCGAAGTCACAGCGACAGCCCCAGCCCCTTCCTACCTCGCGGTCACCGACCGCTCGAAGCGCCAGCGACGACCACCCCCAAGACATCGACCAACCCCAGCACCCGCCCACCTCACGGTCGCCGATCGACTGAAGCTCTACCCGAACGAGACTCCACGCCGACCGGACACCCCGAGCCCTTCCCTACCTTCCATCGCTGACCGGACACCCCGAGCCCTTCCCTACCTTCCATCGCTGACTCATTTGAAGCACAACCGAAGACGACTCCAAGGGTTGTCCCATAGGTTGCAGGAGGCATCGGCTGGTCGAACGACCGCTTGGCCGCAGGCGGGGGGCGCGAGAGCCACGGGCGAGACGGTCAGTCCCACCAATTGAAGAGGAATTCCGCCAGGCAGCTCGGGCGCCAGTACTTGACTTCTCCGCGCGCTGCGGAAGTCAGCTCGGAAGTGTCGACCTCAGCTGATGGTGTTCTGAGTTCGGCGTGCGAAAGCACGCGGTACCCCGGGCCGACAAGCAGGTTCGCCCAAGGAGGCGGGTCTCGGAAGACAGTGTCGACGTCAAAGCCCATGTAGTCGGGCGTCGCGTGACAGAAGCCAATCCAGGGTAGGTGCTGGCCGCAGAGCAGATCGTACTGGTCGGTCCGGCTCCTGAGCCGCAGCGCATGAAAACTGCGGGGGTATTCGGTTCGATCGACGTGTTCGGTCCATACCCCCGACGGGCGTGCCGCGCGGCGAACAATCTGGGCCAGTGCATCGACGTCGATCACGGGGAACGGCTCCGAACGGGCATGCCAGAACCCGACGGCGTGCTTCGGTAGTCGCAAGCGCTCCTCCTGGAATCCGCCTCGCACTCGAATGATATGGCGAGGTCGGACGCGATGCTAAAGTGGTCGGTTCTTCGTCATCGTTCGGTGGCCGCTTCGGTTCTGGGTATCGGTCGTGTTGCAGGATGTTGCGGGTCCTTGTTCGCATGAATCCAGGTTCCATATTGGATTTCGGGTGTGCGTTTGGAGTGTGGGTAGGGCAGGCCTTACCGGTGATCGGGGGGTTCGCAGGATCGCTTGTTGTTGTTCCGGCTCATACGGTTTGACCATGAGGAAACGCATGATGCTCGCCGCCGTCACGGCACTCGGCCTTGTCGGCGCGCTCACGGCCACGTATATCGCCGCAGCGGACCCCGCTCGGCCCCAGGGCGGTGAGCTCGACACCGCGGCCCTCGAGGACCGGCTCGGCGACTTCGCCGACCTCACGGACGGCTCCGTCCTCGTCGAGATCCGCGACGGCGACGACACCTGGAGCGAAGCGGTCGGGCCCCGCAGCCTCGACCAGGACGCGCACCCGGCGCGCCCGGGCGACCGGGTCCGCATCGGCAGCATCACCAAGTCGATGGTGGCCGCGATCGTCCTCCAACTCGACGGGGAAGGCGCCCTGGACCTCGACGACCCGATCGATCGGTACCTCCCTGGGCTGCTGCCCTACGACCAGCAGCCGACGGTCCGCCAACTGCTCGGGCACACCGCCGGCCTGCCCGAATGGGTCAACATCGCCTACCCCGGCCTGGCCGAGGGCGACCTGACCCGGCTCCGCGAGGACTACCGGACCCATTACGAGCCCGAGGAACTGGTCGCCATCGCCGTCCAGGAACCGCTGCTGTTCGATCCGGGCACCGACTGGTCCTACTCCAACACCGGATACGTGGTCCTGGGCCTGCTCATCGAGGAGCGCACCGGCCACAGCCTCCGCCACGAACTCCAAGCGCGCGTCTTCGCGCCCGCCGACCTCGACCACACGTATTTCCCCCGCGAGGACACCTCCGGTATCCCCGGCCCGCACTCGGTCCCGTACATCACCACCGGTGATCCGGGCGAACCGTACTTCGACGCCACCGACATGTCCAACATGCAACTGGGGGCCTCGGGCGGTGTCGTCTCCACCGTGGGCGATGTCAACGACTTCTACGACGCGCTCACCGACGGCACACTGCTGAGCGAGGAGCAGCTGTCCGAGGCCACCGAGTTCGTCGAGACCGGTACGGGTTTTGCGTACGGGCTCGGCCTGGGCGCGATCCGGCCCGGGTGCCCTGATGATCCCGACGAGCTCTTCCTGGGCCACGTCGGCGACGGCATGGGCCACCAGACCCAGACCTTCCACTCCTTCGACGGCGAACGCCAGATCACGCTGTCGTGGAACATCGACGACAAGCACGGCTACACCGACCCCGCGGCCTTCGGCCAGGCGCTGTCCGGCCTCCTGACCGCGGGATTGTGCGGCGGCACCGACGCCTAGCGGCCGGGGAAGCCCTTAGGGCGCGCGGGATCGTGTCGGCATGGCAGCGGTGATCAATGCGGCGGATGCGGCGATGAGCGGGTTGTGCGGCGGGCGGTCTTCACGTCAGTCCACCAAGCTCGCCCGCCGGCTGCCGTCCCAGGAACCGCCATTGATCGACTTGCGGGGCAACGCTTAGCGTAACCGCATGGGCCACAATGAACGGTTTGTTCACGACTCGTCGTTCGGCATGGCGGCGGGCGCGTACGCCGAGCACCGTCCGGACTACGCGCAGGCCGCGGTGCGCTGGGCGCTGGAGCCCGCACCCGGGCCGCGCGTGCTCGACCTCGGCGCGGGAACCGGCAAGCTGACCGCCACGCTGGGTATGGATGTCGTTGCGGCCGAGCCCGATCCGGCGATGCTGGCCGAGCTGCGCCGTTCACTGCCGACCGTCCGGTTAAGCGGTCATGTCGTGAGGTTGTTGACTCTTTGTGCGGCAGCGTGACACGGATCGTTTCTCACTTGACTTGAAGGGCTCTGGCGGCGTCTAGTCGGTCTCGTCCAGTTGCCGGTACACCAGAAAGGTCGGTGGCATGTCCCGCGACCGTCTCATGCAGATCCACAGCCCCGAGTTTCAGGCCATGTCCGAGCGGGTCCTGCGGGCCACCGAGCTCACCTCGCGGTTGAACGTGCTGCCCTTCGATGACGCAGCGGGCAAGGCGGCGCTGTTCGAGCAGATCCTCGGTCGGCCACTGCCCGAACGAGTCACGATCTATCCGCCCTTCTTCACCGATCACGGCCTGAACCTGGAGCTGGATGAGCGGGTGTTCATCAACCAGAACTGCACGTTCCTGGACTACGCGGGCATCCGGATCGGCGAGCGCACGATGATCGGACCGAAGGCCACGTTCATCACCGTCGGCCACCCGGTCGACCCCCAGGAACGGCGAGGATGGCTGAGCGGGGCGCCCATAACCGTGGCGGAGAACGTGTGGATCGGCGCCGGTGCCACGATCCTGCCCGGTGTGAGCATCGGCCGCGACGCCGTGGTCGCCGCCGGGGCGGTCGTGGCCGATGACGTGCCACCGGCAAGCCTGGTGACCGGCGGCAAGGCGACCGTGCACCGGCAGTGGTGACGCCCTCGTCCCTTGTGTCTTATCTACTTGGACTGAGGTCGACTGTGCCTCGGCGGGGCGGTGGTCGTCCTTGTTTTGTTCTGCGGCAGCGCGGCTGCGGTCGTTGTGACTGCGGTCTCTAGACGCTTTTGGACCATTAGCGTGTCGTAAGTTGCGCGGTGCCAAATGATGTGCAAGAGTTTTTGACACGCACGTGTCGCACGTGCCTCAACTGAATATCGCTTCGACGGCGGGCCGCCGTCCCGACTTGCCAGAAAGTTCGGCGGCCCGCCTCTCACCAGAGAGGAAACCTCCCATGGTTGGCTTCAGCCTACCCCAAGACCCGGTCCCCGCCTCGGTCAAAATCGACCTCGAACTCCACCAGCCCTACCGGACCTGGTTCGGTCTCGGGCGCCTGCGCTGCGAGTGGTGCCACCACAAGTGGGGCGCCCACGGCTGCCCCCAGCGCCGCTCCGCCGTCAAGCTGCTCGCCTCCTGCGTCGGCTCTCCTTCACTACGCGGCGTCCTCGCCAACCTCATCGGCTTCACCTGGGGTGGTGCCGCATGACCAACCCTGAACGCATCGTTCTCGGCCGGTTCACGCTTGAGCACCGGCGGATCGAGGTCTACCAGGTCGCCGGGAGGTCTACTACTTCGGTGCGGCTGCGGCGCATCACGCCTGAGCCGGTGGTCGATCTGGGGTACATCAACCGCATCGGATCGCCATTCTCACGGCTGCACCTGTACCGGGCCGAATGGTCTCCCGCCCTGCGGCGGGTCGCCAAAGAGCAGACCGCCGGGATCTGGTTGCACGCCGCGCAACATGAGGCGGAGGTCGACGGATGAGCCTGCACTTCGTCGACAAGCTCCCGGTGTTCGGCTACCGCGAGATCGACGGCCTTGATCTGGCCTTCGCCTGGATCTGGCGGCAGCCTTCGCTGCGCGTGACCTTCGTCGATGTCGAACCGGCCCTCATCGGCCGCGTCACCCACCTTGACGGCATTCCGCGCCTGGTCGCCGCACCCGACAACCTCGCCTGGCTCCACCAGGACGACCCCGCCCGCACCCTCGCCGTCCTCGACTTCGCCACCGACCTCTGGAGACGCAAGGACTCCATCATCCGCACCTGCGACGGATGAGCCGAGGTGGTTTCGGTTCGGCCAGGGAGTAAGGGGTCGGTTGTCATCGCTTCGCCTGCGGCTCGATCGAATGTCGAGAGTCGCGGGGGTCGGCTCAGCGCCTTCACCCCGCTCACTTCGATGGCCTTCGATGAACAACAGCCCAGGGGGTGTCCACAGGCGTGACCCATGGTCGTAGGCTGTTCCACAGCTGACGACCACAGGAGGAACGCGACATGGCAGTCGAATCCGACGGCTCGGCGCGGAGCGCCGCGGCCGAGAAGCTCTGGAATGAGACCAGTGTCGACCCGGTGGAGCTCCACTTGGGCAAGGACTCCGGTTACACACTGCGCGCCTACCGCATGTCGGACACGCTTCCCGGCGCCGCCCCCGCCGAGGACGAGGCGACCACCGAGGAGTCCGCCGAGGAGGTCTCCGAAGCCGGGAAGCACGCCGAGGAGCAGCCCGACGTCGCCGAGAGCCCCGAGGACGAGGACAACGAGGCGCCCTCGGAGGCCGACTTCCTCGACGAGGAAGAGGTCGACGTGCTCGACGCCGCCCCCGAGGAGGTGCCCGTCTTCCTCACCCGCAAGGGCAGGCTGCTGCTGTTCCGCGACACCGAGTCCCTGGCCCGCTACGTCAAGGAGTCGGACGACAACGACTTGGCGGCGATCGACGAATACGCCGATCTGCAAAAACGCATTACCGCCGACGCCATTGTGTGTGACGAAGCCGACACCTATGAATTGGACCTGGTCACCGCCAATCTGCGCGGCGGTCACGATTCGTGGGAGCCCGAGCTGCTCATCAAGGCCGCCGAGATCGGACGCGATCTCGGTTACGCACTGCGGATCCAGTCGATCGTCGACGCGCTCGCGCCCGGCTCCCCCCTGGACGACATGGACGAGGCCCTCCGCGTCATTGTGGACGGCGGGATGCGCGGCATGCTCGCCAAACGGCGCCTCCGCAAGACCGGCGCCGAGCAGGCCGCCATCGCCTGGCGGGGCGTCATCGCCAAGATCAACGCCGCCGTGGACTGGCGCGGCGAGGAATAGCTTCCCTGTCACGGCTCGACATCACTCGGTAATTCCATAAGGGAACAGCACAATTCCATAACCCTGCCGCCTGACGGATTTGCGTGCTATACCCGCAATTCGTATGATGACCCGCACTCGCCTCCGGCTTGCGGATCAGAGTATTCTGCGGAAAACTGATAACGGACTTATAAACGGGCCGGGCGAAAGTCCACGCCGACAGGGTTGGTGTCCGCGGGGACGCGCCCTACGAGAGGAGCTCTGCGGGTGCAAGTTTTCTGCGGCATCACCACGGACCAGCAGTCCGACGGGACCCCGTCGGGACACAGCGACGCCACGTGCGCGGTCGCCCTCGTCGTCGCCGGGGGCGGGCTGCTCGCCACCGACACGTTCGGCGACGATCCGCGCGGCTGGGTCCGATTCGCCGGTCTGCTCGCCCGCCAGACCCTCGGCTCCCCCATCTCCATCGCCGTCGACGGCGAGGTCGGCCAGCTCGCCGAGTTCGCCGCCGCCGCCGGACACCTCGTCGTCCAGGCCTCCAGCCCCGCCGCCCGCTCCAAGGACGCCCTCGACGACGCCATCGCCCTCGCCCGCGGCCTGGCCACCGGCGAGATCCAATGCGGTCGGCCGTTCGCCCCGCGAGGCGAGATCGCCTCCCTGCGCCCGATCCTCGACACCGTCTCCGCGGCCTCCCGCGCCCGCCACGACGCCGCCGAGGCCCTCACGTGCCTGCTGCGCGCGGTCTTCCCCGCGGCCCTGGCCGCCTGGGACGACCCCAGCGAGGCCAGCGCCGTCGCGATCCTCACCCGGCTCCCGCAGCCGGGCGCGCTCCAGTCGATCTCGACCGAGGAGCTGGCCGCCGACCTGGCGACCGTGGCCGACCCCGGCCAGGTCGCGGCGATGGCCGGGGCCCTGACCGAGGCGATCCGCGAGATCGGCGGCGGCGACGACCCGTCGGTCGCGCCGTCCGTGTCGGCCACCGCCGAGGCCGTCTCGGCGTGGGACCGCTCGCTGGAGGGCCTGGTCGGGCTCCTCCAGGCCAAGCGGCCGCGTCCCGAGATCTCCCTGCCTCAGGCCATGCCCGAGCCCGAGCAGCCCGAGAGCAGGCGCGGGAGGCGTTCGGAGGGGACCTCCCAGCCCGACCTTCACCGGACCGTACGGCTCCCGGGCGATCTGCCGGATCGCGAGAGCCTGCGCGCCCTCGACCCGGCCTCGCAGCTCCACTCGATCGTCCAGCCCGACCTGGAGGCCACGCAGGTCCTGCCCGACCCCGACCAGATGGTCGACAGCGAGGGCACGACGACCCGCAGCATCCGGCGCCGCCGCGCCGAGCCCGCCGAGCTCCCGCAGCAGCACGCCGAGGCCGCGCCTCCGCAGGGCCGCCGCCACCCGTGGCAGCCCAAGGAGGAGACGTTCGAGGACCTGTCGGACCTCTCGAGTCTGGCCGGCGACGACGACGGCCTGCTCATCTTCGGGCAGGCCAAGAGCGCCTGGTTCAAGCGCCCCGAGGGCGAGGAGCCCGAGCCGGAGAGCTGGTCGCTGCCGGGCGACGACGGCTGGCGCACGGCCCGCCACGTCACCGAGGCCCCCGAGGCCGAGGAGACCATGACGGCCTCGGGCCTGCCGAAGCGCAAGCCGCAGGCGAACCTGGTGCCCGGCTCGGTCACCGACGACGTCGGCCGTCCCGACGAGCCGATCGAGCGCGACGCCGAGCTGCTGGCCCAGAACACGCTGGGGTACTTCAAGGGCTGGGGACGGGCCCGCGGCGGCCCTCGCGCCACGATGGCGGCCCGCCAGACTGAGAGGATGGCGAGCCGATGAGCGCGAACCTCGGCGTCTACGAGCGGTCGCTCAGCATGCTGCTGGGCTCGCTCGTGGCCCGCACCCCGGGGCTCTCGCACGCCGTGCTGGTGAGCGTGGACGGGCTGCCGCTGGCGGTCTCGTCCGGGCTCCCCAAGGAGCGGGCGGACCAGTTGGCCGGCATCGGATCGGGGCTCCTGTCGATGGGCGAGGGCGCCGGCCGGGCGATGAACCACGGCCCCGCCCAGCAGGTCATCGTCGAGATGGCCGAGGGCGTGCTGCTGGCCGCCCCGGTGGGCCCGCAGATCTGCCTGACGCTCCTTGCGGTCTCCCGGTGCGACCGCGAGCAGCTGGGCTACGAGCTGGGCCAGTTCACGATGCAGGTGGGGCCGCTGCTGAACGAGGCCCTGACGAACACCGGCTCGATCCCGAAGGTCGTCTGAAGCATCCATGCGGAAGGCCCCGAGGCTCTGCCTCGGGGCCTTCGCGCTGGTCCAGGTGGTTTGGGTCAGCCTAGACGGTCGGTCCGGGTCAGTGCTCGGCCCTGAGGGCCGAGAGCTGTGGGCTTCCTACCCGGCTGGGTTCATCCAACACCGACGGTGCGAGTGCGCCGCATCGACAGGACGTACTCGACGAGCTTGATCAGGACTTGCTTGGTGGACTCGCGGTTGCGCGCGTCGGTGTACATCAGCGGCACGTCCTGGGAGACCTGGAGCGCGTCGCGGATGTCCTGGAGGTCGTGCATCTGCTTGCCGTCGAAGCAGTTGACGGCCACCAGGTACGGGAGCTTGCGGTGCTCGAAGAAGTCGATGACCGAGAAGCAGTCCGCCAGGCGGCGGGTGTCGACCAGGACGATGGCGCCGATCGCGCCGCGCACCAGCTCGTCCCACATGAACCAGAACCTGGTCTGGCCGGGCGTGCCGAACAGGTAGAGGATCAGGTCCTGGTCGATCGTGATGCGGCCGAAGTCCATCGCCACGGTCGTCGTGGCCTTGTCGGGCACGAGGTTGTTGTCGTCGACGCCTTCGGAGGCCGAGGTCATGATCGCCTCGGTGGTCAACGGTGTGATCTCGGAGACCGAGCCGACCAAGGTCGTCTTGCCGACGCCGAAGCCGCCGGCGATGACGATCTTGGCAGAGGTCACGCGAGAGGTGTCTGCGGGTGAGTTCATTAGGGTCTAAAGCCTCCTGAGTCCACTGAGAACGCGCTCGAGGAGTTCGGTTCCGACCGATTCGTCGGCACCGGGGTCGTCGCTGAATCCAGTCGGTTCGTGCACTGCCAACAAGCCATCGGCCGCCATGTCGGCGACCAGCACGCGCGCCACGCCCAAGGGCACTTCCATGCGGGCGGCGATCTCCGCGAGCGACTGGAGTCTGCCGCCGCACAGATCGACGATCACCTTCTGCTCGCGTCCGCCGAGGAACTGCCCCGCACGGCCGCGCGCGGTGGTCTCCACCAGCGCTTCGAGGGCGATCTCCAATTGGGGTCGCGTGCGGCCGCGCGTGACCGCATACGGCCTGACGAGTGAGCCCGTGGGCTCATCACCACCGAGGACCATTTCCACCTCCAACCGCCGCCGTCGGATCCCACAATCCGGCGGTCGACAGCCATGTCAGTTTTCCGTAAACCGCCGTCTGGGGCGACGGCGGTTCCGCCGCCTGGGGAGGCGACGGAGGGGTTGTTCAGTTCGTCCCGCTCGCGCTGCTAACCGCAAGTGGAGCCTACCGTGCCGGAGCCCCGGCCGACAAACCGCTCCATGGCGAGCCATGGGGTCCGCTCGCCGGTCGCGCACCGCACGGGGCGGCCCGGTTCAGCTGCGCGCCGACGGCGTCAGAGCCTGGCCGACCCTGTCCACCAGCAGCGCCATCTCGTAGCCGACCTGGCCGACGTCGCAGTTCTTCGAAGCCAGTACGGCGAACGAGGATCCGTCGCTGATGGACATCAAGAACAGGAATCCATGGTCCATCTCCACGACCGTCTGGAGCACCGCGCCGCCTTCGAAGCAGCGTGACGCCCCCTGGGTGAGGCTCACCAGGCCGGAGGTGACCGCCGACAGCTGGTCGGCCCGGTCCCGCGGCAGGTCCCGTGAGGACGCCAGCAGCAGACCGTCGGCGCTGACCGCGACGGCGTGCGCCACTCCGGGCACGCGCTCGGCGAATCCCGCCAGCAGCCAGCCCAAGTCCTGGACCGAAGTTCCACCAGTGCTCATCGTATGCGCTCCTTAGCGTCTACCGTGTTGTAGCTCAGCGACTCAGTTACCGTCATTGCCACGTCCTCGCTGCACCCCACGGTGATAGGCCGACAGCAGGCCCCGAATGCCTTCGGGGTTGCGCTTCTGCGCGCTGACAGTCTCCTGTGATTCCTCCACGCCGCCGGGAACGAGGCGTTCCATCGGTCGGCGCTTGGGAAGTCCCGCCGAGGTGGTCTCATCGGCCGTCTCGGCGAAGGCGTTGTCGACCCTGCTCCAGCCGTCGTCGGCGGCGGTCCGCCAGGCGTAGGAGGGATCGGGGTCGGGATCGGTCTGGAGGCGACGTCGCTCCAGCCCCGAATCGGCCGGGCTGTGGGGCTCGGCCATCGGCTGCCGTACAGGTTCGGGCTGCTGGGGGGGCGGGGGCGAGTGGTACATGTTCGTCGCGCCTTCCGTGGGCTGCGGAGAGGACTGCGAGGCCGCTTCCCATGCGGGGGCGACGGGCTCGTCTGCTGCGTTCTCACCGTAGCTCGGTTCTGTCTCAGCCGTCACCTTCGCGTCGTCGTCGACGGCCTTGGGCGCGGGCGTGACCGCCTTGAACCAGGCCGATTCGACCTCGCGGAAGATCGGCAGCTCCGTGGTCGCGTCGATCGCCGAGACGCGGTCGGACCGCATCGACTTGCGCGGCGCCTCGGTGCCCGATCCGGCCGCGGTGTCCGGCCACGAGGGCGGCGCGGGCTCTTCGGCGACGGGGGCGGCCTCGAGTTGGATCTTCGGGAGCGCGACGTGCTCGGAGGAGACGATCTCCCCGGTGACTTCCATCACCTTGCCGTTGGAGCGGCGCTCGTCGAGCCCGCCGGGCCTGAACATGAAGCCCGGCTCGTCCTGGACGGTGTGCTCGCCGGTGAACGGCTCGGCGTGCGTCGGCTGGCGCGGGGGCGCGGGCGGGGCCGTGGGCTCGCTGGGCCGGTAGCTCGGCGCGGGCTGCGGCGGCGGGGACTGGGGGTGCGGCGGCGCGGCGGTGTCGAAGAGCCCGGCGGGGCTCTCGGGGACGCGCGGCAGGGCGCCGGTGTCGGGGTTCATGCCCGAGAGCAGTTCGCCGCGCGGGGCCGACCCGCCGAGGGCGGCGGTCCCCTCGTCGGGGCGGGAGCGCTCGGGGAGCCTCGGCTCGGACAGGACCGACTCGCCGAGGATGGCCTCGGCGACGGTGCCGCGGCGCTCGCCGGGGCGCAGCTCGACGCGGACGTTGTGGCGCTTGGCCAGGCGGGCGACCACGACGAGGCCCATCATGCGCGAGGAGGCGAGGTCGATGACGTCGGCCGACTCGGACAGCTGCCGGTTGATGTCCTCGAGCTGGGCCTCGGGCATCCCGATGCCGCCGTCGGCGATGCGGACGCGGATGGCGCCCATGGGGCTGTCGGCGGTGCGCATCTGCTCGGCCTCGACCTGGACCGGGGACTCGGGCGGGGAGAACGCGGTGGCGTTGTCCATGAGCTCGGCGATGAGGTGGACCAGGTCGTTGACGGCGGCCGGCTTGATCTCCCGGTCGGAGTCGAGGCGACCGAACTCGATGCGGGTGTACTGCTCGACCTCGGACTGGGCGGCCTGGAGGATGTCGCCGATCGGCGCCGGGTGCCGCTCCTGGCGGGTGGAGTCCGCACCGGCGAGGACCAGGAGGTTCTCGTCGTTGCGGCGCATGCGGGTGGCCAGGTGGTCGAGCTGGAAGAGCTCGGCCAGGCGGTCGGGGTTCTCCTCGCCGCGCTCGAGGTGGTCGAGGTGGCCGATGAGCCGGTCGACCAGGTTCTGGGAGCGGCGGGCGAGGTTGATGAACATCTGCGAGACGTTGGCGCGCAGGGCCGCCTGCTCGGCGGCGATGCGGATGGCCTCGGTGTGGACGATGTTGAACGAGTGGGCGACGTTGCCGATCTCGTCGCGCTGGTCGATGTCGATGACCGCGCCGGTCTCGGCCGCCACCTCGTCGGGGGTCCGGCCGCCGATCGACTCGGCGTCGCGCATCTGGGCCACCGCCTGCGGGAGGCTGACGTGCGCGACGTCGAGCGCGCCTTCGCGCAGGCGCCGCAGGCCGTGGTTCATGTTGCGGGCGATGACCAGGGCGATCACGGTCGCGATGATGAACGCGGCGAGGATGAGCACGGCTTCGAGCAGCAGCTGGAAGATCTGCGCGTCGCGGTCGGCGCGGGCCTGGTCGAGCACGGCGGCCGACTCGTCGTCGATGTACTTCAGGCCGTTGTTGAGGATCGCGTCGTAGGCGTTGATGATGTCGACGTTGACCGTGAGCTCGCCGTTGGTGCCGGCCGAGGCCGTGGCGTTCTCGAAGTCGAGGGCGGCCTGCGCCGCGGGGGTGCTCAGGCCGCCGGGGCTGTAGAAGAACGCGAGCTGCTCGTCGCGGTTGGCGACGGTCTTGAACTCGGCCTCGGCCACGGAGCGGTACTCGGCGAAGGCGATGAAGCTCTTCCAGCGGGTGCTGTTGAAGAACTCGTTGCCGTTGCCGACGTTGATGGCGATGGCGCGTTCCTCTTCGAGCTGCTCGAGGATGATCGTGGCCGAGGCGATCGCCTGGAGCTGGCGGGCGATCTCGGGGTCGTTCACGATACGGGCCGAGATGTCGGTGATGGTGACCAGCTCGGAGACCAGGCGCTGGTAGATGCGGGAGGTCTGGTCGATCGAGGTGGTTCCGGGGTCTTCCTCGGCCGCGGCGCGGATCTCGAGGAGGGACTCGTAGTTGGTGTCGACGGCGGCGATCCGGTTGCTGATGTCGTCGGACAGGTCCGGCAGCTGCTCGGCCTTCTCCTTGAAGTCGTCGAAGGCGCTGTCGGTGAGCGCCGCCTGCGCTTCGACGGCCTCGAGGTCGTAGTCGGCGGGGTCGATGCCCTCGACGTGGTCGTCGTCGATGCGCAGGTAGGTGATGAGAAGGCTGCGCTCGCGCTGGAGCTCGTAGCGGAACTCGGCGCCGACGGTGTTGAACTCCACCAGGACCACCATGTCGTCCGACTCGAACACGCTGTCGGCGAGGTCGTAGAGGCGGAGGCCGGCCACGGCCACGAGGACGAGGAGCGGCACCAGGAGAATCAGTCCGAGTTTGGACCTGATTCGCATGTCGGCGATGCGGGGCAGACCCAACGGACCTCGTCGAGCCGCTGAACCCGCTCGGTTCGAGCTGCGCTTGCTCACCTTGTCTAGCCTCCTGGGGTGGTCCTCTGTGTCAGACCGGCTCCGGGCATGGGCACCGGTTCTGTCTAGGGCCGGCGTCGCGCCGGCTGCCCTCCGCGGGCCGCTGGGGCGCGGCGCGGTCGGCATGTGAAGCCCAGCAGATTCCATCATGACGAAAGAGGGCTCCGAAATCCAGGGGCGTACTGGAGTTCTCAAGTCGACCGCGTTACCGACGACGCGGGGGCACGATTCCGATTAAATCACATAATTTCGGACACATGCATATGGCGTATTCAGCTGTTCAGACTACAAATTGAGCCGCATAGCCGACGGCGCCTGCCCCGTTCGACGGCGTCCGGTGCGTTAGGGGGACCCCTCGCCGCGGGGGATTCGGAGCGGCGCGGTCGCGAGCCTCCGTGCAGCGGGAACGGGCGTGCGGCGTCCGGCGTGGAGTGGACCGTCGCGAGGAGAACACCGTCCGCATGCGACTCGCACAGGCTGTGCGACGGGGACCGGCCGCCGTGGGGCACCGTTGAGCCATACCGTTCAGGAGGTCCGCCACATGGAGACGCACTGCCCGGCCGCCGCGCGCGAACTTCGGCGCTTCGTGCCCGGCCGGCCCGATCCCGTGGCGGCCCCCGCCTTCGCACCGGCGGTGCTCGCCGCCGGCGACGGTGTGTCCGCCTTCGAGGCCGAGCGCGCTGGCTGGCCGCGCTCGGTCCCGGGCGGCCCTGTACTCGCACGGCGCGCGGACGCCCACGTTGCGTCCGGCAAACGTCTCCAGACGGTAGTCGTATACCGTTTCGAATCGCGCAGATCGCAAAAGTGAAACATTCCAGTAACGGGTGTCGACCTGAGGAGGAAGACCGCGGATGGAACACCTAAGTCACTTCACCTATGGGTGGATCAATCCATTCATGAGTTTCGGGTTCGCATTCGCCGGTTCACTGCTGGCGCTGATGTGCATGACGCAGGCGCGCAAGCAGTTCGGGACGGTGCGCGCCACCGCCAAGCGGCTCCGGTGGATCGCCCTGGCGGCCCTCGCCCTCGGCGGCACGGCGATCTGGATGATGCACTTCACCGCGATGATCGGCTTCCGGGTGATCGAGTCCGACATCGCCTACGACCCGGCGATCACGTTCCTGAGCCTGGCCGTCTCGATCGGATCGGTCTTCTTCGGCCTGTCCGTCGCGGGCATGGGCCGCCGCAACACGGCCGCGAAGATCCTCATGGCGGGGCCGCTGACCGGCCTCGGCGTGGTCTCCATGCACTACTCGGGCATGGCCGCGATCAACATCTCCGGCGAGATCACGTACGACCGCGCCTACTTCTGGGCGGCGGTGGTGATCGCGGTGGTCGCGGCAACGGCGGCGCTGGCGTGCGGGATGTACCTGGACGGCTGGAAGTGGCAGACGGCCGCGGCGGTCGTGATGGCGTTCGCGATCTGCGGCATGCACTACACGGGCATGGCGGGCGTGCGGGTGGAGCTGGCCGACCAGGGCCGCAACCCGGTGGACGGGATCGACCCGATCATGCTGATCCTGCCGATCCTCGGCGTGGCCACGGTGTGCATCATCGTGCTGCTGTTCGCGCTCATGGGCGCGACGCCGAAGACCGTCTCGCGCCGGGAGCAGCTGGGCATCGAGATCGACGAGAACGACGGGAAGGTCGGCGTCGAGCCGGTGCCGCCGCAGCTGGCCCGGGCGCGCCGCTCGGCCGCGCCCGCCACGCGGGCGCAGGCGCGCAGCCGGAACATCGTCCCCGACCAGCGCGACGCGCAGCAGCGCCGGCAGCCGTTCGCGGCGGTGGACGGCAACCGCGAACCGCAGCCGACCATGAACCCCGGCGACCGGAGGCCCCCGCTGCGGTAACGGCACAGTGATACGGAACGGCCCCCGCCGATCGGCGGGGGCCGTTCCGTATCGCTATATATAAGGCGCGGCTACGGAGCGTTGACGATTGTCAGACGCCCGCGTAGGAGTGCAGGCCCGAGAAGACGAGGTTCACGGCGGTCAGGTTGAACAGCATGACCGCGTAGCCGAGGATCGCGATCCACGGCGCGTTCGCCTTCGCCGAGCGGCCCGAGACCCTGGCGTGCAGGTAGGCCGCGTACACGACCCATGCGATGAAGGCCCAGACCTCCTTCGGGTCCCACGCCCAGTAGCGGCCCCACGCGAAGTGGGCCCACACCGAGCCCGCGAAGATCCCGAACGTCAAAAGCGGGAACGCGAACACGTGGATCTTGAACGTCACGCGCTCCAGGATCGTCGCGTCCGGCAGGCGCTCGGCCACGCTGAGCGGGAAGCCGACCCACTTGCCGTCGGAGACCTGCCGGTCGTGGCGGCGCTTGAGCAGGTGCAGGATCGCGAACACGCAGCCGATGAGGAGCGTGCCGGAGGCGGTGATCGCTGCGGTGACGTGGATGATGATCCAGTACGAGTCCAGGGCCGGGACCAGCGGACCGGCGTCGGTGTAGACCCGCACCGACGTGCCGAGCACCATCGTCACGGCGAACGTGGCGAACAGGCCCAGGCGGCGGGGCACGTGCCGGTTCTGCACCAGGACCAGCCAGGTGACCATCCCGGCGAGCGCCACGCCGACGGTGTACTCGAACATGTTGCCCCACGGCCACCGTCCGGTGTAGACGACGCGGGTGACGATCGACGCGGCGAGCGCGGCGGTGCCGAGGTAGGTGAGGATGAGGCCGAGCCGCCCGGCGCCGCGCGCCGCGGCGGGGGTGATGGGGGCGGTGCTCGCGGCGTCGTCGGCGCGCTCGTCAAGGCGTTCGTCGCCGTCGACGGCCTCGCCGCCGGAGGCCACGAGCACCCCGGCCCGCTTGGGCGAGGCGCGCTTGTCGAAGGCGTATTCGAGCGCGTAGGCGAACATCGCCGCCGCGTAAGTGACGATGGTCGCGACGAACAGCGCGTTCGCCGCTTGGGCTCCGGTCATGACGTGCTCCCGATGGGTTCTTCGGAATCGGTTCTGGGTTCGGGCGGCCGGTAGTCGGGCGCGATGTCGGCGGTGATGCCGTCGCACTCCTCCTCCAGGCCGTCGTAGTCGTTGCGGTTGAGGCCGGCGGTCTCGACGGTGCCGTCGGGGTTCCACCGGATCCAGTACCGCCTGCGCCGCACCGTCAGCGTCGGCAGCAGCGCCCCGATGAGGATCACCGCGCCGGCCAGCACGATGGGTCCTCCCGGGTCGTAGCGGACCTGGAGGACGGCGTACTGCTCGACGCCGTCGAAGGTGAGGGTGGAGCCGTCGTCGAGCTCCATCGAGTCGCCGACGCCGATGACCTCGGCCTCGTCGTTGAGCACCTCGAGGTCGCCCGAGGCGATCTGGTCGGCGTTGACGCTGTAGACCGACTCGGGCAGGCCGTCGCCCATGCCGAGGTCGCCGCGGTAGGCGGTGAGGGCGAGGACGGGGTTGTTCAGCTCGGGGTCGGAGCCGAGGAGCATCGCCGTCGAGTCGTCGTAGGTCGGCACGAGGACCGCGTCGAAGCCGACTTCGGCGTCCGCGTCCACCTCGCCGGTCTCGGGGTTGAAGTTGGCGTCGGGGAACTTGAACGCGCCCTCGGAGTTGAGGGCGGCGTCCATGGACAGGAACGGCTGGTGGACGGTCTGGGCGTTGCCGTAGCGGTCGGTGTAGGTGGCCACGGCGGTGTAGCCGTGCCCGATGAGGAAGACGTTGGTGCCGTCGATGTTGAGCGGGTGGTTGACGCGCAGGTCGTAGGTGTCCTCGGTGCCGTCGACGGTGTAGGTGACGTCGGCGTCGAAGTCGGTGGGGCCGCCGCCTGAGAACTCGGCGTCGAAGTCGTCGAGCTGGACGCAGAACCGCGGCAGGCTGGTCTCGGAGACGTAGGCGCCGAGGCCGTACTCGTCGTACTGCTGGAGGTTGTTGCAGAAGGCCTGGTCCTCGCCTTCGGAGAGGATCCGGTTGCCGTACCAGCTGAACAGGCTCCCGGCGGCGACGCCGATGAGGATGAAGATGATGCTGGTGTGGAACAGCAGGTTGCCGCTCTCGCGCAGGTACCCCTTCTCGGCGGCGAGGGTGACGGTGCCGTCGTCGGACTCGCGTCTGACGGTTCTGAAGCGGTGCTGCTTGAGCGCGGCCCTGGCCCTGGTCTCGTTGGCGCCGTCGAGGCGGCGGTGGTAGGGCAGGATCTCCATGCGCCTGGGCGCGTCCGGCGGGGCGGCGCGCAGGGCCTTGAGGTGGACGCCGAGCCTGGGGATGATGCAGCCGATGAGGCTGATCATGAGCAGCAGGTAGATCGCGGAGAACCACGGCGAGGTGTAGACGTCGAAGGCCCACAGCCGGTCGAGGAACGGCGCGAGGGAGGGGTGGTCGGCGTAGTAGGCGTCGACGTCGGGCGGGCTGATGGAGCGCTGCGGGAACGTCGAGCCGGGGATCGCGGCGAGCGCGAGGGCGAGCAGGAGCAGCAGCGCGGTCCGCATCGAGGTGAGCTGGTGCCACCAGCGGCGGCCGAAGGAGCGGGTGGCCTTCAGGGGTGATTTCCGGGGGGATCGTCTCACGGCCGTCTCTCCCCCGCTCGGGCTCTCGCGCGTGGCCGGTTCGGATGTCGTCACAACCAGATCTCCCCCGCTCCGACGGTCGCTCTCAGCCAATTGGTGAACTCGGTCCAGGCGCCGGTGGCGAGCATGAGGCCGACGGCGACGAGCATGGCGCCGCCCGCGATGGAGATCCCACGCCCGTGCCGCTTCATGAAGTCCAGGGCCCTCGCGAGGCGGTGCATGCCGACGGCGAAGAGCACGAACGGCAGGCCGAGCCCGAAGCAGTAGGCGATCATGAGGCCGACGCCGCGGGCGGTGCCGTCCTGGATGACGGCGAGACTGGTGATCGCGGCGAGCACCGGCGAGGTGCACGGGATCCACGAGAGCGCGAAGACCGCGCCGAACAGGGGCGCCCCGGCGAGGCCGACGGCGGGCCGCCAGCGCGGGGCGAAGCCGCGATTGGCGGGGATGAGGCCGATGAACATGAGGCCCATGGCGATCATGAAGACGCCGACGACGGTCTCAAGGGTGGAGCTGTTGGTGAGCAGGGCCCGCCCGGCGCTCTGGAGGGCGAAGACGACGGTGGTGTAGACGGCGGTGAATCCGGCGACGAACAGGAGCGAGCCGGTGAGGATGCGGCCCCGTCGGCTGCCCGCGGTGTCGGCCTCTCCCCTGCCGCGCGCGGCGAGTTCCTCGCCGGAGAGGCCGGTCACGTAGGAGACGTAGCCGGGCATGAGGGGGAGCGTGCACGGCGACGCGAAGGAGACCAGGCCCGCGAGGGCGGCGACGCCGAGGGCGAGGAGGAGGGGGCCTGAGGCGGCGGTTTCGGCTGCGTTCACCTGAGCACCTGGTTGATGTCGGCGATGAGGGTCTCGGCGTCCTTGAACTCCTCGCGCCAGACGCTGAAGACGCGCATCTCGCGGTCGATGACGAACGTGGCGGGGATGGTCGTCGGGGAGATGTCGTATTCGATGAACTGGAGGGCGATCGCGCCGCTCGCGTCGTTGAACGAGGGGTAGGCGATGCCGTAGCGCTGCTCGAAGGCGAGGGCGGCGTCGACGCTGTCGCGGATGTTGACGCCGACGAACTCGACGTCCTCATCGGCGAAGTGCTCGGCGGCCTCGGCGAGGTACTCGGCTTCGGCGCGGCACGGCGCGCACCACGAGCCCCAGAAGTTCATGACGACGACGCTGCCCGCCCAGTCGCCGGTGTCGAGCGGGTCGCCGGTGAGGCTCTCGCCGGTGACGGCGGGGGCCTCGGGACGGCTGTCCGGGTCGTCCCAGCGGTAGTTGGAGCCGTCGCCGGAGACGAAGCGGTCCCGGTTGATCTCGTTGACGCGGTTGGCGTTGTCGCCGCCTTCGGTGCAGGCGGCGAGGCCCAGGAGCGGGAGGGCCGCGAGCAGCGCGCGTCGCCGGACCGCCATGCTCAGGCTCCCTTGGCCCGTCGTGCCGACTCCGACTTGAGCAGCAGGTGGGCGGCGGGCTCGGCGTAGTCGATGCGCACGATGTCGGCGCCTTCGTAGACGAAGCTGGTCAGCGACGCCAGCGAGCACTCGCGGTTGCGCGGGTCGTGCCACAGCCGCTTGCGTTCGGCGAAGCGGCGGGCGGTCCAGATCGGCAGCTGGTGGCTGACCAGGACGGCCTCGCAGCCTTCGGCGGCGACGCGGGCGGTCTCGACGGCGGCCAGCACGCGGCGCGCGATCTCGATGTAGGGCTCGCCCCACGAGGGCTTGAAGGGGTCGCGCAGGCGCCACCAGTACCTGGGGTGGCCGAGGGCGCCGTCGCCGACGCCGACCCGCTTGCCTTCAAAGGAGTTGGCGGCCTCGATGAGGCCGTCGTAGGTGGCGGTGTCGAGCTGGTGGGAGGCCGCGATCGGCTCGGCGGTCTCCTGTGCCCGCTGGAGCGGGGAGGCGCCGACGTGGACGATGTCGCGGCCGGCGAGCTCCTCGGCGGCGGCCAGGGCCATCTCGCGTCCGAGGTCGGACAGTCCGAATCCGGGGATCCTGCCGTACAGGATGCCGTCCGGATTGTGGACCTCACCGTGCCGGAGCAGGTGAACGATGGTCTTCGAGCCGCTCATGACCGCACCTTAGCCGCCGCTTCGGCGGCCCGTGGCAGTGCCTGTTCGATGTGTGACAGGGCTTCCTCATCGATCGCGGCGGAGACGAACCAGCATTCGAAGGCACTCGGCGGGAGGTAGACGCCGCCTTCGAGCATGGCGTGGAAGAACGCGCCGTACGCGTCGGTGTCCTGGGCGGAGGCGTCGTCGAAGTTCCGGACGGGACCTTCGGTGAAGCCCTGCTCAAAAAAGAAGATGCTGAAGAGGTTCGAGGGCGCCGAGACGCAGTGCGGCACGCCCGCCTTGGTGAGCGCCTCGTCCGCCATGCCCGCGAGCGCCTCGGCGGTGGCGTCGAGTGTGCGGTAGACCGCTTCGTCGCAGGCGCGGAGCGTGGCGAGCCCGGCGGCGACGGCGAGCGGGTTGCCCGAGAGGGTCCCGGCCTGGTAGACGGGCCCGGCGGGGCTGATCAGGTCCATCAGGTCGGCCCGGCCGCCGAACGCGGCGGCGGGCAGGCCGCCGCCCATGACCTTGCCGTAGGTGTAGAGGTCGGCGGGGGCGGCCAGGCCGCCGGGGCCGACGCGGAAGCCGGTCATGACCTCGTCGGAGATCAGGAGCGCGCCGTGGGCGCGGGCGAGCTCGTAGAGCCGCTCGTTGAAGCCCTCGACCGGGGCGACGGCGCCCATGTTGCCGGGGAGGGCCTCGGTGATGACCGCCGCGATGGCGTCGGGGTGGGCGGCGAAGGCGGCCTCGACCGCGTCCGCGTCGTTGTAGGGGACGACGATCGTGTCGGCGGCCGCGGAGGCGGGGACGCCGGGCGAGTCGGGGTGGCCGAGCGTGGCGACGCCCGAGCCCGCGGCGGCGAGGAAGTAGTCGGCGTGGCCGTGGTAGCAGCCGGCGAACTTGACGATCTTGTCGCGGCCGGTGGCGGCGCGCGCGAGCCGGACGGCGCTCATGGTGGCCTCGGTGCCCGAGGAGACGAGGCGGACCTTCTCGCACGGGGTGCGCGAGACGATCTCCTCGGCGAGCTCGATCTCGCCGAGGGTCGGCGCGCCGTAGGAGGTGCCGCCCGCGGCGGCCTTCGCGAGCGCGTCCACGACGGCGGGGTGGGCGTGCCCGAGGATGAGCGGGCCCCAGGAGCCCACGAGGTCGACGTAGGTGTTGCCGTCGACGTCCCGCATGCGGGCGCCGCTGGCGTCGGCTATGTACACCGGGTCGCCGCCGACGCCTCGGAAGGCGCGGACCGGGGAGTTCACGCCGCCGGGGATGACCCGGGCGGCGCGCTCGGCGTAGGCGGCCGAGGTGCGGGTGCGGAGCGGCTGCGGTTGCCTGTCAGTCACCGGCTCAGCCTCTCACATCCGCAGTCGGCCGCGGAGCGGTCCGGCTCCGGCGATGCGCGGGACACGTTCCCCCGCAGGGGCGGCGGACGCGGCGGCAGTCTGGATCCGATCGGATTCGGACTCGCGTTCGTCGCAGTGGTCGCCGGAGCCGGACGCGGTTCAGCGGGCGCGCACCAGCGCGGTGTCGATCCGGACGGCGTTGACGAACTTGCGGGCGAGGCTCGGGAGCACCTGCACCGGCTCGGCCCGGCCGTGCAGCAGCCACCGCAGCGGCGTCGGCACCCGGTAGAGCGCCTGCTCCATCGCGGGCCGCTCGATGACGACCAGGGCGACGTCGACGAGCTCCACGAGGGCCTCCAGGCTGCCGTCGCGCTGGCGGCACAGGTCGAGGACCTCGTCGACGGTGGCGCCGTCGCTGCGCGCGGCGAGCTCCAGCAGCACGGCGCGGGCCGGGCCGGAGATCGCGGCGACCGCCTCGTCGACGGCGGCCCGGAACCGGCCGCCCGCGTCGAGGACGGCGACCGGGTCGTCCCGCAGGCGCCGCAGGGCCGTCTTCGGGGAGCCGAACGCGGTGACGTCGGCCAGTGCCCGCAGCGCGGGCACGAAGCCCTCCACGGCGGCGGCCAGGCCGCGGCATTCGGCGGCGCTCCAGGAGGCGCCGCGGTCCTCGCAGAACCCGGCGAGCATCGCGGCGGCCACGTCGACCGGCGGCAGCTGGAGCGACCGCTTGGCCTCGCCGGGCAGCTCGAACGGGCGGACCCCGGCGGCGAGGATCGTCAGGCCGGGGCATTCGCGCAGGAGCTTCTCGACGGCCCAGGCGTGGGCGCGCTCGACGTCGTCGAGGACGAGGAGCGCGTCGCGGTGCCGCAGGTGGTCGACGGCGGTCTCGATCGGGCGTCCGAGCGTGTCGGCGGGCCTGCCGAGGGCCTGGAGCAGCGAGGCGCCGAAGTCGTGGCCGGGACGGCAGTACCAGACGCCGTCGCCGTGGTGCTGGAGCCGGCCCCTGGCCCAGGCCCGGACCAGGGTGGTCTTGCCGCATCCGGCGAGGCCGGTGACGGTGACCAGGCGGTGGGAGGCGAAGGCGCGGTCGAGTTCGCGGTACTCCTCGGGCCGCTCGACCGGAGCCTTGAGGTCGGCCGGCAGGTTGTGGCGGTGCGGCCGGATCGGCGGCGGCGGGAACTCGCTGGGGAGCCCGGGGGCCTGCAACTGGACCAGTTCGGTGGTGCCGGGCAGGCCGCGCAGCTCGAAGTAGCCGAGGCGTTCCAATGACGGCGCTCTGAGCCCGGCCGCGGCCGCGTGCTGCGCGGAGGCGAGGATCTGGTCGCCGTGCGCGGCGGCGCAGATGCGCGCGGTGCGGTGGACCTCCGGGGTGGCGTAGCCGCCCGCCGACGGCCAGGCCTCGCCGGTGTGGAGTCCCATGCGCACTCTGGGCCGGATCGGGCCGTTGCCGCGTCCCAGGTCGGGCCAGCGGGCGCCCCTGAGCGCGGTCTGGATCTCGAAGGCGGCCGCGGCCGCTCCGGCGGCGTCGTCGAAGACGACGAAGAACGAGTCGCCCTCGGTCTCTATCTCGGCGCCCCGGTACCGCCGCAGGACCTCCCGGATGAGCGCCCGGTGCCGGTGCAGGACGATCCGGTAGGGCTCGGCGCCGAGCCCGGAGGCGAGGCGGGTGGATCCTTCGATGTCGGTGAACATGAACGTCACCTCACCTGAGGGAAGCACGTCGGCGGCCGCCGCTGCCGGTCGGCGAGCTGTCGAATCGCAATTGCTGGGCAGAGAATAGGCTGGGTTTGTCGCGTGCAGTGCCGTAGTCGTATCCACGTGTCGATCAACTTTCGTTCAGCCCCCGTATGCCGGGCTGTGGCGCGCTGGTGCGCGTACACGCAGCCCTGCGGCCTCACAGTGTCTCCCCCATCTCAGTCGGTTACCGGATGTGATGGGCATTCAGACCCCGTACGACTGGCTGGGTCGCGTTCGGCGGCGGCTGTGAGGCGGTTCCGCCCGCGGATCTGCTCGTGGCAACCATGGATCCCATAGGAGAACGATCATGGACGCCGCGGGTAGCGGCCTGTATCGCCTGAAACAGAATTGTTCGCCGGGAAGCGTTGGCCAGGTGGCGGAACGTGCAGAATTGTTCGCACCCGGGCCCGGCTTCCGGGGTCGAGTGCGAGGAATACTCGCCCGCTAGCGCTTGCCCCCGCCCGCCCGGATGGGGAATACTCACCTTCGTGCCGGACTCCCCCGGTGCCCCGGTTCGCGCTCTCGGGCGGCGCGCGCTGTCGGAACCTCTAGGACGCCTTCGGGCGGCGGATACCGCCGCGGCCCCGAGGCGCACGGTCACAAGCCCGGGCGGCGCACACCGCCGGAACCTCCAAGGCGCGTCGAGCGCGGGCCGGGCGGCGTAGGCCGCCGAGCAATGGGAAGGGATACTCGCTTTCGTGTGGTTCGCACTCCTGCTCCGAAAGCTCGCCCTGCTGCCCTGGAAGGCCCTCAAGGCCGTCGGACGCGCCGTCCGCGCCTGCTTCCGGGCGCTGCGCGCCCCCGCGGGGCGTCTTGCCGTCCAGTGCGTCGTGACGGCCGCGGCGCTCGCCGGGGCGATCGTCGCCGGCTTCCACGTGGTGCCCTCGGCCGGACCGGCCTGGTCGTTCGGCACCGAGCCCGAGCCGACCCCCGAGGAGCGCCCGCTGGTGCTCAGTCCCGAGGACGCGCCCGCGCCGGGGCTGCCGGTCGAGACCGACGAGGTCGCCGGCGAGACCGCGGCCCCGTCCGACTCCTCCACCCAGGCCGCCGTGGACGACATCAACGACTGGGCGCAGAGCCTCGCCCACCTCGGCATCCCCGAGCGGGCCCTGGTCTCCTACGGGAGGGCCGAGCTCATCTCGAGCGTCCAGAACCCCGACTGCCACCTGTCGTGGACCACCCTCGCCGGGATCGGCTCCACCGAGACCGCCCACGGCACCATCGGCGGCAACCGCATCCTCGCCGACGGCACCACCATGACCGACATCGTCGGGCCCGAGCACGGCGAGCAGGGGCCGATGCAGTTCATGACGGAGACGTGGGAGCAGTGGGGCGCCGACGGCAACGGCGACGGCGTCAAGGACCCGAACAACATCGACGACGCGACCACCGCCGCGGCGAACTACCTGTGCGCCGACGGCCACGACCTGACCGACCCGACGGACTGGTACGACGCCGTCTACAGCTACAACCACGTCGACGCCTACGTGCAGAAGGTCTACGACCGGGCCGACGACTACGGCAGGAAGAGCACCATGGCGTGAGCCCCGCGGGCCGAGCGCGGCCCGCCCACGATCCGACGGAGTGACCGGCTGCTCCGCCCGGGTTCGCCTCCGAGCGTCCCCCGCGTCCGGATTCGGGCCCAGACGACCACCGATCGAACGTATCAATGCTCCACAGAGTAACCTGAGAGGTTCGCGCGGTGACAATGCCGCCCGGCCTCCGCGGCGCCGAAAGCGGCGCCGGGGGTGCCGACGGCGACGATATCGGGTAAGGATTGAGAGATGCCCCTGATGCAGCTCGCGCCCAGCGAGATGACAGCCGATGACATCCGCGACTGGTGCTCGGTGCTCAACGACATGACCGCGGCCGACATGCCCGCCGAACCGCGGTGGCGAACCGAGCGGCTCCACGACTACCTGGTCGGGACGCTGCCGGACGACCAGCGGTCCCTCTTCCTCTACCGGGACGAGGACGGCGACCTGCTCGGCCACGCCAGCCTCATCATGTTCGGCGGCGACCAGGCCGGCACGGCCGTGGTCGAGATCTCGACCAGGCCCGAGGCCCGCGGCAGGGGCGTCGGGAAGGACCTGCTGCGGGAGGTCGCCCGGTGCGCCGGGGCGGGCGGCTGCCGGACCCTGTCGGTCGAGGTCATCGCCACCACTCCGGCCGTCGGCTTCTACGACAGGCTCGGCTTCGAGCGGGCCGTCGTCGAGCAGCGCCACCTGCTGCGGTGGACCGAGATCGACTGGGAGAAGATCGAGCACGCCGCGGGACGCCTCGCCGCCGGGTACCGGCTCGAATACCACGCCGGAAGCGTCCCGGAGCGGCTGATCGACTCGTACGCGGACGTCAAGGCCAACCTGCGCACCACCAGCGACCCGGTCGTGGTGGTGCCCGAGTGGCGCGGCTCGGCCCAGGCCGACCGGCTGCGGGACTCGCTGGCGACGCTGGACCGGCGGGGCATGCGCTCCCACATCGTCGTGGCGATCGCCGAGCCGTTCGACAACGTCGTCGGCCTGACCGAGCTCGTCGTCTCGGCGCAGCGGCCGACGCGCGCCGACCAGTACGACACGGTCGTGGCCCCCGGGCACCGCTCGTACGGGCTGGCGATGTCCATGAAGGCCCGGCTGCTGACCGAGCTGCGCCGGGCCGAACCGCAGCTGGTCGACGTCCAGACGTGGACGATGGACACCGCCGACGACGTCCGCTGGATCAACTCCGAGCTCGGCTTCGTCCACGACGTCGACTGGTACGACTACGAGACCGATGTGGACGAACTGCTGAAGCGCATCGGCGAGTAGGGCGGCGCGGACCGGTCCCGCCCTCTCCCAAGGCCATCGCCCGGCTCGCCGGGGGGCGCTGCGTTTGCCGAAACTCAATAGACTGCTTTCATGTACCCCGATACCGTGCCCCCGATCGCCGGTGGACCGGGCGGGCCGCCACCTCACGTGCCCGCGGAAGGCGAAGCCGGTCACGAACGGCTCGTCATCGTCCTCGGCGACAACGGGTTGACGCTCAGGTTCATCAAGAACCTGACCGAGCGCTTCTCGTACCGCGTCACCGCGCTGATCAAGCCCGGGCCGGGCGCCCAGCGCGACGAGATCCGCAAGGAGTCCGAGGTCAACCCCCGCCTGACCGTCGTCGAGGAGCAGCAGCTCTCCTCGCAGACCATCCGCAAGGCCGGCCTCCTGGAGGCCTACGCGGTCGCCCTCATGGCCCAGGACGACGTCGCCAACCTCCACCTCGCCCTCGAGATCCGCGAGATGTCGCACCAGCTCGGCGACGACACCCTCCCCAGGCTCGTCATCCGGATGTACAACCGGCAGCTGCGCGACCGCATCCGGCTGCTGCTCGGCGACCAGGGCATCTACGTCGAGTCCGACGCCGACATGGTCGCCCGCACCTACGCCGCCGCCGCGCTCCAGCAGATCCCGCCCGGCGACATCGACATCTGGGACCGGCGCCTGTACCTCACGCGCGAACCCGACGAGCGCGCCCAGGCGCAGTGGGTCGTCGCCAGCGACAACGACAACGGCGACAACGGCGGCCTGGAGGTGATCACCGAGAACCGCAAGAAGTCAGTGCGGGTGCTGTGCCTCGAACCCGAGCGGTCGCACCGCTGGTTCAGGCCCGAACCAGGGGCGGCGGTCCGGTTCCTGCGCCGGACCATGTACGGCCTGCGGCGCACCGTGGACACGAAGCTGCGGATCGCCGCGGTCGTGCTCATCATCGTCATGTCCGGCGGCTTCTGGACGCTGACGCACTTCGCCAGCATCGCGAACCCGGTCGGCAACGCCTGGGACGCGCTGTACATCATCACGCTCATGGCCGGGGGCGGCATCGACCCCGAGATGGCCGCCCAGCCGTGGGTCAAGGTCACCCATGCCGTGGTCGTCGTGGCCGGGGCGCTCATCATCCCGGTCGTCACCGGCGCGATCGTCCAGGCGCTCGTGGGACGCCGCTACGCGCTCGCCGAAGGGCGGATCGTCGACTCGGTGCGCGACCACGTCATCGTCGTGGGCCTCGGCAACCTCGGCACTCGCGTGGTCGAGCGGCTGCGGGCGCTCAAGATCCCGGTGGTGGCCATCGAGAAGGACCGCGACGCGATCGGCATCCAGGCCGCGCGCGCCGCCGGGGCGCAGGTGCTCCTCGGCGACGCCTCCCGGCCGGAGACGCTGCGGGAGGCCGAGATCAGGTACTGCCGGTCGCTGGTGGCGATGGCCAAACAGGACTCGCAGAACCTCGAGACCGCGCTGTCCGGACTGGAGTGCAAGTCCGACCTGCGCACCGTCATGCGCATCTACAGCCCCGAGTTCGCGGCGCTGGTGCGCAGGAACCTCAACACGCGCACCTCGCCGCGGGACGCCTCCCGGCACTCCTCGTACAGCGCGCCCGAGGTCGCCGCGGCCTCGTTCGCGGCGGCGCTGACCGAGGACGAGATCCTCGAGACGATCCCGGTGCGCGGCGAGCTCGTCTACATAGGCGAGGTCGTCGTCGGCGCGGGCGGGCGGCTCGACGACGCGCGCGCCCAGGAGGCCACGGCGCTCGGCTCGCACCGGCTGCTGGCCGTCAAGCGCGCCAGCGGCGGCGTGCGGTGGAACCCCGACGCGGCCTTCAGCATCCAGGCGGGCGACAAACTGCTGGTCCTGGCCACCAGGCCGGGGCTGGAGGAGGTCCTGCACCGCTGCCAGCCGACCGCCGAGCTGCCCCGCTGAGGACGGTCGGGCGCGCAACTTCTCCGCGGCTCGCTCGTTGAACCTCCGACACATCTCTCGTGGAAGGGGCACGCGGTGGCGGCATCATTGCGGAATCACGGTCCGAGGCGGCGAGGGGGCCGGGTGCCGGCCAGCCGCCGCAGGCACCGCAACATCGCGCTGGCGGCCGCGGCGGGAGCCCTCGCCGTCGGCGCGGCGGCCATCGTGGTCCCCAGCGCGTTCGCCGGAGACGATCTACTCGGTCTAGGCGGGACGGTCGAGCACCTCCCCGTCGACGAGGCGGCGCTGGGACTCATCACAGTCGGCGACGTCGTGGAGGCGGCAACGTCGCTGACCTACGCCGACGACACCGACGTCATCGAGTTCTCCCGGCCGGACGCGAGCTATGTCAAGCTCCACTTCGAGCGGCTGCTGCTCACCGGCGACGACTACGTGACCGTCTCCAGCCCCGACGGCGCCGAGTCGTACCGCTACGACGACGCGGCGGTGGGCGAGTGGGCCACGTCCATCAGCGGCGACACCGCGATCGTCGAACTGCACAAGAGCGCCGAAGACGTCGCCTCCAGCGCGCTCGGGGCCGTCTTCGACAAGGTCGCCTACGGCTTCCCGCAGGACGTCGTCGCCGACCTCGTCGACGAGAAGAACGAGCGGGCCAGGCCCGAGGAGAGCCTGTGCTCGGCCGACGACAAGAAGCCCTCGGTGTGCTACGAGAGCTCCTATCCCGAGATCGTCGACCACGCCGACCCGGTGGCGCGGCTGCTCATCGACGGCACGATCCTGTGCACGGCGTTCCGCGTCGGCGAGGACAACCGGATGCTGACCAACCACCACTGCTTCTCCGAGACGTGGGAGGCCCGGCGCACCGAGGTGTGGTTCGGCTACGAGTGCACCACCTGCGAGGGCGGCGAGGAGACCAATCCGATCAAGGTCGACGGCAGGCGGGTCCTGGCCACATCGGAGGATCTGGACTACACGCTGTTCAGCGTCGAGGACTTCGACGCGATCGAGCAGTTCGGGTACCTGACGCTGTCGACCGACGAGATCCGGCGCGGCGAGGCGATCTACATCCCTCAGCACCCGGCCGGGCGGGCGACCGAGATCGCCATCGAGTCCACCGTCGACGGTGGCAACTGCGTGGTCAACCGGCCCGTCTACGACGGCTACATCGCGAACAGCGACGTCGCTTACTACTGCGACACCGAGTTCGGCTCCTCGGGCTCGCCGGTGCTCTCGCGCGACACGCACGAGGTGATCGCGCTGCACCACTTCGGCGGATGCCCGAACTCGGGCGTGAACGCCTCGCTCATCAAGCGGGAGATCGGGGATCTCATATGAGCGTTTGGGGCCGAGTTAGAGGGCGCTTAGCGTCCTCTTAGCGCCCGGGGGGCGACGCTGGTGCGCATGAACAGGAAACTGCTACTGGCAAGCACAGGAGCCGCGGTCATCGCCGCGGCGGGATTCGGATCGATCGCGCTCGCGCAGGAAGACGATTCGACGCCGCCGAGCGGCGGGCAGAGCGAGGGGACGGCCGACGGGCCGACCGGTGAGCTCGACGCGGTGCCGGACGACACCGCGACCGGCGACGGGGAGGAGGTCTTCCCGAGCGACGGCGGCACGGTCTTCGCGGAGTGCACCGCCGACGGGCCCGAGCTCGTCTGGTGGGTGGCCGCGGACGGCTACACCGTCGACGACGTCGAGGCGGTGCCGGACGACGACCGGGACGACGACGATGGCGACGACAACGACGCCGAGGTCGAGTTCACCAGCGGCACGACGGACGTCGATTACGACGTGACCTGCGCCGACGGGCAGCCGCAGGCGAACATCACCGTCGAGGACGACCGGGATGACGACGGCTCCGACGACAACGGGGACGGCGACTGGGACGACGATGACGGTCGTGACGACGACGACCACCACGATGACGACGGCGACGACTGGGACGACGACTGAGGCGACCAGGGGGAATGACGGCGGGGCGCGGGCCTTTCGGCCCGCGCCCCGCTGCGTGGTATCGGTCAGCCTGCTTGCAGCTGGGTCACTATTGTCGAGCTCTACTTCATGCTTCCCACTATCGTCGAGCTCTATTTCATGTTTCCGACTATCGTCGAGCTCTACTTCATGCTTCCGACTATCGTCGAGAAGTGCGACCGGACCCGGTCGTCGGTCGGGTCGTCCTCGGGCGTCCAGTGGACGGACATGCGCTCGTAGACCGTGTTCCGCTGCGCCGGAATGCGGTCGGCCGTGCGGATGAGCTCGATCAGCTCCGAGAGGCGCGAGCGGTGGCGCGCGCCCGCCGAGGAGATCACGTTCTCCTCCAGCATGATCGAGCCGAGGTCGTCCACGCCGAGGTGGAGGCTCAGCTGCCCGGCCGCCTTGCCGGTGGTCAGCCACGACGACTGGAGGTGCTTCACGTTGTGGAAGTACAGGCGGGCCGTGGCCAAGAGGCGCAGGTACTCCATGGCCGTCGCCTGCGTGCGGCCCTTGAGGTGGTTGTTCTCCGGCTGGTAGGTCCAGGGGATGAACGAGCGGAAGCCGCCGGTGCGGTCCTGCACGTCGCGGATCATGCGCAGGTGCTCGATCCGCTCGTGGGCGGTCTCGCCGGTGCCCATCATCATCGTGGCGGTGGATTCGAGGCCCAGGTTGTGGGCGGTCTCCATGATCTCGAGCCAGCGCTCGCCGGACTCCTTGAGCGGGGCGAGGGCCGTGCGGGGCCGAGCGGGGAGCATCTCCGCGCCCGCCCCGGCGATCGAGTCGAGTCCGGCGGTCTTGATGCGCTTGATCGCCTCCTCGATGGAGGTGCCGGAGACCTTCGCCATGTGGGCGATCTCCGAGGGGCCGATGGAGTGGATGACCAGCTGCGGGTACTCGCGCTTGACGGCGCCGAAGAGCGTCTCGTAGTACTCGACGCCGAACTCGGGGTGGTGGCCGCCTTGGAGCATCACCTGCGTGGCACCGAGCTCGACGGCCTCACCGCAGCGGCGCAGGATCTCCTCGAGCGAGTGGTCCCAGCCCTCCTCGTGCTTCGGGGCGCGGTAGAAGGCGCAGAACTTGCAGGCGGTGACGCACACGTTGGTGTAGTTGATGTTGCGGTCGATGATGTAGGTGACGATGTTGTCGCCGATGAGGCACCTGCGGACGGTGTCCGCGGCCTCGGCCATCGCGTGGAAGGGCGCTTCGGTGTAGAGCAGCTCGGCTTCCTCGGCGCTGATGCGGCCGCCGTCGGCGGCGCGGGCGAGGACATCGTCAATCTCGGCCATGGACGAAGCGTATCCGGAGAATCCGCGGCGGCACAGCTTCCCCGCTCGGAGTGATCGCTCCGTCTCCCCGTTGGCGGCGGCGCGTTGTCGCCTCCGCGAACGTCGGGGCGCGGGGTCAGGGTGTGCGTCCCGTCCTTCGGTCCGGCGGTCGAGCGCAACACGAAGTACGAGGCCGTGCGCGAGTACGACCGCCCGCAGACGAGCGCCGGGCCGAGCCGGAGTCGGTGAGGTTCCAGTGGCCGCCGCGCCCGGCGGTGCGGGCGGCAGGCCGCGGGCTTCCCGTCTCCCGCTCGCGGCGGGGCGTTACAGGAGACGGACCGGGATGGGGCACTGGCTCGCGATGCTTCCCGCTCGGGGCGTTCCGGGCCGGACGCGGGCAGCGGCGCCATCCGTCATTCAGGTCGAGACAGGGAAGGGGTTCCGGCCGGGCGCGGGCAGCGGCGCGATCGATCGGCTTCGCTAGTCGACGTAGTACAGCTCGGTGTGGATCTGCCGGGCGCCGGCCTCTTCGAGGACCTCTTTGACGCCGAGGACCATCTCGTAAGGCCCGCACAGGAACCACTCGTCGATCTCCTCAGAGTCCACCAGGCCGGTGAGGACCTCCCTGAACCGGTCGGGGGTGAGCCGCCCGGTCAGCAGCGGGCTCGCGCCTTCGGACCGCGTGCGGATGTGGTGGAGCCTGAGCCGGTCGCCGTGGCGGCGTTCGAGTTCGGCGAGCTCGTCGGCGAACATGGTGGACTCGCCGGTGCGGTTGGAGTACAGGAGCGTCACGGTCGCGCCGGTGTCGAGCGCCGCGGCCGCGATGGACAGGATCGGGGTGATGCCCGATCCGGCGACGATCGCGCCGTAGTGGCGCCCGGGGTCGGGCTCGGTGCAGAAGACGCCGAGCGGCGGCAGCACTTCGAGGACGTCGCCGGGGGCGAGGACGCGCTTGGCGTAGGCGGAGAAGCTGCCTTTGGGGATGAACTTGATGCCCAGGCGCAGCGTGCCGTGCTCGGCGAGCTCGCGGGGCGTGGAGGCGAGCGAGTAGGAGCGGCGCACCTCGGAGCCGTCGTCCTCGACGCGCTGGAACGTGATGTGCTGGCCGGGCTTGAAGTCGAACGTCTTCCGCAGCTCCGGCGGCACGGCCAGCGTCACTTCGAGGGAGTCGTCGGTGAGGGGTCTGACCCGGCTGACGGTGAGCTTGTGCCACGAAGGGCGCTTGCGGCGCTTGTTGAGCTCGACGGTCATGCGATGCCCTCTCCAGCGGGGAAGAATTCGGGTCCGCCCTCCGGCAAGGGGGCCACATTCGTATAACCGGCGGCGCGCGAGGCGAATTCCCGCAACCCGGCGAGGTGTCGGTCACTCAACGTGAACTGGAGTCGGTCGAAGTACTCGGCGAGCGCGGCGGGCTCGAACGGCTCCCAGCGGGCGGCGGAGGCCACGACCTCGTCGATCTCCTCGCGGCAGCGCCGCACCGACTCGCAGAACGCCAGGTGGACGTCCTTGACCAGGCCGGGGTGCGCCTCGGCGTACTCGCGGCGCACGGCCCACACGGCGAAGACCATCGGCAGGCCGGTCCAGGACTTCCAGGCGTCGGCGAGGTCGATGACGTGGTTGCCCCGCGGGTCGTGGCGGGCGCGCAGGGCCTCGTCGCCGATGAGGACGGCCGCGTCGGCTCCGGCGATGGCCGAGGCGAGGTCGGGCGAGGTGGTGGCGAAGTCCGGGGTGAGGCCGTGCCGCTGCTCCAGGAGCATCCGCGCCAGCAGGACGCCGGTGCGGGAGGTGGAGGTGAGCGAGACCTTCGGCGAGGCCGGGAGGTCTTCGACGGGGGTCTTGGAGACGAGGTTGACGCTGAGGACCGGGCCGTCGGCGGCCACGGCGATGTCGGGCACGAGCAGGAGCCGGTCGGCGTGCTTGAGGTACTCGACGAGGCTGATCGGGCCGATGTCGAGGCTGCCTTCGACGAGGCGGCGGCTGAGCTCGTCCGGCGGCGCGCGGTGCAGGTCGACGTCGAGCAGCGCCCCCGACCTGGCCAGACCCCAGTAGATGGGGAGGCAGTTGAGGAATGCGATATGACCGACCCGGGGGCGCCGCGCGTTGTTCACAATCCCGACCGTAGCCGGTCGCGGCGGCGCCCGGCACGGATGGCGGCCTTCGGGAGACGTGAGACGGGCCGCTCGATCAGTCGTCGTCGGCGGTGTCGACGATCTCGGCGCGGTTCTCCCCTATCCGGCCGTTCCCGGACACGAGCGCGGCGAGCCGGTCGAGGACCGCCTCGTCGTCGCTGGTGAGGACGATGGCGTCGCCGGAGCGGACGTCCATGGTCAGGACCTGGAGGATCGATTTGGCGTCGTGGTGCCCTTGACCGGGCTTCGCGATGGTGACCTCGGCGCGGGACTGCGCGGCGGTGTCGACGAAGACGGTCGCGGGCCGGGCCTGGATCCCGACCTCGGTGGTCACTTTCACACGGCGTTCCGCCATGCCCCTCACCCCATACTCTCGGCGAAGCCTGCGGGTCATGCATTGGTTCACGACCAGCATGGCCCCGAATGGGACGCAATGGGCGGGTTTTCCGTCCTCCGGGCGGACTCACCCCGTTCGGGGCGGCGGAATCACCCGTTTCAGGTGCCGGACTCCTCGTCGCCGTCCTTCTGGCCGCCGTACACGGTCGGACGCGGCAGCGGGAAGTGCTCGGGCAGCTCGCCTCGGTCGACGATGAGGTTCTTGACCTTGGCGCGGCCGCCCCTGAACGTCCCGTGGTCGTCCTCGGACGGCGGCCACGACTCGGGCGGGGCCTTCGTGGCTCCGGCGCGGTTGGCCTTGGTCGAGGGCTCCTCGAAGAGGCTGATGTCGGGCGCGTCGACGATCTTCTTCGCCGCGACCGACTCGGCGGCCTTGGGCGCGGGGCCTTCGGCGGGGGCCGGTTCGGCCTGGAGCGGCTCGGCGGCGGGCGGTCCGGTGACCGGCTCGTCGGCCGACTCGGCCTCGGCTTCAGGCTCGGGCTCGGTGGTCGATTCGGGCGCCGGCTCGATGTCGTAGTCCGGCGGGGCGGCCTCCGACATCGGCGAGTAGCCGCCGGTCGGGAACGGGCGGCCGGGCTCGGGGTTCGGGACCGGCTCGGGCGGCGGGACGGGGCCCGGCTCGGGATCGGGCAGCGGCGGCGCGGGCTCGGGCTGCGGGAGCGGCTCGGGCCTAGGCGCGGGGCCGGGCTTGGGCATCGGGTCCGGGCGCTCCGGTTCGGGCGCGGGCTCGGGGTCGGGCCTGTTGGGTTCCGGTGCGGGATCGGGGCCGGGCTCGCGGTCGTCGGGGGCCTCGGTGTGGACGGTCTCGGCGGCCTCGACGCTGTCGGCGGGGCCGCCGGTCGTGCTCTCGTCCGTGTTCTCGTCTGCGCTCTCATCAGCGGCGTCACCGGCGTCGTCGGCGGGGCGGTGCACCACGTCGACGGTGTCGTGCTCGTCGGTCTCGGTCTCGGTCTCGGTCTCGGCTTCGACGGCCGCGACGGCGGGCTCGGAGCCGCCTTCGTCGAGGATGCCGGACTCGGCCTCGTCCTCGGGTGCCGCTTCCGATTCGGCGGGCGCCGCTTCGGGTTCCGGCTCGGGCGCTTCGGCGGCCTGACCCTCGTCGGGCTTGTCGGCCTCGGCGGTCGCCTCTTCGGACTCGTCGTCGGTGTCGGTCGAGGGCGGCGCGGGCGGCAGGGACTCGCCGGGGACGTCGGCTTCGAGGTCGGCCATCGCCGCCTCGTCCTCGGCCGAGAGGTCGACGGCGTCGTCGAGCTCCTCGGGGTCGGGGAGGTCCTCCCACAGCGGGGACTCCTCTTCCCCTTCGGCCGGTTCCGCGACGGGCGCGGCCGGTGCGGGGGCGGGGGCCGCCTGCGGGGCGGGTTCGGGGGCCGCTTCGGTCTGGAGGTTCAGCTCGGGGACCGGCGGCGGGGTGGGCGGCGCGGGCATCGGCGGCGGCACGCTGAACTGCGGGCTCGCGCTCGGCGGCGCGGGCGGTTCCTGCGGCGGGGCCGGGGGCGCGAACGCGGCCTCCTGGCTCGGCGCGGGCGGCGCGAACGGTGCCGGTTGCGCCGGTGAGGGCCGCACTGGCGAAGCCTGCACAGGCGAGGGGTGCGCGGGCGGAGCGGGCGGCATGGGCGGCGGCGAGGGCACGGACGGCGTCATCGGCGGCAGCGACTGTGCCACTTGTGACGGTGCTGCTTGCGATGCCTGCGGCGAATGCATGGGTTGCGGCGGCTGCGCCGGTTGCGCGGGCTGGACGGGCGGCGGGACCGAGGCGGACCCGGCCGCCTGCGGCGCGGCGGGCGGCATCGGCGGGGCCGCCGGGTACGACGGCGGCCGGACGGCCGCCGAGCCCGAGGCCACCGGGGCCCCCTGCGGCGGCTGCTGCTGGTACGGCTGCTGCGGCGGTGCGACCCGCGGCGGCGGAGGCGGCGGGACCGACGCGGACCCCTGGGCTGGCTGAGGAGGCGGAGGCGGCGCCATCTGCCCGACCTGCTGCCCGGCCTGGACCGGCGGCGGCGCGTACTGCGCTGCCGCGGGCGGGGCGTACGACGGCGGCGGGTACTGCGGCTCGGGCGGGAACCCCCCGATCGGCGGCGGCAGCGGCGCCCCGCACTGGGAGCAGCGCCGGAGCCTGGACGTCAGGCGCTGACCGCAAGAGCTACAGCTGTTGTCGTCCACGGGAGCCTCCTCGGGGATGGAGCGTCGTCATTGCTGCGGGCTTAGGCACCATCGTGCCATCACCACGCCGTACTCCGTATCCGCCTTCGGATAACTCGCCGGAAGTCTCACCCGCTTCGGGATCCCGGCTGAGCGTTCCCGACACCGAGTCGGACGTGCTCGGCGTCGGGCTGTCGGGCGATTCCTCCTCAGTGGGCGAGGAGGCGTCGTCCGAAGGCGAGGGCTCCTCGGGCGTCGGCGTCGGCTCGTCCGGCGTCGGCGAAGGCGACGGGCTCGGCGAGGGGCTGGGCGTCGGACTCGGGTCCGGCTCCAGCGTGTGGCCGTCGGAAGGCGAGGGGTCCGGCTCGGCGGTGGTGCCGTCGCCCGAGGGCTCCTCGCTGCCGTCGCCGGTCGGGATCGCGTCGACGACGCGGTGCGCCCCGGCGAAGTTGTCGAACCAGATGCTGCTGATCTTCACCACGTCGCCCGTGCGGGGGGCCTGCACCATCTTGCCGTCGCCGAGGTACATGCCGACGTGGTAGACCGATTCCCAGTCGCCGGGGCTGTTCCACCAGAACAGCAGGTCGCCGGGCAGGAGCATCTCGGTGTCGACGGGCTTGTCGCGCGTGGCGTTGAACTGCATGGCGGCCGTGCGCGGGATCGAGACGCCCGCGTAGTCGTAGGCCGCCATCGTCAGCCCGGAGCAGTCGAAGGTGTCCGGGCCCTCCTCACTCCACTCGTAGGGCTTGCCGAGCTGCGCGAGCGCGTACTCGACGGCCTTCGTGGCCTCGGGGGCGGCCTCCCAGCCGTCGACTTCGGAGGAGAAGTCGTCGGAGTACTCGGCGGCGGCCTCCTCGCGGGCCTCTTCGAGCTCCTCCAGCTCTTCGCTGTTGTTCTCGATGAGCCGCTGGAGCTCGTCATCGGCGCGGGTGAACTCGTCGTTGAGGGCGGTGTAGCGCTCCTCGGAGCGCGAGGCGGACTCGGCGGCGGCGTCGTAGGAGGCGTGGGCGACGGCCTCGGCGGTCTCGGCGTCGTCGACGGCCTCGGTCAGGCCCGGCAGGTCCCACTCCCCGCCGAGCGGGGTCAGCCCGGTCAGGTCGGGCAGTTCGGTCTCGGGCACCCCGGCCGTGTCGGCGTAGGCCTGGCCGGCGGCGTAGTCGAGCGCGGTCTGCGCCTCCTCGAGCGCGACGCGGGAGGCGTTCCAGTCCTCGGTGGCCGCACGGAGGCGGTCGCTGCGCCCGGTCCACTCCGCTTCGGCGGCGGTGGTCTCCTCGGCCAGCTGCGCGACCTCGATGGTGGCCTGGTCGATCTGCTCGGAGAGGGGCCCGTCGACGGTCTCGGGACTGGTCGCCTGGGTGTCGCCGGCGTCCTCGCCGAGCGGCCGCGTGCCGTCGTCGGGGACGGTGACGCCGGGTTCCGCGAACACGGGCATGGCGCCTCCGAAGAGGACCGTTGCCGCTCCAGCGGCGGCGAGCACGCCGACACCGAACCGATTAACGCGCATATAGACGTCCTTCTGTGGGTTGCCACGGACACTCTATCGAAGACGTGCCACCCTCGCATCCGGACCGCCATACCGAGCGGGGGCCCTCGGCGTCACGTGGTCCTCGTGCGGGGGCCGGGGTCCGGCGCGGCGGCGTTACGCTGGCTTCACGGAGCCATCGCTCCGAAAGTGCCGCCAGGGAGACCGGAAGGGATGGAGGCGTCATGGACGACACCGCGACGTTCAAAGCCGGGATCGAGGAGAAGCTCGCCGCGGGCGAGCGGCTGACCTACGACGACGGCGTGGGGCTCTACGAGGTCGACGACCTCGCGTGGCTGGGCCGCCTCGCGCACGGGGTGCGGACGGCCAAGAACGGCGACCGGACGATGTTCAACGTCAACCGCCACCTCAACCTCACCAACGTCTGCTCGGCCTCCTGCGCGTACTGCTCGTTCCAGCGCAAGCCCGGCGAAGCCGACGCCTACACGATGCGCGTCGAGCAGGCCGTGGCGCTCGCCGAGCAGATGAAGGACGACGCGCCCACCGAGCTCCACATCGTCAACGGCCTTCACCCGACGCTGCCGTGGCGCTACTACCCGCGCGTACTGAGCGCGTTGAAGGAGACGCTCCCGCAGGTCAACCTCAAGGCGTTCACCGCCACCGAGGTCCAGTGGTTCGAGAAGATCTCCGGCCTGGACGCATCGGAGATCCTCGACGAGCTGATCGAGGCCGGGCTGGAGTCGCTGACCGGCGGCGGGGCCGAGATCTTCGACTGGGAGATCCGCCGGCACATCGTCGACCACGACTGCCACTGGGAGGACTGGTCGCGCATCCACCGCCTCGCCCATGAGAAGGGCCTGCGGACCCCCGCGACGATGCTCTACGGGCACATCGAGGAGCCGAGGCACCGCGTCGACCACGTGCTGCGGCTGCGCGAGCTCCAGGACGAGACCGGCGGCTTCGCCGTGTTCATCCCGCTGCGCTACCAGCACGACTTCCACGACTCCCAGGACGGGAAGATCCGCAACAAGCTCCAGGCGCGCACCACGATGGCGAGCCCGGCCGAGTCGCTCAAGACCTTCGCGGTCTCGCGGCTCCTGCTCGACAACTTCGACCACGTCAAGTGCTTCTGGGTCATGCACGGCCTCGACGTGGCGCAGCTCTCGCTGTCCTACGGCGCCGACGACCTCGACGGCTCGGTCGTGGAGTACAAGATCACACATGACGCCGACAACTACGGCACGCCCGACAAGATGAGCCGCGAGAGCCTGCTCGAACTCATCCGCGACGCCGGGTTCCAGCCGGTCGAGCGCAACACGAAGTACGAGGTCGTGCGCGAGTACGACCGCCCGCAGACGATCGCCGAGCGCCGGGCCGAGCCGCAGTCGGTGAGGTTCTAGTGGCGGCCGCGCCCGGCGACGCGGACGGCAGGCCGCCGATCGAGACGCTCGGGCAGCTGGTCGGGACGGTGCTGGCGTACGTCGTCATGGGCGCGGTCGCGCTGGTCGTCATCGACCTGCTGTTCATCGCGGTCGCGGGGGGCGACTTCGGGAGCATCTCGGGGTGGATCGCCGCGGTGCCGAGCGTGTTCGTGTTCTCGGAGCAGTTCAAGCGCTACGAGGGCGCCTCGCGCTGGGCCGTGGCGCTCGCCGGCGTCGTGCTCGGCCTGGGCGCCGGGATCGCCGCGACGGTGCTGCTGCCGCAGACGTGGCCCGCGCTGGCCGTGGGGGGCGTCGGCGGGCTCGTGGCCGCGCTGGTGTACTCGGCGCTGTGGTACGCAGGTATCAGGACTTACGGAGAGGAGCGACCGCGATGAATCCGGTGGCCAAGTATTTTCTCGCCCGGCTCGGGCTGATCGTGGCCATCGCCGCGCCGCTGAGCTTCTTCATGCCGATCCTGCTGGCGCTGGGGATCGGGCTGCTCGGCTCGCTGGCGCTGTCGACGTTCATGCTCAAGAACCTGCGCCACGGGATGGTCGACCACATCGACGACCGGGCGAAGCAGCGCCGCGAGGAGAAGGACCGGCTGCGCGCCGAGCTCAAGGGCGAGGCTTAGGGCTCAGCCGGTGAAGGGGCGGGGCCCGCCCCTCGCCCGCCACCGCCAGAACCAGACGCCGCTGCGCGACGGCAAGCGGTGTGCCCGCTCACTGCGTCGCCGGACCTCCGGGGGTTCAGCCCCCGGACGCTCAGGCTTTATCGCTCACTCGATGCTGCGCATCAGCTCGGTGCAGATCTGGAGCGTCTCGGCCGCGCCCGCCTCAAGCGCCTTGCCGTAGTGCTTGAGCCAGGCCCGGACCCCGTCGGGGGTGCCGGTGGACCAGGCGCGCTGCGCACCGACGTACTCGGGGTGCCGGTCGAGGTGCCCGGCGCTCACCGTGACGAGCAGCTTCGAGTCGAGCCCCTTGCTGGCCAGGGCGAGCCGGGCCGCGCCGCGGGCGACGATGTTGTTGGCCACCGGGAACGGCTGGACGGCGACGAGTTCGCCGTGGACCACCGCGGCGGTCAGCGCCGCCGGGATCTCCTTGGTGGGGCTGGCGACCAGCGCGCACATCGCGTCGATGCGGGCCGAGCCGTCCTTGTCGACCTCGATGCGGCCGGGCTCGAAGTCGTGCCCGGAGTCCGGGAAGTCGCGGGAGGCGAGCAGGTGGAGCTTCGCCAGGACGTAGCGGGGCGAGATGGCCCACACGTCCACCAGCCCGGGGAGCGCCTCGACGACGCGCAGGGCGCCGGACACGATCGGGTCGGTGAAGTCACCGGCCCGCAGGCGCTCGACGTCGCAGTCGTAGCCCTCGAGCGCCAGCGTCGCGGACGCCTCGTGCAAGGCCACCTCGGCGGCGACGTGGGCGTCGCCGCTGCGGAGGGCCTCGTGCCAGAGCATGCGGTCGACGTTGGCTCTGGCGTTCTCAAGGGCGTCGGCAACCTCGGAGAGTTCGAGGAGAGGCGCTAGAGGATCCACGGGCGGAACCTTACCGGTTGGAGGTGAAGCGGATACGCCCCACCGGGCGGGAGGGAGGGCAGTGACAAATGGTACAGACTCGGCCGCCGATGCGCTCGCCTCGATCAGGTGGCCGATCCCGTCATCCGGTGAGCGAACGGGCACCACGCGTCACTCGGGCCCCGGTGGGCGAAGGGCGGCGCAGGGGTGTTCCGAGGCCGCGAATGCGGCTCCGAGCAGGAGCGCCATGGGAATGCGGGGACGCGGCCGCTCGCCGACCGCTCGCCTCCCGCTCATCGATGTCCGGAACGTCACCGGTTGTCAAAGTCATGTTTCGCGGTAGTGTAACGGGCAATAGACCTGCCTCACAGTAACGCGCTGTAAGGAGCGAATACCCGTGACAGAAACCCCGCAAGAGACGCTCGCCAACCTCCTGTCGGAGGACCGCACGTTCCCGCCCTCCCCGGAATTCACCCGATCGGCGAACGTCACGGAGTCCGCCTACGACGAGGCCGCCGCCGATCGGCTCGCTTTCTGGGAGACCCAGGCCCGGCGCCTGGACTGGACGAAGGAGTGGGACCAGACCCTCGACTGGTCGAATCCCCCGTTCGCGAAATGGTTCACCGGCGGCGAGCTCAACGTCGCCGTCAACTGCCTCGACCGCCACGTCGAGGCGGGCCTGGGCGATCGGGTGGCGATCCACTTCGAAGGCGAGCCCGGGGACACCCGCACCGTCACCTACGCCGAGATGCTCGACGAGGTCAAGCGCGCCGCGAACGCGCTGACCGACCTCGGCGTCGAGGCGGGCGACCGGGTCGTGATCTACATGCCGATGATCCCCCAGGCGGCCGTGGCGATGCTGGCGTGCGCGCGCATCGGCGCGCCGCACTCGGTGGTCTTCGGCGGCTTCAGCGTGGACGCGCTGTCGAGCCGCATCGAGGACGCCGGGGCGAAGGTGGTCATCACCGCCGACGGCGGGTTCCGCAAGGGCAAGGCCAGCGCGCTCAAGCCCACCGTGGACGCCGCCGCCGAGCGGTGCCCGTCGATCGAGAAGGTCCTGGTCGTGCGCCGCACCGGCGAGGACGTGGAGTGGCACGACCGCGACCTGTGGTGGCACGAGACCGTCGACACCGCCTCGAACGAGCACGAGGCGCGCTCGTTCGACGCCGAGCACCCGCTGTTCATCCTCTACACCTCGGGCACCACCGGCCGCCCGAAGGGCATCCTGCACACCTCCGGCGGCTACCTGACGCAGACGGCGTACACGCACCACGCCGTGTTCGACCTCAAGCCGGAGACCGACGTGTACTGGTGCGCCGCCGACATCGGCTGGGTCACCGGGCACTCCTACGTCGTCTACGGGCCCATGGCGAACGGGGCGACGCAGGTGATGTACGAGGGCACGCCGGACACGCCGCACAAGGGACGGATCTGGGAGATCGTCGAGAAGTACGGGGTCTCGATCCTCTACACCGCGCCGACGGCGATCCGCACGTACATGAAGTGGGGCGACGACATCCCCGACCGGTTCGACCTGTCGAGCCTGCGCGTGCTCGGCAGCGTCGGCGAGCCGATCAACCCCGAGGCGTGGATGTGGTACCGCGAGCACATCGGCCACGACAAGTGCCCCGTCGTGGACACGTGGTGGCAGACCGAGACCGGCGCGATCATGGTCTCGCCGCTGCCGGGCGTCACGGCGACCAAGCCGGGCTCGGCGCAGCGGCCGCTGCCGGGCATCAGCGTGGACGTGGTCGACGACGAGGGCGAGTCGGTGCCGAACGGCGGCGGCGGGTTCCTCACGATCCGCGAGCCGTGGCCGTCGATGCTGCGCACCATCTGGGGCGACGACCAGCGGTTCCTCGACACGTACTGGTCGCGCTTCGCGAACATGTACTTCGCCGGGGACGGCGCCAAGCGCGACGACGACGGCGACATCTGGCTGCTGGGCCGCGTCGACGACGTCATGCTCGTCTCGGGCCACAACATCTCGACCACGGAGGTCGAGTCGGCGCTGGTCAGCCACGACACGGTGGCCGAGGCCGCGGTCGTGGGCGCGACGGACCCGCTCACCGGGCAGGGCATCGTCGCGTTCGTGATCCTGCGCGGGGCCACCGAGTCGAGCCCCGAGCACCTGGCCGAACTGCGCGGCCACGTCGCGAGCACGCTGGGCCCGATCGCGAAGCCGCGGCAGGTCATGGTGGTCTCGGAGCTGCCGAAGACCCGCTCGGGCAAGATCATGCGGCGGCTCCTGCGCGACATCGCCGAGGACCGCAAGCTCGGCGACGTGACGACGCTCCAGGACAGCTCCGTCATGGCGCGCATCAAAGAGGGGCTCCAGGCCCGCTCGGAGGACTGACGATCCGCATCGGACGGCGGCGCGGCACGGGCCGCACCGCCGTCCGGCGTCGCCGCCGCGGTTCGCGACCTCGTACGCTTTGGGCGTGAACCGCAGGAACTTCGCCGACAGCGCCGCGATCAAACAGGGACCGTGGACCCACCGGCACATCGACGCCAACGGCTCGCGATTCCACATCGCCGAGGCCGGAGAGGGCCCCCTGATTCTCCTGCTGCACGGCTTCCCCGAGTTCTGGTGGGCCTGGCGCCACCAGATCCCGGCGCTCGCCGACGCGGGCTTCCGCGTCGTGGCCGCCGACCTGCGCGGCTACGGCGCCTCGGACAAGCCGCCGCGCGGCTACGACGCCTACACGATGGCCGCCGACGTCGTCGGGCTCGTCCGGGCGCTCGGCGAGCGGGACGCGACCGTCGTGGGCCACGACCTCGGCGGCATCCTCGGCTTCGCCGCCGCCGCGTTCCACCCGCAGCAGTTCCGCTCCCTCGTCGTCGTCGGCGCGGCGCATCCGCTGCGCCAGCGGGCGGCGCTCGCGGTCGACCCCAAGGGGCAGCTGTCGGCGTCCAAGCACCTGTTCGCCTTCCAGATGCCGCGCTACGAGCACAAGCTGACCGCGTGGGACGCGCGGAAGGTCGCCGACCTCATGTACTGGTGGTCGGGGCCGCGGTGGCGCGGGACGAACGACTTCCAGGCATACGTGCGGGCGTGCCGGGACGTCATCCAGATCCCGCAGGCGGCGTTCTGCGCGCTGGAGGCGTTCCGGTGGCCGTTCCGCACGGCGATGGGCCTGGCAGGGCGGCGGTTCGTGAAGCTGCTCCAGCGGCCGACGCCGGTGCCGACGCTGCAACTGCACGGCGCGATGGACACCTGCGTGCTGCCGCGCACCGCGCAGGGCTCGGGCCGGTACATCCACGGCCGCTACGAGTGGAAGCTGATGGACGACATCGGGCACTTCCCGCAGCAGGAGGCGGCCGAGACGGTCACGAAGGAGATCATCCGCTGGGCGGACTGAGTGGGCCCGTCCACGAACACTCGGGGGCCGCTAGCCGGTCGGCCGGTTGGCAGGGCAGGATGGGGCGGACCGACTACCGGAAGGCGATTCCTTGACATCCTTCACCCGCTTGAAGGCGGGGGATTCCCGGCTTGCGGGCCGCATTGGGCGGGCCGTCTACGGGTGGGTTCCTGGTTCGACGGGCCGTGCCGGGTCTCCCCGGTCTTACCGGCTCTCCGCAGGCGTTTCAGGTGTCCGCGTGTCCCGCGGCCACCAGGCGCTTGCCTTCGCGCCTGATATTGATCTCGGCGTTCGCATCCCGGTCATGGCGCGTCCCGCACCCGCACACCCATTGACGGATGGACAGGCCGTCCAGCCCCTTGGGCCCGGTGAGCGCCCCGCACGCCGAGCACAGCCGGGTGGAGGGAAAGTACCGGTCCACCCGGACGAAGGTGCGCCCGGCCCTGGCGGCTTTGGATTCGAGCCGGGACAGGAATATCCCGAACGCGGCATCCTGGACGCTCTTGGCGGCCCGGCCGCGACTGAGCCCGCGAACGTTGAGGTCTTCGACATAGATGCCTTGGTTCTCGGCAACGATCATCGCGACCTGCTGGTTCACCCAGTCGGATCGGGTGTGCTTGATCTTTTCGTGGATCTTCCCGACCCGGATGCGGGCCTTGGCCCGGTTGTTCGATCCTTTCCGTTTGCGCGACAGGGCGCGCTGGGCCTTCTTCAGCTTGCGTTCCATCTGGCGGAAGAACTTCGGCGACTCGATCACCTTGCCCCCGCGCAGCACCGCGAACGACTTGAGACCCAGGTCGATCCCGGTCTCCGCGTCGGGGTCGTCGAGCGGCTCGAGCAGGTCGGCATCGTCCTCGACCGCGATGACGAACGAGGCGTAGTACTTCCCGGTCACGGTCTTGACGACCGTCACCGAGGACGGCTCGGCGGGCAGTTCCCTCGACCAGGTCACCTTGAGGTCGCCGACTTTCGCCACGTACAGGCGCCCGTCCTCCTTGAGGCGGAACCCACGCCGGGTGTACTCGGCCGTCTGCGTGCCCGAGCGGCGCTTGAACCGGGGTGGACCTATACGCGGCCCGGTCCGCTTGCCTTTGAGCGAGTCGAAGAAGTTCCGGTACGCCCGGTCGCAGTGCCGCAGGGCCTGCTGCAGCGGCACCACCGACACCTCGCCGAGCCAGGCCCGCCCCGGGGTGCGCTTCGCGTCGGTGATCAGGGACTTGGCGAGCGCGACAGCAGAAGGGTACTTCGCTCCAGTCTCGTGCGCGGCCTTGCGCGCGGCCACGGCGTCGTTGTAGACCGTCCGAACACACCCGAACGTCCGCGCCAGCGATTGCCGCTGAGGGCGGGTCGGATAGACCCGAAAGGAATACCGAAGATGCACGCCAGCGACCGTACCGGCCGAGTACGACACTCGACCGGCTCCCAATCCCGCTTCGTGGGACCACCAGCAGACAACCACGCGCGACTCATCCCCACCTCGAAGGACGAGGTCTCCACGTGGAGAGACCGATGACTCAGGCCTCATTCGCCCTGCGCGGTGCGACCATCCTGCCCGTCACCGCGGGACCCATCGAGCACGGCACCATCGTCGTCGAGAACGGCCGCATCAGCGCCGTCGGCGGACCCGACCTGCCGGTGCCGGACGGCGTCGCCGTCACCGACGCCGCGGGCAAGTGGATCGTCCCCGGGCTGGTCGACGCCCACACCCACCTCGGCGTCCACGAGGTCGCCGAGGGCTGGGCGGGGAACGACACCAACGAGATGACCGACCCCAACACCGCGTACGTGCGGGCGCTGGACGGCATCAACCCCGCCGAGCCCGGCTTCGCCGAGGCGCTCCAGGGCGGCGTGCTCGCCGTGTGCATCAACCCCGGCTCGGGCAACGTCATCGGCGGCGAGACCGTCGCGGTCAAGACCGTGGGACGCTACGTCGACGAGATGGTGCTGCGCTCCCCCGCCGGGGTGAAGTCCGCGCTCGGCGAGAACCCGAAGCGGGTCTACGGCGAGCAGAAGAAGACCCCGTCGACGCGCCTGGGCACCGCGGGGGTGCTGCGGCAGGCGTTCGTCGAGGCCGAGAACTACCGGGGTGCCGAGAGCCCCGACCGGAACCTCACGCTCGAGACGCTCACGAAGGTGCTCAACCGGGAGATCCCGTGGCGCCAGCACTGCCACCGGGCCGACGACATCGCCACGGCGCTGCGCGTGGCCGAGGAGTTCGGCTACGACCTGGTGCTCGACCACGGCACCGAGGCGCACCTGCTGGCGGACGTGATCGCCGAGCGCGGCGTGCCGGTGATCTTCGGGCCGCTGCTGTGCAGCCGCAGCAAGGTCGAGACGGTGAACCGCTTCCCGGCCAACGCAGTGACGCTCGCCGAGGCGGGCGTGACGCTGGCGATCGCCACCGACCACCCGGTGGTGCCGATCGAGCACCTGATCGTCCAGGCGATGCTGTGCGTCAAGGAGGGCCTGGACAGGGACACGGCGCTGCGGGCCGTGACGATCAACCCGGCGAAGATCATGGGCGTCGACGACCGGATCGGCTCCCTCGAAGCGGGCAAGGACGCCGACTTCTGCGTCTGGTCCGGCGACCCGCTCGACTTCTACTCCAAGGTCGAACAGGCCTACATCGACGGCCGCCCCGTCTGAGAAGCAGCCGGGAGCCGAAACGGCTCCCGGCTGTCATCGAGCTCGGGCGGCTCGACGCCCGAGCGGGGTCCGCCAGGCGCGCTTGCGCGCCCTCGAGCCTTTAGGGAAAGTTCGGACACGCGCGGGTCCGCCCCAGGTCAACGACATGGTGGGGCCGTGGTGCTGCGCGTACAACCCGTGTCATGGCCTACGAGATGGACACGATCGAAATCGAGCTTGAAGCGCTGCCCGCCGAGCTTCAGGCCGCCATCCGAGCGGCCATCGACGAGGGGGCCCGAACCGCCGTCGTCGTCGACGGCAGGCGCGTCGCCGGCATCGTCCCGGTCGATGAGGTCGAGATGCTCGAACGGCATGAGGACGAATACTTCGCCGAACGCGCCGAGGAATCCCATGCGGCGAACGGCGACCGTCCGGGCAAGCCATTGATGCAGGTCCTGGCCGAGATCGACGCCCAGGAATACGGCAAGGCCACCGCGTGAGCGAGCAGCACTACCGCGTCACCCTCGACTCCGACGCCGAGAAGCAGTTCAGCAAACTCGACAAGCCCATGCAGCGGCGCATCACCATCGCGCTCGTGAAGCTCGAAGCCGACCCGCGTCCCAGCGGAGTCAAGAAGCTCAAGGGCCGCAAGGGTCTCCCTTGTGGCCTGTTCTGCTTGGTAAGAGCTGTGGGCCCCCCGGGACTCGAACCCGGAACCTGCGGATTAAAAGTCCGTAGCTCTGCCAATTGAGCTAGAGGCCCTTCCGCGGCGAGAATACCGTATCAGGGTGTGCCCGGCGTGTGAGGCGGGGCGGGGATGGCGTGGGGCACGCGGTTGTCGGGAGCCGGTGGCATGCTGAGGGTGGAACGTGGGCGGCGCGGCGGCGTGCTGCGGAGGTGCCGCCGCCGCGCCTATTCGATTCGCGTCACACGTGGTCCTCGGTGGGATTTGAACCCGCTCCCGCTTGATCGAACACATGTACTATAGACCATTCGCGCGTCGCTGTGAACCCGGGAGCCCGAGCCGGTAGACTCGCCTGCTGTGCTTATGCTGCTGCCGCCGTCGGAAGGGAAGGCCCGTCAAGGCGACGGACCCGCCCTCGACCTCGGGCGACTCTCCTCGCCGGCGCTGAATCCCACCCGCGAACTCCTCGTCGACCGCCTCATCGAGCTCTGCGCCGATGAGGACACCGCCGCCGAGGCCCTCAAGCTCACTGCGCGCCAAAGGCACTGCGTCAAGCAGAACCGCGAGCTGCGCACCGCCCCCACCCTCGCCGCCTGGGAGCTCTACACCGGCGTCCTCTACGAGCGCCTCGGCCTCGGCGACCTGCCCGACGGGAACCAGGTGCTCATCGCCTCGCCGCTGTGGGGCCTGCTGCGGCCCTCCGACCGCGTCCCGCCGTACCGGATGCCCATGTCGGCGCAGCTGCCCGGCGTCGACCGGCTCGCGAAGGCCTGGCGGCCCGCCGTCGCCGAGGTCCTCGGCGCGCGCGACGAGCTCATCGTCGACATGCGCTCGGGCGCCTACACGCAGGTGTGGGGCCCGAAGGGCCGCGGCGTCTCGGTCCGCGTGTTCAAAGAGGACGAGGCGGGCAGGCGCAGCGTCGTCACCCACATGGCCAAGGCGACCAGAGGCGAGGTCGCCCACGCGCTGCTCGCCAGCAGCGCGCAGCCGACCACCCCGGCCGAGCTGGGCGACTTCCTCGCCTCGCACGGCTGGAAGGTCGAGCTGTCCGAGCCCGCGACGCGGTCCAAGCCGTGGCTGCTGGACGTCGTCGGCGTTTAGGAGGTACACGAAACGGCCTGAGCATGCGCCCAGGCCGTCCGGCGTGTCGTCTAGTGGTCGTAGTACCCGGCGTCCTTGGCTCGCTCGAACGAGCGGCGGACCTCCTCCTCGGCCTCGGCGCGGCCGGTCCAGGTGGCGCCCTCGACGCTCTTGCCAGGCTCCAAGTCCTTGTAGACCGTGAAGAAGTGCTGGATCTCCAGGCGGTCGAACTCGGGCACGTCGGTGATGTCCTTGAACTTGTCCTTGCGCGGGTCCTCAGCCGGGACGCACAGGACCTTGTCGTCCACGCCCTTCTCGTCCCGCATGCGGAACATGCCGATCGCCCGGGCGCGGATGACGCAGCCGGGGAAGGTCGGCTCGACCATCACCAGGGCGTCCAGCGGGTCGCCGTCCTGCCCGAGCGTGTCGTCGATGAAGCCGTAGTCGGCCGGGTAGACCGTCGCGGTGAACAATGTCCGGTCCAGGCGGATCCGTCCGGTCTTGTGGTCGATTTCGTACTTGTTGGCGCTCCCTTTCGGGATCTCCACCGTCACGTCGAACTCCATCGGCCGACTCTCCTCCAGGCGTTATTCGGGTGCTCTTGATGGCCTAGTCTCTGTGCATGGCCCGCAGTGACAACGCCGACCCCGAGGTCGCGAGTGCTACACCACAGGGACGACCTGAGGGTTCACCCGCAGATGCCCGGCGCAAACGCCGCAGGACCGCACTGGTGCGGGGCTTCGGGATCTTCGCCGCAATAGTCATAGTGGCCGCCGCGGCGGGGCTGGTGTGGCAGATCAGCGCGGTGGCGGTGCCGCGGACGGGGACGTTCACGCCACCGGAGGCCTACCCGCCGGACGAGCCCGCCGAGGTCCTGGCCGCCGCTGACCGGGACGCCCCGGTCCCGGACCTGACCTCGGTGCTGCCCGAGCTTTTGGCCGATCCGCGGTTCGCCTCGGACCTGTCGGCGGTGTTCGCCGACGCGTTCACCGGCGAGGTCCTCTTCGAGCAGGACGGCGCGAAGCCGTTGACGCCCGCCTCGTCGATGAAGACGGTGACGGCCGTCTCGGCGCTGACGCACCTGGGCGCGGAGTACCGCATCCCGACGACGGTGGTCGAGGGCCCCGACGAGGACTCGGTGGTGCTCGTGGGCGGCGGCGACGTGGCCCTGACCGTCGACGGGGAGGGCTACTACGGGAAGGGCGCGAGCCTGACCGAGCTGGCCGAGGCGGTCCTGGAGGCCCGCGGCGGCGACGCGCCGAGCACGGTCTACCTGGACACGAGCCTGTTCGCCGACACGGTCAACGCCCCAGCCGTGCCGATGTCGGACCTGGACCTCTACACCGCTCCGGCCGCGCCGCTGATGATCGACGGGGGCCGGATCGACGCCTCGACGCACTACACGCCGCACCACGAGGACCCGGCGATGGCGGCCGCGACGGTGTTCGCGGACCTGCTCGGGGCCGACACGGTCACCGAAGGGGTGGCCGCGGACGGCGCGGAGGAGCTGGCGGCGGTCTACTCGGAGCCGCTCGCCTCGCTGGTGGACTTCTTCATCCTGACCTCGGACAACGAGCTGGCGGACGCGGTGGCGTTCCAGACGGCGCTGGCCGTGGAGGGCGAGATGACGTGGGCCGCGATCGGGAAGGCCCACATGGCGACGCTGGAGTCGCTGGGGGTGGACACGACGGGGCTGGTCCTCAACGACGGCTCGGGGATGTCGCCCGCGGACCGGATCACGGCGAACGCGTTCACGCAGATGCTGACGGCGGCGGTGTCCACGCCCGCCAGTTCGCTGTTCGAGGCGCTGCCGGTGGCGGGCTGGTCGGGGTCGCTGGAGGACCACTTCACGACGGCCGCGGAGGGCGAGGGCTCGGTGCGGGCGAAGACCGGGACGCTGACGGGCGTGTCGTCGCTGACCGGGACGGTGATGACCGACGACGGGCGGCTGGTCGTGTTCTCGATCATCAGCAACGGGGGTTCGAGCGGGGGCGTGAAGGACGCGATGGACGAGGTGACCACCGCGGTCTCGCTGTGCGGATGCTGAGCGGGCCGGGCGCGGCGGCACATCTGGCGCCAGGTGTCGTTGACGGTGGCGCAGCCTTCGGTCGGGACGGTCACGGTGCGGTTGGCGCCGGAGGTGGCGACCGTGCTCGCGTATTCGGCGCGGGTGTCGAGGCGCAAGTCGAGCGTTCTGCGGGGCAGGTCAGGGAACGCGGTCAATCCTTCCGGGATTGGCCGCGTTCAGAACCTGCCGCGCGTCTGATCGTCGCGATGGTCCATGAGTTCAGGGAGCGGTCATCCGCCGCCGCGCGTTCGGCCAGAACGACCGGATCGGGCGGTTCGCCGATGAGAGTGGCGAGCCGACTGCACTCTGGCTAGGCTGGACCGATGGCACCGCCCGTGAGCAATCCGATGCTGCCGTCCATCGACTGGCGCACCGCGGCCTCGTGCTCACGCGCCTTCATCCGCGGCGGCCCCCGCATGAGCCCCGAAGGCGCCCTCGACGTCGTCGCCGACCTCCACCGCCACGCGCGCACCGCCACCGAGCTCGTCGCCGACTACACCGGACTCACCCCCGCCGTCGAAGCGCCGATCGACGTCGTCGACCGCGTCCGCTGGAGCCACGTCAACATCGCCGGACTGCGGCGCCTGCTGCACCAGCTCGGCGCCGCCGAGACCGACGCCGACCCCGCGCGTCAGATGGGCGCCGCCGCGAAGGTCACCGGCGTCCAGGCCGGAGCCGTCCTCGCGTTTCTGTCCTCCCGCGTCCTCGGCCAGTTCGAGACGTTCTCCACCGACTCCGGCCGCCTCCTGTTCGTCGCCCCCAACATCGTCGAGGTCGAACGGCGCCTGCGCCTGCCCTCGCGCGAGTTCCGGCTGTGGATCGCCGTCCACGAATCCGCGCACCTCATGCAGTTCACCGCCGTGCCGTGGATGCGGGACCACTTCCACGGCCTCATCCGCACCTTCTTCGACGCCGCCGAACCCGAGGAGTCCTCCGCCTCCCAGTTCGGGCGGGCCGTGCGGCGGGCCCTGAGTGCCGCCCGCGACGAGCCCGCGAGCGAGGACGACATGGCCGGAGTGGACGTCATGGAGGCCATGACCAGCCCCGAGCAGCGCGAGGCGATCGCGGGCATCCAGGCGCTCATGACGCTCCTCGAAGGCCACGCCGAGTCCGTCATGGACGGCGTCGGCCGCGGCCACATCGAGCACGTGGCGCTGCTGCGCCGCCGCTTCGACCGCCGCCGGGCCCACCCCGGCACGCTCCAGCGGTTCCTGCGCCAGCTGCTGGGCCTGGACGCCAAGATGCGGCAGTACGCGGCCGGGCGGCGCTTCGTCGACCACGTCGTCGCCGAACACGGCGTGACCGGGTTCAGCCGCGTCTGGGACAGCCCGCAGCACCTCCCCACCGAAGCCGAGATCGAGCACCCCGAGACGTGGATCGCGCGCGTCCTGGACGCCCCGACCGCGACCATCGGGCATGGCTAGGCTGCCGGACCCGGTCGCGCGCCTGCGCGTCGCCGTCCGCGACGCCCTGGCCGACCTCCCCCGCGGCTCGCTCGTGCTCGCCGCCTGCTCCGGCGGCCCCGACTCGCTGGCCTTGGCCGACACACTCGCCTTCTGCGCCCCGCGCGCGGGCCTGCGCGCCGGGCTCATCAGCGTCGACCACGGCCTCCAGGACGGCTCGGCCGAACGCGCCGCCGACGTCGCCGCATGGGGCCTCGGCATCGGCCTCGACCCGTCCGAGGCGGCGACGGTGCGGGTCCTGGGCTCGGGCGGGCCGGAGGCGGCGGCCCGGGAGGCGCGATACGCGGCACTGGACTGGGCGGCCGAGCGGCACGGGGCCCGCGCGGTCCTGCTCGGCCACACCCGCGACGACCAGGCCGAGACGGTCCTGCTCGCGCTCACGCGCGGGGCCGGGCCGCGGGGCATCGCCGGGATGCGGGCCGTGCGCGGGCGCTACCGGAGGCCGCTGCTCGACATCGCCAGGGACGACACGCGCGCGGCGTGCGAGGCGCGCGGCCTCAAGCCGTGGGACGACCCGCACAACACCGACCCGCGGTTCCGCCGCTCGGCGCTGCGGCAGGCCATGGGGGTCCTGACCGGGACGCTCGGGGACGACATCGTGGCGAACCTGGCGCGCACCGCCGCGCTCGTGGCCGCCGACACGGACTTGCTCGACGCCGAGGCCGAGGGGGCGTACGGCGGCTGCGTCGAGGACGGGTCGCTCAGCGTCGAGCGGCTCGCGGCACTGCCCGCGCCGATCCGCCAGCGCGTCGTGCGGGCATGGATTTTTCAGCTGGGAGTGAACGGCGCCGATCTCAACCACCGCCACCTCGACGCCCTGGAGGCGCTCGTCACGGCATGGCACGGCCAGGGGCCGACGTTCCTGCCCGGCGGCGTCGCCGTCCGCCGCCACCGCGGCGCGATCACCGCCGAGCGACCCAGCTGACCAGGGGTGGGGCTACGGCTTCTGGTAGACCGACGGCTTGAGCACGCCGATGAACGGCAGCTCGCGGTAGCGCTCGGCGTAGTCGAGGCCGTAGCCGACGACGAACTCGTTGGGGATGTCGAAGCCCAGGTAGGAGACCGGTATGTCGGCGCGCTGCATGCCCGGCTTGCGGAGCATGGCCACCACCCGCACCGAGGCGGGGTTCAGCCCTTCGAGGTACTTGAGCAGCCACGACAGCGTCAGGCCCGAGTCGATGATGTCCTCGACGACGACGATGTGCTTGCCGGTCACGTCCGAGTCGATGTCCTTGAGGATCCGCACCGTGCCCGAGGAGCTCGCCGAGTTCCCGTAGGACGACAGGGCCATGAACTCCATCTTCACCGGGACGGTGAGCGCCCTGGCGAAGTCGGCCATGAACATGACCGCGCCCTTGAACACGCCCACGAGCAGCAGCTCGTCGCCGGTTTCCGAGGCGCTGTCGGCGAAGTCGCGCGAGACCTGATCGGCCAGTTCGCCGACCTTGGCGCGGATCTCGCCTTCGGTGATGATGGTGCGCTCGATCTCCTCGGCGTACCACGAGTCCGGGTCGAACACGGCGTCCTGCGCTGCTGGGGACGGCACTGATGCTGGGCTGGCTAGCTCCGACGTCATGCCTCAAGGGTGCCACCCGACGCGCGACGCCGCTGGCTTGGGTGGGCGAGGTCAACCCGAGCGTGGTAGGAATTACGATCACAATGAGCGGCGGCCCAGGGTAGCTGAACGACCGATTCAGGCCCGTGCCGTGTACTTTCGAATTATCAGCGGCTCGGCGGCGGTTTCATCCACACATCTGCCGGGTCCGGCGGCGTTGCGAGCCAGAGCCCTGGCGAGCGGCGTCACAGATGCGAGATCGCGACGAACGCAGGAGGAAGCGAGTGGTCGACGCCGGGAAGCCCACACCTGAGCGGAAGCGGTTTTTCCGGAGGCCGTTGGTCTGGATCCTGCTCATCGCAGTGATCGCCGTCCTGATCGGCACGTTCTTCTCCGGCGGCTCCGACTACGACGAGGCCACCACTTCCGAGGTCCTCGACCACATCAGCGCCGGTGAGGTCAAAGAGGCGAACATCCTCGACAAGGAGCAGCTGATCCAGGTCGAGCTGGACGACGGCAGCATGAAGGAGGCCTACGTCCCCGCCGGGATGACCGAGACGGTGGCGCAGAGCCTCGAAGAGGGCAATGTCGACTTCGACACCGAGGTCAACGAGACCTCGATGTTCGTGTCGGTCCTGCTGAGCCTCCTCCCGATCGTCCTCATCGTCCTGCTGCTGCTGTTCTTCATGTCACAGATGCAGGGCGGCGGCTCGCGCGTCCTCAACTTCGGCAAGTCCAAGGCCAAGATGGTCTCCAAGGACACCCCGAAGACCACATTCGACGACGTGGCCGGCTCCGACGAGGCCGTCGAGGAGCTCCGCGAGATCAAGGACTTCCTCGAAGACCCCAAGAAGTACCAGGAGCTCGGCGCCAAGATCCCCAAGGGCGTCCTGCTGTTCGGCCCTCCCGGCACCGGCAAGACGCTGCTGGCCCGCGCCGTCGCGGGCGAGGCCGGGGTGCCGTTCTACTCCATCTCCGGCTCCGACTTCGTGGAGATGTTCGTCGGTGTCGGCGCCTCGGTCACCGGGGACACTCCCGTGCTGATCCGGGACGACGCCGGTACGCGCCTGGTGCCGATCGGCGAGTACGTCGACCAGTACTACGAGGGTGACGCCGAGGGCCATGTGAAGCATGTGGCCGGAGTCGAGACGCTCGGCTACGAGCCCAAGACCAGCGCCTTCCGAGGCAAGACCACCGGTTTCGCCCGTTCGAAATGGTCCGACGTCGGTGCGGTCTACCGCCACAAGGTCGACGAGATCTACGAGATCGAGTACCTCGGCGGCACGATCCGCACCACCGGCGACCACTCGGTGTTCGTGCGCCGCCGCGGCGGTGTCAAGGCCGTCGAGGCCCGCGAGCTCAAGGTCGGCGACGTGCTCGTGGACCTGCCTTACAAGACCCGCGGACAGTACGTGCCGGGCGAGGGCACCGAGCACCACGTGCGCGCCCACGAGTTCGGCGAGATCGACGAGGCGCTGGTCCTGCCCCTCGACGAGGTCGACTTCGAGACCGAATGGAAGTACTCGCTCGCGATGGCCAAGGCCGGGGCCTCCAGCCAAGCGGCGATCGCCGCGGAGACCGGTGTCAGTCAGATGACGGTCTCCAACTGGCAGTCCGGCAAGCACCTGCCCCGGGAGGTCTCCGACCGGCTCGCGACCACCGAGGTCCCCGACGAGGTCGAACTCACGCTCGGCCTTGCCAAGCTGTGGGGCTACTACACCGCTGAGGGCCGGGCCAACGGCTCGGTGGACTTCACCTTCGGCTCGCACGAACACGACCTGATCGCCGACTGCGCCGCCCTGCTGCGCGAGGCGTTCGGCGTCGAGCCCGTCCTCGAACCGACCAAGGACAACTCCACCCGGGTAAAGGTCTACTCCGCCCGTGTCGGGCGGTTCTTCGAACGGCACTGCGGCAACGGCAGCGGCGGCAAGCACGTGCCCGAGCTGCTGTGGACGCTGCCGCGCGAGCACTTCCTCGCCTACTTCGACGGCTACCGGGCCGGCGATGGCTGGGAGTCGCCCACCGGCACGATCGAGATCACCTCGGTGAGCGCTCAGCTCATCAGGGAACTCGCCTGGCTGTGCTCGATGCACGGCATCCCGGTCTCCACCCGCTCGGGCACGCACGAGGCCGGTCGCGTCATCAAGGAGCGGCCGCTCCCAGAGACGACCTACTGGCGCCTCAAGATCGGTTCCACCGCCAACCCGTACACCGGAAACGGCTCGACGCAGAAGAAGCGTCCGCGCATCACCAAGATCGCCCGCAAAGACTACGACGGTTTCGTCTACGACCTGTGCGGCTGTGACAACGAGGCGTTCTTCGGCGGTGAGAAGCCGCTGCTGCTGCACAACAGCCGCGTGCGGGACCTGTTCACGCAGGCCAAGGAGAACGCCCCGGCGATCGTGTTCGTCGACGAGATCGACGCCGTCGGGCGCCACAGGGGCGCGGGCATGGGCGGCGGCCACGACGAGCGCGAGCAGACGCTCAACCAGCTCCTGGTCGAGATGGACGGCTTCGACACGCGCGGCGGCGTCATCCTCATCGCCGCGACGAACCGCCCCGACATCCTCGACCCGGCGCTGCTGCGCCCGGGCCGCTTCGACCGCCAGATCCCCGTCGACGCCCCCGACAAGGACGGGCGCACCGCGATCCTGTCGGTGCACGCCAAGGGCAAGCCGTTCGTCCCCGACGTCGAGTTCGAGACGATCGCCCGCCGCACGCCCGGCTTCTCCGGCGCCGACCTCGAGAACGTCATCAACGAGGCCGCGCTCCTGACCGCCCGCCGGGGCGAGAAGGCCATCTCGAACAACGCGCTCGAGGAGGCCATCGACCGCGTCATCGCCGGGCCCGAGCGCAAGGGCCGGGTCATGGGCGAGGAGGAGAAGAAGATGACCGCCTACCACGAGGGCGGGCACGCCCTGGTGGCGTGGGCGCTGCCGCACGCGGCCCCGGTGCACAAGCTGACGATCCTGCCGCGCGGGCGCAGCCTCGGGCACACGCTGGTGCTGCCGACCGAGGACAAGTACTCGCAGTCGCGCTCGGAGATGATCGACACCCTCGCGTACGCCCTGGGCGGGCGCGCCGCCGAGGAGCTGGTCTACCACGACCCGACCACGGGCGCGCAGAACGACATCGAGAAGGCCACGAAGGTGGCCCGCGCGATGGTCACCGAGTACGGCATGTCCGCCAAGCTCGGCGCGGTCAAGTACGGCTCGGCCGATTCGGAGCCGTTCCTGGGCAAGGAGTACGGCCACGCGAGGGACTACTCCGACGAGATCGCCGCGACGATCGACTCCGAGGTCAGGGCCCTGATCGAGATCGCCCACGACGAGGCGTACACGATCCTCACCGAGTACCGGGACGTGTTGGACCGGATGGTCGTGGAGCTGCTCGAGAAGGAGACGCTCACGCAGGAGGACCTGTCGCGGATCGCCGAGCGCGTGGAGAAGCGCCCGCCGATGTCGCCGTTCAACGGGACGTCGAGCCGCAGGCCCTCGGGCAAGCCGCCGGTGTCGTCGCCGAACGGCTCCCGGCCGCAGACCGTCATCGACCCGACCGGGGAAATCGAGCAGCCCTCCTCTTGAGCGTGAGGAAGGCCACTGCCGGCGTGGGGCGGTCCTCACAGGCGCTCCCGGATGTCGGTCCCGGCTCGTAGGCTCGTGTCCCATGGAACCGAAGCAGTCCGAGTCGGCATCGTAGGCTTGTGCGATGGCTGAACTCGACACTCTGGCCGCCCGTCTGCTCGACGGCCGCATCAACGGCAGTCCCGTCGAGGACGCGGTGGACCTGCCTCGCATCGAGGCCGCCGTCCGCGAGATCCTCCTCGCGGTCGGCGAGGACCCCGACCGGGAAGGCCTCAAGGAGACGCCGCGGCGCGTGGCGCGCGCGTACGCCGAGCTGTTCGCCGGGCTCCGGGTGGACCCCGGCGAAGTGCTGAAGACCGGGTTCGACGAGGACCACAACGAGCTGGTCCTGGTGCGGGACATCGAGGTGCAGTCGTTCTGCGAACACCACCTGCTGCCGTTCACCGGGGTCGCGCACGTGGGTTACATCCCCGGCTCGGCGGGCCGGGTGGCCGGGCTGTCGAAGCTGGCGCGGCTGGTCGAGGTCTACTCCAGGCGCCCGCAGGTGCAGGAGCGGCTGACGAGCCAGATCGCCGACCAGCTGTACGAGTCGCTGGAGGCCAGCGGCGTCATCGTCGTCGTCGAGTGCGAGCACACGTGCATGTCGATGCGGGGCATCCGCAAGCAGGGATCGACGACGGTCACCTCCGCGGTGCGGGGCATCCTCCAGTCCGACGCCAGGACGAGGGCCGAGGCGATGGCGCTGATGCGCGGCACCGGCTGAGGGCTCCCTGAGCGTGACGAAAGGCCGGATGCTCGGCGCATCCGGCCTTCGCCTTCTCGGTGCTTCCGCGAATCCCAGGGCTCGTCGCGCCCGACCACCGGGCGCGCGGTGCTAGAGGACCTCGCCGGTGGAGGACTGGAAGTTGCCCTCGGTGCCCGCGGGGGCGTCCTCGGAGCCGGGGTTCGGGTTGTAGGTCTCGGGCGTGGTCTCGACCTGGTCGAGGTAGCCGTCGCCGTTGGTGTCGGTCATGACGGTGTTGGCGTAGCCGTCGCCGTCCGAGTCGATGCTGACCTCGTCGACGAAGCCGTCGGCGTTGGTGTCGGCGATGTAGGTGTCGGTGTAGCCGTCGCCGTCGGTGTCGGAGGCGACCGAGTCGATGTAGCCGTCGGCGTTGGTGTCGGAGCTGACCTGGTCGACGACGCCGTCGCCGGAGGTGTCCGAGGCGATCTGGTCG
>NZ_KI519474.1:0-252892 GCF_000482705.1 Glycomyces arizonensis DSM 44726 | reverse complement strand
GCGTCGACGTAGGTGTTGCCGTCGGCGGAGAACGTGGAGTCCTCGACGCCGTCGCCGTCGATGTCGAAGACCTCGGCCGTGTCGGCGGTGTAGGTGTCGTCCTCCGTGGCGTACTCCTCCTCGGTGGCCGCGGTGTCTTCTTCGATCATGGTGTCGCCGTACTCGCTCATGGTGTTGTCTCGCTTTCGTTTTCGTGTTTGGGAGCGGTGTTCCGTGCTTGTGGATAGAACTCTATGGCGGCTGTTCCGGCCTTGAATCCCAAAAGTGTGCCAAGCGCCCGTCTCGGTGGAAACCCGTTTGCGGGCGCGATCGACCGAGCCGATCCACCGCCGATGCGCGGACCGCTTTCGGTCTCGGACGTGCCGGGGCCGGTACCGGTTCGCGGGGGTGCAGCGGCATCGGCTGAGCTGAGTGCAGACGAGCGGAAGGCCGGATGCCAATGCATCCGGCCTTCCGCTCTCTCGGTTCTTCTGCGAATCCCAGGGCTGCTCCGCATCCCCGGCCATCGGGCGCTCTAGAGGACCTGCCCGGTCGATGACTGGATGCCGCCGTCGGTGCCGGCCGGCGCCTCCTGCGAGCCCGGGTTCGGGTCGTAGCCCTCAGGGGTCGTCTCGACCTGGTCGAGGAAGAGGTCGCCGTCGGTGTCGGTCAGGACGGTGTTGGGCTCGCCGTCGCCGTCGGAGTCGATGCTGATCTCGTCGACGAAGCCGTCGTAGTCGGTGTCGGTCATGACGGTGTCGATGGCGTTGTCGCCGTCGGTGTCGGAGGCGACCTCGTCGATGCGGCCGTCGTTGTTGTAGTCCGAGCTGACCTGGTCAACGACGCCGTTGCCGGAGGTGTCGGAGTGGATCTCGTCGACGTAGCCGTCGCCGTTGATGTCGAAGGACTGCGACTCGAAGGTGCCGTTGGCGTCCATGTCCAGGTGGAGCTCGTCGGAGACGCCGTCGCCGTCGGTGTCGACCGCGACGCCGTCCGCGACGTTGTCGTAGTCGGCGTCGATGTAGGTGTTGCCGTTGGTGTCGAACGTCGCATCCTCGATGCCGTCGCCGTCGATGTCGAAGGACTCGGTGGCCGCGGCGTCTTCTTCGATCATGGTGTCGCCGTACTCGCTCATGGTGTCGCCTTCTTTCGTTCCGTGTTCGGGAGCGGTGTTCCGTGCTTGTGAATAGAACTTATGGCGGCCGCCCCGGCCGTGAATCCCAAGAGCGTGCCAACCGCTTATCCTGTTCTGAACCCGCTTGCGGGCGCGGTTCCGTGAGCGATTGTCTGATTTGCCGGGAGTTCAGGTGGGCCTTGCCGACGACACCTTCGACGTTCCCGACCCGCCGCCGGTGCTGGTCCCGGTGCCGGCGGTGCGGGTCTTCGACATGCACTCGGCGCGGGTGGTGTCCGGTTCGGCGGGCATCGGGTGGCAGTTCGACCTGCGGGCCGACGATCCGGTGACGCGCGAGGGGGCGATGATGGTCCCGCTGATCACCGAGGCGGACTACTACCGGGCCGTGGACGGCGACGGGGACGCGTACGCGACGCTCGTGCCCGCCGAGGACGTGTGGGTGCAGCGGGCCGAGCCGAACCCGGACGCCTCGACGCCGCCGCCGGGCTACCTCATCGACCGCTTGACCGATCCGGACGCCCCGCCGGTGCGCAGGCCGTATCCGGCCTCGGACGTGCCGGGGCTGATCGGGCTGCGGGTCTGGTACTGGCGGGGCGGGCAGTTCCGCGACGACTTCCGCTGCGTCTCCGAGCCGTTCGAGATCGACGGCGACTTCTGCGTCCGAGTGATCGAGGAGTCGGCGTGGTACCGGTGGCGGCGGAGGGGACAGCCGCCGAAGCCGATCGACGCGTTCATCCACCACCTGTGGACGCAGTGACCGATACGGGCACAGTGAATGGCGTGCGCCCCGTCGTCCGTTGACAGGGCCGCTCACTCACTGTCAATAAACAGTGACAAATTGGGGCATCGCCCTTCAAATCGGACCCCTGGGGACCCCCCATTTCAATCATGGCTCAGGGGCACGACAAGCGGGCGAAGCGGGCAGAGCACCGAGGGCGGCTCAGGCCTGCCAGAGCTTGGTCATCATGGCCTCCACTGCGATGCGGGGACGGACGTTCGCTTCGATGGCCTTGCGGCACTCCAGGATCGCGTCGATGCGGCGCAGCAGGGACTCGGGGCTGAACTTGCGTGCGGCGGCCCTGGTGGTGTCGGCCATGTCGGGGTGGATCGGCGGGACGCGCGCGCCGCGGCGCTGCTCCGTTCCGGGGCCGGCAGGCATCCCGCCGTGCTGCTCCGTTCCGGGGCTGGCAAGCACCCCCCCGTGCTGCTCCGTTCCGGGGCTGGCAAGCACCCCCCCGTGCTGCTCCGTTCCGGGGCTGGCAAGCACCCCGAAACTGGCGGCGAGCGCGTCGCGGTAGAACGCGGCGAGGTCCACCAGCGCCCGGTCGAGCGAGTCGCGCTGGGCGCGCGTGTCGCGCGTCTTCTGCTTCTTCTCGAGCTCCTTCATGGCCGCGGCCGAGCCGCGGGCGGCCTTCGAGGCGCCCTTGCCGGTGCCGCCCTTGCCGAGCGCGGTCTCCAGGGCCTCCTTCTCGGCGGCGGACTGCTCGGTGTAGGTGCCCGCGGCCTCGGCCTCGGCCGCCTCGATGAGCTCGACCGCGGCGGTGAAGCAGGCGCCCAGCCCCGTCAGGCGCCTGGGGATCTGGAGGACGTCGTGGCGCCTGCGACGGGCCTCGGCGTCGGTGGCGAGGCGCCTGGCGCGCCCGACGTGGCCTTGGGCGGCGGCGGCGTACAGCTCGGCCTCGCGCCGGTCGAGCCCGTCGCGCCCGACCAGGAGGTCGGCGATGGCCTCGGCCGGAGGTTGGCGCAGCACGAGCACGCGGCAGCGCGAGCGGATCGTCACCGAGATCTCGGCGGGGTTGGTCGAGGGCGCGCACAGCAGGAACGCGGTCCGCGCCGGGGGCTCTTCGACGGCTTTGAGCAGTGCGTTCGCGGCGGCCTCGGTGAGCCGGTCGGCGTCTTCGACGATGAGGATCTGCCAGTTGCCGGAGGTGGGCGTGCGCCCGGCCTCCAGGATCAGGGACCGCACCTGGTCGACGCCGAGGGACAGGCCTTCGGGGATGACGCGGGTGACGTCGGGGTGCGTGCCGCCCAGGACGGTGCGGCACGTGTGGCATTCGCCGCAGCCGCCGCTCGCGCATTGGAGGGCGGCGGCGAAGGCGACGGCGGCGGTGGACCTGCCCGATCCGGGCGGGCCGGTGAACAGCCACGCGTGGGTCATGCCGCGCCCGGCCGCGGCGTCTGAGAGGACGCGCTGGGCCCGGGCCTGGCCGACGAGTTCGTCGAAGACGCCTCCTGCCGCTGCGGTCATGGCCTTCCGGCCTCCTCGGCGACGCTGCTGGTCCAAGGGGCGTCGTTGTCGCTGTCGAGGCCGGGCCAGCGGGTCTCGGTGCGGGAGGCCTCGGTGCGGATGTCGAGGCGCTCGGCGACGACGTCGCGGACGGCCGCGGCGATCTCGTCGGGAGTGCCTCCGGCGGGGATGACGAGGTAGCGCTTCGGGTCCTTGCCGGCGAGGTCGAGGAAGGTCTGGCGGACGCGCTCGTGGAAGCGCAGGTCCTCCTGTTCGAGGCGGTCGCCCTCGCCGCCCGCCTTGGCGCGGGCCAGGCCCGCCTCGGGTTCGACATCGAGCACGACGGTCAGGTCGGGCTTGAGCCCGCCGGTGGCCCACTTCGAGACCCACGCGATGTCGTCCTTGCCGAGGCTGCGTCCCGAGCCCTGGTAGGCGATGGAGGAGTCGATGTAGCGGTCGGAGACGACGACGGCGCCGCGTTCGAGAGCGGGCCTGATGACCTTGTCGACGTGCTGGGCGCGGTCGGCGGCGTACAGGAGGGCCTCGGCGCGCGGGGCCGGGGCACTCTCGCCGCCATCGGGTTTCGGGGTGCTGTCGAGGAGCAGGGTGCGGATGCGCATGCCGATGTCGGTGGCGCCCGGTTCGCGGGTGAGGACGGCCTCGTAGCCGCGCAGTTTGAGCCAGGCGGTGAGCTTGAGCGACTGGGTGGACTTGCCCGAGCCCTCGCCGCCTTCGAAGACGACGAAGAAGCCCTTGCTGTCGGTGGGGACGGCGGCGGTGAGGGGGCGCCCGCGCAGGGAGGCCCACAGGTCGGCGAGGACGGGCACGCCGGGCTTGTCGTCCATGCGGCGGAACGCGACGACGCCGAGCCAGGCGACGAGGACGGCGGCGGCGAACAGGAGCACGCGGGCCATGGAGACCTGGACGGCGGTGAAGCCGAGGTCGAGCCGGCTGACGGCCTGCCAGCCCGCGAGGGGCGCGGCGGCGGTCATGGAGACCATGAGGATGACGCGGGCCGAGACGGCGATGAAGGCGAACATGCGCCCGCGGATGTCGTCCTCGACTTCGCGCTGGAGGAGGGTGATCCCGGCGAGGAAGGCCATGCCCGCGCCGAGGCCGATGACGACCGAGCCGAGCAGGGCGAACCCGAGCCAGGGCGCGAGGGCGTCGACGGCGAGCCCGACTCCGGCCAGGACGATGCTCATGCCGAACCAGCGCAGGCGCGAGAGTTCGCGGATCATCTTGGGCCCGAAGGCGATGCCGAGTCCGAGGCCGAGGAAGAGGAAGACGGCCAGGAGGTAGAAGGCCGCGTCGCCCGCGCCGATGTTGGCGGCGTAGAAGGTGCCGACGCCGATGAGGATGCCCGCGCCGCTGAAGGCGCCGAGCATGCCGAGGATGAGGCCGCGGACGCGTTCGCGGCCCCGCAGGTAGGTCCAGCCTTCGACGAAGTCGGCCCACATGGACCCGGCCTTGGCCTTGGCGGCGCCGTAGCGGCCGGAGATCTGGGGGATGAAGAAGTAGACGGTGATGGCGAGCGTGGCGAACATGGCCGCGTCGATGTAGAGGGCCAGCACCATCGGCTCGGCCCAGGAGCCGAGGTTGGACCAGACGGCGGTGCCGCGTTCGAGCGCGGCGAGGACGCCGAAGGCCAGGGGCGGGGCGAGCCCGTAGGTGGTGGCGAGGCTGAGCTGGTTGGCGGCCTCGTACTGCTGGGGCGGCAGGAGGTTCGGGACGGCCGCCTCCTTGGCGGGCGACCAGATCAGGACGGCGCCCTCGATGAGGAGCTGGGAGACGGCGAGCCAGGCGACGGTGATGGCCGTGGAGTCGGTGACGAGGTAGACGGTGGGCACCGAGGCGATGAGGACGAAGCGGGCGGTGTCGCAGGCGGCCATGGTCTTGCGCCGGTCGAAGCGGTCGGCGAAGACGCCCGCGACGGGGCCGAGGACGAGGGAGGGGAGCAGTCGCAGGACGATGGCGCCGGAGAAGGCCGCGCCCTTGGCGGCGGGGTCGTCGAACAGGGACTGGGCGAAGCCCGCGGTGGCGAACAGGGCGAGCCAGTCGCCGAAGGAGGCCAGGCCGAGCACGATCCACAGGCGCCTGAACGGCCGGATCTTCAGCACCGTCTTCAGATCGGCGGTTGTGTTCGCCATGCCACTCCTCAACGTTCGGCCGGGCCGCGCGGGGTCGTTTGCGGGATCGGCGGCCGCGCGTCCGGGGTCGGTCGGGGCCGCGCCGGGGGGTCGCCGTCGTTCGAACCTACGTGACCGCGCCGGTCGACTACGAGACTAGTCGGCCCGGCGCGGTCGCGCGTCTCGGCGCGGTCGGATTGAGTGCTCTACGACAGGCGGCGGGCCAGGTAGTCGCAGACGACCCGCTTCGCCTCGGCGATGGCGGCCGGGTCGCCCTCGGCGTCGCGGCGGAACGCCAGGCGGACCAGGGCCTGGGCGGTCTCGACGGCCACGGTGACGGTCTCGGAGAGCGGCTGGTCCCCGCCGAGGCCGAAGCGCTGCTCCAGGCCGGTGAGGATCTGCTGGGCGATGACGTCGCCGCCGGTGGTGATGGCGTCGGCGCGGCCCGGGTCGATCGCGTCGGCCAGGTGCAGGACCCGGAAGCCGGGCGCGGTGCGGTACAGGTGGACGTACTCGGCGACGGCGGCCTCGACGCCCGATCGCCAGTCTGCGGGCGGTTCGGCGTCGAAGCAGGCCGTGAGGCGCTCGAAGTACAGGTCGATGTAGCGCTGGCTGAGCGCCTCGGCGAGTGAGCGCTTGTCGCCGAAGAACTGGTAGACCGATCCGATGGCGACGTCGGCGCGTTGGGCGATGGCCGTGGTCGACAGGCGGTCGTAGCCGACCTCCTCGATCAGGTCGGCGGCGGCGTCGAGCATCCGGCGGACGCGGGCGGCGCTGCGCTCCTGGACGGGCAGGCGGCGCAGCGAGTGCGCGGCGCCGAACTTCGGCGTCGGCGACATCGTGGGCTGCCTGGCGGCTGGCACAGTGGCAGTGCTCATGTGTTGTCTCCCCCTCGTGATGACAAGTCTCCCCATCATGGACGACTTGCCCGGTTTTGCGCCTCATTCCATGCCGTGTCGCGAACAAATTTCCTTATCGCCCGGTCGGGCGAACGCGGCGCGGCTGCGGATTTCGTCACTGCGAGGGGGCGGGCGCTTGCACCGCCGGGCATCCGGAACTAGCTTTCGCCTCGCGGGACCACCGTGATACCTGCGAGCGGTGAATGAGCGCCCACCGCGAAGCTTGCGAGCGGTAAATGAGCACCCACCGCGAAGCTTGCGAGCGGTAAATGAGCACTGCCGAAAGCGGAAGGTTTACGGGGGTTTCGCGCGTTGTGCCGATGACGGCCCGCCCCTACCGGCGGCCGTGACGCGCAAGCACAGGAGAGGACGGATACAAGTGCAGCAGAGGCGAAACCCGGTGTTCCGGGCCCGATGTCGGCAGCAGGGCATCCGACGCGTCGCGATGGTCTCGGTCCACACCTCTCCACTGGCGCAGCCGGGCACCGGCGACGCCGGAGGCATGAACGTCTACGTCCTCAACACCGCCACCGAACTCGCCCGCGCCGGGGTCGAAGTCGAGATCTTCACGCGCGCCACCAGCTCAGACGAGCCGCCGACGGCCGAGGCCGCGCCCGGCGTGCTCGTCCACCACCTCCCGGCCGGGCCGTTCGAGGGCCTGTCCAAGAACGATCTGCCGACGCAGCTGTGCGCCTTCACCGGCGGGCTGCTGCGCGCCGAGGCGCACCGCCCGGCCGGGCACTACGACCTCATCCACGCCCACTACTGGCTGTCGGGCCAGGCCGGGTGGGTGGCGGCCGAGCGGTGGGGCGTGCCGCTGGTGCAGACGTTCCACACGCTCGCGAAGGTCAAGAACGCGCAGCTGGCCGAGGGCGACAACCCCGAGCCGCACACGAGGGTGATCGGCGAGGAGCAGGTGGCCGCCGAGGCCGACCTGTTGATCGCCAACACGGCCGCCGAGGCCGCCGAGCTGCGGGACCACTACCGCGCGGACGCCAGGCGCGTCGACGTGGTGCATCCGGGGGTGGACCTGGACGTCTTCTCCCCCGGCGACCGCCAGGCCGCCAGGGAGGCGCTGAGCCTGCCGCCGGAGGCGCTGGTGGTGGCGTTCGTGGGCCGGATCCAGCCGGCCAAGGCGCCGGACGTGCTGCTGCGCGGGCTGGCGCGGCTGCGCGAGACCGATCCGGCGCTGGCCGATCGCGTCGTGCCGGTGTTCGTGGGCGGGCCGTCGAACACGGACCTGTACTGGCTGCCGAAGCTGGCGTGGGAGCTGGGCCTGGGCGACCAGGTGCAGTGGCGGACGCCGCGCTCGGGCGAGGCGCTGGCGCAGGTGTACCGGGCCGCCGACGTGGTGGCCGTGCCGAGCTACAACGAGTCGTTCGGGCTGGTGGCGCTGGAGGCGCAGGCGAGTGGCACGCCGGTGCTGGCCGCGCGCGTCGGCGGGCTGCCGACGGCCGTGGCCGAGGGGCGGTCGGGGCTGCTGGTCGACTCGCATGCGGCCGACGACTGGGCCGCGTCGCTCGGGCGGATCCTGGGCGACGACGAGTTGCGCTCGCGCCTGGCGTCGGGCGCGCGGGAGCACGCGGCGGCGTTCTCGTGGAGCGCGACGGCGGCGGGGATCCGCGCGGCGTACTTCCGCGCCGCCGAGGCGCATCGCGCGGCGCTTACGCTGAGACGGTGATAGGGAACCTCACCGCCGCATTGGACGAGATGGGCCTGGAGTACCGGGCCGACGGGCCGCGCTCGGTGGCGCTCGCGCTGCCGGGGCGGCGCAAGCTGGCGACGCCGTGCTCGCTGGTGATGGAGGACCACGCGCTGCGCGTGGAGGCGTTCGTCGCCAGGTGCCCGGAAGAGAACGCCGAGGCGGTGTGGGCGGAGCTGCTGCGGCGCAACGGGCGGCTGTACGCCGTCGCGTTCGCGATCGACGAGTCGGGCGACGTCCATTTGGTAGGGCGGCTCCCGCTCGCGTCGGTGAACCCCGAGGAGCTGGACCGGGTCCTGGGCGCGGTGCTGGAGGCCGCCGACGAGACGTTCAACGTGATCCTCGAACTGGGCTTCGCGAGCTCGATCAGGGAGGAGTGGCGCTGGCGCCTGGCCAGAGGCGAGTCGACGAGGAACCTGGAGGCCTTCGAGCACCTCAGGCCGCGGGATTGAGTGCCGGGGACCAGGTGTTTCTGAGGTAAATCATTTTGACGTAAAAACGATTTACCTCAGGGAGTCCGTTGAGGTTCATTCGCGCCAGGCGTCGAGCAGGTCTTGCGGTCCCCACGCCGTGCTGATCCGGTCGCGGTCGACGCGGTCGCTCAGGCCCGAGCGCGATACCACCACGAGCCCGGCTTCGCCGGATTCGAATCCCGGGATCATCGGCGACGAACGCTCCAGTGCCGCCAGGTCGCGGCCGTCGAACGGGCCTTCCAGCCATTTGACCGAGCCCGCGAAGCGGATCGCCTTGGCGATCCGGGCCCGGTCCGCGCCGACCAGGTCGATCTCGGGGTCGAACCTCCGGTTCCACCAACCGCCGACGGCTTCGACGTCCTCCCATGGCAATCGGCCCGCGAGCGCCGCCATCTCCAGTGATTCCCGCACGAGCGGTTCTACGGCCTTGCCGAGCCAAGACGACCAACGGCGCTCGATCACGCCGAATGCCTGTCCCCCGCGGCCGCGCCTGGCGTGGCTCTGCGCCTCGCGGCCCATGGCCAAGTACCACCGCAGGTTTGCGTCGGCGACACGGAACAGCGCGGGCTTGCCCCGCCGGGTGGACAGCGGATCGTCCCTGTCGATCACCCGTTTCACCGCCCTGAGCTGTTCGAGGACCGGCACGAGGGTGCCGCTGGCCATGCCCTCGGCCGCGGCGCTGATGCCCGACTGCGTTCGCTCGCCCGCCCCGATCGCCTCCAGCGCACGGCGTCTGGTATCCGGCGAGGGGAACTCCGCCAGCAGTACGGACTCGGGAACGTTGACGAGCGGCGCACTCGGATCGGCCGCCTGGCCGCGCAGGTGCTCCAGCGGCGGCATCCCTGTGGGCCAACGGGACAGGATGCCCGGCAGGCCGCCCGAGAGGAGATGTGCCTCCACCGCGTCGGCGCCTTCGAGCCCCGTGGCGTCGGCGGTGTCGGCCGGGTTCAGCGGCCGGAGCTCCATGTTGTCGGCCCGTCCGTAGAAAGGCCGGTCGTAGGCGGTGAGGCGTTCCATCATGTGGAGGTCGCTGCCGAGCAGGCACAGCAGCACCGGTTTGCGCGACAGATACCGGTCCCACGCCACTTGGAGCGCGCCGTCGAAGGTCTCGTCCTGTTCGGCGAGCCACGGCACCTCGTCGAGGACGATGACGACCGGCGTCTCGGCGACCAGGTCGTCGAGCGTTCGGAAGAGCCCGATCCAGTTCTCCGCCGCCATCGCCTCGACGCCGCCGGCCTCTTGGAGGCTGGATTCTCGGATGTCGGCGAGGAAACGCCGGATCGATTCGGCCGATGAGGCGCCCTTGAAGGCGGTCAGATAGACGTAGGGCAGGCCCGAGCGGTCGCAGAGCTCCTGCACGAGCCGCGACTTGCCGACCTGCCTGCGACCCCGGAGCGTCACGGCTATGCCTTTGCCGCGCTCGCGAACGGCGTCAAGGCGGTCGGTCAGCTGGGCGAGCTCGCGCGAGCGCCCTACGAATACGTCTTTCACGGCGTCACCGGCCTTCCGTCATCTTTGTAGATGATATCTATGTAGATGGATCCTAGCAAGATCAAATCTAGGTAGATGCCATCTAGAAAGATGCGTACTACCAGCTCGGCTGGGGTGGCCGGGGCCGGTCCCCGAGCTTGGACCCGGGGGCTCACTCGTGCAGCGACGGGCCGCGCTGGCTGCCGGGGCGGCGCAAGCTGGCGACGCCGTGCTCCTTGGTCGTGGAGGACCACGCGCTGCGCGTGGAGACGTTCGAGCACCTCAGGCCCGACGACTGGCGACCGGTGACACAGCTGTCGTGGTCACGTCGACCTTTCTGACGTAAAATCGTTTTACGTAAGACGATTTTACGTCAGGGGTTTCTATGTCAGATGCTCACTTCGTAGGCCGAAGGCGCGAGTTCAAGGCCCTCAGATCCCACCTGGAACGCATCGAGCGCTGGGGAGAGGGAGTCGCGGTCGCGATCCGAGGGCGCCGCCAGGTCGGGAAGTCCCACCTCGTGGAGCGCTTCTGCCAAGAGTCCGGACTTCCCTATGCCGTGTTCCAAGCAGACCAGGGGGTCAGCCCGACACAGTCGATGACCCGCCTGCTGGAGTCGGTCCGGAACTCGGATCTGCCCGGCGCGCAAAATATCGCCAGGGCGGTGCCGGACGACTGGCACGAGACTTTCCGCCTCCTCGCCACCGCCATCCCGGACGACTCGCCTTCCATTCTCGTCATCGACGAGCTCCCCTGGCTCTTTCAGCGGGATCAGCGCCTGGAGGGAATGCTCCAGACCGAGTGGGATCGCCGCCTCAAGAAGAAACCGCTGTTCTTGATCCTCGTCGGCAGCGACATCCACATGATGCGGGCCTTTCTCGGCTATGACAGGCCCTTCTACGGCCGCGCGGCAGAGATGCAGGTGCGGCCCCTGAACCCCACGGAGACGGCGGCGCTCACCGGACTCGCCGGGCCCGACGCCATCGATGCCCACCTCATCACCGGCGGCTTCCCGGGCCTGTGCAGGACCTGGAAGCAGGGGTCGACCGCCGAGGAGTACGTCGCCGAGCAATGCGAGCTCCCGGAAAGTCCTCTGTTCACGGTCGGGGCCCAGATGGTGTCCTCCGAGTTCCCCGCACCCGACCGGACTCGCCAAGTGCTGGCCGCCATCGGCCACGGCTCACGCACCTTCAGCAATATCGCCAAAGTCGCGGGAGCGAGTCCGACCGAGCCGCTGAGCTCCGGTTCCCTGACTCCGATCCTGCATCGCCTGATCGAGAAGGGCGCCGTAGCGGCCGACGAGCCGCTCTCCACCCGCCCCGGCAACGGCGGCAAGCTCTTTCGCATCGCCGACAGCTACCTCCGCCTCTACCATTCCGTGCTCGTCGACGCGCACGCCGACTCCCGGCGGGGCAGACCCGATCTGGCGTACGCGCGATTCGAACGCCAGTGGACGAGTTGGCGCGGGCGGGCGATCGAGCCGCTGGTGCGAGAGGCATTGGTGGTGGCGGGCATACACGAAGCGTTCCCCTGGCCGGAGGCGACTGAAGTGGGGGGCTGGTGGCCCCGGAGCTTCGATCCCGAGATCGATCTGGTGGGAGCGGACCGGAGGCCGGTCGCCAAGCACCTCTTCTACACCGGTTCCATCAAATGGCTGGGCAGGCCGTTCGACCGCCGAGACTACGAGAAGCTCGTGGCCGGATCTTCTCGCGTTCCCGGGGCCGTGCCGGGTGAGACCGATCTGGCCGTCGTCAGCCTCGCGGGCGTGGCGGACGGCGTCGAAGCGGATCTGGTCTGGGGTCCGGATGACCTTCTCCAGGCTTGGGCCGCTTGACCTGCCGCGGCAGTCGACGGTGCCCGCCTCCGGCGATTGTGTAGATGGAATCTAGGTGGATCGCATCTACCGAATTCGGAGCGGAGGCCGAGGCGCCGTGCCCGATCCCGAGCCCGGCGCCTCGGGGTCTTTCAGTCGAGCGTGCGGCGGCCCACCGCGTGCACGAGTGCCGCCAGCAGCAGGTACACCACCGCGGCGAGGCCGTAGTTGATCAGCGCCTGGACCTTCGGCTCGTCCGCGGTGAACATGTCGTGGAACAGCCACGCGAACCAGTCGGCGATCGCTCCGATGAAGTCCACCAGCGGGTTCGCCTGGTTGGCCTCCAGGAGGATCAGGACCAGGTACAGCAGGATGATCACCGCGATGGCGGTGAGGACGCCCGTCACGATGCGGACGGCGAGCGGATAGTAGCGGGTGCGATGCCAGGCCATATCGGCTCCTCAGACTCGTGACCGCGGGGGGTGGATCGGCCGGGAGGCGACCGATTGTCCGCAATCGTCTGACAACGGCATACCCCATCCGAACGGCGATAATCACCGCGTCTGTCGCTCCGGGGAGCTCTGTGCCTGTTTCGGTGCCGACCGGAACGGAGCGACGTCGGCCGCACAGCCCGGCGAGACGCCAGATGCATGACCCTGCCACGGCGGAAGCTACGAGATCGGAGCAGCGGTCACCTTGCAGGCGGCACTCGATCGTCCGATCTCCTCGGCCCTGCCGAACAGCGCGGTGCACACAGCGCGCACGGCATCGAAGACGACCGCAGTGGGGCCATGCGTGGCGAGGTGCTCCGCAAGTTCGACGCGCCGGAGGCGAAGTTCCTAGTCCACCAATCCATCATCGCTCAGCAGGAGGCTGGGCCGGAAGTCATCGCAGCCCAGCTGCGCTACGTGCTTGATCTTGCCGAACGTCCCAACGTGTCGGTCAGGATCCTCCCGGTCAACTCTTGGGCGCACATCCTTGCAGGGATCGGCACCAGCTTCCGGATCCTGGAGATGCGCGAAGCCTGGCCGACGTTGATGCAGGTAGACACCCCGATCGGCGGGGTGGTCGGCGAAGGGGAGGATGTAAAGTCTTTCACAGATGCCTACGATGCCCTCTGGCGCGAGCGCAGCCTCGGCGATGAGGACACGATCGACCGCTTGAAGGCGGTGTTGAAGGAAGTGGAGTAATGACTCGGATGACCGATCAGCAGCCGACCGGGTGGGGTCGTGCGAAGTTCCGCAAGAGCAGCAGGAGCGACAGCACCGCGAACGGGAATTGCGTCGCGGCGGCGGTTGACGGATCGGCAGTCGCGGTCGGCGACACCAAGCTCCCGACCTCCGACGGCAGCTTCCAGCACCTGGTGGTGGACCGCGTGGACTGGGCCGGACTGGTCCGGGCTATCAGGTAACCGCACCGAACTGCAAGGGTGCGCCTCCATCAGGGAACGCACCCTGTTTCATGCTGGAAATACCACGGCCGAAATCCGACAAAACTCGCGACCAACCGAAAGCCGGTCCACCGACCAAACGAAAACGTCTCCAGTGCGCTGCCCGACATCGTCCATGCTCATTTGCTGGTCAAACCGTCTTCGGCGAGACTGCCGTCCCGGATGGTGACGATGCGTTCAGCCCGGGCTGCGACATTCTCGTCATGGGTGATCATCATGACCGTCAACCCTTGGTCGTGCAGCGAATCGATCAGGGTCAGCACCTGCTCGGCGGTGGCGGAGTCGAGATTGCCGGTCGGCTCGTCGCACAGCAGCAGCGACGGTTCGGCGGCCAGCGCGCGGGCGATGGCCACGCGCTGGCGTTCCCCTCCGGACAAGGTGGTCGGCAGCGCATCGAGGCGGTGGGCGAGACCGACCAGTTCGAGTTTGGAACGGGCGACGGCCTTGCGCCTGCGACGCGAGACACCTTGGTAGACCAGGGACATGGCGACGTTCTCGGTGGCGGTGCGGTGCGCCATGAGGTGGAAGGCCTGGAAGATGAACCCGATCTTCTCCGCCCGCAGCCGGGTGCGGGCCGACTCCTTGAGCTCGGAGGTGTCGTGCCCGTCCAGGAGATAGGTTCCGGCCGTGGGGATGTCGAGCAGACCCAGCAGGTGCAGCAGCGTCGACTTGCCCGAACCCGAGGGACCGACGATCGCGACATACTCGGCGGCCTCCACGCGCAGATCGACCGGCCTCAGCGCCTGGACCGGAGGCGGCCCGGGATAGGTCATGCCCACCCCCCGCAGCTCGATCAGCGCCGCGGCCGATATATCGCGATCGGCGCCGAGACTCGGCAGGATCAGCGTCGAGTCGTCCACCATGCGTACCTCCAGTCAGTCCTGTCGGGTCAGGTTCATGTGCGCAGCGTTACCGCAGGCGGGATGCGGGAGGCCCGCCAGGCCGGATAGGCCCCGGCGACGACGCCGACGACCGCGCCGACAGCCGGACCGGCGGCCAGCAGGACCGGATCGAACACGATCTGCCAGTCCTGCAGCAGCGACACCAGGGCGACCACGTCCACACCCAGGACGGTGCCGACCAGGCCGCCGCCCAGCCCGATCAGGGTCGACTCCCATACGAACTGCATCGCCACCGACCGGCGGGCGGCCCCGACCGCCCGTCGCAGTCCGATCTCACTGCGGCGCTCCATGACCGAGACCAGCGCGGTGTTGGAAACGGAGACTGCCCCGATGACGAGACTGACCGCGGCCAAACCCAGCAGCAGGGCCTGCATCTCGCTCTCCACGCCCTTGCGGAAATCCCGCAGGTCGGAAGGCTTGGCAACCGAGAGCTCGCCGGGAAGTTCGGGGAAGACCGCGAGCGGAGCCTCTTCGGCCACCTTGTCGGCCGCGCCGAGATCGGTGCGGATGAACACTTGCACAGGGGAATAGGCGGGATCGGCTTCGATGCAGGGCCGCGGGCCGATGATCACGCTTCCCGTGTACTGCGCTTCCCCTGTAGGAGCCTCGAAGATCCCCATGACGGCGTACGATTCGCCATTGATGTAGATCATCGGTCCGCCGTCGAGCGAGGCGTATCCGAGTTCACGGGCAATCACGGCGTCGATCAATGCCACTGCGTCGCCGCGATGCACGTGGCCTTCGTCGAACGGCCCGCCTTCGACGAAGGTGAAACCGTAGGCGTCCAGCGTGCCGGGTTCGGCACCGTACAGCGGGGCCGTCCGCGTGTAGTACTGTTCCGCGGTTCGGGACAGGACTGCCTCTTCATCGGAGCTGCATTCCATGCCCGCATCGACCACCCCGTTGAGGCCCCGCACGCGTTCGGTGTCCTCGAAACCCGGCGCATCGCCGTCATCGCGCATGGCATTGCTGAACGAGACGGTGACCCGGGTGGCCTCGGTGGCATCGAATCGTTCGGCTATAGCCGCCGCCGAGGTCGCCGACAATCCCACCGTCGCGACCGTGGCCGCGATCCCCAGCGCGATCCCGATCGCGGTCATCCACGACCGTAGCGACCGGCCCCGCAGAGAAGCGAGGGCCTCCGTGGCGATCCCCAGGGTTCCGGCACCGAAACGGGACCGCTGCCGTCCGGGGACTTCCTCTATGCGGGGCACCGCAATCCCCTTCTCGTGAGCCCCACGCTTCCGGCGGACCATCAGGCGCCCGTTTGGTCATGCCAGGCCACCACGACTTCCTCACCGGCGGCCAGCTCGCCGCCCACCGGCTCGACCACGCCGCGACCGTCATGCCGGATCGCGATCTCCACTTCCACCCGCCGTTCGGTCTCGCCTTCAAGGACGGTGACCATGGTTCGTCCCTGCGAATCCGTCCACACCGCCGACAGCGGCACGATCAGCGCATCCTCTGCGCTGCGGGCGCGGACGAGCACGAGCTCCTGCCCGATGCCCGGCACCAGCTCCTCACCATCGTCCAGGTCGGCGGCATCGAACGCGAACACCGCGAAGGTCTTCTCGACCGTGAGCGTCCCCTCTTCTCCTTGGGCCTCGACCTCGCGGGTCTCCAGGTCGGGAACCGACGCCTCCATACCTTCGAGCGGGCCTGGACCGTACTCGAGCTCGGCCTCATCACCGGCTTGCGACAGCGCCGCGGCCTCCTCCTCGGACAGTTCGGCCTCAAGCTTCCAGTCCCCCGACACCAGCGTCATCACCATGCCCTCGACCGGGGCGCCCTGCGTCGCGTCAATCTTTCCGACCTGCATCGGCAGCTGCGGCAGGAACACCGCCTCCGAGGCGGGGAACATGACTCTGTCGACCGTCTGGACCTGCGCACCGCCGACCGCTTCGGTGCCGTCATCGGCGCCTTCGGCACTCTCGTCCTCACCGGTCGGTTCCACGGTCGTCTCCGACGTCGTCGGCGCCTCATAGCCGAGGTTCGCATAGAGCTTCTCGATGTCGTCCGCAGTGCGCGAGTCGAACTCACCGGTCACAGGGGTGCCGTACAGGCCTTGCAGCGCCTGTTGGAGTTGCTCCACGTCCGGGCCGGTGTCGCCCTCGACCAGGTTTCGATAGGCCGGCACCTCGCCGGGCAGGGCGATCATCGGCCGACCCGAGACCTCCAGCAGCACCGTGGCGGTCTTCACCTCGTCACCGGTTTCGAGCGGAATATCAGAGGTCAACGCGATGTCGGCCCCCTCGATCGAGGCCGGCGCGGGAACCTCGTAGCCGCCGACGCGATCCAAGACCGCTTCGAACTCCATCAGGTCCGACAGCTGCCCCTGCTCGACCTGCACCGTGATCACCGAGTCCGCGGGTTCGGCGGTCTCCTCCGCACGCTGAGCAGGAGTTCGCGCCTGCGCCGCGAAATACCACGCCGTCGCCGTCGCGCCGAGAAGCGCGATGGCGAGTATCCCGTTGATAACGTGGCTTGCGGTGAGGCGCTTCTTCTGTGCGGCGTTGTCAGCGGATCCGGATTCCGTCACGAGGGAATCTGCCCCGACTCCAGGATCTCCTGGGCTCTCACAAGCAGCTCCTCGGCGGTTTCAGCAAAGGCGAACACCTGCTCCTCGTGTTCGTACAGGATTTCCACGAGTTGGCGAGAGTAGACATCGAATTCGATGTCGACGACGTCGGTCTGATCCTGGCAGGCGATGTCCGTCTCCGCCATCGCCAGCTCGGCTGCCTCGTAGTCGCTGACCTGCGGTGAGTCGATCGCAGACTCGACCGCTTCGGACACCACCGCGTCCATTGTTCGGCGAAGCTCGTCGGGAGACTCGAAGTCTCCCTCGTAACCGGCTTCGGCCATGCATACGGTCCAGTCGTATCGGGCCTGGACCACTTCTTCCTCAGACTCCCAGCCCTCGGTCAGTCCGCCCTGCGCGTGGATGGCCTCCTGGATGTAGGAGGCGTACCCGTCCTCACCGAACAGTGCCGTGTACGCCTCTCCCTGGCATCCGTATTTCGGCCAGGTCGCCGTCTGCCCGTTGTCGAGGGTGACGACCGTCGAGCTCTCAGGTCCGTCCATGTACGGCCCGAACCATGCCTCGTACCATCGGTTCCGTTCCGACTCGGGAAGCCTGTCGAAACCCGATATGTCGCGTCCGTTCGATTCAAGCTCCCAGGACCTGAATTCGACCATATAGCCCGCTTCAGGATCGGGGGTGATCGAGAGCCCGCGGCTGGCTCTTCGCGACCGCTTGTCCTGGAACATCGGCTCGGATGGAACGAACGTCTCTTCGTAACCCTCACCGACTGCATCGAAGCCTGCTTGCTCCATGCACAGCAGAGCGATTCGCTTCACACTGTAGTCGACCTGCCATCGCAGAGCCGAATTCTCAGCCGAAGCCTGCATATAACGCTCGATGTCGGCCTCAGTCAGGTCGGAGCCTTCCGAAAAGCATCCCGCGGTCGCCAACACCGCAACAATCGCCAGACCAATGCCTCTTCGCCACATGGTCACCACCTGACATTCGGCGGTCGGTCCGGGTAGAGCTCCAAAAGCCCATCAGACACGCAATCTACGACAACGTCCTCCTCGCCTTTCGGCGCGGCCTGGACCAACTGGAACATCGCGATGGTGCCCTCATCGATCTGATAACCCTGGGATTCAAGGCAGTCAACCGAGAACCCTAGCAGGTCCTCGGCCATGTACGGCTCGGTCTCGTTCACGAAACGTTCAGGCAGGTCGGCCAGGTATGCAGCGACGCATACCTCTTCGATCTGGAACATCTCCTCTTCGGTCACCGACCCATCGACGGGCAAATCGAACGAGTAGACGGCTCTGGTGTGGTTCACCGGATCGATGCCGTAATTCCAGGCTTGGAGCCCGCTGTCTTTCATGCAGTCCACGGCCGCATCTGTGAGTGACTCCATTTCCCCGGCGGTGAGACCGCCTTCTTCTGCGTTCACACGCATCGTTTCAGCTTCCTGCTGCTCGGCTTCGCTGAGCACTTGGAAGGTGGAAGGTTGCGCTGAACAACCTCCCACCAAGACCAAGCCCAACAGTGTCGCCAGACGTGCTGGACTCAAATCGCTGTCCTTCTTCTATCCGAGAGTCTCCCAGTGGCAACCGGATTGGCATCCCGAGTGCTTGGACTCTATGATGAGGTCGTTCTCGTAATACACCTTGTTGTAATTCCCGACCGTCAAGAGGTAGCCGAAACCGGCGTTATACGGCTTGAGCCATGCCCAGTCGCTGTTGCAGGACCCCATATCCGAAAGGTCCTTGTCGGTCCAGGCGTACTCCCATTCGTCCAGTTGGGCAGTCCACGTCAGACCGCACTCCATGGTATAAGAGGTCGAGTCGGCTTGGGCCGGCGCGGCCACGGCGAGCGTTCCGCCCACCGCGAGCACGAAGGCTGCCGCAGCCACCGAGACGCGGGCTAGAATTCGTTTGAGACCGCTGATCATAGGATCTCCTTCCTGATGCGGTCTGTTATGGCGTGCGGTCGGCGAGGTTGGAGCCTCCGACCGCACGTCCCGACTTCCACAACCTAACGTCGGTCACCGTGCGCCACAAGACCCTTGGTGCGGAATCGAACCGGAGCACCCACTGCACCCCCCTCTCACGGATGCCATGCACGACTCCACTTCGTGGACACACTGTCTGCACATGCACTGTTACGATGCAGGTTGGAGGAGCCCCAGGACAACGCCCCCGCGAAGAGAGAGAGAGAAACCCCCGCCCTCATCTGACCTGAACACCCCTTCACCCGAGGACACCGAACTCCTGAGCTGTGTGATCGCCGCGCCCGATCGGGAGACCGCCGCCGAATGGCTCGGCTTCTCGGCCAAGCACCTGCGCCACCGCCTCCAGGTCCTGCGCGAGGAGTACGAGGTCGAGACCAACCAGCAGCTGATCGTCCTGGCATCGGTCAACGGCTGGATCGATCCCGGCAAGGTGCTGCCCTTCGACGGGTTCACCTGAACGTCCCGCCGAACACAGCGACGTCGGCCACATCGTGTGGGCGAGGCTACGGCGCTGCCTGCGGCCGGGCGGCAGGATAGGGGGCATGACCGCTACTCTCGTGCTGCTTCGCCACGGCGAAAGCGAATGGAACGCCAAGAACCTGTTCACCGGCTGGGTCGACGCCAAGCTCTCGGCCACCGGCGAGGACGAGGCCCGCCGCGGCGGGCGGCTGCTGGCCGAGGCCGACCTGCTGCCCGACGTCGTCCACACCTCGCTGCTGCGCCGCGCCATCAACACCGCCGAGCTGGCGCTGAACGAGGCCGCCCGCTCCTGGATCCCGGTCAAGCGGTCCTGGCGGCTCAACGAGCGCCACTACGGCGCGCTCCAGGGCAAGAACAAGGCCCAGGTCCGCGACGAGTTCGGCGAGGAGCAGTTCATGACCTGGCGCCGCTCCTACGACACCCCGCCGCCGCGCATCGACGTCGACTCCGAGTTCTCGCAGGCCGCCGACCCGCGCTATGCCGAGCTCCCGCCGGAGCTGCGCCCCGAGACCGAGTGCCTCAAGGACGTCCTGGAGCGGATGCTCCCCTACTGGTACGACGGGATCGTGCCGGACCTCAACGCCGGGAAGACCGTGCTCGTGGCCGCGCACGGCAACTCGCTGCGGGCGCTCGTGAAGCACCTCGACGGGGTCTCCGACGAGGACATCGTGGGCCTGAACATCCCCACCGGGATGCCGCTGCGCTACGACCTCGACGAGCAGACCTTCAAGCCGACCGTCGCGGGCGGTCAGTACCTCGACCCCGAGTCCGCCGTCGAGGCCGCCGCGGCCGTCGCGGCGCAGGGGAAGAAGTAACGGTCACGTGGCCTCCGTGCGTGGTTAACGGAGGGTGACCGCATAACGGCCCGGCGCTCGACGCCGGGCCGTTCGCCGCTTAGGCTGGAATCGTGCCGCATAACGATTCGAACCCCTCTCGCTCGAAACTGCGCCGGAGCACCGGGCGCGCGCTCGCGGGGCTGGTGGCCGGGGCCGCCTTCGGGGCCGCCTCGGCCGCTCTGGCGCTGGCCAGGGTCCGCAAGGCGCCGCCCCCGCGCGCCGCCGTCCCCGAGGACCGCCGCCCGTGGGCGGCCGCGATCGACCTCATGCGCACCGGCGTGTGCCTGGTCGACGAGGCGAACCGGGTCCTGTACGCCAACACCGCCGCCCGCGCGCTCGGGCTCGTCGACGACGTCGAGATCGTCTCGCTGACGCTGCGGGCGCTCCTGGCGCAGGCCAGGCGCTCGGGCCGGTTCCGCGACGCCGAGCTGGACGTGCCCTCGCCGGCCGTGGGCGAGCCGTCGGCGGTGCGCGCGCGCATCACCCCGCTGGCCGAGGGCGTGGCCGTCATCGAGCTCCAGGACATCTCCGAGCTGCACCGCGTCGAGCGGGTGCGGCGCGACTTCGTGGCGAACATCAGCCACGAGCTCAAGACCCCGGTCGGGGCGATGCAGATCCTCGCCGAGGCGCTCAAGGACGCCGCCGAGGACCCCGACGCCGCGGCCCGTTTCGCCGACCGCATCCAGGCCGAGTCGGCGCGCATGAACCATCTCGTCACCGACCTGCTCGAACTCTCGCGCCTCCAGGGCGCCGAGAAGCTGCCCGACCCCGAGCCGGTGTCGGTCGACCGGATCGTGGCCGAGGCGCTCGACCAGACGAGGATCGGCGCCGAGAAGAAGGACGTCACCCTCAAGGTGGACGGCGTCTCGGGGCTGGAGGTGCTCGGGAACGAGTCGCAGTTGGTGACGGCGGTGAAGAACCTCGTCGACAACGCCATCGCGTATTCACCTGAGCGCACCACGGTCGCGGTGACCACGTCGCTGGACGGCCCGGCCGGTCCGGCGGCCGAATCGCGGACCGTCCGCGTCGGGGTCCGCGACGAGGGGATCGGCATCCCCCCAGAGGAACTGGACCGGATCTTCGAGCGGTTCTACCGGGTGGACGCGGCGCGGTCGCGGGCCACGGGGGGCACCGGTCTGGGATTGGCCATTGTGAAGCACGTCGCGGTGAATCATGGTGGACGTGTCGAAGTGTCCAGTATGCCCGAATCTGGTTCAATGTTTACCTTGATGTTGCCTGCGCGTTCCCTTCCGGCCGACGCAGGGGCACCGAACTCGGCTGCAATCGACAGAGCCGCCGATGCTTGATAGGGAAGGTTGACCCGTGACGCGAGTGCTCGTAGTCGAAGACGAGGAATCGTTCTCCGACGCCCTGTCGTACATGCTCCGCAAGGAGGGCTTCGAGGTGTCCGTGGCCGGGGACGGCGACGCCGCCATCAAGGAGTACGAGCGCACCGGCGCCGACGTGGTCCTCCTCGACCTCATGCTGCCCGAGAAGTCCGGCACCGAGGTGTGCCGCGAGCTGCGGGCGAACTCGAACGTCCCGATCATCATGGTCACCGCCCGCGACTCCGAGGTCGACAAGGTGGTGGGCCTGGAGCTGGGCGCCGACGACTACATCACCAAGCCGTACTCGTCGAGGGAACTGGTGGCCAGGATCAGGGCGGTGCTGCGCCGCTCGGCCGAGCCCGACGACCCGATCGTCACGGTCCTGGAGGCCGGGCCGGTGCGCATGGACGTCGACCGCCACACCGTCTCGGTCGGCGGCTCGGACGTCCAGCTGCCGCTCAAGGAGTTCGAGCTCTTGGAGATGCTGCTGCGCAACGCCGGGCGCGTGCTCACCCGCGGCCAGCTCATCGACCGGGTGTGGGGCGCGAACTACGTCGGCGACACCAAGACGCTCGACGTGCACGTCAAGCGCCTGCGCTCCAAGATCGAGCCGGAGCCGGGCAAGCCGCGGCACCTGGTGACGGTCCGGGGACTGGGCTACAAGTTCGACCCGCACGCGTAAGGCGGGAACGGCCCCGAGGCCGTCCCCGCCGGGGGATTCGCGTCAGAATCCGGAGTTGCCCTCACCGCGGACGACGTTGAAACCGGCGGCGGCGCTCAGGCCGCCCGAGGCGGCCCCGGTGACGTCCACGTTCGTGAACGAGGCCGAACCGCTCGCCTGGATCTCGATGCCCCAGGTGCCGGTGCCGTCGATGACGACGTCCTCGAACGTCACGTTCGTGATCTGGCGCTGCCAGCTCATCAACACACCCGCGTATGTGGAGTCGCGGATGACCATGTCCCGCACGGTGACCGGCGCGGTGATGTCCGAGGTGTCAGCGTAGATCCACAAAGCGCCGAATTGACTGTTCCAGTTCGGCTCCAGGCCGCCGGTGCGCACGAGGGTGTTCCCTTCGATGAGGGTCTCGCCGCTGAACGGCACCGGGTTGAACCGCGTGCTGACGGCGATGCCCGCCGAGGCGGTCACGGTGTCGGCGATCAGGTTCCCGACGGCGCTGTTGTTCTCGCCGCCGTAGATCGCGATGCCGTTGGCGAGGTTCGGCGTCTGCACGGTGTTGTCCCGGAACGAGGAGTTCGCGACGGCGGTGCCGTTGGACCACATGGCGAGGGCGTCGTCGCCGGTGCCGCGCACGTGGCTCTGCTCGACGACGGTGTCGCGGGTGCCGCCGTTGAGGTGGATGCCGTCGGCGAAGGTGTCGCGGACGCGCACGCCGGTGACGGTCAGGCCGTCGGTGCCGTTGTGGATCCACATGCCGACCTTGGCGTGCTCGATCCACACGTTCGCCACGGTCGAGCCGGGGCCGAAGACCCCTTCGATGGCGGTGTCGGTGGTGATCTGGCCGTCCGGGTCGCGATAGGTGACGTCGCCGTCGATCATGAGGTCGGCGATGGTGACGGCGCCGCCGGTCGGCTCGATGCCGCCGCGCCCGTCCGTCCCTTCGAGGACCGAGTACCAGGGCCCGGCGCCGCGGACGTCGATGCCGTTCACCTGGATGCGCTCGGTGATCGTGAAGCGGCCCTTGCCGATCCAGACGCCGGTCCCGGCCGACTGGGCGGCCGCGACGGCCGAGCGGATCGCGGCGGTGTCGTCGGCCCCGTCGCCGGGGACGGCGCCGTGGTCGGTGATGTCCACCAGGCCCGCCGGTTTCGGTAGCGGCGATCCGACCTGCTCGGTGTCGATCAGGTCGATGTCGTAGTGGGCGCCGGTGGAGGCGGCGTCCTTCTCGAAGCGCAGGACCGTCCCGGCCGGGAGCGTGTCGAACCGGGCTCGTGTCTCGTCGAAGAACCGGTGCGCCAGGCCCTGGGCCGGGTCGTTGGGGAACGGGTACTGGCCGTAGACCCAGCTGTAGGCGCTGGTCAGTTCGAGGTCGGTGAGCTTGGCGCCGTCGGCGTACACGTCGATCGGCGCGTTCAGGCCGGTCCCGTCGGCCGAGTCGGGGATGGAGTAGCGCAGCACCAGGGCGTTCGCCGGTTCGGTGAGCGTGAACTCGACGTACTCGCCGGTCCGGTCGAGGCGGACGGCCTGGCGGCCGGAGGCCTCGGAGGCGACGGTGCGGTAGGTGCGGTCGGGGCCGAGCACGGTGGCGTTGGTGGCGGCGTCCTCGGCTTCGTACTCGGTGTACGGCAGGTCGGCGCCGTCGCCGCCGGGCTCGCCGGGGTCGGTGCCGGGGTCGTCGTCGGTGGCTTCGACGGTGAGGTTGTCGAGGTTGACGTTGCCTGAATCCGCGGTGTCGAAGCGGAAGGCGACATCGTTCACTCCGGCAGTGAGGTCCGCGGTGGTGTCCACGGTGCCCCAGGACGCCCAGCCGCCGGTGGGCGGCAGCGTGAGCTGCCCGGTCCTGGCGCCGCCGACGTAGAGCGAGAGCGTCATGTTCGCGCCGGTCCCGTTGGCGTAGCGCAGTTCGGCGGCGTACTCCCCCGCCGCGGGAGCGTCGAGCGCGAACGCGACGGCGGCGCTGCCCTTGTTGGCGTCGGTGAAGCCGCCGACGTAGCCGGTGCCGGAGTATCCCGCGTGCTCGGTCTCGACGCGCGCACCGCCGCTCAGAGCGGCGTCCTCGGCTTCGGTGCCGCCGGGGATCTGGACCGCCGCCGGCGGGTCGTCGTCGGCGACGGCAGTGACGGTGAGGCTGTCGAGGTTGACGTTGCCGGAGTCGGCTGCGTCGAAGCGGAGCGCGACGTCGTTGGACCCGGCGTCGAGGTCGACCGGCGCGGTGACGGTGCCCCAGGCGTCCCAGCCGCCCGGCGAGGGAAGCACGAGCCGGGTCCGCGATCCGTCCACATAGAGCGAGAGGGTCATGTCGACGCCGGTGCCGTTGGCGTAGCGCACTTCGAGGTCGTGCGTGCCGGAGGCCGAGACCGCGACGTCGAAGGCCACGGCGGCACTGCCCTTGTTCGCGTCGGTGAAGCCGCCGACGTAACCGGAGCCGGTGTACCCGGCGTGCTCGGTCTCGACGACTGCGCCGCCGCTCAGAGCGGCGTCCTCGGCTTCGTAGGCGCTGCCCGCGGCGTGCGCGGGCGTGCAGGCGGCCCCGAGGGCGAGCGCGGCGGCCGCCAGGAGGGTTCGCATGCGGGGTTTGGAGAGGCGTGTTCGGGGCAGGGGTCTGGATCGGTGCGACAGCATCGTCGTCCTTTCTCGAGTCTTCGGGCGGTGGTCAGCCCTTGATCGCGCCGCCGAGTCCGGCGCTGGAGAGGAACATGCGCTGGAAGGCCAGGAACAGCACGACGGGGATGAGCGTGGAGATCGCGAGCGCGGCGAGGAACACGTCGAGCTCGACGAACCGCTGGAGCGCGGGCAGCCGCACCGACAGCGGCTGGAGGTCCGGATCGGGCAGCACCAGCATCGGCCACAGGAAGTCCTTCCACGAGGCGATGACGGCGAACACCGAGACGACGCCGATGATCGGCTTCGACATCGGCAGCACGATCGACCAGAACAGCCGGTAGGGCCCGGCGCCGTCGACGCGGGCGGCCTCGAAGACCTCCTTCGGCAGGCTCGAGAAGAACCGCTGCATCAGCAGGACGTTGAACGCGTTCGCCCCGGCAGGGAGCCACACCGCCCAGAAGGTGTTGAGCAGCGAGGTGCCCAGCAGCGGCGGGTCGAGCACGGTCAGGTAGAGCGGCACGAGCAGCACCACGGCCGGGACGAACAGCGTCGCGAGCACGACTCCGCTGAGCACCTTGCCGTAGCGCGGGCGCAGCACCGCCAGCGCGTAGCCGCCGGTGGCGGCGACCAGGAGCTGCACGGCCCAGGCCCCGGCGGCGAGGGCGACGGTGTTGAAGAAGTACTGGTCGATCTCGACCCTGGTCCACGCCTCGGACAGGTTCGCCAGGTCGATCCCGTTCGGCCACAGCGCGAGCGGCTCGCGCAGCGTGTCCTGCGTGGGCGTGACGGCGGACTTGGCGAGCCACAGCATCGGCCCGAGGCCGATCGCGACGAGGGCCGCCAAGAGCACGGCGTGCGCGGTGCGCGCGGTCCAGCGGACGCGGGTCCGCTTCCAGTCGGTGGGGGCGATGACGCCGCGGTCGCCTCGCAGTCGGGTGCTCATGAGCTGCTCCAGGAGCGGGTGAGTCGGAAGTACAGCGCCGAGAACAAGGCCAGCACGATCGCCAGCATGAGGCTCAGGGCGGTGGCGGCGCCGTAGTCGCCGCCGAGCGAGCTGGTGAACGCGTAGCGGTAGATCAGGAGCAGCACGGTCACCGTCGAGTTCGCGGGTCCGCCGTCGGTGAACAGGAACGGTTCCAGGAAGACCTGGGCGGTGCCGATGATCTGGAGGATGAACGTGATGAGCAGGATCCCGCGCAGCTGCGGCAGCGTGATGTGCCAGATCTTGTGCCAGATGCCCGCGCCGTCGATCTCGGCCGCCTCGTACAGGGTCGGGTCGACGCCGGTGAGCGCGGCCAGGTAGATGATGATCGTGCCGCCCGCCGCGGCCCACGTCGCTTCGAGGACCAGCGAGGGCATGGCGATGTCGGCGTCCTGGAGCCAGGCGTAGGGGCCGAGGCCGACGTGGCCGAGGAGGGTGTTGAACACCCCTTCGGGCCCGGGGTCGTAGAAGACCTTCCACAGCAGAACCGCCACCACCGGCGGGACGACCACCGGGAGGTAGGCGAGGGCGCTGAACAGGCCCTTGGCGCGCCGGACCTCGCTCATGAGCAGGGCCGCGACGAGTGGGATCGGGTAGCCGAAGAGGAGCGCGAGGAACGCGAAGTAGAGGGTGTTCTTCACCGCTGTCCACAAGAGCGGGTCGGCCAGGACGGTCTGGAAGTTCTCCAGGCCGACGAACGTCGGGTCGGTGACGAGGTTGGTCTGCTGGAAGCTCATCAGGATCGCCCGGCCGATGGGGAACCAGGAGAACACTCCGAAGATGAGGAGCATCGGCAGCAGGAACACCAGCGTGTGGAGCCCGCTGCGGCGGGACCGGCGCGGGCCTCGGCGCCCGGGCCGGGCCGCTTGGCGCGGCACGGCCCGGGCCGGGGCGGCGATCCGGCCGTGGTCGGTTCGAGTGGTCGCCATGATCGTCTCGCCTTGCGGTCAGGCGGCCGCGTCCATGGCGGCCTGGGCGTCGGTCTCGGCCTGGGCGAGGAGCGCGTCGACGTCGGCGCCCTCGTCGGTCAGGACGGTCTGGACGACGGTGTCGAGCACGGCGTAGACCTCCTGGGTGCCGCGGACCGGTTCGGTCAGCAGCGGCTGGTCGAAGATCTGGTCGGTGTAGGGGGTCATCTGGTCGAGCGGGACGTTGACGTAGTCGGCGACCCAGGTGAGGGACTCGTCGTAGGTGGCCTTGTCGAACACGGGCAGCTGCGGGGCGCCGACGGGCTGGCCGGAGTCGGCCAGGGTCTTGGCGTCGGCGACGGCCGCTTCCTCGACGGTGAGCTTCTCCATGTAGTAGAAGTCGATCCAGTCGACCGCGGCGGCCTGCTCGGCGCTCTCGGCGTTCGGGCTGACGGCGGCGAGGGTCCCGCCGCCGAGGACGCCGGCGTCGGCGCCTTCGAGCGGCAGGACGGTCAGGCCGTAGTCGTCGGGGTTGAGGGCGTTCTGGGTGAACAGGCTGCCGTAGTTGCCGCCGCCGGAGATGTACATGCCGATGCGTCCGGCGGCGAAGTCCTGGTTGATGGTGCCCCAGTCGTACAGGAACTCGTCGCCCATGGAGTCGTCGTCCCAGCGCATCTGGCGGATGAGGTCGATGGCCTCGCGCATCTGGGGCGTGTCGATGGTGGCGGTGGCGGTGTCGCCGTCGATGACCTCGGTGCGGCCGCCGAGGGCGTAGGCCATGGTGGTGAGGATCCAGCCGCCGGTGTTGGCGTTGGTCATCGTGGCGTAGCCGGCCTCGCCGGTGGCCTCGGCGATCTGGTCGGCCGCGGCGCGGACCTCGTCCCAGGTGGTCGGCGGGGCGTCGGGGTCGAGCCCGGCGGCCTCGAACAGGGTCCGGTTGTAGTGCAGGCCTTGGCCGTAGGCGGCGATCGGGAGGGCCCAGAGGTTCCCGTCGGCGTCGGATCCGGCGGCGGCGACGTTCGGGTTGAAGTCCCCGATGTAGGGCAGTTCGGCGGTGAGGCCGGAGATGTCGGCGATCTGGCCGCGCTCGATGAGGCCGCGCCCGTCGGTGAAGGGGATGGTGAACACGGTCGGCAGTGTGCCGCCGGCGAGCTGGGCGGTGAAGGTGGTGGCCGTCCAGGTGTACTCCTGGGTCTCGACATTGATGTCGGGGTGGGCCTCCTCGAACTGGGCGATGCGGTCGTTGAAGGCGTCGATGGCGCCCTGTTCGAGCCCGGCGTCGATGGCGACGGTGATGTCGGTGATGCCGTCGTCGTCCTCGGATTCCGAGCAGGCGGCGAGGCCTGCCGCGGCGAGCGCGGCGGCCGCCGTCGTGGCGATGATGCGAGAGGGTTTCATTGCTGTTGCTCCTTGTTCGTTATTCAGAAGGGATCGGTCCGCAGCCACGCGGCCGCCTCGCCGGGCAGGCGGCCGCCTTGGATTGCGGCACTGCTGATGAGCACCGCGGCGTGCTCGGGCAGCGCCGCGGGGGCGTCGCCGAAGTTGACGACGCAGGTCAGGTCCTCGCCTCGGCGGAAGGCGAGGAGTTCGGGTCCACTCTCGCGCCAGGCGAAGCCGGTGCCTTGGAGGGCCGGTTCGGTGCGGCGCAGGCGCAGGGCCTCGCGGTAGAGGGACAGCATCGAGTCGGGGTCGCCCTGCTGGGCCTCGACGGCGTAGGCGCCCCAGTCGGGCGGCTGCGGGAGCCAGGGGTCGGCCCCGCTGTCGTTGTGAGCACTGAAGCCGTGGCTCGGTCCGTCCTCGGTCCACGGGAGGGGGACGCGGCAGCCGTCGCGGCCGGGGTCGGTGCCGCCGGAGCGGCGGTGCATGGGGTCCTGGCGGGCCGCGTCCGGCAGGTCCTCGACTTCGGGCAGGCCGAGCTCGTCGCCCTGGTAGACGTAGAGGACGCCGGGCAGGGCGGCGGTGAGCAGGGCGGCGGCGCGGGCCCTCCTGGTGCCGAGTGCGAGGTCGGTGGGGACGCCGAAGCGCTTGGCGGCGAAGTCGAAGGAGGTCTCCGCTCGGCCATAACGAGTAACCGGTCTGGTGATGTCGTGGTTGGACAGGACCCAGGTGGGCGGGGCGTCGACGCTCTCGTGGGCCGCGAAGGTCGCGGCGATGGAGGAGCGGATCGCCTCGCGGGTCCAGGGGGCGGTCATGAAGTCGAAGTTGAACGCCATGTGCATCTCGTCGTCCCGCAGGTAGCGGACGAAGCGCTCGATCTGCGGCAGCCAGACCTCGCCGATGAGGACGCGCGGGTCCTCATAGGAGTCGGCGATCTTGCGCCAGCGCCGGTAGACGTCGTGGACCTCGTCGCGGTCGAGATGCGGGTGAGTGCCGGGCTCGTGGTGGGCCTCGACCTCGGGGAGCTCGGGGTCCTTGGCGAGCATGGAGGCCGAGTCGATCCGCACTCCGGCGGCGCCGCGGTCGTACCAGAACCGCAGGACGGCCTCGTGCTCGGCGACGACCTCGGGGTGGTTCCAGTTGAGGTCGGGCTGGGCGGCGTCGAACAGGTGGAGGTACCACTGGCCGGGCGTGCCGTCGGGGTTGGCGGTCCTCGTCCAGGTGGGGCCGGAGAAGCTGGAGGTCCAGGCGGTGGGGGCGACCTCGCCGTCCTCGCCGAGGCCGTCGCGGAACCAGAAGCGCTCGCGGGCCGGGCTGCCGGGCTCGGCGGCGAGGGCCTCGGCGAACCAGGGGTGGTCGGCGGAGACGTGGTTGGGGACGATGTCGACGACGGTGCGGATGCCGAGGGAAGCGGCGTCGGCGATGAGGCGCTCGGCGTCGGCGAGGGTGCCGAAGGCCGGGTCGATGTCCCGGTAGTCGGCCACGTCGTAGCCGCCGTCGGCCTGCGGCGAGCGGTACCAGGGGGTGAACCACAGGGCGTCGACGCCGAGCTCGGCGAGGTAGGGCAGGCGCGAGCGGACGCCTTCGAGGTCGCCGGTGCCGTCGCCGTTCGCGTCGGCGAAGCTGCGCGGGTAGACCTGGTAGATCACCGCGCCGCGCCACCAGGGGGTGGGCTGCTCGTCTGCTTCGTTGCTGGGGCCCGAATGCACCGTCGCTCCATTCCGTGTTCGTGCGCTTCGCCTCGCAAGAGGGGTAGGACGCAGCGAAGTCGCTGGCCATGCTAGGTTTAGCGCTATACCTTTAGCGGAAAGCATAGAGTGACCTGTCAGACTTGTCAACACCGGCCCCCGGACCACCCCGAGAGGAGCGACGCGTGCGCGTGACGCTGAAGGACATCGCCGCCGAGGCGGGCGTCAGCCCCATGACCGTGTCCAATGTGATCAACGGCAAGCGGGCGCGGGTCTCGCAGGCCACCATCGACCGGATCCTGCGGATCGTCGAGCAGCGCGGCTACGTGCCCAGCGCCTCCGCCCGCAGCCTGGCCGCCCGCTCCTCGCGGATCATCGGCCTCCTCGTCCCCGCCGCGGGCGAGGACAGCCTCACCATCAGCCCGCACACCGTCGAGATCATCGGCGTGCTCGAACGCGAGCTGCGCAAGCACGACTACCACCTGATGCTGCGCGGCATCGAACGCATCGACGAGATCGCCGAGGCGCTGCGCTCGTGGAACCTCGACGGCGCCGTCCTCCTGGGGTTCCAGGACGTCGAGATCGACCGGCTCGGCCCCGACACCGTCGGCCGCGTCGCGCTGGTGGCGATGGACAGCTACTCGGAGAACCCGCTCGCGCTCGGCGTGCGCTCGGACGACTTCACCGGCGCCAGACTCGCCGCGCGGCACCTCTTGGAACTGGGGCACCGGCGCATCGCCTTCGCCGGGCCCGCCTTCTTCGACACCGGCGTGGTCCGGCAGCGCTACGAGGGCTTCCGACGCGCCTTCGTCGAAGCCGGGGCGCCGTGGGAGGGCGCGGTGGTGGCCGCGGTGGAGACCACCCACGCCGCCGGGCGCGCGTTCGGGCACCTGCTGGCCGCGGAGCACCCCGAGGTCACCGCCGTCTTCACCACCGCCGACATCCTCGCCATCGGCGTCATGGAGGGCCTGGTGGAGGCGGGCCTCGCGGTGCCCGGCGACGTGTCCGTCGTCGGCTACGACGACCTCGACATCGCGACGTTCGTCACACCGAAGCTGACGACCGTCGCGCAGGACATACCGGCCAAAGCGGCCGTGGCGGTGCGGCTGCTCCTCGGCCAGATCACCCGCGAGGAACACCCCGACGCGGCGATAACCTTGGGCGCCAATTTGATCGAGCGCGGCACCACGGCGGGGCCGAAACTGGAGTAGTCCTTGCGAAGGATCCGGTCCCGAAGGGAATCCTTCCCGCGGCGGACGCCCGGGGCAGCGGGCCGTTTTAGGGTGAACGCATGCTCGAAATCAAGGACCTCAAGAAGAGGTTCGGCGATACCGTTGCCCTCGATGGGGTGTCGCTGTCGGCCGAACCCGGCGAGGTGGTCGGCTTCGTCGGCGCCAACGGCGCCGGCAAGACCACCGCCATGCGCATCGCCATGGGCGTGCTCGCCGCCGACTCCGGCGAGATCGTCTACAACGGCGCCCCGCTCGGCACCGAGCAGCGCCGCCGCTTCGGCTACATGCCCTCCGAACGCGGCCTGTACCCCAAGATGAAGACCGGCGACCAGATCGCCTACTTCGGCGAACTCCACGGCATGAGCCGCGCCGAGGCCAAGCGGTCGACCGCCGAGCTGCTCGAGCAGCTGAACCTCACCGGCCGCATCGGCGACAACGTGCAGGACCTCTCGCTGGGCAACCAGCAGCGCGTCCAGCTGGCCGTCTCGCTCGTGCACGACCCCGAGGTGCTCATCCTCGACGAGCCGTTCTCCGGGCTCGACCCGATCGCCGTCGACGTCATGGGCACCGCGCTCAAGGAGCGCGCCGCCGCCGGGGCGCCGGTCATCTTCTCCAGCCACCAGCTCGACCTCGTCGAGCGGCTGTGCGACTCGGTCGTCATCATCGGCGCAGGGAAGATCATCGCCTCCGGTTCGGTCGAAGAACTGAAGGCGCGCGAGGTCAAGCAGCTGCGCGTCCGCGTCGACACCGCCGAGGACCTGACCGCGCAGCTGCCGGGCAAGGTCGAGCGCGACGGCGAGGACTACCTCGTCGAAGGCGCCGACGACCAGGAGGTGCTGCGCATCGCCGCCGCGGCGGGCCGCGTCACGCACTTCGCCTACGACCAGCCCACCATCGCCGAGATCTTCCGAGAGGCCGTGACGAAATGAGCGACCAGAACGCCGAGATGTCCCGCATGCGGGGCCTCATGCTCGTCGCGGGCCGGGAGATCCGCGTCCGCGGTCTGTCCCGGGCCAACGTCATCAGCCTCATCGTCACCGTCGTCATCGTCGGCATCCTCGCCGCGCTGCCCGCGATCATCGGCGACGACGGCCCCACCGAGGTCGGCCTCGCCGGGGCGAACGCGCCCGCCATGGAGGCCCAGCTGGAGGCCGTCGGCGACTACGAGACCACCGTCTACGACGACGCCGATGGGGCCGAGCAGGCCGTGGCCGACGGCGAGGTGGAGGCCGCCGTCGCGGACGGCAAGCTCTACAGCGAGGACGGCGTCGACGCCGAGCTCCAGGCGGTGCTCGACTCCGCCTGGCAGGCCGCCTCGGTCGAGGCCAACCTGGCCGCGGCCGGGCTGACACCCGAGGAGTCCCAGCAGGCGCTGGCGACCGAGTCGCTGGAGAGCGTGACGCTCTCTGAGGGCGGCGTCAACAGCACCCTCGACTACTTCGCGGGTTTGATCATCTCCATCGTCATGTTCATGATGCTCATGACGCCAGTGCAGTACATCGCCATGGGCGTGGTCGAGGAGAAGTCGAGCCGCATCGTCGAGATCCTCCTGACCAGCCTCAAGCCGTGGCAGCTCTTGGGCGGCAAAGTCATCGGCCTCGGCGTCATCTCGCTGATCAACCTCGTGGCGATGGTCGCCGTGGGCCTCGGCGTGGCCGCGGGCACCGGCAGGCTCGACAGCCTGCCCGACGGCATGGCCTCGGCCGCGCTCTCCTCGATCGGCTGGTGGCTGGTGGCCTTCGCGCTCTTCGGCACCCTCGCCGGAGGGGTCGGCTCGCTGGTCTCCCGCCAGGAGGACGCCGGTTCGGTGCTGACGCCGCTGATCATGTCGCTGACGCTCAGCTACCTCGGGGCGATCTTCCTGCTGAACGCGCCGACCAGCACGTTCGCGCAGATCCTGTCGATCGTGCCGCCGTTCTCGGGGATTACGATGCCGACGCGCATGGCGATCACCGACGTCCCCGCGTGGGAGATAGCGCTGGCCCTCGGCCTCCTGGCCGCCGCCGCGGTCGGAGCCCTGGCACTGGGAGCGACGCTCTACAAGCGCAGCGTCCTCTACACCGGCTCCCGCCTGAAGCTCACCGAAGCCCTCAAGCGCGCCGCGTAACAAGGACGACAGCGGCCCGGCACCGAACGGTGCCGGGCCGCTCGCCGTTCGCGGGTCTGTTGCGAAAGGACCCGCGCTCTCCGGCACCGATCGCGAGCACCACCGATTTGCGCGAACCCGATAGACTCTCGGATCGTGTGCGGTGCTTGACTCCGAGTGCCGACCCGGCACGAGTTGAGGGAGCGGTGATGGTCGACGGGATTCCTGGTCCGGAGGCGTCGCGGGATCGGTTGCAGGCGTGGAAGGGCCGGATCGACCAGCTCGCGACCGACACGCAGGCGATGAGCGACCGGTTCGAGGACCTGAAGGTGACCGTCTCGGACCCGAACCACATGGTCGAGGTGACCGTCGATTCCTCGGGGAGCCTGGTCGATCTGCGTCTGAGCGAGCGGAGCAGGCGGGTCGAGACCGAGTTCGTCTCGCGCACGATCCTGGAGACCGTGCAAGCGGCCAAGGCGCAGATCGCCGAGCGGTCCGCGGAGATCGTCGCCGAGACGCTCGGGGAGGACTCGCCCGCGGGCCGGGCGATCGCCGAGCGGGTGCGCCGGCGGCTGATGCCCGAGACCGGCGCGGAGGGCTGAGCGCGATGGGCAACGGCTACACCGTCGATCCCGCCGAGTTGCGCACGCACGCGGGCAATCTTGAGGCGCTGCGGAACCGGTTCGACGCGATCAAGTCGGCCAGTGCGTACATCACTCAGGACGACGAGGCGTACGGCACGCTGTGCGGCTGGATCGCCGGGTGTCTGGAAGAGCGCCATCAGGACCACGAAGAGCTGGTGGATTATCTGGCCGAGAACCTCGACATCGCCGCGAGGGCGGTGCGCTCGTGCGCCGATGACTACGAGGCGGGCGACGAGGACTCGAAGGGCTCGTTCGACGAGCTCGACGGTCGGCTCGGGTAGGAAGGAAGACATGACATGTCTGACAACTCGCTGATCGCGCCCGTCGAGTCGACGCGCAAAGCCTGGACCGGCGCGGGACTGGCCGACAGCATCCAGGACCTCGTCGAGTCAATCAAGAGCGATGGTTGGGTGGACGACCTGCTCGCGGGGGGTGGACTCGCGCTGGAAGTGGTGGGGACCGTGATGGACCCCTTCAGTGCGCTGCTGTCCAACGGGCTGGGTTGGGCGATGGAGTACTTCGAGCCGCTGCGGAGCATGCTCGACGAGCTGACCGCCAAGTCCGACGTGGTGATGTCGCACGCGACGACGTGGACCAACATCGCCGGTGAACTCCAGTCGATCTCGGAAGACTTGCAGGCCCACCTCGAATCCGACACGCCCGAGTGGACCGGTGATGCCGCGGACGCCTACCAGCGGCTGATGGCCAACAACGTGGACGCGATCGGTGGGATGGGGGCGTTGGCGGCGGCGTTGTCGGCGGCGACCGAGGGTGCCGGTGCGCTGGTGCAGATCACGCGGGAGCTGGTGCGCGACCTGATCGCGGAGTTGGTGGCGCATGTGGTGGTGTGGGCGGTGGAGGCGATCTTCGTGGTCACGATCCCGGTGATCGCGGCACAGATCGTGGCGGCCGTGGTCAAGTGGGCCGGGATCATCATGGGTTATGGAATGGCCTTGATCCAAAGCTTGCAGAACCTCAAGAAACTTCTCGGGCTGTAGGCCGGCGATGCGCAGAACGCTGAAACTCCTGCTGGTCATGGGCCTGGCCTTCGTGCTCCAGAGACCGCACGGCGGCGGCGACGGACCCGATGGCCCCGACGACACCACCCACAACGACGCTGACGGCGATGGCAACGACAGCAAGAAGACCACCACCCCCGACGGCATCAACGCCAGCGAGGACTGGGGCGCGGCCAAAGACGCCACCAAGAAGAAGGCCGAGGAAGGCCGAGCAAACGACAGCGACGGCGACGGCCAGCCCGACGTACCATCGACGACCGACGACTCGACGAATGCAGGCAGTCCGGCGCTCGAACCGCAGTACCCTGACCAATGGGCCAGCCCCGAGAACTTGACAAGCCACTACCAGGACCATCGCAACGACGATAATGCCGAGTGGGAATCAGAGGCCGAATACCGGGAAGCGGCGATCGATCTCATGAGTACTGACGGTGGAAGGCGCGAAGGCGTCAGGATCAAGACCGACGGAGACACCTCGTACTTCTACGACCCCGCCACTGGGGAGTTCGGAAGATCCGGCCCAAGGGGGATTATCACGTACTACATTCCCATCCCCGATCCGGAAGCTCATTTCAACCGTCAACCGGGAACGGAGGTTTAGCATGGTGACCGAACAGCGGTTCCCTTGCCCTTGCTGCGGACATCTGGTGCATGAGTCGGCGGGGTCGTCCATGATCTGCCCGATCTGCCGCTGGGAAGACGACGTGACCCAGCTCCGCTGGCCCGACTACCAAGGCGGAGCCAACAGGACGAACCTCCTTGAAGCCCAAAGGAACTTCCAGCGCTTCGGAGCGTCTGACCGTGACGCCGCCTCGCGGGCGAGGCCGCCTCGGGAGGATGAACCTCTCGATGCGGGCTTCAGGATCGCGGATCCTGCCGTCGACGATTTCGAATCCCTGGACGACGAACCGGGCAATTGGCCGACTGACCGCTCGGTGCTGTACTGGTGGCGCCCCGACTACTGGCGCAGGCACTGATACTCCCGTTCGGGCCGACGGGGCCACCGCTGGACCTCCAGGACCCGGCCGCTCTGGAGTACGCGTGGATCACCGACAACATGCCGCGAAACCTGACAGACCTCGCAGCGGTGCAGATATCGGTGGGCGAATGAATCAGAGCCCGCGCGAAGACGAGGTTTTTCGACCCTTGGGAACCGCCTTCGTGCAAGGCAGGATGAGCGGAACCGATTTCGAAGAGCAGTTCATCAGATTCTGGAAGCTTTACAGAGACAACCACGTGTCCACATCCACGAAAGTCGACAAGCTCTTCACCGATGTCGACGCTTTCTGCGGAGACCCTGAGCTGTGGGAGGAAGGCGATTTGGACGAGGACGCGCTTCGAGCGGAAGTCGCTCGGTACTTGCAGAAGTGGCAGGATCGACAATGAGTCGAAGCGCGATTGGTCCGGATATCACGCCGAGACTCAATGAGTCTTTTCGGGCAAGCTGTCGATAGACGTGGGCACTCCAAGCCGTGCTGACGTGTCCGAGCGATGGACCGGATTGCTCAATCACGACCTGACCCGCGAAGAAGTCCACGACTGGGCGAAGCCGTGGGTCGAGGAGCGTGATGATGAAATCACTGATGCAATGGTCCGGTCAGCGTTGCTGAGACTTCACGGTTTCGGCATGGTCTACGTCGATGCCGATCGGACAGTCGTTCGCCATGGCAGCGAAGGACCCTATGTACATTCCGAGCACGCGATGGCTGCGGCATTCGACCAATGGGAAGCCAAGTGCCGTGAAATTCCGACTCAATGAGACCACGGTGTCCGAAGACCCATCGCGCAGACGGGATTTCACCGATGTCTTGAAGGCATGATTCACGTGTCGCCAGGTTGACAGCCGATGTTGAATCGTCGATCGCCGACCGGTTCGCAGCCGATACCGCAGTACTGCGAAAATCGATGCCGAAGTGATCTGTGAAGCCAAAGTTTCATTCGGGATCCGCGGACTCGGAACAATCCACCCTGTCGGCGGCGCGGCGGACCATCGGTGCCGAGCGTGTGGCGACGTTCAGGGTACGATGTCGACCGTCTTGCGGAGGCGCCGGTACTCCCCGCTGTTGAAGACCGACAGCTTCGGTTCATCCAACTCGCTGATCAGCCGTTCGATGGCGCGGCGGCCCGCGACGGTCTCCATGTATATGGGCCAAGACGTGACGATGACCAGCAGCATGATCAGTTGGGCACCCAGGCAGGCGGCGACAATCCATACGAGGACCGCGGCCGGCCAACTGTCCACATCAAGCACGCTGGTCGCCGTGTACAGGCCGCTGTGATTGAGGACCGCGTGAATCAGGAACACCGGGCCCAAGCAGGAGGCAACGACCCAGACCACAGCCTTGAACAGCCAACCCAGACCGGCGATTCCTCCATGTCTGCTCCGCGAGAAGGCCAGAGCATTCCAAGAGAGGATCGCGGACACCGTTGCCGCCACCCAGGCGAGCAAGGCGAAAACGATCAGGCCCCCGGTCGCCCACCCGAGAGCCGCGAACGGCGTACCGATGATCAACAAGATCACGGACACGATGCTCAGCAGCAGCGGAAGGCTGTACCAGAACACTCGCCGCGCGGTGCACGAGTGGCATATGAAGGAACGCTCTCGGCCGAGGATGCGGTACTTGATGACGGCGACACCCGACTCGTGTTCGATCGAGATCGGTGCGCCGTAACGAAACGCATAGAGGCTACCGTGCCGGGGTCGATCGCAGTTGTCACATCGCGGGGTGATCATGTCCGGGAGCTTACGTCGAATCCTGCGGGAGGGGTCCTCAGCGGCCGTTCGCGGCCTCGGACCGGCGGCCCTGCCGCCATGCTTCCATCAGGTGCATTCCCAGCAGATTGATCACCACTCCCATCCCGAACAAGAGCCCGGCTGCGGGGAGCGTAAAGAGGAACGCCCCGCCGCTCAAGTGAATAGACGCCGAGAGCGCGCGACGGGCCCGGTTGAGAAGCCGCCAGGGTCCGCCGCGTCTCTCGACACGGCTCACCCTGTCAACGCCGCGCTGAGCCACCACCGCCCGGTCGGGGTTTGAAGGGTTTCCCCGACCGGGCACCTTTTCGCCCTCGCGACACCTTTTCCCTATAGCCTATAACCGGACTATAGGATATAACTTATATCCTATAGTCCGGTTATAGGCTATAAGAACCGTGCCCTGGTCTAGACCTCCGGGACGCGCCCGCTATTGGGATGATCCCGGTCTTCGGTGGTAGGCGTCGGCAGCGGCTGCGGTGAGGCGTTCGAGTCTGCCGGGTTCGGTGGCCCAGTCCACATGGGTGGGCGTCGGGTACAGGCGCGGTGCGGTGCCGTCGAGTCCAGTCACGGTGCCGAGATGTTCGGGTTCGAGGTCACGGAATGCGAGCGCGACGGCGTCGCCGCCGGGCTCCCAGGTCAGATCGACTCTCAGGCCGTCGATCACGGTCAGCTCCAAGCGCACCGGTCCGGTGGCGCGCTCGGCGCTCACCTCACCTCGGCGCTCGGCTTCGGCCCACAGATCGCACGCGTGGTCGCACAGGACGGCGGCGGCCTCCTCGGGCAGGTCGGGCACATAGGAGTGATAGCGTGCGCCTCTGGCGTCGGCCCGCAACACGTAGCCGATGGTCCGGAGCGGGCCGGGCGCGGTGCGGGTCAGCCACACGGTCGCGGCATCGGATCGGGGCCGGGCGGTCGCCTCGATCTCGATCGGGCCGGGGCCGCCGAGCATGCGCGGCAGGCCGCGCAGGCGGTAGCGACCGATCTCGATTCGTTCGGGCAGGGCGGAAGCGACTGCGACGCCTTCGGCGAGGCGTCCGCCGACCAAGTGCGCGATGCGTTCGGCTTCACGCTCGGCCCGGTGACCGTTCAGGCGCGTCTCAACCATCGCAGGTCCTCTCGCAGTCATGCCAGAGGCGGGTAGCGGCGGCTTTGAGTTGGGCGCTGACTTCGCCCTCGTTCACCCACGCCCAGGCGTCGGTGTCGCAGACCCATAGATCGGGCTCGCCGAGGACCAGGCCGGTCAGGTAGCCGATGGTGCGCGGGGCCTCCCCGCCGGTGCACACCCACAGCCGGGGCCTGCTGGCCCGCGTGGCGAAGGCGACCGTCCAGCCGTCGATCACGGCCCCGCCGAGCACGGTCAGCGCGGCCGGGTCGGGCACCTCCGGCGGGGTCGCCCGCAGCGGCAGGGCCGCCAGGGCGCGGTGGTAGGAGCGCCGGATCTCCTCCGGCGCGGAACGCACGGCGGTCATCGGACTTCACCTCCGGCCATGCGGCATTCGAGGCGCGCGGTGCGCACCGCGTCGAAGAACACCTGCGGGGCGTAGTCGATGCCGCGGAGGGCACTTCGGCGTGCGGCCGGACGCGCCGTCACGTGTGCGGCCACTCGCGAGGTTTCGCGCACCGCCTCGGATGGAGTGGCGTGCGTGGTCTCGTGCACGGTGGCGTGCACGGCCGTTTGTTCTTCCGGGCGTTCGGGGAAGGGCACCACCCGCCAATACAGGATCGCCAGCAGGACTTGCAGCAGCCACTTCAGGCGCAGCAGGGCGCGGCCGGGCTCGTCGGTCTCGTAGTGCGCCTGGTGGAGTTCTTCGGAGTCGCGGATGAACGCGAGGTAAGCCGCCTCGCGCATCGGCGAGAACGCCGTCGTCTCTTCGGGGAGCGGGTCGGGCAGTTCGTTTCTGCGGTGGCGGCCGGTGCGCCGGTCCTGGTACCAGCCCGGCGAGCCGTACGGGCCCGGGTCGTCCGGGTCGTGCGGCTTGCCGCCGATCTTCCAGTCGTCGCCGGGCTTGTGGCGCAGGTGGGCGGGTTCGTACCACGGCTCGCCGGGGGCGAAGCCGGGCGGGTACTGCGAGACCGAGTCCCACTGCCGCGTGGAATGCCCGGTGGCGAGGTGGGCTGCCGATTGGGTGTTTTCAAGTACGCCGGAATGGCGTATCGTCGTTGACGACACGAGAGCCTGCTCTCTGTGTTGAGCTGCCCGGCGGAGACCGGTTTGGCGATTGGATACCGCCGGGCAGCAGTTTGAGATTCTGCCTTATGAAATTGATTCAAGTTGCTGGGGTCTTGACGTAGCCCTTTCAGAGATGTTCGTAAATGCTTGCCGCCGTGGAGGAAACACACTCGCGGTGATTGCATGATGAACGAAGATTCCGCCATTGTCAACCACGGCGTCTAGATCGAGAGCGCGCTGATTCCTGTTTTTCTTATAGGGCAAGGCGAATCAGAAAAGATACGGCCTATTGGCCGTGTTCTCGGACACGTCGAACCCGGTCGGCGCTTGCGCCGACCGGGCGGTGTTCAACGTTATTCGGCTGTGCCGCTCTACTACACCAGGAACAGGAAGTAGCCGACCGAGGCGGCCGCGAGGGCCCAGCCGATCGGGTGCACTTCCCTCCAGCGGCCCTTGGCGGCCATCGCGATCGGGAAGACCACCAGGCCCAGCGCGATGCCGTTCGAGATCGAGTAGGTCAGCGGCATCGCCACCACGATGAGGAACGCCGGGATCGCGTACTCCAACTTCTCCCACTCGATCCCTCCCAGGGCCTTCGCCATGAGCACGCCGACCATGACCAGCGCGGGCGCGGTGACCGCCGGGTTGTCGGCGACCAGGCCGAACACCGGGAAGGCCACGAGCGAGACGAGGAACCAGAAGCCGGTGGTGACGGCGGTCAGACCGGTGCGGCCGCCGACCGAGACGCCCGCGGTGGACTCGATGTAGGCCGTGGTCGTCGAGGTGCCGAGCACCGCACCGGCCGTGGTCGCGATCGAGTCGGTGGCGAGGGCGCGCCCGGCGCGCGGAAGCTTGCCGTCCTTGACGAGCCCGGCCTGCCCGGCGACGGCGAACAGCGTCCCGGCGGTGTCGAAGAAGTCCACGAACAGCATGGTCAGGATGACCGCGATCATGTGGACGGTGAAGGCGTCCTCGAAACCGGTGAACGCTGCGCCGAACGCGTCCAGGTTCGGCGTGGTGCCCTCGGCGAGTTCGAGGTCGACGACGCCGGTGAGCAGGCCCACGGCGAGGGTCGCCAGCATGCCGTAGAAGACGCCGCCCTTCCAGCCGAGGAGCATGAACACGGCGGTGGCGATGAGGCCGAACATCGTGAGCAGGACGGTGCCGTCGGAGAAGTCGCCGATGGTCACGAGCGTCGCCTCGGACGGGGCGACGACGCCGCCCCCCTTGAGGCCGATGAAGGCGATGAACAGGCCGATCCCGGCGCCCACGGCGAGCTTGAGCTGGGCGGGAATCGCGTTGATGATCCACTCGCGCACGCCGGTCACGGCGAGGGCGAAGAACAGCACGCCGGAGACGAGCGTGCCGGTGAGCGCGGTCTGCCACGGGATGCCGAGGGTGAGCACCACGGTGAACGCGAAGAACGCGTTCAGGCCCATGCCGGGGGCGGTGGCGATCGGATAGCGGGCCCACAGGCCCATGATCAGGCAGCCGAGCGCTGAGGCGAGCGCGGTGGCGGTGAAGATCGCGCCGGGGCTGGGGGCGTCGACGCCCGCCTCGGCGATGCCGAAGCTGAGGACGCCGGGGTTGACGGCGAGGATGTAGGCCATCGCCAGGAAGGTGGTGGTGCCTGCGAGGAGCTCGCGCTTCCAGGTGGTGCGGTGCTCGCTGAGGTGGAAGAAGCGGTCGATCGGCCCCGATGCGGGCGGGGTCGGCTCTTTGGTCTGCTCTTCGGTTGCCATGGGCTGGGCGTCTCCAGGGGGACGGTGCGATGCCGGGCAGCTGGCACCTCGGACGGACGGCGGGTTCAGCGCTGAACCCGCTGGTAATGTACCGTGCCGGGCGCGAAATGGCGAGCGGGTGGATGCCCGTGGGACCGAAGGTGAGATGAAGATGACGCCCCGGAACCAGGGGGGCGGTTCCGGGGCGCGGAGGTCGAGCCCCCGGTGGCAGGATTCCGGGGGCTCGACAAGGACCGCACCGTCAAGCAGCGGGCGGTAGTCCTGGGAACGCTTCCCTGAGACAGTAGCTAAACGCGGGAGCGCTTCACCGGGTTGCATAACGGTTGGGTAACGGCCCTAAGAGCGTCGGCCTACCAGTTCTCGGCGGCGCGGCGGCGCCGCATCACGAAGAACAGGGCGGCACCGGCGGCGGCCAGCGCGGCGGCCGAGACGAGCGCGACGGTCAGCGGCGTGCCGGTGGTCGGCAGGGTGCTGCCGGCGGCAGGCGTGGTGGACACCTCGTCGCCCGGAACGGTCGTGTCCGCGGTCGGGCTCTCGTCGCCGGGCGTGGGGCTCTCCGCACCGGGGGTCGGCTCCTCGTCGCCCGGGGTGGGCTCGTCATCGCCGCCATTGGCGGGGGTGCCCGCACAGGCGTGGGTCAGGTTGAACTTCGCGCCGTCGTCGGGGTCGTTGACGTCCGCGGTGGCGTCAACGAGCGTCCAGCCGGCCGGGGTGATGATGTAGGCCTTGTTGTCCCCTTGGCCGTCGACGATGCCGCCGTTGTCGTCGGTGTTGAACTCGTGCAGCGCGCCGGACGCGTCTTCGTAGGTGGCGTAGACCGCCTCGAAGTTGCCCTCGGCCCCCGCCGAGGCTGGAAGGACGAACACCCAGCCGTCCTGGTCGGCGGCGATGTCGTCGGGCACCTGGTCGCAGGACTGCTCGAAGGCAGCGGCCGTGGTGGGCACGTTGCCCTGGTTGATCGGGATATTCACGACCTCGGCGCTCGCCGGAGCGGCGAAGGCCAGGGCGCCGAGGAGCCCGGCGGCGCCTGCCACGCCCAGGGTGCCGAAGGCCCTGGAAGTCTGCTGCTTGAAAGTCACGTCTCAGTTCTCCGTTTGTCGTACTGCCATGGGATCGAACGTGCCGGATTCGAGATGGGCAATAACATAACGCGGGCGAGGCGCATGGGGTTGCATTGCGATCCGGTAACACTCTCCGCGTCGCACTCGGGAGGCCGCCCGCCGCGGCCGCCAGGCGCAGGAATGAAATCCTTGAGCCATGTCGGACGAGTTGAAACTGGCCTATGACGGCGCGCCCCGAGCCTGGCACGAGGGCCTGCCGATCGGCAACGGCCGCATCGGCGCGATGATCGTCGGCGGGCGGATCGCCCTCAACGAGGACGGGTTCTGGGCCGGTCGCGGCGACTGGCGGGTGCCCGAAGGCGTCGAGGGCGTCGCGGCCGAGGCCGCCGAGGCGGTGCGACGCGGCGACCTCGTCGGGGCCGACCGCCTCGTGACGCGGCTCCAGGGCGAGAGCACGCAGGCCTACCAGCCGGCGGGCGCACTGCTCGTGTCCCATTCGGATGATGCCGAACCCGAATCGCGCGAACTGGACCTGCGCGACGGCGTCGCGCGGACCGTGCGCGGGCGGGTGCGCCAGGAATCGCTCGTCTCGGCCCGCTTCGGGGTGCTCGCGCTGCGCTGGAGCGCCGAGGAGCCCTTCGACCTCGCGCTCGACTTCGAGTGGCCGCACCGGGGCGGTTCGAGCGCGGCCGACTTCGACGAGCTGTCGTTCACCGGCTTCGCGCCGGTCGGCGTCCACGGCGGCGAGCCGGACTACTCGAGCACCGACGGCGTGCGGGCCCTGGCGCTCAACGCGCAGCTGCGCTGCGACGGCGCGCTGGCGCCGACCTCGCGCGGGCACCGGTTCACCGGCTGCCGCGAGGCGGTCGTGTTCCTCGCGATGCGCAGCGGCGAGGACCCCGCCGCCGAGCTCGGGTCCGTCCAGTGCGAGGCGCGGCACGCGGCGGCGAGCGGCTGGGAGGCGGTCCTAGAGGACCACGTGGCCGAGCACCGGCTGGTCATGGACCGGGTGCGGCTGGACCTGGGCGACGGTCCGGACGGGCCGGTCGACCGGCGGCTCGAACGGCGCGCGGCGGGCGAGGCGGACGAGCGGCTGCCGGTGCTGGCCTTCCAGTTCGGCCGCTACCTTCTGGCGGCCTCGTCGCGGCCCGGCACGCAGGCGGCGAACCTCCAGGGCATCTGGAACGACGAGGTCACCCCGCCGTGGAACTGCGACTACACCACGAACATCAACGTCGAGATGAACTACTGGCCCGCCGAGACGTGCGCGCTGAGCGAGTTCCACGAGCCGATGTTCGACCTCGTCGAGGGCCTGGCGCGCACCGGCGCCGAGACCGCGCGCACGCTCTACGGCGCGGGCGGCTGGTGCTGCCACCACAACACCGACTACTGGCGGCTGACGACGCCGTGCGACGGGCGCGCCTGCTGGCAGGCGTGGCCGATGGCGGGCCTGTGGCTATGCATGCACATCGCCGAGCACTGGCGGTTCACGCGCGACGAGGAGTTCCTCGCCGACCGGCTCCCGGTGGTGCTGGGGGCCGCCCGGTTCGCGCTCGACAGACTCAGTGAGAACAAGAACGGCGAGCTCGTCACGAATCCCGCCACGAGCCCGGAGAACGAGTTCGTCACGCCCGAAGGGAACGCGGCCGTCGACGAGACGACGGCGATGGACGCGACGCTGGTGCGCGAGCTGTTCGCGTTCGTGCTCGAAGCCGCCGACGTGGTCGCCGAGACCGTCCACGGTGAGCGCCTGGCCGTGATCACCGAAGTGCGGGAGGCGCTGCCGCGCCTGGCGGGGGTCAATGTCGGCTCGGACGGGCGGATCGTGGAGTGGGCCGCCGAGCGCGAGGAGGCCGAGGTCCACCACCGGCACGTCTCGCACCTGTACGGGGCCTTCCCCGGTGCGTCGTTCGCCGACTCCCCCGAGCTGATGGCGGCGGCGAAGCGGAGCCTGGAGGTGCGCGGCGACGCCGGGACCGGCTGGTCGCTGGCGTGGAAGACCGCACTGTGGGCGAGGCTGCGCGACGGCGACAGGGCGCACCGGCTGCTCGGCGAGTTCCTCACGCCGGTCGGCTTCCGAAAGTCCGAAGTGGAATACTCCGACGGCGGCGTGTACTCGTCGCTCTTGTGCGCGCACCCGCCGTTCCAGATCGACGGGAACTTCGGCACCACGGCGGCGATCGCCGAGATGCTGGTGCAGTCGCACCGGACGATCGACGGTGCGCCGGTGATCGAACTGCTCCCGGCGCTGCCGAGCGCCTGGCCCGACGGCGAGGTCTCGGGACTGCGCGCCAGAGGCGCGGTGACGCTGCGCCGCCTGCGGTGGGCCGCCGGAGAAGTGACCGAGCTGGAGCTGGAGGCCACGGCGCAGACGCGGGTATGGGTGGCGCTGCCGGGCGAGGAGCCGCGGGAAGTGCACTTGGAAGCCGGAGTGCGCTGGCGCCCGTAGTATATCTTATATCTTATATCTTATAAGGTAACGATCTTATAGGATATAGGGGTGGCCGGGAGTCCTGTGCAGGATCCCGGCCATTGGGTATGAACAGTATGAAGATGTGCCTGCCGTTCAGCAGTTGAACTCGTACACCTCCGCCAGCACCGCGACGCCGCAGACGCTCCAGTTCAGAGCGCCGCTCGCGTCGACGTTCAGCAGCGAGAGCCCGTTCTCGGACCCCACCGGCTCGCGCGCGGCGGTGGTCGAGTTGTCGCAGTCCACATCGGCGGTGGTCGAGCCCGCGGAGACGCCGCAGACCTCCCACTTCGCGGAGTCCCGCAGGTCGACGTTCGCCAGTGCCGGCAATCCGTCGTAGGTCTGCGGTGACTGAGGCACCGGCGGCGGTTGGGGCAGTGGGACGCCGAAGGCTTCGTCGTCGTACTGCCCCGTGCCGAAGATGCCCGCGCAAGCGGGGTCGAGGACCGTCCCAGTGGGCTCCTCGCCGCATACGACGGGGAGCGGCGACGGGTTTCCGGTCTCCAGAGACGCCAGGGCCAGCCAGTCCGGCGTCGAGGCCGCAGCCGCGCCGCACGGTATGGCGGCAGCGGCGGCCGCGGCTGACGCCGCGACGATGGTCTTGTATCGCATGTCCTCTTTCGACCTCCCGTCGGTTGCGAGTCCGGACCGGACGCTGGTGCTGCCGGTTCGGTTTAGTAGTCGCCCTGGTCGACGCCCTTGGCCGGGGTCTCGTCGCCCTCGTCCCAGCCGTCGTCGCCGATGTGGTCGCGGTTGTCGCAGTCCTGGCCGTAGGACGTGGCCAGGATGTTCTGGCCGCAGATCTGCCAGTGCAGCGCGTCGGACAGGTCGCCGTTGAGCAGCGACTTGTCGCCGGCGATGACGCCCGACTGGGGGCCCTCGCCGATGTGGTCGCGGTTGTCGCAGTCCTGGCCGTAGGACGTGGCCAGGATGTTCTGGCCGCAGACCTGCCAGTGCGCGATGTCGGAGGCGTCCAGGTTGAGCAGCGACTGGTCGCCCGCCCAGACGCCGGAGTTCTGGGCCATGGCCGGAGCGGCGGCACCGAGGACGGCGAGACCGGCGGCCGCGGCGGCGGCGATGGTGGAAGTACGCATGGTTGTGGTTCCTTTCTCGAACGATGAAGGGGCGGGCGCGGGGCCCGCCCGAACGGTCTTACTGGGCGTCGGCGTCCACGTGGTCGTAGTTCAGGCACTGCTGGTAGAGCGAGGGCGCCACGCCCACGTTCTGACCGCAGATCTGCCAGTGGAGCAGGCTCGAAAGGTCGCCGTTGACCAGGGACTTGTCACCGGCGGTGACGCCCGACTGGGGGCCCTCGCCGATGTGGTCGCGGTTGTCGCAGTTCTGCTCGAACGACGTCGCCAGGATGTTCTGACCGCAGATCTGCCAGTGCCCGGCGCTCGAGGCGTCGAGGTTGACCAGCGAGACGTCGCCCGCGGTGACGCCGGAGTTGTTGCCCGCGGCCATGGCCGGAGCGGCGGCGGCGATCGCGGCGACACCGGCGGCCGCGGCTGCGACGGTAAGAACCTTGCGCATGATGCTGTTCGTTTCCTTCTCGGTTGTGCGCCCGAGAGTTCGGGCGTCTTCGTTTGGATGCGGCCGGACTTCGCTCGAAGGCGGCCGGTGCGGGCCTGACCGCGCGTCGGCGCGCCGGACACCGCCGAGGTCGAGACCTCGGACGCTGCAACCGGGTGGGATCGAGGCGCACGGCGAGTGCGCCCGGAGTCCCCGCGCCGACGCGCGGAGGCTCTTAGTCTGGGGCGACGGACAGCTCGGCGGCGCGGTCCATTGGTCGCCCCAATCCCCTGACCACCGAACGGACGAACGACACCTGTCCGTCGCCGGTGAACGAGGAGACGTCGACAGCGGCATGGCCGCTGTCCACACTGATACCGGTGGTCGAGCCGACGGCTCCACCGGGGATGATCTTCAGGTCGGGCAGCGCGGGACCGGGATCGGTCCACGACTGCGCGGCGTCCGCGCTCGGCACACGCCCCCAGGTGTCGCCCGGATCCGCCGTCGGCTCGTCCGCGGGGACGACAGTGCATTCGGAGGCGGCGGCCGACCGGTCGTCCGGCGCCCCTTGGGACGCCGCCGCCGCCTCGATGGAGTCTGCTGCCCGCTGAAGCGCGGTGAGGCTCGGCTGTCCTGGACCGGCGGCGAGGACGCCCCCGGGTGGCGTCGCGTCGCTCGGCGGCTCCAGGCCATCGGTCACCAGCCGCGCCAGCGCGTCGACCTCGTCGGTCGCGGGCGCGACAGTCTCATAGACACCGGACACCGCGGGGGCGGGAATCTGCACGACAGAGGTCGTCCCCTGCAACAGGGTTCCCAGCAGCGGTGTCACCACTTCAGCAGAACTGTCCCCTGCGGACTCGCCGTTCGACCGATCGGATCCCTCCGCTGTGCGGAGCACCGTGTTCACGGCCCCCACCTGCTCGTCCACCAGCGCACCCACCGGTTCGATCAGACCCGACACCAGCCCCGGTGACGTCCTCTCCTCCGCCGGCGTCCGATGGCCCTGCTGGCTTTGCGGGACCAGTCGCGCGGCCAGGCGCGACATGTCGGAGACCTCTGCGGTGAGCGGATCGATCACCGCGGCAAGGCCTGTCGCCTCGGCGGTTTCGTCCGATGCCCAAGCGGTGGCTGCCATGCCCAAGGCCCCGATAAGCAGGGAGCCGAATGCTGCGAGCGCGGCACGGAGGAGGAGCCGGGACACATCGATGCGGCGAGCGTTCTCGCGGCCGCACATGATGCTTCCCATGTCTCCCCCGTCGTCCTGAACCTGAGCGCGAGCGGCTTTGCCGCCCGCACTTAGGAGAACGAATCCGACCGAATCGGGGATACGGGGATATCGAGATTTTCTGGCCCCAATTTGGCCGAATAGGACTCACAAATGCGCTCTCGCCACACCGCGTCGTGCTTAACAGAGTGTTCACACGCCCTCAACGCACGGGAAATTGCGCCTTGGGAGCGTGGCGGTGCGGCTCGGCGAGCGGCCGTGCGATCATGAGGAGGGCTCCACCCGATGGCTATCAAGGCCGAATACATCTGGCTCGACGGCACCGAGCCGACCGCCAAACTGCGTTCCAAGACCAAGATCCTCGCCGAGGGCGAAGCGCCGCCGGTCTGGGGCTTCGACGGCTCCTCGACGAACCAGGCCGAGGGCGCCTCCTCCGACTGCGTCCTCAGGCCGGTCAAGACCGTGCCGGACCCGATCAGGGGCGGCGAGCACCTGCTGGTCCTGTGCGAGGTCCTCGACACCGACTTCACGCCCCATCCGACCAACACGCGCGCGGCGGCGGCCGAGCTCGCCGAGCGCTTCGCGGCGCAGGAGTCCTGGTTCGGCATCGAGCAGGAGTACACCTTCATGGTCGGCTCCCGGCCGCTGGGCTTCCCCGAGGGCGGCTACCCGGCCCCGCAGGGCGGCTACTACTGCGGCGTGGGCGCCGACGAGATCTTCGGGCGCGAGATCGTCGAGCGCCACCTCGACAACTGCCTGGCCGCGGGATTGCCGATCTCGGGCATCAACGCCGAGGTCATGCCCGGCCAGTGGGAGTTCCAGGTGGGGCCGGCCTCGGCGCTGGAGACCGCCGACTCGCTGTGGCTGGCGCGCTGGCTGCTGTACCGGACCGCCGAGGACTTCGGGGTGTCGGCGACGATCGACCCGAAGCCGGCCAAGGGCGACTGGAACGGCGCGGGGTGCCACACCAACTTCTCCACCAAGGCGATGCGCGAGGGCTACGAGCCGATCATCGCCGCCTGCGAGGCCTTGGGCGAGAAGGCCGAGGAGCACATCACCGGTTACGGCGACGGCATCGACCAGCGCCTGACCGGCCAGCACGAGACGGCCCACTGGAGCGAGTTCTCCTACGGCGTCTCCGACCGCGGCGCCTCGATCCGCATCCCGTGGCAGGTCGAGAAGGACAAGCGCGGCTACCTCGAAGACCGCCGCCCGAACGCCAACTGCGACCCCTACACCGTCACCCGCCTCATGGTCGAAACGGTCTGCACCGCCTTGGACCGCAAGGGCCTCGTCTAGCGGCGAGCCGAGAACGTCAGGGGCGCCGCGTCGGACGCGGCGCCCCTGATGATGTTGCTCGGTGTCCGGACGCCGCCGTCCCGTCGGGGCTCCAGGCTCGGACAGCCTACGGGACAGCTCCAAGTCGCTTACGCGCACGCGCTGCGGACCGGCGGGCGCATGAGACTGGTCCCGCCGTTCGCCGGCGTGACACTATAGCGACCATGAAGAACGTCTTCGTCCTCTGCACGGGCCGCTGCGGTTCAGTGACCTTCGCCGAGGCGTGCAAGCACCTGGACAACTACACCGCTGGGCACGAAACGAATGCGAACCTCGTCGGTGACGCGCGCCTGGCCTACCCCGAGCGGCATATCGAAGTGGACAACCGGCTCGCCTGGCACTTGGGGCGGCTCGGTGCCACGTACAGCAATGAGTCGACGCTGTACGTCCATCTCAGGCGCGACCCCGAGGCAGTGGCGCAGAGCCATCTCGCGCGGTGGGACGCCAAGTTCCGCGCCTCGATGATCCGCGCCTACGGCCACGGAATCGTCATGAAGACGCGGGACTGGCCCTTGGAGCAGCGGATCGATGTCTGCCGCGATCACGTGGCGACCGTGACCGCCAACATCGAGGAGTTTCTGCGCTACCGCAGGTCCGTCACAGTCCGGCTCGAAGAGGCGAAAACCGATTTCCCCGTGTTTCTCGACGCCATAAAAGCGACCGGGGGCACCGAGGCGGCACTCGCCGAATGGGATGTAAAACATAATTCCCGCACGAATTTCCATGAGACCGCCGCGGCGTCGCATCGCTGAAACGCCGTACGACCGAAATCAATGGCGACCCTCAATGCTCCGCAAAAGGAGCCGCTACGGGTCGAAGCCCTCGACCGATGGGGTGTACGAGCCAGGAACCGGTCTGCGCGGTCATATATAATTCCTGCGCCCAGCATCCCCGCACACTCAGAACGGTCCCATGATCACTTTCGAGCCACAACCAGAGCGACGACTGCTCGAGCGATCTCTGAGCGCGGCCAATGCCGTCGCAATGGGGCAAATGCACCAATGGGGACAGTACCATAAGTCGCGTATGTCATTGCACGTGCTCGCCTATCTCGCGTACCCCGATGACCCCCAGTCCTTGTGGGATGCGCAGAAGAACGAGGCGCGACTCGCCCGTGCCCCACTGAACCTGGAGGCACTCTGCGCATTGGCGGCGTCATTCGGGTTGCAAGCGGACACCGAGGAGGAATCCCGGCGGGCATTGGGGCTGTTCGACCTGGCATTCCAGCGGACGAGGGGCCACATCCCCGCCGAATACCAAGCCTTGCACGTCATTTCGGCGCATCTGAGCGGACGGCAGGACCGGGTCGAAACGCTGGTCAAGTCCTATGGAGACGAGGCGGCTCCCGTGCGGAAAGCCATTCGCTGCCGGGCCGCCCACCCGCGGAACGGGGGGTCCGCCGCCGTGTTCATGCAGCGATTGCGGGAACTCACCGGCTGGACCGACCTCTGCGAGCCGGACGAGCGGACGTCCCCGTCCATCAACGGACTGCGGACCGAACCCGGTAACGCCGTCGAGAACGGGCCTCTGATCACGGTCATCATGACCTGTTTCCGCCCGGACGAGGCACTTCTGGCGGCGGTGCGCTCGATCGCGGCGCAGACCTGGCAGAACTGGGAGCTCATCGTCGTCGACGACGGATCGGGCCCCGAGTACTCCGGCGTCCTGCGCGACGCCCTGAATCTGGACTCTCGCGTGCGATTGCTGATCCAGCCCGAGAACGGCGGCACCTATCAAGCCCGAAACCGGGCGATGGCGGCCGCCAGGGGAGAGTTCATCACCGGACTCGACTCCGATGACTGGGCCCACCCTCGTCGACTGGAAAACCAGGTCAAACCACTGCTCGACGACCCGAAACTGGTCATGGTGGAATCACGCAGCCTCGCAGTGCACGAGGATCTGTCACCGGTGGTCGATCCCCAGGTCGCGGTGATCGCCTCGCGATCGACCTTGATCATGGTCCGAGCGAAGCCCATCAGAAGGCGGATCGGCTTCTACGACGAGGTCAGGAAGACCGCGGACTCCGAGTTCCGCATGCGCATCAAGGAGCACTTCGGAAGGCGTGCCTGGACTCGAATGAAAGGCGGTCCCCTGACGCTCGTGCGCCACACGGACACGACGCTGTCGGCCGGTGAGGTCTCCCGGTACTGGATGACGACGAGCCGTCTGGCCTACCACTCGGGATTCACCCATTGGCACCAGCGGATACGCAGAGGACGTGCCGAGGCGTTCCTCGAGGCCCTCGCCAGGCCGCGGCCGTTCCCCATCACGCAGGACATCACCCGTACCAAGGCGGCGAGCAGGCAGATCACCTACGCCCGGATATACACGGCGGATTGGAGCACACTCGACAAGGCGCGTCGCACGATGCTCGCGGAAGCGGCTGAACAGGCGTCGAGAGGCCAGGCCATCGGGCTCGCCCATTGCCCTGAATGGGTGAATGTCAACGGCAAGCGCCCACTCATCAACTGGTCCGTCTTGGAAACCGCCGCTGATCACGGGCTCGAATTCGTGGATCTCGAGCCCGGGGAGGCCGCACCGGTGATCACACCGACGGAGCAGTACGCGGAACTGCTCCGATTCGAGCACCCCGAACTCGAAGCCGATCGCATCCGCGTTCACTCCGAGACGTCCGAACGGCGGCATGAAACGATGCCGTCCACCACCGAGGTGCACCACCTTCCCCCGACGCCACGCCGACTGATCCGGTGGGGGGACCTCGCACTCGCCGGAACCGGGCTGCTCTCAGCGGGAGCCGTCGCGGCGGCATCAGCCGTATGGCAACCGGACGCCCTGCCTTGGGCCACGGCGGGGAGCCTGGCGATCTGGCTCGGCGCCGGCGGCCTCGCCATCAGCCGCCGAATCTCCTCCCGGATCCTCCGATGACCGACATCAGCGGATTCACACCATGCCCGATCAACGCAGAAACACGGACTCTCCCAGCATGAGCCTCAAGCAAGTCGTCAAGACCGTCGTCAGACGGCGGGCCTGGCTGGCGACCGCCGTACTCCCACTCGCCCCGATACTCGCGATCCTGGTATCGGACGGGTCTCCGGCGGCGTTCCTCGGCCTGCTCGCCGGATCGGTGACGCTTCTGGCGGCGCTCACCGTCTTCAGCCTTCGCAGCGCGGTGGTCCGCACTCGATCGCTGGTGGCCGCGCCCACTCGCAATTCCGCCGCGGAGCACTCAGGCGCCGTCACGGCCGCCGGCCCCATACCCGAACGGAAACTGCGGGCGTTCAGCCGGTGGGAGGCGCGGCTGAACCACGGATGGTCGAAGACCGCCGCATCGGTCCTGCTGCAGACCGCGAACACCAAGAAGGAACACCCCGAGTACAGGGTGAAGGTCCTCGAGGCGCTGAACGACCACTACGCCCGGCGGCGGAACGAGCGACGGCAGGCCGAGACCCTGGACCTCGACATCGTCATCGTGTCCACGATGAATCTCCTGGGAGGCACCACCTCAGCCAACGAAGCCGAGATCCTGGCCTATCGCGCGGGCGGCCTCAAGGTGGGGCTGGTGCACCACCCCGTCCTGGACCGGGCGCTCGACAGGCCGATTCACCCCCGGATTCGCGCGCTCATCGACGATGAGCAGATCATCGAGCTCCACCCCGCCAGCACCGCCCGCTGCGACCTCCTGATCGTCCGGTTCCCCACCGCGATGGCCGACATCATGGACGACCTTCCCAAGATCGAAGCGAAGCGCACCGTGCTGCTGGTCAACCAGACACCCTACGAGGAGTACGGGCTCGCGGGAGGCTACGGCACTCCGTGGAGCGTCAGGGACGTCCACCGGAACCTCACCGAATGGATCGGCCCGCACACTTGGTACGCGATCGGACCGGCCGTCCGCGACGTACTGCGTGAGCACCACTCGGCGGATCTCAGCGGCGTCGAGCAGGCCGCCGAATTCTGGTACGAGACCATCGACATCGCCGCGTGGACCCCTGAGACACGGCGAATCCGCGCCGAAGGCGATCCGATCAGGATCGGCCGGCACAGCCGCGACAGCATCACCAAGTTCCCCAACATGGCCAAACGCCTCCGGACCGCGTACCCCGATGCGGAGGACATCGAGATCCATGTGCTCGGCGGAGAGAAATCGATCAGGCAGTTGCTCGGGTCGATCCCACCGAAGTGGGTGTCGCACCCGTTCGGCACCATGTCTCCCGTCGAGTTCCTGGGCACCATCGACGTCTATGCCTACTTCATCGACGAGAACCTCATCGAGGCGTTCGGACGGTCTCCGCTGGAGGCGATGGCCGCCGGCGTCCCGTGCATCCTGCCGTGGAGCTTCGCCGAACTGTTCGGCGACGGGGCCGTCTACTGCACCCCCGACGAGGTTGAGGACCACGCCCGCCGCCTCGCGGCCGATGCCGATTACTACGCCGAGCGCGTCGAAGCCGGACTGAGGATCGTCCGGGAACGATTCTCACCCGAAGCCCTGCTTCGCCGGGTCGGCGAACTCGGCGTGGTCGTGGACTCGGCGAGACTCGGACCGGCCGAGACCGCGACGGCGATGATCATGGAAGACGCCCGATGACACGATCCGCAATGAGAAGAGCCCTCCGTCCCTTGAAAGAGACGCGGACAGTCGCGACCATCGCGGCGGCTGGAGCGGTGGCCGTCGCCGCCTACCTGCTGCCGACCTGGGTCGGCCTGGCCGGCGTCGGGCTCATCGTCGCCACCGCCGCGATACTCGCCGCCGGCTCCGCCGCGGCGCTTCGTCCCCTGCTCCGCGACCTCGACGCGAAGGCATCCACTTCGGAACTGCTCGAACGCCTCGCTTCGAACTCGGCGGTGCCGGCCGCGGCCTACATCCACCGAATCGAACGGGTCCGCAACGCTCTGGCGGGCGGCTTCCCCGACACGGCGCTGGCCGAGGCGAAGAAGATCGCCGCGAGCGGCAAGGTTCCCGCTTCGGAGCGCATCGCACTGATGAAGTCGGTGCTCGACTGGCACATCGCCGAGGACGAGCGCTGGTCGTCCGGCGGCAGGCGGTCGCACTTCGACATCGTGCTCATCTCGCATTTCGGCCTCCAAGGCGGCAACACCTCGGCGAACGTCGCCGACATCCGGGCCTATCGCGATCACGGGCTCACGGTCGGACTGCTGCACCATCCCGTTTTCCAGTGGGGCCCCAACGCGCCGATGGGGCAGCGGATCGAGGCCCTGTGCGACGGCGAGACCGTCACCCGGATCGAACGCCACGAGGACGTCACCTGCGACCTGGCAGTGGTGCGTCTCCCCACGGTGCTCCTCAAGCCGCTGGAGGAGCGTCCCCGCATCGAGGCGAAAGGGACCGTGGTCATCGCGAACCAGACGCCGTTCAAGTTCTACGGGTCCGACGGCCCGCGCGAGGTCGCGTGGGACATCGCCACGGTCGAGGCGCACGTCGGCGAGTGGCTGGGGCCGCACACATGGTATGCGGGCGGACCGGCCGTCCACAGCGTGCTCGCAGAACACCACGCCGAGGAGACGGCCGGCCTCGACCTGGCGTTCATGCCCTGGAACGAGTGCATCGAGATCGACCAGTGGCGCCTGGAGGGGCGCCGGGAAACCGACGGCCGCATACGCATCGGCCGCCATTCGCGCGACCACAAATTGAAGTGGCCCGAGGACCCGAAGGCCCTGCTCCAGTGCTACCCCGACCGGGAGCCGTTCGAGATCCACACACTAGGAGGCGCGGACACCCCCGCCGCGATCCTCGGCGGACTCCATTCGAACTGGACGACACACCCCTTCAACTCCCTCTCCGCGAAGGAGTTCCTCGAGCAGATCGACATCATGGTCTACTTCATCTCCTCCGACGGGATGGAGGCGTTCGGGCGGGCGCCGCTCGAGGCCATGGCCGCGGGCGTACCGGTCATCATGGACCGCCGCTTCGAGCCGACGTTCGGACCGGCCGCCGTCTACTGCGACCCCTCCGAAGTCGCGTCCACCGCCGAACGCCTCATGTCGGACTCCGGCGCATATGCCGCGCAGCAGTCGTTCGCCTGGGACTTCATCGATGAGCGCTTCTCGGGGAAAGCACTGGCCGAACGGCTGTCCCTGCACGGTGTCACCGCAGGCGGGCGGGGCTGAGGTCCGATGTTCCGCAAACGCTCCGCCTCCACCGGCCACCGCGCCCCGGCGACCGGCTCGGGATCGCGTCATGACGCGCCCGGGTTCCTCCATGTCATTGCGACCCGCCACGGCATCGGTGTGTTCGACGAGGACTGGTTCGAGTACCGCCAGCACCTTCTGGAGCATTTGACGCTCGCCTCCATCGACGCCCAGACCGCCAAGGGGTTCACCTGGCTGATCGGCGTCGACCGGGACATGCCCCCACGGGCCCGGAAGGCACTGGACCGGATGCTTGAGGGCAGGCCCTACGCCAGGGTGCTCGAAGTCGAGCTCAAGCGGGACTTCAAACGCGCGGTCGCGGAGTGGATCAAGGAGGAGTCCGAGGCCCGGGGCCTCGACTGGGCCATGTCGACCCGATTGGACGACGACGACGCGATCCACCGCGACCTGGTGAGCCGCCTCCATGCGGAGGCCGAGGCGTTCCTGCTCCGGCACGAGCGCCGGTCGGCCGTCTTCGCCCCAGTGACCGGGTATAACTGGGTCCCCGCCGAACGGGCCGGGCACCGCGCGTTCCACCCGAGTCCGTCGATGGGCCTGACGCTGTTCGAACCGGTCGGCGAGGCGCGATCGGTCTACGACTGGAACCACATGAAGTTGCAGGAGAAGCTCGCTCCGGAGGGCGCCTACCTCGGCAGCCTCGACAGCGACGTCCTGTGGTGGCTGTACGCGCACACCAACTTGTCCGACCAGCAGCGTGAAGGCAGCGGGCGCCGCACGAGGGCGTACAGCCATCCGCGCGCGTTCCGCCTCGACGACGAAGCGCTGGGCCGGTTCGGCATCTCGCCGGACGGCGCGGAGTTCCTGCAGCGCATTCCCGAACCGGAACCTGTCGACTCCACTCACTATCTGACCAAGCGCGGTGCCGAGGTGGAGAAGGAGATCCACGTCCTCCGCGGACAGCTGCGGAGGCAACGGCGCTCCGGTGACAGCGAAGCCGCCGCGCTCGTCCGCGAACGCATCGCGGAGCTCCACGCGGTCCGCAGGGAAATGCACCGGCACATCGTCAGACGAATGGGTGATAAGACTGATATGTTATAAATGTCCATTATGGCTATAAGTGGACGCAAGTTAGAATGGAACGGCATCGCGCGCCAGGCAGTCCATTCCGGCCGCGGAGCCGGTGCGGTCGGTGCCGGGCGACATGCGGCCCGCGGTACCGGCACTGAAAACCACCGCCGCGAACGCCGATCGGCGTTTCACCCTCTGTGATCGAGCACGTCTCGTCATCGACGTCTCGAGCACGACGACCACGAAGGATCCCTGCATCAATGGCTCTCACCCCCATCCTCGAAGAGGCGGGCAGGAAGACCGAGCCGTCCGGCTTCAACGTCGTCGTCGAGACCTTCCGTGAGAGCGGGCCCCAGGCTTCGTTCCGCACCGCTCTGCGGACCCGCTCCCCTCTGGCGGTACGGGCGCTGACGAGCCTGGCCGCACCGGGACTCGGCCTCGACGACCTCATCGAACTCGCCCGCGGCTCCGGCGATGCCGTCGAACGGCACCTCGACGCCGACTATGTGTGCGCACTGGCCGGGGTCCTCTACGCCAACGGCCTCTACGACGACAGCCTGGCCCTGTACTCGCTGGCGGACCGCTACGGCGGCGCTCCCGTCCCCGATGAGCACCAGAACTGGTACGCCCGCAGCGCCCTCCACGCCACCGGCTCCGTCGGCGATCTGCTCCCCCGGTTGACCGCGGTCGGGGAGATCGACCGGCTGGGAATCGAGGCGGACGCGATCCACCCGTCGCTCGGCGGCGACACCGACGCATGGCTCGCGGCGTTCGGCCGACTCACCGGCATGCGGGGTCTCACCCTGTCCGACGACACCTCGCTGCCGTATTTCGACCGGCTCGGCGCGAACCCCGGAGCGCCGGTGAAATCCGACACCAAGGTCTCCATCGTCATGACCTGCTTTCGGCCCGGGCCCGAGCTGCGCACCGCGGTCCTGTCGGTCCTCGCCCAGACATGGCAGAACTGGGAGCTGCTGCTGGTCGACGACTGCTCAGGGGAGGAGTTCCACCCGGCGCTCGCCGAAATCCGCGCGCTCGACCCCCGGATCAAGCTCTTGATGCTCCCGCGCAATTCCGGCACCTACAACGCCAGGAACCGGGCCCTCATCGAGTGCACGGGCCAGATCGTCACCGGCCTCGACTCCGACGACTGGGCCCACCCCCGCTGGCTGGAGACGCAGATTCAGCCCCTGCTCGACGACCACCGCATCGTCATGTCGGTGTCAAGCGCGGTCCGCGTCCACACCGACCTCACCGTCACCCGGTCCAACAGATCGATCCGCGGCCCGCGGTCGACGTCGATCATGTTCAGAGCCGCGCCGGTCCGCGAGCGCATGGGCTATTTCGACTCGGTGAGGAAGGGCGCCGACACCGAGTTCCGCATGCGCTTCACCGCCGTGTTCGGCAATCGCGCCATCAAGCGTCTGACCGACGTTCCACTGACACTGGTGCGCCTCGGCGACGAGACGCTGACGTCCTCCGAGTTCGGCATGAACTGGATGCACCCCGCGCGAATGGCCTACCAATCCGCTCAGCGGCTGTGGCACGGCGAGATCCAGTCCAAGCGGGCGGATCCGTTCCTGTGCGCGGCCGCGCCCGAACGGCCTTTCTACGCGCCCGAGTTCAGTCGCGGGCAGCGCCTCAGCGGCAACGCCTACGACTGCGTGTTCGTCGCCGACGGCCGTTTCGTGGACGAACCACAACGCGATCTCCTGAGCCGCATGGCCCGAGCGGCAGAGGAGGGGCAGAGCATCGCCTTCCTCCATCTGGAGTCGCTGCACCGGCCCGTCCCGGACGGCATGCCGCTCCATCACGAGGTGCTGGACGCGCTGAGCGCCCACGGCATCACGTTCCTCAGCCCCACCGACGAGGTCGAGACCGACCGGCTGGTCGTCGCCGATCCTTCGCTGTGGGAAGGCAGGAAGGCCGAGTACGGGCTGCGCCGCATCGGCCAGACCGACATAGGGTCGGCCGTCGTCGAACCGACGCCGTGGACCGAGACGGCCGAGGAGCCGAGCGCTCGAACGAGCCGGGCCCGTTCGTCGCGGTCGGCGGTGAAGCGATGGCGCTCGGGCCTGTGGCGCCACCGCCGCGTCGCGGCGGCCGGTCTGGTGCTCGCCTACTTCGTCGCCATCGTGACCTGGCCGGTGTTCGGCATGCCGGTGGCCGCCGTCGCGACCTTCGCGGCGGCCGCCGCCACCCTGTTCGCGCTCGGCGTGCTCGCCACCGCCCCGGGCTATGCGCGCCTGATGACCGCCATCGAAAGAAAGACCTCCAGATGACACGACGTCGCTCTGACAGGCGTACCGGCACGCTTCGCAAGCTTCTGGCGGCAGGGGCGGCGCTGGGCCTCGGAGTGGCCGCCGTCTCGGCGCTCGCCTTCACCACCGCTCCCGCCGTCTATCTGCCCGCCATGGCCGCGGTGCTCCTCGCGGAAGCGGCCGCGGCGGCCGTGCTGCTGCGACGACGTGCCGCCGATTACGACATCCGCAGTCTCAAGCGGGTCCTCGCGCCGCGGCTCTCCGTGGAAGGACGCTGGCCCCTCGAAGAGCGCAACCGCGCGATGGCCCAAGTGCAGGCGGCGTCGGACCGCGCGCACAACGGCTTCCGCAACGGGCCCTCGCAGGTGCTCGAACGGATTTCCCGCGACACCTCGCAGTCGGCCTCTGTGCGATCGTTCGCCGCCGAGGAGCTGCGAAAACTCGGGGATCCCCGCAAGCCGTCCACCGGCGGCGGGACGCGGACGACCGAACGGTTCGACGTCGTCGTCGTCTCCAACTTCAATCTTCCCGGAGGAACGACCACCAGCAATGCCAACGAGATCCGCCTGCTGGTGGAGAACGGGAAGAGGGTCGGGCTGTTCCATCACCCGCTGTACTCGGCGAACAGCGCGCGGCCGCTCAACCGCAAGATCGCCGACCTGGTGGACGGGGAGGCGGTGAAACTCATCGAACCCGAAGCGCAGGTCTCCTGCGATCTGCTCATCATGCGGTTCCCGCCGTTCGCCACACGGCTCCGAGAGGACCTCCCCACGATCGAGTCCCCCGAGAAGATCCTCGTCATCAACCAGGCTCCAATGACGTACTACGACGCGATCGCCGGTCGCAAGCGCATCTGGGACGTCGCGACGGTCCATGAGAACCTCTCGAGCTGGATCGGGGAGCACCGGTGGGCAGCAGCGGGCCCACTCGTCCGCCAGGCCCTGATCGACCACCACACGGACGATCTCACCGGTGTCGAGCTTTCAGAGGACTTCTGGTACCCCACCTTGGATCTGGGCAATCTCAAACGACGCCCGAGCGACCCCCCTCGCACGCCGCTGCGCCTGGGTCGGCACTCGCGCGACCACGTCTCGAAGTGGCCCGAGCTGGCGTCGGATCTGCGGGCGTGCTACCCCGAAGGTCCGGATTTCGAAATCCGGGTGCTGGGCGGGGCCGGCTCCCCCAGAAAGGTCTTGGGGCGACTGCCCTCGAACTGGACCGTCCACCAATTCGATTCGATCCCGGTCGGAGACTTTCTTCCGGAACTGGACTTCTATGTCTACTACCCGAGTTCGACATTGCTGGAGGCATTCGGGCGGGCACCGGTCGAGGCCATGGCCTCAGGCGTGCCGACGATACTTCCGCCGGTGTTCGCGTCGGTGTTCGGCGACGGCGCGGTCTATGCGACTCCCGACGAAGTAGCGGGCGTCGCCACCGCGCTCGCGGGCGACCCGCAGCAATTCGCGATACAGCAGAAACGGGGAATGGAAGCGGCCCACGAGCGCTTCGGATTCGAAGCCCACCTGGGGCGTCTGCGGTCGGCCGGCGTGGACCTGTGATCCGGTCTCCGGCCGTCCGAGGACGCGGCGGCCGGAGCGCCTCCGTGGTCTAAGCCTCGGAGCGGTAGGCCAGCGGCCATTCGTCGGGGTATGCGAACGACGCGGTGAGTTCCTGGCAGCCCTGGTAGACCTCATCGAAGTCGTATTCCCATTGGCAGGTGATCTGGATGAGGTGGCGGCCCGCGAACAGATAGTGGTTCTGCTGGGATATGTCCTTGCCATTGGGATTGAGGCTCGCGAAGCGGTAGATGCCCTCGTAGCCGTGCACGAGTTCCCTGGAGTGCTTCTCGGAGGAGATCAGGTTCCCCCGCTCCTCGTCGTACGCCAGGATGATCGCCAGCCGGGAGTCGTAGTCGCCCGTCTCGGTCCCTTCGGGGAGCAGATAGGTGGTGACCGTCAGCCGCGAGTGCTCGGAGCCGTCGATGAGGTGGAAGTCGTAGCTGACATGCTCATCGGCGATGAGCACACCGCGGTCGTTCTCGGTGGCCTCGAAATTCGACGGCGTCTGCAGGCTCAGCTCGAACGGCTGGGTCACCGATTCGTAAGCGGTGGGGCTCGGGGCGGGCGCGGGTGACGTCGCGGTCTCATCTGCCGAACCGGTTCCGTCGCCGCCGCCCGAGGCCGAACATCCGGCACCGGCGATGAGCACGACTGCGGCTAGGGCCGTCAACCGTCGCATGGGGTTAGTCCTCTCCAGGGTTCGCACTGCCCCGATACTAGCAGGGGACGACACGGCCGAAGGGCCGCCGACCTGTCCCGGTGCCCTCCCACGCAGTGCCGGATGGGCGCTCGGAGCCGCACGGGACCGAGTCGCCCCACCCGAGCGAGTCAGATGTCCGGAAGGTGGTCGGCCAGCACCGCCGCAAGCGATTTCGAGTACGGCGTGGTGATGTGGTGCTTGTCTCGGTAGACGCCCATGCCGTCCACGATCAGCGGGCACTGCCCGTCGATGCACAGCCAGGGCTCGGTGTCGATGATCGAGACGCCGGCCTCCTCCTGCGCTTCGAGTCCGGCTTGGCGGAGTTCCTCGTGGGCGATCGTGTAAGGATCGTCGCGCAGACATTCCTTCACCGAGTCCTCGTGCAGCGAGAGACAGTCGGCAGCCGCCTCTCCCGTGGCCCACGGCGTGTCGGTCAAGGTGACGACCGCACCGGCCGAGGCGCTGACCCGGTCGAGCGTGTCGGTCCAGCCGTCCTTCCACTCTTGGGCACCACTGCCCTCGGCGTCCATGATGGACACGGCGTCCGAATTGCCGATCACCACGAGCTCGGGCTCGATCTCGTCGATCTCGTCGAACACCTTCGACCGCCACTCCCCGCACTGGGTGTACTCGCCGTCGTTCTGCGTGCTCTCCATCGGGACGTCGACGGGTGTGCAGGAGCTCTTGGTGCGGCTCAGCAGGCTCCAGCCGTGCTTGTCGGCGACGGCGTCGAGCGCGGGGAACCACTGGGCCGCGTGCGAGTCCCCGAAGAGCACCACCTGAGTGTCCGAGCCCGCGTCGCCGTAAACGCAGCCATCGGGCAGATCCACTTCCTCGAAGCTCAGATGGCAGTCGTTGTGGTAGGTGACCGGGCGGTCGTCCTCGATGCCCGCCAGCGGCGGCGTCAGACCGTCGGGGACGCGTTCGGTCTCCAGTCCCTCGCGGAGCATCTCCTGGAGCGCCGTCAAGTCCTGGGTCTCCTCGATCTCGGCCAGGTCGACGGGGCCGTCGTCCTCGGGGATCTTCGAGAAGCCGAGTGTCAGGGTGAGGACCATGGCGATGCCCAGCAGGGAGCACAGGACGCCGGTGGCCAGGCCCATGATGTTGCCCTTGAGGAGCTTCGCGGTGCGGATCGGCGTCTCGATGTACTCGTAGGAGAACTGGGCGACCGTGAACGTGCCGGCCAGCAGGACGGCACTGAGCAGCAGCGACGGCTCGACGTCGAGCGCGAGCGGCGCGAGGATGAGGATCGGCCAGTGCCACAGGTAGAGGCTGTAGGAGATCTTGCCGACGAACTGGAACGGCCCGGTGCTCAGCAGGGAGGAGACCGGGTTCTTGCCGCGGGCCGTGCCCGCGACGATGACCAGCATGGTGCCCAGGACCGGCAGCAGCGCCGTATAGCCGGGGAACGGGGTCGCCTCGGTGTAGCGCACGCCGGAGAACACGATCGCGGCCAGCCCGACGACGCCGAGGACGATCGCGACGGCCTTCGGTATCCGCTTCCAGGTCTGGAGGGTCAGCGCCAGGAGCGCGCCGCCAGCCAGCTCCCACGCCCGGGTGTGGGCGGCGTAGTACGCGGTGGGCTGGGAGGTCTCGGTCACGAGCACCGAGGCGATCAGGGAGAGGACGAAGATGCCGATGCAGACGGTGATCGCCAAGTTGAGCATGCGGCGCGGCGCGCGCTTCATCAGCAGCAGCAGGCCGAGCAGGAGCAGCGGCCAGACGACGTAGAACTGCTCCTCGACCGCCAGCGACCAGTACTGCTGGAACGGCGAGGGCATCTGGTCGGCGTTGAGGTACTCCGTGCTCTCGGCGACGAAGCGGTAGTTGATCACGTAGACGATGACGGTGAACGCGTCCTGCATCACCGCTTCGAAGCGGGTGATCGGGAACCACAGCCACGTGCCGATGACGGTGGCGATCGTCACCGCGCTCGCGGCCGGCAGGATGCGGCGGGCGCGGCGGGCGTAGAAGCCGGCGATGGAGATCTTGCCGGTGTCGAAGACCTCTTTGATCAGCAGCGAGGTGATCAGGAAGCCCGAGAGGACGAAGAAGACGTCGACGCCGACGTAACCGCCGTCGGCGAACGCGAAGCCCGCGTGCGACAGGAGCACCAGGACGACGGCGATGGCGCGCAGTCCCTGGATGTCGGGCCGGAAGCCGGTGCCTTCCCAGCGCTCGGTGCGCGGCCGCTGCCGCGGCGGGGCCGGCGCGGGCGCCGGGCGGAACGGCTGGCGCTGGGGGTAGGGGCTCGGCACAGTGGGCCGGGCTGTCGAGGCGCCGCCCGGCGTGGTCAGCGGGAGGTGCATCGTGTCCTCGTCGATGGCCGCCCCCGCCATGGGACCGCTGGGTCGCCGCGGGGGCTGGGTCGAGGTCATAAAATAACAATCTCCGTATCAGGGGCATCGCACGACGCACCGGGGCGCCGGCGCACGGCGTCCCGGTTCGACTCCGGCCCGCGCCCCGAAGAGACCGAGACGCGGGCGGTGCCGCAGGTCGAGTCGTATTCCACCATCGTACAAAGGAAACGCGAAGTGAACAGGCCGTGCCCCTCTGCTGCTCGCTTACAACGCCTTGAGGACGCGCGGTTCGAGCTTGTAGAAGATCCAGCGGCCGAAGAACAGCAGGAAAACCGAGATGCCCACGGCACTGCAGAGCTGGAACCAGTCCGGCGCGAAGCTGGGGATCCACACCGCCCGGTGCATCTCGAAGATGCCGACCAGCGGGTTGAGCGAGTACAGCTTGTAGATCAGCTCGTGGTTCGGCAGCAGGGCCTCCTGGACCTTGGTCAGCGGGTAGATGACCGACGAGGCGTAGAACAGCACGCGCATGAACAGTGACATGAACCGCTGCACGTCCTTGAACAGCACGTTGATCGCCGAGAGGATGAACACCATGCCGGTCAGCAGGATCGCCTCGACGAGGATCGCCGGAATGAGCCACAGCAGGTTGATCCCGAAGGTCCCACCGTAGACAACGGCCATGACCAGCAGGATCGGGAAGCCGACGACATATTCGGCGAAGCGCGCGAAGACCTTCGAGACCGGAAAGACCTCTCTGGGCACCTTCATGACGGTGATGAGGCTCGACTGGCCGCCGAGGGCCTTGGTGCCCTCGCCGATCGCGGAGCTGAACCACTGGTAGGCGAAGATGCCCGAGACGATGAACAAGGGGTACCCGACGCCCTCGGGCAGGCCGGTGGAGTTCGAGAAGAGGACGCCGAAGACGAACCAGTAGATCATGGCCAGGCCGAGCGGCTCGATGAGCGACCATACGTAGCCCATGACGGTCGACTGGTACTTGACGGCCAGGTCGCGCCGCACCAGGACCGACAGGGCGTGCCGGTGGCGCAGGAGCGCGGTGAAGCCGGTGGTCAGGGGGAACTTGCGCACCAGCGGCTTGACCGCGGGCGTCCCGGGCTTCGGGCGCGGGCTCTCGTCGCTGCGGGCCGAGTCGAGGAACGCGGGCAGCTCGGCGGTGTCGTCGAGGTTGCGCCGGATCGGCGAGGCGCCGGCCATCGGCATGTCGCGGTGCGGCTCGGTGCGGGGGGCGTAGGGGGCCTGCGGCTGCGCCTGCGGAGGGTGCGACGGCGCCTGCGGGTACTGGGGCGCCTGCGGCGGCTGGCCGTACGGTTGTCCGTAAGGGTTCGGCTGCCCGTAGGGGTTCGGCGGTGCGCCGTAGCCGCCCTGCTGCTGCGGCTGGCCGTAGCCCTGGGGCGGGTAGCCGGGCGGCGTGCCGGGGGCGCCGCTCGCGAAGGCCGCCGATCCGGAACTCGTCGCTCCCGGGAGGTAACCGCCCTGGGAGCCCGAGGGCCCCGCGCCGTGGCCGCTCTGGGGGGCCGCCGCGTCGGGGCGGTCGCCGTCGCCACCGCCGGGGTGGTTTCCGGAGACTCCGTCGGGGTGCGGGCTAATCGAGCTCATGCATCATCTCCGTGAGGTGACGGCTGATCGCCACCGAATCCAGTTCACGATGTTCGAGAATCGTATAACGCCCCGGGCGAGTCCTCGGAGCGTACTCGATCGCAGTGGCGAGTTCGGCCACGGTGAGTCCGAGTTCGTCCGGCGTGCGCGGAAGCCCGTGGCGCCGCATGGCGGCGGCCAGTTCGGCGAACAGCGCTTCGTCGCCCCGCAGCCAGGTGCAGAACAGGGCTCCGATGGCGCCTTGCTCGCCGTGTCCGGCCAAGCCCGGGTGGAGCGTCTGGAGGGCGTGGGCGATCTCGTGGCACCCGCCCGAGCACGGGCGCGAGGACCCGGCCATGCCCATCGCCAGGCCGCCCTGGATGAGGGCGCCCGCGAGGCTGGTGAGGAAGTCGTCGTCGGCGATGGTGCCGGGGTGGCGCAGGACTGCTTCGGCGCCGGTGCGGGCGATCGCGAGCGCGAGGCCGTCGACGGCCTCGCCGTTCACCTGGTGCGACAGCTCCCAGTCGGCCGTGGCCGAGAGGTTGGTGAGCGCGTCGCCCACCCCCGAGCGCAGCTGGGCGGCGGGGGCGCGGCGGATGAAGTCGAGGTCGGCGAGGACGGCGAGGGGCGTGTGGACGCCGTAGGAGATGGTGGCCTTCTCGCGTTCGAGCGAGGCGACCGGGGAGGCGAGGCCGTCGTGGGCGAGGCTGGTGGCGACGGCGACCATCGGCAGGCCCAGTTCGGTGGCCGCGTACTTGGCGGTGTCGATCAGGCGCCCGCCGCCGATGCCGACGAGGGCGTCGACGCGGTCGTCCCGCAGGCGGGAGGCGAGGTCGTGCGCGCTGGCGAGGGTGCCGGGCTTGATCGTGTGGACGACGGCGTCGGGCAGATCGAGCGTGGGGGCGATCCGGGCGCCGAGGCCGGGCCCGAGCGCGACGGCGACGCGGCCGCCCGAGGAGATGCGGGTGTCGACGAGCAGCTCGGGGAGCCGGGCGAGGGCCCCGGCCGCGACTTCGACGGCGAGGGGCGCCAGGACAGTGCGGGCGAGCAGCGGCACTACAGGTCCTTCGCGATCTTCTTGGCCAGGGCCCAGTCGGCGTGGTCGTCGACCTCGGTCCAGGCCACGTCGCCGATCGAGACGGTCCCGACCTTGGCGCGGAAGGCCAGCAGTTGGAAGGCGTCCTCGTAGTAGAGGGTGCGGTCGCGGGTGTAGACGGTCTTCAGGGCGTCGGTCAGGTCGTCGGCGAGCTCGGCGGGGATCAGGCTGACGCCGATGTACTCGCCCATGGCGCGGTCGACCGGCTGCTGCTTGCTGATGAGCGGCATGACCGAGTGCCCGACGCCGATCTTCATCGCCTCTTCGGTCAGGGTCTTGCGGTCGTCCATGGCCAGCAGGAGCCTCGGGGGGTCGTTCGGTTCCTCGAGGAGGCGGTCTTCGACGCTCCAGGGGTGGACGGTGTCGCCGTTGACGAGGATCGCGCCGTCCTTGTAGTGCTCGCGGGCGGTCCAGAGCGAGTAGGCGTTGTTCCACTCGGGGTGGTCGTTCTCGACGAAGGTGATCTTGACGGTGTAGGTGTCTTCGAGACGGTCCCGCTCCCGGCGGATCTTGTCGGCCGCGTGGCCGACGACGATGGCGATCTCATTGACGTCGACGGTGGACAGCGCGAACACGATGGAGTCGAGAATGGTCCAGGCGGCGTCGATCGGGAGGAGGGTTTTGGGCAGTTCGTCGGTGTCGGGGCGCAGGCGCTGCCCTTGGCCGGCGGCGAGAATGACGCCTCTCACGTGTCTTGTGCCTTCCGCTCGTTCGTGCCGTCTCGTTGCGCCTCTGAGTTTACAAGCCGCGAAAGGGGGGAGGCCCCGGCCAAGTGTGCGTCAGCGCACTTGTGCTGGGGCCTCCAACTGGGAAGGGACGGCCCGCGGACATCACCCGAAGGTGGCGTTCGCGCACCGCACCCTGCTCAACGAGCCTCGGGGCTCTCGGTTACGGCTTTGTCAGGCCGAGGCGACCTTCTTGGCGAGGTTCTCCGAGAGGGTGTCGAGGAACTCGTCGGTGGTCTGCCACTCCTGGTCGCCGCCGACGAGCAGCGCCAGGTCCTTGGTCATCTTGCCGCCCTGGACGGTGTCGATGACGACCCGCTCCAGGCTGTCGGCGAAGGCGGCGACCTCGGGGGTGCCGTCGAGCTTGCCGCGGTGGGACAGGCCCCGCGTCCAGGCGAAGATCGACGCGATCGGGTTCGTCGAGGTCGGCTTGCCGGCCTGGTGCTGGCGGTAGTGGCGGGTGACGGTGCCGTGGGCGGCCTCGGCCTCGACGGTCTTCCCGTCGGGGGTCATGAGCACCGAGGTCATCAGGCCGAGCGAGCCGAAGCCCTGGGCGACGGTGTCGGACTGGACGTCGCCGTCGTAGTTCTTGCAGGCCCAGACGTAGCCGCCCTCCCACTTCAGGGCGGCGGCGACCATGTCGTCGATGAGGCGGTGCTCGTAGGCGAGGCCCTCGGCCTCGAACTCGGCCTTGAACTCGGCGTCGAAGACCTCCTGGAAGACGTCCTTGAACATGCCGTCGTAGGCCTTGAGGATGGTGTTCTTGGTGGACAGGTACACCGGGTACTTGCGCGAGAGGCCGTAGCGGAAGGAGGCGCGGGCGAAGTCCTCGATGGACTTCTTGTAGTTGTACATGCTCATGGCCACGCCGCCGCCCTCCGGGTACTGGGCGACCTCGAACTCCATCGGCGCCGAGCCGTCGTCGGGGGTGAAGGTGACGGTCAGGGTGCCGGGGCGGTCGACCTTGAAGTCGGTGGCCTTGTACTGGTCGCCGTGGGCGTGGCGGCCGACGATGATCGGCTTGGTCCAGCCGGGGACGAGGCGCGGGACGTTGTCCATGATGATGGGCTCGCGGAAGATCGTGCCGCCGAGGATGTTGCGGATGGTGCCGTTGGGGCTGCGCCACATCTTCTTGAGGCCGAACTCCTCGACGCGGGCCTCGTCGGGGGTGATGGTGGCGCACTTGACGCCGACGTGGTGCTCGGCGATCGCGTTCGCGGCGTCGACGGTGACCTGGTCGTCGGTGGCGTCGCGGTGCTCGACGGAGAGGTCGAAGTACTTCAGGTCCACGTCCAGGTAGGGGTGGATGAGCTCGTCTTTGATCTTGCTCCAGATGATGCGGGTCATCTCGTCGCCGTCGAGTTCGACGACCGGGCCCGCGACTTTGATCTTGGCCATGCGTTCGGTACCTCTCCTAGCGCTTCTCGGAGGCGCTGTTCGTGTCGGCTCGGCGTCGCCCGCTCGGCGAGGTGTCCGAGTCGTGAGTGTGCTCGGCATTGCGTGATGCCCTGCTACTAACAGTACGAGCGTACTGGGTGTGCGGCGGCGGCGACAGGCAGGCCCGGGAGGCGATCGTCACAGCAGGGCCATCGGGGCGGGTGCGGGCCTTGGGGCCGCGCGCGCCTCGGCTTCGCCGTGTTCACTCGCGCCCCGCGCGGGCCTTGGAGGCGATCGTCACAGCGGAGTATGGTCCGAGCGGTGCCCGATTCGCCGGATCCGTCCGCGCCACCGGCCCTCGCGATCGAGGAGAGCAGGGGAAACGCTCTCCGAAGTTCAACGTAACGATTGCGTCTCAGGGCTGGCGTGCGACGCGTCACCACAGGTAAGTTCGTTAACTAGAAACATTCTTTCCAGTTTGTTTCGCCCCCACGTTCAGACCACGGTGAGCTCGCAAGCCCTACCCCGACCCACGCACGAAGGAGTGCAGGTGACAACAGCTACCGCACCGCCGACGGACGCGGAGCCCGCCGCCGAGCGGCGGCCGCCGGGCCGGAGCGTCCTCCGGCGCGTATGGACCTCCTACGCCTTCCGCCGCGTCTGCCAGTCCGTGTTCGTCATCTGGCTGGTCTCGACGATCACGTTCCTGCTCATGCACTTCATGCCCGGCGACCCCATCGAGATCATGGCCGGGCGCCTCAGCAGCGCCGGGATGACCCACGACCAGGCCATCGCCACCGCGACGAACATGATCAACTACGACGTCGGCGCCCCGCTGTGGCAGCAGTACCTCCAATTCCTCCAGGGCCTGGTCACCCTCGACCTCGGCAACTCGCTGACCAACCCGAGCAGCACGGTCTTCGAGCACGTCATGGAATACCTGCCGTGGACGCTCTTCGCCGTCGGCGCGGGCGTCGTCCTCGCCGTCACCGTCGGCCTGACCGTCGGCATGATCATGGCCTACCGCCGCGGCTCGGCCTTCGACCACGTCATGACCTCGGTCGGGTCCTTCCTCACCGGCGTCCCGAACTACATCCTCATCGCCGCGGTCGTCGTCATCGGCTACACCGTCCTGGACGTCCTGCCGTTCCTGGAGATGCGCGGGCGCATCACCGCCGGCGTCGAGCCCGGCCTCAACCCCGTGTTCATCGGCGACGCCCTCTACCACGCGATCCTGCCGATCCTCGCCTTCTCGTTCACCGCCACCGGCTCCTTCATGCTCAACATGAAGGCCGCCACCACCGAGGTCCTCACCGAGGACTACGTGACCGTCGCCCAGGCCAGGGGCCTCAAGAGCGGCCGCATCGGGCGCGCCTACGTCGGCCGCAACGCCCTGCTGCCGGTCATCCCCCAGATCGCGCTCGCCGTCGGCACCCTCGTCGGCGGCTCGATCGTCATCGAGCAGGTCCTGGACTACCCCGGCGCCGGCCAGATGCTCATGAGCGCCATCACCAACCGCGACTACCCCGTCGTGCAGGCCGCCGTGATCGTCCTGGCGACCTCGGTCGTCCTCGCCAGCCTCACCGTCGACCTCGTCCTGTCGAAGGTCGACCCCCGCATCAAGACCGAGGAGGCCTGAGCATGTCCGCAAGCACAGCGGCGAACGCGGCGGACACCGCCGCCGCCCCGGCCCCCGAGTCGCGCCAGTCGGCCCTCGGACAGATCTGGACGGGCCTGACCCGCTCCCCCGCCGGGTTCGCCGGCTCGGTCCTGGTGCTCGCCATCGTCCTGTTCTCCTTCGTCGGCCCGCTCCTGGTCGACCAGCACAACCCCACCGACATCTCGCAGATCTGGACCTCGCCCTCGGCCGAGCACTGGCTCGGCACCCAGTACGAGGGCAAGGACACCTTCACGATCCTGGTCAACTCCGGAGCCGAGCCGATCTGGGTCGGCGCCCTGGCGGCCGTCATGGCCGTCTTCGTCGCCGTGACCCTCGGCTCGATCGCCGGGTACTTCCGCGGCCGCGTCGACGCGGTCCTGCTCCAGCTCACCGACGTCACCGTCACCATCCCGCAGTTCCTGCTCATGCTCGCCGTCGTGGCCTTCTTCGAGGACATCCCGCCGTGGGGCATCGCCATCGTCGTCGGCTCCACCATGTGGGCCTTCCTGTTCCGCTCGATCCGGGCGCAGGTCATGAGCCTCAAGGAGCGCGAGTTCGTCGAGGCGGCCCGGCTCCAGGACCTCGGCGCCGCGCGCATCGTCTTCCGGGAGATCCTGCCGAACATGGCCGGGTTCATCTTCGTCAACTTCGTCATCGCGGTGAACCAGGCGATCTACGCCATCGTCGGCCTCTACGTCCTGGGCCTCATGCCCTCGGGCACCCCGAACTGGGGCCTGATGATCCACATCTCGTGGCGCGACAACTTCTACCTCAACACGACCGCGCTGCCGTACGTCTTCGCGCCGCTGATCATGATCGTGCTCTTCACGATCGGGCTGGTCACCATGGGCCGCGGTCTCGACCAGGCCCTGAACCCGCGCCTGAGGGAAAGGTGAGACCGTGACAGAACCGATTCTCAGCGTCCGCGACCTCGAGATCGCCTACCGCACCGGCCGGAAGGACTCGGTCACCGCCGTCAGCGGCGTCGACCTCGACCTGTACGAGGGGCAGTCCCTGGCGCTCGTCGGCGAGTCCGGCTGCGGCAAGACCACGCTCGGCCTCGGGCTGCTGCGCCTGCTGCCGAAGATCGGCGAGATCACCTCCGGGTCGCTGGTGTACCGGCTCAAGGACGGCACCCGCGCCGACCTGCTCGGCATGGGCAAGGAGCCGCTGCGGCGCTTCCGCTGGAACGAGGCCGCGATGGTCTTCCAGGGCGCCATGAACGCCTTCAACCCCGTGGCGAGGATCTTCGACCACTTCGCCGACACGCTCAGGGACCACGCCGACGGCAAGCGCTGGACGAAGCGCGCCGTCGAGGAGCGGGCCGGGGAGCTCTTGGCGACCGTCAGGCTCGACCCCGACCGCGTGCTGCCGTCCTTCCCGCACGAGCTGTCCGGCGGCATGAAGCAGCGCGCGCTCATCGCGCTGGCCATCGCCTTGAACCCGCAGGTGCTCGTCCTCGACGAGCCGACCACCGCCCTGGACCTGCTGACCCAGCGGCAGATCGTGCAGCAGCTCCACGAACTGCGCCAGAAGTTCGGCTTCACGATGGTCTTCATCACCCACGACCTCGGTCTGGCCGCGGAGCTGGCCGACCGGGTCGCCACGATGTACGCGGGGAGGATCATCGAGACCGGTTCGGCCCGCGACATCTTCCACACCCCGAAGCACCCGTACACGGCCGGGCTCATCAACGCGGTCATGCCGGTCAAGGACCCGGTCCCCGTTTCGGGGGCCACGCCGAAGCTCGAGTCGATCCCCGGCTACCCGCCGAGCCTCAAGGCCATGCCGAGCGGCTGCGCCTTCCACCCGCGGTGCGCCTTCGCCACCGAGGAGTGCAAGGCCGCCCCGGTCGCGCTCGACGTCCTCGCCGAGCGGCCGGACGGGATGACGCACGCGGCGGCGTGCCTGCACCACGACCGCGTCCGCCTGGAGCGCAAGGCCGCCGGTGGACAGGCGGCCGCATCGGAGAAGGAGCCCACCAATGTCTGACACGCACTCCCGTCTCCCCGCCCAGCGCCCCGCGCCGGCGGGCGCTGAGCCGCTGCTCAAGCTCTCCGGCCTGGAGCAGGTCTTCGACACCAAGAAGGGCAAGGTCCCCGCCGTCGGCGGCGTCGACTTGGAGGTGCGGCCCGGCAAGGTCCTGTGCCTGGTCGGCGAGTCCGGCTGCGGCAAGACCACCACCGCTCGCGCCGCCGCGGGGCTCACGAGGCCCACCGGCGGCACCGTCGCCTTCCGCGGCAAGGACGTCGCGGGCATGAACTCGGCCGAGCGCCTCGCCTACCGCCGCGCGGTCCAGTACATCCACCAGGACCCCTACGCCGCGCTCAACCCCACCCGCACCGTCTTCTCGACGCTCACCGCGGGCCTGCGCCGCCACAAGCAGGTCAGGTCCAAGGCCGAGGCCCGCCAGAAGGCGAGCGAGCTGCTCCGGCTCGTCGACCTCACCCCGCCCGAGTCCTACCTGGACTCCTACCCGCACCAGCTGTCGGGCGGCCAGCGCCAGCGGGTCAACGTGGCGCGGTCCCTGGCGATGAACCCCGAGCTGCTCATCTGCGACGAGTCCACGTCCATGCTGGACGTCTCGATCCGCGTGAGCCTGCTCAACACCCTCGGCAGGCTCCGCGACGAGCTCGACGTCGGCTTCCTGTTCATCACCCACGACCTCGCCGTCGCGAAGTACTTCGCGTGGGACGGCGAGATCGCGGTCATGTACCTGGGGAAGGTCGTCGAGCACGGACCGACGCCCGAGGTGGTCGGCGACCCGCAGCACCCGTACACCAAGGCGCTCATCGGCGCGGTCTGCGAGCCCGACCCGGACCTGGCCAAGGCCAACCGGGCCGCCTCCGGGCTGCGCTCCGCCGACATCCCGAGCCTGACGGCGCTGCCGTCCGGCTGCGCCTTCCATCCGCGCTGCCCGGCCTTCGAGCCGGGGCTGTGCGACGATGCCGCACCGCCGCTCATCCGACTCGGGGACCGCCCGGCGGCCCCCGGCGCCGCTGACGGCCGGAGGCTGGCCTGCCACGTGGTCGCGCGCGACCGCGGCCGGGCCCCCTCGCACGACCCCGCCGTGACCGCCTCGGACACCGGCACCCCTCGGGGCGCGGCATGGTCGGCCTGATCGCCAGATTCGGGCTCGGGTTCGGGGTCTTCCTGATCCTGAGCGCGACCCTCCTCCTGCTCTATCTACCCGCGGGGACAGCGGAGTCCGCCATCAGCGTGCTGACGGTCGGCCTCGGGGTGTTCCTCGTCCTCATCTCCATATTTGCCCTTTACACGGAAAGGAAGAGGCGATGACCTCTCAGAATATCGAGCTCTCCCGGCGCCGTCTGCTCCAGACGGTCGGCATCGGCGCGGGCGCCGTCGCCGCCACCGGAGTCCTCGGCGCCTGCCAGGCCGAAGGCGCCGACGACGAAGGGGCCAGCGGGACATTCGCCTACGTCTATCCCTTCGACACCACCACCCAGCACTACAACGCCGCGATCAGCAACGCCGCGCTCCTCGTCGCCGCCCCGGTGGCCGAGCTGTTCCTGCCGCGCCCGGCGATCATGAACTGGGACACCCACGAGTGGATCCCGCAGCTGGCCGAGACCATCGAGCTGGACGGCGCCACGCTGAAGGTGACCCTCCGCGAGGGCATCAAGTGGACCGACGGGAACGACCTCACCTCCGCTGACCTGGTCGGATCCCTCTACCTGCAGAAGCTCAACGCCGCGCAGGGCACCATCGGCTGGGACCAGGTCAAGACGGTGACCGCCGACGACGACCTGACGGTGACGGTCACCTACACCGAGGCCTTCCCCGGCGTCGAGCACGGCGTGCTGAAGACCCAGGTCCTCCCGCACGCCCGCTACGGCGACTGGATGGACCAGGCCGGCGAGCTGGTGGCCGCGGGCGTCGTGCAGGGCGATGCGGAGCAGTCGGCCCTGTCCGAGCAGATCGCCGCCGAGGACTTCCTCGACGACGGGAACATCACCTGCGGCGCCTACAAGTTCGAGGAGATCGGCGAGACCGTCGTGACCTTCAGCGTCCACTCCGACGGCCTGTTCGCCGACCAGGTCAAGTTCGACACCGTCAAGGTCCAGAAGGGCGACAACGCCGCCAGCGTGCAGATGCTGCTCAACCAGGAGGTCGACTACTCCACGCAGGTGCTCGGCGCGACCGACCGGGAGACCATCTCCGCGGTCGAGGGCCTCAAGGAGATCTCGACGCCCGGCTTCGACGGCATCGGCCTGATGCTCAACCAGGGCCGCTTCCCCGAGTTCGCCGACACGCGGGTCCGCAAGGCGTTCATGTACGTCTTCGACACCGAGATCATCGGCGAGATCGCCAAGGGCGCGGGCGGCTACTACATCCCGGCGACCTACTCGGGCCTGCCGGACCCGCACGCCGAGGGCCTGTTCGACGACGTCGACCTGGAGTTCTACTCGACCGACCACGCCAAGGCGACCTCGCTGCTGGAGGAGGCCGGCTGGGCCAAGGAGGACGACGGCTGGCACAAGCCGAACGGCGACCTGGCCGAGTACGAGATCGTCGGCGTGGAGGGCTGGACCGACTTCTCCCTGACCGGTGAGCAGGCGATGCAGCAGCTGAACGAGTTCGGCTTCACCATCACCTACCGGAACATGCCCGACGACGGGAACCAGTGGGGCGCCTGGGGCGCGGGCGACTTCGACATCGCGGTGCGCCAGTGGGCGAACCCGTTCGTGCCGTACGTGTACGGCTCCTGGCAGATGGCCTGGTTCACCGACAACGCGAACACGGCCGACGCCCCCGGCATGGCCATCCCGACCGACGCGGTGGAGACGCAGTCGGTGGGCACGGTCAACGTCGACGACCTGTACCTGAAGTCGCAGAAGGGCGACGAGGCCGAGCAGGCCGAGGCGAACAAGCAGCTGGGCATCGTGTTCAACGAGACCCTGCCGCGCCTGCCGCTGTTCCTCAACCAGCGCGTCTCGTTCGCCATCGAGGGCGTGCGCGTCAAGGAGATCAGCGCGGGCGAGTACGAGCTCAACGACGTCTACTTCGACAACCCGATCATGGTGCGGATCCTCGAAGGCGAGATCGAGCCCGCCTAAAGCACGAGCGCCGCTTCGCGAGGGGCCGCGCCCGAAACAAAGGCTCCATAAAGGAAATTTCCTGAATGGATCACAGTCCGGGGCCCGAGCCGGCGATCGGTTCGGGCCCTCGTGCCGCACATGTACCGAGGCGGGTCTGCGCGGCGCGGACGCGACAGGGCCTTGCGGAGCGATCGCTCCGCAAGGCCCTGTTCGTGCGTGCTAGTTGCCTTCGCCGGTGCTCTCGCAGTCTTCGATCAGGCCGCAACTCGGCGCGTCACTCGTCTCGTCGTCGCCGCCACCGCCGCCGTCATCCTCGGCCGTGACGTTGATGGTGACGCTGCTGCGCGGCGCGACCACGTTCCCGCTGGTCACCTCGCCGTCGGGGCCGGTCACCGATTCGATGACCGTGCCCTCCGGGTCGCCCGCGAGCTCCACGGTCAGCCCGTCGTTCTCGAGCGCGCTCTGGAGCTGCTGCGGGGTCGTGGTCTCGTCCCACTGGACCAGGACGCCGGTGACGTAGATCGTGACCGTCGTGCCCTCGTCGACCTCGGAGTCCGGGCTGATGTCCTGGCTGTTGACCACGCCCGGCGTGTTGCCCTCGGGGACGTACTCGACGGCCACCTGGAGATTCGCGTTCTGCAGCGTCTCAGTGGCCTTCTCCTCGGTCGAGCCGGTGACGTCGGGCACGACCACCACGCCGCCCGCCGAGACCGTGAGCGTCACCGTGGCGCCGTAATCGGCCGTCGCATCGCCCTCGGGGTCCTGCCCGAGGACCGTGTTCGCCGGCTCGGTCGACGACTGCTCCTCGCGGTCGACCTTGAAGCCGAGCTCTTCGAGCGCCGCCTTCGCCGTGTCGTAGTCCTGGCCGAGGACGTCGGGCACCGTGACCTCGGAAGGCTGGACCATGACGGTGAGGGTCACCTCGGTGCCCTCCTCGACCTCGTCGCCGGCCCCGGGGTCCTGGTCGACGACCTTGCCGACGTTGTCCGGATCGATCGGCTCCTCGGCCTCCTGCTCCACCACCTCGGGGGCGACGGTGAAGCCATCGCCCTCCAGCTCGACGGTCGCGTCCTCGACGGACAGGCCGCTCACGTCCGGCACCGCCACCTTCTCGGACTCCGTCGACATGGCCTGCATGATGCCCCACGCCGCCAGGCCGACCAGCGCGAGCGCGGCGATCACCCCGAGGGCGACCAGCCACGGCTTCTTGCGGTCGGACTCCGGCTCGATCGGCGCGATCGGGGCGGTGGACTCGCCGCCGCCCCCGATGATCTGCGTGCGGGCCTCCCCGCCCATGGCCATCGGCGCGTTGACCGCGCCGCCGCGGGCGGCGCGGATGAGGTCCTCGCGCATCTCGGCGGCCGAGCGGTACCGGTGGTCGGGGTTCTTCGCCAGGGCCTTCATGACCACGGCGTCGACGGTCGCCGGGATGCTCGGGTTCAGCTCCGAAGGCGGCCGGGCCTCCTCGCGCACGTGCTGGTAGGCGACGGATACGGGGTTGTCGCCGGTGAAGGGCGGGTGGCCCACGAGCAGCTCGTAGAGGACGCAGCCTGCGGCGTAGACGTCCGAGCGGCCGTCCACGGTCTCGCCGCGCGCCTGCTCGGGAGAGAGGTACTGGGCGGTCCCGATCACCGCCGAGGTCTGGGTCATGGTGGCCTGGCCGCTGGCCAGGGCCCGCGCGATGCCGAAGTCCATGACCTTCACCTGGTTGGTGTCGGACAGCATCACGTTGCCGGGTTTGACGTCCCGGTGGATGATGTGGTGCTTGTGGCTGAAGTCCAGCGCCGAGCACATGTCGGCGACGATCTCGCAGGCCGTGACGGGGTCGAAGCGGCCCTCCGCCATCAGGACCTCTTTGAGGGTCCTGCCGTTGACGAACTCCATCACCATGTAGGGGATGCCGTGCTCTTCGCCCGTGTCGAACACGGCGACGATGTTGGGGTGGTTCAGGGAGGCCGAGTTCTGGGCCTCCCGCTGGAAGCGGATGAGGAACGATTCATCGCGAGACAGATCGGCGCGCAGCAGTTTCACCGCCACGTCGCGACCGAGCCGCAGGTCCCGACCGCGGTGGACTTCAGCCATCCCCCCGTAGCCGACGACCTCGCCGATCTCGTATCTGCCGCCGAGCAGGCGGGGCTCTGTCGTCATCGCGTTATACGTCCTCGTGTTCCATGCGTCGCGGATCGATTCTAATCGCTGTATAAGACTGTCAAGACCGCTATTCGTCGCAGATGGCACCCGGCAGGCACGAGTCGAACCCACCGCCCGGCCTGTCGGTCGTCCGGCCTTCCGAAGGCGTCTCGCTCTGCTCGCCGGTCTCCGGCGACTCGCCGTCCGGCGACGGGGATTCGACGGTCTCGCTCGTATCGTTGTCGGCCGGATTGAGCTCGGGGTTCTTGTCTCCACCACCGTCGTCGCCGTTGAGCAGCAACAGCCACACCATACCGCCTACGAGTGCCAGCGCCACTATGCCCACTATGGCGCCCAGGAGGGTCTTGTTCGGACCTGTCTTGGGGGCGGGCTGCCCGGGCGCGCCCAGGTCGATCCCGCCGTACGGCCCGGTGGCGGGGGACGGTTCGGCGACGCCCGCCACCGGGCCGCCCATGCCGACGACGCCCGCGCCCGCGGGGGCGGCGCCGAGGGGCGCCATCACCGACGTCGCGGGCGGGGCCGTCAGCGCGCCGCGGGCGGCCGCGGCCATGTCGGCGCAGGTCGCGAAGCGCTGCGCGGGGTTCTTGGTCATGGCCCGCTCGACGAAGGCCCGCACGCCCGGCGCGATGTCGTTCGGCAGCGGCGGCATGGGGGTGCGGACGTGGTGGAGGGCCAGCTCGATCGGGTTCTCGGCGTCGAACGGGCGGCGGCCGGTCAGGCCGTGGAAGGCGACGACGCCGAGCGAGTACATGTCCGAGGCGGGGAGTACCCCGGTGCCTTCTGCCTGCTCGGGGGCGATGTAGGAGGCGGTGCCCATGACCGCGCCGGTGGCGGTGAGGTCCCCGGCCGCGCCGGACCGGGCGATGCCGAAGTCGGTGAGGACGGCCTGGCCGTCGCGGGCGCGCACCAGGATGTTGCCGGGCTTGATGTCGCGGTGGATGACGCCGTGGTCGTGGGCGTGCTGGAGCGCTTCGGCGACCGAGGCGATGATCGGCATCATCTCGGCGGCGCCCAGGGCGCCGCGCTCGGAGATGAGGTCGGCCAGCGAACGGCCCTCGATGTACTCCATGACCAGGTAGGCGGTGGTGTCCCCGCTGGGCAGCGGGGCCTCGCCGTAGTCGTGGACGTTGACGATGTGGGGGTGGGAGAGCGCGGCGACGGTCTTGGCCTCGGCCGCGAACCGCTTGGCGAAGCCGGGCTCGTTCAGCAGGGCGGGCAGGAGCGCCTTGACGGCGACCTTGCGTTCCAGGACGGTGTCCTCGGCCCGCCACACCTCGCCCATGCCGCCCACCGCGATGCGTTCGAGCAGGCGGTAGCGCTGCCCGAGGCGCATTTCGGGGCTCAACACGGCGTGCTCCTTATATCTCGGGGGGTCGACGCTTCAGTCTAGTCAGTCGCCGCTCAGCACCTGTTCCATGAGGTCGCCGGCGATCTCGGCGGCCTTGTGGGAGCCGTCGGGGCCGTAGGCGCCGAGGTAGACCGCCACGGCGACGGCCGGTTCGCCGTCCTCGTTCATGGCCCAGCCGTGGAACCAGCCGTGGTTGGCCTCGTCACCGTGGGCGCCCGCGCTGTGCTCGGCGGTGCCGGTCTTGCCGCCGACGGTGATCCCGTCGATCTGCGCGCTCTCGCCGGTGCCCTCCTGGACGACGGCCTCCATGAGCTTGCGCATCTCCTCGGCGGTGGAGCTGGAGACGGCCTCGCCGAGGGAGTCCTCCTCGCCGCGCTTGAGCGTGGTGCCCTCCGAGTCGGTGATCTCGGCGATCATCTGGGGGGCCATGACCTCGCCGCCGTTGGCGATGGCGGCCGCGATCATGGCGTTCTGCACGATGGTCTCGCGGACCTCCTGCTGGCCGATGCAGGCCTGGGCGCGGAAGGCCTCCTCGGAGATGTCGCCGGTCGTGGAGGCGATGGTCTCCAGCGGCGTGGTGAACGCCTCCTCGAAGCCGTAGGCGGCGGCCGTGTCGAGGATGTCCTCCTCGCTGAGCTCCTCGACGCACAGGCGCGCGAACGTGGTGTTGCAGGAGAGGGCGTACGCCTCGCGGAGGGTCATCTCCTCGGCCGGGCACTGGTCCCCGGCGTTGGTGATGGTGTGGTCGGTGTCCGGCGCGGTGTAGCTGTTGCCCGCGGGGACCATGGTGTCGGCGTCGTGGCCCTGCTCGAGGAACGCCGAGGCCACGATCGTCTTGAACGTCGACCCCGGCGGGTACCAGTCGGAGCGGGTGCGGTCGCTGCCGGGGTTGCCGGGGGCGTTGATCACCGCTTCCCACGCCTCCGTGGAGGTCTCGTAGTTGTTGGAGGAGACCTCGGTGGGGTTCCAGCCGGGATAGGAGGCCTCGGCGAGGATCTGCCCGGTCCGGGGATCGAGCACGACCGCGCCGCCCTCGGGGACGCCGGTCTCGGCGATGGCGTCGTAGGCGGCCTTCTGGAGCTCGGGGTCGATGGTGAGGACGACGTTGCCGCCGACGCGGTCCTCGCCGGTGATGGACGAGCCGAGCTCGTCGAGGAAGAACAGCGAGCTGCTGCCGTTGAGGACCTCGTTCTGGGCCGCCTCCATGGCGCTGGAGCCGCGGTGGGGGGACTTGAAGCCGGTGATGTTGCCGAAGTAGTCGCCCTCGGGGTAGTCGCGGTAGTACGCGTAGGCCGAGTCGTCGTCCTCGCTGGGCAGGGACTGGGCGATGACGGTGTCTCCGGCGAGGATCGAGCCGCGCGGGACCTCGTACTCGGCGAAGAGGGTCCGCGCGTCGTCGAATTCGTCGTACCGGTCGTGGTGGATGAACTGCACCCACGTGACCTGGACCAGCAGGGCGCCGAGCAGGATGAGGGCGATGACGCCGGTGCGGCGGAGCGCTGGGTTCACTGGCGGGGGTCCTTCCCGGGCGGCGGTCCGTAGGCCGATTCAGGTGGCGGCGGGGGCGGCGTCGGTGGCGCGCTCGGGGGCGGTTGCGGGTCTCTCCTGGGCAGGGTGCGCGGCGGGGTGCCGGGGGGCGGCGGGCTCGGGGCGTGGCCGGTGGGCGGTGGGCTGGAGACGGGCCCCGGCCCGGTCGGACCGCCTGATGGCGGGCCGGAGACGGGTCCTGGCCCGGTCGGGGCCTGGCCGGTGCGCCCGGTGCCGGGTCCCCCTTCCACGGCGGAGGGGATGATCATCTGGGTCGGCTGGTCGCCGCCGGGGATCGGGCCGGAGTCGCCCACGCCCGCGGCCTCGGCCTTGGCGGCCTCCTCGGCGGCGCGCTTCGCGGCCTGCTCGGCGAGGAACTCCGGCGGGGCCTCGGTCTTCTGCAGGCCGTAGGAGACCTGCCAGGGCTTGCGGGCGTCGTCGGAGACGCGCACCAGCAGGCCCAACAGCAGCCAGCTGCCGACCAGCGAGGAGCCGCCCGCCGACAGGAACGGCGTGGTCTGGCCGGTGAGGGGGATCAGGCGGGTGATGCCGCCGCAGACGACGAACAGCTGGAACGCCACCGCGAAGGCCAGGCCGGCGGCCAGGAGCTTGCCGAACAGGTCCCGCGACATGACCGCGGTCTTGAAGCCGCGCTGGACGAGGACGCCGTAGAGCACGAGGATGGCCAGCAGGCCCATCAGGCCGATCTCCTCGCCGAGCGTGGCGAGGATGTAGTCCGAGATCCCGGCGGGGACGATGTCGGGGCGCCCCATGCCGGGGCCGTTGCCGAGCAGGCCGCCCTCGTTCATGCCGACCAGGCCCTGGATGAGCTGGTAGGACGAGGGCCACGACTGGTCGTAGTACGGCCAGGGGTCGAGCCAGATCGCCACGCGCACCTGGAGGTGCGAGAAGAACGGGTAGAGCGCGATGCAGCCGCCGATGAACAGGGTCAGGCCGATGACGATCCACGAGACGCGGCGGGTGGCCATGTAGAGCATCGACAGGAAGATGCTGAACAGCAGCAGCGAGGTGCCCAGGTCCTTCTCGAGGATGAGCAGGCCGAGGCTGGCGGCCCATACGATGACGATGGGGCCGAGGTCCTTCAGGCGCGGGAACTGGAGGCCGAGGAACCTCGGTCCGGCCACCTGGAGCACGTCGCGCTTGCGGATCAGGTAGACGGCGAAGAAGAGCAGCAGCATCAGCTTGGCGAACTCGCTGGGCTGCACCGAGATCGGGCCGAGCTTGATCCAGTTCTTCGAGCCGTCGACCTCGGAGATCGAGGCGGGCAGGAAGCCCGGCAGCGCGGCCAGGGCGATGCCGGCGAACAGCAGGATGTAGGCGTAGCCGCGCATGATGCGGTGGTTGCGGACCACGGCGAGGAAGACGACGAACGCCACCACGCCCGCCATGTAGTACAGCAGCTGGCGTCCGCCGACGCCGGCGAAGACCCCGGCGTCGATCTCGGTCGCGTTCTCGTCGAAGGCGTAGCTCAGGCGGCGGATGAAGACGATGCCGATGCCGGTGAACAGCGAGGCGATGCCCACGAACAGGGGGTCGGCGTGCGGGGCGAACACCGTCGTGGCACCCCACGCGGCCAGGGAGACGATGACGATCACGAGCGGGAGCGCGAAGGTCGTCGCCGTGGTCTCGTTGTCGTTGAAGCCCATGTCGGCGGCGATCTGCAGCGCCAGGACGATGAGGCCGCCGAAGAGGATGAGGGCGAGCTGTCGCCCCATGCGCCGCGGCATGCCCGACAGGGGGGTCAGCGGCGGCTCGGACGGCCCTGCCGGTTTGGCGGTGGCCGACATGGGCTGGGCCATCAGTCCCCCTCATGTCTCGGAAACGACGGGTGCGAGCCTACACGGGCGGTGCTCAGCTCTCGCGGCAGTCCGCCGTAGCCGCAGGCTGCGTGTCGGTCGATGAGTCCCCAGAGGAGCACAGCGGCACGAGGTGCTCGTTGGTCGCGGCGGCGTCGGTCAGCTCGGCCAGCTCGGACTCGGCGTCCTCGATGCTGTCGGCGGTGATGCCCTCGTCGAGGTCGTCCTGGACGTCGTCGACGGCGTCCTCGGCGGCCCGGGAGGACTCGATCTCGAGCCAGGCGGCCTCGACGCCCGCGACTTCGACCGGCATGCCGCGGAAGACGCTGATGTTGCCTGAGTCGGAGACGCCGATGAAGTAGTGCGTGCGCACCCACCACAGGCCGCCACCGGCGGCCAGGACCAGGACGATGAGGCAGGCCAGGACGGTGCGCCACACCCTGCCTCCCCGGCGCTTGCCTTTCGGCTCGGCCTCGCCGTCGCTCTCGGCCTCCTCGTCCGCTTCGGCGGGGTCCCCGCGTTTGATGGCGGGCAGCACGGCCGTGTCGGATTCGGCGAGCCGGGCGTCGGCGGCCGCTCCGGCGATGATCGGGGCCTGCTCGCCGGGGTCGCCTTCGACGACGTCGGCGATGAGGACGGTCACGTTGTCGGGCGCTCCGGCCTCCAGGGCCTGGCCGACGAGCGACTCGACCGCCTCGATGGGCGTGGCGGCGCTCTGGAGCGCCAGGGCGATGTCGGCGTCGGAGACCGGCCCGGTCAGGCCGTCCGAGCACAAGAGCAGCCGGTCGCCGGGGACGCCTTTGAGCGTCTGGAACGCCGGTTCGACCTCCGAGGCGCCCAGGGCGCGCAGCAGGAGCGAGCGCTGGGGGTGCCGCTCGGCCTCCTCGGCGGTGATGCGACCCTCGTCGACGAGCATCTGGACGTACGTGTCGTCGACGGTGATCTGCTCGAAGGCGCCGTCGCGCATCCGGTAGGCCCGCGAGTCGCCGATGTGCACCATGTTGAACCACTCGCCGTCGAACCACAGCGCGGTCAGGGTGGTGCCCATGCCCTCTTTGTCGGGGTCGTCGGCGACGAGGCGCCTGATCGCCCGGTTGGCCTCGGCGACGGTGTCGGCCAGCTCGTCGGCCACCGACTCCTCGGGCGGCGGCACGTCGAGCCGCGCGACCGTGTTGATCACGATCGCCGAGGCGAGGTCGCCCGCGGCCATGCCGCCCATGCCGTCGGCCACCGCAATGAAATGGGAACCCGCATAGACCGAGTCCTGATTGCCTTGCCTCACCACACCGCGGTCCGAAATGGCCGCGTATCGCAGGTGCAAACTCATGAAATCAACCCGCCGTCGCAGTGAGGCACTAGGCCCGCAGCTCGAATGATGAACGCCCGATCCGGATCGGGACCCCCAAGGGCACGGGGGTCGGTCTGGTGACTCTAGCGCGTCCCAGGTAGGTGCCGTTCGTGGAGCCCAGGTCCTCGACCACCCACTGGCCGTCCATGGGGGCGACGCGGGCATGCCGGTTGGAGGCGAAGTCGTCGCGGATGACGATCGTCGAGTCGGGGGCGCGGCCGATCGAGATGGGCTGGCCGGAGAGCGTGAAGCGGCGTCCTGCCAGCTCTCCGGTGGTGACGACGAGCCACTGCGCGGCCTGCTGGGGGCGCTGCCGACCGCCGGGCGCGGGCGGCGCCGAGACCGGGCCGGGGCCTCCGGCGGTCGCCGGGCGCCGCTGCGCGAGCAGGTCCCTGGTGACGGTCCGGGCCGCCGCGAACACGAAGAGCCACAGCAGGATGAGAAATCCGAATCGGGCGACGGTCTGGACTATCTCAGGCATGCGGCACTCCCGGAGGGCGAACGTTCAGTCTCGAACACGGTAGCCCACGCCGACACGCCGACCCGGTCGCGTTGCCGGGGACCGGTGCGTGCGCGGAGTGGGCCGACGCGCTATCCCGCCTGCAACGTCAGGGAGGTCGTTCCTATCTGGATGACGTCGCCGGGCTGCATGCTGACGGTGGTGACGCGCTGTCCGTTGACCAGGGTGCCGTTCGTCGAGCCGAGGTCGGTGACCGAGACCTGGCGGCCGTCGAAGTCGACGCGGACGTGGCGCCGCGAGATGCCCACGTCGGGCAGCCGGATCTGGGCCTGCTCGCCGCGGCCGATGACGGTCGCGCCGTGCGCCACGGAGAACTGCCGCCCGTCGGCCGCCACCAGCACCGGCCCGGTGGGGGCCTGGGGCTGCGCGGGGCCGTAGCCGCCGCCGGAGACCGGCTGCGACTGGTCGACGCCCTCGTTGAGGGCGGCGACCTCGGCGGTCACGCGGAACATGCCGGTGTCGAGCCCTTCGCCGCGCTCGATCTCGACGATGACGTCGCCGTAGACGGTCCAGCCGTTCTCACCGATGAACTCCGCCTGGGACTGCGCCAGTTCCTGGGCCAGCGCGGCCGCGTACGGCGCGAGCCGGTCGTGGTCGGGCGGGGACAGGTCGATGACGTAGCGGTTCGGCACCAGTACGCGCCCGCCGGCCAGGACGGCCTTGTGGGTCTCCGCCTCGCGCTGCATGGCGCTGGCGATCTCGACCGGGTGCACAACGCCCTTGAACATCTTGTTGAAGGTGCCCTCGAACAGGCCCTCCAGTTGTTTTTCCAAGCGTTGCAGAACGCTCACCGTATCCTCCTCGTCTGACGCCCACCAGGCGGTGACGCTGTCCCTTAATTACGTGCGTCGACCTCCGATGGTATCGGCTGAGTTCCCGCGACGGCGAGCGGTTGAGAGGCAACACTTCCGCGAGTCGCGCTCGGATCGCCTGTTCGGTGGAGGCGCGCATGGGCGCCGGTGCCGCGGTGCGATCCCCCAGGTAGTCCCGGCGCCAGGTCCGCGCCTTGCGAAGAACGGGCGGGTTTGCGGACGCCATCGCGGGCGCGTATGGTGACGCGGGTGACAGATCGCGACTTTGGTTCATTGATCCGCGACGTGCGCAGACGGGCGCACGTGTCGTTCCGCGAGCTCTCCGATCAGGCCGGGGTGTCGAACCCGTACCTGCAGGGCGAGCGCGGCGTGCGCCGTCCGAGCTCGGCGGTGCTGCGGCAGCTGGCGGCGGCGCTGCGGATGACCACCCCCATCATGTACCTGCGCGCCGGTCTCGGCTCGGACGAGGGCTCGGCGACGCCGCTGGCCATCGCCACCGACCCCGAGCTCACGGCGCGGCAGAAGCAGACCATGACCGAGATCTACGACGCCTTCGTCCGCGAGAACGAGCGCACCGCGGTCCCGACGCAGCCCGCCCGCCGCTGACCTACGCCTCCTTGAACGACCGGATCGCCTCGAGCATCCGGTCGTCGTCCTCCGGCCGCCCGAGCGTGACCCTGACGCCGTCGTCGTCGAAGGGCCGCACCAGGATTCCCTGTTCCTGGCAGTGCGCGGCGAACGGCACGGTCCGCTCGCCGAGCGGCAGCCAGAAGAAGTTCGCCTGCGAGTCCGGGATGTCGGGCACGAACTCGCGCGCGGCCGCGAGCATGCGCTCGCGCTCGGCGACGACGAGCGCGACGCGCCGCCGCATCTCCTCCTCGGCCTCCAGCGCCGCGAGCGCGGCCGTCTGCGCGAGCACGTTCACCGCGAACGGGATGACGCACTTGCTCACCGCCGCGGCCACCTCGGGCGAGCCGATCAGGTATCCGGCGCGCAGCCCGGCCAGCCCCCACGCCTTGGAGAACGTCCGGAAGACGACCGCGTTCGGCCGGTCTGCGTAGCGCTCGACGGCGTCGGGCGCGGCCGGGTCGGTCACGAACTCGCGGTAGGCCTCGTCGATGACGACCAGGACCGAGGGGTCGACCGCGTCGAACAGCTCGTCGAGCTCGGCGGCCGTGACCGCCTGCCCGGTGGGGTTGTTGGGGCTGCACACGATCACGGCGCGCGTGTCGGGGCCGACGGCCTTGATCATGGCGGCGATGTCGTGGCGGTGGTCGGCGGTGTTGGGAACCTGGACGCTGCGCAGCCCGGCGACGGTGGCGGCGATCGGGTAGGCCTCGAAGGAGCGCCAGGAGTAGACGACGTCGCAGCCGGGGTCGGCGACGGCCTGCATGAGGTGGCCGATGAGGGCCACCGAGCCGGTGCCGGCGGCGATGCGCTCGGCGTCGACGCCGAGGCGCTCGGCCAGGGCGTCGCGCAGGCGCACGACGGCGAGGTCGGGGTAGCGGTGGACCTCGCCGACGGCGGCGGCGATGGCCTCGGGGACGCCGGGCAGGGGCCCGTAGGGCACCTCGTTGCTGGAGAGCTTGAGCGCCTCGGGCAGGGCCTTGCCGGGGACGTAGAGGGGGATGTTCTCCAGGTCTTTCCGGAGCGGCTTGGTCATGCGGCGGGTTCTTTCTCTCGGGGCACTTCGACGACGGCGGTGCCGGGGGATTTGTCGTGCAGGCACTGGCGGAACGGCCGGTCCCGGATGCACCATATCCCGTCGAGGATCCACAGGACCGCGCCGAAGGGGAAGCAGATGAGCGGGAGCGCGGCGTAGGACCAGCGCAGCAGCAGGCGCCCCCAGCCGAGGTCCATGGGCGCCAGGGAGGCGACCTTGATGCCCATGACGCGCTTGCCGAGGGTCTGGCCGGTGTTCAGGGTGGAGGGGACCTCGTAGGCGAACCACAGGCCGAGGGCGATGAAGCCGATGGTCCACAAGAGGCCGGCGTCGGCCTGGTAGTCGATCTCGGAGGCGGGCGTGCCGCGCATCGCCTCTTCGAAGGCGGGCCGCAGGTCGTGCTTCCAGTACTGGTAGACGAAGTAGCCGTTGACGACGACGTTGAGGGCGAAGACGCAGATGATGTCGATCAGCCGGGCGACGAAGCGGGCGCCGGGGTGGGCGAGGACGCGTCCGGCGAGGATGCGGGACACGTCGCGGTTGGAGATCCAGCCGACGGTGATGCCGAGGGAGCGGATGGGGACGGAGTCGGGCGGCTGGACGGCGCCGGGGGTGCGCTGGACGATCTTGGGCGGCCCTTCGGGTCCGAAGCCGCCGGCGGGGGCCGGGTACTCGGTGGCGTCCGATGTGGCCGGTTCGGCGGTCGGAGGGGGAGGCTCGACCGGTTCGGGCCGGTCCGGGGGCTCGATGTCGGCCGGGACCGGCTTGCCGACCCAGGCGGAGCCGTCCCAATAGCGTTGCGTGGCCGGCTCGGCGGGGTCTTGGTACCAGCCCGGTTCGATCGTGGTCATCGAGGCCCATTCTTGCAGCCATCGCCCGAACTTCCCAGAAAGTTCGCGCACAGATGATTCAAAGTCCGGCGTGGGCGGGGGTCCGGGGCGCAGAGATACGGCCCAGTCGGTGTACTACCTCGACTGGGCCGCTCGTGTTACTCACTGCCACATCCGGACCGAGCTACCAAGCGTGAAGTCTTGACTAGCGGTGCCCTAACCCCTAGGCGCTGGGCCCGCAGTGCCTCCCGACGGCTCTTGTCGCACGTGGGTACTCGGCGGCTGTGCGCGAACCCTTCAGGTCTGCGAGGACTTGCCCCTCATCCCCTCGGGGTCCGTAACTCTTTTCTACTCGCATACTGACGGGTAGTAAAGGGCTACGGGCAAAAAATCCGAGATGCGTTCACACGCGCCTTCCGCGGCCGCCCCTCCGTCAACGGATCGGCGCCGCCGCCTCACCGAGCGGCACGGCCGGTTTCCGGCTGATCGGCCGAATCGGCATATCAGCGCCCGGATTGGGTTACCTTGCGGGGATTGAGCGCCGCGGCGCGGCCTTGACCCTGCTAAGGAGGGCTCCAATGACCACCGACCCGTCGTACAACGAGCGGCCCGACCCCGACCGTCCCGGCGACCGGCCCGGCGGCGAGGGCGGCTACGGCTCCGACTCCTACGGCGGCGGCTCGATGCCGCCCGCCCCACCGCCGCCGGGCTACGGCGACCAGGGGCGGCCCCAGGTCGGCGAGCCGCGCAACGGCCTCGGCCTCGCCGGGCTCGTGTGCGGCATCATCGCGGTCGCGCTCTCGCTCGTCCCCGTCCTCAACGTCTTCACCTGGCCGCTGGGGATCCTGGCGATCGTCTTCGGCGCCATCGGCTGGAGCCGCGTCAACAAGGGCCAGGCCACGAACAAGGGCCAGGCGATCACCGGGCTGGTGCTCGGCATCGTCTCGTTCTTCACCTTCTGCCTGATCTACGCGGTGATCGGCGGGGGCTCGGGCGAGTACGTCGACTACAACATGGCGCCGTTCTGGATGGGGCCGGTCTAGATCTCCAGCCAGGCACCGCGGCGCATGACCGAGACGAGCCGGAGGTCGTCGTCGAGCACCACCGCGTCGGCGAACCTGCCCGGCTCGATCGCGCCGACCTCGCTCAGGCCGAGCAGCTCGGCGGGCGTGGCCGAGGCCATCTGCGAGGCGGCCGGCACCGACTGCCCGGCCAGCGTGACCGCGTTGCGCACGGCGTCGAGCAGCGTGATGGTCGATCCGGCGATGACGTCGGTGCCCGCGACGGTCGCGACGCCGCCGGTCACCGACACCTCGTGCCTGCCGAGCCGGTACGTGCCGTCGTCGAGCCCGGCGGCGTCCATGGCGTCGGAGACCAGGATCGTCCAGCCCGGCAGCGAGACGTCGAAGGCGAACCGCATCGTCCCCGGGTGCAGGTGGACCGGGTCGGCGATGATCTCGGAGAAGATCCGCTCGTCGGCGATGAGCGCCGGGATCGGGCCCGGGTCGCGATGGTTGAAGGCGCGCATGGCGTTGAACAGGTGCGTCGCCGACTGCGCGCCCGCGTCGATGCCCGCGGCCGTCTCCTCGTAACCGGCGTCGGTGTGGCCGATGGAGGGCACGACCCCGCGCGCGTCGAGGAACTCGATCGCCTCCAGGGCGCCGGGCAGCTCGGGCGCGATCGTCACCATCTTGACCGCCCCGTCCCCGGCGTCGATGAGCTCGCCGAGCTCGGCGGTGTCCGGGTCGCGCAGTACGGCGGTGACGTGCGCGCCGCACTTGGCCGCCGAGATGTAGGGACCCTCGTAGTGGATCCCGGCGAGCGTCCCGTCGGCCACGAGCGGGCGCATCGCGCGCGTCGCGTCGAGCAGGAACTCGTGCGTCGAGGACACCATCGAGGCGACGAGCGTCGTCGTCCCGCGCGAGGCGTGGAAGGCGGCCGCGCCCCGGGCCGATGCGGGGTCGCCGCTCGCCAGCGAGTGGCCGCCGCCGCCGTGGCAGTGGACGTCCACGAAGCCGGGCAGGACCCACCCGGTGGGCTCGCCGTCGCGCTCCTCGACGGCCGCGATGCGGTCGTCCTCGACGGCCACGGTCCCGTTCACGATCCCGTCGGGCGTGACGACCCGGCCCACCTTCGGCAGCATGACGCCTTCCACTGGCTCTCCCTCGTATTCGATCCGGCGTGTGTCAGCTCACGCTCGTACGGCACAATGATCCTGAGCGCTCGCGCCTCCAATGGGCACGTTGCGCGCACCGGAGACCGCGTTTCGAACATTATCTTGCAAGCCGCGGCGGCCCGCCGCGATACCGACCCGAGGAGCACCGTGGACCGCTACGCGAGGTGGAACACCTTGCTGGAGATCCTCGCCGAGACCGGACGCATCACTGTGGAGGATGCGGCGAGCCGGCTCGGCGTCTCGCAGGCGACCATCCGCCGCGACTTCGACCAGCTCTCACAGCAGCAGATGATCACCCGCACCAGGGGCGGGGCCGTCGCGGGCGGCATCTCCTACGACCTGCCGCTGCGCTACAAGACCGCCCGCCACGTCGAGGAGAAGCACCGCATCGGCACCGCCGGGGCGGGCCTGGTCAGCCCCGGCCAGGTCATCGCGCTCAACGGCGGCACGACGATCACCGAGGTGGCCAGAGCGCTGGCGATGCGCACCGACCTGGTGGCGACGCCCGGCTCGACCGGCCTGACGATCGTGACGAACGCGCTGAACATCGCCAACGAGCTGATCGTGCGCCCGCACCTGAAGGTCGTGGTCGTCGGCGGCGTGGTGCGCCCGCAGTCCTACGAGCTCATCGGGCCGCTGGCCGCGCCGATCCTGCGCGAGATCACGCTCGACATCGCCTTCCTCGGCGTCGACGCCATCGACATCAAGCTGGGCGCCACCAGCCACCACGAGGGCGAGGCGGCGATCAACGCGCTGATGGCGGCGCGGGCGCGGAAGGTCGTGGTGATCGCGGACGGCTCGAAGATCGGCGGGCACGCCTTCGCCCGGATCTGCTCCACCGACCGCGTCCACACGCTCGTCACCGACGGGAACGCGCCCCTCGAACAGCTCAGGGCCTTCGAGGAGGCGGGCATCCGCGTCATCGTGGTGTAGTCGGCTCCGGCTCGAACAGGGCCGCGTCCTGCGGCGGGTCGAACGGCTGGACCTCCTGAACGGGGGCCTCGTCGGGCCGGTCCTTGGGGCGGCCGAGCCGGTCGAGGGCCGCGGCCATCGCCAGGCCGAACACGAGCAGGCCGAAGCCGAGCAGGCCCGACCACTGCTGGAGGTCGTCGCCGACGGCCTCGCCCTGGTAGCTGCCCCACAGCAGGTAGACCGCCCAGACCAGGACCGCCGCTATCAAGGTGCCGAAGACGCCGCCGCGCCTGCCCCTCGGGCTGGTCCCGGCGAGGAACACCACGATGAGCGCGAACAGGTCCAGGTTCAGGAAGAAGCCGAACGGGAGCGCCGCGAAGGCGTTCATGCCCTCGCCCTGCGCGGTGTCGCGGAAGACGACCAGGAGGAATCCGGCCGCGGCCGCCAGGAACGAGGAGACGAAGGTGGCGCCGACGAGCGCGGCCACGCTGGCCGCGTCGCGCCCGCCCGGGCCCTCGACCGCGTCCTTGACCGCGGTCATGCGCTCGCGCACGGCGGGCACGAGGCCGATGAGGCCCCCGGCCACGGCGATCACGGCGGCCCCGCCCAGCAGCCAGGTGCCGCCGGGCGAGTCCCAGGCGGCGGCCTCGGACGCGGCGTAGCCGAAGATCCCGTCCTGGACCACCGGGGCGACCGCGAGCGCCCCGGCCGAGACGGCGAAGCCCGCGAGCCAGCCCGGCACGCGCAGCACCAGCACGAGCAGCGCGTAGGCGACGGTCGCGGCGGCGGCGGCCGCGGCGGTGAAGCCCAGGCCGATCCACGGGTCGGCGCCGACGAACAGGCCCGGCGCGGAGGAGACGAGCGCGGCCAGCGACGGCACGGCGAGGTTCACCGCGCCGAACCGCAGCGACAGGCCGAGGGCGACCGCCACCAGCAGGACCGGCGCGAGGAGGGCCATGTGCCGGTCCATCGCGTCGCTGATCGGGGCGTCGCCGAAGACCTCGTCGCGCCGCTGGTAGACCATGAACAGCGCGTTCGCGGTCAAGAGCACCAGGACGGCCTCCCAGACGAGCTGGAAGACGACGCGGTCCCTCGGCGGCCTCGGCTCGGCGTACTCGAGCGGCACCGGCTCGCCCTCGCCGCGGTCGGCGGCGAACGGCACGGTCGCCGAGGTCTCGGGCTGGAACGGCGCGGCCCGGCCGCCCAGGTCGCCGTTGCCGACGCTGGGCAGGGCCTGGCCGGGGAGGGGCTGCGTGTGGTCGAGCTCCTCGCCGTCGCGTTCTGGGGGTACGTATGTCATGTGAGCGGTCCTCTGTGTGGAGGTCAGGGGCGGTATCGGTCGAAACGGGGATCTCAGCGGAGGTAACGGCGGTCGGCGTCATCGTAGCGAGCGCCGCCGGGCGCGTCGTAGCCGTCGCCGCGGGATTCGCGCAGGTCGTCGAAGGCCCCGGAGGCGCCGAACGGGTCGGCGCCGACGCGCGGCATGCTCCCGGTCGTCGCCCAGGGGTCGCCGCCGCTGCCGACGGCGGCGAGGTCCTCGTCGTACTCCTCGTAGGCCTCCTCGCGCTCCGGCGGCACCACCGGGTCGTCGTCGCGCAGGTCGGTGACGTCTCCGGCACGACTGGTGGAGGCGAGGTCGTCCTCGTCGGGCGTGTTCATCGCCTCGACGAGGCGGGTGACGAGGAACCCGGCGACGATCGCGCCGAGCGCGACCCAGCCGGTGTCGAAGCTCCAGCCGCGCGACTCGGCCAGCCAGATGAACGCGAGCAGGAGCGTCGAGGCGAACGCGGTGCCGCAGACGCCGCCGCGCCTGCCCAGCAGGCTGGTGCCGCCGAGGAGGGCGGTGCCGACGGCCAGGACGGACAGGAGGATCGGGTCGGGCAGCGCGGCCGCGCCCTGCTCGGGCGCCCCGACCCAGGCGGCGAGGACGCCCGCCGCTCCGGCGAGCGACGCGGACAGCAGCGTGCCGAAGAAGACCAGGCCGCCGCGCCCGTGCCGCTCCCCCACCGGAGTGGCGCGGATCGGCGAGAGCCGCTCGCGCACGCCGGTGAAGGAGCCGACCAGGCCGAGGAATATCGACAGTCCCGCCGCGGCGGCCACGGCCGCGATGACGCCGGTGGTCGGCAGCTCGGCGAGCATGAACGCCGCGGGGTCGCCCGCGGTGCCCGCCCAGAGGCCGATCGCGCCGCCGACGGCGCCGCCGGCGGCCCAGCCGGGCACGCGCAGCCAGGTGCACAGCGTCGCGAGGACGATCCCGGCGAAGACGGCCGCGCCCAGGCCCATGCCGAGGGCGACGAGGGTGCCGGAGCCGGAGGCGTCCATGAACATCCACGCCGCGAGGAGCGCTATGGGTCCGACGGCGAGGTTGATGGCGCCGACGCGCAGCGAGACGGCGGCGGCGGTGGCGGCCAGCACGAGCGGGGCGAGGGCGGCCGCGAAGCCGCTCCAGGACCCGTCGGCGAACGGCCCGCCCGAGGCCCGGGTGAGCGCGAACAGGACGCCGCCGCCCAGGAGCAGCAGGCCGATCTCCCAGACCACGTGGACGGCCATGCGGTCGTTCGACGGTTCGGAGTGGACGTCCGCCGATGCGGTCGCATCGCGGTCGTCGCTTCGACTCGGGGTGTCAAACTTCATGTGGCGCACCTCATAACGCGCAATGTGTATGGAAAGTTCCGGATGGGAGGGAACCTCGGGGTTCGGCTATCCGGGCGAGCGGTCCTCGTCCTCCTCCTGCGAGGGGGGAATCCTGCAGGAGTGCTCGAGCCAGAGCGCCGCGGCGGTCAGCGCCGCGCACGAGACGGCACCGAGGATGGCCCCCGGCAGGTCGTCGGTGGCGGCTTGGAGGCGGTCGCTCTGCACGGCGAGCCAGATGGTGAACCCCAGGTAGGCGCCGAAGAAGATGGCGCCGCCGATCGCGGCGGCCTTCGCGAGGACGGCGAACCTGGCGATCTGGAGTGCGTGTTCGGGGCCGCGGACGGTCCCGGCCCGCGGGCGGTCCTCGGCCCGGCCCGCGGACTGCGCGCGCAGGGACCGCGCGCTCGGATGCAGCGTCCTCCCCGTGGTCCACGCCAGCCAGGCCAGCAGCGCGGCGAGCGCGAAAATGACGGCGGAGTTGTACCAGGTGAGGTCGGGTACTTGCTGGTAGTAGCGGGCGACGAGGAGCATCGTCAGCGCGCCGGCGGCGAGCGCGCACACGGCGATCGTCGACGGTGCCGTCGGCCGCAGGCTCGGCTGAGGACCGTGCTTGTCGTCACTCATGATGCTCTGACCATATCGGGTGCAACCGGCGCAGTGCGCGCGCGTCCGCGGCCAGGGTCTCGTCGCGCAGCAGCTCGCGCACGCGGCCCCTGCCCGGCAGCTCGGCGTCGCGGTCGATCGCCAGCCACGGCACGAGGACGAAGGCCCGCAGGTGGGCCCGCGGATGGGGCAGCTCCAGCAGGGGCTCGGCGCGGTGGACGGGGCGGCCCTCCGCGTCCCAGACGGCGATGAGGTCGACGTCGAGGGTGCGCGGGCCGTAGGGCCGCTCGGGGTCGCGGACGCGCCCGGCCTCGATCTCCAGGTCCCCGGCGAAGGCGAGCCACTCGTCGGCGTCCCGCTCGGGGTCGTCGGCGACGGCCGTGACGTTGTAGTAGGCGGGCTGGTCGTCGTCGCCGCCCCACGGCGGGGTCTCGTAGACCTCGGAGACCGCCTCGGGCCGGATCGCGGCGACGGCCGCGGCGAGGTTGGCCTCGCGGTCGCCGAGGTTGGAGCCGAGGCTGAGTACGACGCGGCTCATCGTTCGCGGCTCCGCTCGATCGTCACCGAGACGTCGGTGAAGCGCTGCGCGATGGGCGCCTGCGGCTTGTGGACGGTGACGCGGGCGCGCTCGACCCGCCCGTCTTCGAGGCAGGCGGCGGCGAGGCGCTCGGCGAGGGTCTCGATGAGGTTGCACGGCTCGCCGGAGACGATGTCGGCGAGCGTGTCCGCGAGCGTGCCGTAGTCGACGGTGTGCTGCAGGTCGTCGGTGGCGGCGGCCTTCGCGGTCGAGGTGGCCAGCGCGACGTCGACGATGAAGTCCTGCCCCGCCTCCCGCTCATGGTCGAACACGCCGTGGCGGCCGTGCACCCGCAGGCCGGACAAGGTGATGACGTCGGTACTCACACACCCGACCCTACGTCAATCGCCTTCTTCCTCTTTCGCTTCGGCGCGTCCGCGCGCCGCCAGCCACGTCGCGACGCCGAGGATGGCGCCGGCCAGGAGGATCGGGATGATGCGGAGGTTGTGGTCGAACCAGGAGATGAGCTTGACGTACTCGGCGGTGGGGTCGGCCAGGACGACGGCCACGAAGAGCGCGGCGATGATCCCGGCGACGGTGAACAGCGCCGAGCGCCACCACACGCCGAGGGCGAACCGGCGGGCCAGGACCTGCGCGGCGGTGATGATGCGCTTGGCGCGCAGGACGCGGATGGAGCCGACGACGTAGGCGAGGCGCAGGATCTGAGCGCCGCCGGTGGCGAGGACGAGGCTGACGAGGGTGAGGGCGCAGACCAGCAGCAGCCACTTGTGGTGCCACAGCCACCGGAGCTTGTGCTCGGAGGCGAGCAGCAGGATGACCGCCTCGGCCCACAGGACGGCCCCGGCGGCCCAGCCGACGATCTGCCCGGTGAGGACGAGCTCGCCCTCGGACCAGATGGTGAGGAACACCGCGGGCACGGAGGCGCAGACGGCGATCACCACGGGGAGGGTGAGCCGTCCTTCGATGCGCTTGGCCAGCACGGTGACTCGTCGCAGATGCCGCAGGGGGGAGAGTGGCACGCCCTCTAAGTTACCGAAGTGCCTCGGCGTGACGCATCCCCTGGGAGCACCGTTCTGCGTATCGTTGCCGTATGCGTACGCTCACCGCCTGGCCCCGTTCGCGGCGCGGCAGGCTCTCGCCGGAGCGGCGGCGCTCCGATCTGGAGCGGCTGCGCACCGAGCCGTTCGACGTGCTCGTGATCGGCGGCGGGGCGACGGGCGCGGGAGCGGCGGTGGACGCGGCCTCCCGCGGGCTGCGGACGGCGCTGGTGGAGGCGCGGGACCTGGCCTCGGGGACGTCGTCGCGGTCGAGCAAGCTGGTGCACGGCGGCCTGCGGTATCTGGAGCAGCTGGAGCTGCCGCTGGTGCACGAGGCGCTGACCGAGCGCGGGCTCCTGGCCGGGCGCCTGGCGCCGCACCTGGTGCGCCCGGTGCCGTTCCTGCTGCCGCTGAAGGACGTGTGGGAGCGGCTGTACTACGGGGCGGGCGTGGCGGCCTACGACGTGCTGGCGACGGCGCTCGGCTCCGAACGGAACATGCCGTGGCACCGGCACCTGGGCCGGGCGGCGGCGCGCCGGGCGTTCCCGGACCTGGCCGAGGACGTGCGCGGCGCGATCCGCTACTACGACGGGCAGGTCGACGACGCGCGGCTGGTGGTGACGCTGGCGCGGACGGCGGCGTCGCTGGGCGCGGCGGTGGTCCCTTCGGCCGAGGCGGTCGGCTTCCTCAGGGACGGCGGGCGCCTGACCGGCGTCGAGGTCATGGACGTGGAGAGCGGTGAGCGGCACCGCGTCAGGGCCTCGACGGTGATCAGCGCGGCGGGGGTGTGGAGCGACGAGCTGGCGCGGATGCTGCCCGAGCGCACCGGGATGGCGGTGCAGGCGTCCAAGGGCGTGCACCTGGTGCTGCCGCGCTCGGCGATCGACGGGGACGCCGGGATCATCACGAGGACGAAGTGGAGCGTCCTGTTCGTCATCCCGTGGAACCGGCACTGGATCATCGGCACCACCGACACCGACTGGGACCTCGACCTGGCGCACCCGGCGGCCTCGGCCGCGGACGTGGCGTACCTGCTGCAGCAGGCGAGCGACATCCTCCGCACCCGCCTGGACGTGGGCATGGTGGAGGGCGTCTACGCGGGGCTGCGGCCGCTGCTGCGCGGGGAGACCGAGGAGACCTCGAAGCTGAGCCGCACGCACGCGGTCGTCGAGCCCGAGCCGGGGCTGTGCTTCGTGGCGGGCGGCAAGCTGACGACGTACCGGGTGATGGCCAAGGACGCGGTCGACCGGGCGGCGCGGCGGCTCGGCCCGGACGTGCCCGAGAGCGGGACGCACCTGCTGCCGCTGCTGGGCGCGGACGGCTTCGCCGCCTATTGGGAGCGCCGGGAGGCGCTGGCGCGCCGGTACAAGGCGCCGATCGCCGTGGTGGAGCACCTGCTGCGCCGCTACGGGAACCTGGCGCCGCAGGTGCTGCGCCTGGCCGCGGAGCAGCCGCAGCTGGCCAGACCGCTGCCCGACACCGAGGAGTACCTGCGCGCCGAGGTGGTGTTCGCCGCCCGCACCGAGGGCGCGCTGCACCTGGACGACGTGCTGGCAAGGCGGCTGCGGCTGTCGATCGAGACGGCCGACCGGGGGACGCGGGCGGCGATGGACGCGGCCGCGCTGGCGGGCGAGGTGCTGGGCTGGAGCGAGGAGCACAGGGCCCGCGAAGTGGAGGCGTACCTGCGGCGGGTGGAGGCCGAGCGGCGCTCGCAGCGCCAGCCCGACGACGACGCGGCGGAGGCGGCGCGCCTGGCGGCCACGGAGATCCGTCGGGTGGCCTCCCTCGGACAGTCCACATGAGGGCGCCTCGCCTCAGTGCCGGTCCGTGAGTAGGGTGGTGGGCACATCACCGCCCCTCCCCCAGGGAATGAGGACGCCCCCTCGTGAAACGCATATCCAACACCGCCCATGTCCTGAACGCGCTGCTCGCTCCCCTCTCGGGCGGACGCAGGCGCCCCGAAGCGGCCTGGCGGAAGAACGTGGCGCAGGCCGAGGCGAGCTCCGGCGGCACGGCCGCGGGCAGCGAGTCGTTCGTCGAGGGCCTGCACTTCCTGTTCGAGTGCTTCAACGAGCTGAAACTGACGCCGCTGGGCTGGCAGGGCGTGCTCGCCGAGACACGCGGCCGGATGGCGAACCGGTTCCGCGTCCAGAAGCTCATCGCCGAGCATCCCGAGATCGCCGACGAGCCGATCGAGGCGCCGATCTTCGTGACGGGCCTGCCGCGCACGGCCACGACGTTGACGCACCACATCATCGCCCGCTCCGAGGGACACCGCGGTCCGCTGCTGTGGGAGCTGCACTGGACGGACCTCGAAGTGGACGCGGCGACCCGCGCGAAGCGGATCAAGGTCGAGACGAAGCAGATGAACTCGCTGGTGAAGCTCTCGCCGATGTACGACCTGATACACCCGGTGCGCGCCGAGAAGCCCGAGGAGTGCGTGTACCTCCTCCCCCACGGCATACACCAGCTCGCGCTGGGCACCATGCCGCGCTACCGCGCCTACCTCGACGAGCACGACTTCACGGAGGACTACCGCTACCTCAAGCAGGCGCTCCAGGTGCTCCAGCACGGGAGGGAGCGCAAGCGCTGGGTGCTGAAGACGCCGGAGCACCTGTTCCACCTCGACCTGCTGATGAAGGTGTTCCCCGACGCGAAGGTGGTCTGGACGCACCGCGACCCGGTGACGGTGATGGGCTCGCTGTGCTCGCTGATCGAGACCACGAACCTCCTCTACGTCAGGAAGGCGGACCTGAAGCTGATCGGCGAGCTGTGGCTCGACCTGATGACCTCGGCGATCGAGCAGGGCCGCGCGGCCCGTCCGCACCTGCCGCCGGGCTCGCTGATCGACGTGCACTACGCGTCGGTCGCCTCGAACCCGTGGGAGGACGTGCCGAAGCTGTACGAGAAGCTGGGCGCGACCTGGACCGCGCAGGACACGGCGAAGCTGGACAAGATCATGGAGCGCCCGATCCGCGACCGCAGGCACGAGTACTTCCTGTCGCGGTACGGCCTGGCCCCCGATCAGGTGGAGGACGCCTTCGGCGACTACGCCCAGTTCGTGACGTCCCTCAACCGCTGAGCGGACGCCGCGGCCCCATGGGTTAGACTCGTGCACTGCCGCCCCAGTAGCTCAGGGGATAGAGCGTCGGTTTCCTAAACCGTGCGTCGCAGGTTCGAATCCTGCCTGGGGCACCGCGCGGACCTGCGCGCGGTTTCGACGGCGTCCCCGATCCGGCCCGGTGCGGTCACCGACTTCCGTTGAGCCCGCGCATGAGTCCGCTGATCGAGGAGCGCATGTCCTGGAACTGCCGCAGCGACGCGTCCTGCAGGTCGGCCAGCTTCTCGTTCACGGCCTCCATGTCGGGGACCGGCTCGCCGGTGTCGGTCATCGCGGCCCGCTGGTCGAGCGCGTCGTTCAGGCCCAGCTTGAGCTGTTCGACGAGGGCCTCGGGGCCGTCCTTGAGGGCGCTCAGGCTCATCTTGATCCGCTCGAACCGGCCGTCGGTGCCGAGCGTGATCTTGATGCGGCCGTCGGCCGCCTCGGTCGCGATCGGCTCCGTCTGGGCGCGGGCCGAAGCGGGCGCCCGCGCCAGGACCTCCCGGGTGGCGGCGAGCTGCTCCGCGATCTGGTCTTCTCCGAACATTCGGACTCCTGCCTGAGCAAGGTGTGCAAGGGAAACCGCCGATGGCTCGGGCGGGGTCAGGCCACGGAGGGGCGGCCCAGGTCGGTCGGCTCGGCGCCGCGCTCCTGGAGGAGGTCGGTCATCCGGTCGACGCTGGTGCGCAGGGCGAGGTCCAGCTCCCCGTCCGAGATCGGCACGGCCTGCAACCAGGCGACCTGCCGTCCGCCCGCGTCGAACGTCCGCAGCCCCTCGCCCCACAGGAACGGGGTCATGAACAGCAGGTGCTTCATCTCCAGGTCCGGGTAGTGCGCCGCCACGGCGCCGCCGAGGATGCGGTCCGGGTAGACGAATCCGCCGCCGAGGACCTCGAACGCCGCCGTCGCCAGGACGTGCGGAAAGCGGTCGTAGCCGCTGTCGGCCGCCCCGCAGATCTCCAGCCGGAACGGCATCTCGGTGGCGCCGTCCATGAGCGGGGAGGCCGAGAGGCCGAGCGTCGAGTACGAGACGATGCCCGGCCCCGGCGAACCGGGGTACTCGGCGACATCGACCACGGACCGGTCGTCGGAGATCTCGAAGATCCTCGCGAATTCGCCGGGACTGAAGGCGTCGGCCACCTTCATTCCCACGCGCTTGTCGGTCTCGGAAAGCGGCATGTCACATCCTCAAATCGGGTCCCGGTCGAACAGTACCTTCAGGGCCGGGGGCTACGGCGGTGGAGGGCCGTACCGTTTCTTCAGGAAGTCCGCCCATTCGTCGCCCTTGCCCTCGCCCTGGTGGCTCGCGTTCGAGGACTTCAGTTCCGGCTGGGCGTGGTCGGCGTTGTTGTAGTCCTTGACGAATTGGCTGCGGGGGTAGATGGCGGTCCCGTACTGCTCGGCCGCGGCCTTGTGCTTGCGGAACTCCCAGTCGGGCAGGTGACCGGCCTCCCAAGGCTCGTTCTTGTTCATGACCTTGCCGGTGAGCGGGTCGCGCACCTTGCCGTCGGGGCTGGCGTTGACCGCGTTCTGCCAGATCTTCTCCCTGGTCGACTTGTTGAACCCGGGGCGCACATAGGGATCCTGGGCGACGGTGGGCTTCCGCTTGTTCTTGCGCTTCTTCTTCTGCACACCGCCCGGTGCGGTGCGGAGCTTCCCGTTGACCGGTCCGGTGATGACCTTCGCCGTGCTGCCGGGGAAGGTGATGCCCTTGGATTTTCCCCTACCCATTGAGCACCGACTCGATCGCCATGTTCATCAGCTGGTCGATGATGACTCCGGTGATGGTCTTGAAGATCGGGATCTGGAGCAGGGAGGCGCCGAACGTCACCGCGGCGGTGGCGATCGCCTGCGCGATCTGGAACGCCAGGATCGCCAGCTGCACGATCACCTGGATCTTCAGTGCGAGGACGATCCCGGCGGAGATCGTCAGGCCGATGTTGACGAAGGTCGAGGGGTCGGCGGCGTCGGCGATGTTGTTCACGGCCGACTCGGCTTCCGTCCACGATTCGCCGAACGCGTCGACGTCCTTGCCGACGTTGTTGTCCAGCAGCGTCTTCGCCGCCGCGTTGAGCGACTCGACCTTGCCGGAGATCTGCTCGGCCATGCCGGTCCACTCGCCGGCCAGGTTGAAGATGGACTCCTCGTCCGATTCGGGCCATTCGTAGCCGAGCACGCTCAGCAGACCGGCCAGCTCCGACGGTATCTGCATGCCCATGGGATGTCGCCGCCCTCTCTAGCCTGGGGTTTCGCCGAGCGCCCCGAGGAGCGCCTCGAAGGTCTGGGCGGTCTCGTCGTCGGCGCCCTGGTGGTCGTCCGCCATCTCGCGCACCGCCTGGGCGTACTCGGCGATCTCCTCGATGTTCGTCGTGAGGCACTCGGTGAGCGCGTCCGCGACCATCTGGTGGGCCGAGCCCACCAGGCTGCCGATCGTGTCGCCGCCGAAGGCGTCCGCGTACTGCGCGAGCGCTCCGGTGAACTGGTCGAGCAGGGCCTGGACCTCGTCCTTGGCGGCGTCGATCTCATCGGCCGCGCTGCGCATCGTCTCGAGGTCGAGATCGAGGTCGGCCATGGTCACCCCGCCCCGTTGAGCTTCGACATCACCTGGGTGATCGAGGCGCTCATGGCCTGGAGCCGGGCCAGTGAGCCCTCCTGGATCTCGGCCATGGACTTGTCGATCGCGTCCAGGTCGGGGACGGGCTCGTCGGTGCCGACCACAGTGGCCCGCTGGTCGAGCGCGGCGTTGGCCGCGAGCCGCACGTGCTCGGCGATGAAGTCGGAGCCCTCCTTGAACGCCTTGGGCTCCACCGTGATCCGCTCGACTCGGCCGTCGGTCCCGAGGGTCACGCTGATGAGGCCCTCGGCCGAGGCCGCGGTGACCGGCTGGACCTGATCGGCCTCGGGCGCGGCAGTGGTGCGCGCCAAGGCCGCCCGTGCGTCCGCCAGTTCTTGTTCGATCCCGCTCTGTCCGGGCATCGAGGCTCCCGTCGCCGGTTGAAGGTAAGAAACAGCCTCATAGTATCTCGTATCCACCCGTGGGGCTCGACGGCGAGACGCGGTTCACCGCAACGGCGGCAGTCCCCTCCGGTCCTGTATAGAGGGTGTCCGCCGCCGATCGCGAACCGGTCGAGTGAAGGCGACGGTTTCGCGGCCCGGACCCGCGCGGGTCCGGGCCGCTTCCGTTCTAGCAGCTGAAGTCGACGTCGACCGCAGGCCCCGAGGCGATGAAGCCGAAGACCTGGCGGCTCTGGCCGGCCTCGATGCGGGCGTTCCAGCCCGTGTCCGAGGCGGTGACCGTGGAGCCGGACTGCGACAGGTCCGCGTTCCAGGAGCTGCTGATCTGCTGGCCGCCGGGCCAGTTCCAGCTCACGTTCCAGCCGTCGACGGCCGTGCTGCCGGCGGTGAGCGTGACGTTGCCCTGCCAGCCCGAGCCCCAGTCGTTGACGACCTCGACGCGGCCCTGGCAGGCGCCGGTGCCGTCGTCGCCGTCATCGTCGCCGCCACCGTCATCGCCGCCACCGTCGTCGTCACCGCCGCCGTCGCTGCCCGCGCCGGTGACGAAGGTCGTGATGCTCTGGGCGGGCAGTGTGGCGGTGAACGAGCCGTTCGACACGGCGATCGGGTCCTGCGGCCGGAGGTTCCCGCTCGCGTCGGTCACCCAGGACGACACCTCGGTGGCGGTGGTGTCGAGCATCGTGAACGGCTGGCTCACCGACGAGCCCTTGTTGACCGCGACGATGACGACCTTGGAGTCGCCCTTGTAGGCGGAGGTGTAGAGGTTCGACCGCGGGTTCGCGGTGGCGTCGATGCGCACGTAGCCGGGGCGGACGAACTTCGCGAAGTGCGCCATGTTCGCGCCGCGCTTGCTGATCTGCCCGTCCTCGCGCATGGGGCCGTAGGAGCGGCGGATGTACCACCAGACGTAGGCCTGGAACTGGGCGTCCACCATCGCGTGGTGCAGGTGCTCGCCGACGTCGAGCGCCTGGGGCCACAGGTCGGCCGAGTCGCTCGAGTTGGGGTAGTAGACCTCGGTCATCCACAGCTCCTTGCCCGAGCCGTTCTGCTCGAAGAGCGGATAGTCGAAGTCGGAGAGCTGCGTGCCGTAGAGGTGGGCGCCGAGGATGTCCAGATTGGCCAGCGCCTGGGAGTCGTTCAGGATCGGGTCCGACATGTTCTTGCGGTACTGGAAGGACTCCGGCGCGATGACGCGGGTGTTGATCGACCCGGCGTTCTCGCGTAGGAACCGGACGATCTCGGAGGCGGTCCACGCCGTCCAGTCGTGGGCGTAGTCGGGCTCGTTCTGGACCGAGATGCCGTAGAGGTTGACGCCGTTGGCGCTCATGTAGTCGGTGAAGTCGTTGAGGTGCCGGGCGTAGTCGTCGTACATGTCGTACCGGAGGCGCTTGCCACCGGAGAAGGATTCGGTCATCGAGGCCGGGGGGTTCCACGGCGAGGCGATGACCTTCGCGCCCAGCTCGCTCGCGCGCTGGGCGGTGGCCACCTCGCCGCTCCAGTCGCCCTGGTTCTCGTGGACGGGGATGCGCAGCACCGAGAAGCCGAGCTGGCCCTGACCGTTGCCGAACGCGGTGTCCCGCTGGGCGGCGGTGAGGTCGTTGATCCAGACGGTGTGGTTCATGCCGCCGAAGCCCTGGATCTGCTGGCGCACCGCGGAGGGATCGACGACGACCGCAGACTGCGCGGAGGCGGGCGTCGCCACCGCGAGTGCCGGGAGTGCGCTCATCGCGAGGAAGGACCTGCGGCTGAGTGCCTTCCTCCGGGTGCCTTGGGATTCGTTTCGACGTGGCGTCATGCTCTTTCCTTACGGTCGCGAAAGATGTTATCGGTCACCAACCGGGATCATCGATAATTTCGGATGACCCTCCGAAACTAATTCAGCCTTGAGCATAGACAAACATCGATACCTGGTCAAGGCATCCGGCAAACGGTTCACGCCCTCAGCGGCGAACCAGCGGATGGCCGGGGCACGGGCCGACATCGGTGCGGCGGACGAGGTCTCCGCATGCCGAGCGCCGGTAAGCCCGGCACGCCCCGCTGAAACAGGGACCCGTCCGAGCAGTGCCGTACCGACGGCGCCCGAGCCGGGAAGCAGGATGTCAGAGGAATTCGCCGGAGGTGTCGTCGCAGATCTTCCACGTGCCGGACTCGCGGACCAGGTCGACGCTGTCGGACGAGTCCTCCGACTGCGTGCCGTACTCCTCCGTGGTCACCACGGTGGTGAAGTCGACGTCGACAATGGCGGTGTCGCCGAACACGGCCGAATCGGTGATCACGTACTCCAGCTCGAACTGCATGCCTTCCATGACTTCCAGCTCTTCATCGGAGTACATCGCGGTCATCTCGTCCGGATCGCCCATCTCCTCGATCGCCTCGCTCATGTCCTCTCGGAGATCGGCGCAGAGGTACGGGGCGAGCCTTTCGGCGGTCGCCTGGGGATCGGTGCGGTCACCGGAGTTCAAGACGTCGGCGACGGCGTCGAAGTACTGCCCGACCACTTCCTCGGGCGAGTCCGAGGCCGACGGCCCGTCGTCGGCCTGCCCGATCAGCAGCCCGACGACGACGATCAGCACCATGGAGCCGATCAGGATGCCGAAGACCATGCCGGCCTTGGGCTTTCGCCGCGGCGGGAGAGGATAGCCGCCGTATCCGGGCTGCTGCCCGTAAGGCACCTGCGGAGGGTAGCCGCCCGGCTGATAGGGCGGCCCCTGTGGAGGGCCTGGCGGAAGATCGGGCGGGGGTTGCCGATCGGGGTCGGAGCTTGGCTGCTGGGGAGGGTAAGCCATAGCGCTTCCTCATGCATCCAGGGGTGTCATGTATTGCGCCAGCCTAACACCGGGCTGCCAACGCGAAGGGGCGTCGACGACCGCCGCCCTCCCGTCGATACCGCCCTTGAGCGGGACCGGTCCCGGCATCCGCTCCTTACCCTCGGCGCATGACGCGTTCGAGACGCACCCGTATGTCCCGCCTTGTCGCATACGCCATGCCCGTGGGTCTCCCCACGGCCGACTTGGTGGCCACCCCCGCGCCTCCCGAACCCATGACCGGCGTCCGCTCGGTGCAGATGCCAGGCTGACCGACGACGCCGTGGTCATCCGCCTCGCCGGCAGTCGACGGCGGCAAGGGTGCCCCACACGGGAGGCAAAGGGGCCGGTCGATCCCCACCATGATCGATCGGCCCCCCGAATCCTCGACACGGCTCAGGGCGTCCCGGGCGCGGCTTCCTCGCCGCCGACACGAAACAACGATCGACGACCCCGCGACGCGCTGAGCGCTCGCACCTCCGTCGAACCGCCCCTTCGGATATACTGAGATTAGCCGTATATCCAAGGGGGCATCATGGGCAAGACCTTGATCGACATAGACGACAACCTGCTGGACAGGGCCATGTCGGCAACACACTCGACCACCAAGAAAGAAGCCGTGAACAAGGCCTTGGCGTTGGCGGTCGAAGGCGATCGCGAAAAGCGCATTCGCGCGATCCGGGCGATGCAGCAGATGGCTCGTGACGGCCTGCTCGACTTCTCGGAATCGGAGAAAGACGACTAGTGAGGTACCTGGCCGACAGCAGCACCGTCATCCGCGTCATCCGAGAGCAGGCCGACCCCTGGGTCGAAGAACTGATCGCCGACGAGCAGGTCGCCATCTGCGAACCGGTCCTCCGCGAAGTCATGAAGGTCGCCGACAAACAGGCGTACAAGCGGCTCCAGACGCAGCTGCTCGACGCGTACGAATGGGTACCGGTGCCTAAACCGGCCTGGGACCTCGTTCGCGCCATGGGCGACGATCTCGCTGAGCGATCGATGCACAACATGTTCAGCGTCGCCGACTACCTCGTCGCCGCTGTCGCCATCCACTACAAGTTGACAGTGCTGCACAACGACAAGGACTTCGTCGCAGCGTCGGGTGTCTTTCCGCAGTTGCTCCAGCACCGCATCACCGAGCCGCTGCCATCCGAGAATGAGGACTGGTTAGGCCAGGAGTCTTGCAGCGTCGATCGCCGCGTAGGTGGCGATGATTCCGGCACCGGCCCGCTTGATGCTCGTCAGGCTCTCCAAGACCGCCGCGTCCTTGTCGATCCAGCCTCGTTCGGCCGCCGCCACGAGCTGCGCGTACTCGCCTGAGATGTGGTACGCCGCAACGGGGACCGGCGAGTAGTCCGCCGCCGCCCGCACGATGTCCAGGTACGGCAACGCGGGCTTCACCATCACGATGTCCGCCCCCTCGGCCACATCGAGCTCGATCTCCCGCAATGCCTCGGTCGCGTTCGGCGCGTCCTGCTGGTAGGTCCGCCGGTCGCCCTTCAGCTGCGATTCGACCGCCTCGCGGAACGGGCCGTAGAACGCGCTCGCGTACTTCGCCGCGTAAGCCAGCAGTCCCGTCTCAGTGTGGCCGCTCTGGTCGAGCGCACTGCGCACGTAACCGATCTGGCCGTCCATCATCCCCGAGGCGCCCAGCAGGTCCGCTCCGGCTTCGGCCAGGCGCTCGCCCATCTCGGCGTAGCGCTCCAGCGTCGCGTCGTTGTCGACCGTGCCGTCATCGTTGAGGACGCCGCAGTGCCCGTGGTCGGTGAACTCGTCCAGGCACAGGTCCGGGATGAGCACCAGGTCGTCGCCGATCTCCTCACGGATCGCCCTCGTCACCACGTTGAGGATCCCGTCCGGGTCGGTCGCGCCCGAGCCGGTCGCGTCCCGCGTCTCGGGGACGCCGAACGGCATGAGCCCGCCGATGCCGGCCCGGTGGGCCTCGACGGCGAGCTTGCGCGCGGACGCCACCGTGTGCTGCCACACCCCCGGCATCGAGGCGATCGGCCTCGGCTCGCTCAGGCCCTCCTTGACGAAGAACGGCAGCACCAGGTCGGCGGGATGCACCCTCGTCTCGGCCACCAGACGGCGAATGGCCGCAGTGCGGCGCAGCCGCCGGGGACGGATCGTCGGAAAGGCGGATTCGTTGCGCGGCACTGCGGCCATCTCCTTACGGCTAGCGGAACCTCAGCGCCGTGGGCCCCTGCACCTTCTGGCCGCGCCGGGTCTTGATCGGACCTTCGGCGAGGCGCTTGCGCAGCTCCACGGCGTATTCGGCGAGTGATTCGATGAGATCGGGGACCGAGGCGTTCTCGGGCTTGGCGTCGACGCGCAGCCCGAACTCGATCGCGGTGTCGGCGGTGTGCGGCCCGATGCAGGCCACGACGGTCCGCTGGTGCGGCTTCCCGGCGATGCCCACGAGGTTCCGCACCGTCGAGGACGAGGTGAACAGGACGGCGTCGAAGCCACCGGACTTGATCGCGTCGCGGATCTCGGCGGCGGGCGGCGAGGCGCGCACCGTCCGGTAGGCGGTGACGTCGTCGACCTCCCAGCCGCGCTCGCTCAGCCCGGACACGAGCGTCTCGGTGGCGATGTCGGCGCGCGGCAAGAGAACGCGGCCGACCATGTCCAGGACCGGGTCGTGCGGCGGGAAGACTTCGAGGAGTCCTTCGGAGGTCTGCTGGCCGCCGGGGAGCAGCTCGGGCTCGATGCCGAACTCGCGGACCTTGTCGGCGGTGGCCTCGCCGATGCAGGCGATCTTGATGCCGCCGAAGGCGCGCGCGTCGAGGCCGTGCTCCTTGAACTTCTCCCAGATCGCCTTGACGGAGTTCTGGGAGGTGAACACGATCCACGCGTACCGGCCGTCGACCAGGCCCTTGATGGAGCGTTCCATCTGGGCGGGGGTGCGCGGCGGCTCGACGGCGATGGTCGGCACCTCGCACGGGATGGCGCCGTAGGAGCGCAGGCGCTCGGACATGATCCCGGCCTGCTCCTTGGTGCGCGGGATGAGGACCTTCCAGCCGTACAGCGGGCGCGACTCCCACCAGGCGAGCTCGTGCCGGTCCTCGACGCCGGGGCCGATGGTGAGGACGACCTGCCCGGCGTAGCCGAGGGCGGCCTCCACGAAGGTGTCCACAGAGGACGTGGTGGTGTACTCGGTCTCGCCGGTGGCGTCGCCGGTGACGGCTACGGCGGTCTCGCCGGAGACCCCGCCCGCGAGCAGGATGTCGCGCAAGGACGAGAGGTCGGAGACGTCGGCGGTGACGGTCAGGCTGCCGCGCCCGGCGGCGTCGGCGAGGGCCTGGGGCTCCAGGGAGGCGATGTCGTCGATGTCGATGACGGTGCGGACCGGTCCGGGGGGCATCCCGGCGTAGACGGCGACGGCCTGGGCGTGGCTCATGCCGGGGATGACCTCGAAGCGGGCCTGCTCGGCGGAGGCGGCCTTGATCTCGGCCTTGGCGAGGCGGTTCGGGTAGGCGTCGCCGACGACGAGGCGGGCGATGTTCTCGCCTTCGCGCGCGGCGGCGGCCATGAGCTTGCCCTGGTCGCTCGGGGCGTTCTCGATCAGCTTGATCTTGCCGTCGTCGCCCGCGATCTCCTTGGCGGCCTCGATCAGCGACTGCGGCAGAGAGCGGTCGTAGTAGACGCGGTCGGCTTCGGCGATGGCGTCGAGGGCGCGCTTGGTCAGCAGTCCCGGATCGCCTGGGCCGGTCCCGACGAATCGCACGCGGCCCACCAGCTTACGGGCACTGGTCATGTTCTCTCCATCAACAATCGTCTGAGCTACAGGTCTGACTTCAATAGTCGCTCGGCACCACTGGTCAGCAAGTCTTCGGCGAGCGCCTTCCCCACCGCGGCGGCCTCGGCCGTCAACTCGTCCCCTGTCGCGTCGGCGAGCGTCGCGGTGGTCGACAGTCGCTCGACCACGCTGCCGTCGACGGCGCCGACGGCCCCCCGCAGGTACAAGTCGAGCTTGCCGGGCGAGCTGCCTTCTGCGACTTCGGCGAGTGCGGCGACGGGTGCGCTGCATCCGGCTTCGAGGCGTTCCAGGAGGCCGCGCTCGGCGGCGACCGCGGCTTGTGAGTACCGGTCGTTGAGCATACTCGAAATACGCGCAGATGTCTTGTCCGCTTTGCGGCATTCGACCGCCAATGCCCCTTGTGCCGGTGCGGGAAGCATCACGAGCGGATCGAGGTATTCGCTCACTTCACCCGCACGGCCTACCCGGGCGAGCCCGGCGGCGGCGAGGACGACCGCGTCGAGGTCGTCGCCGACGCGGCCCATGCGCGTGTCGATGTTGCCGCGGATCGGGACGCACTCGAAGCCGCGGTCCAGGGCCATCAGCTGGCTGATGCGCCGGGGCGAGCCGGTGCCGATGCGGCTGCCGGGCCCCAGGTCGGCGAGGGTGCGGCCGCCCGAGGCGATGAGGACGTCGCGCGCGTCGGCGCGCGGCGGCACGCTGATGACGAGGTGCTCGGGCTGGGCGGTGGGCAGGTCCTTGTAGGAGTGGACGGCGACGTCGATCTCCTCGCGCTCCAGCGCCTCGCGCAGCTGGTTGACGAAGACGCCGACGCCGAGCTGGGCGACCGGCACCGTCGTGCCGTCGCCTGTGGTCTTGATCTCCACGAGCTCGACGTCCTCGCCCGAGACGCGGGCGAGCTCGTCGGCGACCATCTTCGTCTGGGCGAGCGCCAGCTTCGACGCCCTGGTACCGACACGGATCACTTGGCACTACCTTCCGGCTTGACTTTCAGCGCTTCGGCGAGGGCGGTGTCGCGGGGTTCGGCGAGCGTGGTCGGCGTGAGCGCGAACAGGTCGCGCAGCGCCTTGGCGTAGTCGGGGGCGCCGGGCTGCCCGGCGAGTTCGCGGACGCGCACGGTCGGCTCGTGCAGCAGCCGCTGCACGACGCGGTGGACGGTGCGGGCCACCTCGGCGCGCTGGTCGTCGGTGAAGTCGCCGCGGCGGGCGACGCGGGCGAGCTCGGCGTCGACGATGTCGGCGGCGGCGGCGCGCAGGGCCGCGACGGTGGGGGTGACGGCGTCGGCGCGCAGGCCCTCGTTGTAGGCCTCGATCTCCTCGGCGATGAGCCGCTCGACGTCGGCGATGGCCGCACTCCCGGCCACGGCGGCGTCGGCGCGCTGGATCTCGGCGATGCCGACGACGGTGACGCCGTCGAGTTCGGCGACGTCCTCGGCGACGTCGCGGGGCAGCGCGAGGTCGCAGACCACCAGCCGCGAGCGGCGGCCTTCGAGCGTGGCGGCGGCGACCACGGGCTCGGGCGAGGCGGTGGCGCACACGAGGAGGTCGACGCCGGAGGCGAGGGAGGCGAGGTCGTGGTAGTCGGCGACGGCGGCGCCGTGCTCGGCGGCGAGGCGGCGGGCCTTGCCCCGGTCGCGGTTGGCGACGGCGAGCGTCGCGGTGCCCGCGCGCGCGAGCGTGGCGGTGGCGAGGCCGCCCATGGCCCCGGCGCCGACGACGGCGGCGTCGGCCTCGCTCATGGGCTTGCCGAGCGCGGCCTCGGCGAGTTCGAGCGCGGCGGTGACGACCGACGGGGCGGCGGCGTCGACCTCGGTCTCGGCGTGGACGCGCTTGCCGACCCGCAGGGCCTGCTGGAACAGCTCGTGCAGGTGGCGGCCGACGAGGTCGGCCTCGCGGGCGGCCTCGTAGGCGTCGCGCAGCTGCCCGAGGATCTGGGGCTCGCCGGCCACCATGGAGTCCAGGCCCGCGGCGACGCGGAAGACGTGGGCGACGGCGTCGGTGCCGTGGCGGACGTAGCCGCAGGAGGCGAAGTCGAGGGCGGCTTCGGACTCGGCGTAGCCCCAGAGGTCGTGGAGTTCGTCGACGATGGCGGACAGTGCGCCGTGGAAGCTGGCGGCGGCGGCGTAGACCTCGACGCGGTTGCAGGTGGAGAGGACCACGGCCTCGCGGACCTCGCCGCCGCGCAGGAGCCGCTGCGCCATTCGCGTGCCCGCCTCGTCGTCCACCGCGAGCCGTTCGAGGGTCTCGACTGCGGCACTGCGATGCGAGATGCCGACTACCAGGAGGTTCACTTCACCGTTCCCGTCTGTTGACGCCGGAGTGTCTTGTGGTGTTCGTGGAATGACAGGATCTGCAACTCGACGGCCAGGTCGACTTTGCGGACCGCCACACCCTCGGGCACGGCGAGCACGCATGGCGCGAAGTTGAGAATGCTGGTGACTCCAGCATGTACGAGGAGATCGGCCACATGTTGCGCGGCCGTTTCCGGTGTGGCGATCACCCCTATGTTGATGCCTTCGTCACGGATCGCGCCGGCCAGGCGGGCGACGTCGCGCACGGTCAGGCCGTCGAGGTCCTTTCCTATGATGCCCGGGTCGGCGTCGAAGAGGCCGACGATGTCGAAACCGCGTTCGGAGAAGCCGGGGTAGCGGGCGAGGGCCTGCCCCAGGTGGCCGAGGCCGATGATGGCGACGCGGGAGTCCTTCGTGAGTCCGAGCACGGCGGCGATGTAGGAGGCGAGCGCGGCGGTGTTGTAGCCGACGCCGCGCATGCCGCTCGCGCCGAGCTGGGAGAGGTCCTTGCGGAGCATGGCGGAGTTGACGCCGGTGGCGGAGGCGAGGGTCTCGGAGGAGACGGTCTCGACGCCGGCGTCGGTGAGGGCGGTGAGGGCGCGGAGGTACTCGGGCAGGCGTCTGACGGTGGCGGCCGGGAGGTCGGCGGCCGTGGTGGGGTGGGGGTGCGCCGGGGCTTGCCGGTCGGTGCCTTCGCCGGTGGTCGTCAATGAAACTCCAGGTCTCTCGCCGCCTGTGCCGTTGTCCTCGCCGCCGTGTGGTGTGGCCCTCGCCGTCGCCCTGGCTGTGGCCGATCTCTCTTCGCCGGTGCGGCGCACGGCACTTGTGAGTTACTCAGCTTAGGACCTCGACCGGGAGGGCGTTCGCATAGGCAGTCCTCACCGACTGCGCTGATCACAGGGCCGCGCGGAAACAGGATAGCGCTCACATTGCGCGACGGGCCGCTCCCGGAGCGGCGGGCGTTCGCGCGGGCGGCGTCGGGTGGAGCGGCCCAGGCCGGGTCTTCCCGGCCTGGCGGCGCGATTGAGGCTACCGCCGGGCGCCCGCTCCGGTACACCCCCGTAACACTGAGCATCGCTCAGCTGTACCGAATCGTCGGTGTCGCCCGGCGAGTAGCCGTCGGTACCATTTTGCCCCGAAACAGGACGGATGCCCGCTAACCGATGTTCTTCGGCGCGTCGCGCCCGGCGGTGCGTCAGGCCCCGAGGTCGCGCTTGAGCCGCTCGACGTCGACGTCCCAGTAGCCGTGCTCCTTGCCGTCGAGCAGCACGACCGGCAGCCGGTCGCCATACTCGCGGGCCAGCTCGGCGTCGTCGGCCACGTCGACCTCGCTCCACGCCTCGCCGGTCGCGCGCGCCACCGCGTCGAGGTCGGCCCTCGCCCGACCGCACAGATGACACTCCTTTGTGGTCAAAAGGGTCAACCTGTTCACCCTGCTCCCTCCGTCGTCCGCGAGCCGATGCAGAGATCGCACAACTTGTGCGACACCCTCTGTCATTTCTCCATCACTATTGGGTCAGAACAGGCCCGGGACACCGGACCGCTGAACATCTGGGGAGGTAATGGTGGGATTCCGCCCCCGCAAGGAAGGGTACGCCGCTTGCGGCTTCGAGCATCGACATCGGCGTGCGTCCGGCCGTCACTCATTGCGACACGCCGACTCCAAATCCCGCTGGAGCGTCATTGCGATTCCTAGACTCAGGCGGGTCAGTCCCTGCGGGACCCGATCGCATGACTCGGCCCGACCCCTCACACGAGGAGGCCAATAGTGCCCGGTATTGCAGCAGCCATGGCGGCGCTCACGAGCCGTCGATTCGCAATGCTCACAGCAGACACCGTCCCCTTCCTTCACGGCGACTCGATCTCCGGCGCCCTGCCGCTCACCGCGGCACCGGCGCTGGAGCGGCTCAGGCAGGCCCTCTGGGCGGTCCTGAGCCTGGACACCGGCACCGCCGAGCAGCAATCCGTGCGCGTCGAACCGACCGCGCCGGAGGCCGCCTCGGCGACGCGCCTGCACGACGGCGGGCAGCGCCGCGAACCGGAGGAACACGCCGACGGCGAGGAGGTGGCCGCGCTGGTCGCCAGAGCCCAGGCGGGCGACTCGTCGGCGTTCGGCGAGATCTACGACCGCTACAACGAGACCGTCTACCGATACATCTACTTCCGCGTCAACAACGCCCAGCTCGCCGAGGACCTCGCCTCCGAGACGTTCCTGCGCGCGCTGCGGCGGATCTCCAGCTTCAGCTGGCAGGGCCGGGCCTTCGGGGCCTGGCTCGTGACGATCGCGCGGAACCTGGTGGTCGACCACTTCAAGTCGGGTCGCTACCGCCTGGAGATCGCCAAGCCCGACGTGCTCGGCGCCGACTCCCCCGAAACCGACCCGTCCACCTCGCCGGAGACCGCGGCGCTGGAGAAGCTCACCAACGCCACGCTCCTCACGGCGGTCAAGAAGCTCAACCCCGACCAGCAGGAGTGCATCGTCCTGCGGTTCCTCCAGGGCTTCACCGTCGCCGAGACCGCCCGCACCATGGGCAAGAACGAAGGCGCGGTCAAGGCGCTCCAGTACCGGGCCGTGCGCACCCTCGCGCGGCTGCTGCCGGAGGGCTTCCGCGGCTGAGCCGTCCCCCGACCCCGACCGACGACACCTCGACTGTCGGAAACCCGACACCACTCGTCCGCCAAGAAGGCATGCGGCCGCGGCCGCGCGGCACCTCCGCCGTCCGGCAACGGCCCGCGGCCCGCATGCCCCGTCACGATCGGCACCCCGCCGTGACCGGCGGACACCGCCAGGACCGAAGCCGGGCACCGCGCCCGTCGACACCGCCGGGACCGGGCCGCATCGCGGCTCGCAGGTGCCGCCGCGGCGGCCGTAACCTCAGGGGCTATTCGTGCGTTGTTCTAAGTACAGGACCAGGATCCACGCAATGAGAGGGGGTGTGCCCGATGATCTACAACCCATTGGAGCGTCGGCGCGCGGAGGAATTCGCGCAACAGCTTGACTTCGACGATCCCGCCCTCCCTCATGCGAGCGATGCCGCTCGCGCATCGGGTGCGGCGACGGAAACGCTCGCCGAACTCGTCGGCGTCACCGAGCGCCTGCACGAGCTCGGCGGCCAGATGTCCGCCGTCACCCGGCCTTCGACGGAGTGGCAGGACGCCACGCGGCGCCGACTCATGGCCGTCGCCGCCGACGAGGGCATCGGCGCCACCGCGCGCCACCGCGCCAGCGCGGCCGTCCCCGAACCGGTGAAAGAGCCGGTCCACGACGAGCTGTTTCCGCGCCGTCCGCGCGGCGGCAGGCGCATCGCCATCGTCGCCGCGCTGCTCACCGGCACCGTCGCCGTCTCCGGTGTCTCCGCCGCCTCGGGCGACGCGCTGCCGGGCGAGACGCTGTACAACGTCAAGCGCTCCACCGAGCGGGCGCAGCTCGCGCTCGCCGGGACCGATCTCGGTCGGGCGCAGCTGCACCTCGAGTTCGCGAGCACCCGCATCGAGGAGGCCGGGGCGCTGAGCGACGAGGACGCGGCCGCGAACGCGCTCCGCGAGGCCGCCGACGAGCTGCGCTCGGGTGCGGCGCTGCTGGGCGAGCTGGCCGTCGAGCACGGCGACGCCGGGCCGCTGGACTACATCGACCTGTTCACCAACGAGCACCGCTGGACGCTCGAAGCGCTCGCCGCGGGCCTGGACGACGAGGCCGGAGCGGCCGGCGACGACCTGATCGCCCTGGTCGAGGACGCCGCGGTGCGGTCGGTGGAGCTGCGCGAGGCGCTCGAGTGCACCGAGCCCGGCGGACCGTCCGACGAGCTCGGGCCGATCCCCGGCGGATGCGCCGACGACCGCCGCGACACCGAGGACACCGACGCGTCGAGCCAGGGCCCCACCGACACCGCCGTCGACGGGTCCGAGAGCGAAGGCGACGACTCGACGCCGGAGCCGGGCAACGAACCGTCGGACGAGGCTCCCTCGGCCGACGACGACGCCGCCGGCGAGGCGACCGAGACGCTCACCGACGCCGTGAGCGAGCCCGTGACCGACGCGGTCACCGGCGATGCGGACGACGACGAGGAATCCGGCGAGGTCCTCGACGAGCTGTCCGGCATCGTCGAGGACCTGTTCGGCTGATCCGCGAAGGTGGGCCCGGGACAAACGCCGCGCAAGGCGCGTAACTGGGCCCACACTGGAAATTCATCGAGCGCGCGTCCTGGCGTTACAGGGCGTCTGTTTCCGACCGGTAGGCTTTTAGGGTGTCTGAAACCGAGGCTTCCGTCAGCGCCTCCAGCGTGCCCCGACCTGCGGCCGTGAGGGCCGGAGGCGACGAGCAACCGCGACACCACTCTGTCGTCGTCCAGTCCGGCGCCCCGGGCGAGGACGAGCATGCCCGCCTGCCGACGGCGGCGTTCTTCGACGTCGACAACACCCTCATGCACGGCGCCTCCATCTACTGGCTGGCGCGCGGCCTGGCCCGCCACGGCGTCCTCTCCGGACGCGACATCGCCGGTTTCGCCTGGAAGCAGGCCCGGTTCAAGCTGCGCGGCACCGAGCACCACGGCCACATCCAGTCGGTCAGGGCCTCGGCGCTCGAACTGGTCGCGGGCTATCCCGTGGCCGAGATGCGGCAGCTGTGCGAGGAGGTCGTCGACCGCGACATCTCCCCGCGGATTCTCGCGCCCGTCCAGCGCCTGGCCGAACGGCACCTCGAGGCCGACCAGGAGGTGTGGCTGGTGACCGCCAGCCCCATCGAGCTGGCCGGGGTGATCGCCACGCGGCTCGGGCTCACCGGCGCGCTCGCCACCATCGCCGAGGTGGCCGACGGCTGCTACACCGGCCGCCTCGTCGGCGACCTCATGCACGGCCCGGCCAAGGCCGAGGGGATTGCCGCACTCGCCGCCGAGCGCGGGCTCGACCTGGACCAGTGCACCGCCTACTCCGACTCGGCCAACGACCTGCCGATGCTGCGCAAGGTCGGCAAGGCCATCGCGGTCAACCCCGACGCGCGATTGGCCCGGCAGGCCCGCCACCACGGCTGGCCGGTGCTGGACTACCGGCGCGGCAGGCGCGCCGCGAAGCTGGCGCTGCCCTCGGCCGCCGCCGCGGGCGTCGCCGCCGGGCTGTTCTATCTGCTGCGGGGACGCGACCGCGAATAATGCCCGCCTCCCAGCGATGGACGCTGGCCGGCGCGATCGCGCTCGCCGCCGCCTGGTTGATCTGGCCCGCCCCCGAGCGCGGCGACTCCGTCACCGCTCCGGCCGCCGACGCCGCGCCGACCGTGTGGGAGGCGTGGGACGCCGAGCCGGTCGACTGGCCGGGCACGGTCGACGGGCGGGCGTGGCAGCCGATGTCCTTCCTGGACGACACGACGGCCCTGGGCACTGACGAGGCCGGGCGGCTGCTGTACGTCGAGGGCGGGGACGATCCGTCCATGAGGGTGCTGGCCGACCCCGGCGACGTCCCGGGCGTGGTCGCCGCCGCGGCGAGCGAGGAGCACCTCGCCTGGATTGAGTCCACACCGGACGATGTGGGCAGAGTCGTCTCCGAGCTGTGGATCGCCGACCGCGGCGCCGATGGCTCGCCTGAGGAGACGCGGCCGCTCACCGGCGACACCGGGGACGTCGTGCTCGCCGGGAGCGCCTACGACCTCCAGTTCGCCTCGGGTGAACTCCACTGGCTCGCAACGGCCCGCACGGCCGAGCGCACCACCGAGCACCGCTCCGTGGGCGTCGACGGCGGCGAGGTGGAGGTCGTGGACCACCCCGGCGCCTGGCAGGCCGCCGCGTGGCCGTGGCTGGTCAGCGCGGGTTCGGACTCGCTCGGCGGGGCGCGGCTGGTGAGCGCCGAGGACGGCTCGGAGGTGCTCGTGGAGGCCGGTTCCGACGAGCTGGCGCTGTGCTCGGCGACGTGGTGCCGCCTCGTCGTGACCGGCGCCGACGGCTCCCGCGTCGACCTCGTCCGTCCAGACGGGACCGACCGAGTGACCGTCGCCGAGGGCTTCACCTCGGCGGTGGCGGCCGATGTCGGGCTCCTCGACCGCTTTGAGCCGCTTGAGGAGTCGACCGGCGAGGTCGGCGATGCCCAACGGGTGACGCTGTTCGACCTGGCCGAGTCCGAGACGTACCTGGTGGCCTCGGCCGCGGGCGAGACCGGCGCGGACGCACGGCGCCTGTGGTGGTCGACCGGGTCGGGCGAGGTGCGGGCGTGGCACGTGCTGGACCTCACGGACCTCGCTTAATCCCATTCGGCGGCGCGGGAAGCGCGGGTACCGTCAAGATCGTGACCACACCACACGACACGCACGCGGCCCGGCCGCGGATCATGGGGGTCCTCAACGTCACGCCGGATTCCTTCTCCGACGGCGGGCGCTACCTCGACTTCGAGGACGCGGTGGGCCACGGCGAGCAGATGGCCGCCGAGGGGGCCGACCTGATCGACGTCGGCGGCGAGTCGACCCGACCGGGCGCCGAGCGCGTGGACGCGGCGACCGAGATCGCCAGGGTGGTGGACGTGGTGGCGGCGCTCGCCGAGCGGGGATTGGCGGTGTCGATCGACACGACGCGGGCGGCGGTGGCCGCCGCCGCGATCGAGGCGGGGGCGAGCGTGGTCAACGACGTCTCCGGGGGCCTGGCCGACCCGGACATGGCCCGCGTGGTGGCCGACTCGGGGGTGCGGTGGGTGCTCATGCACTGGCGCGGGCACTCGGCGGACATGCAGCGGCTGGCGCATTACGACAACATCGTGGCGGACGTGAAGGCCGAGCTGGAGGACCGCGTCGAGGCGGCCTTGGAGTCGGGTGTGGACGCGAGCAGGCTGATTCTGGACCCGGGGCTGGGCTTCGCCAAGACCGCCGAGCACAACTGGCGGCTGTCGGCGCACCTGGGCGAGTTCGTGGCGCTGGGCTACCCCGTGCTGTTCGCGTCGTCGCGGAAGTCGTATCTGGGGAAGCTGCTGGCCGACGAGGGCGGCAAGCCGCGCCCGGTGGGCCAGCGGGAGGCGGCGACGCTGGCGACCTCGATGCTGGCGTTCGAGGCGGGAGCGTGGGGCGTGCGCGTCCACGACGTGGCGGGAACGGCCGACGCGAGGGCCGTGTGGCTGGCGACGAAGCAGGCCGCCTGAACGAAGGTTATAGCCTATATTATCGTTATAAATTATAGGATATATCTTATAACATGCCCATGAGGTTTCTATAACCTATAACTCCGCTCAATGCTGGTCGCGAACAACCGTCGTGTTGCACACAGCGGCGGGTTGCGGTCAGGCACCCAGAGGCGGTCGGCGATTCTCACGCGCGCAGTCAGGCGGGCCGGGAAGCGAGTTGGCCGGTAGGGCCGCGACCATGACTCGATCGGTACTGCGTGGCCGTACCGCTTGGTTCCACCTCTCGTGACCATGCCGTTGATTCCACTTCGTGACCGTGTCTTTGGTTCCACTTCGTGACCGTGCCTCTAGTTCCACTTCGTGACCGTGCCGTTGATTCCACTTCGTGACCGTGCCGTTGGTTCCACTTCGTGGAACTGCGGTTGCCGCTCCGCTGCGGGCGGCCGTAGCATTCGGCTCGTACTTCATCCAGAGCAGCTGAGGGGTCCGGCCCGATGACGCTGCGGCAACCACCGGCGGCAACGCCGGCAGGTGCCAATTCCGGCCCGCTCAGCGGGAAAGATGAGGGAGGAGCCTTCTCGTATGTCTTCAGCCAATGCGCAGTCCAGCCTGTTCGCCGACAGCCCGGCCAAAGGACTCATCTGTCGCAACTGCGGCACCACCTATGACCTGATCGCGCAGCACGCCTGTTGGCAGTGCTTCGGCCCGCTCGAGGTCGACTACGACCAGGACGCGCTCGCCAAGGTCACCCGCGAGCAGATCGAGGCCGGACCCCAGAGCATCTGGCGCTACGCCCCGCTCCTCCCCGTCGGCGTCGACCCGGCCGACCGCGTCAGCCTCGACCCCGGTCTCACCCCCCTCATCGACGCGAAGCACCTCGCGGAGGCCCTCGGGATGCGCAAGCTCTGGGTCAAGGACGACAGCGCCAACCCCACCCACTCCTTCAAGGACCGCGTGGTCTCCACCGCCGTCTCCGCGGCCGTCAAGCTCGGCTTCGACCGCTTCGCGTGCGCCTCGACGGGCAACCTCGCCAACTCCGTCGCCGCCCACGCCGCCCGCGCCGGCATCCCCTCCACCGTGTTCGTCCCCCACGACCTCGAACCCGGCAAGATCGTCATGACCGCCGTCTACGGCAACCAGCTCGTGGCCGTCGAGGGCTCCTACGACGACGTGAACCGCCTGTGCTCGGAGCTGACCGAGACCGACGAGTTCGAGTCCACCGCGTTCGTGAACGTCAACCTCCGCCCCTACTACGCCGAGGGCTCCAAGACGCTCGGCTACGAGGTCGCCGAGCAGCTCGGCTGGCGGCTGCCCGAGCAGGTCGTCGTCCCGATGGCATCGGGCGAGCTGCTCACCAAGATCCACAAGGCGTTCGAGGAGTCGGCCGAGATCGGCCTGACCGACTCCGGCAAGGTCCGCGTCTTCGGCGCCCAGTCGGCCGGGTGCAGCCCGATCGCCGACGCCTTCAGCGCGGGCACCGACGTCATCACGCCGGTCAAGCCCACCGGGATCGCCAAGAGCCTGAACATCGGCGACCCGGCGGCCGGTCCGTACGCGATCGAGGCGTGCCGGTCGACCGGCGGCGGCATGGCGAAGGTCGACGACGACGAGATCCGGGACGGCATCAGGTTGCTCGCGTCGACCACCGGCGTATTCGCTGAAACGGCCGGCGGCGTGGTCGTCGCTACGCTCCGTAAGCTTCTGGAGTCCGGTCGCCTGGACCCCGAGGCGGAGACGGTCATCTACAACACCGGCGATGGGCTGAAGACTTTGGACGCCGTATCGTCGCTGGTGGGGCCGACACACACGGTGAAGCCGTCGCTGAAATCGGCTCGTGAGGCGGGGCTGCTGCAAGCGTGACCAGGGGTTATGTAAAACGCTTGCCGAACCGCCAAAATTATCACTCTCTGTGACCGATGTGAAGGCAACTGTCGGGTACCCGACAAAAAGAAGCGAAGATCGGGTCTTGACCGTATTCACTGAATGAGTAAGAATTCTTCTTGCGGGAGGCCGCAGCCGTCCTGTCGCCACTCACCCGGTTGACTGCGAGTCCTGGGGCTAGAACGTGTCGAGCAGCGCCAGCCGGTGTCAGGGTCTGCGGTCTCCCGACCAATCTCTTCCTCTGGGATCTTCAGGACCCGGTGCTCTTCACCCCAGTGTCCTCCGACGGCAGCGGCTTCGCAGCGAAATCGGATCTTCCGACGGTACCGCCGACATCGCAGCGCGGTCGATGACCACCCCGGCGGCATGGCCCCCACATCGGTGCGGCGGTCCGCCGCGACGCTCAGGGCCGAACGCCGCGTGCGGACCCAGCTTCGCGGTCAGGGGTCTTCGGCCGCAACGGGTGCTCGGCCCTCACGATCGTTCTTCGGCGCCGACAGGCACATTCGGTGGAACGATGCCGCCCGACCCTCTCGAAAGCGGATGCGGTGCCACCGCAGCGCGGCGAGCGCATTCGGCCTCCGTCCTCAAGCTCCTTCCTCTGCGCCGAGCGGTTCCGCGCGAAGGCGTACGGGGGCGGGCGGGGCCTTCGGGCGTTCCTGGGCGCCGAACGGTTCCGCGGCAACGGTTGCGGGAGTAATCCTCTTGAACTTGTCGGTGGGGTCGGCCACACTCGGCGGATGAGTGACTTCGCGATCGTCCGGCTCGGCCACACCGACCACGATCTGATCCAGTCCAAGATCGACACCGCCCTCTCCGTGTTCGCGCACGACCGCATTCCCCTGCCGCCGCCCACCCCGACCTCGCTCATGCTCAACTTCATCCAGCACCACCGCAACAAGACCCGCGAGGAATGGGCCGCCGTCGAGGACGGCCGCGTGATCGGTTTCTCCCCCGTGCATCTGCCGGTGCTGGACAACACGCACAACCTCCAGTTCGACGTCCGCGTCCACCCCGACTTCCGCCGCCGGGGCGTCGGCTCGGCCCTGCTCGGCCACGTCGAGTCCCGCGCCGCCGAGCTCGGCCGCACCAACCTCACCGTCTCCGTCCGCAGCCCCGTCCCCGAAGGGCCGGAGTTCCTCGACTTCGGCTCCGCCTTCCTCGAACGGCACGGCTACGCGAAGGCCATGACCATGGGCCTGCGCTTCGTGGACCTCGACGACGTCGACGACGCCGAACTCGACCGGCTGTGGACCGAATCGCTGGAGCACGCCGAGGGCTTCGAGATCGTCCTCTTCGAAGGCGCGATCGACGAGGCGCTCGTCGACGGCATCGGCTACCTCCACAGCCGCATCCTCACCGACTCCCCCACCGGCGACTGGGACGTCCGCAAGATCGTCTTCGACACCGCCCGCGTCCGCGACGAGGAGCGCCTCCGCCGCGAACAGGGCGTCCTGCACCTTCATGCCGCGGCGGTCCACACCGAGTCGGGCACGGTCGCCGGCTACACCGAGATCCACATCGACGCGGGCCGCGAGCACGAGGCGAACCAGGGCGACACGATCGTCGACCCGCGCTTCCGCGGCCACCGGCTCGGCACCCTCCTCAAGATCGCCAACCAGCGCCGCGTCCGCGACTGGCGCCCCAAGATGCGCCGCATCTGGACCGGCAACGCCGAGGACAACCGCCACATGATCGCCATCAACGAATCGCTCGGCTACCGCCGGGGCGCCTTCGGCACGCTGTTCCAGAAGGCCCTGGCTTGAGGCAAATCCGCTTGCCCGCTGCACCGACGCACGGGAGACTCCCCGCATGAAGGATTTCGACAGCGCTTCATCCAACAGCGCCGCATTCGACAGCGCCACTTTCGACATCGTCCCGATCGACCCCGCCGACCACGAACTGGTGCAGTCCTGGCTCGCCATCGGCGAGGCCGTCGAGCGGCACGACTGGCGCGACAGCATGGGCTGGCAGCCCACCCACCGCATGATGGGCCTCGTCCAGCACCGGTCCGACACGGACACCGAGCGCTGGGCGGCCGTCCGGGACGGCCGGGCCCTCGGCTGGTACTCCATCGAGCTGCCGGTGCGCGACAACACGCACCTGGCCGAGATCGAGCTCGAGGTGCACCCCGACCACCGCCGCCAGGGCATCGGCTCGGCGCTGCTGGCGCACCTGGAGCGGCGCGCGGCCGAGCTCGGCCGCACCACCGTCTCGACGTGGGCGCCCGTCCCGATCCCCGGCAGCACGGCCGTCGGGGACAGCGCGGTCGGCTTCGCCGAGGCCACCGGGTACAAGAACACGCTCGACAACGTGGTCCGGATCTGCGACCTCGACAAGGTCGACGACGCCGCGATCGAGCGGCTGTGGAACGAGGCGTGGCAGCGGGCCGACGGCTTCGAGACCGTCGTGTTCGAGGGCGAGCCGCCCGCCGAGCTGCTCGACGGCATGGCGTACATGCACGCCCGCATGTACACCGACATGCCGCTGGGCGTATTCGAGAAGGTACAATCTCTAGCTGAAGCGTAGCACACCCGAGAGGAGACGCAAGTGCGAGGCATCGGACCGATACGGATTAGCCGTCTTGACGACGACACGACATCTCCCCCACGCCAGCGGCGGCACATCGACACCAAGGCAGACGCCGAGCGAATCGACATCATCGCCTACCCGGAAGACCTCGACATCTCGGCGTCGAAGTACTCCCCCTTCGAACGCCCCAAGCTCGGACCCTGGATGACCGAACCAGACAAGCTCGCGCAGTACGACGCCTTGGTGTTCTGGCGCGTCGACAGATTTGTACGGAACGGGCAAGACTTCCGAGACGTACTCACATGGGCACAGAAGCATAAGAAAAAGGTCTTTTCCGCTACAGAAGCAATCCAATACGACCCCGACGCGGACGGGATCGACAAGATTATTTCCGAGCTTCTTATGACTGTGGTTGTCGCCTTCGCCGAGATCGAGTCAACCAACCTCGCTATTCGAGTCAACGACACGATGGACTATTTGAGGGAATCGAAACGACCATTGAACGGCTCGATGCCGTTCGGCACAAAACCAGGTGTTGACGCCAATGGCAATCGAACATGGGTAAAGTCAGAAGAGACAACGCCTATCGTCTACGAGATTGTTACTCGGTTGCGTTCGGGAGAGAAGCGTCTCCCGATCGCTCAGGACTTGAACGAGCGTGGCGTGTTGTCGCCGAAGGATTGGACTCGGAAATTCTACGGGAAGGCACCGAAGGGCACCCGCTGGAATGACACGACGATATCCGCTATGTTCGCAACTGATTCGCTGCTCGGGTATCAGGTGTTGCGTGATGTTGACGGGAAGATGCGGACGGCGCGGGATACCGTCACGGGCGAGCCGATAAAGCTCTGCGATCCTGTCTTGGCGACTGCGGACGGCTCGCCGGATGTAGCGACGCTCCGAGAGGTGCAACGCTTGCTAGACGCACCGTATCGGCGTATGCCGAGCAGTGAAGCGACAGCTAACCCACTTCATGAGGTCGTAAAGTGCTACGACTGCGGGCGGAACCTGAACGGCTCAACCAGGAAGGTAAACGGCCGAATCTATCAGTACGTGCTATGCAAGAAAGGGCACCGTGGCGAGTGCCCGAATAAAGGCATGATCGCTGTGGATGTCGCATGGGATTACTTGGAGTCGTTGTTCTTGGGCCAGTATGAGGATGACCCCGTGATTGAGCGAACCTATGTACAGCGATCGGACCATTCGCGCGAGCTTGACGAGCTGCGTACAGCTTTCGATGCCGTGTCAAAGTCTCTGGAGTCTGCCACGTCTGACATGTTGATTCAGCGCCAGACCGCACGGTTGGACCAGTTGGCGGCCCGCATCGCGTCTCTGGAATCTGAGCCGACAGAACCGGGCGGTTGGGTTGAGACTCAGCTAGGGGTGACCTTCGGGGAGCGATGGCGTTCGTCGGGGCCGGAAGGACGCCGAGAGATGCTGGTCAAGGCGGGTATCGTGATGTATATCAAGCGGACACCGAGAACCAACATGTACACGGCGCACCTGTTCCAGCCCGACGACGATGGGCAGGGCATGACCGCCGATGAGCAGTGGGCGGCTATCCAGAGCGGAGCCGAGGGAGGGCAGGGAGCCGCCTAGCCTGGTGGTTCAGGGCTAGGCGGTGTGACTATCCGTCGCTGTCGCGTCGGTCGGTTGGTCGCACACACTAGGCAGACTGGTTAAGGCGCTGCAAGGGCGGCTGTGTGCATGAGGTTCTAGGCTCCGGCACCTACGGTCACCCGTAGCGGGTGAAGCTGTGTAGGGCGCTGTCCGGTCGCTAGCGCTCTGCGCGCGTATCACGTTGGGCCTTCCTTGGACCCGCAAGCCTCACGGCGTGCGGAACACGTGACATGACCTCATGCGTCCATTACGAGAGAAGCCCCTTTGACGGGCGATACACGGGCCGTTAACCCGGTCCCCTACTTCTATCCCGCCTAGGGCTCCGGCGGTTCTCCAGACGTTTGGTGGTAGTCTGGCACCTATCATTCTGTCGTAGCATTCGGAATGATACCCGAACCCCCGTGGTCGCTGCCACGGGGGTTCTTCCTTGTCTCTGACCAGCTAAAACCCTTTGATTTGGCCTCTAACGGCCTCGCAGGGCCAGACCCTTACCCAGAGAAGGCCCATGCGTGATCGATGTTGCAATACGCCCGCTCGGCGCCATCGGCGCAACGAGCTTCGACGACAAGGTCAACCGAGAAACCCGGCCGGATGTCATTGCCCCAACCGGGTACGTCGAGGAACTCCGTGCCCGTGCCGCTGATCGTGTCGGTCGCAGGCGAGCCGTCGACGAGCAGGCGCCACTCACAATTCCCGCCACCCGCCGTGCCGGTATGCACGCTAATCCTGATACGACCGGCCCAGATAGTCGCCGTACAAGTAAGCAAAGGCGTGAACGCTGAATTAGTTGTCGTGGGGAAGCACGAACCAGGCCCAGAGCCGCCGTTCTCGGCTTCGAAAGTAGGGTAGAAAACTAGAGGGATATGTGGCTTTGCCAAGCCGACGTTCTCAATCCCGCCTGCCGCGCTGGCAGTCGAGAACACGACATTCCCGTTATAATCCTGGATTCGAATTGTCTCGCTGCCGAATGTCCCCGCCGTGGAAACAGCACGGACGCCGTTATCATATCCGAGCTCCCAGATTCGATACGAATCATCACCGATATCACGCGGGCCAGTGTAGAAGATGGTTTCGCCATTCGGCGATACCGATCGCAGTTCGCCGCCGTTAATGGTGAGTGAGCCACCCTTATTAAGATTAAGGTCTCCACCCTCGATGTTAATGTTGCCTTCATCGAGAATATCGAGACCACCCGCACCAATAGACGAGTTCTCAAGGCTTCGACCGCTAGTGCGGTCGATAAGCAGTCTTTCCAGCTGCTCGATACGATAGACGAGATCACCGCGGTGCATAACTGAATTTCTAGGCATTTAATTATTCCTTATTCTGAAATGTAGAATCGCCGTAAACTTCGGCGTAGACCAATTCTTGTAGTGTCCAACGCGGGTCATCGTCCGCGGCCCACTGACAGATAACGATCGTAGCGTCGAGCTGTTCAATGTCTTCAACATCCGATGGGTTGACATTGCAATCCAGCAGGAATTTAGCTGTTTCCTTCGGAATTGGATTGCCGATTTTATCCCTCAAGATATGCCCGCCATTCGTCCATAGAGAGCCGTTCCGGCTCGGCATGCTCGTTCACCTTGCCCGTGTAACCGGCTTTATGCCGGGCGATCACGGCTTTTTCGACTCCCGCGATACCGTCGAGTGTTTCCCGCCAACCATTAGCGGAGAACTTCGAAGCCTTGAGAATCTTGTCCAGGCCGATAAACCTCATGAACACTTCCGCCCATTCGGCGTCAGTGAACGCAGGCGCGGCAGCGGACCGCGTATAAGCGTTCCAATAGTCCAACACCTCTTGGCGCCACTCCGGATCGGGATCGGGTGGCTTGGCGCCGGTAGGCGTAATCTCTACTTCCGCCGCCTTCGGCGGGCGGTATGCCTGTCTACGCTGGGACTTCATAGGCATAATCATGGTCTAGTCCTAACTTTTAACTAATTTTTTTCCCTGGTTCAAACTCATCCGCTGGCAGCTGCAATGCGCCCGGCGCGTCTCCTGGATACCCCCTGGGGGGTCCCTCCCCTACCCAAAACAGACATAAGAGAACGCGAGCAAGTCAACCTCGCTCGCGAACTACTATTTCTTATTCTTTTTCTCGACAGAATCACGAAGGACTATAAGATCATTCTTGAGTTTGTTCTGAGACGAATTGAACTTACGATAAAAGTCTTTCTTTTGCTCATAATTCGTTCGCAATCCCTTGCGGGTTATGAGCGTGGAATGCAATGTCGTCCGTATGGAGCGCGTCTGCGCGCTCGATGGTTTCCCAGTCTTCCCCACCATTGAATACACGCCGGTCATACATCGCACAGTCCCACGTGCTACCTAGGCACCCGGCCGGTATCAGCACACCCGGATATTCGGCGGTTTCATAGTGGGGATGCTTGATAGCCGTCCTAAGCTTGATCAGGGTGGCCCTGTCCTCGATAGTGGCGTGCGCGGAAGTCGCACGCCTCACGAACGCATGGTAGCCACGGGTCTTCATCACCAGGTCGACGCCTGTAGCTTTGAAGTGCCAATATTGGATAGGCCGTGTCAATTCGGCGACGCCGTTAGGCGTCTTGCAGTAAATAGTGTGTTCCACCTTGTAATATGGGTCGGAATCTACAGTCATACTTGGTTCTCCTACAAACGGCAGGGGCGAGTGACGCCCCTGCCTACAAGTCGTTTAACGGTTCCAATCACCGACAAACCGAGCATCGCAGCGTCGGATAACCGGGTGGTGGTTGAATCTGGACTCAGGGGTTGCGTTGTTCGCGGCGTGCCAAGTCGGGTGGACATCCTGCTTATCGTGTAGTCCGTCAACGCCGAGCAGGCGAACATAAGCGGTTCCGCCCGACCGGGCGGGGAGCTTCACCTTCTCTATGATCGCGGTTTCGATCACGCCGAGCTCGCTTCGAAGGTAGACAACCATCCCAGGCTTGTCATATCTGAGTGCCATACCGGTTAAAAGCCTCGCCTCAGCTTATCGGCGAGTTCGGCGGGGTCCATCGCGTCGAGCTTCGCTCGACGCTGGCGCTCGTGTTCCTCCCGCTCGGCTCTGATCTCCGCCGCCTGCGCGTTCCAACGCTTCACGAGCTCGTCGCCGTCGTCGTCGAGCTCGATATTATTCGGTCCACTCACTCGAACACCTTCTACCTTCTCCATGTAATTAATCGGTCGGCTGGTCTGCTGTACGTCGTAAAAATCGTCGTCCATTACACGATTCGCCCGTCTGCCCAAGAGGCGTATCCCCTTTCCATCTGCCAATCGATAGCGTCGAGGATGCCTTTTCCTCCGTCTGAGATATCGGAGAACCGGTCAATCTCGGCGTGAGCCGCCTTGACCGTATTAAAGGCGAATTCCTTGACATGCTCAGCGACGTTGGGGAGCTGGATTTCAGCTTTCATAGCCACGCAGTGGATGTAGTCGGGTCGATTGCCTTTGAGAAGCTTCTCAGAAGGGCTGTCACCTACAAACCAGAACGACGGCTCACGGAGGATGTCAATCGGGAACAGCTGCCGCAGTCCGCCGTCAACAACGCGGGCAACATCCTTATACGGGTCATACGTAATGACGGGCATCCTCGTAAGCGGGATTTTGAGTTCCATCACGATGTTGCTAACCATACTGTCGAGCATCGCGCAGACCTGATCGAAGTCTGCGATAGCCGATGGATCGAAATTTTTGGCCTTAATCATCTTGTTTGCCGCGCCGCACAGCGCGTCGATACAGTCTTGGTAGTGATCGTTAATGGCCTTGGTGAGAGCCGCGCCGGCCTTGGCCTTGACCGCCTTGTCCTTCTTTTGGCCGACGCGTTCCCACATGGCTAGCCGCTTGTCGGCGGCGATATAAGCCAGGATCTCAGCGTCCGAGCTGTCGAGACTAATCGCAGGTAGGTCGGGCTCAGTCGTGTACGCCTGAGCCTCAGTAAACGCCTCGTAAGCTTCCAGTACAGCCTTAGGGAGCTTGGCTCCGAGCCGAACAGCTTCGGGGACGTTGAAATGCGCAGTCATAACCATGTGTTTTATTTCCTTGTCTGCCGAGTGATCTCGGCGATTATCTTTTCCAAGAAAGCCTGTCGGCTCTCCAGTTCTTTAGCTGAATCAGTCGTGACGACTTGCGCGGCCTCGTGTAGGTGGTCTCGGTGAGCCTGCAATTCGGCTAGCAGCTCGCTAGCACCGTAAGCGTTGAGATTGAGCGTGGCTGTCACATCAAAACCCAAGGGGTGTCCTCTTCGGGGATGCCGCGCATAAGCGCGTCAACACCCATGCCAAGAACTTTAGATATGCGATACAGCAGCGCAACGGAACCGTGGGAGCCGCCGGTTTCAAGTTTCGAAATCATGACAGCAGTAACGCCTACACGGCTCCCAAGCTCAGCGCGGGACCACCCGCGCCTCTCACGGTAAAACTTGATTGACTTCTGAGTGTTTTCGATGTCGTCGGAGACATCCGGGATTGACAGAGTGACCATTGTTAAACCTCCATATCTGGGTAATAGCACTTTCTAGCCGGGTAAATAAAAAGCGCATACGCGCCTACCGCAGCGGCTACGCTGCGGGAATTTGTGTATCTGTATGTTGCGCCGTGAAGGCGCTGTTATCTTGTAATACAACTTGCCTCGGACCGCCGCCCAAAGCGCGTCGGATGAAGCCAGACTCCACCGACGAAAGAAGTTCCCGAGAAGTTCTCCCGGTTAAATACCCCTTCATTAGTTAGTTCGGGATAAAAACTTGTGGACAGACAGCAATAGCCGTGACCAGTAAATCTAGACACGGCAAAGTTGTAAATTGAACGTTCAAAATGAGCTAGTCCAGCTCAGACCACGAATGTCTGTAGTGGAATAGAGAGTGGCGTGCGTCACTAAAATCATGAAACAGTGGGTATTGTTACCATGCTGTTATCATATTGAGTGTCTGAGCGTTATAAAACTAGGGTATTTGAGGCTTTTGAAGCACTGTCTATTCCAGACTGGTAACCGCTCTCTTCCATTCTGGAGAGTGCGGTAAGTAAGGTGTACCTAAGCCACTTCGTCAGGACGTAGGCACTTCGAGGGAACCTCGAAGTGCTCCCAAGCAGACGGCAGACGGCCGAACGATGAACACAGAGAACATCATCCGGCCCGCTGTACGGGCCGTAGAGACACGAAAAGCCCTTGAAGGCATCCAGACAAGGGCTTGGCAGACTAGAAGCGCTCAGGCGCTTCTGAGGCTAATTCATTCCTCAGAACACGGAGAGCCCAGCGGTACGGCTCGCACGTCGTGAAGCTGGCGAGCACACCTCCGCGGCGACAACAGCGGCAGTACCCGTCCTTGTCCTTGGTGTGCACCTCTAGCGCCCTGAGCGCATCCTCAGCCGACGTACGGCGATACAGCGTCACAGCTACCCCTCACACCAGACGATCCGTGCGTCCTTGCAAGGCCATAGCGAGCCGCACAGCTCGCACACTTGCGGGTTTCCCCTGCGTGGAAGGTGCTGGCTACGCGGTGCCGGTACGGCACGCTTCTTGGCCTTGGTGGTCATCACCACAGGGTAGACCAGCTAGACCAGTAGGACAAGACATAGAACCGAAACCAGCTAGACCAGTTCAGAGCCGCCTACGCTCGGCGGCATGATCGATCGCTACTCGGCTACGCCGCTCTACCTCCAGGCGGCAGCGCTCATCCGCGCACGCGTCCAGGCGGACGAGTGGGCGCCCGGTGCCGAGATGCCGAGCGAACGGCAGCTCGCCGAGGACATCGGCGTGTCGCGCGTGACCACGCGGAAGGCGTTGGCAGAGCTGGAGGCCGAAGGACTGATCTTGGTACTTCCGCAGCGTGGCGTGTTCCGCGCGCCGTAGCTGCTCCTACCCCTATAAAGGCCGCCTCACGATCCGGCGGCCGACAGAGAGAATCTGGAGATGCGAAGACATCGGAAGATGAACGAAGGATGAAAAGTTAACAACTAATCTACGCTCGGCGGCGCTGCGGAGCGCCAACGAGCTTTTGAATATCCAAGTTCATTCCATCGCTTCCAGCCCCTTCGGGGCGTTCCACCTCTGTCATTCATTGTCGGCCGCGAGAGTGATAACGGAAGCGGCCTCTCATATTCAAGAAGCAAAAAGAGGGCCGACCCCTTGGGAGGGCCGACCCTATTTCCTATTAATCTAATATATATTATTCATTGCCAGCCGCCGCGAAGCGGCTGGCTCTGTCATGGGGCCGCTTCAGGCGGCCCATATTCATATCATGGCAGCCCTTGAGGGGCTGCATATTCTCCGGCCTCAGAAAGGCCGGAGATTGGAACAGGGGGGGATGAATATAAGGGGGGGGTTCCGTTGTTCCACCTGTTCCAAGCTGGGGAAACACCCGCCCGGAACGTGTGCCCCGAGCGGGTGTGTTCTGTCTACTTGTCACGGCGCCGTCCAGCGCCCACCCGTGTACTCGCCGCCAACCAGGTTCTTCGCTCGGGTGAATGCCTGCTTCGCGGCCTTGGCGGGGTCCTTGCCCTCCCAGCGACCGGGGAACTTCTTCACCAGCTCCCTACCGACCGCGTTCACTGCTTCGATCTTCGACAGCTCGGAATCGTTCGCGACCTCATCGAACAGGTTGCGCTTGCGCTCGGCTGTCTCCTCGGTCCTCACCCGCTTGTCCTCGTGCTCCTGGACAAAGCGCCACTCGGCCGAAGCACGGCCCCACTTCGCGGCAATGCTGATCTTCTGTTCGGGTGCGTCGTTTGACTTGATTTGCAAGTGCCGAGTGTTCGGCTCTGTCACATCGTGTATGTGGATATTCAGCCGCTCCCAAGCCTGGTAGACAGTCGACCCCATCACGCCCGTTGGCGTGTACTTTCCTGTGTTCGCTTCGAAGTTCTTCGCCGAGTGCGCGATGAGCAGCACGGTTGTTCCCAGCTCTGCGATATCCGCTAGCGGCTGTAGCAGGTTCCGGGCCACCGCATCGTCCCCGATGCTCCCACCCCCGAGAATGCCCGTCAGGTTGTCCACCACAAACAGTTTCGACACCTTCGCCTGTTCCTTGTACAGGTCCCAATGCGAGGGGTTGAACTTGGCGACACCGGCCCTTCCGGGCTTGACGTTGTGCTCCCGAAGCCTCAGACCCCACTTACGGGTTTCCCCCGCGTCAGTCGAGATAATCATAACCGGCCCGTGATCGTTGATCTTCCGACCGCAAAATTCCTCATCTTCATTAGCGACAGCAGCCGCCAGAGCGGCGGCAAGTCGAGTCTTCCCTACAGTCGGTTTACCCGAGATTGAATTGGTAGCCGAGTGAAGCAGCCCTTCAATAAGAAAGTCCGGTGTCTTCTCTGCCAGGTCGGCCCAATACTCGAATGACCGGAACGGGTAGGCCCATGTTCCGTCACCTCCGCTGCGCGGGTATTCGTATGCATCCAATGTTTTGTGTCTCCTCATGGTTGCGGGGCGACAGCCGAAACTGTCGCCCCTGTCGTGTCGTGTGTCGCTAAGCTGTCTGCGGTGTCATGCGAGCGTCAAACTCTTTCTTGTAGCGCGCCACCGTGCGCGCCGACACCTGCAACGTCTTAGCCAATTCCTTCACAGTCGCCTCCGGCGACGCTTCCACGGCTTCGGCGTAGCCGACAAGCTTTGACGGCAGCTCTGTCACTACCTGACTAGGGGTGTCTGCCGTGACAGCCGCTGTGACCGACTCAGACGGTGCGCGGCGTATCAAGTGCTCAACGGTCAAGAGAAGCGCTAGCGCGGGCCACGCGCTCACGAGCCGAGCAACCGTGTTCGGCTCAGCGACCGCGACGTTCGCAGCGATCGAAGCGGCCACCCCGACAATGAAGGACAGCCACGCTGTGAACCTGTTGCCAGTTCCCGTGATGAGTGACAGCGAGGCTGACAACAGCAGCCCGTCGACTGACAACGGCATGATGAGCGCGACGACTTCCGGTTGCCCAGCGATAAGGCACAGCTCCCGGATATGGATGAACGAGATGACCGCCGCGACAGCGGCGACAGCGATCGTGGCAAGGGTTGACAGGAACGACTTCACTACTTGTCCTCCCACTGGTCGTATTCCGCCTTGCCGAATCGGCGGGCAAGCTCGTTCGCAAGCTCATCGTCTCCGGCGTTACGGAGCGCTGAGAGCGCGACGGCAAGCTCGTTCCAGGTCACCGGGATTTCGACTGTGTTATCATTGAAGTCCATTTCTTCCTTCTTTCCTAGGTTGGTTAGATTTGGTGGATTAACCGGGAGGCGAGTGTTACGGCTCGCCTCCCGTTTCTTGTCTGCTAGCAGGAAACCCACGTTGTCACGTGGATCGGGTTCTCGAAGTCGGCCTGGTCAAGCTCGTACCGCGCCTGCTTCACGTCGGCAGCGTCCGCGAAGATCTCGTTCAGCTCTGCGTGCACGTCCGCCACGGCGGCCTTGCCGATGCCGAACGGCTGGCGAACAACGACCTTGGTTTCCTGGCCCCTGGTGACGTCAAGGACGGTGCCGCTGGCAAGCTGGCGGGTTTCGCTGGTGATCGTGTTCATGTCTCTGTGCTCCTTCTGTGCCGGCGCTACGCTGCGCCGGCTCTGTGGTTCTCGATGTGGTGGCTTCCCCGGCTGGGTCACGCGGTGCGCTGGTTGCTCGCCCGTGGTGTCCGGTTGGCCTGTAAGCCCTGGTAAAAGGGCTTGTACCCTTCCCTGTACGCCGCTGGGCGAGTGGGACCTCCAGGAGGCCGACTTCGACGCCGCCCGCGTCCGCGAGCTCGCGCGGCTGCGGCGCGAGCGCGGCGAACTCGACCTCCAGGTCGTGGTGCGCCACATCGAGTCCGGGGAGGTCGCCGGGTTCACCGAGATCGTCGTCGAGGGCGGCCGCGAGCACCACTGCTACCAGTCGGACACGATCGTCGACCCGCGCTTCCGCGGCCACCGGCTCGGCACGATCCTCAAGATCGCCAACCAGCGACGCATCCGCGACTGGCGCCCGAAGATGCGGTACGTGTGGACCGGGAACGCCGAGTCGAACGCGCACATGATCGCCATCAACGAGGCGGTCGGCTACCGCAAGTTCTGCAACGAGCGCGTCTACCAGAAGAAGCTCGCCTAACTTCGCTGGTCGGGCACCTCGACCGCGTCGGGATCGCGCTCGACGACGGCGGCGTGGATCTCGGCGACCTGCGCCTCCAAGGCGGCCAGGCGCTCGCTCAGGTCGGCGGCCTCGGCGCGGCCGGCCTCCTCGCCGCGGATGCCGACCCGGTCGACGAACCAGGAGGCGAGCGAGCCGCTGACGAGGCCGACGAGGCCGATGCCCGCGAACATGAGCATCGCGGCGATCACGTGGCCGGCGGCGGTCTGCGGGACGAGGTCGCCGTAGCCGACGGTCGAGGCGGTCACCACCGACCACCACAGGGCGTCGCCGAAGGTGGTGATCTGCGCGGCGTCCCGGCCCTGCTCGGCGTCCAGGACCGCCAGGCTGGAGACGAGCAGGATCATCGCCGTGATGCCGACGATGTACACGCTGGCCTTGGTGCGCAGCGAGGTCCGGGCGTGGCGGCCGAACGCCTCGACGAGCACGAGCATCATGCGCACGACCCGCAGCGGCCTCGCCAGCGGGACGAGGACCATGATCAGGTCGAGCGGATGGGTGTAGACGAAGCGGATGCGGTTGCCCCTGCCCGCCAGGACGAGCCGCCAGGCGTAGTCGGCGCCGTACAGGACCCAGACCGCGAAATTGATCAGGGTGGCGACGTCGCCGCCCCAAGAGGGCATGTCGTCGTAGAGGATCGGGACGGCGTAGGCGATGAGGAACAGCAGTGCCAGCAGGAACAGGGGCGTGTTCGTCGCGCGCTCCCAGGCGGTGAGCTGCTCGGGCCAGCGTGGCTCGCGTTCTCGGGGGGATGGTGAGGCAGGCACGCCTCCCAGGTTAACGGTTGGTCCTGATTCAGAACCAAGGCGCGTGAGCAGGCGCGATACGGTCGGTCACTGCGCCGCTATGAGCCGCCCGAGCCGGGGCGAGAAGGCGGCGAGCACCAGCGCGCAGACGATGGCGGTCCCGGCGAGGACGTAGAAGAAGCCGACCTCGCCGATGCGCGGCACGGCGAAGGCGTAGACCTGCCCGCCGAGGGGCGTGCCGACGGCCGGGGCGAGGAACCACACGCCCATCATCTGTCCTTTGAGGTGCGATGGGGCCAGCTGCACGGTCACGCTGAGCCCGACCGGCGAGAGCGCCAGCTCGCCGAAGGTCATCAAGAGGTACACCAGCGCCATCCAGCCGAGAGCCACCAGGACGCCGTCGTCGGCCCGGCCCTGGAGCCAGCCGAGCAGCAGGTAGGCGACGCCGACGAGGCCGACGCCGAGGGCGAACTTCTTGGAGGCGTCGAAGCGGTCCCCGGCCTTGAGCCAGAGGTAGCCGAATATGGGCGAGAAGATGATGATGTAGACCGAGTTGAAGTTCTGGACGGTCCCGGCGGGCACGTCGAGGCCGAAGAGGCTCAGGTCGACCGACTCCTCGGCGAAGGTGGTGAGCACGCTGCCCATCTGGAGGAACAGCATGAAGAACACGACGGCGGCGATGAACAACCCCACGTAGGCGCGCAGCCCGGCCATCTCGGTGTCGCTGATGTCGCCCGCGGCGCCGAAGATGTAGACGAAGTAGCCGACCGCGGCGGCGATCACCACGGCGGTCAGGATGGTCGGGACGGTGTCGAGGGTGAGCGTCCCGGTCAGAGCCCAGACGGTGATGGCGACGGCGGCCGCGACGAGGGACCAGACGACGATCCTGACGGCCCTGCGCCGCTCGTCGTCGTCGAGCGGGCGGCTCGGCCCGACGCCGGTGCCCTTGAGGCGGGGCCAGCCGCGGATGTACCACAGCAGGCCGATGGCCATGCCGACGGCGGCGGCGCCGAAGCCGAGGTGCCAGCGGTCGTCTCCGGCGAGGTAGGGGGTGACGAGGATGCCGAGGAAGGCGCCGAGGTTGATGCCCATGTAGAACACGGAGAAGCCCGCGTCGCGGCGGGCCTCGCCCTCGCCGTCGTAGAGCCTGCCGACCATGACCGAGATGTTGGGCTTGAGCAGGCCCGAGCCGGTGATGACGAGGAAGAGCCCGAGGAAGACCGTGGCGGGCCCTTCGAGGGGCAGCGCCATGCTGATGTGGCCGCACATGATGATGACGCCGCCGATGAGGACGGCGCGGCGGGGGCCGAGGACGCGGTCGGCCAGCCAGCCGCCGGGCAGCGCGGTCAGGTAGACCAGGCCGGTGTAGAGGGTGGTGATGGGGACGGCGGTGGTCTCGGCGAGGCCGAGGCCGTTGTCGGCGAGCGAGGCCATGAGGAACAGGACGAGGATGGCCTGGAGCCCGTAGAAGCTGAACCGTTCCCACATCTCGGTGCCGAAGAGCACGGCCAGGCCGCGCGGGTGCCCGAAAAAGGTCCGCTGGTCGCCGACGGCGGGCTCTCGGTGGGACATCGCTGCTCCCGGCATTGCACGGCGGCCGACATCGGTGTGATGCCGCCAACACTGAAGGTAGTCGTCGCTGTGGTGTCGCGGAGGGATATCCGAGCCCGCGTGCGATGAAACCCGGGTGACGATGTCACTGTTCGTCCCTTATGAGCAACCCGCTCCCTTAGGATCCGGCTATGAGCGAGGATCCCTACTGGAGCACCGAGGCGCCCGGCGAGCCGTCGGGGCGCTTCGGCGGCGACCCGCTGGTGACCGACACGTTCGCGTCGTGGTGGAACGCCTCGGTCGGCGTCGTCGCCCGCTCGTGGCGGTCGATGGGGCTCATCCTGCTCATCGGCGCGGCCGGGCCGCGCTGGATCCTCGGCGCCTACTGGACGCTCGCCGCGCCCGACGACGCCTTCGAGGCGGGCGAGTGGGGCGCGGGCCCGGCCGACGTGTTCCCCGGCTGGCCCGCCGCGGCCGTCGGGGGCCTCCTGGGCCTGGTGATGCTGTACCTCACCGCCGTCGCGGCGCTGGCCGCCACCAGGACGGCGGCGGCCGAGGCCGCGGGGGGCTTCCTCAGCCTCGGCGAGGCGTTCGGCTTCGGCTTCGGACGCGGCTGGAAGCTGTGGCTGTGGCTGCTGCTGGCGTGGGTCACCGTCTCGGTCGGCCTGGTGCTGTGCGTCCTGCCGGGCCTGTGGGCGGCGTTCGCGCTGAGCCTCATGGTGCCCGCCGCGACCTTCGAGCACCGGCGCAGCCCCTACGCCAGGTCGGTGCGGCTGACGCACTCGGCGTTCTGGCCCGCGCTGGGCCGCCTGATCATCGTCGTGCTGGCCGCCTTCGCGGCCACCGTCGTCATCGGACTGGTCGGCGCCGTGCTCGCGGGCCTGTGGCGGGCGGTCTTCTCCGACTGGCTCGCGGCGGTCCTCACCGTCGTCACCGAGGCGGTCATGGCGCTGCTCCTGCTGGCGCCGATGATCTGGGTCCTGTCGGCCGCGCTGTGCTCGTACGCGTGGCTGCGCGGCAGGCGCGAATCGGTCTCGGCGACGTCCCTGTCGGCGCAGTCTGCACAGGAAGACAGTGCCTGACTGGCGAGCACCACTCGGGTTCACCACTCGATTCGCGCCCCGCATTGGCACTCTCGGGCCGAGAGTGCTATACCTGACTTGGCACTCTCAGACCGTGAGTGCTAACGCGCGATGAGGTGGTCGGGCCGATCACGGCGACGTCCGCGGCGCGGGCGAGCGTCGGCCCACCGTCGCGGGTGCCGCCTCACCGTCGACAACGAACGTTATCCGAAAGGAAGCCATCTGCAATGGCGAAGATGATCGCATTCGACGAGGAGGCTCGCCGCGGGCTCGAGCGGGGTATGAACATCCTCGCCGAGGCCGTCAAGGTGACCCTCGGTCCCAAGGGCCGCAACGTTGTGCTGGACAAGAAGTGGGGCGCCCCCACGATCACCAACGACGGCGTCTCCGTCGCCAAGGAGATCGAGCTGGAGGACCCCTACGAGAAGATCGGCGCCGAGCTGGTCAAGGAGGTCGCCAAGAAGACCGACGACGTCGCCGGCGACGGGACCACCACGGCCACCGTGCTCGCCCAGGCGCTCGTCAAGGAGGGCCTGCGGGCCGTGGCCGCCGGTGCCAACCCGATCGCCGTCAAGCGCGGCATCGAGAAGGCCGTCGCCGCCGTGGTCGAGGAGCTCCAGGCCGCCGCCTCCGAGGTCGACACCGAGGAGCAGATCGCGAACACCGCTTCGGTCTCGGCCGGTGACACCACCGTCGGCGCCATCATCGCCGAGGCGATGGAGAAGGTCGGCAAGGAAGGCGTCATCACCGTCGAGGAGTCGAACACGTTCGGCCTCGACCTCGAGCTCACCGAGGGCATGCGCTTCGACAAGGGCTACCTGTCCGGTTACTTCGTGACCGACCAGGATCGCATGGAGGCCGTCCTCGAGGACCCGTACATCCTCATCGCCAACCAGAAGATCTCGGCGGTCAAGGACCTCCTGCCGACCCTGGAGAAGGTCACCCAGACCGGCAAGCCGCTCCTGATCATCTCCGAGGACGTCGACGCCGAGGCTCTGGCCACCCTGGTGGTCAACAAGGTCCGCGGCATCTTCAAGTCCGTCGCCGTCAAGGCCCCGGGCTTCGGCGACCGCCGCAAGGCCATGCTCGGCGACATCGCCATCCTCACCGGCGGCCAGGTCATCTCCGAGGAGATCGGCCTCAAGCTGGAGTCGGCCACCCTCGACATGCTGGGCACCGCCCGCAAGGTCGTCATCACCAAGGACGAGACCACCATCGTCGACGGCGGCGGCGAAGAGGAGCAGATCCAGGGCCGGGTCGGCCAGATCCGCGCCGAGATCGAGAACTCCGACTCCGACTACGACCGCGAGAAGCTCCAGGAGCGCCTCGCGCGCCTGGCCGGCGGCGTCGCGATCATCAAGGTCGGCGCGGCCACCGAGGTCGAGCTCAAGGAGCGCAAGCACCGCATCGAGGACGCCGTGCGCAACGCGAAGGCCGCGGTCGAGGAGGGCATCCTCCCCGGCGGCGGGACCGCGCTCGTGCAGGCCGGCGCCACCGCCTTCGACAAGATCGAGGCCGACGGCGACGAGGCCACCGGCGTGGAGATCGTCCAGCGCTCGCTGGGCGCCCCGCTGCGCGCCATCGCCGAGAACGCCGGCCTTGAGGGCGGCGTCGTGGTCGAGAAGGTCAAGGCGCTGCCGAAGGGCGAGGGCCTGAACGCCGCGACCGGCGAGTACGTCGACATGCTGGCGGCCGGCATCCCGGACCCGGCCAAGGTGACCCGCTCGGCGCTGCAGAACGCGGCCAGCATCGCGGCCCTGTTCCTCACCACCGAGGCCGTCGTGGCCGACGCCCCCGAGAAGGAGGGCGCGGCCGCCGGCGGCGCCCCCGACATGGGCGGCATGGGCATGATGTAAGTCAGTACTCCTCTCACGGCGAAGCTTGCGAGCCGTAAATTGGCACAGTACTGCGCGGGGGAGCCACTCACGGTAGAGTGAGTGGCTCTCCCTTTCTCTGTACTGGCTGACAGTGCAGACAGGCGAAGCGCCTACTGCGGCGGCAGGCCGTTCTCCCAGAACGGCCTGCCGCACTGGCATTTACGCCCGTAACTGTGTCGGGGGTTACCCTGGAACCATGCCCTCCGGTCGCAATGCCCTTCTGCCCGTAGCGCTCAGTGCGCTGGCGGCCGCCGGTGCCGTCGCGGTCGGCTCGCCCGCCGCCGCGCAGGAGACCGAGGCCCCCGTCTACCGCGACGACGGCCCGTACCTGCTGGTGTGCTCCGACGACGCCGAGGACTTCGCCGAACGCAACGACAAGGTGGTCTACACCGAGCGCATCGTCAACGAGCGGTTGTACGGCGAATGCCTCGACGAGGGCTACCGGGACCTCGCCGGGGCGCTGGAGCACGTCGCCGAGCCCGGCACGCGGATCCTGATCCTGCCGGGGCGCTACGTCGCCGAGGAGGCCGTCGTCGTCGACGGCGCCGAGGGCCTCCAGATCGAGGGACTGGGCGACAGCCCCGACGACGTCCAGCTGTCGGTCCACTACGCGGCCGACGCCGTCATCGAGGCGAACGACTCAGCGGGCCTGTACCTCAAGGGGTTCACCGTCGAGCAGGGGCGCGAGGCGGGCCTGGTCGTCCGCGGCGCCGCGGGCGCCACCGTGGACGGCGTGCGCTCGGTCCGCAACGGCGGCCACGGCATGCACGTCGAGGACTCGACGGCGGTGCGCCTCACCGCTTGCGGCGCCAGCGGCAACGACGACGCCGGGATCGCCCTCGAAGACACCGACGCCGAGGTCACCGAGTGCGACTCCGGCGAGAACCTCATCGGGCTCAAGGACAGCGGCGGCGGCCGGGTCGTCGTCGAATCGAGCAGGCTGCACGACAACACGACCGGGCTCGTCGTCACCGCGACGACCGAGGGCCACTCGCTCACCGCGAGCGGCAACGCCGTGTACGACAACAACGCCGACCACTACGCGAACCTCGGCAATGGACGCTGCGACGCCGATCCGTCCGAACGGGACTGGGCCGCTGGCGGCCGGTGCCCGGCCGAAGCCGTCCCCATGGGCGTCGGCATCCTCGTCGCGGGCGGCAACGACACCGCGTTCACCGGCAATAACATCTGGGGCCAGAACGCCGCCGCGGTCATGGTGCTGGGCTCGCCCGGCGCCGACGACACCGCCTCGCACCGCAACCGCTTCGAAGGCAACACGTTCGGCTACCGCGACGACGGCCAGCGCTCGCGCAACCGCCTCGACCTGTGGTGGGACGGCAAGGGCGAGGGCGACTGCTTCGCCGAGCCGACCGCCGAGCACACCACCCCGGCGGTGCTGCCCTCGTGCGGCGAGGGGAGCTCGGGGCGGCTGCTGGCCGAGCCGGTGAAGGCGTTCAAGGTCTGGTACTGCGAGACCGGGCCGATCACCGGCGCCGTCCCGGCCGGGTGCGACTGGTTCGGCGCGACGTTCACCGACCGGCTGGAGGTGCAGGCCGCCGTCGCCTTCGCCGCGGCCCTGCTGTTCCTCACCGGCGCCGGATGGTTCGGGGCCGCGCGCTCGCCCGAACCGCCGCCGCCGATGTCCATGACGTTCTCCGCCATCGCGACCTGCTCGGGCGCGCTGCTGCTCGTGCTCGCCTCGTGGTCGGGCCGCAGCGAGTACGAGGCGCTCGCGATCGGCCTGTGGGGCTTCGGCTGGATCCTCGCCGGGCGCTCCTGGTTCTCGTCCGGGCTCGGCGTCTTCGGGGCGTTCACGGTGCTCATCGGTGGGCTCGCCATCGTCGACGCCGTCGACCGCGGCGTGTGGATCGTCCCGCTCATCCCGGTCTCCCCGGCGTGGATGTGGCTCGCGCTCCTGCCGCTGTGGGTCCTGCTCGCGCTCGGCGCGGTCCTGCGCCGCCGCCGCCCGCGCGAGCACTTCCGGCCGCCGGTGCAGCGCACCCCGGCCACCGTCCCGGTCCACGACCGCTTCGACTGGTAGGCGCCGATCACATTGCGGGCAAACGCCAGAAGGCGGCCGACGTGTCGGACCGCTTACGGTACGGTTGCCCCATGACTTGGACCTGGCAGATCGAAGACGCCGACGGCAACGCCCTCGACACTCCCGACAGCGACCTGGGCAGCCAGGGCGACGCCGAGTCGTGGCTGGGCGAGCGGTGGCGCGACTTCGCCGCCGAGGGCGCGACGACCGCCGTGCTCAAGGAGGACGGCAAGACGGTCTACCGCATGGACCTGGCTCCGGCGGGCGAATAGCGCAGCCTGCGAGCCGTAGATGCGTGCAGCGGGCCCGTAATAGGCTGGTCCGTGTGACCGACTCTGGCTCTCTCACGCTGACCGCCGCGCGGGCGGGCGCCGCGCTCGACGCCCGCCGCGGCATCGTCCGCCTCCACGCCGAGGTGCTGACCGCCCTGGGACTGCGCCCGGGCGACGCGGTGTCGATCACCGGGCGGCGCTCGACGGCCGCGATCGTCCTCACCGCCGACCGGTACGCGTCCCGCCGCGCCCTCTACGCCGACGACCTCACCCTCGGCAATGTCGGCGCCCGCGACGGCGACCCCGTCCGGCTCGCCCCGATCGACCTCGAAGCCGCCGACCGCGTGGTCCTGTCCGGGCCCGCCTCCGCGGCGGCCGTGGTCGACCCCGACACGCTCCGCCTCGCGCTCCTGTCCAAGGTCGTCGGCGAAGGCGACGACGTCTCGCTCCTGCCGATCGAACTCGGCGACGCCCGCCGCGACACCGTCGCCGCGGCCCGCCGCACCCTCAACAACACCCTCGGCATGGGCTGGACCACCATGGTGCTCAACGTGGTCGAATCCAGCCCCGCCCGAGGCGCCATGATCACCGCCGACACGCGCGTCGAATGGGAGTCCGCTGCCAGCGGCCTCGCCGACCTCCCCGGCGAGCCCCTTCCGCCCGCCCGCGACGCCGAGTCGCGCATGCCCCGCTCCTACCCCGCCGCCACCGCGTCCCGGCCGCGCGCCGAGACCCGCACCGATGCGCCCGCGCCCCTGCGCGACGGGCGACGCCCCGAGCCCCGGCCCGGCATCGCGCCGATCCCGCTCGACGAGCTCTCGGGCGCCCGCATTCCCGCCGAAGAGCTCAAGGAACTCCTCGACCTCGGCTTCAACCACCGCGAGGTCCTCACCGTCGTCGGCACCGACATGGCCCTCGGCGTCCTCGTCTCCGGCCCCGCGGGCGCCGGAAAGGCCACCGTCGTCCGCTCCGTCGCCGACGCCGTCGGCGCCCGCGTCTCCGAGGTCTCCGGGTCCGACCTGGCCGCGCTCGAAGCGAACGCCGCCGCCGACCGGCTCCGCGCCGCCTTCGCCGACCTCGACGACCCCGGGGTCCTCCTCGTCACCGGCGTCGAGCACCTCGCTCCCGCCGCGCGCCGCACCCCGCTCGGCACCATGTTCTCCCGTCTCGTCGGCGACGTCCTCGACGACGCGAGCGAGCACGCCGTCGTCTGCACGACCGCGCGCGTCGAGGACGTCGACACGGCCGTCCGCTCCCGCCTCGAACACGAGGTCGTCGTCCCCATGCCCGACACGGACGCCCGCCGCGAACTCCTCGCCTACTTCACGCGCGGCATGCGCGTCGCCGAAGCCGTCAGACTCGAAGCGGTCGCCCAGCGCACCCCCGGCTACGTCGCCGCCGACCTCGCCGTCATGGTCCGCGAGGCCGGCGTCCGGGCCGCTCTGCGCGCCAAGGACGGCGGCGCGACCGCCCTCCAGCCCGAGGACTTCGACGGCGCCCTCGAATCGGTGCGGCCCACCAGCCTCGCCGGTGACTCGGTGGAGCTCGGCGGGCTCACGCTCGACGACGTCGGCGGCATGGAGGAGCTGAAGCAGACGCTGACCGAGACGGTGCTGTGGCCGTTGACCTACCCGGACGCGTTCACGCGCCTGGGCATCGAGGCGCCCCGCGGCATTCTCCTCTATGGTCCTCCCGGGTGCGGCAAGACCTACATCGTGCGGGCCGTCGCCGGTGAGGGCCACGCGAACGTGTTGAGCGTCAAGGGCTCCGAACTTTTGAACAAGTGGGTCGGCGAGTCGGAGAAGAACGTGCGGGAGCTGTTCCGCCGGGCACGGCAGGCGAGCCCGACGCTGATGTTCTTCGACGAGCTGGACGCCTTGGCGCCGGTGCGCGGCGGCGGCACCGACGGCGGCACGGCCGACCGGGTGGTCGCGGCGCTGCTGACCGAACTGGACGGTGCCGAGGCGCTGCGGGACGTCGTGGTGGTGGGCGCGACGAACCGGCCGGACATGATCGACCCGGCGCTGCTGCGGCCGGGGCGCTTGGAGCGCCTGGTGTACGTGCCGCCGCCGGACGCGAGCGGCCGCGCCGACATCCTGCGGGCCAACGCGAAGAACGTGCCGTTCGCACCCGATGTGGACCTCGACGCGATCGCCGACGAGCTGTGGCTGTATTCGGCGGCCGACTGCGCGGCCCTGGTGCGGGAGGCGGCGCTGACGGCGATGCGCGAGTCGCTGGAGGCCACGGTGGTGACCGCCGCGCACGTGGAGCGGGCGATCGAGCGGGTCCGCCCGAGCCTGGACCCGAAGCAGTTGGAGTACCTGGAGAACTACGCGAACGACCGCGAGTCCTGACAGGTCCTCCTCCCGAGGACCGGCGCAGGGCGGGCGGCGGGGCCGCCCGCCCTGCGCGACTTACATCGGGTTCCAGCCGTCGGAGCCGCTGAGGTAGTCGGACGCCTCGTAGTTCGAGGCCTCCGAGGAGCTCATCTGCGGCCGGTCGTCGTTCACGCCGGAGCCGGGGCCGGAGTTGGCGTACTCGCGCAGGCGCGCGTCGTGCCAGTCCAGGCCGGACATGTCGGTCCACGGGTCGTCGCGGATGTGCGCTCCGAGGTTCGACTCGCGCACCAGGACTTGACCGCGGGCCGTCTCGGATCCGCCCGCGGGCCAGGGGCGGCCGAGGTAGACCGAGCCGTCGGGCGCGTCGCTGACGAAGTCGCAGCCGGTGAACAGGTACCCGTACGGGTTGGTGATCTCGGTGCTGGCCGCGGTCACGTAGCCGTTGTTGGAGTCCGATCCGCGGTCGAGCGAGCGGATGGTGCAGTTGTCGAACACCGCCGTGCCGCGGCCGAAGATGAAGTCGACGTCGCCCTCGACGTAGCAGTTGCGGTAGTACTGCCTGCCGGCCTCGTCCTCGTCCGGGGAGTTGGCGTACAGCGTGTCCTGGTTGCCGAGGAAGCGGACGTTGTCGAAGACCATCCGGTCGCCGTTGACCTTGACGGCCACCGCCTGGCTGTTGCCGTTCGCGGCCTCGTCGTAGGAGTTGGAGAAGGTCAGGTCCTCGGCGGTGAAGTCGTTGCCGTTGAGGGTGACCGACGCGCTCCCGGTGGTGCCCCAGGTGCCTCCCGAGCCGTTGTCGCATCCGGCGCAGCGGTCGTCGGTGATGACCACGTCCGCCGCGTCGCCGGTGGAGCCGACGAAGGTGATCCCCGTCAGGTCGCTCGGCACGGTCACGTTGCCGTGGTAGGTGCCGGGCTTGACGAGGATCGTGTAGCCGTCGGAGGCGGCGTCGACGGCGGCCTGGACGCTGGTGTGCGTGCCCGAGCCGTCGGCGGCCACGGTGAGGTCGGCGTCGATGTCGCCGCCGCCGTCGTCATCGCCGTCGCCTTCGACGGGGATGAGCCGGAACTGCTGGTTGGTGCCGCCGGTGGGGTCGTACTGGGAGATGCGGGCGCCGTGCGCGGTGGACCACTCCCAGACGTCGAGGGCCTTGCCCGAGAAGCGGTTGACGAAGGAGACGTAGCCTTCGGCGTTCTCGGTGATCCGCCACTGCTGGTTGGTGCCATTGAGGTCGGTCCACTGGGCGATGGTGGCGCCGTTCTCGGCGCTCCATTCGTAGACGTCGAGGACGAGCCCCGAGTGGCGGGCCTGGACGCGGTAGTAGCCGCCTCCGGCGTCGATGAAGCGGAACTGCTGGTTCTCGCTGCCGCCGTAGCCCCACTGGGTGAGTTCGGCGCCGGGCTCGGTCGAGCCGCCTTCGATGTCGAAGACGAGGCCGGAGTGCCGGGATTCGATGGCGTACCAGGTGCCGGTGTCGACCGCGGCGTGCGCGGCACTGGTGGCGAACAGGGCCGCGGTGGCGGCGAGGACCGCTCCGAGGGCCGCGGCGAGGGCGGCCGCGAGGCGGCGGCCGCGCACGGCTCCGCCGGTTGTATGAGATGTCATGTGCTCTATCTCCATGTGCAGGGATGTCTGGGGCGCGCTGCGAAGTGGGGTCGCGCGCCCGGTGCGGATGGAGCCCGAAAGGTGCCGGGACGGACCGGGACGGTCCGGTCTCAGGTTCCAAAAGATAGACATATATCAATTGTCTTTGCAGCATAGAGCAATGTGAACGTAAACACAAGGTCGGTGGGATCAGGCGTCGCCGTCGAGGTCGGTGCGCTGGCGGACGACCCGCAGGTCCGCATCGGACAGCTCCATCTCGTAGAGCTTGCCGCGGGCGCCGGTGAACGGGCGGTGCAGCACCATCATCAGCCGCCCTTCGAAGTCGGTGAACAGCATCCCGTGGCCGGAGTCGCCGCGCACCAGCGGTTCGCCCTGCACCCAAGGGCCTTCGAGCCTGCCGCTGGCGGCGACGGCGTACGTCTGCACGTAATCGCCGTCGATCCGGCCGCCGGTGACCCGGTTCTTCTCGTAGGTCGACCACAGGCACACCAGCGCGCCCGCGGGCGTGCGGTACAGCTGCGGCCCGTCGGTGACATAGGGCGCGAGCTGGTGCGGCACCCCGGCGGGGAGCTCACGGGTGATCCAGGCGGCGTCGGAGCCCTTGAAGAGCATGACGGCCTCGCCCGCGACCGCGTCGAGGCCGTCGGTGAGCGGGAAGGCCTCGATGGTGCCGTCGACGCGCTGGAGCCACTCGTTCGCGTAGACCATCCACGGCCCGCCGTCGTCGTCGACGAACAGGGTCCCGTCGAGCGTCATGAGCTCGGCCGGGAGGATCGGTCCTTCCGGCTTGATCATCCTGAAAGGACCGGTGAGCGAGTCCGAGACGGCCGTGACCGTCGAGCGGCGGTGATTGCGCAGCCGCACCGGCAGGCCGTACTGGTCGGGAGGCGGCACTTCGAGCACCGCGTTCTCGTCGTGGAGCGTGGTGAACAGGTACCAGGCGCCGTTCCACCGGTGGACCTCCGGCGCCCACGCGCCGTGCCCGGCCCACGGCCCGTCCTGGTCCTCGACGAGGAACACCGGGACCGGCTCGGCCCAGTCGCGGAGGTTCTCGGACCGGTAGACCATGGTGCCGACGCCGCCGGGGGCGACCGGGCCGGTCGCACCGGCGGTGAAGCCCTGATTGGCGGTGTAGAGGTGGTACAGGCCGCTCTCGGCGTCGGCGACGATGTACGGGTCGTGCAGCGGCATCTCGGGCAGCCGCAGCGGGAAGGAGCCGGGATGGTCAGACCTCATGAGGAAAACGCTATCAGCGCGGTGCGGCGGCGTCAATCGTCCCGGCCGAGCCACTCCCCCGCCTGCGCGACGAGCCGCCGCACCGGGCTCTGCTGCGGCAGCGAGGCGCGGCTCGGGCCCGGCTGCGGGACCTTGAACGGCTTCTCGATCAGGCGCGGGCGCAGCGGCTCGACCGGTTTGATCCACGAGTCGGTCGGCGCGCCTTCGGGATCGGCGACCCACTGGCGGCCGCGGCGGTCGAGCCCGATGGGGTAGACCGTGGCGCCCTCGGGGCCGATCCTGATCCGCAGGAAGCACTTCTGGTCGGCTATGGACAGACCGGCGAACAGCTCGTTGGCGTTGACGCCGAAGCGGTTCGCCACCACCAGGTACAGGCCCACCAGCCAGGTGGAGACGAGCCCGGCGACCGGCGCGTAGGCCACGAACGACCAGAAGTCGGCCCACGGCAGCGCGTCGACCACCCGTGCGCCCGCCCACGCCAGCCCCACCTGCGCCGCGCCGTGGCAGAGGCCGAGCAGATAGTGCCGCACGCCTCTGGTGCCCTGGCCGGGGTGGGCGAAGCCGACCCCGGCGGCCAGGAGCACCGCCGCCACGGCCACGAACGGGCCGGTGCCTTCCAGTATGGACACGGTCCCTATGAGCATGATGACGCTCATCAGGAGCACGAAGCCCTTGTTGAGCAGCGGCAGTCGGCCGAAGATCCCGAAGGCGTAGCGGAGGGACCGCGCCTGGCTCGGGTAGGTCTGCGTGAGCTTGTAGTGCTTCTGCACCGCATCGGGTTCGCTGACGGACTTGCGCGGCGCGGTCAGCTCGTCGGGCAGGTTGTGGGTCGGCGACAGGTAGGCCCCGCCGCCTCCGGCGGTCACCAGGTGCCGCGAGCCGTCGATCTCGGCGTAGTGCGCGTAGTGGTGGCGGTCGCCGGTGAGGATGAGCGGCACGTCGGCGTCCCGCTCGTCGATGATGTCGCGGATGAAGTGGGCGATCCGGTCGTACGAGCGCGGATTGTCCTCGGTCCACACCCACGACGGCTGCGGCACGCACAGGATCACGTGGTCGCCGGGGCCGAGGTCTTCGGCGGCGCGCTTGAAGTACTCCAGCTGCGGGCGGTCGAGGTAGGCGTCGAACTGGGCGTCGACGGCGAACAGCCACCAGTTGTGCGGCAGGCTCAGGGCGAAGTAGGAGCGGGCCTGCGCGGTGCGGTAGCCGCCGAAGGTGCGGCCCTCGACGAACTGGCGGCTGAAGGCGGTGAGCCCGTCGAACCAGTCGTGGTTGCCGGGGATCGCATAGAGCGACACCGGGGTGCCGGGGTTGGCCGCCGCATAGGGGCCTCGCATGCGGTGCTCGTATTCGTGCCAGTTGGCCGCGGGATAGACCTCGTCGCCGCCCATGATGAGGACCGAGCCGCGCGGCAGGTGCTCGCCTTCGACTTCGAGTTCCTTCTGCGCGGTCATGTAGGCGATCGAATAGGTGGCGTCGAAGCCGTCGCCGATGTCGGCGACGTAGTCGATCCAGAGTTCCTCGCCCGCGTCGTGGGCGAACACGTCTTGGGGCCGCGAGCCGAAGATCTCGCGTTTGTCGAGGTATCCGCCGAGGAGCCGGGCGAGCCCGAAGCGGGCGGCGGTCTCGGCGAGCGTCCGCGGCGACATCCAGCGCACCGGGCGCTGCCGGATGAAGCGGAGCTCTTCGGAACTCAGGTTCCGGGGACGATGGGCCATATGAACATAATGACATGTTTTATGCCTCAAGGGAACCCATGATGCCTGATTGTCCGTCCCGGACGTCCGAAGACGAATCGACGGTCATCAACGTTCCACAGTACTCTCACGGACATGGGTATCGCGAGGTTCGCCGTAGACGACGACATCGACGAGATCGTCCGCCTCCGCCAGGTCATGCTCGAGGAATGGCTCGAGTGCCACGACAACGGCTGGCGGGAGGAGACGGCGGCGATCCTGAGGCGACGCCTGGGCGAGACCGAGCCGACGATGGCCGTGACGGTCGTCGACACGCCGGACGGACCGGGCACGCTGGCCGCCTGCGCTGCCGGGGTGATCACTGAACGGCTTCCTTCGCCGCTCCACCACACCGGCCTGTCCGGCTGGGTCTTCAACGTCTCGACCGACCCCGTCTGGCGGCGTCGCGGCTTCAGCAGGGCGTGCATGGAGGCGCTGCTCGGGTGGTTCGACGACCGCGGCATCCGCTCGGTGGACCTGCACGCCTCCAGCCAGGGCGAGGGCCTGTACCGGCAGCTCGGTTTCCAGAGCCCCGACGAACCGGCGATGCGCCGCACAGCGCACTGAGGCGGTTTTCCAGCGGTGCGGCGTGCGATGACAGGAACAGCGCGATCCGCTACCGTGAAAGGCAGTCGTCTCGCGGGCCTGGGTCTGATGCCAAGGCCGCCAGCGGTTTCCCTGAACAGAACGGAGCCTGTGCATCATGGCCAACATCGATGAGCTGTCGAGCGCGATCGGCGCGAACAAGGAAGCGATCGAGCAGGCGAACGCGAGCGTCGCCGCATCGATGAGCAGCGCGGACGAGCTGTCGGGGCAGTTCCAATCGCTCGGCAGCGAGGACAAGGTCGGCGAGATCGAGCGGATCAAGCAGGGGCTCGAACAGCTCCAGCAGGCCCTCGCGGGCCTCGTCTCGAACGTCGAGTCCATCCACGCGCAGACCGAGGCGCTCCGCGGATAGTCCGGCCCGCCGAACCCCGAAGCGGACGCGCCTCATTCGTTGCGCGCAGGGTCGCGACCCCTCCCCAGGCAAGCACCGCACCGGCCGCTCAGTACCTGCTCGGGTACGACGGCTGCGGCATGGGAGCGGGGGGCCATTGGCCACCGGGCACGGCCGCCGCGGAGCGCTTGGGCGCCCATCGGCGCGAGGGGCGGGTGAGCACCAGGATGAACACCAGCAGCTCGGCGACGAACGCGGTGGTCGCGGCGATGGCGTTCAGCGTGAACGGGTCGATCGGGCCGATGTAGTAGTCCTCAGCGGTGGGCTTCGCGACGGCCAGCACCAGGATCTGGCAGCCGACCGCCCATGCCGCCAGCGGCAGCAGGAGCACGCTGCTGCGGATCACGGTGAGGACGCGGGCCCAGCGCCGACGCCGGTGCAGTCCGACCGCCGAGAGGACCGCCAGGAACGCCAGCACCACCGGAAGCGCGATGAGCACGCTGAACGCCCCCAGGAACTCGCTCGTGGCCAGGTCCATCGGGGTGGTTCCGGCCTCGATCATCTCCAGCCCCATCGAATCCCATTGCCGGCGCGCCTCGATGAGGTCGACCAGGCGTTGCAGCATCAGCACGATGAGCGCGGGCGTGGCGATGGCGGGGATGAACACCGCTGTCTGGACCAGGGCCACCGAGGCCGGTTTGCGCGGCGGCGCGGGCGGGTGGGCAGGTTGCGGCGGAACGGCTTGGGCTTGGTACACGATGAGACTTCCTCGTATTGGTTGCAATAGGCGGTGGTCCGCGAGCAGTGCGGCGCGGAACCCGGCGCGTCGCCGAGTTGGTCCATGGCGCCGCTGAGACGGGCGGGGTAGGCCCTCTACGCCGCGGCAGCACTGATCGTAATGGCATGACCCCGTCCCGTAGGGGACACTCCCGCGACGATCAGTCTATTGTGGCTGAACCGTTACGGAACGGAAGAGGGCCACGAGGCACGGGAGGCGAAATTCTATTGTGCGACACCTACGTCCACAGTGCTGAACTGAGATGCCACACAATAGACAGTTCGAATCGCCGCCCGCGCCTCTTCGGGAACGCCGACCGGTCAGCCTTCGCAGACGCGTTGGCAGTCGAACCAGACGTTTGCGGCGGCCCGCTTGACCTCGGACGTGTTCGCGAGCGCCCAGGACTCGTGCGCGCGGTCGCAGATCCACAGCTGCGGTTCACCGACGACGAGTCCGGCGACGTAGCCGAGCAGCGCCGGTTCGACGTCGGCGAACGCGACCCACAGGCGCGGCAGGTCCGCCTGGGTGCCGAACCGGAGGCCGCGGCCCGCGACGGCGGCGGTGCCGAGCACGGTGATCCTGTCGGGGTCGGGCAGCGCCGTGGGCTGCACGAGAAGGGGCATGTCGTCCAGCGCGCGGGCGTAGCGGCGGCGGATCTCACGAATGCGGTGCGGCTTCATCGCGCGCCTCCGATCGCCAGGAACGGGGCGCGTCCTCGCAGCCGATCGGCGATGTCGGAGGGCAGGCGCATGATGAGGAAACGGGACCCGTCTGGCCGGATGTGGAGGCCGGGACTGCTCGGGTCGGGAGTCGGATCGGATACCGGCTCAGGAGTCGGATCGGGTACCGGTTCGGGCGATGGCTCGCGGGGCGGGCGCTGCGGTTTCTCATCCGCTCGCGGGAGTCGACGACGAGGCCGTTCTCGCGCGTAGGGCGTGAACAGCGGTTCCTCGTCTCCGAGTGGAAGGACGAAGGAGGACCACACCAGACCGGAGGTCAGCGCGGAGAGCAGGAGGTAGGCGAAGCCGAAGAAGAGCATGACCCGTTTGGTCAGGCTGCGGGGTTTCGCGGTCCCCGCGAGAGGCGGGGCGGCCGTGCCGCTCTGGGGTACTCGGGCGTCGGCGGGCTCACGGTGCTCCTGGAGCTGGTGCAGACGGCCGTTCTGTGGCGCCGAGGCGTCAACATGCTCCCGGCTCCCTTGGAGCTGGTGCGGATATCCGTTCCGAGAGGCGCGGGCGTCGACGTGTTCGTGCGGTTCCCGGAGCCGGTGCAGCTGGCCGCTTTGGGGCGCTCGGTCGTCAGGGTAACGGCGGCTCTGGGCGGGCCCCACACTGGCGGACTCCGATTCGAAGTCGATCCGCCAAGGACGGAAGCCTGCGAGCGGATCCGGTTTCGGACTCGGCTTGCGGACATTCGGCGCGAAGGGCTTGCGCTGGCGCGGCGGCACGGACCAGGCGTCCCAGGGGCTCTTCGGAGCCGGGGCACCGGGGGCGGCCCGGAAGCCGGGCACCGCCCATGCGGGTGCGCCGTTCGGGTGGTTGAAGGCGTTTCGCTCTGGAACCGAGACCTGGTTTTGGCGTAGGGTGGCCCTAACCATGGGAGGTTCTCCTCTCTGGTGGTTGAGCGGGCCGCCGACTTTGTTTGATCGCTTGGACGGCGGCCCGCGGTCCATATTCAGTTGAAGATCATGTATCGCACAGCTGGGGCACAAAATCAACCACCGAAACGCGTATTCCTCCGGTCGTGTCATCTTCTTGACAGCAATGGGGACCCACGAGATCGCCGTAACGCGATACCGTTCTGTTCGTAAGGGACACGCGATGCACCCATGTGGCGCATCTGACATCGCCCCGAATTCCCACAGCTCCAGTGACGCCGCCGCGCAACCGAAACCTCACGCTTCTTGCGTGCAAGCACTGTACGTGCCAGCGCGATCTCAAACCTTCGCTTCGCAATTGATCGCTAACATGCCTTGAAGCCGCATTCCATGATCAACTTCCCGATCCACCATCGCCTGTACCGCACGGTTTGTGATGACTTGATAACCTGATGGTCGTCTGTTTTAGACCCCCAGCGAAGACCCCCAGGAGGACCGTGCCGTGGCCCAGCGGATTCTTGACCCCGACTACCTGACCTCGTACCGGGACGAACTGCAGAACCGACTCGACTTCGTCACTGACCTGGTCGAGCAGATGCGCACCGGCAACGAGTTGGGCGTCGAGCCCGGCTTCGGCCTTCTCGACGCGTCCCAGGAGGCCAGGAATCAGTACACCGAGGCCCATCAGAGGACTTGGGACAATCTCCAGAAGCTCAGGGCGGACCTCAACGGCGCGATCGTGACGATCAACGAGTCGCTCGGCCTGCACGCCGAAGCCGAGGAGACCAACGTCTCCGAAACCTCCGCCCACGAGAACGACCTCGACAGCTAGGACACGACACTCCGATGAAGCACACACTCTTCAAGGCCCTCGCGGCCACCGGCGCGGCCGCACTGCTTCTGACCGCCTGCCAGTCCGAAGACGGCTCAGGCGGTGATGACGGCTCCTCCGGCGACTCCGCATCCGAAAACCCGGTCTACACCGAAATGGCGTCCTGGAACGCCTGCGAGGTGCTCGACAACCTCCAGCCCATCACCGACTACATGGACATCAAGGGCTACGGTTCCTCCACCGCCGAAGGCGGCGAGCCGGGCAACCAGGAAATCGGCAACACGTTCGACCCCGAAGCCATCGGCTGCGGCAGCATCATCTACCTCGGCAGCCTGGAAGGGGCCTCTAGCGGAAATTCTTTCGGGATGAGCGGTGAGCTCAAGGTCAAGATCATCCCGACCGAGGGCGAAGACCAGGCCGCTGCCGCCTACGAAGACCGGGCTACTTCCGCAGAGACCGAGGCGTCCGAGTGGACGGACGCCGCAACCGAGGAGTTCGCGGATCCTTGGGATGAAGGAACCATGGTCTCTTGGATTGGCGATGCTGATCAACCAAACGTCGAAGTCGTTGCCCGCGACGGACAGTGGGTTTTCCATATCCAGCTCTACCACACCAATGACTTCGGACTCCGTGGTGGGGGCGACCCCGCACTCGCCTTTACCGATGACGAACTGAACCAATGGTTCGTTGACACCTATCTGCCTGAAGTGAACCAAACTGTCAACAACCTGATCGCGGAGGTGCAGTGATCATGGGTGACAACATCGAGTTCGAGACCGACACCTACGGAGGCATGGAGGGATCAGAGGCGATCGCGCAACAGCAGTCCACTGCCAACTCCGCCCTCCTCAACGGTGCTCCCTGCTCTAACGGCGACTGCACCAACACTTCGAACCCGGCCGAAGAGGCATGGGTCAAGCTCGTCTCGGCCATCCCGGTCGCCGGGCAAGTCGAGAGCTTCAAGTGCGTGGCCGGAGGCACCGCCGCTCCGTCCCCAGAGGAAGTCCAGTCACTGGTCTACCAGATCAGGCCCACCGACGGTGACAAATACGCACTCCGAACACTCGCAGACAAGTGGTTCAACTTCAACTACGACTTTTCAGAAAATCCGGACTCCGCGGTTGCTCCAATCCTGGACACGAAGTTGGGTCATCTGTCGGATGGTTGGCAGGGCGATGACTTCGATGCGTTCGCCGAGCAGATGGAGACCGTGTTCTCGAACTGCGAACGGATCGCGGCCGACATCGGCAACGACTCCTCGGGCATGATCGGCCTGTTGAAGCAGAAGGCCGACGAAATCTATGCCCTGCAGGGTGGCGACTCGCACGAACTGCCCTACCCCGCGCCGCAGTACTGGACCGAGGACGAGGGCAGCCTGTTCTCCAACCCGAAGGTCCACGTCCGAGCGCCGTTCACCGATGGGGACTGCAAGGTCGCCGAGGGATGCATGTACGGCGACGGCGACGCCGAGGAGGCCATGGAGCTGGGCGGGTTCGACGGGGAGTACGCCAACGAGCTCAACCAGTACAAGACCGATCAGACCGAGTACCACTTCGAGCGGCTCAAGGCCGAGAACCCCGAAGCGACCGAGGCCGAACTGGCCCAACTGCACACGCAGGCCGAGCAGCTGGCCGAGCAGGACGCCAACGACCGTGCCGCCACCGACTACGAAGAGGCCGATCAGGACTATGAGGCGAGGGCGGCCGAGCAGAACGAGACGGTCATGGCCCGCTGGACCGACGCGGAGGTCTCCACCAGCGAGTTCACCCCGACGGCCGAGCCCTCGGAGGACACGACGTTCCGCGAGTCCGGGGACGATTTGACCGACAACGGGTACTCACCGCCCGGCGGCGGCGATTTCAACGGGTCGCCGACCTCCAGCGGCATCGACGGGCTCAACCCGCCGGAGTCGACCAGCTCCTTCGGCGGCGGCTCGGGCGGCTTCGGCGGCGGAGGCGGCGGCAGTCTCGGCGACTACGGGACCGACGGTTCGGGCACCGGTCTGGACAGTGATAACCCGTGGTCCTCCTATGCCGGTGAGGATCCCGACGACATCAGCGGTGGTCTGGCCTCGGGTCCGGGGGCCGGGCTCGGTGGCAGCCTCGGAGGCGGCTCGGGCCTGCCTACCGGCGCGGGCGGCGGTATCGGTGCGGGGCCCGGGGGCGCCGGGCTGGGTGCCGGTGGCGGCCTCATCGGCGGCGCGGGCGGCGGCCGCGGTGGCGGCGGCATGGGCGCGGGTGGCCGTGCGGGCGGCCTCAGTGGGAAAGCTGCGGCCGGTGCGGGCGGCAAGTCCGGTCGGATGGGCAGCGGCATGATGGGCGGCGGCCGCGGCGGCACCGGATCGTCCGAGGACAACGAGGGCCGCGAGACCTGGCTGACCGAAGACGACGACGTCTGGGGCATCGGCAACGAGGACAGCGACCCCTACGCCTGACCCCGCACCATCTGAACTCGTGCCCGCCCGGTCCGCTGCGAATTCACCCGGGCGGGCACGACCAGAACCGAACAGAGGCGGCGGCCGAACCCCGGTGCCGGGCCGCCTCACCCTCGATCATCCACATCGATCACAACCGGAGCCGTTCGCCGGGCGAGCCGAGGATCTCGGCCGCTCATCGAATGTCCACAAGAGACTAAATATCTCAATATTGCTCAGATCGGAGCCCATGAACGATCACACACCCCCATCGGACCATCGGCCGTCGATGGCGACCGACCCCGAAGCGTATATGCGCCAATTCGAATCCCGGATCGCGGCGATGAAGGCGAACGCGGACCGGCTGCAGGAAGGACTGCGCGCGGCTGACGCCACCGCCACCTCCGAAGAGGAGGAGGTCACCGTCACCGTCAACACGAGCGGCGCACTCCAGTCGATCGAGTTCGGCCCCGCCCACCGCCACCTGTCGGGGCAGGGCCTCGCACGGCTCATCATGGACACCTACCATGCGGCCGTCGCCGAAGCCTCCTCTCGGACCACCGACGTGCTGTCCGACATCCTCGGCGAGGATTCGGAAGCCATCGGCGTCATGCGCCGGTACGCACCCGGAGGAGACGCCTGATGGGCGGTTTCGAAGTGGACCCCGAAGCGTTGCAGACGCAGGCGTCCCTGATCGAGTCCGGTATCACCGCTCGCCTGCAGGAGTGCCTCACGGCCGCCGAACGCGCTGACGAAGACGAGAACCTCCAGTACGGCGTCATCCTCAGCCCGCTCGCTTGGCCGGCGATGGAAATCGTCGCGGGGCAGGCGCAGGACGGCATCAGGGCGGCGCTGCAACTCTCGGAGACTCTCACCCAGGCCCTCAACGGCATAGCGGAGTGCTACACGGGCGTGGACGACCAGGTGTGCACGGCCCTTGAGAGGATCGCAGAGGAGGTCGGGGAATGAGCGACGCCACCTTCAGCAATCCCACTGACACCGGCATCTACACCGCCGAGTCCGGCCCGTCCGCCACCTCGGGGCTGCGCCTCGGCGACAGTCTCACCAACGTCGGCAAAGACCTCATGGCCGCCGGTTCCGAGGATTTCAGCGGTACCGCGCTGGCGATCGACGGCACCGTCGCCGCGCTCGACGTCCTCGCCTTCGCGCTCAACCCGTTCAAAGAGTTCATCATGGCCGGGGTCGGCTGGATCATCGAGCACGTCGACTGGCTGCGGGAACCGCTGGAAATGCTCACCGGGGACTCGGCCGCGATCACCGCGATCTCCCAGACCTGGTCGAACATCTCGCAGGCGTTCGACAACGCCGGCACGGACATGGCCGGTTTCGTCGAGCAGCTCGCCGCGTGGCAGGGCGAGGCCGCCGAGGCGTACCGCGACACGACGACGGCGTTCGCGGAGATGCTGAGCGGCACCGCGAGCGCGGCGCAGGCCGTGTCGGGCTGCTACGCGGCCATCGGCATCGTCGCGGCGACGGTCAAGGCCATCGTCATGGAGCTGCTCTGCGAGTTCGTCTCCCGCGTCATCATCATCCTGCTCGGGGCGCTGGCGAGTGCGGCGCTGACCTTCGGCGGCTCGATCGGCGTCGGCATCGCCATGACGATCGAGAGCGCGGTCGAGACCTCAGCGAGGATCGGCGCGAAGGTCGCGCAGATGCTGGCGAAGGTCGGCGAGCTGCTCGGGAAGATCGGCAAGGCCCGCAACGCGTTCGGGAAGCTCAGCTCAAGCGTGTTCGACGCGGTCGATGGTGTCGCGGGGAACCTCGGCAAGCTGATCCGCAATTTCGACGGCATGTTCGACGACTTCATAAAAAAGAACGCCAGTATCCTCAAGATCGATCTCTACACCATTCCCCCGGGAACCGGAGACCCGGCGCGAGGCGCGTACGACCAGATGGCCGACGCGTTCACCGGCCCCGACAGCGTGGATGACATTTTGAGGAACAGCCCGAATGCCGGGCGAGTCAATCCGATACTCGAAGCCGAGGACATCGCGGGCGGCATCACCGCGACCGGGTTCCGCGGCACGATCACCGGCGTCAAAGACGGGGACGCGTCCACCGAGGCTGACATCGATGATCGAACCTGAGGTCGTCGACGGGTTCCTGAGGCTGTTCGCCGCGGTCGCGGCGACCGGTCTCGGGCTCGGGCTCCTGACCATCGCCGCCGCGATCCTGGGCGTGGTGATCCGGATGAAGTGGCTTTCCCGGCGGCCCTCCACCACGCAGGGGAAGGAGCCCTTCCGATGACGAAGATGGATCTCGGCGATACCGTCCTCACCCTGTCCGCGCAATGGGGACTGTGCGCGGTCCTCAGCATGGCACTGGCGGCGCTGATCCTGGCGATCGCCTCCGGTGTGGTCTGGGCGGTGCCGTGGTGCGTGAGCCGGGTCATGCCGTTCGTGGACGAGTACGGCAACCGACTGCACGGCAGAGCGGCGCTGCTCCACTCCCGATATCGGTTCAAGGTGTGGATGGGCCATGTCTCGTTCTTCCCGTACACGCCGGATTATGTTTGGAAGCGCCCGCTTCGGTTCCACTTCGTCCTCATATCGCTCATAGCGTTCCAAGAGGGGTTCGCGATCCTCATCAACGAGGGGGAACGGCCGATGCATCTGACATTGCTGGCTCTCTTCCTCCCTTCACTGCTGCTGCAGGCCGTCGCGATATTCAACAGAAAGGGGGCGGTGCGGCGCGGCATATCCAAGCCCCGTGGCCCGGGAGTGGTCACCGACCGCCGGTTCTTCACCGATGAGGAGATCGAGGAGCGGCAGGAAAGCGAAGCCAGGCAGAAGGAAGCGACACGACGATTCTGGGAGTTGCGACGTGGGCAGTGAAGTGATCAAGGTCGAATACGAGGAGCTCGAAGCGGCGGTCTCGGAGATGAACACGGGCAAGGAGGAGATCGAGGAGACGCTCGGCGGTCTTCGGACCAGCTTGGATGGTTTGGACTGGATGGGCTCCGATCGCGAGGCGTACGAGGAGCGGAAGGCCCGGTGGGACGAGTCCTTCGCGAACCTGAACACCATTCTGGAAGGGATCGCCTCGACAGTCCAGATGGCGAGGGAGCAGTATCAGGAAGCCGAGGACGGGTTTGTCACGGTCCTGTCTCCGTGACCGGTCTGCCGGTGAGTGCCGTGCGGCGGACCGCGCGAGCTCAGGCCCATCCCTGCACTGAGAATAGGAGGTCCGCGTCATAATGTACTGGTTGATGGTCCTCATAGGATTTTCGGTGGCCGTATACGCCCTCATGGTCGTATTCCTGCGGAGATATAACACCATGAAGGAGGCAGAGGACCGCACCTTCAGGTCCTATGTGCGGGACTGCAAGCTCGGCGGGACGACCTTCCCAGACGTGGACGAGTACCTGGCGCAACACGACGATGAGGCGAGGAAACTGCTGTTCCTCGAAGCCACACGGCGACCGGATTGGGACTCGGAGCTCCGCTTGGAGCTGTCGTCGGTACTCTTCCCGTGGCGGTCGGCGCTCTGGTTCGCGATCCTCATCCCGGTGAATATCGTGAATCTGCCGTTGACCTGGAACCTGATGATCGACGGCAAACTGCCACCGGAGCTGGCTTCCGTACTGTTGCTGGCCACCGCGCCGTTCGTCGCGACCGTGGCCGTGGACATCGCCGACCGCCTGTGGCGGCGCGTCCCCCGCCGGGCCTCCGAGTTCCGGTGATCGAAGCTCTCGTCCGCGAAGCGCCCGATGTGGACTCATGTGAAACTGGAGGTCTCGATGCCCCATGACGAGACGCCCGGCGACCGGGATGGCGGCGAGCACCGGGAACGCCCGTGGCCGTGGGAGCGCCCCGATTCCCCGCGGCCGCGGCCCGAACCTCCCACAGTGGCCGAGATGCTCATGGCATGGTGGGCGGTTCGGGCCGCGGCCGCCTCGATCCTGATAGTGCTCATCACGCTGTTCGTACTGATCTTTCGGTGATCTCCCAGCGGGACGGGCGCACCGGTCAGTCCGGCCGGGGGCTGACGTCGTTCATGGTGGCGCGCAGCAGCGGGCGCGAGAGGGCCCCGGCGCCGATGACCGCCGCCGTGCCGATGGCGAGCGTGACCCCGAGGATCAGCGCCCCGCTCGCGTCCTGGAGGCCCTGCGAGCCGATCAGGGGCGCGTTCAGCGCCATCCCGGCGAGCACCGACGCGCCGCCGATGACCGCCAGCGGCAGCAGTGTCTCCTGGCGCCTGGCGGCGTCCAGGACGCGCTGCGGCGTCCCCGACAGGTGCAGCAGCCGGTAGGTCTTGCGGCGGTCCAGGACCGAGCCGATCGACGAGATGCCCGCCGAGAGCGCCGCGGTGGCGAACACGACCGCCAGGACGACGATCGCGCCGACGCGGACGCTGGCCATGATCTGGTTCGACAGGATCGTCTGGTCCGTCGCGCGCTGCGGCGGGTCCCCGGCGAGGGTCGCGGTGAGGATGCTCCTGACGTGTTCGAGCTCGCCAGTGGGCGTCGTCGCGGTCACGACGGCGACCGTCTCGCTCTCGTCGAACCGGTCGGTGCGCTCGTGCAGCTCCACTTCGGCCAGTCCGTCGAGGGCCGCCTCGGCCCGCGAGGCGAGCTCCTCGGCGTGCCCTGAGTCGACGACCGCCGAGAGCGTCTCGGTCGCGGTCGTTTCGAGCTCGGGCTGCCCCATGGGGACCAGGGCAATCGACCCGGCGATGAACCCGGCCAGCGCAACACCGGCGACGCCCCGCCAGGCCGCCTTGGGGTCGTCGAGCAGCCGCCTGGCCGCCAGCATCCTGGCGGGCCCGCGGGCCGTGCCCGCCAGGATCTTCCCGATCTGCTGCACCGCCCACGGCCCCGTCAGGTTCAGCGCCGCGATCATCGCGCCGAACAGCACCAGCAAGACCGCCGTGAAGATCATGTCGCCGCTGCCCAGCAGCTGGCTGAGGGTGAGGAACGCGACCGCGACGGCGGCGAAGACCGCCAGGCGGATCGCCCCCAGTCCCTTGCGACGCACCCGCCTCGCCACGCCCAGCGGGCTGATGACGACGCCGCGCAGGCCGACGACGGCGGAGACGGCGACCATGAGCGGCACGGCCGCGGCGACGACCGGCATCCACGCCGCCCCGCCCCACAGGTCGGCCACGTACCACGGCCCGCCGTCGATCGGTATGCGCGCGAACAGCGGCGTGGACGCCATCCACAGCAGCGTGCCCGCGATGGTCCCGGCCACGGCCGCCAGGACGGTCTCGATGAGCGTCAGCCGCACCACCTGTGCGGGGGTGGCGCCGATGAGCCGCAGCGCGGCCAGGCGCTCGTCGCGCCGCGCGACGGTCAGCCTGGCAGCGGCGGCGCCGAAGACGGCCACCGGGACGGCCATCAGGACGGTGGCCACGATCGCCGCGGGCCGGTAGACGCCGTACACCATGGACGCCTCGCCGCCTGAGAACCCGTCGATCGTCCGCGGCGAGACCATGTCGCCGTCGCTGCGTTCGGTGGTCATGGCGGGGTCGTCGGCTTCGCGGCCGACGACGGCGAGCAGTTCGCCTTCGTGGGCGAGGGCCTCGGCGCCGACGGTGCCGGCGATCGCCCCGTCGTAGCGGGCGAGGAAGTCCTCATCGGGGACGCCTTCGAGCAGCTCGGCCAGTGCCGGGGAGACCCAGACCTCGCCGGGGGCCGGGAAGGCGTCCAGACCGGGCGGCGCGGGGGCGTCGTCGTCGAGCCGCGCCAGGTCGATGCGGGTGATCTGGTCGTCGCCGTAGTAGTCGATCGCGCTGGCGAGGATCGCCGAGCCGCCTTCGGCGGCGGGCGGCTCGCGCCATTCGGTGCGGTCGGCGCGTTCGACGAACGCGAAGTTGCAGGCGACGACGAACTGCAGCAGCAGGGCCGTCGCCGCCACGGCGAAGGCGGTCAGGCCGGTCGAGAGCAGGGCACGGCGCCCGCCGAGGCGGGTCAGGCGCCAGGCGAGCGCGGTCATCGGCGCGCCTCCGTCATCTCGCCGGTGTGGAGCAGGCCATCGCGGATCTCGATGGTGCGGGTGCAGCGGGCGGCGATGAGCGGGTCGTGGGTGACCACGACCAGGGCCGCGCCGAGTTCGGCGACCGTCTGCAGCAGCACGCCCATCACCTGGTCGCCGGTGGCGCGGTCGAGCGCGCCGGTCGGCTCGTCGGCGAAGACGACGGCCGGGTTGACGACCAGCGCGCGGGCGAGCGCGACCCGCTGGGCCTCGCCGCCGGACAGCTCACCGGGGCGGCGGTCCTCCTTGCCGGCCAGGCCGAGCTGGGCGAGCCGCTCGCGGGCCGGGCCGAGGGCCTTGCGGCGGGGCGTGCCGCCGAGCATGAGCGGCAGTGCGACGTTCTCCTCGGCGGGCAGCTCGGGCAGCAGCTGTCCGAACTGGAACAGGAACGCGAACCTGGTGCGCCGCAGGCTGCTGCGTTCACGTTCGGAGAGTGAGTCGATGCGCTCGCCGAACAGGCGCACCTCGCCCTCGTCGGGGCGGATGACTCCCGCGAGGCAGTGCAGCAGGGTCGACTTGCCCGAGCCCGAGGGCCCGGTGACGGCCACCGATTCGCCGCCGGTGACGGCGAAGTCGACGCCGCCGAGGGCCACGGCGGTGCCGTAGTGCTTGCGGAGGGCGTGGGCGGTGAGCATGGGCGCGCTCATCGTTGCTCCTTGCGGTGGTGCGAGAGGAAGGGCAGGGCGGTGCCGGCGAGGAGGAACGCGGCGGTGAGGGCGAGGCTGACGACCGTGCCGACGTCGAGGAATCCGTTCATGACACCACTGTCGCCGTTCGGGCATCGGTCCGGCTTCGGCTCGATGACCGGTTTCGGGCCCGGCGGGTCGGCCATTCGGCGGAGGCGGTGTTTTTCCCGGCTAGGTTCGAGGGCATGAGCGCGAAACCCGGCTGGAGTGCCCGACTGACCGCGATGGGCGCGCGCACGCTCAAGTCCGGCATCATCGCAGGGCTGCTGCTGGTGCTGGCGGGCGAGTCGCTCTCGAGCGGTATCGACACGGGCATGGCGATCGCCACACTGGTAGGGCCGGTGCAGGCCGCGGTGTCGCTGTTCGTCATCGGCGTGTACGTGTGCTACCGGCCGGGGCGCAAACGCTGGATCGCCGTGGCGGCGTTCGCGTCGCTCGCGGCGACGCTGGCCCACCTGCTCACGACATCGGAGCGGGGCATCGGCGTGGCCGAGGGCTTCGCACTGCTGCTGCTGATGCTGTTCGCCGTCCGGCACTGGGACGCGCCGCCGGGACGGTGGGTCGCGTTCGTGCTCGGCGCGGCGATCCTAGCGATCGGCCTGCGGTTCTACGTCTACCCCGGCTCGGTCTTCGGCGGGATGGTCATGACGGGCATGGGCCTGTCGACGGTGGTCGGCTTCGGCGCCTACCTGCGCGGGCTCGACAAACTGCGCCGGGAGACGCAGGAGGAGGTCAGGCGGGCCGAGCGGTTGGAGCTGGCGCGCGAGATGCACGACTTCGTGGCCCACCACGTCACTGGGATCGTCGTCCTCGCGCAGGCCGCCCAGGTCACCGACACCGCCCCGGGCGCGTCGCCGCGCCCGCGCCCCGAACCCGAGGGGGCTTCGCTTCCGCCGTATGCGGCGAAGGCGTTCGCGGACATCGAGGAGGCGGGCCTGGCGGCGCTGGCCTCGATGCGGCGGATGGTGAAGATGCTCCGCGACGAGGACGGCGGGACCGGCGTGAACCCGCTGGGCGACCTGTCGCAGATCGAGGACCTGGTGGAGCGGTTCAGCCGGGAGGGCACCGACGCGACCTGCTTCATCTCCCCGGAGCTGGCCGGGAAGGTGGCTCCGGAGATCGCGGCGACGGCGCACCGGATCGTGCGCGAGTCGCTGACGAACGTCCGCAAGCACGCGCAGGGCGCCAGGCAGGTGCGGGTGGTCGTGGCGGCGGCCGGTTCGGGCGGCCTGGAGGTGAGCGTGCGCGACGACGGGCGGGCCGCGCGGGGCCGCCTGGCGCAGAGCGGCGGCGGGATGGGACTGTTGGGCCTCGGCGAGCGCGTGGAGGCCGTCGGCGGGCAGCTACGGGCCGAGCCGCGGCCCGGCGGCGGCTGGCAGGTCGTGGCGTGGCTGCCGCACACCGGGCAGGAGGCGCACACCCCGGTAGCGCCTACGGATTCCGATCGGCCCACCGGCGGTTAACTTCGGGGATATGAAGATCCCCAACAAGATCAGTGCCCTGGTCGTGCCCGTGTTCATCGTCGCGCTCGCCGCATGCGGCGAACAGTCGCCCCCCGGCGGCGAGGCCACCGAAGGCCCCGCCGAGTCGACGGCGGCCACCGAGGCGGCCGAAGCGTCCGGGGACGACGTCTGCGCGACGCTCACGGAACTGGGCTCGCACGCCGGGCTCATGACGGGCGGCATGATGGCCGACGCCGCCGAGACCGCCGCGTCCGCCGCCGCGGCCCGCGAACTGCTCGAGTCGACCGAGCCGCCCGCCGAGATCGCCGACGCGTGGGCGGACGCCACCGCGTTCTACGCGGCGGTCGACGACGCGTTCGCCGAGGCCGCCATCGCCGAGGGCCAGACGACCGCCGAGGTCCTCGGCGAGCTCTCGACCGACATCACCGGCACGGCCGGACCGGCCCTCGACGGCATGGAGGCCATCGGCGGCTACACCGAGGAGCACTGCGGCGGCTCGGCGCCCGCCGCCGAAGCGTCCGGCGCGTGCGCCATGCTCACCGACGCCGCGCTGGCCCCGGTCTTCGGCGAGGCGGTCCCCGAACCCGAGGACGGCTCGTTCGGACCCCAGGCGCAGGAATGCACCTGGGGCGGCGAGGGCGGTCCCGTCGTCAGCATCATGTACCAGACCAGGGCGGACTTCGAGTCGAACTTCCTGGAGTCCTCCGCCGAGCCGCGCGACACCGTGGAGGGCCTGGAGAACGGCCAGCTCCACAAGGGCATCTTCGGGCTCGGCTCGTTCGACACCAGGGGCTCGTCGGTGTACTTCACCACCGGCGACTGGGGCGGCGTCGTCGGCGTCCGAAGCGGCGAGGACGACGACTTCGCCCACGACGACCCGATCGCGGTCGGGTACGCCTTCAGCGTCGTCGAGCAGCTTTCCTGAACAGTGTGCCGCCGGCGCTTGCCCGGCCGGCGGCACACTCCTCCGTCCCCCGCTCGATGCCTCGCCGGGGTAGCGTCTATGACTGATGCCCGCCCCGAACCTCGTCGGACGCGCCGCAGAGGTGCGCCGGATCCAGCACGCCCTCGCCCGCGCCGCCGAGGGCGCCTCGCGGGTGCTGGTGCTCAGCGGCGCGGCGGGCGCCGGGAAGACCGCGCTCATCGACCTCGCCGCCGCCTCGGCTCCGAGCGGCGCCCTGGTGCTGCGGGCCTCGGGCCACGAGGCCGAGACCGGCCTGGCCTACGCGGGCGTCCACCAGCTGCTGTGGCCACTCCGCGGCGACGTGGACGCCCTGCCCGAGCCGCACCGCCGCCACCTGTCCCGATCGCTGTCGTTCGAGCCGGGGACGCCGCCCGATCCGCTCACCGTGGCGGGCGCGCTGCTCTCGCTCGTCACGCTCCTGGCCGAGTCCCGGCCGGTGCTCATCGTCGTCGACGACGCCCAGTGGCTCGACGAGTCCAGCCGCCAGGCGCTGATCTTCACCGCCCGCCGCCTCGACGCCGACGCCGTGTGCGTGCTGTTCGGCGTCCGCTCCGAAGGCGAGGACGCCCTCGCCGCGATCGGCGAGGCGGTGCGGCTGGGGCCGCTCGACCGGGCCGAGGCCCGCCGGATGCTGCGCGGCCGCCACCCGGAGCTGAGCGGCTTCGTCGCCGACCGCATCATCGAACGCGCCGCGGGCCTGCCGCTGCTGCTGACCGAGCTGCCCGTCGAGCTCTCCGCGGGCCAGCGCTCGGGGGCCGAGCCGCTGCCCGACACGTTCCCGGCCGGACGCTCGGGCAGCCGCCTGTACGGGCGCCGGCTCGAGAGGCTCGACCGCAGCGCGCGCATGGCGCTGCTGCTGGCGAGCTTCGACCCGCTCGACGCGGGCCGACTGCGCGCGGCGCTGTCGCGCTCGGGGCTGTCGGCCGCGGCGTTCGAGGCGGCCGAGCGGCTCGGCCTGGTGCGCCTGGTCGAGGGCGTCTGCGAGTTCGCGCACCCGAGCGTCCGGTTCGCGGTGCGCGCGGGCGCGACCGCGCGCGAGTCGGCCGAGGCGCACACCGCCCTCGCCGCGGTGTTCGGCGACGATCCGGGCCGTCTCGCGTTCCATCTGGAGCGCACCGGCTCGGCCGACGACGGCGAGGTCGTCGCGGCGCTGGCCGCCGCGGCCGAGCGGGCGCAGGCGCAGGGCGGCTGGGCCGAGGCGGCAGGCGCCTGGGACCGGGCCGCGCGCCTGACAACGTCCGAAGAGGACCGCCGTCGTTTCCGGGCCGAGGCCGTCTCGGCGTTCATGCGGGCGGGCGCGGGAGCCCAGGCCGCCTCGCTGCTGCGGTCCATGATCGACCAGGCGCGAGACGAAGTGGAATCGGCCCGGTGGCGGCGGCGGCTGGCCGTCGTCGACCTGTGGGTGGAGGGCGCGCCCCCGCCCGACCGCGACGGGCTCATGCGACTGGGTGCGCGTCTGGCCTCGGGCGACGACCCCGACGGGCGCGAGGCCGGCACCGAACTGCTCATGGCCCTGGCATCGGGCCACCAGACGACCGGGGACTACCGGGCCGCGCAGGCGGCGGTGGACCTGGTGCGGCGCGCGGTGCCCGACGAGCGGCTCGGCCTCGCCCAGCGGCTGTTCTGCGACATGATCGCGGTGATGACGGCCGGTCCGGGGGCGGGCGAGGTGCTGCGCTCGGACTGGATCGACCGGTTCGACTGGTCGACGGGCCTCGACCCCGGCGTCCCGACCGGCATGATCGGGGCGGTGCTCGGCTGGCTCGACGAAGTGGCGGCGTTCGGGCGGGTCCTCGACCGCTGCCGCGCGGTCGCGGCCGCCGCCCCCGGCCCCACGACCGCGAGCGTCGCGGCCGGGATCATGTCGGCGATGCTGATGCACTGCGTCGGCGAATGGGACCGCGCCGAACTGGAGTACGCCGCGTGCGAGCGCTTGACGCTCGAAGGGGACTTCCTGGCCCCCTACCCGTTCATCCTCCTGCGCCACGCCTACCTGCTCGCCGCCAGGGGCCGCACGGAGGAGTGCCGCGCGCTGCGGGCACGGGCCGCCGAGGGCATCGGGGGCCGCACCCGCGCCCACCGGCACCTGGACCGCTGCGTCGAGGGACTGGCGCGCCTGTCCTCAGGTGAGCCGGCCGAGGCGGCGAAGGCGCTGGAGGAGGCCGGGCGGATCGAGGCCGAGATGGGGTCGGTGATCTCGGGCTACACCTCGCGCTTCCCCGACCTGTTCGAGGCCCGGTGGTGGCTGGACGGGGCCGGGGCGCTGACCGGGCCGCTGGAGGAGTTCGCGGCGGCGGCCGAGCGGATGGCGCATCCGACGATGCTCGCGTCCGCCGCGCGGTGCCGGGCGCTGCTGGCCGCGCCCGAACACCTCGACGCGGCGTTCGCCGAGGCGATCGCGCTGCACGAGCGCTCGCCGAACATGTTCGAGACCTCGCGCACCCGGCTGCTGTGGGGCCAGCGGCTGCGCCGCCTGCGTCGGAAGGCGGACGCGCGGGTGCGGCTGCGCGAGGCCGAGGCGGTGTTCGACGCGCTCGGCGCGGCGGCGTGGGCCGAGCGCGCCCGCTCGGAGCTGGCCGCGTGCGGCGAGCGGCGGGTCGGGCCCGGCCATGCGCGGCCCTCGCCGATCACGCGGTTGACGCCGCGGGAGTTCGAGGTCGCGCGGGAGGCCGCGGCGGGCGCGACGAACGCGGAGGCGGCCCGGCGGCTGTTCGTCTCGAAGCGGACCGTCGAATACCACTTGTCGAACGCCTACCGCAAGCTCGGCGTCTCGGACCGGCGGCGCCTCGCCGAGCTGTTCGACGGTCGCATCGCCGACGACGAAACGGCCCGCGACCGGATCTTGCCAGGTCACGGGCCGTTCACGCGCGGGTGGCAGGTGTAGGATTCGAACCTACGTAGGCAATGCCGGCTGATTTACAGTCAGCTCCCTTTGGCCGCTCGGGCAACCTGCCGTGCTGTGTAGCGAGAGCAAGGATAGCGTCACCGCACCGGGGCACCGCAACCGGGTTCTCCCCCGATGAGATCGCGTTCACTCCCCCCTGCCGCCCAGCACGGCTCGCCTTCGCGCCGCCGCCCCCGGCGGGTAGGCTTCCGGTCACGGCGGGCCGCGCCCGACCACGCGCGACGCCCGTCGCCCCCACCGACCGGAAGGACTGGTTTCCATGGCTGACGCCTCGTTCGACATCGTCTCCGAGATCGACCTGGCCGAGCTCGACAACGCCGTCAATCAGGCCCAGCGGGAGCTGTCGACCCGGTTCGACTTCCGGGGCACCGGCGCGGGCGTCGAGCGCAGCGGCGAGGAGGCCGCGGTCTTGTCCGCCGAGACCGAGGACCGCGTCAAGGCCGCCCTGGAGGTGCTCAAGGAGAAGCTCGTCAAGCGCGGCATCTCCCTGAAGGCCATGGAGGCCTCCGAGCCGCGCCAGTCCGGCAAGGAGACCAAGATCGACGTGGCCTTCCAGCAGGGCATCAGCACCGAGCACGCCAAGAAGATCGGCAAGATCATCCGCGACGAGGGCCCCAAGGGCGTCAAGCCGCAGATCCAGGGCGACAAGCTCCGCGTCACCGGCAAGAAGCGCGACGACCTCCAGGAGGTCATCCGGCTGCTCAAGGGCAAAGAGCTGGACGTCGCACTCCAGTTCACGAATTACCGATAGGGAGTCGTCATGGGTCTGGTCAACATCGTCAGCCTCGCGCTCTTCGTCGTCGGCGGCGGCCTGGTCGGCCTCATGGTCGTGATCACGCAGCGCTCCTACAAGAAGGACGAGCAAGGCGAGCACTGGATCGTCTACCCCGCCGCCGAGCGGACGAAGGCGGCCGAGGAAGCCGCCGACCGCTAGACGGGTCTCACGCCGCCAGGCGGTGCGTCAATCCAGTGTGGCGCTTGCCGGTGCCCGCGGTGCGCACGGCCACCGCGAGGGCCTTCTTCGAGCCGACGAGCACCACGAGGCGCTTCGCCCGCGTGATCGCCGTGTACAACAGGTTGCGCTGCAACATGGTCCACGCGCTCGTGGTCACCGGGACCACCACGGCCGGGTACTCGCTGCCCTGGGAGCGGTGCACGGTGATCGCGTAGGCGTGGACGAGCTCGTCGAGCTCGGCGAACTCGTAGTCGACCTCCTCGTCCTCATCGGTGCGCACCCGCAGCGTCTGCGCCTCGGTGTCGATGGCCTCCACGACGCCGACCGTGCCGTTGAAGACGCCGTTCGCGCCCTTGTTGTAGTTGTTGCGGATCTGGATGACCTTGTCGCCCACGCGGTAGACGCGCCCGCCGTAGCGGCGCTCGGGCGATCCGTCCCTGGTGGGCGTCAGGGCCTCCTGCAGTTGGAGGTTGAGGTTCCCCGCGCCGGGGCCGCCGCGGTGCATCGGCGTGAGGACCTGGACGTCGCGCACCGGGTGCAGCCCGAACCTGGCCGGGATGCGGCGGGCGACGATGTCGACGACGCGGTCGGCGACGAGCTCGTTGTCGTCGCACGCGAAATAGAAGAAGTCGCCGTAGCCCTCCAGGGCCGGGAACTCCCCGGCGTTGACGCGGTGGGCGTTGGCGACGACGCCGGACTCGGCGGCCTGGCGGAAGATCCGCGTCAGGCGCACCCGCGGCACGGTCTCGGCGGCGAGGACGTCGCGCAGCACCTCCCCGGCGCCGACGCTCGGCAGCTGGTCCACGTCGCCCACCAACAGCAGGTGCGCGCCCTCGGGCACGGCCTTGACGAGCTTGTTCGCCAGGATCGTGTCCAGCATGGATGATTCGTCGACGACGAGGAGGTCGGCGTCGAGCGGCTTGTCGCGGTCGAAGGCCGCCTCGCCGCCGGGCCGCAGTTCGAGGAGGCGGTGCAGCGTGGTGGCCTCGTGGCCGGTGAGCTCGGCGAGGCGCTTCGCGGCCCGCCCGGTGGGCGCGGCGAGCATGACCTTGGCGCCCTTGGCGCGGGCGAGGTCGACGATCGAGGAGACGGTGAAGCTCTTGCCGCAGCCGGGCCCGCCGGTGAGGACCGCGACCTTCTCGGTCAGCGCCAGGCGCACCGCCGCGGCCTGCTCCGGCGCCAGCTCGGCGTCGCGGCGCCGCCGCAGCCACGCGAACGCCTTGTCCCACTCGACCCCCGCGAAGACCCCGAGCCGGTCCTCGTTCGCGCGCAGCAGGGCGAGGAGCCCGGCGGCCAGGCCGCGCTCGGCGTGGTAGAACGGCGCCAGGTAGCGGGCCGGGACGGACGCGTCGCCGACCGGGACCGCTTCGGCGATGACGTGCTCGCCGTCCTCGGCGAGCTCGCCGAGCGCCTGGGCGACCGGCGCGGCCTCCAGGCCGAGCAGCTCGACGGTGTCGGCCACGAGGTTCGGCTCGGGCAGGAAGCAGTGCCCGGCGTCCCCGGCCTCCGAGAGCGTGTACTGGAGCGCGGCCTTGATCCGCTCGGGCGCGTCGTGCGCGATGCCGACGGCGCGGGCGACGGCGTCGGCGGTCTTGAAGCCGATGCCCCACACCTCGTTGGCGAGGCGGTACGGCTCGTGCTTGACCACCCCGATCGAGGCGTCGCCGTACTTCTTGTAGATCCGCACGGCCAGCGACGTGGAGACGTCCACCGACTGGAGGAAGACCATGACCTCCTTGATGGCCCGCTGCTCCTCCCAGGCCGCGGCGATCGACTTGGTGCGCTTGGGGCCGAGCCCGGGCACCTCGACCAGGCGCTCAGGGGAGGCGTCGATGACGTCGAGCGTGTCGACCCCGAAGTGGGCCACGATCTTCCCGGCGGTCTTGGGCCCGATGCCCTTGATGAGCCCCGAGCCGAGGTAGCGCTCGATGCCCTGGACGGTGGCCGGCAGGACCGTCCGGTACGACCAGACCTCGAACTGGCGGCCGTACTTGGGGTGGCTGGTCCAGCGTCCGGTCAGATCGAGGCTCTCGCCGACCTGCGCGCCGAGCAGCGGGCCCACGACGGTCAGCAGCTCGCTGCCCGACCCGGCGGCCGAGGCGCGGGCGATGGTGTAGCCGGTCTCCTCGTTCGCGTACGTGACTCGTTCGAGGACCGCCTCCAGTTTCGCCCCGCCGGGCCGGGTCTCAGACATGCCCACCATGCTAGGCGCGGACTACGACACGGCCCTAATCCGACTTGGACTCCGATGCCGTCTCCAATGCGTCCCCTCTCGCCTCCGGGCCGTCCGGGACGGCGTCCGAAGGCAGCATCCGCCAGTCCGGCTGCGCGAAGAACCGCTTCGTCTCGCGGTAGACCAGCGGCGACAGGAGCACCAGGCCGATGAGGTTCGGCAGCGCCATCAGGCCGTTGGCGATGTCCGAGAACGCCCACAGCAGGTCGAGGCTGGTGACCGCGCCGAGGTAGGCGACCACGACGAACACGATCCGGTAGGGCAGGATCAGCCAGTCGCCGCGGAACCGCTCCAGGCACTTCTCGCCGTAGTAGGACCAGCCGATGAGTGTGGAGAACGCGAACGTCGCTATCGAGATGGTGACGATGAGGCCGCCGATGGTGCCGCCGGTGGTGTCGACGCCGCCCAGGCCCGTCTCGAACGCCAGCCGGGTGAGCGCGGCGTCCCCGAGCAGCTGCTCCTCGCCGTCGACGACGTGGGTCGTGCCGAACACGCCGCTGACGACGATGACCAGGCCGGTGAGGGTGACGACGATGAGTGTGTCGATGAACGTCTGCGTCATCGACACCAGCGCCTGGCGCACCGGCTGGTCGGTCTTGGCCGCGGCGGCCGCGATGCCGCCGGTGCCCAGGCCCGACTCGTTGGAGAACAGGCCGCGGGAGACCCCGGCGCGGATGACGGTCAGGATCGCCGCGCCGGTGAAGCCGCCGACCGCGGCGCCGCCGGTGAACGCCTGCTCGAAGACCTCGGCGAAGGCGTCGCCGAGCGCGTCGACGTTGAGCACCAGGACCGCCAGCGAACCGGCGATGTAGAACACGATCATGAACGGCACGAGCGCCGAGGCGACGCGCCCGAGCCACTTGATGCCGCCGAGGATGACCAGGCCGACCAGGACGAAGATGGTCACGCCCGTCCACGACGGGGTCCAGAACGTGTCCTCGGGCAGCTGGGCCTGGACGGCCCCGGCGACGTTCCCGGACTGGACGGCGTTGCCGATGCCGAAGCTGGCGACGACGGCGAAGATCGCGAAGGCGATCGCGAGGATCTTTCCAAGCGGGCCCCTGATGCCCTCCGAGAGGTACCACTGCGGGCCGCCGGTCTGCTGGCCCTTGCGGTTGACCTGGCGGAACTTGACGCCCAGGAGCGCCTCGGAGTACTTGGTGGCCATGCCGACCAGGCCGGTCACCCACATCCAGAACAGGGCGCCGGGCCCGCCCAGGGCGATGGCGGCGCCGACGCCGCCGATGTTGCCGACGCCGACGGTGGCGGCCAAGGCCACCGACAGGGCCTGGTAGTGGCTGATGTCGCCTTCGGACTCGCGGTTCTCGTGCCGCTTGAACAGCGCGAGCCACAGGCCGTAGCCGAGGCGGCGGAACTGGATGCCGGCCAGCAGCGTCGTGAGGTAGACGCCGACGAGGACCAGCAGGGGTATGAGCAGCCACGGCCCCCATACGAATTCGCTGACCTTGCCGACGCCCTCCCCGTAGTCCGCGTTGAGGCCGTCCGCCCACGACTGTATGGGGTCGATGACTGGATCGAGAAAGTCCAATGCTCCTCCAGGGGATCGCTTATATGTATAAGAAGGGATTTACGCGCTTTTGCGCACAGCAGCGATCGTATCGGGCGTTGTCACACCCGGCGGTTAAGGTGTCGCCATGAGCATGCATTGGTATGAAGGCCCGCTTCTTGGATTCGACACCGAGACCACCGGCGTCGTGTGCGCCGACGACCGGATCGTGCAGGCCGCGCTGGTGACGGTCGAGGCGGTCGGCCCCGGCGAGCCGCAGGCGGCCTGGATGGGCGAGACGTGGCTGATCGACCCGGGCGTGCCGATCCCGCCGGGCGCCACCCGCGTCCACGGCATCACCGACGAGCAGGTCAGGGCCGAGGGGGAGCCACCGGCGAAGGCGCTGGCCGCTATCGCCTCCAGCCTGGCCGCGGCGATCGACGCGGGCACCCCGCTGGTGGCGTTCCGGGCCGGGTTCGACTTCACGATGCTGGCGTTCGAGCTCGACCGGCACGGGATTCCCGCGCCCGACTGGGAGCGGGCCGCGGTCGTCGACCCGGCGGTGCTGGACAAGCGCGTCGACCGGTTCCGCAAGGGCAAGCGCACGCTCGGGGCGACGGCCGCGCACTACGGCGTGGCGCTCGACGGGGCGCACTCGGCGGCGGGGGACGCGGCGGCGACGGTGGCGCTGGCGCGGGTCCTGGGAGCGGGCTTCCCCGAGATCGGCGCCATGGAGCCGCGGGAGCTGCACGAGGCGCAGGTGCGCTGGCACGCCGAGGACGCGGCTTCGCTGGAGGCGTACTTCCAGCGCCGGGGGCGGGCCGAGACCGTCGAGCGGCGCTGGCCGCTCGCAAGATGAGGCGAAAGCGAAAAGGCTTCGCCCCCGGCGAGCGGGAGCGAAGCCTCGAAGACGCGTGCGGCGGCCCTAGTGGGCGACGCCGGGGTGCTCCAGGTACGAGCGGTCGTCCTGGTCGCCGGTCATCGGCTGGCCGACCGGGAGCTCGACGGCAATCTCCTGGCCGTTGGAGAACACGAACGTCACGGTGATGTTCTGGCCGGGCAGGAGCGGCTCGGCGAGGCCTTCGAGCAGGAGGTAGTCGCTGTCTTCGACGCCCTTGTCGAGGCGGACGAACGCGTGGGGGGCGATCTCGATGTCGAACTCGGGCGAGCCGGTCAGGGCGTCCTCGGTGGGCTCGCCGGTGGGCGCTTCCGTGGTGCCCTCGGTGGCGCCGTCCGTCGCCTCGTCCGTAGCGCCATCGGTCGCCTCATCCGTGGTGCCCTCGGTCGCGCCGTCAGTGGCCTCATCGGTGGCCTGGTCACTCGCGCCGTCCGTGGTCGCTTCCGTGGCGTCGTCGGTGGCCTCGTCGTCGCCGGCGGCGGGCGCCTCGGACGTCGCGCTGCTCTCGGGGGGCTCGGTGGTCTCCTGGACGTCGACGCCGGGCCCGCCCACGTCGACGAGGGTGACGTTCTCGGCCGCGTCGGTCTCGATGCCGGTCAGGCTGACCGACTCGTCGCTGTCGTTGGCGATCCACACCCGCAGCGGCGCGGCGCCGCCTTCCTCGAAGCCCTCACCGGTGGCGTACTCGACCTGGAGGTCGCGCAGGGACAGCTCGCCCTCGTCGATGTTGACGCCGGCGATCGCCGTCTGCTTGGTGTCGGTCTGGGTCACCTGACCCGCGCCGCAGGCCGACAGCCCGGTCGCCGCGGCCGCCGCGATCGCGAGCGCCGCCGCGCGACGGGCGATGGTCGCCGTGCTGATTCCCCTGGCCACTGGTGGTCCTCCCTGAGTCCTACAGGCATGCTGTCGACAGCCTAGACGACGGGCCGCCGCGCGCTCGCCGGGCCGGGCGCGGCCCGAGGAGTGGGTCTCACCCGCGGCGCTCGGCGCCCTTTGCGCACACCCGGATGACGGTGAATGCCGCCCCGTCCGAGTGAGCGACGCAGGCCTCATTTGTCTCGGGCTCGTCGGCTCCGGGACCCCAAGGTGCCGTAGAGTAGTCAGTCACATACCAATTGACCAGGGCATTTATGGCGATCCGCTGTCGGGGAAAGCCCCGATGACGTGTTAGGCTAGACACAGCGAAAGGGGTTTCGATCCTATGGGTTTTAGTGTCGGCGAGACCGTTGTCTACCCCCACCACGGGGCCGCACTCGTTGAAGCTGTGGAAACTCGCGTCATCGGCGGTATTGAACAGGAATACCTCGTGCTGCGTGTCGAGCAGGGTGACCTCACGGTCAAGGTTCCAGCCAAGAACGTCGAACTCGTCGGCGTCCGGGAAGTCGTCGGCGCGGAAGGCCTCAACGAGGTCTTCAACGTGCTGCGGGCCCCGCACACGGAGGAACCCACCAACTGGTCGCGGCGTTACAAGGCCAATGTCGAGAAGCTCGCCTCGGGCTCGCCCCTGAAGATCGCCGAGGTCGTCCGCGACCTGTGGCGCAGGGACCGCGAGCGCGGCCTGTCGGCCGGTGAGAAGCGCATGCTCTCCAAGGCCCGCGAGATCCTCGTCGGAGAGATCGCGCTGGCCGAGGACTGCGTCAAGGCCGAAGCCGAGAACGTACTCGACAAGGTCCTCCTCTCGGAGGCCCCCGTCCAGTAGCTGCGGCTCTCGACCGAACTTCACACGAGTGAGTCCCGAATTTCCGTCCGTGGTCGTCGGGCACGGCACTGACGTGCACCGTTTCGACGCCGGGCAGCCGTGCCGCCTGGCGTGCCTCGACTGGCCCGGCACCCCCGGTCTGGCCGGGCACTCCGACGGCGACGCCGCCGCGCACGCTGTGTGCGACGCGCTGCTGTCGGCCGCCGGGCTCGGCGACCTGGGCGCCAACTTCGGCACCTCCCGCCCCGAATGGGCCGGGGCCTCCGGCGCCGCCCTCCTCGGCGAGACCGCCCGCCGCGTCCGCGACGCCGGATGGCGGATCGGCAACGTCTCCGTCCAGATCATCGGCGACCGCCCCAAGATCGCGCCCCGCCGCGCCGAGGCCGAGGACGCGCTCGCCGCCGCCGTCGGCGCCACCGTCAGGCTCTCGGCCACCACCACCGACGGCCTGGGCTTCACCGGACGCGGCGAGGGCCTGGCCGCGACCGCGGTAGCGTTGCTCTACAAGACCGATGCTCGCACCCGGAAGTAGTCATGGACGACGACCCCACCCGGCGCACCGTCGCCGAGCACCTCAAGAGCGCCGAGCTCATGTACGACCTCAACCGCGTCCGCGAGGCGCGGGACGAGGTCGACGCGGCCCTGCGCCTCGACCCGCTCGACCCCGACGCCAACGCCATGGCCGGCGTCATCGCCCTCGCCGAGAGCGACCCCGACGAGGCGCTCGTCTTCGCCGGCGCCGCCCTCGCCCACGAGCCGCGGCACCGCCGCGCCATGATCGTGCGCGGCTACGCCCTCGCCGACGCCGACCGCCGCGACGAGGCCCTCCAGGCCGCCGCGAGCCTGCTCGACCTCGACCGCACCTCGTGGATCCACCACGTCCACTACGCGCTCATCACCCGCAGGGCCGGAGCCGGCCAGCCCGCCCTCGACGCCGCGTGGAACGCCGTCAACCTCGCCCCCGACCAGCCGCGCACCCACCTGACGCTCGCCGCCGTCGCCGAAAGCCTCGCCCTGACCGACCTGGCCCAGCGCTCCCGGCAGGCCGCCGCCGACCTCGAACCGGACGCCACCGGCATCGGCGCCGACACCGAGGAGTACCGCCTGCCGCCCGAGGCGCGGCGCCAGGCCCGCTCCTTCGTCGACGCCGACCCCGACGACCCCGACTGGCGCTCCAAGATCTACGGGCCCGGCCTCTTCCGCGGCGCCCTCGGCCGGTCAATCCTGCTCGGACTCGCCATCGTCTTCGCCGTCCCGGCTCTGCTCGGCGGCGACATGGGCACCGGAACGCGGCTGGGCTTCGCCGTCATCGCCGTCGGATGCTGGGTGGCCTGGTTCACAGTTCTACGTCGACACCGTCGCACCGAGTGACCTCACCGCTCCGCGCTCGTTAATCCTCCGAAGCGCATCGACGATGGAGGAAACGCGTGAACAGCTGGGTGCCCGGGGCCGACCAGAGCCCGTACAACGTCCACAATCTCCCCTACGGGGTCTTCTCGACCGCCGACGAGCCCATGCCGCGCATCGGGGTCCGCATCGCCGACCAGGTCCTCGACATGCACAAGGCCGTCCTCGCCGGGGACTGCCAGACGTGCGCCTCGTGCACCGCGCTGCGCGACCCCGCCCTCAACCGGCTGCTCACCCTCGGACGCGACGTCTGGGCCAAGGTGCGCGGACAAGTCCAGCAGGCCGTCACCGAACCGAGCCTGGAAGACGCCGCCAGCCGGTGGCTCACCCCGCTCGACCAGGTCCAGATGCACGCCCCGCTGCTGGTGACCGACTTCGTCGACTTCACCACGCGCGCCTCCGACACCCGCAAGCGGCCGCGCGGCTCCAACGGGCGCGCCTCCACCGTCATGCCCTCCGGGATGGAACTCGTGCGGCCCTCCGGGCACCGCCGCGACGAACGCGGCGAGATCGTCTTCGGCCCCAGCGCGGCGCTCGACATCGAAGCCGAGGTCGGCTTCATCGTCGGCTCCGAATCCGAACTGGGCCGCCCCGTCGCGCCCGACGCGTTCGACCAGTACGTGTTCGGGGCCGTGCTCCTCAACGACTGGACCGCCCGCGACTTCGCCGAACTCGAGACCGACGCGCTCGGCCCGTTCGCGTCCAAGTCGTTCGCCACGTCGATGAGCGCCTGGATCACCCCCATCGAGGCGCTCGGCGCCGCCCGCAGCGCCGCGCCCCTCCAGGACATGGACATGCCGCCCTACCTCAAGGAATCGGACCGGTACGGCTTCGACCTGCGGCTGAGCATCGAAGTCAACGGCGTGTCCGTGGCGGGCGCCGACTTCGGCGACGCGTACTGGACGCCCGCGCAGCAGCTCGCGCAGCTGACCGCCAACGGGGCGGTGCTGCGTCCGGGGATGCTGTTCGGCTCCGGCGAGGCCGGATCGCCGCAGTGGCGGCTCCGCGACGGCGACGTCGTCAGGATCACCGCCACCGCGCCCGGGCCGCGCGGCACGACCATCGCCCTCGGCGAAGTCGAGACCCGCGTCATTCCCTCGATCGGATGAACAGGACGGGTCGGCGCCGAGCGGCGCCGACCCGGCATCGGCGGCCGGGGCCGCCGGTCCTTCGCTAGACCAGGCCCACCGCTACACCAGGCGCATCTTCGCGGTCGGCCTCAACTCGGCGACGAGATCGACCTCCACCGGAGCGCCGAGCGGCAGCTCGGCGACGCCCACGGCACTGCGGGCATGGCGCCCCGCCTCGCCGCTGCGCCTCCCGTCCGCCTCGCGAGCTTCGGCGAACACGTCCCCCAGCAGCTCACTGGCGCCGTTGATGACCTTCGGCTGCTCGATGAAACCCGGAGCGGACGCGACGAAACCGGTGACCTTCACGATCCGGGCCACCTCGTCCAGGTCCGCGATCGAGGCGATCGCGGCGATCCCGTTCAGCGCGCAGATCCGCGCCAGCTCGTACGCCCGCTCGACGTCGACCTCGGCGCCGACCTTCCCCGTGGCGGCCAACTCGCCGCCGACCATCGGGAGCTGGCCGGAGACGTACACGTAATCGCCCGACCTGACCGCCGGCTGGTAGGCCGCCACGGGCGGCACCACGGCGGGCAGCGTCAGGCCCAGGCGCTCCAGCGCCGCCTCGACACCGGCCATCTACTGCTCCTTCCTGCGCTTGAAGTAGGCCACGAGCTGCTCGGAGTTCTGACCGGGCAGCACCGTGACGAGCTCCCATCCGTCCTCGCCCCACATGTCGAGGATCTGCTTGGTGTTGTGGATCAGCAGCGGTGCGGTGGCGTACTCCCATTTATCCATGCGCCCCACAGTACGGCGTCTTGATTCGCCGACGCCGCACCGCTACGCTCAGAGTGCGTCGCCTCCCCAACAGTGAATCGCTCATACAGGGAGTACCCGTGTCGCCAGACACCGCCGCCCAGCGGCATGACAGCACGGTCGCCCAGCGGCCCGAAGGCAGCGAAGCCGGCACCGCCGGCCAGGACCGGGACGGCGGCGGGCCCGCCCGCATCGACGCCGAACCCGCACCACCGGCCCAGGCCGGGAAGCGAAGGCCCGGCGATCCGGCCCGGCACGGCCGGATGTGGACCTACCTGACCTTCGCCGCGGCCGCCGCCTTCACCGGCGCCGTCGCCGTGGTCGGGACGAACCTGTTCGCCGGCGCCGCGGGCGTCGCCGAAGTCTCCGACACGCCCGAGCACTCCGTCGAGGAGTTCCTCCGCGCGCTGCTCGACGAGCACGACGCCGAGGCCGCGCGCGGATGGCTGTGCGAGGACAAGGCCGACCGCGACCTCAGCGAGGCCACCGCCGACCTCGCCGCGATCAACGAGAAGACCGGCGTGGACTGGTCGAACGTCACCGAGACGGGCCGCAGCGTGGGCGAGGCCACCGTCGCCGCCGACCTCAGCACCGGCGGCAGGGACATCACCTGGACTTTCACGCTCGTCGCCGAGGACTCCCACCCGCAGTGGCAAGTGTGCGATATGGCCGTCAGGTGACTACACTCCGGTAAATGAGTGCCGCTCCTCCCGTACCGCGACTGCATATCGTCACCGGGAAGGGCGGTACCGGGAAGACCACGGTGGCCGCCGCGCTCGCGCTGGCCCTCGCCGGGCCCGGACGCCGCGTGCTGCTGGTGGAAGTCGAAGGGCGCCAAGGCATCGCGCCGCTCTTCGACGCTCCCCCGCTGCCGTACGCCGACCGGCACCTGGCCGCGGGCCTCGACGGCGGCGAGGTGTTCGGCCAGGCCGTGGACGCCGACGAGGCGCTGCTGGACTACCTGACCATGTTCTACAAGCTCGGCTCGGCCGGGCGGGTCCTGCGCAAGTTCGGGGCGATCGACTTCGCCACGACGATCGCGCCGGGGCTGCGCGACATCCTGCTGACCGGCAAGCTCAAAGAGGCGGTCTCGCGGACCGAGGCGGGCAGGATGGCCTATGACGCGGTCGTCCTCGACGCGCCGCCGACCGGGCGGGTCGTGAAGTTCCTCAACGTCACCGTCGAGAGCGGCCGCCTCGCCAAGACCGGCCCGATCGGGAAGCACTCGCGGTCGGTGTCGCGGCTGCTGCACTCCTCGCTCACCGCCGTCCACCTGGTCACCACCCCCGCCGCGATGCCGGTGCAGGAGACCGTGGACGCCCACCGCGACCTCCTCGCCGCCGACCTGCCGGTCGGCCACGTGGTGCTCAACAAGGTGACGGGCACCAAGGCCGTCGGCGTCACCGCCGAACAGCTGCGCGACGGCCTGCGGCGGACCGGCCTCCCGTCCGACGAGGCGCTCATCGCCGACCTCCTCGACGAGTACGAGTCGAGCCGCGTCGAGATCGAAGCGGTCGACTCCTACCGGGACCGGCTCGAGACGCTCGGCCGCCCGATCGACGAGCTCGCGCTCCTGCCCGAAGGCGTCGACCTCTCGGGCCTCTACCAGCTCGCAGGCGCGTTGCGCACCAGCCTCGGCCAGACCCGCCGGGCGGCCACCGAGCCCGAAGCAGGCGACCGTGGCGAATAGGACCCGCAGCGCCGCGCAAGACAGCCGACCGGCTCGCGGCCGAACAAGGCCGACACGACCGGGTGCCGAGCACCACCAGCAACGCGGCCCGCAGACAACCGACCGGCGCATCGCCGAACACGGCCGGACACGAAGGGGTGGCAAGTGAAACCCGCCGAGCGGCCCTGGAGGCAGGACGATCATGAGTGACCTCGACCTGGACGCACTGCTGAGCGACGAGGGCAAGCACGTCATCGCGTGCTGCGGCTCCGGCGGCGTCGGCAAGACCACCACGGCCGCGGCGCTGGCGCTGCGCGCGGCCGAGCGGCACGGGCGCCGGACCGTGGTGCTCACGATCGACCCGGCCCACCGGCTGGCCCAGTCGCTTGGCATGGAGGCCCTCGACAACACCCCGCGCCCGGTCAAGGGCCTCGAAGACGGCTCGCTCGACGCGATGATGCTCGACATGAAGCGCACCTTCGACGACGTGGTCGCCTCGCACACGACGAAGGACCGCGCCGCGGAGATCTTCGCCAACCCCTTCTACCAGGCGGTCTCCTCGACCTTCTCGGGCACGCAGGAGTACATGGCGATGGAGAAGCTCGGGCAGCTGCAGGCCTCGGGCCGATGGGACCTGATCGTCCTGGACACCCCGCCGTCGCGATCGGCCCTGGACTTCCTCGACGCCCCGGCGCGCCTGGCGCGCTTCCTGGACGGCCGGATCATCCGGCTCCTGTCCGCCTCCACCCCGGGGTCGCGGCGCTCGATGCTGTCCTTGATGGGCGCGAGCGCGGCCGTCTTCACGCGGGTGTTCAACAAGATCCTCGGAGGCCACCTCCTGACCGACGTCGCCGAGTTCACCGCGAGCCTGGAGGACACCTTCGGCGGCTTCCGCAAACGGGCCGAGGCGACGTTCCGGGCCCTGCAGGACGACCAGACGTCGTTCCTGGTCGTGGCGACGCCCGAGCCGGCGGCGATCAACGAGGCGGTGTACTTCTCGCGGCGCCTCACCGAGGAGCGCATGCCGCTGGACGGGATGATCCTGAACCGCCTGACGCCCGTCCGGGCATCGCTGCCCGCCGAGCGGGCCCTGGGCGCGGCGGCGGCGCTGGAGGAGGACGACCCCGAGAACCCGGTGGCGGCGGCCCTGCGAACCCACGCCGACCTGGCCCGGCGCCGCACGGCCGAACAGCGGGTGGCCGCCCGCTACGGCGCGGCCTGCCCGAACATCCCCCAGGTATGGCTCCCGACCCTCGGCTCCGAGGTGGTCGACCTCGAAGGCCTGAGAAGCTTCGGCGCCACGGCCTCCGGGGCCGCGAACACTCGATAAGGACCCGCGAGACCGATAACCACACCTGGTCAAAGGCCCACAGCACCCCACGCGCAAAAGGCCCGCCGTATCTCCGGTCCGGGGGAGCATGAACGCAGGCACGCACCTCGCGCGCAAAGGCCCGCCTCACCATGAGCGCAGTACGCGCAAGCCCCGCGTGAGTCGAGTAACCGTGCCTGGCCCAAGATGAATGAGCGCAGTACGCGCGCGAGCCCCGCGGCCGAACCGGGGCACGGACCGCTGGGCCTGGGAACGAGCGCAATACGCGCGAGCCCAGCACTTCACGCGCACGGGGAGGCATTTGAACCCCCGCAGCCCGCACGGGCAGCCGGCGGTGCTTCACGAGTGCGCGAAAGGCATGTCGGCCCCAGGGCGCGGGTAGCCGTCACACAGCTGCGCATCGCGAACAACGCCGTCGCCCAATGTCGCCCGGGGCGGGTGGCGGTCATCGCCAGGTCGCGTCTCGGGCGTGTGAAGGGCTATCGCGAGAGGGTGAGCGGCGGGTGTGCTGGGCGCCCAGCACACCCGCGCTCGTTTACCGCGGCGGCGGTCGGCAGGCGCCGCGCGGGGAGCTACCCCGCGCGATCTTCTATGCGGTGTCCGCGGATCCCACTGCACCGCTGGCCTGCCGACCACCTAGGGGAAAGACTGTGATGGGGTGACTACTTCCGGTATCCGTTTTTGTATGGACCCTCCCACGCGAAGTCAAGACTTTCAAGGCATGTTTTTTCGCCTGTGGATAACTTTTGGCTTCGGCGGTGTTTGCGCTGGTCCGGCGGGTTCTCCGAAAGGTTGCGGTCGCCTTCCTCACCTGTGGATAAGTTCCGGGGACACCGCAACGCGCTCCAGATGGAGGGCGTAGCGCCGCGGTGGGGGCTTCGCTCGGCCGGGACATGGCCGGTTCGCGTTTTGGATTGGCCGGGGAGGAGCCGCGGCGCCCTGCTTGGCGCGGACATGACAACGCGCCCGGACGGAAGTCTCCGTCGCGGGCGCGGTCGGCCGCTCACCGCCTTTCGGCGGCCTGGCGGTAAGAAGTTGAGGTCCACCGGAATGCGGCGCCGGCTGGATTTCCTGGCGCTCCGCTGCTCCTCTTCCAGTGCCACTTCGAAGACCGACCTCCAGGATCGGACGTCGGCGTGTTTGCGCAATAGTGCACGTCGTTCGCGTTCGGTCATGCCGCCCCACACTCCGAATTCGATTCGATTGTCGAGCGCATCAGCGAGACACTCGAGCCGGACCGGACAGCCGCGGCAGATCTTCTTCGCATTGTTCTGTTCAGCCCCTTGCACGAACAGTGCATCGGGGTCGCCCTCTTGACAGAGCGCCTTGGTCGTCCAGTCGATCAGCAGTCCCATCTGCATGACCTCCCCGTGAGATTTTCCCTTCATACCCCCCGACAGCTTCGCGCCAGTAATCTTTCGATCACACAACGTCGCTGTCAAGAACGGACCCTACACCTCTTGTAAGTGTTTGACTACTCTCCGAGACTAAAATCGGACTTTGTGGGATGGCTTCACCCCTAGGGTTTGGATCGCGATGGCGCCTCGCGATAATAACGATCGCGATACGAGGGCATCTCGTCTCAGTGCGAGCGGCGTATCAAAGCCGGGCACCTGACAACCCAGCGTCCCTGGCTATCGCAAGTTCGTTCTAATCTGAGGCGGTGGAGACGTTGAAACGCGACCGGAGTCCCCTTGGGGACGCCATAGCCCTGCTCGCATGTGGAGTCCTCGCGGGAGTCCTCGCGGCAGCGGCTGCCTTCCCGCTCGTCGCGACGGGAGGCATCGTGGCCAGCGACAGCATCGACTCGTTCGAGTCGCTGCCGACCGAGCTCACCCAGCCGACCCTTCCGCAGACGAGCTACGTCTACGCTTCCGACGGAGAAACGCTCATCACCTCCTTCTACGAGGAGAACCGTCGCGAGGTCTCCCTCGACGAGGTCGATCCCCTCATGATCGACGCCCTCCTGGCCGCGGAGGACTCCAAGTTCTACGAACACTCCGGTGTCGATTGGGCCGGCATCGTGCGCGCCGCCGTCGCCAATCAGAGCGGCGACACGCAGGGCGCCTCGACCCTCACTATGCAGTTCGTGCGTAATACCCTCATCTACTCCGCTTCAACCATCGACGAAGTCATCGAGGCGTCCGAGGACACCTACGAGCGGAAGCTCCGTGAAGCCAGGTACGCCTTGGCGATCGAGGACGAGATGTCCAAAGAGGAAATCCTTGAGGGCTACCTGAACGTCATATACCTGGGCAACCAGGCCTACGGCATCAACGCCGGCTCCTACACCTACTTCAACAAGCCCCCAACGGAACTCGAGCTCCACGAGGCCGCCACCCTCGCCTCGCTCCCCAAATTCCCGTCCTACGCCGACGGCCTCCTCGACGGCGAGGGTGATGATTCCCTCATTGTCGACAGGCGTAACTGGGTGCTCGACCGCATGGCGTCGCTCGACATGGTCTCCCAGGCCGAGGCCGACGAGGCCAAGGCGCAGCCGCTGGGCCTCAACCCGCGCGAGACCCGCTCCGAATGCGTCGACGTCGCCACGGCGAACTGGGGCTTCTTCTGCGACTACTTCAAGGAGTGGTGGGCGAGCCAGGAGCTCTTCGGCGAGACCGAGCGCGACCGGCTCAGCCTGCTCAAGCGCGGCGGCTTCCGCATCGTCACCTCGCTCGATCCCGACCTCCAGTCGGCGGCGATGGACGCCATCCACGACGAGATCGACGACGACGATCCCCGAGCGCTCGGCTCGGTCGCCATCACCCCGGGCACCGGCCACGTCCGCTCCATGGCCGTCAACCGCGTCTACAGCCTCGACCAGAGCGGGAACGGCCCGCGCACCGACGGTGAGGAGGGTCCCTCGAACTACCCGAACACCACCATCCCGCTGCTGAGCGGCAACGACGAGGTCTCCGGCTTCCCTGCCGGGTCGACGTTCAAGATGTTCACCATGCTCGCCGCGCTCGAACAGGGCTGGCCGCTCAAGACCACCCTGTCGTCGCCGAAGCAGTACACCTCGCAGTACACCGTCGGCGAGGGAGCCGACGAAGACGTCAAATGCAACAAGCAGTACGACGAGTACAACAACCCGTTCTGGAACTGGTGCCCCACCACCGAGGGCTACTCGGCCAACCAGCTGCTCGACTTCTGGGGCATGTTCGGCAAGTCCTCCAACACCGCTTTCGTGCAGCTCCAGGAGATGATCGGCACCTCCAAGGCCGTCGAGATGGCCGAGCGGCTCGGCATCGACTTCGGCTCCACCAGCGGCGTCGAACAGGCCCGCCACGACGCGGAGGACGCGGAGGCGGACCCCGACGACTTCATCGACGAGCATTACGGCGTGTTCACCCTCGGCATGGCCGACAATACGACCCCGCTCGACATGGCCGAGGCCTACGCCACGGTGGCCGCGGGGGGCCTGCACTGCGACCCGCTGCCGGTGATGAAGGTCATCACCGTCGACGGCGAGGAGTGGGCCGAGGCCTCGGCGCCCAGTTGCGAGCAGGTCATCGACGAGGACGTCGCCCTGGCGGCCGTCAGCGCCGCCCACTGCCCGGTCTACGACAACGCCGACAAGACCCGCTGCGTCGGCGGCACCGCCCGCGAGGCCGACGGCTTCGGCCGCCCCGTCATCGGCAAGACCGGTACGGCCAACGCCGACCGCTCCTACTGGTTCATCGGCTCGACCCCGAACGCCACCACCGCCACGTTCGTCGGCGACCCGGACAACTCGGCCAACGACAACCTCGCCTCCGGCTTCCACGAGGTGGTCCGCGAGACCGGTGTGGACGTCCTCCAGGCCGCCGTGGAAGGCCTGGACGAGAAGGGCTGGTCGGCGCCCTCGGACGAGATGATCAACGGCGAGGGCCTCGTCTCGATCCCGGGCATCGGCTGCGAGGATCCCGGCTCGGCGAAGTCCCGAGTGGCGAGCGCCGGTTTCGACGTGTCGATCGCGCCGGGCAAGTTCGACTCCGAATGCAAGGAGGGGCAGGCGTTCTCGACCTCGGTGACCGGTTCGGCGCCGGAGGGCAGCCCGATCTACATCCTGGTCTCGAACGGCTCAGGCTACGAGGAGCCGGCAGGCGATGAAGGCGGCCCCGGCGGCGAGGGCGGCGGCAATGAAGGTGGCCCGGGCGGCGACAACCCGCCGGGGCCGGGCAACGACTGATCGCGCGGCGAAGGCCCGCCGGTGCCGTCGACGGACGGGCCTGCGGGCCTTCGCCTTGGGGAGGAAACGAGGTCAAGCGAGCGGCGCGGCCACCGCGGGTGGGATCGAGTGCCCGCGTCCCTCACGTCTTCAAGACGCGTCGGCGGACGCCGATGGTTGCACGAGGTCAGCTGCACGGGTCAGAAGCCGAAGTCGGCCTGGACCGGCAGGTGGTCGGAGGCGGTGGCTTCGAGGACGTCGGCGCCGGTGGCCTCCAGGCCGCGGTAGAGGACCTGGTCGATGCGGGCGAGCGGGTGCTGGGCGGGCCAGGTGAAGCCGAAGCCCTTGCCGGCGGTGGCGTGCGCGGATTCGAGCTGGTAGGTGATGGGCGCGAGGGCGCGGTCCTGGGCGGTGCCGTTGAGGTCGCCGAGGAGGACGACGCGGTCGAGCTGCTCGGCGGCGATGGCCCTGCCGAGGAGTTGGGCGGTGCGGTTGCGCTGGTCCGCGGTGAAGCCCTCGGTGTTGACGCGGACCGACAGGAGGTGCGCGATGTAGAAGGCGACGGGCTGTCCGTCGATGTCGATCTCGGCGCGGAAGGCGCGGGTCCAGCCCAGTTCGAGGTTGATCTCGTTCGATGCGGCGATGGGCTGGTCGGACCAGAGGGCGATGGTGCCGTAGAAGGCCGAGTAGGCGTAGTGCTCGCTGAGGATTCGGTCGTATTCCTCGCGCTGGTGCTCGGTGACCTCGACGAGGGCGAGGATGTCGGGGTCGGCGTCGAGGAGGCGGTCGGCGGTGGCCTCGGTGTCGGTGTTCGTGGCGTTGATGTTGTGGGTGATGACGCGGAAGTCGCCGGGGCCGTCGTCCTTGTCGGGGAGGAGGCCGGCGTAGAGCTTGAGCCAGACGAGGCCGGGCAGGAGCGCGATGAGGATGGCCAGGGGGCGGCGGCGGATGGCGGCGAGGATGATCAGCGGCGGGATGAGCAGGCCGAACCACGGCAGGAACGTCTCGATGAGGCTACCGAGGTTGTACCAGCGGTTGGGGATGAACCGGTGAGCGAGCAGCATGGCCGCCAGTGCCAGGGAGGCCGCCATGAGTATGGCGCTGAAGACTCTCGCGCCCGTTGAGGACCGGCCCACTCCTCGCCCGCCTTTCATTGCCGCTCGACTTGGACAGCCTAGACGGGCGGCGCCAGCGGCGCTCCGGGCGGCCGGGGGACATCAGGGCTCGGGGCGGGGGGCCGAACGCCTCGCGTGAGGCGGGAGGCGCGTGGACCTCTCGGATCGGTGGGGTGGGGGAATCGAGGTGCGAGGGCATGCGGTCCGGTGCGACGGCAGGCGATGCCGAAAAAGAGCAACCCCAGATCAGCGGCTGAATGCCGGTGCTGACCTGGGGCCAAATGGCGGTGGCGGTGGGATTTGAACCCACGAAACGCGTGAACGTTTACTCGCTTTCGAGGCGAGCTCCTTCGGCCGCTCGGACACGCCACCGCGGAAAAGGCTACCGGATCGTCGTACCGGGGCGGCAAGCGGGTATCGGGGATCTGGCTCACAGGCACTGTCCGCGAATTCATGGGATGTTTGTGGCATGCTGGCGCCATGACAGCGCACATCTCCGCATCGCCCGGCGACATCGCCGAGAGCGTCCTGCTGCCCGGCGACCCGCTGCGTGCGAAGTGGATCGCCGAGAACTTCCTGACCGACGCGGTCTGCTACAGCGAGGTCAGGAACATGTTCGGCTTCACCGGCACCTACAAGGGCCATCGTGTCTCGGTCCAGGGCACCGGCATGGGGCAGCCTTCGGCGTCGATCTACACGCACGAGCTGCTCGACGTCTACGGTGTCAAGACGCTGGTGCGGGTGGGTTCGGCGGGGGCCGTCCACGATGACATCGAGCTGCGCGACGTGGTGGCCGCGATCGGGGCGTCGACGAACTCGAGCATGAACCGCATCCGCTTCAAGGGCGTGGTCGACTACGCGCCGGTGGCCGACTTCGGGCTGCTGCGCGCCGCCGTCGACGCCGCCGAGGCGAGGGGCGTCAACCTGCACGTGGGGCAGCTGTACAGCTCGGACACGTTCTATACCGACGCGCCCGACGTCGAGGAACTGCTGACCGACTACGGGATCCTGGCGATCGAGATGGAGGCCGCGGCGATCTACACGCTCGCCGCGAAGTTCAAGGCCCGGGCGCTGGCGGTGTGCACGATCTCCGACCACATCCTCAAGGGCACCGAACTCCCGGCCGCCGAGCGCCAGGAGTCGTTCTCGGAGATGGTCGAGATCGCCCTCGATGCCGTGGTGGCCTGAGGCGCCGCGGCGGTCTGACGGATGGGTGTCGGCGTGTTGCCGACTTCGCGGCACTGCACTTACCTTGATGGTGTTATAGGCTATAGCCACACGGTGATTATAGCCTATAGTATTTTTTGAGGTTATAGGCTATATGATTAGGTTATAGGTTATAACTCCATTGCGTGGCCGAGGGCGGCGAGCATCTCAGCTTCCAGGTAGGGGGCGAGCGTGGCCGCATACGTGTTCGTCATGTGGGCGTCGTCGCGGTAGACCAGGATGTTGCCGACCACCGGCGGGCATTCGGCGGCCGAGCAGAGGTAGTCCGTGAAGTCGATCTTGTGCACGCTCTCGGGGACGGCGAGGTCGTCGAAGGCGTCCTCGTCGGGATAGTAGGCGCCGCGGTCGACGGTGCACTCCTCGGCGTCGGCGCCTTCGAGGTCGACGCACGTGGGCATGTCGAACCGCGGGCTCGGCGTGTCGCGGACGGCGACCACCTCGGCGCCGCTGACGAGCAGCTGCTCGTAGCGCTCGTTGTAGGCGGGGAACGATTCGACCGCGTCGTAGCCGACGCGCGAGCCGTAGGTGAACACGATGTCGGGCGCGATCGCGACGATCGCCTCGACGGCGGCGTCGTTCCAGGCCGCGCAGGAGCGGTAGCGCTCCTCGTCCATGTTCGGCTGCTCGGTGGCGATGATGCACGCGTTCTTGATGAACGTGATCACGTGCCAGTCGTTGCGCTCGGCGGCGGCCTGCATGGCCGGGAGCCAGTGCCAGATCTTCGAGCCGCCGTACATGACGACCGTCCGCTCGGCCCCGGACTCGTCCGCCGGACCGGGCAGCCGCTCGTCGCCTTGCACGAAGGTGTCTCCGATGAAGTCGCAGCGGACCAGCTCGTAGCCCTCCATGGTCTGGTTGCACTCGCCCGACAGCGCCGGGTCGCGGTCGTCGGCGGCGTCGAGCGTGGAGGGGATGAAGTCGGCCTGGTCGACGTCGAGGCCCTCGGCGAGCGCGGCGGCCCCGGGGTAGGTGTCGGCGTCGGCGCTCCCCGGGTCGAGGCGGTCGCGTTCGTAGGCGATGTACCCGGCGAGCGAGCCGCACGCGGCCAGGGCGAGCGCGAGGCTCGCGGCGCCGAGCGCGGCAGCCCCGGGAATGGTGCGCTGGCCGAGGCCGCTGGCCTTCAGGCGCACCTCGAGCGCCCAGTGGGTGGCGGCGGCGAGCACGAAGGAGACGGCGATGACGCCGAGGCCCCCCGCGAGGGTGGCGAGGTCCCGGCCGGTGGTGGCGAGGTAGCAGATGAGGACCGGCCAATGCCACAGGTAGAGGGCGTAGGACAGGCGGCCGAGCGACTGGAGCGGGCGGGTCTGGAGCAGGCGCCCGGCCCCGGCGCCGGGCTGGGCGGTGGCGACGGCGATGACGGCGGCCGCGGCGAGGACCGGCCACAGCGCGGCGAGCCCGGGGAACTGGGTCGAGTCCAGGACCATGCCGCAGGCGGCGAGCGCGACGACGGCGACCCAGCTCAGGGCGCCCGCGGTGCGGCGCCCGAGCTTGAGGTGCGGGAGCGCGAGGACCAGGAGGCCGCCGATGGCGAATTGCCACAATCGCGCCCGGGTGTCGAAGTAGGCGTACGCCTGGTTGTTCGCGACCTCCCACAGCGCGAACGCGAAGGAGGCGGCGAACACGGCCGTGAGGGCGATCGCGAGGATGCCTCGCAATCTGCGCCCGGTGCGGACGGCGATCCAGGCGCAGGCGGCGATGAGGATCGGCCACAGGAGGTAGAACTGGGCCTGGACGCCCAGCGACCAGTAGTGCTGGATGATGCTGGCGCCGTTGTTGGACGAGAGGTAGTCGACGGCGTTCTCGGCGAGGCGCCAGTTGCCGATGTAGAACGCGGAGGCGAGGACGTCGCCGACCTGCTGGTTCCAGCCGGCCCGCGGCAGCCAGACCACGGCCATGACGAGGGTGGCGGCGGCGACGATGAGCGCGGGCGGGAAGATGCGGCGCACGATCCGGGCCGCGTAGCGGGCCGGGTCGATGCCATACCAATTCACGGCTCCGCGGGCGTCGCCGTGGGTGCCCGATTCGACGGCGCGCACCAGGCTGCCGGTGATGAAGAAGCCCGACAGGAGCAAGAAGACGTCGACGCCGCCGGAGACGCGGTTGAACCAGATGTGGTAGACGGCGATGACGACGATGGCGGCCCCGCGCAGGCCTTCGATCTCGGGCAGGAACCGGTGCTCGGACGCGGTGCGGCCGGTGGGCCGCCGTTCGGGGGACGCTGCGGTCTCGCTGGTCTCGGTGCTCATGGGTCTCCGGGTCGGGGCCGCCCCGGTACGGGGCGCCACGGGTTCGGCCGTCCCGGGGTGCGGGACTCGCCGGCGTCGCCGAGGAGGGGATCGCCTTTCGAGCCTAAGCGCTGGAGCGGGTCGTGCACAAGCGGTGACGGGAAGGCGTTGACAGCGGTTCATTCCCGGGACACAATGAGATAACCTTAACGATCGTTAAGTTCCGTGGCTGTGAAAGGGGCGCGCATCGTGGACTACACCGCCGAACGCGAGGGCATCCTGCGCGGAGGCGCCGAGAAGTACCACCGGGCCGCCGCCGCGGCGGGCAAGTACCACGCCCGCGAGCGCATCCGGCGCCTGACCGACGTCGACTCGTTCACCGAGGACGCCCTGTGGGCCAACCCGGACCCGACGCTGCCGGCCGACGGCGTGGTGTGCGGGTCGGCGACGGTGCAGGGGCGCCCGGTGCGCGTGATCGCCAACGACTCGACGGTCAAGGCCGGGTCGTGGGGCGCCAGGACGGTCGAGAAGATCATCCGCACCATCGAGGCCGCCCAGGTCGAGCAGCATCCGCTCGTGTACCTGGTCGACTCGGCCGGGGCGCGCATCACCGACCAGGTGCAGCTGTTCCCCGGGCGCAGGGGCGCGGGCCGGATCTTCCACGAGCAGGTGAGAGCCTCGGGGCAGATCCCGCAGGCGTGCGCCCTGTTCGGGCCCTCGGCCGCCGGCGGGGCCTACATCCCGGCGTTCTGCGACGTCGTGGCCATGGTGGACGGCAACGCCTCGATGTACCTGGGGAGCCCGCGCATGGTCGAGATGGTCACCGGCGAGCAGACCACATTGGAGGCGATGGGCGGGGCGCGCGTCCACTGCGAGCAGTCCGGCGTGGGGCACTTCCTGTGCCGCAACGAGGACGAGGCGATCGCGACGGTGCGCCGCTGGCTGTCGTACCTGCCCTCGAACTGGACGCAGCCGCCGCCGGCGCGCGCGGCCCGCCCGCCGGTCGAGACCGACCTGGAAGCGGTGGTCCCGCCCGGGGAGTCGACGCCGTTCGACATGCACGACTTCATCGCGGGACTGGTCGACCGCGACTCGGTCCTGGAGGTCCAGGCCAGGTGGGCCGGGGAGCTCGTCTGCGCCTTCGCGCGGCTCGACGGCAGGCCCGTCGGCGTCGTGGCCTCGAACTCGGCGGTGAAGGGCGGGGTGCTGTTCACCGACTCGGCCGACAAGGCCGCCCGCTTCGTCAGCACCTGCGACGCGTTCAACGTGCCGCTGCTGTTCCTGGCCGACGTGCCGGGGTTCATGGTGGGCAGCGAGTTCGAGAAGGGCGGCATCATCCGCCACGGCGCCAAGATGATCGCCGCCGTCGCCGAGGCGACGGTGCCGAAGGTGTGCGTCGTGGTGCGCAAGGCCTACGGGGCCGGGCTGTACGCGATGTCCGGGCCCGCGTTCGGCTCGGACGCGGTGATCGCACTGCCGACCGCGAAGATCGCCGTCATGGGCGCCGAGGCGGCCGTGAACGCCGTGTACGCGAACAAGATCGCGAAGATCGAGGACGCGGCCGAGCGCGAGCGGTTCATCGCCGACAGGCGCGAGGAGTACGAGGCCGACATCGATCTGCGCCGCCTCGCGGGGGAACTGGTCGTCGACGACATCGTCGAGCCCGCGCAGCTGCGCGGGGACCTGATCGCACGCTACCGCCGACTGTCCCACAAGGACCGTCGGTTCGGGGACCGCAGACATCCGATAACACCGGTGTAGGAGGAGCCATGAGACTGAGCCCGGAGCAGGCGGAGTTCGCCGCCGCGGTGAGGGAGTTCGCCGAGACGGAGATCCGTCCCGTGATCGGCGATTACTACGAGCGGGGCGTCTTCCCCGCCGATCTGGTCCGCGAGCTGGGCAAGCTCGGGGTCTTCGGCGTCACGCTGCCCGAGGAGCACGGCGGGGCCGAGGCGGGGCTGCTCATGTTCTGCCTCGCCATCGAGGAGATCGCCCGCGTCGACTCCTCGGTGGCCGTCACCGTCGAGGCGTCGGTGACGCTCGGCGCCGAGGCGATCGCGAAGTTCGGCACCGACGAGCAGCGCCGCCGCTGGCTGCCGAGCCTGGCCGCCGGTGAGGGGCTGTGCGCGTTCGCGCTCACCGAACCGGGCGGCGGCACCGACGCGGGCCACACCGACACGCGCGCCCGCCTGGAGGACGGCGAGTGGGTGATCGACGGCGCGAAGTGCTTCATCACCAACGCCGGGACATCGATGACCGACCTCGTCATCGCCACCGCCTCCACTGGCCCCGATGAGGTCTCGTGCATCGCGGTGGAGCCGGGCACGCCGGGCCTGGAGATCGGCCCCGAGTACTCCAAAGTGGGCTGGCGGGCCTCGGACACGCGGCCGCTCTACTTCGACGGCTGCCGCGTCCCGGCCGAGAACCTCGTCGGCGAGCGGGGCCGTGGCTTCACGCAGTTCCTCGAACTGCTCGACTCCGGGCGGGTCGCCATCGCCGCGCTCGCCACCGGGATGGCGCAGGGGTGCCTGGACGAGGCGCTCGCCCACGCCAAGGAGCGCGAGGCGTTCGGCAGGCCGATCGCGGACAACCAGGCGATCGCGTTCATGCTCGCCGACATGCGGTTGCGGGCGCACACCGCGCGTCTGGCCTATCTGGACGCGGCCGAGCGGGCCGACGGCGGCGAGGCGTTCGGCACCGACGCGGCGATCGCGAAGCTGTACGCCAGCCAGGCGGCCGTGGAGAACGCCCGGGAGGCCACGCAGATCTTCGGCGGCTACGGGTTCATGAACGAGACGGCGGTGGCCCGGGCCTGGCGCGACTGCAAGATCCTGGAGATCGGCGAGGGCACGAACGAGGTGCAGCGCATGGTCATTGCGCGATCCCTGGGAGTTTTATTAAAACTTCAACAAAATACTTGAAATCTGAAGTATGTGTGTGACAAGCTCGATGTCGCGGACGTACTGTTGCCGCATGGCCGCCTCAATGGGATGGTCCCCCTCCAAACCCACCTATAGGCATATAAGCCGCGATATTGCGCGGCGGCACTGAGGAGCAGCAATGACCGACATCGACACGGGCCGCGCGGTGGCACGGCGCATCCTCGCTTCGCGGCGCGGACTCATGTGCGGCCTGGCCGGCATCGGCGCCGCGGGAGCCCTGAGCGCCTGCGGCACCGCCGAACCCGTCGGCGACTCGAGCGGGAGCGGCGGCGAGACCGGCGGCAGCGGCAGTGACGGCGGCGGAGAGGGCGGCGCCGAGGCGCTGGCCCAGACCGCCGACGTGCCGGTCGGCGGCGGCATCGTCGCCGGCGAGACCGTGATCGTGCAGCCGAGCGCCGACGAGTTCCTCGCGTTCTCGGCCGTCTGCCCGCACATGGGCACCATCGTGGACGCCCCGAACGACGAGGGCGTCATCATCTGCCCGAACCACCACTCCGAGTTCGGCATGGAAGGCGAACTGCTCAAGGGCCCGGCCGAGACCGGCCTGACCGAAGTGGCGATCAGCGTCGAGAACGGGAGCATCACCCTCGCCTGAGGGCCGGCTCCGCCCCGCGTTCCGACGGCGCCGTACACAAGCTGGACGCGGCCGCGCAAGCGCGGCGGTTGACAGGGGACGGCTGGGGCCCGGACGGCATGCCGTCCGGGTCCCAGCCGTATCGCTGCATATCCGCGAGCCCGGCAGTGCGGCCGCCCCGCGGAGCGGGCGGGAGACCGGGCCGGACTGCGCCGAAGGCGAGCCTTACGTCAGGGCGTCGGCGGCGGCCGGGTCCGAGTCGCGCAGGAACTGGGCGCAGCGGGCGGCCTCGTCGGCCTCGCCGATCGAGGCGGCGGCGCGCGAGAGCTGGTAGAGCGACTTGAGGAACCCGCGGTTCGGCTTGTGCTCCCAGGGAATCGGACCGTGGCCCTTCCAGCCGCTGCGCCGCAGCTGGTCGAGGCCCCGGTGGTAGCCGGTACGGGCGAACGCGTACGCCGTCACGTCGTCCTCGGCCTCCATGGCGTTCTTGGCCAGCCGCGCCCAGGCCGCGCAGAACCACGGGAAATGCCGGACCGTGTCCTCCGGCGAATGCCCGTCGAGGTACTTCCTGGCCTCGGCGTCCTCGGGGAGCAGTGTGGCGGGGGGTTGGGACATGAGATTCTGCGGCGCCAATGCGGTGTCCTCACTCTAGGTTCGAGTCGCTCGTGAACTGAGCCAAGCCTAACCCCCGTCGGTGGCGTCCCGATCACCCTCACCGCGTCTCGGGGCGGCCGCCCCGAGCACCAGTGCGCCCAAGACGGCGGCGATGAGCGAGGCGGCCAGGACGCCGATCTTGGCCTCGTCGGTCAGCAGTTCGGCGTCGCCGCCGCCGAAGGCCAGCTCGGTGATGAACAGCGCCACGGTGAAGCCGATGCCCGCGACGGTCGCCAGGCCCCCCACCAGCGGCCACGACGTCCCCTCGGGCAGGCGGCCCAGGCCGGTCTTGACGACCAGCCAGGTCGTGGCCCCCACGCCGACGATCTTGCCGACCACGAGCCCCACGGCGATCCCGATCGTCACCGGTGAGGTGGCCGCGTCCGCGAGCAGGTCCCCCGAGAGCGCCACCCCGGCGTTGGCGAGCGCGAACACCGGCAGCACCACGAACGAGGAGAACGGGTGGAAGCGCTCCTGGATGCGCTCGGCCGGCGCGGCGGCGTCGCGGGTGAGCTTGACGAGCCGCTCGGTCTCGGCGGCGGTCAGCCCGCCCTCGGCCATCCGCTGGGCCTCGGCGTGGGCGACGGCGGGGTCGAGCAGGGGCTTGGCGCTGATGATCAGCCCCATGACGACCCCGGCGATCGTGGCGTGGACGCCCGATTCGAGCATCGCCACCCACAGCGCGACGCCGATGACGAGGTAGACCGGCGCCGACCAGACGTTGAGCAGCCGCATCGCGACGGCCGCGAGCACCAGGGCCGCGGCGACGGCGAGCCAGCCGGTGGACAGGTCGTCGGTGTAGAACACGGCGATGACGGCGATGGCGCCGAGGTCGTCGACGATGGCGAGGGTGAGCAGGAAGATCCGCGCCGGGGAGGGGATGCGGCTGCCGAACAGGGCGAGGACGCCGAGCGCGAAGGCGATGTCGGTGGCCATGGGGATGCCCCAGCCGCCGGAGGCCTCGCCGCCGAAGTTGAAGCCGGTGTAGATCAGGGCCGGGACGATCATGCCGCCGGCGGCCGCGGCGATGGGCGTGACGGCGGTGCGGACGTTGCGCAGCTCCCCCGAGACGATCTCGCTCTTGATCTCCATGCCGACCACGAAGAAGAAGATCGCCATCAACCCGTCGTTGACCCAGTCGTGGAGGGTGTGGGAGAGGGTGAAGTCGCCGATCTGGAGCGTGACGTCCATGCCCCACAGGCCGGTGTAGGAGCCGCCCCACGGGGAGTTGGCCCACAGCATCGCGACCACGGCGCAGACGAGGAGGACGATGCCCGCGGCCGGTTCGATCTTGAGGAACTCGGCGGCGGGGCGGCCGACGTAGCGGGCCAGGGGCCGCTGGGAGTACAGGAACGCGGGGCCGGAGCGCCAGATCGGGGATTTCCAGGGTTCCTGCGTCAGCCTCATGCGAGGAAGCCTAGCGAGCGGCGCGGCGAAGTCGGGAGGCGTCCGGTTTTTCGCGCGGCGCGGCGGGCGCTCAGCGGGCCTCCCGGCACTCGGGGCACCGGCCGCGGAAGGTGATGGAGGCCTTGGCGACGGCGAAGCCGTGGCGTTCGTCGCCCGGGAGCCAGTCGAGCGGGTCGGCGACGGTGTGGACGTCCTTGGTGGCGCCGCAGCCGTCGCAGATGAGGTGGTGGTGCTCGTGGTCGACGTTGGGGTCGTAGCGCTTGGACCGGCCGTCGAAGTTGAGTTCGAGGACCTCGCCGAGGGCGACCAGCTCGTTGAGGGTGTTGTAGACGGTGGCGCGGGAGAGCTCGGGCATGCGCTCGCAGGCGCGTTCGAGGATCTCGTCGGCGGTGTAGTGCACGTGGGCCCCGTCGAGCGTCTCGGCGATCACTCGACGCTGCGGAGTCATGCGCCATTGGTGCCGGCGCAACCGGGTAACGAGGTCACTCATGGTCGTCTCTCAGGGCGTTTTTCGGGAGTCCATCCCACTCTAGCAGCAGAAACACTGTGACACCACTGACGTGGGACTGGATCTTTCATTAGACGAAGTCTAAGCTAGGATCGAGTCGAAGGAACCGAGGCCCGGCCGGCCGCACGCATCCGGCCCGGACTCCGATGCAACACAGTGAGGAAGGGCGCTTCATGAGCGATCAGTTCGACAACACCGCGGGACCGCTGACCACCGAGTCCGGCGCGCCGGTGGCCGACAACAACCAGAGCGAAGCGGCCGGTGTTGGCGGGCCGCTCCTCATCCAAGACCAGGTGCTGCTGGAGAAGCTCGCGCACTTCAACCGCGAGCGCATCCCCGAGCGCGTCGTGCACGCCCGCGGCGCCGGGGCCTACGGCACCTTCACCGCCACCGCCGACGTCTCGCGCTACACCAGGGCCGCGTTCCTGAACACGGTCGGCAAGGAGACCGAGACGTTCCTGCGCTTCTCGACCGTGGCCGGGAACCTCGGCGCGGCCGACGCCGTGCGCGACCCGCGCGGCTTCGCGCTGAAGTTCTACACCGAAGAGGGCAACTACGACCTGGTCGGCAACAACACGCCCGTCTTCTTCATCCGCGACGCGATCAAGTTCCCCGACTTCATCCACACCCAGAAGCGCGACCCGTACACCGGCAGCCAGGAGCCCGACAACGTCTGGGACTTCTGGAGCCTGAGCCCCGAGTCGGTGCACCAGGTGACGTGGGTCCACGGCGACAGGGGCATCCCGGCGTCCTACCGGCACATGGACGGCTTCGGCTCCCACACCTACCAGTGGGTCAACGCCGAGGGCGAGCAGTTCTGGGTGAAGTACCACTTCAAGACCGACCAGGGCATCAAGTGCCTCACCCAGGAGGAGGCCGACGAGCTGGCCGGCAGCGACCCCGACTCGCACCAGCGGGACCTGCGCGAGTCGATCGAGCGCGGCGAGTTCCCGTCGTGGACGGTCTCCGTGCAGATCATGCCGGCCGCCGAGGCCGCGACGTACCGGTTCAACCCGTTCGACCTGACGAAGGTGTGGCCGAACGAGGACTACCCGCGCATCGAGATCGGCAAGCTGGAGCTGAACCGCAACCCGGAGAACATCTTCGCCGAGGTCGAGCAGTCGATCTTCTCCCCGGCGCACTTCGTGCCGGGCATCGGGCCGAGCCCGGACAAGATGCTCCAGGGCCGCCTGTTCGCCTACGGCGACGCGCACCGCTACCGCGTGGGCATCAACGCCGACAGCCTGCCGGTGAACCGCCCGCACGCCACCGAGGCGCGCAACAACAACCGCGACGGCTACGCCTACGACGGCCGCCACGGCCGCCAGAAGAACTACGAGCCGAACTCCTTCGGCGGCCCGGACCAGACCGGTCAGCCGCTGTGGGCGCCGGTGGAGGTCAGCGGGGCCACGGGCGAGTGGGAGACGCCGCGCCACGCCGAGGACGACGACTTCGTGCAGGCGGGGAACCTGTACCGGCTCATGACCGACGGCGAGCAGGACCGCCTCATCGCGAACCTGTCCTCCTCGCTGGCGAAGGTGAGCCGCGAGGACATCGTCGAGCGGGCGATCGGGAACTTCGCGAAGGCCGATGAGGACTTCGGAAAGCGGCTCACGGTCGCGGTGGCAGAGCTGCGACAGTGAGCGTTGCCGCTTCCCGAAGCAGAGAGCACAGTGGGAAGCGGCCCGCGCGCAGCGCGGCGGCTCGCCAGAGCCGGGACGGGACTGCGGCGGCAAGCGCCGCCGCTCAAGTGAATAGACGCCGAGAGCGCGCGACGGGCCCGATTGAGAAGCCGCCAGGGTCCGCCACGTCTCCTCGACACGGCTCAGCAACGCCGGCTCCCCTGTCAACGCCGCGCTGAGTCACCACCGCCCGGTCGGGGTTTGAAGGGTTTCCCCGACCGGGCACCTTTTCGCCCTCGCGACACCTTTTCCCTATAGCCTATAACCACATTATAGGATATAAGTTATATCCTATAATGTGGTTATAGGCTATAGGGGTCTTGCCCCGGTCTAGACCTCCAGGACCCGGCCGCATTCGCCGCATTCCGGGGGCTTCTGGCGCGGCACCTCGATGAACTCCTCGGCCACGATCCACAGGCGCCACGCGTGCTCGTCCTCCCGGATCACCGTGATCGAGGTGATGTCGTCGCGGCTGGGCCGCTCGAGCCCCCACTGGATCGCCAGCGGCGTCTGGTGCTTCGCGAGCTTCACCTCGCGCCCCTTGAGGTAGTACCCGGCCCGCGAGTACACCAGCACCTGCTGCTCCCCGTGCTCCTTGGGCACCGGCTCGGGCCGCCGCTTGTTGGTGAACGCATGGTACTCGGTGTGGAGCTGGCGCGCGATCTGCTGCAGCGGCACCGACGAATACTCCTTGACCCACCGGTTCGCCGGCTGGTTCTTCCACCTGGTCAGCTTCGCGGAGATCTCGGCGTACGTCAGCTTCCGGTGCCTGCGCCGCCACTCGCTCTGGAACACCGACAGGGACCAGTTGTAAACGGCCCGAACCGCTTCCAGCGTCTCCTCGAGGTTCCGCCGCTGCCCGGCGTCCGGCGTGAACGTATACTCGTATCCGCGTTTCACCAAGTGGGTCATGGGTTTCGTCAAGTCCATCACCTGTTGATAGCAGACGATTACGGACCGACACGTGTTCCTCACCTCATCGGCGTGTCGACCGAGACGCAGGTGGTTAAGCTCTGGCCCGTGCCCATCGAGCTCGACGCCTCCCTGATCCCCCTCCTGGTGGCCGCCGCGCTGTTCGCGGGCTGGATCGACGCGGTCGTCGGCGGCGGCGGGCTCGTGCAGCTGCCCGCGCTGATGGTCGCCTTCCCCCACGCCCCCGCCGCGGTCCTGCTGGGCACCAACAAGCTCGCCTCCATCTGCGGCACCTCGATCTCCGCGGCCACCTACGCGGGCAAGATCAAGCTCGAACACCGGATGCTGTGGCCGACCGTCGCGCTCGCGCTCGCCGGGGCCGGCGCGGGAGCCGCGGCCGCCACGGCCATCTCCTCGCAGGCGTTGAAGCCCATCGTCATCGCGATCCTGCTGGCCGTGCTCGTCCTGGTCATGGCCCGCCCGAAACTCGGCCTCGAACCGCAGCCGAAGCTGCGCACCCCGCATCGCTCGGCCGCGGTCATGCTCGTGTGCGGCGTCGCGATCGCCTGCTACGACGGGCTCATCGGCCCGGGCACCGGCATCTTCCTGTCGGTGGCGTTCACGACGATCCTCGGCTTCGACTACGTGACCGCCGCGGCCCACACCAAAGTCGTCAACGTCGCCACGAACCTCGGCGGGCTCGTCGTGTTCACCGTCCAGGGCCACGTGTGGTGGGTGCTGGGCCTGTCGATGGGCGCCGCGACGATGATCGGCTCATGGATCGGCGCGCGCACCGCGATCGCCAAGGGCTCGGGCTTCGTCCGCGTCATCCTGCTCGTCGTCGTCCTCGCGCTCCTGGCCCGCCTCGGCTGGGACGTGTGGGCCGCCTGGCGCGGCTAGGGGTTGACGGCCAGGAACAGGAACGCCGCCAGCAGCACCAGGTGCACCCCGCCCTGGAGCCGGGTGGCCCGCCCGGGCACCACCGTCAGGACACTGACGACCACCGTCAGCGCCAAGAGCACCAGCTGCGTCGACCCCAGGCCGAGCACCAGCGGCCCTTCCATCCAGATCGAGGCCGCCGCGATCGTCGGGATCGTCAGGCCGATGCTCGCCATGGCCGAGCCGTAGCCGAGATTGAGGCTGATCTGGATCCGCTTGCGCAGCGCCGCCCTGACCGCCGCGATCGTCTCGGGCAGGAGCACCAGCAGCGCGATGACCACGCCCACGAACGAGGGCGGGAAGCCCACGGCCTTGACGCCCGCCTCGATGGCGGGCGAGTCGACCTTCGCGAGCCCGACCACCGCCACGAGCGCGACCATGAGCAGCGCCAGGCTCAACAGCGCGCGCTTCCCGCTCGGCGGGACAGCGTGCTCCTCCTCGCGGATGACGCCCTCGTCGTCGATCTGGAGGAAGAAGTCCCGGTGGCGCCGGGTCTGCGTGAACACGAACATGGCGTACAGGGCGAGCGAGGCCAGCGAGATGAAGACCAGCTGCGAGGGGGTGAACTCCGGGCCGGGCTCGGAGACGGTGAACGTCGGCAGCACCAGGCACACCGTGGCGAGCGTGGCGACCGTCGCCAGGGCCGCGCCCGCGCCTTCGGAATTGAACACGGTCGTGCCGTAGCGGACGGCCCCGACCATGAGCGAGAGGCCGACGATGCCGTTGACGGTGATCATGACCGCGGCGAAGACGGTGTCGCGCGCCAGCGAGGACGACTCGGGCCCGCCGGAGGCCATGAGGGTGACGATGAGCGCGACCTCGATGACGGTGACCGCGACGGCCAGCACCAGCGACCCGAACGGCTCGCCGACCCGGTGGGCGACGACCTCGGCGTGGTGGACGGCGGCCAGGACGGACCCGGCCAGCGCGGCGGTCACGATGACGACCACGAAGGCGCCCGGGACGCGGCCCCAGGCCAGGGCGAGCAGGATCACCCCGGCGACGGGCACGAGAGCGGTCCAGGACAGCAGGTGTGTTCGGATCGCGGCAGCCATGCCGGAATCCTTTCATACCGCCGCGCCGCGCCGCCCGACTTGTGCACCAGGCCACAAGGAGCGCGGCGCAACAACGGGTGCAGCCAGGCGCCGAGACCGGCGCCGGAGGCCGGAACCCGATACGCTCGCAGCATGGCCAGCGCGCACCTCTCGGACACCGTCTCCCGCCTCCGCTCCCACTACGATGCGGGGCGCACCAAACCGATCCCGTGGCGCCTCGCGCAGCTCAAGGGGCTCGACCGCATGCTCAAGGAGGCCGGCGACGAGCTGGCCGCCGCGCTCGGCGAGGACCTCGGCAAGGCCGCGCCCGAGTCGTTCCTCGCCGAGATCGACTTCGTCGCCGCCGAGGTGCGCAGCATGCGCAAGCACCTGCGGTCGTGGCTGCGGCCCAAGCGGGTGCACACGCCGCCGCACCTCCAGCCCGCGAAGTCGTACCTGCTGCGCGAGCCGCTCGGCCTGGTGCTGGTGATCGGGCCGTTCAACTACCCGGTGCAGCTGACGCTGACGCCGCTGGCCGGCGCGCTCGCCTGCGGCAACGCGGTGGTCGTGAAGCCCTCGGAGTCCTCCCCCGCCACCTCGGCGGCGCTGGCGCGGCTGCTGGGCGCCTACCTCGACCCCGAGGCGGTCGCCGTCGTCGAGGGCGGCGCCGAGGCGACGTCGGCGCTGCTGGGCGAGCGGATGGACCACATCTTCTTCACCGGGTCGGCCAAGGTGGGCCGGATCGTCGCGAAGGCGGCGGCCGAGCACCTGACGCCGGTGACGCTCGAACTCGGCGGGAAGTCCCCGGCGATCGTCGAGCCGGGCGTGGACCTGGCCGCGGCGGCGCGGCGGATCGCGTGGGCGAAGTTCATGAACGCCGGGCAGACGTGCCTGGCGCCGGACTACGTGATCGCGCTCGACGGCGTCGGCCCGGAACTGGAGAGGCACCTGGCCGAGGCGGTGCGCGAGATGTACGGGCACGCCCCGGCCGAGAGCGAGGACTACGGGCGGATCGTCGACGAGCGCTCGTTCGACCGCCTGGCCGCGTTCCTCGACGAGGGCCGCCTGGTGTGCGGCGGCGGGCACAACCGGGAGGCGCGCTACATCGCGCCGACGGTGCTGGCCGATGTGGACGCCAAGGACGCGGTGATGGCCGAGGAGGTCTTCGGGCCCGTCCTGCCGATCCTGTCGCTGGAGACGCTCGACGAGGCGATCGCGCACGTCAACGCCGGGGAGAAGCCGCTGGCGCTGTACGCGTTCACGAACGCCGACACCACGAAGCGGAAGCTGTTGACGCGGACGTCCTCGGGCGCGGTCGGGTTCAACGTGCCGACGGCGCACATCGACGTGCCGGGGCTCCCGTTCGGCGGCGTCGGCGCCTCGGGCCTCGGTGCGTACCACGGGAAGTGGTCGATCGAGACGTTCAGCCACGCGAAGGCGGTGCTGGAGAAGCCGCTCGCGCCGGACACGATGCAGGTGGTCTATCCGCCGTTCACGTCGGTCAAGGAGAAGATCATGCGGCGGCTGCGCTAGGCCGAGAGGTGGTCGTTGAGGCGCCGTAGCAGCGCGAAGAGCCGCTCCCGCTCCGCCTCGTCGAGCGGGGCGAGGATGTGCTCGTTGATCCCGGCGGTGACGCGGTCGAGCTCGGCGAGCCTGGCCCTGCCGGTCTCGGTCATGGTGATGATGTTGCGTCGCTTGTCGGACGGGTCGGGGCTGCGTTCGATGTGGCCGCCTTCGACGAGCTCGTTCAGGGTGGCGACCAGGTCGGAGCGGTAGATGCCGGTGCGGTCGGCGATCTGGGACTGGCTGCCGGGCCCGGACTCGTCCAAGGCCGCGAGGACCCCGTAGTGCCAGCGGTGCGCGCCGACGGACGCGAACGCGCTCTGGGCGACGCGTGAGGCCTGCGCGGCGGTCATGCCGAGCAGCCGGGAGGTCTGGCGCCGGAACCGCTCGGGCATCTGCTCGCCGCGGTCGAAGCGCAGGTCGTTGCCGTGATCCATGGGCACACCCTACCCCATTTGCGTTAGTGACACTAACGATGTATATTCGTTAGCGACATAAACGTTAGTAAGATTAACTACTTGAAGGAGGCCGCCATGACCGACACCCTGGTCCGCGAGCTCGCCGACCGCGCCGAGCTGGCCGACCTGGTCGCCCGCCACAGCGTGTGGCTCGACGAGCAGCGCTACGACGAGACCGACCGGCTCTTCACCGAGGACGTCACCGTCAAGTCCGTGCGCGGCGCAGCCCGCGGCGCCGAGGCACTCGTCGCGATCGCGCGCAAAGGCCACGACAAGTACGCCCGCACCCTCCACCACAAGTCCAACCTCGTCATCGACCTCGACGGCGACACCGCCGCAGTGCGGGCGGACGGCCTCGCCGTCTACGTCCTCGACGACAAGACCGAGGCCCTCGCGGCCGCGGTCCACCGCTACGGCGCGCGCCGCACCGCGAACGGCTGGCGCTTCGACCGCCTCGAGGTCGCCCCGGTCGCGCTGACCGCGGCGATCGACCGGGCCCTCTGACCACTCGAAGAAAGGCACCGACATGCACGCCATCGACATCCTCGACTCCCACATGGCCTATGCAGACGAAGGCACGGGCGGTCCGACCGTCGTGCTCCTGCACGGCAACCCGACCTCCTCGCACATCTGGCGCGGCGTCGTCCCGCACTTGAGCGGCTCGGCCCGCGTCCTGGCACCCGACCTCATCGGCATGGGCGCCTCCGGCAAGCCCGAGATCGGCTACCGCTTCGCCGACCACGCCGAGTACCTCGACGCCTGGATCGAGGCGCTCGGCCTCGGCGAGGTCGTCCTCGTCGGCTACGACTGGGGCGGCTCGCTCGCCCTCGACTGGGCCGCAAGGCATCCCGGCCGCACCAGGGGCGTCGTCCTCACCGAGACGTTCCTGCGGCCCATGACGTGGGCCGAGTACCCGGCCCCGGCCGTGCCGCTGTTCCAGCGGCTGCGCACGCCCGGCGAGGGCGAACAGATGGCCTTGGAGGAGAACTGGTTCATCGAGAGCGCCCTGCGCGCCACCAATCCGGGCATCGCCGACGCCGACCTCGACGTCTACCGCGAGCCCTACCCGACGCCGGAGTCGCGCCGTCCGCTGTTGCAGTGGCCGCGCGAGATCCCGCTCGACGGCGAACCGGCCGACGTGGCCGAGCGGTTCGAGGCCTACGGCAAGTGGATGGAAGCCACGCCTGAGGTGCCGAAGCTGCTGCTGACCACCGGGCTCGGGCAGAGCCTCGTCTCGGAGGGGATCGTGGCGTGGGCCGAGGAGCACGTGGCCGGGCTCGAAGTCACCGACATCGGCCCGGTGGGCCACCACGCGCCCGAGGACGCCCCGGAGGCGATCGGCCGGGCCGTCGCCGGGCTGCTCGAGCGCCTGGCATGAGCGAAGAGAGGCCCTGATCAGCGTTGCCGCTGATCAGGGCCCATACCCCTCGAAGACAAGTCGGTGCGCCGCATCGGGCGCAGCGGCCAGGACCGGGATCGAACCGGATCGGTGCCCCCGCAGGCACCCGGCCTCGGATCGCCGTTCGGCGATCCGCGCAGAACTCTACCAGACCACTTGCGCGCGCTACTGACCTACCCGTCGGTCGGCATTGCCCACGCTCCCAATGAGATGCGCTCCATCTCACGGAACACTGATTCCTCTTTAGACAACTGAATGACACCGGTCCCGGTCAACGGCCCGCCCGCTTCCTCTGACGGTATTTACAAGCATTTAAATATATGGAATGCTGGAGATGTTCACCCCCGGCGACCACGCGAACGCGGGCGCCGCGTCCGATCCCCGGACGGCCGGCGGCCCCTGCCCGGCCCGAGCGGCGCCGAACCGGACGACGGGTGACGAGCGAAAGGACCATCATGCGAATGCGATGGAAGGCCGCCGCGATCGGCGCCGCGGCACTGCTCGCGGCCGCGCTGGGCGCCTCCCCCGCCCAGGCGGCGGAGCAGACGTTCACCAACGGCACCCAGATCATCACCACCGACGGCAGCGTCATGCACGCCCACGGCGGCGGCGTCATCAAAGAGGGCGGCTACTACTACATGCTCGGCGAGCACCGCGTCGACGGCGGCAGCCTCTTCGAGGCCGTCTCGATGTACCGCTCGAGCGACCTGGTCCACTGGACCCACGTCAACGACATCCTCACCAAGGACTCCGACCCGGCCCTGGACCCGGCGAACCTGGAGCGGCCCAAGGTGATCTACAACGCCGAGTACGACCACTACGTGCTGTGGGCGCACAAGGAGAACGGCTCGGACTACGGCGACGCCGAAGCGGCCGTGGCCGTCTCGGACACCATCGACGGCGATTACACCTACCAGGGGTCCTTCCGGCCGCTGGGCCACATGTCGCGGGACCAGACGGTCTTCGTCGACGACGACGGCACCGGCTATCTGATCTCGGCGGCGAATGAGAACTACGACCTGCACATCTACCGCCTCACCGACGACTACCTCGGCGTCGAGGAGCTGCTGTACTCCTTCGACGGCGACCACCGCGAGGCCCCGGCGATCTTCAAGCGCAACGGCGTGTACTTCCTGGTCACCTCCGGGGCGACCGGCTGGAACCCGAACCAGGCGCAGTACGCGACCACCACGAGCTTCCCCACCGGCTGGAGCGGGTGGCAGAACTTCGGGAACGGCACGACCTACAACTCGCAGTCGACGTACGTGCTGGAGGTCGCCGGCTCCCAGCAGACGTCCTATATGTACATGGGTGACCGGTGGGCCGGGGCGACCGGCGGCACGCCGAACGAGTCGACGTACGTGTGGCTGCCGCTCCGCTTCCCCTCGAACAACACCCTGGCCATGGACTGGTACTCGCAGATCACCATCGACACCGCCACCGGCGTCGTCGAAGGGGCCGGGGGCGGCGGGCAGGTCACCGACATCGTGAACCGGAACTCCGGCAAGTGCGTGGACGTGGTCAACGGCTCCACCGCCGACGGGGCCGAGATCATCCAGTACGACTGCCACGGCGGCGCCAACCAGCAATGGATGCTCCAGGACGCGGGCGGCGGCTACTACCAGATCATCTCCCAGGCCTCGGGCAAGTGCCTCGACATCGACGGCGCCTCGACATCGAACAGCGCCAGGGCCATCCAGTGGCCGTGCAACGGGCAGACCAACCAGCAGTGGGAGGTGCGCGACGCCGGAGGCGGCCACGTCGAACTCGTCGCCCGCCACTCCGGCAAGTGCCTCGACGTCATCGACTCCTCGACCGCCAACGGCACCAGACTCCAGCAGTACGACTGCTGGGGCGGCGCCAACCAGCAGTGGAGCCTCTGACCGGCGACGAATAAGCGGCCCCGCCAGTCGGCGGGGCCGCTCGCGTTCAGGTCAGTGCGCCGCGACCGCGGCGGCGGGCTCGGGCGGGCGCCTGACGAGCAGGGACGCCGCGACGGCGACGACGGCGAGCGCCGCGCCCCACAGGAACGCGCTGTGGATGCCGCCGGACTGCGCCGCGGCCGCCTCCATGCCGTCCTCGAGGTTCGCGGTGGTCCCGGTGGTCATGATCGTGATGAACAGCGCGGTCCCGGCGGCCCCGGCGAGCTGCTGGAGCGTGTTCACGATCGCGCTGCCGTGCGGGTACAGCTCGGGCTTGAGCGAGCCGAGCGCCGAGGTCATCAGCGGCGTCATCATGAAGCCGAGCCCGATGCTGAGCACGAGGTTGGCGATGAGCACGAACCACGTCGGGCTCGTCTCGTCGAGCAGGTTCAGCAGCCCCAGCGCCGAGGCGACGACGACCGCGCCGGGGATGACCAGCGGCCGGGGGCCGAAGCGGTCGAACAGCCGCCCGATGACCGGCGCGATCAAGCCCATGGCCAGGCCACCGGGCAGCAGCACCAGGCCGGTGTCCAGCGTGGTGAGGCCGAGGACGTTCTGCAGGTAGATCGGCAGGAGGATGAGCGTCCCGAACAGGGCGCCCATGGAGATGAGCATCATGACCACGCCCACGACGAAGGCGCGGTCGCGGAACGGCCGCAGGTCCATCAGGGCGGCGTCGGAGCGCTGGAGGACCAGCTGGCGGCGCACGAACAGGACCAGGGCGACGGCCCCGACCGCCAGCGGCACCGCCGGGGGCAGGGGGACGTCGGACTCGGCGGCCTGGCCGATGCTGCTGAGGCCGTAGATGAGGCCGCCGAAGGTCAGCGCCGAGAGCACCACCGAGGGCACGTCGAACTTGACCGACTTCGGCTCGGTGATGTTCTTGACCAGCACTGCGCCGAACGCGAGGCTGATTCCGGCGATCGGCAGGACGCACAGGAACATCCAGCGCCACTCCAGGACCGACAGGATGAACCCCGAGAACGTCGGCCCGACGGCCGGTGCGACGGAGATGACGATGGTGATCAGGCCCATCGTCCGCCCGCGCCGGTCGGCGGGGACGAACGTCAGCACGGTGGTGATGAGCAGCGGCAGCATCACGGCGGTGCCGCTGGCCTGGATGACGCGCGCGGCCACGAGGAAGCCGAAGGCGGGCGCGGCCGCGGCGAGCAGGGTGCCGCCGGTGAACAGCGACATCGCGGTGATGAAGACGGCCCTGGTCGTGAAGCGCTGGAGGATCAGCCCGGTCGTCGGGATGACCACGGCCATGGTGAGCATGAAGGCGGTGGTGAGCCACTGCGCCGTGGCGGCGCTGATCGTGAGCTCCTCCATGAGCCTGGGGATCGCCACGCCCATGACGGTCTCGTTCAGGATCATGACGAACGAGGCGCCGAGCAGGAGCCCGATGACGAGCTTGATCTGGCGTGGGATCGCCGACTCCGGCTGCTCGGCGGACGCCGCCTGGGCGTCGTCCCGGCGCTGGTCAACGCTCATGGGGTACCTTTCCTTGCGTTCTGGCTCAGGCGGAAGGCGAGAGGTCGCCGCCGTGCGGTCGTGGGATTCGGCGCGCGACGCGGCGCACCGCGTTGCAGTCTACGTCCGTTCTGTCAGCGACTGCCAACGTTTTGATTCGGTACAATTCACCGATGACCACTGGTGGGGGTCTGCGCGAGCTGTCGCGGCGGGCCGTGCAGTCGCAGATAGCCGCGAGTGCCGAAGCGCTGTTCATCGCCCAGGGATTCGAGGAGACCACGGTCGACGAGATCGCCGCCGCGGTGGGGATGTCGCAGCGCAGTTTCTTCCGCTACTTCGCTTCAAAAGACGATGTGATCCTCGACAACCTCGAGCGCCTCGCCGACGATCTGGCGGCCGCCGTCGCCGAGCGCCCGGACGGCGAGCCGGAGTGGGACACGCTGCGCCGGGCCTTCGACCCCCTCATCGAGCAGTTCGCCGACCGCGCCCGCCGCGAGCACGGCGCGGCGGTGCAGCGGATCATCGAGGACAGCCCGCGGCTGCTGGCCGCCTACCTCCAGCGCCTCGACGGCATCCAGCAGCGCCTGACCGACGAGCTCATGGCGCGCGACGAGGACGGCGACCGGATCGTCATGCGGGCCGTGGTCGGTTCGGCCTTCGCGTGCCTCCACGCGGCCATCTCGCACGTCGCGTGCGGCGGCGACCCCGAGCGGTTCGGCAGCCACCTGGACCGGGCCATGACCGCACTGCGCCCGGCGTTGATCCCTTCGCAGCGGTGACAAAGACGAGTCCCGCCCGCCGGTGTCGGCGGACGGGACGCTGCGCTTGCGCTACTTCAGGAGGTCGGCGACGCCTTCGCGCTCCTTGACGAGCTCCTCGATGGTCGCGTCGAGGCGCCGCTGGGCGGCCGCGTCGTGCTTGAGGCCCTCGGCGACCTTCCAGCCGCGCCCGTCGGACTCCACCGGGTAGCTGAAGACGAGCCCTTCGGGGACGCCGTACTCGCCGCCGCTGATCACGCCGAGCGAGGTCCAGTCGCCCTCGGGCGTGCCCTCGGCGATCGAGCGGACCGAGTCGATGACGCCGCTCGCCGCCGAACCGGCCGAGGACTTGCCGCGCGCGGCGACGATCGCCGCGCCGCGCTGCTGCACCACGGAGACGAACTCGCCGTCGAGCCAGGCGTCGTCGGCGATCACCTCGGGGGCGGGACGCCCGCCGATGAGCGCGTGCGCGGCGTCCGGGTACTGGGTCGCGGAGTGGTTGCCCCAGATGGCGGTGTTGGTCACCTGCGCCACCGAGACTCCGGCGCGGTGGGCCAGCTGGGCCTTGGCGCGGTTCTCGTCGAGGCGGGTCATGGCGAACCACCGGTCCCGCGGGACGTCGGGCGCGTGGGAGGCGGCGATGAGGCAGTTGGTGTTGCAGGGGTTGCCGACCACGAGGACGCGGACGTCGGCGGCGGCACCGGCGGCGATCGCGCGGCCCTGGGGGGCGAACAGTCCGGCGTTCGCGGTGAGCAGGTCGCCGCGCTCCATGCCCGCCGTGCGCGGGGAGGCTCCCAGCAGCAGGGCCCAGGAGGTGCCCTCGAAGGCGGTCTCGGCGCTGGAGGTGGTGACGACGTCGGCCAGGAGCGGGAAGGCGCCGTCCTGGAGTTCCATGGCCACGCCTTCGAGCGCGTCCATCGCCGGTTCGACTTCGAGGAGCCTGAGCACGACGGGGGTGTCCGGCCCCAGCATCTCGCCGGCCGCGATGCGGAACAGCGTCGCGTAGGCCACCTGGCCTGCGGCACCGGTGACGGTGACGTGGACTGGCGCGGACGACGGTTCAGGCATGGGAACTCCCGGGAACGCTCGGTGACGGTCTCACAGCATAGCAGTGTGGACCCGATGCGCTTCCCCGGCAAGATGATCGATGCGGTATGTGATCGAGGAGCCTGTCGGCTATCCGACACTCCGATGTCGGTCCTGAGGGGAGGGCCGGCACCGATTGCACGGAGACACGGTGTAGGGCAGCACCTTCGCGGGGTCGACCACGCCGCTGACCGTCGCCAGGACGATCAGCTGCGAGTTGGTGTCGACGCCCGCCTTGTCGCGGAGCTCCTTGAGCTGCCTGCGCAGGTGGGTGGGCGTGATGTCCAGCCACTCGGCGGCCAGCGCCTGGCTGGGGGCGGCGATGAGGCAGCTGAGCAGCTCGCCGTCTCCTGTGGTGAATATTCGCGAGTCGACTGAAGACCGAGGGCTCACTTCACTCTCTCTTCACTCGGAGGGGTGTGGGGTGGTCGGCTGCGCGCCAAACCGATTCACGGTAACAGGCCCGGCGCTTTCCGTGTGTGCGCGCAGGAGTCCCGGCGGGCGGTATGTTCGATTTCGAACATGACACTTGTACGGTATGGCAAGGATCGGTAGCGTGGAGTAGTCAAGGGCGTACAACCCTCATCCGTCCGGTCACACGCGCCGACCAGACCGCGCGATCCCCCCGAGCGGATATCCACGGCCCCTTATAGAGAGCACCGCTGGGCCATCGCCGCCCCAACGGCCTCCTTCACCGCCACCGCACGCGCTCGACCCCGTCGGCCGGGGCGATGCCGCCTGCGCGGCGCCATGTCGTCGATCCGCCGCCAGCCATGCCTCTCGGCCGCCCGGACGACGCCGGAACACCACCGCATCCGCCGGTAGGCGGCGTGTGCCCGATCCAGGAAAGGAGTTGATCAAACGTGCTGGATGGAGGAGCCGTACAGGTGGGGACCGAAGCGCTCTTCGACGTCGTCATCGGCGTCGGCGACGGCCTGCTCCGGTCGCAACTGAAAAGAACACTCTCCATAGTAGACCATATCAGGACGCTGGACTCGCACCCCGCCCCCGAGTCCGCGATACGGAGCGCGGCCGACCTGGAGGTCCGCGCCGGGCCCGTCCTGGTCTTCCTCGCCCTCGACGAACTCGAACCGGCCACCGCGGCATCGCTCGACGCGGCGGGCCTGCGGGCCGTGCTGCTGGTCGCCGACCCCGCCCGCGTCGACCTGTCCCGGGTCCCCCGCGTGCCGAGCGCCGGGATCCTCGACGCCGGGGCGCTGACCCCGCACACGGTGCGCGAGTGCATGCGGCGCATCGCCATCGGCGACGTGCCGATGCCCCCGAGCCTGGCGCAGCGGCTGCTGACCGCCTGTCCCGGCAGTGACGCGAGGCGGCCGCCGCGACTGACCGCGCGTGAGCGGGAGGTGCTACCGCTCTTGGTGGAGGGCATGAGCAACAAGCAGATCGCCCGGCGCCTGGCGATCTCTCCACATGGGGCCAAGCGGCTGGTGGGCAACATCCTCGCCAAGCTCGACTCACCTAATAGGACTTTCGCGGTGACGCGGATCCTGCGCGAGGGCCTCTCCACGAACGTGCCCGCCCACGCGGGCGGCGGCGCGACGGGCCGCCCGGCCGTGGCGCTCGGGCGATCGGGCGCCGCACACGACGACAACGACAGGGGAACGCGATGACCGACAGCATCCGAAGGGCGGCGTTCTTCGACGTCGACGAGACCGTCATCAGCGCCAAGAGCATGTTCGACTTCCTGCGGCACTGGCTCGAACGCCCCGGCGGCGAGGGGCCGACCTACGAGGAGGCCGCCGGGAGGCTGCACGCGATGGCCGCCTCGGGGGTCCACCGCTCCGAGGTCAACCGCACGTACTACCGCGGCTTCGCCGGGACCTCCTATGAGGAGCTGCTGGCCGAGGGCCGCCGCTGGTACGCGGCGTACCGGGCCAGACCCGACGCCTACGTCAGCGCCACATTGGAGGCGATCGGGAGGCACCGGCTGGCGGGCGACACCACGGTCTTCGTCTCCGGGTCGTTCCGCGCCTGCCTGGAGCCGCTGGCCGAGGAGCTGGGCGCCGACCTCGCGATCGGCACCGAGCCGGTGGTGGGCCCCGACGGGCGGCTCACCGGCGACGTCGTGCGCCCCATGATCGGCGAGGCGAAGGCGGCGGCGGTGCGGGAGACCATCGCCGCGCTCGGGCTGGACCCCGAGGAGTGCTGCTGCTACGGGGACCACGCGAGCGACCTCGACATGCTCCGGCAGGTCGGCAGGCCGTGCGTGGTCGGCGCCGACCCGGTGCTCGCCGAGCACGCCCGGCGGCACGGCTGGGCGCACCTCCCGGCCGAGGCGGGCCCGCTGCCCGCCGTGCTCGCCGCCGAATGACCACACCGTCCGCGCCCCGAGCGGGGCGCGGCGCAGCGACCCGGCCGACGGTCGGCCGGGCGCACGGAAGAAGGAGAAGCACATGAGTACAGACCATCGCCCGGTGTCGCTGATCACCGGCGCCGACCGCGGCATCGGACTCGCGCTGGCCCGGCGGCTGGCCACGGCGGGCCACGCGCTCGTCCTCCACTCCAACGACGGGCAGGGCCTGGAGAAGGCCGTGGCGGACGCGGGGTGGACGGGCGCGCAGGTGCTCACCGCCGCGCACGACGTGGGCGACGCCGAGGCGGTGACGGCGGCCGTCGCGGCGGCCGTCGACCGGTTCGGGGGCGTCGACAACCTGCTCAACGTGGCGGGCGTGGCCTACCACGGGGGCATCCTCGACACCGACGTCGCGGTGTGGGAGGAGACGCTGCGGACCAACCTGACCGGGTACTTCCTGATGGCGCAGGCGGTGCTGCCGCACATGAAGGCGGCGGGGCGGGGCACGATCGTCAACATGTCGTCGATCTGGGGCAAGCGCGGCGCCCCTCCCGGCGCGATGCTCGCCTACGCGGTCTCGAAGTTCGGGGTCGAGGGCCTGACCAAGTGCCTGATCGAGGAGGCGAACCCGTGGGGCGTGAAGGTCTCGAGCATCGTGCTGGACAAGGTGGACACGGCGTTCAGGGACAACATGCGCCCGCACATCGACTACAGCGCCGAGCAGCGGGATCGGATGCTCAGCGCCGAGGACGTCGTGGACGCCACAATGGCCGTCCTGAACAGCTCCGGCCGGGCCCACCCGTCGTCGATCGAACTCGACGCGTGGCTGTGGCGCTGAGGCGCGCCTCAGCGGCATGACAAGGGACCCGTCCTCCACGGGCGGATTCCAGGGCTCATCGCGGCACGGTGGTCGTTCCAGCGTCGCGATGAGCCCTGGAACCGGTCGGCGGGGATCGAAGGCGGCGTCGATCGCGGCGCTCACGCGGCCCGCGGATACCGCGAACAACTCGTTCCCGTAACAGGCGACCGGCGGTAGAGTGACGCCAACCCTCTAGAGAGGATGCACCCTCATGCGTCGCGTCTCCGCCCTCGCCTCCGTCCTGAACCTCGCCATGGCCCCCGCACTCGGCTCTCGCCGCAATCCGGACAGGACTTGGTCCAAAATGGTCTCCGCCGCCGAGGCCGACCAGGAGTTCACCTTCGACGACGACCGGCAGTGGGTCGACGACCTCGGCTTCGCGTTCAAGTGCTACACCGAGGTCGAGGGCATGGCGCCCATGGGCTGGGTCGGGGTCAAGGCCGAGTTCGCGATGCGCCTGACCAACCGCCTGCGGGTGCGCCGCCTGCGCGCGGAGCACCCCGCGATCGCCGACGAGCCGATCGAGAAACCGGTGTTCATCCTCGGCCTGCCCCGCACCGCGACCACGCTCACGCACAAGATCCTCGCCGGATCGCCCGGCCACCGCGGCCCGCTCACCTGGGAGATGTACAACATCGACCTGGAGCTGCCGCCGAAGCAGCGCGACGCGCGGATCGCCAAGGTGGCCAGGGACCTGTCGATGCTCGAGAAGCTGATGCCGGTGTTCCCGATCCAGCATCCGATGGTGGCGACCGGGCCCGAGGAGTCGTTCCTGATCGTCCCGCACACCCACTACCACCTCACGCGCGCGCCGATCCCGCACTACGCCAAGTGGCTGGAGACCCACGACAAGGTGCCCGACTACACCTATCTCAAGGAGGCGCTGCAGGTGCTCCAGTACGGGCGGGAACGCAAGCGCTGGATACTGAAGTCCCCGATGGACACGTTCAATCTCCGCGAGATCCAGACGGTGTTCCCCGACGCGACGTTCGTGTGGAACCACCGCGACCCCATAACCGTGATCGCCTCGACCTGCTCGCTCAACGAGACGGCCATGGGGCTGATGCTGCGCAGGATCGACAGGCACGCCCTGGGGCGGAGGTTCCTGGACCTGCTCGCCGACGGCATCGAGCACGCGCGGGAGGCCCGGCCGTACCTGCGGCCCGGCTCGGTGATCGACGTGCCCTACCACCGGCTCAACGCCGATCCGCACACCTACGTGCCCGAGCTCTACGGCAAGCTCGGGGCGCAGTGGGGGCCGAAGGACGAGGCCAACCTCGAGCAGGCCCTGAAGCGGCCCTCGGCCGACCGCAAGCACGAGTACAGCCTCGCCGACTACGGGCTCACCCATGCCGACGTCGACCGGGCATTCGGCGACTACGTCAACCTCGTCGCCAACCTGAACTGACACCACGGAACGGCGGTTCCGCACGCCCCGGCGTGCATGCCGGGCAGGACTTGGCCGTCGGCGGGGCGCGGGCGTCGCAGCGCTCGGCGGGACGGGCGTCCGCGGCGGTTCGCACCGCTCCTGCGCCTGCGCGCGTGTAAGACCGCCGGCTGAAGGCGGGCAGCGCCCGTCTGGCGCGGCACCCGGTTATTCGGCCTCGGGCTCCCAGGCTCGGACGAGGTCCAGCAGGCCGGGGAACCTGGCGTCCAGGTCCTCTTCGCGCACGGTGTTGCGCTTCTCCAGGCCGACCATGCGCTGCCGCATGATCCCCGATTCCCGCAGCACCTTCCAGTGGTGCGTGCGCGTGGACTTCGGCCGGTCGATCGCGAACCAGCTGCACGATCGCTCGACGCCCCCCGCGTCGAGCAGGTAGGCCCGGACGATGTTGAGCCGCAGGGGGTCGCTGAGCGCGCTCAGCACCTTCTCCAGGCGGATCTCGGCCCTGGCCGGCTCGGGAAGGTAGCCGGTCTCGGATTCGGTTGCGGCCTGCGCCGGCATGATCTACCTCCTGTGATTCATGTCACTTATAAGTGGTTCGAATTCAATCGTACTACAGTGTATGTTCGACTGTAATCGAACTAGTTCGACTTCATTGGTACTACCGTGAAGGAGTCGTCCCATGGCCCGCACCAGCTCGCACCCCTGTCCACCAGCGCCTGAACACCGCACCGGCCGCAACGCCGCCGGAGCGATGCGATGAGCACCGCGCGCAGCGTCTATCCGCTGCTCACACTCTCCGCCTTCTTCTGGGGCATCACGTTCAACCTGGCCAAATACACGGTCGGCTACCTCACCCCGGCCGCCGGGGCGGCCCTGCGCTTCACACTCGCCGCGGTCATCATCGCGGTCATCCTGGCCCCGCAGTTCCCCAAGGTCGTCGACGCGGCCAAGCGGAACCTCGGGATCTTCGCCGTGGTCGCCCTGCTGGGCGTCTTCGGCTTCAACACGTTCTTCTTCCTGGGCGTCCACTTCACCTCGGCGACCAACGGCGCCCTCATCCAGGCCACCAACCCGCTGGTGACCGCGATCGTCGCCGCGGTCCTGTTCAAAGAGAAGGTCAGCGGCAACCACAAGGTGGGCACCACCATCAGCTTCATCGGCGTCGCCGCGCTGATCCTGACCGGATCGGTGCAGCGCCTGGAGGCGCCCAACGTCGGCGACATCTTCTTCCTCATCGCCAACATCTGCTTCGCGCTGTACGCGGTGCTGCAGAAGCGCTACGTCAAGGACAGCACGCCCATCATCACCACCGGCGTGACCACGGTCATGGGCTTCATCCCGATGTGGATAGTCGCGGCCATGGTCGCCCCGCAGCCGACGCCGAGCGTGCTCGCGGGCCTGCCGTGGCAGGTGTACGGCGCGCTGTTCTTCATGGGCGCGCTCGGCTCCGTGCTGGCCTACATCTTCTGGAACCGCGGCATCAGGCTGATCGGCGTCGCCGACACCGCGGTCTTCTTCCACCTGGTCCCGGTGTTCACCGTGCTGGGCTCCTTCGCGCTCGGCCAGGAGGTCACCTGGCTCCAGGTCATCGCCGGCATCGTGGTGATGTCGGGCGTCCTGGTCGCCACCGGGACGCACCGCCGGATGCTGGCGAGATTCCGCCCCGCGCCGGTCGCGGCCGCGCCCGAACCCGCCATGGCCTCGTCAGCGGAGGCCGACAGCGCCGCTCCGGCGGCGCCCGCGGGCAAGGGCTGAGCGGGTGCGGCGAGGGCCGAGGTGATCGAGCGTCTCCTGCCTGACGCCGTCGCCACCGCCTGGACCGCGCACGACACCGCCGAGGCGGTCCTCTTTCCCGAGGAGGAGGACCGCCTCCGCGGCGCGGTGGACGCGCGCCGCCTGGAGTTCACCACCGGGCGGCGCTGCGGCCGCCTGGCGCTCGCGCGGCTCGGCGTGCCGGACATCGCCATCCCCTCCGGGGCGCATGGCGAACCGCTGTGGCCGGACGGCATCGTCGGCAGCATCACCCATTGCCGCGGGTACCGGGCCGCCGCGGCGGCCCGCCGGGGCCGGATCCAGGGCATCGGCATCGACGCCGAGGAGCACCGCCCGCTCCCGCCCGAACTGGTGGAGACGGTGCTGCTGCCCGAGGAGCGGGCGCACGTGCGGCGCCTGGGCGCGGGCGTCCACTGGGAGACGCTGATCTTCAGCGCCAAGGAATCGCTCTACAAGGCGTGGTTCCCGCTGACCGGCCGCTGGCTCGGATTCCACGACGCGCGCATCGGGCCGGAACACGATGGAAAGTTTACAGTGGATGTACGAGTGCCCTGTCATGAAACCGGCAAAGCGCTGTCTCCCGTCTTCCAAGGCCGTTGGCACACCGACGGCCGCATCATGGTCACCTCGGTGATCGCCGGACAGTCAACTTCTGTGCCCATGAACGGGTATGCCCTTGCGGATACACCATATGCGCTGCCTGAAAGTGGAGCTTGTGATCCACAATAGCGGTGCTTAGGCTTCTCACAGACGGCACTCGAACGGTCCGGACATCACATTCCATCGCAACGGAAGTGCATTCCTCGGGGCCGGTAGAGCGTCGCAGCAGGAACACCCCTGAAGTCCTTTCCCGGGAGGCCGCATGAGCATGACCATCATCGAGCAGTTGGAGAAGCACGGCGACGGCGAGGCCGTCGTGTTCCACGGCCGCACCTGCACCTACCGGCAGCTCGTCGACATGGTCGCCGACTGGCGCGTGTTCCTCGACGAGCACCACATCGACCCCGGCCGCGTCGTCGCCCTCGAAGGGGCCTACTCGCCGCAGCTGTGCGCCGGCCTGCTCGCGCTCATCGAGCGCCGCGTGGTGGCCGTGCCGCTCAGTGCCCTCCCGGCCGCCAAGCGCGCCGAGTTCTTCGAGGTGGCCGAGGTCGAGATCGCCGTCACCGCCGACGAGACCGGCCCCGGCGACGTCGTGCGCACCGGAACGAAGGCGGCGCATCCGCTCTACCGCGAACTGCGCGACGCCGACCGCCCCGGCCTGGTGCTCTTCAGTTCCGGCACCACCGGCCGCAGCAAGGCCTCCGTCCTCGACTTCCAGAAGGCCCTCGACCGGTACACCGCGGGCGGCCGCGCCAACCGCATCCTGTCCTTCCTGAGCCTGGACCACATCGGCGGCATCAACACGCTCCTGCACACGCTCGTCCAGGGCGGCACCGTGGTCACCGTCGCCGACCGCAGCCCCGAGACCGTCTTCGCCGCCGTCGAGCGCCACCGCGTCGAGGTGCTGCCCACGACGCCGACCTTCCTCAACATGGTCCTCATCTCCGGCGTGCTCGAACGGTTCGACTGCTCCTCGCTGCGGCTGGTCACCTACGGGACCGAGCCGATGCCGATCCGGACCCTCACCCGGCTGGCCCGCGACCTCCCCGGCGCGCGGCTCAAGCAGACGTACGGCCTGTCCGAGCTCGGCATCCTGCCGACCAAGTCCCGCGGCGACGACACGCTGTGGGTCAAGCTGGGCGACGCCGGGTTCGAGCACAAGATCATCGACGACATCCTGTGGATCCGCTCGGACATGGCGATGCTCGGCTACCTCAACGCCGAGGCGCCGTTCGACGCCGACGGCTTCTTCAACACCCAGGACGTGGTCGAGACCGACGGCGAATGGCTGAGGATCCTCGGCCGCCGCTCCGAGATCATCAACGTCGGCGGCGAGAAGGTCTACCCCAGCGAGGTCGAGAGCGCGGTCCTGGAGGTCCCGGGCATCGCCGAGGCCACCGTGAGCGGTCATCCGAGCCATGTGACCGGGATGGTCGTCAAGGCCACGGTGCTGCTCGGGCCGGACGTGGCCGAGGACCACCGCTCGGTGCAGCGGCGCGTGCGCGCCCACTGCTCCCGGCGCCTGGAGGCGTTCAAGGTCCCAGCGGTCGTGGAGGTCTCCACCGCGCGGCAGCACTCGGACCGCTTCAAGAAGATCCGGAGTGCGTCGTGAGCGCCGCCGGACGCGTGGCCGTGGTCAGCGGCGGCAGCCGCGGGCTCGGGCGGCTCCTGGTGGAGCGGCTGCTCGGCGACGGCTGGAAGGTGGCCACGTTCAGCCGGAAGCCCAGTGAGTTCACCGAGCAGACCGCGGCGGAGCGCCCCGAGGACTTCCTGTGGGCGCCGGTCGATCTGGGCGACCGGGCGGGGCTGCGCGCGTACGCGGCCGCGGCGACGCGCCGCTTCGGCCGGATCGACCTCCTGGTCAACAACGCCGCCGTCCTGACCGACCAGGAGCTGTTCCTCACCGTCCCGGACGGGCGCCTGGACGCGCTCATCGCGCAGAACCTCGCGGCGCCCATCGCGCTGACGCAGGCGTGCGCGAAGGTCATGAGCGTCCGGCGCAGTGGGCAGATCGTGAACGTCTCTTCGATCAACGCCATCCGCGGCTACCGGGGCGTGGCGGTCTACTCGGCCGCCAAGGCCGGGCTCGACGGCTTCAGCCGCAGCCTCGCGCGCGAGCTGGGGCCGCTGAACATCCGCGTCAACTCGGTGATCCCGGGCTTCTTCGACAGCGGCATGACCGCCGGCGTGACCGCGGAGAACCGCGAGCGCATCAGGCGGCGCACCCCGCTGGGGCGCCTCGCGGGCATCGAGGAGATCGCGGACACCGTCCTGTTCGTCATCTCGTCCGGCGCCTCGTTCATCACCGGCCAGACCATCGTCGTCGACGGAGGAATCACATGCTAGACAATTTGGATAATCTCGAGATCCTGACCACCGTGTGCAACTACATCACCGACCTGCTCGACGAGGCGGGGACCGAGCACGGCGAGATCACCGGGGCCGACGCGCTGAACGCCGTCGGGCTCAATTCGCTGCTGCTCGCCCGCCTGCTCATCCAGCTCGAACTCGAACTCGGCGTCGACCCGTTCGGCGACGGCGAGCTGGTGATCGCCGACGTCCGCACGGTCGGCGCGCTCGCCGACGCCTACGCCAAGGCCTCCGGCGAAGCGGAGGTGCGCGCATGAGCACCGCCACTGTGGACAAAACCGCGCAGGACCGGCCGGTCATGGTCGTCGGCGACCGGTTCGAGGCGTTCCTCGCACAGCCGGGCACCATCGGCGTCTCCGCACTGCTCAAGTCGCTGCACGGTGAGCACGGCGAGCACGACGAGGGGCCGCCGCGGATCACCGTCGGCCAAGGCCTCACCGGCGAGCAGATCGCCGAGCTCAACCGCCTGGCCGACGAGGGCCGCTGCGTGCTCGCCGCGCAGGGGCGCGCTCCGGAGCCGGTGGGACGCGCAGTGACCCACAAGGCCCACGACAAGAACGTCCTCATCGGAGATATCGAGCAGGCGGGCGCCGACCGGTACCGGGCCGCGCTGGTGCTCGACGAGCGCGTCGAGGTCCTCGAAGACCACCTCACCGGCCTCCACATCCCGGCCGTGACGCTGCTGGAGGCGGCACGGCAGACGTGGACGGCCGTCACCGAGCGGTTCCTGATCGCCGCCGAGCCGGCCACCCGGTTCGTCATCGCCCACGTCAACTCGATGTTCCTGAACTTCGTCTTCCCGCTCCCGGCGCACCTGGAGTACCGGCTGGTCCGCCACGACGAGGGGCCGGTGGGCCACGTCATCGGCTGCACTGTGGAGATCCACCAGGCCGGGCGCGTCGCCGCCCGCTTCGAGGCGGAGATCCGCGTGATCCCGGAGGTGTTCGCGGCCAAGCAGGAGGTCATGGCCGCCCGTCAGACGCTGCGGGAGGCGACGGCGCTGGAGCCGGTCGCCCCCGCGGTGGGGGCGTGAGGCCGGTGCTGTTCGCCCTCCACTGCCTCGACGGCGACGACGCGGCCGAGCGCCGCGCCAAGTTGGGGGCCGAGCACTCGGCCCGCCTGCGCACCGCCTCCCCCAGGCCGCTGGTCTGCGGGCCGCTGCTGTCCGACGACGGCGAGCGCGGCCTGGGGAGCCTGTTCATCATCGACGTCGCCGACCGAGACGCCGCCGAACGGTGGATCGAGGCGGATCCGTTCCGCAGCGGCGGCGTGTGGCGGGAGGTGCGCATCCACGCCTTCCGGCAGTCCGCCAACGCGTCGGTGCAATTTCCCACAAGCCCCTAGACCCGGCCGCCGCCGTTCACGTTGCCTTGCGCCGCAGTCCGGCGGGTCTGCGGCGCGCCCTCATCACCGCTCAGTCGTCCCCCTTCGAAGAAAGGCACCACCATGTCCTCTCAGCTACTCCTGGTCACCCAGCTCCCCGTCCAGCCCGACGCCGTCGACCAGACCGCCAAGGCCTGGGAGCAGGTCAACGCCGAGCACGGCGGCGACGCCCTGCTCTACCGGTCGCTGGAGCGCCCGGTCCTGCTCGAAGTGCGGGCCGCGAACGGCCTGGCCGAACTCGACGGGCTGCGTCCTCTGTGGGCGGCCCAGTGGCAAGCGCTCGCGCCGCGACTGGCGGGCGACTTCCGGCGCCAGGTCCACGAGTTCGTCGAGGCGCCCCGGCCGACGGACGCCCCGTTCCCCGACAGCCCGTACCTCCAACTGCGGCGCGTCGAGGTGAGGCCGCCGGTGTTCGAGGACTACCGCGCGTGGCGCGAGCGCACCATCTTCGAGATCGTGCGCGCCTCCGACGCCTCCGAGGTCTTCCTGGCCTACCACTCGCTGCTCGGCGCCGACCCGGGCGTGCTGTTCGTGGCCGGGTTCTCCTGCGAACCCGAAGTCCACAATGCCGTGTACCGGACCCCCGCCTACGAGGCGATCCTCGTGCAGGCCAGGGAGAACTTCATCGTCACCGACATCGGCGGCGACGCGGGCCTGTTCCTGGAGACCTACGCCCGCATCGGGTCCTGACCATGCGGAAGCAGAGTTACGAGCTGAGCCTGACGACGCAGGGCCCCACCTATCCGCCCAGCGAGGTCATGGACGGCAACGGCGACTTCATCGTCATCGGCATGGTCAACCGGCCCTCGCCGGACGGCGTGCGCACCAGCTGGGGGCGGGCGATCGTCTCCTCCAAGAGCGAGGTGCCGCCGCACGGGCGGAACGTGCCTTACACGATCGTCCGCGAGCTGCCCGAGCGGCTCGGCCAGCGCGACAGCGACACCGTCCTGCACACGCTGCCGCTGCCGCTCCCGGTCAACAACTACCCGATGCTGTTCGCGCCCGAGCAGCGCCCGGACGCGCACGAGGTCGAGCGGCCGAGCTACCCGTTCCACCGGGTGCCGATCCCCGACCTGCGGCCCGAGGACGGGCGGCGCGTCGACGAGCCGATCACCCTCGGCCAGTGGGTGCAGGCCGAGGGCGGGCTCGACGTCTCGCTCGCCGGCGCCGGGCACGAGGCCGAGTTCGCCTTCGAGTTCACCGGCCTGATCCCGCAGAGCATGTACACGGTGATGTCGCTGCGCACCTACGACCTCGCCCCCGCGCCGATGGGCCCGCACCGGCCCGGCCCGCTCGGGATCCCGAACGTGTTCATGACCGACCGGCGCGGGAACGCGCAGTACCACGCGAAGCTGCCGAACCCGTTCCCCGCACCGGGCGCGCCGGGACCCGAGCGGATCGTCAACATCGTGCTGCTGTGGATGAGCTACCAGCAGAACTACGGCGGCGCGATCGGCTTCTACGGGCTCGGCGGGGACATCCACGCGCAGCTGAAGCTGCAAGAGGCGAGCTTCTCCGAATTCGTCACCACCGCGAGGTGAACACGGCGAGACGGATACGGCGAGGTGAACGCCGCGCGCGGTTACTGCAAGGAAACCGTTTCTATAACTTATAACGCCGTGCTGCCGCGAGGAATCTGCCGTTACACATAACTTATAAATTATAGGCTATAACATACTCGATGCCATGAGATGAGCCGTCGCGTATATGTTATAGCCTATATAACATATCTTATATCTTATAAGATACCTGCTATCATGAGGAGAACGCATGAACGAACAACCGCAGCCGCCGTTCCTGACCGCCCCGCACCGCCGCGTCGGCACCGATGGCCCTCTGGTCGGGGCGATCGGGCTGGGCTGCATGGCGATGAGCGGTGACTACTACGGCGCGGCCGACGACGACGCGTCCATCGGCCTCATCAACACGGCCCTCGACTCGGGTGTCACTCTCCTTGACACCGCCGACATGTACGGCAGGGGCCACAACGAGGAACTCGTGGGCCGGGCCGTCAAGGGCCGCCGCGAGGACGCCGTCATCGCCACCAAGTTCGCCATCCGCCACACCGCCGGAGGGCGCCGCTGGCACGACAGCTCGCCGGAGTACGCCCGCAGCGCCTGCGAGGCCTCGCTGCGCCGCCTCGGCGTGGACGTGATCGACCTCTATTACGCGCACCGGCTCGACGGCACCACCCCGGTCGAGGAGACCGTGGGCGCGATGGCCGAGCTCGTCAAGGAGGGCAAGGTCCGCCACATCGGACTGAGCGAGGTGAGCGCGGACCAGCTGCGCCGGGCTTGCGCCGTGCACCCGGTGGCGGCACTGCAGAGCGAATATTCACTGTGGACTCGCAATCTCATCGACGACGGCGTCCTCGCCGTCGCCCGCGAGCGCGGCGTGGCCACGGTCGCCTACTCGCCGCTGGGCCGCGGATTCCTCACGGGAGCGGTGAGCAGCGCGGCCGCACTCGGCGAAGGCGACTTCAGGCGCTCCAACCCGCGGTTCTCCGGCGGCAACCTGGAGGCCAACCTTCCGCTCCTGGAACGAATCCGCGACATCGCCGCGTCCCTGAACGCGACGCTCGCACAGGTGGCGCTGGCGTGGGTGCTGGCGCAGGGGTCGGACATCGTCCCAATTCCGGGCATGCGCTCGCTCGACCACCTCGCGCAGAACCTCGGCGCGGCCGACGTCGCCCTGACCGTGCAGCAGCTCGCCGACCTGGACGCGGCCTTCGGGCCGGAGCGGGTCTCCGGCGAGCGCTACCCGGCCGCGATCATGCCCGTCACGCGCTGACCGCGAGCGGATCGGGTGCGGGGGCGGCCTCCCCGCACCCGATCCGGAGGTCAGCGGCCGATGCGGCCGCAGTCCTCTTTGGTCACGTTGACCACCGAGGGGCGCACGATGCTCCCCGGCCCGTCCGGCCACTCCGAGGCCGGTTCCTCCACGCTCGCGCCGTCCACCTCGCCGGGATGCTGCACGGCCACCAGGACGTGGCGGTCCTCCACGATCGGCCCGCAGGTCTCCGCCCCGTTCGGGACGGTGAGGAACTGCTTGACCTGGCCGCGGTGCTGGCCCTCCAGCGCCACGCCGAACAGGCCGTCGTGCGTGCCGAGCGCGTTGCCGTCGGTCGAGATCCACAGGTTCCCGTGCGGGTCGAAGGCGACATTGTCGGGGCAGGAGATCGGGCTGACCTGGTCCTTCGGGAAGCCCGCGAAGTACGTGGCGGGGTCCTCGGGGTCACCGCACACGAGCAGCAGCCGCCACCCGAACTCCAGCGACGTCGGGTCGTTGTCCTCCTCCATGACCTCCAAGACCTGGCCGTGCTTGTTGCTGTTGCGCGGGTTGGCCTCGTCGGCGGCGGGCTTGCCGTCCGTGCCGCGCTGCGAGTTGTTCGTCAGAGCGATGTAGACGGTTCCGGTGTACGGGTGCGGCTGCACGTCCTCGGGGCGGTCCATCTTGGTCGCCCCGACCTTGTCGGCCGCCAGTCGCGTGTAGACGTACACCTCGTCGGCGCTCATGCCCTCGACGAACGACTCGTCGCCGCTGGCGAGCGGGATCCACTCCCCCGCGCCGTCGAAGGCGCCATCGGAGGGCAGTTCGCCCGAGCCGTCGATCTCCTCGGCGGGGCTGTTGCCGGTGAACTTCGCGACGTAGAGCGTGCCCTCGTCGAGCAGGGTGTCATTGTGCCGCCGCGCCCAGCGGCTGCTGCCCCACCGCACCTTGTCGTCGGAGACGTACTTGTAGAAGTAGTCGAAGCGCTCGTCGTCGCCCATGTAGACGACCACGCGGCCCGAGCGGGTCAGGCGCGGCCCGCCGCCCTCGTGCTTGAGGCGGCCCAGCGCGGTGCGCTTGCGCGGCTTCGCGTCGGGGTCGAGCGGGTCGATCTCGACGATCCACCCGAACCGGTTGACCTCGTTCGGTTCGGCCGCGATGTCGAAGCGCTGGTCGAACTGCTCCCATTTGCGCTGGGTGGCGCCGCCGCCGAACCCGTAGCGGCTCAGCCGCTCCCGGGCCTGCGGGTCGGTGACCGACTCGGCGTTGGCGAAGTACTGGTTGTAGTTCTCCTCGCCGGACAGGATCGTGCCCCACGGGGTGGTCCCGCCCGCGCAGTTGTTCAGCGTGCCGAGCACGACGGTGCCGGTCGGGTCGGCGGAGGTCTTGAGCAGCTCACTCCCGGCGGCGGGGCCGGTGACCTCGAATTCGGTGGTGGCGGTGATGCGCCGGTTGAGCCGGTGGCCCACGACCGGCGTGAGGTCACCCGAGCGGCGGTCCTCGTCGAGCGCGACGACGGAGAGTCCGTGTGCGGCCCAGGCGATCTCGACCTGCTCGCGCGTGGGGGCGTCGCCGTCGTAACCGGCGAACATCAGCTCCTCGTCGGTGTACTCGTGGTTGGCGACGAGCACGCGGCGGCGCCACTCCCACGGCGCGTCGAGCAGGGCCAGGTAGTCGCAGTTGTAGCCGAACTGCCCGGCCTGCGTCTCGGGCGTCTGGGCGTCGGGGTCGAACTCGGGGGCGCCGTCCAGGATCGGGTCGCCCCAGCGGATGACGACCTGCGGCCGGTAGCCGGAGGGCACGGTGACCTGGTCGTCGGTGTTGGGCGGCACCGCCTCGAAGCGCAGGCCGCGGGGCGCGTCGTCGTGGCCGTGGTCGTGCCACCAGGGGTCGGCGGCAGCGGGGGCGGCGAGCGCCCCGACGGCACCGGCGGCGGTCGTGGCCACCACACCGGCGCGCAGCAGCGAGCGGCGCGAGACGGCCTGGGCGATCAGGTCGTTCAGGTACGGGTTGTCCGACGTGTTCGGCACGGGGTGGCTGCACGCGTTCCCGCAGCGGTAGACGCACGTCATGGCGGCGCGCCCGCCTTGGTGCGGCGGGGTGAGCAGCGGCAGCCGTCTGGCAGAGGATCGGGGGCCCATGGCAACTCCAAAAGCAGTTCAGCGGGTGTGGGCGCCACCGGCCGGGCGGCGGGACCTGACCGGTGCGCCTCGACTCCGGACGCTATGCCGAGCCGGTGGCCCGTTCCACCAACGAGACATGAACAGCCGGCGAACGGCCTCGAATCGGGGCAGCGGCGCGGTCCCGCACTGCGCTGAAGGGTTTCCCTGAGCGACGCAGAGGCATACAGTGGGACATACCGACGAGAGAGGGGAATACACCATGGGCTTGGCTGACAAGTTCGGTGAGTGGAAAGACCGGTTGTCGGGGGCTGCGGAAGATGCCCAGGACAAGGCCGGGGAGATGATCGACCGGGCCAAGGATTCGCAGACCGGTGAGCAGATGGGCGACGCCGTCCAGAACGCGAAGGACAAGGCCCGCGAGTCCTACGAGAACTTCAAGAACGAACGCGGCGGTCAGTAGGCCCGCTGCAGCCGAAGGCCCCCACGCCGCCGAAAGCGGCGCGGGGGCCTTCCGCTGACATGGTCCCGGCAGAGCGGTTAATCGCCGAAGACCTCGGCCGTGCTCGACGCGGTGGCGGCGCACACGGTCCACGCGAGCAGCCGCTCGTGATCGGTGCAGGAGCGGATGCGGTCGCGGTCGGCGTCGGTCGCGTCGAGGCCACGGGCGTCGAGCACGGCCAGCAGCGTCTTCACCGCAGTTTCGAGGTGGCCTTCCTCGCGGAACTCCTGCTTGAGCTCGGAGACGTATCCGTAGGTCATGGTCTTCATTATCTGCTTCCAAACCTCTCGTTGGCAACTTTCACCGAGTCCGCCTTCCACGAACTCGGCGTAATAGCGGGCGGTGTCGGTGTCGAGCGTGTCCAGCGCGTCCATCAGCGGACGCATGGCCCGCTCGACCCCGGGATTGAGCCGCTGCGTCAGCAACGCGAGCACCGCGAACGGCACGTCCTCGGCCGCTTCGGCGGCATCGGTGATCAGCGGCATGTTGTCGGGACCGACGATGCGAGGAAACAGCCGCATGACCGGACTGCGGGGCGGCCCCAAGAAGAGCTCCCTGCGGCATGCTCGGGCGGTCGGCTCCTTCGCGGTGAGGATCAGCAGGCTCGTCGGCAACTGGTACTTGTTCTCCAAGAACGCCAAGTACCACGCCCAGGAGCGGATCTTCTGCGGTGAGGGCGGCTCGGTCTGCGGTTCGATGACCAGGATCTCCTCGCCCTGGTCGGTGGTCACCCGCAGTGAGGTGTCGATATAGCGCTCGACGGCATCGAGGCTGGTGGTGTCGACGATGACCTCGGCGACCTCCTTGATGTCGGGGAACCTTTCGTCGAAGACGCGGCGCATGGTCTGCGTGAACAGGCCGGGGTCTTCTCGGAACAGGTGATGGAGTGCTTCATGGGGAATCTTCGCCATGGAAAGACCTTAAGTTCACTTTCATCTCGTAAGGCTCGTACGACACGCGAGCCTCGCTGTCGGAATATTTGTCGGGTAGCCGACACCAGTTCGGACCGATACCGCCTCCGGTGGCCCGATCGGGCAATGGGCCTTCAGCCGTCGCAGGTGCGGATGATGGAGTCCTTTCGGCGCCATAGGTCGGTGGCGAAGTCGAGGACGGCGAGGGTGCGGGCCGGGTCGTCCTGATGCAGCCAGGCGAGGTTGTCCGGGGCGGCGACCAGGCGCGGGAGGCCGTCAAGGTGGGTGACCCGGCCGATCAGGGCCGGTTCGGTCTCGACGAAGGTCACCCGCAGGGCGGACTGCCGCCAGATCCAGGCGAAGGCCAGCTCAAAGCCGTCGATCTCGCGGTAGCCGAACACCGGAAGCTTGTCGACGAAGTGCAGGCTCATCCATCCACCTCCGCCTCATGCTGCGCGGCGTGGAGCCAGATCCCCGCAGCGTGCTCCTTGGCGACCCGCCGCAACGCCGGGACCACTCGGCCCGGTACAAGTGGAGGCGGGCGAAGGGCGAGCCGATCCGGTTGATGTACCCGAGGTCGATGGCAGGTTCGGGTTCGATGCGGCGCAGGCGCACAGAGCTGATGGAGGCGCCGATGACCTGGTAGACCTCGATGCGGCGGTGTTCGAGAGTGAAGCGGCCCAGGACGATGCGCTCAGGGTTCACGCCGCACCACCCCACGAGAAACCGATGAGGTTGGCGAGCACCCCGCGAAGCGAAGGAGAGCCGACGCAGGAGGCGAGCAGCTTCACGGCAGAACGCCGCTGGGGGCAACCGTGAGCGCCCCACTTGTGATGGCACCACTCGCACCGCAGACGACCGAAACCGAACCACGTGCGGTACGGCTGGTGAAGTTCCAGGTCGATTTTGACCGAGGCGGGAACCGGGTCTTGGGGTAGGCTGAAGCCAACCATGGGAGGTTTCCTCTCTGGCTAGGGGCGGGCCGCCGAACTTGATTGGCGTTAGGAGCGGCGGCCCGCCGCGTTTCGGTATTCGGTTGAGGCACGTGCGATACGTGCGTGTCAAAAACTCTTACACATCATTTGGCACCGCGCAACTTACGACACACTAACGGTCCAAAAGCGTCTAGAGACCGTCGTCACAGCAGTCCGGACACACTGCCGCGGAACGAAACCGGCCTCAGATCAGCTGTTGACGTCCTGCACGAAGCGTCGGCACACATGCACGCGGGCGAACTGCTCGCGCATGACGGCCTCATCCTCAATCTTGGCGTGCAGGAAGGCCCGCACCGGGCGCAGTCCCGGGCGCCGTTCACCGATCGCGCGGTCGGGTTCCGCCGCGTCGGCGTCGTAGTCGGCGTACACGTGCAGGTAATGCTCGCCTTCAGCGAATCCGCTGGACCGGTACCAGCGCAGCGCGCTCGGATCCTCCCTGCCCCATGCGTCGAGTGTCGCCACGTTCTGGGTCCGGAGGTAGGCGAGCACCTCTTCCAGAAGCGCGCTCGCGATGCCTCGGGAACGGTGGTCGGGATGGACTGCGATGGTCTCGATGGTGGCCTCATCGCCCTCGACCGCGACATCGATGACGCCGATGACCTCGCCGTCCTGGCCGGTCGCGACGAGCTCGATGCCCGGAGCGGGGATGACCGGTTTCGTCCGCTCGACGGCATCGAAATAGGTGGTGTCCAAAAAGCCGAGGGCCCGGCAGCGCAGCCAGGCGGTCTCGTCACTCGGCAGGTAGCGACGTACGGCGAAGTCCATGGCGGCGGTCCTCAGTGGTAGGAGTGGTTGACAGGAATTGTCTACCGCCGGGCACCCCACGGCAAGAGGGTTTCGCGGGTGCGGTTCAGGCGCCGCCGTCCGCGAGAACGCCGGTCGCGCCCGAAAGCGGACTTCCCGGCGCTCCCGGTCGAGGCCGAGGGCTCATCGCCGATCAGCCCGAACATCCGGCGGACGCGGCACCGGAGCACTCAGCCCCTTCATCCCCTTACGCCTTGCCCGCGTGGGTCTCCAGATACGCCCGGATCGCGGTCGGGTCGTCGCCACCGGCCCAGCCCACATAGCCGTCGGGGCGGATGACCTTCGCTTCGCCGTCAGACGCGGCCGAAGCGGCATCGGCGACGAACTTGTCCTCATAGCGCCCATCACTGTCGAGCACGACGAACCTGCCCCCGCGCAGCGCCTCGTACAGCCGCGAGCCGTCCGCCAGCTGAATGTCGTTGGCCCTGTGGCCGACCAACGCGTCCTCTCCCGACTCATGGCCATAGTGGATCCCGACACCGCTGATCATGCCCATGGCCTTGTGCTCGATCGGCTTGATGTGCAGCGCGGTGACGACCGCCAGGACACTGGCCGCGGCCTTGATCTTCGACCGTTCCGCGGCCAGGCGGACGATGGCGCCGCTCGAACGCAGGACCGCCTTGCCGACGGGGTGGCGCTCGCTGTTGTAGGTGTCGAGCAGGGCCGGGTCGGCGCCGCGCAGGACGGCGGCGAGCTTCCATGAGAGGTTGGCGGCGTCCTGGAGGCCGGTGTTCATGCCCTGGCCGCCCGCGGGCGAGTGGCAGTGCGCGGCGTCCCCGGCGAGGAAGACGCGCCCGTCGCGGTAGTTCGGCACCTGGCGCTCGTCGGAGTGGAACCGGGAGATCCACCGCGGCGAGTGCATGCCGAAGTCGGTGCCGAAGACACGCCGGGTGGCCTCCCTGATCTCGTCGAGCTCGATCGGGTCGCCGTCGGCCTTCTGGTCCCCGCTGTTCCAGCCGAAGACGCGCCAGTACTCGTCGCCGAAGGAGGCCACGAAGCAGAACGCGCCGTTGAGGCCGTGGATGGCGGGGCTGTCGGCGGGCGGCTCGGCGAGCTTGACGTCGGCGAGCATGATCGACTTGAGCACCGATTCGCCGGGGTAGGGCATCCCGATGGCCTTGCGCACGGCCGAGCCCACGCCGTCGGCGCCGACCGCGTAGGCCGCCGCGTACTCGCCCTGATCAGTGTGGACGGTGACGCCCACCTCGTCCTGTTCGACGCCGGTGACCTTGTGGTCGTAGCGGATCTCGGCTCCCTTGTCGAGCGCGCGGCGCAGCAGCACCTTCTCGACGTCGTACTGCGGGGTCATGAGCAGGTAGGGGAAGCGCGTCTCAAGCTCGGCGAGGTGGAGCGAGATCCGGTTGAACAGGCGCATCCCGGGCAGCTTCGCGCCGCCGCACGCGAGGAGGTCCTCGGCGATGCCGCGCGCGTCGAGCGCCTCCATGGTCCGGGCGTGGACGACGAACGCGCGCGACAGGTTCGAGATCTCGGCGCTGCGCCGCTCCAGCACCAGGGTGTCGAGGCCGGCTTCGGCGAGATCGCCGGCGAGCAGGAGGCCGGTGGGACCGGCTCCGATGATGACGACATCGGTCATCGCATCCTCCAAGGGATTGAATGCCAACGTTTGTTGGCCAACGTGTGTTGACACTTTACAACGAGAGGTCAAATCGCGTCAACAAGCGTTGGCATAGAATCCGGCGCATGGACAATGCGAACAGGCCGCGCCGCTCCGACCCCACCCGCGCCGCCATCCTCGAAGCCGCCCGGCAGCGCTTCGCGCACGAGGGCTACGACCGGACGACCATCCGGGCCGTGGCGGCCGACGCGCGGATCGACCCGTCGATGGTCATCCGCTACTACGGCAGCAAGGAGCAGCTGTTCGCCACGGCCATCGACGTCCCGTTCCGCCTGCCGAGGCCCCAAGAGGTCCCCGCCGACGAGCTGGGCGCCACCGTGGTGCGGAGCATGTTCGCGCTCTGGGAGCGCGACCCGGTCCTCCTCGCGCGCCTGCGCAGGGCCGTCACCGACGACGACACCGCCGCCCAGGTGCGCGGGACCATCGAGCACGACGGCGCGGCCCTGGCCGAGCCCTACTCGGCCGACGCAGCCGAGGCGCAGCTGCGCGCCGGCCTCGTCGCCACGCAGATCCTCGGGATCGCGCTGTGCCGCTACATCCTTCGGGCCCCGGCCGTGGCCGCGATGGACATCGAGGAACTCGCGGCCTGGTACGGCCCCACCATTCAGCGCTACCTCACCGGACCGGCCCCCGAACGCGGGACGCCCGGCGACGGGCCGCCGTCCGTATAGTTGCCGCGGTGCGCTACTACATTCAGTTTCCGGCCGGGACCGGCGAGCTGGTCGCCGAGTCGATCGGGTCGTACGTCGACAGGCCGGACGTCGTGTACGCGGACGACAGCTCGATGATCTTCGAGTCGGACACGCGCCGCTCGCGCGTCGAGCAGATGCCCTTCGTGAAGAACTCCTTCACCGTCATCGCCGACGTGCTCCGGCGCGACCTCGACTGGAGCGTCGAAGCGCTCGCGGACACCGTTTACGACGGCGGCCTCGACGGTTACGCCGACACGTTCCGCGTCATGTTCCACGTCGACGGCGAGCTCGTCTCGGTCGGCCGCCGGGCGCGGGGCGAACTCGAGTCGGCGATCGCCGCCGCGTCCGGGCAGCGCATGGTAGGGCGGGGCCTCGGCGAGGAGTACTGGGCCGTCGGCAGGACCGACTTCGACCGCCTCATGCTGTGCCGCCGCCACATGCGGCCGGGGCGCGCGGCGAAGGCGGCGGGCGCGATCTCGCACGAGCTGTCGTCGCTGCTCGTCGCGGCCTCCCGGCCCCGGCGCGAGGACGTCTTCCTCGACCCGTTCGCCGGTTCGGGCTCGTTCACCAACGCCCGGCTGTCGTTCCCGGCGAAGCGCATCGTCTACTCCGACAGCGAACTCGAGCGGCTGCGGGGCGATTTCCCGGAGGCGGTGCGCGAGGGCGGCATCGAGTTCCTCGCCGACGACGCGCTGACGCTCCCCTCCATCGGGGACGGCGAGGTGGACGTCATCGTCACCGATCCCCCGTGGGGCGAGTACGGGGAGCTGCCGATGGCACTGCCCGAATTCCTCGACGCGATGGCCCGGTCCTTCGACCGGGTGCTCGACCGCGAGCACGGGCGGTTCGTGGTCCTGGTCGCCCGGATGGTCGCCGACGAGGCCGAGCGGGCGCTGACGAACCGCGGCCTCGCCATCGGCTCGGCCCACGAGGTGCTCGTCAACGGCCACCCCGCGACCGTGCTCGTCGGAGGCCGCGAAGCGGCGTAAGGTCCCGTGTCAGGGTCGTGTCAGGTCGGTGTCAGGACGTGCGCCGACAGTTGGCCGCATGACAGATGCAGCCATCGCGGTCGCAGGACTGCGCAAATCCTTCGGAAACAAGACCGTCCTCGACGGCATCGACCTCGACGTCCGCGCGGGCACCGTCTTCTCCCTGCTCGGCCCCAACGGCGCGGGCAAGACCACGACGGTCAACGTCCTGACCACGCTGGTCAAGGCCGACGGCGGAACGGCGCGCGTCGCCGGGCACGACGTCGCGGCCGACGCCAAGGCGGTGCGCGCCGCCATCGGCGTCACCGGCCAGTTCGCGGCGGTCGACGAGCTGCTCACCGGCCGGGAGAACCTCCAGCTGATGGTCGACCTCAGCCCGCTGCCCGCCAAGGGCGGCAAGCGGATCGTCGCCGGACTGCTCGAGCGCTTCGAGCTGGCCGAGTCGGCGGACAAGCCCGCCTCGACCTACTCCGGCGGCATGCGCCGCAAGCTCGACCTGGCGATGACGCTCGTCGGCGACCCGCAGATCATCTTCCTCGACGAGCCGACCACGGGCCTGGACCCGCGCAGCCGCCGCACGATGTGGTCGATCGTCCGCGAGCTGGTGGCGGGCGGCGTGACCGTCTTCCTCACCACCCAGTACCTCGAAGAGGCCGACCAGCTCGCCGACCGGGTCGCGGTGCTCGACCAGGGCCGCCTGGTCGCCCAGGGCACGCCCGACGAGCTCAAGCGCCAGATCCCCGGGACGCACGTCCGGCTCCGGTTCACCGCCGCCGCCGAACTCGACGCGGCCGCCCGGCTCTTCCCCGACGCCTCGCGGGACGACGAGGCGCTCACGCTGAACGTCCCCGGCGACGGCGGCACGAGCTCGCTGCGGGCCCTGCTGGACCGGCTCGACGAGCACTCGCTCAGCGCCGAAGGACTCTCCGTCCACACCCCTGACCTCGACGACGTTTTCCTCGCCCTGACGGGCCGCACCACGGAGGCCGTGAAATGAGCAAGTCCCACTCGACGGTGATGCTGCGCCGCAACTTCAAGCACATCGCCCGCAACCCGATCACCGTGTTCAACGCGGTCCTGATGCCCGTCGTGGTCATGCTGATGTTCGTGTACATGCTCGGCGACGCGTTCAGCGTCGGCGTGGACTACGTCGACTACGCGACGCCGGGCGTGATCCTGCTGGCCGTCTGCTACGGGCTCGGGGCCGTCGCGACGTCGGTCAACGCCGACATGACCAAGGGCATCATCAACCGGTTCAAGGTCATGGACGTCTCCCGCGGCGCGGTGCTCACCGGCCACGTCGTCGCCAGCGTGCTGACCAACGCGGTCGCCGTCGCGGCAGTCGTCGGGGTGGCCTTCGCCCTGGGCTTCGACCCGGCGGCGGGCCCGCTCGACTGGCTCGGCGTGATCGGCCTGGTCGTGCTGCTCGCCGTCTCGGCCGGCTGGTTCACCGTCGCACTCGGCCTGGCGGCGAAGTCGCCGGAGGCCGCCGGGCTGGCCTCGGTGCCGCTGGTCATGCTGCCCTTCTTCAGCAGCGCGATCGTCCCGGCCGAGAAGATGGGCCCCGGTATCCGGCAGTTCGCCGAGTACCAGCCCTTCACGCCGATCATCGAGACCATGCGCGGCCTGCTGGCGGGCACGCCGGACACCGGCGACGCGATCACCGCCGTCGCCTGGTGCGTCGGGATCGCCCTCGTGGGGTACGTGTGGGCGCGCTCGGCGTTCACGAAGCGGGCGTGACGGCGCCGAACGGAACATCGGGGAGGCACGGCCTGGGCCGTGCCTTCCATTCGCGTGCTGGGGCGCTGCCGGAATCGCTCATCGCCGGACGCCGGACGGTCGCGGTGCTTACCCTGTGTGACAGCACGAAGGCAGGAGCGTCGACATGCCCGCGAAGGACAAGCGCGACCGCGAGACCGACAGGCCCGAGACCCACGAGCCCGAAACCGACGAGCTCGAGACGGGCGAGCCCCGGGAGCCGAGCGCGGTGGTCGAACCGGACGTCTACCTCGACGTGCCGCAGGTCGACGTCGACGAGCTGGTCGTCGACGTCGACGACCTGCGGGCGCGCGTGTCGCTGAGCGTCGAGGTGCTCGACCTGGTCAGGCTCAACGTGGGCGCGGACGTCGCGCTCGGCAAGGTGCACCTCGACCTCAAGGGCGTGCACGCGCAGGCGCTGCTCAAGGTGCGGCTCGACCGCGTCGCCGAGATCGTCGCGCGGGTGCTGGCGACCGTCGACCGGAACCCGCAGGTCCTGGAGCGGACCCTGTCCGCCGTCGAGCGGACGATCGCGCCGGTGACCGAGGGCGGCCGGAGGGCCGTCGAGACCGTCGGCGAGGCGATCGAGTCCGTGCCGGGGACCGCCGAGCGCGTCGCTGGAAGCGACCAGAGGGACAGTGCCGGGGGCGGCGAGGAGGACGGCGGCGAGCGGAAGCCGAAGCAGCGCGCCGCCGAGAAGAAGACGGCCAGGAAGAAGGCGGCCAAGAAGGCCGCCAGGAAGCGGTCGTCGTGACCTCGCCCGAGCCCGACATCGAGTTCGCCTCGACCGTGGAGGCCCGCGAGCTGCGCTTCCGCGAAGCGCCGCGCACCGAGGTGACCTTCAGCGGCGAGCCGGGCCGGACGTCGGCGGAGCGCAGCCGCCGCGTGAACCTGCCCGAGCCGGTCGAACCCGGCGTCGACTACCGCGACGTGCGCGTCGAGTACCGCTTCGAAGTGAGCGCCGAACCCGACGAGCCGGACGCCGCTCGGGCGCCCCGGACGTAGACGGCGGTCGGCGTCGCCCCGCGCGGGGCCTAGTTCGGCTCGTTCCAGTGGCGCCCGCTGAGCAGCCGCAGGCCGTTGAGGCCGACGATGACCGTTGAGAGCTCGTGCCCGGCGACGCCGAGGACGAGCGGAAGGTGGCCGGCCAGGTCCCAGGCGGTGAGGACGGCGATGACGGTCGCGGCGAAGACGAGGTTGGCTCGGGCGACGCGGCGGGCCTTGCGGGCCAGGTCGAGCGCCGCCGGGAGCGCGGTGAGGCGCTGCCCGGCCAAGACGATGTCGGCGGTCTCCAGGGCGAGATCGGAGGCGTTGCCGCCCATGGCGACACCGACGTGGGAGGCGGCCAGGGCGGGGGCGTCGTTGATGCCGTCGCCGCAGTAGAGGGTCCTCGTCCCGGCGAGCCGGTCGGCCTTGTCGCCGGGCAGCAGTCCCGCCTCGACGTCGCCGATGCCGACCTCGGCGGCGACGCGGCGCGCGGCGGCCGGGTGGTCGCCGGTCAGCAGCCGCGGCGCACCGGCGAGCCGCTCGCCCAGCTCCCCGATCGCCCGGGCCGCCTCGGGGCGGACCGTGTCGGCCAGGCCGATGACGCCGACGGGGCGCTTGTCGGCGACGGCGACCGCGACGGTGAGCCCTTCGGCCTCCATCGCGGCCACCGCCGCGCGGGCGTCGCGGTCGTCGGTCCCGTCGAGCAGGACGGGGTGTCCCACGAGGACGTCGACGCCGTCGACGCGGGCGCGGACGCCCCGCCCGGGCAGGGCCTGGAAGTCCTCGGCGCCGCTCGCGTCGCCGAGCGCGGCGAGGACGCGCCCGAGCGGGTGCTCGGAGCGGGCCTCGGCGGCGGCGATCAGGCGCCGCAGTTCGGCTTCGGTGCCGTCGAGGACGGTGAGGCGTTCGACGCGGGGCCGCCCGTTGGTGAGGGTGCCGGTCTTGTCGAACGCGGCCCGGTCGGCCTCGGCGAGCCGCTCGATCACGAGGGCGCTCTTGACGAGCGCGCCGCGGCGCCCGGCGAGGGCGACGGCGGCCAGGAGCGGGGGCATGGTCGCCAGGACGATCGCGCAGGGGCTGGCGACGATCATGAAGGTCATGGCGCGCAGCAGGGACGGCTCGAACGCCGCCCCGGCCAGGAGCGGGACCGCCAGCAGCGCGAGGGTGGCGGCGACGACGGCGAGCGAGTAGGGCTGCTCGACGCGTTCGATGGTCAGCTGGGTCTTCGACTTGGCCTCGGAGGCCTCCTCGACCTGGCGGGCGACGCGGGCCAGGACGGAGTCGGCGCCCGCGCGTGTCACGAGCACTTCGAGCGCCCCGGTGCCGTTGACGGTCCCGGCCAGGACGTTCGATCCGGGGGCCTTGCGGCCGGGCAGGGCCTCGCCGGTGAGCGTCGACTCGTCCACTTCAGACTCCCCGGCGGTGACCGTGCCGTCGGCTGGCACGCGGTCGCCGGGCCGGACCAGGGCCACGTCGCCCGGGGCCAGGTCCGCGGCGTCCACGGTCTCCTCCCGGCCGCCGGTGAGGCGCACGGCCCGGTCGGGGGCGTGTTCGAGCAGGGACCGGACCGAGTCGGCGGTCCGCTCGGTCAGGACCGCCTCCAGCGCGCCGGAGGTCGCGAAGATGACGATGAGCAGGGCTCCGTCGAACCACTGCCCGATCGCCGCGGCCGCGACAGCGGCGATGACCATGAGCAGGTCGACCTCGAAGCGGGGCTTGCGCAGCGCGGTCAGTCCCTCCCAGGCCGGGCCCCAGCCGCCCGCGGCGTAGCACGCGAGGTAGGCGGGCAGCCACGCCCACGCGGGCGCACCGGCGAATTCGGCGGCGCCGCCGATCGCGAAGCAGGCGAGCGCGGCGGCGGCCCAGCGGACGTCGGCGAGCCGGAACATGGAAGCGAACATGCGCATCATCTTATATTCGCAATCACGCAGATATCAAGGTGCGGTAGGCTCGGCACATGCACGAAGGGCTGCCGAACTTCACCATGCCCGACGACGAGCAGGCGCGCGTCGCCGCCGACGCCCTGCGGATGCTCGCCGACCCCACCCGCCTCAAGCTCATGTGGGCGCTGCTCCAGGGCGAGGAGAACGTCGCCTGCCTCGCCGAGCTCACCGGCGCCCGCCCCACCGCCGTCAGCCAGCACCTCGCGAAGCTCCGCCTCGCCGGGCTCGTCACCACCCGGCGCGAGGGGACCTTCGTCTACTACTCGGCGGCCGACCACCACATCGAGCCGCTCCTGCGGCAGGCCCTGGCCCACGCGGGCCACGCCACGGGCCGGGACGCGGCGGCCGCGGCGGCGGACGCCGCTCGCTGAGACGACGAAGGGGCCCGCCGCGATCGCGACGGGCCCCTTCGGGTTTCCGGGTCAGGCGCCCAGCGCCTCGTCGATCTTGCGGGTCATCTCGGCCATCACGGGGCCCGGCTCGCCCTTGTGGGCGCGGTTCGCGGCCGCGACGGCGACCGTGATCGTGTTGCGGAAGTTCTCCGCCTCGGCCGCGTCCTGAGCTTCGAGCAGCCGCACCGACTCGGTGAGCGCGGGCAGGACCTGGTCGGCGATGGCGGCCGCGGACTTGCCCTTGATCTTCACACTCCCGGCCTTGTCGGCGATGACGTGCCCGACCGCACCGGTGGCGGCGTTCAGAGCCAGGGAGGCGTCGGTGGCGACCTTGTGCGCCGAGCCGGAGATGCCCGCGAAGGACAGCAGGGTGACGGTGCCCCAGGCGGCGGTGCGGATGGTGGTCTCGTCCTGGGCAGTGAGGGTGACGGTCATGGCGGTTGCTCCTTCGGTTCGGATCTCGTTGATGCGGCAACTATGGGCGGGCGGCCTGACACGGCACTGACACCGCGCTGACACGGCACCTGTCGGCGGCGCGCGACAGTGATGATTCATAAAAATTAAGTTTTTGATGTTGAAAACTTGAAGAAATCAAGATACAAATGAAGAACGAGGTCGTCGAGAGTGAGGGAACCGAGGATGGACTGGCAGGAGCTGACGGACTTGACGCGCGGCCGGGCGTTCGTGGTCGAGCGGGTTCGCTTGGCCGACAGCGGCATCGCGGTCGAAGGCGAGTTCGAGCCGCCGCAGCTGGCCAATCTCGGCGTCGAGGACCAGGTGTTCGTCGCCGCGTTCGTGCGGGCGCACGGCTCCATCAAGGAGATGGAGCGGATCTTCGGGGTGAGCTACCCGACGGTCAAGGCCCGGCTGAACCGGATCGGCGAGCGGCTCGACTTCGTCGACACCGATCCCGCCCCCACCCGCGCCGACGTCATCGAGCGGCTGCGTCAGGGCGAGATCAGCGTCCAGGACGCGCTGGACGAGCTGGAGCGGCCGCGATGATGCCGCAGATCGTGACGGTGCGCTACCGCAAGCGCGACGGGCGGTGGCGGCGCTGGTTCATCCCGGTGGTGCCGGTGGTGGTGCTGCTGTCGCCGCTGCTGCTCATCGCGGTGGTGGGCGGCATGGTCGTCTGCTTCTGCTACGAGATCAGTCCGACGGACGCGGTGCGCGGCGTGGGGCGGGTGCTGTGGGCGCTGCCCGGCACGCGGTTCGAGATGGAGCAGGGCCAAACGGCCGTGCTCGTGAGCATCAGGTGAGCCTGAGTATCGAGTGAGACTGAGCATTAGGTGAGACAGAGGAAAACGACATGAACGAGCAGCGACGCCAGATCCTCGAGATGCTGGCCGACGGCAAGATCACCGCGGACGAGGCCGAGCGGCTGCTCGGCGCCGTCGAGAGCGAACCGGACGAGTCGCCCGCGGCCGCGCCCCGCGCGAAGGCGCGGGTGAAGTACCTGCGGGTGGTGGTGCACGCCGAGGACGACGGCGCGGGCGGCGGGCCTTCCGACATCAACGTCCGCGTCCCGCTCCAGCTGCTGCGCGCCGGGGTCCGGCTCGCGAGCCTGCTGCCGCCGGTGGCGATCACGAAGGCCAACGAGGAGCTGAGCAGGGCGGGAGTCCCGATCGACCTGGCCGAGCTCAAGCCGCAGCAGCTGGAGGATCTCGTCGACGCCCTCGACGAGCTGACCGTCGACGTCGACGACGCCACCTCCAAGATCCGGGTCTTCTGCGAGTAGGGGACGCCGTGCCCTCCGGGGGCGCCCCGCGTCCATTATTAGTCCATATTAGACATATCTATGAGGAGTGAACCGCCGTGCTCGATCTCGGCCTGCTGCTCACCCTCTACCCCCCACCGAGACGAGGAGCCATGAACACCGCCGACCAAACGGCCATACGAGTACGGGGACTGCGGAAGTCCTACAAGGACCTGCACGTCCTGAGGGGCGTGGACCTCGACGTGGCGCGCGGCAGCATCGTCGCGCTGCTCGGATCCAACGGCGCGGGCAAGACCACGATGGTGCGCATCCTCGCGACGCTGCTCAAGCCGGACGGGGGCACGGCGAGCGTCAACGGGTACGACGTCGTGGCCGAGCCCGAGCGCGTGCGGGAGTCAATCAGCTTGACCGGGCAGTTCGCGGCCGTGGACGCGATCCTCACCGGCCGCGAGAACCTGGTCATGATCGCCAAACTGCGTCAGGTGGCCGAGCCCCGCACGGTCGCCGACGCCCTGCTCGAACGGTTCGGCCTCGCCGACGCGGCCGGGCGCCGGGTGTCGACCTACTCCGGCGGCATGCGCCGCCGCCTCGACATCGCCATGAGCCTCATCGGCGACCCGGCCGTCATCTACCTCGACGAGCCGACCACCGGCCTGGACCCCGAGGGCCGCCTCGAAGTGTGGCAGGTGGTCCAGGACCTCGCCGACGGCGGCACGACGGTCCTGTTGACGACCCAGTACCTCGACGAGGCCGAGAAGCTCGCCGACCGCATCGCGATCCTGCACGAGGGCGCCATCATCACCTCCGGCACCCTCGCGGAGCTGCGGGAGCTGCTCCCGCCCGCGAAGGTCGAATACGTCGAACGGCAGCCCACGCTGGAGGAGATCTTCCTGTCCATCGTCGGCGGCAAGGCCACCAGCGGCAGCGAGGAGGAGCGGCGATGAGCGCGCGCACCTACAGCGGCACCGGCGTGATGCTCGGCCGCTCCCTGCGGCACATCACCCGCAGCATGGACACCGTCATCACGGTCACGGTCATGCCGATCGCGATGATGCTGCTGTTCGTCTACGTCTTCGGCGGCGCCATCGAGGCGGGCACCGGCGACTACGCGAACTACCTGATGCCCGGCATCCTCCTCATCGCGATCGCCAGCGGCGTCGCCTACACCTCCTACCGGCTCTACAACGACCTGCAGAGCGGCATCTTCGAACGGTTCCACTCCATGCCGATCGCGCGCTCGGCCGCGCTGTGGGGGCACGTGCTGACCTCGGTGGTGTCCAACGCGATCTCGGTGGCCCTCATCGTGCTGGTGGGGCTCCTCGTGGGCTTCCGATCCTCGGCGGGCCCGCTGGCGTGGCTCGCCGTGGCCGGGATCCTCGTGCTGTTCACGCTCGCGCTGACGTGGATCGCGGTGATCGCCGGACTGTCGGCGTCCTCTCCGGACGGCGCGAGCGCCTTCTCCTACCCGATCGTCTTCCTGCCGTTCGTCAGCTCGGCGTTCGTCCCCACCGACACGATGCCCGCGCCGGTGGCGGCCTTCGCCGAGCACCAGCCGGTCACCTCCATCGTCGACACGATCCGGGACCTGTTCGCGCAGCGACCGGTAGGCAACGACATCTGGATCGCCCTGGCGTGGTGCACCGGCGTCCTCGTCGTCGCCTACGCGATCGCCACGGCCGTCTACCGGCGCAAGATCGCCTGACCCCCCGGCTAATGCCACTGCGGCGCGGGGCGGCCGAGGAGTTCGGGGAGGACCTCGGGCAGCGGTCGCGGGGACCTGCCCAGGAGTCGGGCGAGCGCCGGGTCGGTCCCGGCGAACTCCCCGGCGCGGGCGGCGAGGAAGAAGCCGAGCATCATCTCGACCGCGATGTCGGGCAGCCCCCGCTCCTTCATGCGGCTGCGGTAGTCGTCGTCACTGAGCCGCTCGGTGGCGACCGGCCGGTCCCCGGCGGCCATCGCGGCGACCTCGGGGAGCGTGTAGGTGGCCTCGGCGGTCAGCGGCGGGGTCGGGCCCTCGAAGACGGCCTCCCCGGCGAGGAGGATCGCGGCGGCCTCGGCGAGGTCGTTCACGTCGGTCCAGGCGACGGGCCCGTCTGCGGGGATCGCGAGGGTTCCTTCGGCGGTGTCGCCGAGCATCATGGGGGCGCTGGAGGCGTGGAAGCCGTCGCGCAGCGAGGTGAACGGGACGCCGGTGGCGGCCAGGTACTCCTCGGTGGCGGTGTGGTCGCGCACGGGGACGAACGAGGAGTCCGCGCTCGCGGCCATGTGGCTGGTGTAGAGGATGCGGCGCGCCCCGGCGCCGACCGCCGCGTCGATCGCCGTGCGGTGCTGGCGCACGCCCTCCTCGCCGAGGGTGTCGCACGAGACGATGAGGACCCGCGAGGCGCCTTCGAAGGCGTGCTCCAGGCTCGACGCGTCGGTGAAGTCGCCGTGGCGCACCCGCACCCCGCGGTCGCTGAGTCCCTTCGCCCGCTCCGGGTCGCGCACGCTGACGCCGATCTGGTCGGCGGGAAGGCGCTTGAGCAGGTGCTCGACGGTCCCGCCGCCGAGTCGGCCGTTGGCTCCGGTCACGATGATCACTGGTAACCTCCAATTGTTTCCGTTGATATCGCCACGACCGTACCACCGGAACGGTATCGCCGCAAACACGATCCTGTTATCATCGGAATCATGGAAACGGGGACCGCGGAGGGACACCGCGAGCGCATCATGGCCGCCGTCACCCGGCTGCTGGCCGAGGGCGGGTTCGAGGCGGTCTCGACCCGCGCCATAGCCGCCGCGGCCGGGGTGCAGCCGCCGGTCATCTACCGCCTATTCGGCGACAAGCAGGGCCTGCTCGACGCGGCCGCCGCCCACGGTTTCCGCGAGTACCTGGACGACAAGACCTTCCTCGAACCCACCGCCGACCCCGTCGGCGACCTGCGCACCGGCTGGGACCTGCACCTCGAGTTCGCCCTGGCCAACCCGGCGCTCTACACGCTGATGTACGTCCGGCCCCGCGCCGCCGAGACGTCACCGGCGGCCCGGTCCGCCTTCGCGGTCCTCGCCGGGCACATCCGCCGCATCGCCGAGGCCGGGCGCCTGGCCGTCCCCGAGGACCGCGCCGCGGCCCTGATCCACGCCACCGGCACCGGCACGGCGCTCACCCTCATCGCCACCCCCGCCGAGCACCGCGACCCGCAGCTCTCGCTGAGCGCCCGCGAGGCGGCCATCGCCGCGATCACCACCGACGCCCCCGCCACCGCCGACCCCGGACCCGTCGCGGCCGCCGTCGCCCTCCGCGCCGCGCTGCCGCGGACCGACGCCCTGACCGACGCCGAACGCGGCCTCCTGCGGCAGTGGCTCGACCGGATCGCCGACTCCCCCAGTAGCCCGGAGACGTAGCCGCCTCGTCTTCTCGACGGTCGGTGCGCGTGTGGCCTGTGGCGATAAACTGCCGCGATGAGCCGTACCCCTGACCCCGAAGGTCCACTGACCATCGCCCAACTCGCGCAGCTCGCTGGCGTCTCCAGCGCCACGGTGAGCAAAGTGGTCAACGGCCGCTCGGACGTCGCGGCCACGACCAGGGAGCAGATCGAGGACCTCATCCGCCGCCGCGGCTACCGGCGCCAGCGCCGCCCGACCAAGCCGTCCGCGCTCATCGACGTGCTCTTCCACGAGCTGCGGGGGCTGTACGCGATCGAGGTCCTCAACGGCGTCGAGGAGGTGGCCAGGCGGCACCGGCTCGGCGTCGTCCTCTCCGAGATGGGCGGGCACCACGTCCCCGGCCAGGGCTGGATCGAGCAGGTCCTCGCCCGCCGCCCCGCCGGGGTCATCTCGGTGTTCTCGGGGCTGACCACCGAGCAGAGCGAGCGCCTCTACAGCCGCGACATCCCGCTGGTGCTCCTCGACCCCACCGGCGACCCCGACCACGACGCGCCGTCGGTGGGGGCGAGCAACTGGAACGGCGGCCTCGCCGCCGCCAGGCACCTGATCGGGCTCGGGCACCGGCGCATCGCGGTGATCACCGGCCCGGCCCGCATGGAGGCCGCCAGGGCGCGCCTCGACGGCTTCCGGGCCGGGGCGGACCTCGCGGGGCGACCGCTCGACCCGGCGCTGGAACGCCACGGCGACTTCGAGATCGAAGGCGGCCGCGACCTGGCCGCCGAGCTGCTGCGCCTCGACGAGCCGCCCACGGCGATCTTCGCGGGCAACGACGGCATGGCCCTCGGCGTCTACCACGCCGCCGCGGAACTGGGCGTCCGCATCCCCGACGACCTCAGCGTCGTCGGCTTCGACGACCTGCCCAAGGCCCGCTGGACGATCCCGCCGCTCACCACGGTGCGCCAGCCGCTCAAGGAGATGGGCGCCGCCGCCGCGGACATGGTCGTCGCTCTGGCCGCGGGCGAGCCGCTGCCCCGGCAGCGCCTCGACCTCGCCACCGAACTGGTGGTGCGCGACAGCACCGCCGCGCCGCGCAACGGCTGAGCCCGCGTCGCTCACCGCTCAGGGCGAGGCGGTCGCGGCTTCGGCGAGGACGTCGGCGATCATCCGGTGCCCCTGCGCCTCGAAGTCCCGGTCACCGATCCCGTGGGTCCAGCACGCCGTGGCGATCGCAGAACGGGCGCGCCGGCGGAACCAGACATCACGCTCGCGCGGGTCGGTGCCGTAGCCGGAATGGAGGCTCCTTCACATTCACGCAGTGGCCGGATCCCAATACGATGAGGTGCATGCGAATTCCTCAATGGCTGTGGGGGTTGCTGATCACCACCGCGGTGGTCGCCGTGGTCCTCGCAGTGTCGTTGCAGCTGGCGTCGGCCTCGGACCAGGACTGGTACGAGGCGGCGACACTGGCGAGCGGCATGCTCGCCACGGTGCTGACGGGCGTCTCGATCGTCTTGGCCCTCAATCAGCGACGGGCCGGGGCCGAGGAGCCGATCGTCGAGGTGATCGCCAAGCTCCAGTTCAAGCGGGTCGGTGAGGAGATCGACCGGCTCGGCCTTTCAGGGGACGACTACATCGACGTCGAATGGTCCTACGACGACACCGGGAACGCTGCGGCCGAGGAGCGCGGCGAGCGGATTTCGGACGACTTCGGCACCGCGAGACTCGGGCTCGACTGGCTCGCGATCCGGCCGCGGCTGGGAGTCATCCTCGGCGACAGGGGCTCGGGGAAGTCCGTCACCGCGATGCTCCTGACGCACCAGCTGCTCCAGCTGCGTCACGACGACCGCGACCATGCGCGGCACATCCCGGTCCCCGTGCTGCTCCACGTGGGCGATTGGGACCCCGAGACCCCGCTGCCGGAGTGGGCGGCCGCCGAGCTCACCGATCAGTTCGACGTCGCCGATGCCGAGGTGGCCGAGGATCTGGTGCGGGACGGCGACCTGCTGCTCGTGCTCGACGGATTCGACGAGATTCCGCGTCCCAGGAGGAACAAGGCGCTCAAGCGGCTTCGTCGGCTCCTGACCGACACCCACTGCTCCGTGGTGCTGGCCTCGCGCATCACCGAATACGAGGACGCGCTGAAGCGGGCCGGGCGATTTCCCTCGACGGCGGTGATCACGCTCGGCACGGTCGCGCCGGAGCAGGCGAAGCGGTTCCTCCTGGACGGCACCCAGGCCGAAGGCCATTGGGCTCCGATCATCGACCTGATCGACGAGCACGGCAGCGCCGTCGCCAAGGCGCTCGAATCGCCCTTGATGGTGTACCTGTGCAGTGAGGTGTACAAGCACGATCGGCCGGACCGTGCCGTGCTGGCGCGGTTGAAGGACCGGGCCACGGTGGAGCGGCACCTGCTGTCCGCCTATCTGCCGGCGCTGTACGACGGCAGTGCGCACGAGGGCGGTCCGCGGTACGACCGGGACCGCGCCATACGATGGCTCCGGTCCATAGCGCGCCAACTCGAACAGGGCGACACGACTCGCTTCGCATGGTGGGAACTGTTCAATGCGGTTGCGCCGCAGCGATACAAGACCACAATCCAAATAGTTACATTTCTGCTGTCCTGGCCGCTGCTCTTCTTGGCGTTCGGTCCGCTGTTCACCTCGATGTCCGGCCTGCCGAGAGGGATCGGACTTGCCGCGGCGTCAGCGGTCGTGATCGCCTGGGCGGTCAGCTGGGTGGGCGCCGACATGCGGCGAGACGTCGATCGGCAGAACGAGGGGCCGCAGTACCTGACGTTCAGGCGAGAGCAGTTCTCGTCCAGAGTGGCGCGGCGCTTCGTGTATCCATGGCTGATAGCGATGCCGGCCGTTGTGCCGACGTTCTGGTGGACGACCGGATCGGCCTCCTTGACCATTGCGGCGCTGGGGTACATGCTGCTGGTCGCCTTGATCGCGCTGGTGAACGGCGCTCGGTCGGTTCACCACCTGCAGATACTCGGTCCGCGGCGCGTGCTTTCCAGTACGCGCAACGCCACTGCGGTGACGACCGTGCTGTACGCGATCGCCGTGGGCCTGTTCCTCTGGGCGTGGTTCGGCGTCGTTCTCGACTACGAGCGCGCAGTGTGGGCGGGCCTGAGCTTCGGGTTGATGTCGGTGACGGTCTCGACCCTCCTCTCCCCGGCCACCTGGCATCTGTACCGGACGGCGCATCTGGACCTCGCGTGCTCCAGGCCGAGCCGCCTGCCGTTGCGGCTCATGCGCTTCCTCGAAGACGCCCACCGGAGAGGCGTGCTCCGGCAGGTCGGTGCCACCTATGAGTTCCGGCACGGCGAGCTGAAGGCCCTCTTGACCGCGCCGATTCCCAGCGCGGGCAAAGCCTGACGCCGCGGCCTCGGTTCGGTCAGGACCGGCGAGTTGCCTGGAACACGGGCACGCCCGCTCACTGCCGTGTCGTTCGAGCGGGCAGGCCGTAGGCCCGGGTGAGGAGGGCGTCGAACCAGCGCCGCGGCAGCAGGACCTTGAGCAGCGGGATCGCCGTGCCGCCCCGGCCGACGCCGTAGCGCGGTCGCGGCGAACGGGCGCGGGCGATCGCACTGACCAGGCGGCCGACCCGGCGCGGGTCGCCTCCGTTCTCCAGGCCGCGCCGCAGCGTGCCCCGGGCGGCCTCGCGGATCGCGTCGTAGTCGGCGATCGCGTGCTCGGACGCCGTAGCCGCCTCTACCACGGGCGTGACGAACGCGCCGGGCTCGACCAGCGACACCGATATCCCCAAAGGACGCACCTCGTATCCCAGGGCCTCGGTGTACCGGGCGAGCGCGGCCTTCGCGGCCGCGTAGAAGCCCTCGCCGGGCTCGCCGACCCAGGCGGCCAGCGAGCCGATGTTGACCACTCGCCCCGCACCGCGCTCGCGCATCCCGGGCAGCACCGCGTCGGTCAGGCGCACCACGCCGAAGAAGTCGGTCGCGAACACGTCCCCCGCCTCGTCGATCGACGTCTCCTCGGCGAGGCCCTCGTGCATGACCCCGGCGTTGTTGACCAGCACATCGATCCGCCCGGCCCGGTCCAGCACCCGCTCGACGCACGAACGCACCGACTCCGGCGAGGTCACCTCCAGCCGCAGCATCTCGACCCCGTCCCGGTCGGCGCGGTCGCGGCGGCTGGTGCCGAAGACGCGGAACCCGTCACCGGCCAGCGCCCGCGCGATCTGCTCGCCGATTCCCGAGGAGGCGCCGGTCACCAGCGCGACGGGGCGTGAGTCCACGATGTTCCTCCGAGGGTGTCAGGTTCTGGGGGCGTACATGATCACGGCGACGCCGAGCAGGCACAGGCCCGCCCCGATCAGGTCCCACCGGTCGGGGCGGAAGCCGTCGACGGCCATGCCCCAGGCCAGGGACCCGGCGACGAAGATGCCGCCGTAAGCGGCCAGGATGCGCCCGAAGTTCGGATCGGGCTGGAAGGTCGCGACGAAGCCGTAGGCGCCCAGGGCCATGATCCCGGCGGCGATCCACAGCAGACCCCGGTGCTCGCGCACGCCCTGCCAGACCAGCCAGGCACCGCCGATCTCGGCGAGGGCGGCCAGCGCGAACAGCAGGATCGATCGGGCGACGTCCACGGGCACGACCCTACCGATCACGGTCCGGACGCGGGCTGGGGGAACGGCAGCGGGCACTCCGGCGCGGCCGCGCAGGCGTCCAGGTCGTCGCACCCGGCGGACAGGGCCGCGCGCAGCAGGTCGGCGACGGCCTCGAGTTCGGCGATGCGCTCCTCGACTTGGGCGAGCTTGGCGCTCGCGCCCGCTCTGAGACCGCCGTCGGGGCGGCGGCGGTGTCGGCGGGGATCGGTCAGGTCGGCGATCTCGTCGAGGGTGAACCCGAGCCGCTGGGCGGCCTTGATCACCCGGATCCGGGTGACGGTCTCGGCCGTGTAGAGCCGGTGGCCGCCCAGGGTTCGCGGCGGCCGCTCGAGCAGGCCGCGGCGCTCGTAGTAGCGCAGGGTCTCGCGGCCGATGCCGACGGCCGCGGCGACCTCGCCGGTCCTGAGCGCGGTGCTCATGACGGCGCTCCGGCCGCAGCGGACTGGGCGGCCAGGCCGTCGAGGACACCGGCCCGGGTTTCGGGCACCGCCACTTCGAGGACGAGGCGGCCCTGGGCCGCGGTGAGCGCGAACGTGAAGAAGCCGCAGCAGTCGGCCTCGCGCGCCGCGAGCGCGGCGGCTCGGGCGGCCACGGCCGGTTCGGGGACCAGCGCGAAGCGCAGCCGGGTCGGCTCGGGGCGCGCGATCGAGCGGACCGCGACGGCGAACAGGTCCTCGAAGGCGTCCAGGCGCATCGGCCGCTCGTCGCTCGGCAGGAGGCAGGCGTCGACCGGCACCCACGACGGTTCGCTCGCCGTCGCGTCCGGGGCGCGGTCCGGTCCAATGGCGGAAAGGTGCGGTGAGGTCATGGCTGGCGCCTTCCTGACGGGAATGCCCGTGTACTGGGCGGGCATCAACCGTAAACCCGTACCCCGGTACCGGTTGCCACCCGCGTACTTGCGAGCGGGCCACCGTCCTTTGCCTTCCGCATCCGGACCGCGCTCCCCGCCGCCTTGTCTACAGATACCCCCAGCAGATCGTGTAGGAGAGCTCGGGGAAGTCGGGGACGTCTTCGTAGGCCCAGCCCCAGCCGTTGCACCAGCTTTCGCCGTCGACGTCCTCATTGGTGCGGCCGGTGACGTAGACGTTGGCGTCGCCGCAGTCGGACACGAACTCGAAGTACGTGTAGTCGGAGTTCATGGACAGGCAGTCGTCGATCTCGGCGTACCCGGCGTCGCCGCTGGCGTAGATCATCGTCAGGCACAGCGTCACGTCCAGATAGGACTGACCGGTGGAGTAGCTCATACTGTAGATGTAGTAGGTCGAATCGCTGCACGCGCTGGCGCTGGACTCGCCTTCGAGGCGTTCGATGACCTTGAACGCGCCGTCCTGGCAGTCGATGACGTTCCACGGGGTGTCCGGAGTGGAGTATCCGTAGACGCAGTCGTCGACCTGGGCGTGGTACGCGTCGTCGCCCGCGATCGCGGTGTAGCTCAGGCACAGCACGCGGTTGGCCTCGGTGGAGGAGACCGCGGTGTCGACGGCGGCCACGTCGTCGCAGGCCGACAGGTCGGTGGTGCCCTCGACGATGTCGATCGCCTCGAAGGTCCCGGCCCCGCAGGCGGTCGCCTCCAGATCCGCGGTGGTCTCGTCGCCGTAGTCGTAGAAGCAGTCGCCGATCACGGCGTCCGCCACCGGGTCCGGCACAGCCGGCTCGGTCGGATCGGAGCCGGAGGTGTCGCTTGAGGTGTCGGTGCCGGAGTCGGCGCCCGAGTCCGAGTCGGTGTCCGAGGCGATGCCGCCCGAATCCTCGGAGCGGTCCAGGACGAAGACGGCACCGGCGATCCCCAAGGCGATCACCAGCACTGCCCCGAGGGCGATCCCGATCCAGCCCGCGACCGGCATCCCCGAGCTCTGCGGCGGCATGGGCGCATACTGCGGCGGCATCCCGGGGGCGCCGGGGTACGGCCCTTGTCCCGGCGGGGGCGGGCCGGCCGGCGGGTACCCGATGTTGTGGGTCGTGTCCGGTGTCGGGGCGTATCCCATGCCGGGAGCCGGGTTCGGGCCGTAACCGGGATTGGGGTCGGGGTACCCGGGGGCCTGGCCCGGCACGTAGCCCGCGCCGGGGTCCGCGGGCGCGCCGTTCGGACCGTAGGGGTAGCCGGAGTCCGGGGGGATGTTCGCGTTGGGGTCGTAGGAGGAATTGGGGTCCATGACGCCATTTTGCCAGGTCGGCGCAACTCCCGCCTCGGAGCCGGAATCGGGCCGTTCGTCCACTGCGCATCCGGTGCGGGGCCGCTTCGGAGCGGCCCCGCACCGGACAGCACTGCGCTCCCGCTCAGTTCGAGCAGGTGATCTGCGCCGGAACGGCGTTCGGGTCGGACGCCGTTCCCTGGATGCCGAACGTCGCGGTGGCGCCGGGCGCCAGTCCGGAGGCGGAGACCGGGCTCGCGGCGGTCACCTGCTGTCCGTCCTGGACGATGTCGGCCTGCCACCAGTTGTAGAGGGCCTGGTCGCCTCCGTAGGTCCAGCTCACCGTCCAGGCGTCGATGACCGAGTCGCCGGTGTTCTCCACCGTCACGTCGGCTTGGAAGTTGCCCGGCCACTGGTTGGTGACCGCGTACGTCGCCTCGCATCCGCCTTCGACCGGCTCGTCGCTGGTCGGGTCGTCGTCGGTCGGCTCGTCGCTGGTGGGGTCATCGCTGGTGGGATCGTCACCGGTCGGGTCGCCGTCGTTCGGGTCCTCGCCCACCGGGTACACCAGGTGCGGCTCGATGAGGTCGTACTTCTGCTGATCGATGGTCCACCAGTCGTTCCCGGCGATCCCGCCGGTGTCGCCGGAGTTCGGGTTCCACGCCCAGTAGGTGAACGACATGCCGTTGGCCGACAGGTAGTCCAGCAGCGCCGACAGCCACTGCTCGTCCATCGGGTTCACCAGCGTGGAGCCGAACTCGCCCACCAGCACCGGCGCGACGTCCTGCTTGACCAGGTAGCCCCAGAAGTGGTCCCACACCTCCGGCAGGTTCTCGGGGAAGGCCGGGTCCTCGAACCACGGCTGCCGGTCGTAGACCGAGAGCGCGTAGTCGTGCGCGGAGTAGACCAGCTTGTTCGGCACGTCCAGTCGCACCGGGTACGCGGCGGCGCCGCTGAGGTTCCCGCCCCACCAGGTGCTCTCGTCGTCGGTCGCGGGGTCGTTGTCCCACGGGTTCGACAGGCCGCCGGAGAGCGTGCTGACGCCCTCGACGAGGATCAGCCAGTCGGGGTTGGCGGCGAGGACGGCGTTGCCGATGCGCTCGGCCGCCAGGCGCCAGTCCCGGTCGAGGTCGCCGCAGCCCCAGCAGGCGCCGGTCGCGTCGGGCAGCGTGCCCTCGGCGTGCGGTTCGTTGAAGAGGTCGGCGCCGACGACGGTCGGGTCGCCCGCGTACCGCTCGGCCAGCATGACCCAGTCGTCGATGATGCTCTGCTCGGAGACCTCGGGGGTGTGCCACAGCGGCGTCTGCCCCGCCGCGGTCGGGCGGTGCCGGTCGAGGATGACGCGCATGCCCCGGCTGCCCGCGTGCTCGATGACCTTGTCGAGGATCTCGAGCGGGCTCAGCCCTTCGAGGTCGGGGTTGGTGTAGTAGTTGACGCCCGCGGCCTCGGCGCCGGGCCGCAGCGAGTCGCCGGTGTAGGGGATGCGGAGGGTGTTGAAGCCGAGGTCGGCCATCCGGTCGATCTGGCCCTGCCAGGTGGCGGGCGCGCTGGCCCAGAGGCCGTGGAAGGTGTGGTTGTCGGTCTCCATGCCGAACCAGTTGATGCCGGTCAGCTGCACTTCGGCCCCGGTCTCGTCGACGATGCGGCTGCCGTCGGTGCTGAGGAAGCCGGTGCCGGTCCCCTGCACCTGGGCGCTCGCCGGGCTGGCCAGCACGACCGAGAACAGGCTGCCGGCGATCATGAGGGCGGCCGAGACGACCACGGCGCCGATCATCTTCCGGCGGTTCCTCGGCTTCCCTGGGGGTTCTCGCAACGGGGACATGTGCGCTCCTGATCGCAGCTGGGTTTGGGATCGCTCCCAATAGGGCCCCTTCATATTTATAGAATTAAATATTTATGTCAATACCCGATCGACCGATCGGTGATCGTACATTCGGCCGAGGCGGGCGCCCGCGAGCACGGGCGCACGGCGCCGTTCAGTCGCGCGTCTCGCGGACGAGTTCGAGGACGAGGGCCTCGCCGGGGGCGAGGAGGGGCGGTTGGAGGCCGACGTCGGCGAGGGCGGCGCCGGGCAGGAGCAGCCCGTCTCGCAGCCATGGCGGCGGTGTCTCGTCCAGTCCGCGGGGTGTGCGCAGTTCCGCCACCGGTGCCACGCGGTAGCGGGCGCGGGAGTCGAGTCCGGGGATGCGGAGCAGGGGGGCGAGGGCGCGGTTCGCGGTGGCGTGCCGGGCGAGGCGCACCACCGCGCGGCTGTGGTCCTCGGCGATGACGGCGGTGGCGTCGGCGCCGTCGTCGCCGGTGTCGGGGTGGGTGAGTCGGCCGGTGTGCAGCAGGCCCCGGAGGCGCCGGTAGCAGGCGATGCCGGAGCGCAGTTGTTCGAGTTCGGCTGGGGTGCAGGAGGTGAGGTCCCATTCGATGCCGGCGGAGCCGAACAGCGCGACCGCGATGCGGAAGTCGAGGCTCGCGGCCCGGTGCGTGGTGTGGGCGACCGGCGGTCCGATGTGGGAGCCGATGAGTTCGAGCGGGAGGAGCAGTTCGGTCCAGCGCTGGATCGCCAGGCGCTCGATCGGGTCGTTGGTGTCCGAGGCCCACACCCGGTCGGTGCGGTCGAGGATGCCCAGGTCCACTCGCGCGCCGCCGGAGGCGCAGGATTCGATCTCCAGCGCCGGGTGGCGGGCGCGGAGGTGGTCGAGCAGGCGGTAGACGGCCTCGGTGTGACGGTGGACGTTCGCCCGCCCGTCGTGGACGGCCTCGATCAGGTCGCGGTTCTGGTCCCATTTGATGTAGTCCAGCCGGTACTCGCCGACGATCGCCGAGATCGCGTCGAGCAGGTACTCGAACGCCGCGGGGTGGGCGAGGTTGAGCACGTACTGGCCCCTCCAGGCCCGGATCCCGGCGTCGAGGGGCTGGAGCATCCATTCGGGATGGTCGCGGGCGATCTCGGAGTCGGGGTTGACCATCTCGGGTTCGAACCACAGGCCGAACTGCATGCCCAAGGAGCGGACCCGGTCCGCGATCGGGTGCAGGCCCTGCGGCCAGATGTCGGGGTCGACGGTCCAGTCGCCCAGGCCCGTGGTGTCGTCGCGGCGGCCGCGGAACCAGCCGTCGTCGAGCACGAACCGTTCGACGCCGACCGCGGCGGCGGTCTCGGCGAGGGTTGCGAGCTTGCCGAGGTCGTGCTGGAAGTACACCGCTTCCCAGGTGTTGAGCACGACCGGGCGCGGCCCCTGCGGGTGGGCGGGGCGTGCGCGCACCGACTGGTGCAGGCGGACGCCGATGCCGTCGGTGCCTTCGTCGCTCCAGGCGAAGACCGCGGTCGGGGAGCGGAACGCTTCGCCGGGCGCCAGTGCGATCTCACCGGGGCGCAGCAGCGGCCCGGCGCCCAGGAGCGGCCCGGCCTCGGGGAGCGCGTCGTGGCGGTAGACCGCGTCGCCGCTCCAGGCCAGGTGGACGGCCCAGACCTCCCCAGCGTCGGCCGAGAACCCGCCGGTGCCTAGGGCGAGGACGTGCGGGGCGTCGTGGCCGGTGCGCCCGCGCCGGGTCTCGCGCACGTGGCTGCCTTGGGCGAGGGTCCGGCGCTGCGGGACCCGTTCGCGGGTCCAGCGGCCGGTGAAGTCGAGGACCTCGCCGACGCGGTCGCCGACCGGCAGCGCGGCCTCCAGGGCGGCGAGCGCGAGCGGTACGGCTCCGGTGTTCGTGACTTCGAGTTCGACGCGCACGATCCCGGCCGCGTCGAGGGCGATGGCGCAGTCGATGGCGAGGCCGTCCGCGGCTGCCCGCACGCGCAGTGCCCCGGGCCCCGTCTCGGTCTCGGTGACCGTCCACCGGGGATGTTCGGCGCGGCCGTCGCGGTGGGCCGCGAATCCGGGGCGCCCTTCCCAGCCGTCGTGCTCGCCCGGCAGGAGCGTGAGCGGCCACGGCTCGTCCAGAGCGCTCGGCGAGACCGGCCTGGACCGGGCCAGGCGCAGTTGGTCGAGATCGCCCGCGTCGAGCTCGCCGAGGTCCCTTCCCCAGTGCAGCACCTCGGGAAGGCCCGTCTCGGGCAGGTGCACGACCACCGCGACGCCGCCGCCGCGCAGGAGGCGGATCCGCTCCTCGGCGGCGGGATCGGCGGCTCCGCGCGGGTATGGGCGCCGGTCCCGTGCCGGGAGGGACGATACCGGTGCGATGGCGGACATCGACTCGTTCATGCGGGCCTCTCGGGGACGACTGCAACGGCCGACCCAGTATGCGCACGGCTTGTTGCTTTGTCAACGCATGAAACTAACGCTTGTCGAAGGTCTCAGAACTGGAGGCAGGAGCGGATGGCCAGCACGGCCCCGCCCCGGGCCCACTCTCCGAACTCGAACGGCTGGATGTCGAGGGTGATGGGGGCTCCTGTGGGGTGGCGGTGGGTCTCGATCGCGGCCTCCATCGCGGCCCGTGCGAGCTCGGTCACGGCGATGCCCTCGCCGGTGATGACGATCTTCTCCGGGTCCATGGTGTTCGCCACGGTCGCCACCAGCACCCCGAGCGCGCGTCCGGCGTCGCCGAAGGCCGCCATGGCCGCATAGTCGCCGTTCCGGGCGAGGTCCACGACCGCCTCGTAGTCGAGCCCGGGCGTGCGCAGTGAGGCGACGATGGACCAGTTCGTGAGATAGGAGCTGACGCAGCCGCGGTGCCCTCCGCAAGGGGGTCCGTTCGGGTCGACCAGCTGGTGGTCGACGCGGGCGCTCTTGCCGTGGGCGCCGGTGAGGACCTTCCCGTCCACGACCAGGCCCAGGCCGATGCCGGCGCCGACGGTGAGCAGCGCCATCGAGCCGAAGCCGGCCCCCACCCCGAACCAGTGCTCGGCTGCCGTCAGCGATCGCACGTCGTTCTCGGTGGCGACCGGTATGCCGAGGCGCCCCCGGACGAGTTCGGCGAGTTCGACCTGGTACCAGCCCAGGAACAGCGACTCCACGACGACCTGGCGCCCGTCCGCGTCGACGATGTCGCCGGCGAGGCAGATTCCCGCCGCCGTGATGTCCGGATGGGAGGGCTTGAGCCGGTCGTAGACCTCGCCGATCTGCGCGACGACGTCGTCGACGGCCTTGGAGCGCAGCGGCTCCTCATGGGAGGCGAGGGGCTTCGCGGTGAGGTCGGTGACCACGGCGAAGAGGTCCTCGCCGGTGAGCTTGATGCCGAGGAAGCTCCGCGCGTCGGGGCGGACGTGGAGCAGCTCGCTGGGCCGACCGGTGGCCCCGCGCAGCTCGGCGGCGCCTTCGGCGACGAAGCCGTGGTCGACCAGCGTGCGGGTGACGCGCGTGAGGCTCGCGCGCGACATGCCGAGCTGCCGCGCGATCTCGGCCCGCGACTTCGGGCCGTGGACCAGCAGTTCGCGCAGGGCTTGGCGTTCGACGCCGCCGAGGGCCGGCCACGGTTCGGACTCCCCGTTCGAGTGTGCCGTTGCACTCGTCATTTCAAGCTCCTCGCTTTGTTTCGGACCAAGCTTCTCTACTCTACGCCCACAGTCCTGTTAGGCGATTTATGCGCAATTTAGGCGATTCCAGTTCAGAATCGAGGTCGACTTGATTTCATGTATTGACAAAGTGAGGGAAGGCTGTGTAGCGTACGGCGCACGAGGCGCGCCATGCAAATACATCGATCCTGACGTGGCCGACCCGGACGAATCCGCATCCCCTTACCGAAGACGAGGACGACAACATGGCTACTCCCCCCGGCGGCTCCCCGCTCCGGCGCCGCTCCCTGTTCAAGGCCGCCGGCCTCGGCACCGCCGGCGCCGCCGGCGTTCCTCTGATGTCCGCCTGCGGCGAGGTCAGCGGCGGCGACGGCAACGTCCAAGAGCTCGACCAGACCCTCGACATCCTGCCCGAATACAAGGAATGGCCGCTGCCGATCGAGCCGGACCTGGTCGGCGACCCGCCGGACCACCCCAGCGGATACCTCGCCTACCCCAACCCGCCCGCGCAGGCGATCCCGAACCCGCCGAACAACTCCGGCTCCTACCAGGTCTACGTCCCCAACTGGGGCCCGACCCTGTCCAAGGACGACCCGTACCTCCTCGCGATGCAGGAGGCCACGGGCGGCACGAAGATCGAGTTCGTCCAGAGCGACGGCGAAGCGTTCTCCGAGGCGTCGACCCAGTGGATCCAGGCCGATGAGTTCGGCGACGCGATCTTCATGTTCGGGTGGATGACCGGCTCGCACGCCAACTTCAACGAGACCGTCGTCAACCGGTTCGCCGACATCACCGGCATCGTATCGGGCGACATCGCCGAGCGCTGGCCGCTGCTGGCCGGTCGCGGCGACGCCGCCTGGGCCGACTCGGTCTGGTCGAGCGACCCCGAGAACCCCACCGAGACCGCCGGGATCTACGGCGTCCCCTGGACGCTGCTGGGCGGGCCCGGCAACGCCTTCTTCCACCGCGCCGACCTGCTGGCGGAGGACGGATTCGCGGTGCCGACCACCGTCGAGGAGCTGCTGGAGACCGCCCGCGCCTGGTCGGACGACCGGGCCGGCAGATGGGCCATCGGCGGATCCGACTACATGTCCAAGGCATGGTTCCGACTCGAGGCCACGGGCTGGCTGTGGGACGGCTCGGGCCTGGTCCACAACTACGAGCGCCCCGAGTTCAAGGAGTGGGTCGCCTTCCACCGCACCCTGACCGACGAGAAGCTGCGCCACCCCAGCGTCGGCAGCGCCGACTTCGACGGCAAGACCCTCCAGCGGACCGGCGAGGTCCTGTTCGACCAGGACGGCTGGAGCCGCTGGTGGCAGATGACCCAGCAGGTCCGGGCGACCGGTGAGAACCCCGACTTCGAACTCGGCCCGGTGGGCGCGCTCACCTACTCCGGCCGCGAGCCGATGTACCACGCCGCCCGAGGCGTCGGCGGCTGGCTGTTCTTCAGGAAGGACCTGGGCGAGGACGCGATCGCCGAGCTGCTCGACGTGTCGAACTACGCGGCGGCCCCCTACGGGACCAAGGAGTACGAGACGACCTTCTTCGGCTTCGAAGGCCAGCAGTTCGAGTACGACGAGAACGGCAGGCCCGCGTTCACCGAGGCGGGCATCGAGGGATTCCAGGACTCGCTGTGCTACACCGCGATGAGCGGCGCCACCGAGTACCTGCTCGAAGGACCCGCCGACATCGTCGAGGCCCGCTTCGCGTTCGACGAGGCCATCCAGCCCTATCTGGACGAGAACCCGTTCCAGGGGCTGCGGCTGACCGGCCCCGAGGCCGGCACCAATGCCGGAGCGGTCTTCGACGAGAAGGCCAAGGACATCATGTACGGCCGGGCCGAGCTCAGCGAGCTCGACGCGGCCATCGAGACCTGGAAGGCCGACGGCGGCGACGAGGCCCGCGAGTTCTACGAGAAGGCCTACAAGCAGCTCCACGGCGAGTGAGGGGACGGGGCGGAACTCCGGTTCCGCCCCTTCGCATACCACTGAGGACGGTCCAGCAAGCGATTCCCATCGGAGACGACGAGGGCGATATGGCAGTGACAGCAGCACGGGCGGGGCGCGCCGCCGGGGCATCGACGAAGCGCAGGGCGCCGGGGGCCGGGCGTCGGCCGCTGCGGCATCGGCTGCGGCGGGACTGGCCGCTGGTGGTGCTCGTCGTGCCCGCGATGGTGCAGTTGGCGGTCTTCTTCTACACCCCTTCGGCTTACAGCGTCATCGCGTTCATGGACTACAGTCCGTACCGGCCGCTGTGGGCGAACCCGATCATCGGGTTCACGCACTTCCAGATCCTGTTCGCAGACCCGTACTTCGTCGACGCGCTGCTCAACACGCTGCAGTTCGCCTTCGCGCAGCTGCT
>NZ_AXWO01000004.1 GCF_000482705.1 Glycomyces arizonensis DSM 44726 | reverse complement strand
GGTTCAGCGAGTATTGCGCCTCGCATGGGCTGCTGCGGTCGGTGGGGCGGACTGGTATCTGCTTCGATAACGCGATGGCAGAAAGCTTTTTCGCGGCGCTGAAGAACGAACTCGTATCCCGAGTCACATACACGACCCGTCGCGAAGCCAAGCGTGACATCATGCGATATATTGAATTGTGGTACAACACTCGGCGGCTTCACTCCGCTGTCGACTATCGACCACCAGTCGAAGTCCGGGAAGCCTACGAGCTGACCTGATAGGAAGACATCACCCCAGGAAGTTGTCAGCAACCAACTGTCCGAAAAATGCGGGGCACCTCAACCAGGCATCAAAGCCGACCTGAACGAGACCGCCGAACAGATCGAACAAGCACACCTCGAAGGCCAGATCAAGCAGGCCAAGGCCAGGGTGCGCGCCCGCTTCGCAGCACCAGCCACCGAACCAGACACAGTAGACGAACCTGAGCCGGCCACGACAGCTGAAGGCGAGCAAGCCTCACCGCCAGCCGACCGGCAGACCCTGACACCAGCAGGGGTGACCGGCACCACCGGGCCGGATGATCACATCCCCTTCTTACCCTGCCCGCCGCAGGCAACTGCGGCGGGGACAGAGCACATATGCTGCTCAGCTCGAATCCCCAGCGGGTTCGAGCCCTTCCCCGTGCCCGGACACCGAACCGACCCCACACGCCACCCCCCCAGCCGCCACCACACCCCAAGAGGGAAGAGAACCAGACGGAAGCCCACCACCAACCTCCGCCCCGACAGGCCACCCCCGACACCCGCTCACCTCTGCATCGCTGCAATGCCTGAAGCTGGACCGGAGCACAACCCCGAGGACACAGCGACAGCCCCAGCCCCCCACGCACCTCGCGGTCGCCGACCGGTTGAAGCCCTACCCGAGCGCACCTCCGCACCGACCGACCACCCCAAACCCTTCCCTACCCTCCATCGTTGACTCGCCTGAAGCCCAACCAGACACGCCCCGAGGACACCAATCGACCTCAGCACCTACCTACCTCGCGGTCGCCGACCGCTTGAAGCCCTACCCGACCGCGCCTCCGCGCCGACAGGCCACCCCTGGCACTCGCTCACCGCTGCATCGCTGCAATGCCTGAGGCTGGACCGGAGCACAACCCCGAAGACACCAAGCCAGCCCCGCCCCCCACGCACCTCGCGCTCACTGCTCGCCTGAAGCCGGGCCGAAGAGGTAACCCCTAAGGACCACTGACCGACTCCGACGCAGGGGCGCCGCAGAGCGCCCAGCCGGCGCCCGGGGGCGCTACTCCGCCCCTCTGTACCCACCCGCCGCCGTCCTGCACACCACGAAAGTCCTCGCCAGCCTGACAGACGCCCCAAAACCGGTCAAGGAAAAGTTTCGGGCCTGTGGATAACCCCCAGCAGGGAGTGCGCTGGGCCTGTGGATAACTTCTGGCGGGGAGTGTGCAGGGCCTGTGGACAACTCCCGGCGGCAGCATGCGGAGCCTGTGGACAACTCCCCGGAACGGTGCGGTCCACCTGCGGACAACTCCCCGGAACGGTGCGGTCCACCTGCGGACAACTTCCCAGAGCGAGGCGGTGCGCTTCCGGATGCTTCGGCAGCAGCGTGCCGTCTTCGACGACCCACCTCTCCACGCCCGTCTTTGTCGCCGCCCGCTCGAAACACAACCAGCAACGACCCCGAAGTCACAGCGACAGCCCCAGCCCCTTCCTGCCTCGCGGTCACCGACCGCTCGAAGCGCCAGCGACGACCACCCCCAAGACACCACCAACCCCGGCACCCGCCCACCTCACGGTCGCCGATCGACTGAAGCTCTACCCGAACGAGACTCCACGCCGACCGGACACCCCGAGCCCTTCCCTACCTTCCATCGCTGACTCGCCTGAAGCCCAAACGGAAACGACTCGAGGAACCAGAGCCGACCCCGGCTTCCGATCACCTCGTGGTCGCTGATTCCTTCGGAGACCGCACTCAAGCAGCCATACAGCCGAAAGCCCGCCCAAGAGGACCGCCTCCTCTTCGCCAACCCCGTGAAGTCCTGGCAGAGGCCCCCACCATGAGGCCCCTCGTGACATGATGGATCTTCCCCTCGATCCCCTGGAGGCTCCCTGTGGGCGCGCTGAAGCCTTGGCACATCATCGTGCTGCTGTTCATCCTCTTCGTCATGGCGGCGGTCATCACGGGGCTCGTCGTGCTCGTCGTCTTCCTCAGCAGGCGATCCGCCAGGCCGCCATACCCGCCCTATCCCGGTCAGCCGTACCAGGGCCCGCCCTACATGGGCCAGCCGTATTACGATCCCTCATTTCAGGCGCCGCACCCGCACCCGCACCCGCATAGGGATGCTGATGCCGGTGACGATCCCAGTGGGGATTCAGGCGGCTCCGGCGACTCCGGCGGCGGCGATGGCGGAGGCGGGGGCGACTGACCTCGGCGGCGGACGCCGCTTATATCGGCTCCTTGTGGCAAGTCTGTGTCCATGCCCGGCTCGACATGGTGGCTACCGATCAGTAACATGTATCGTGATCGGGAGCACCGCACCGTTCGGACACCGTCGAGAGGTCGCCATGGGAGTCGTCCAAATCGTCACGGCCACGATCGCCTTCGCTTTCACGGCGTTCGCGATCGCGCTGTTCGCCCGAGCCGTGATGCGGCTGCTCGCCACCGTCCGGCTCGGCTCGCCCGACCGGACCCGCGGCGGCGAGCGCGGCCAGCGCGTCGCCACCATGCTGCGGGAGACCATCGGGCACACCAGGATGCTCCAGTGGACGTGGATCGGAGCGGCGCACTGGCTCGTGTTCGTCGGCTTCTTCTCGCTCGTCCCGATCCTGGCCACCGCCTACCTCGAGGTCCTCAACCCCGAGTGGACGCTGCCGTGGGTGGGCCACTGGGAGCCCTGGCTGCTGCTGTCCGAGATCATCGCCACCGTCACCGGCCTGGGCATCCTGTTCCTCTTCACCGTGCGCCTGGCCAGCCAGCCGAAGGTCCACCAGGTGCCGCCCGAGGGGCTGGCGTCGGCCGACGGGCAGCGCTCCTCCTCATCGCGGTTCGAGAACTCCCGCCAGTGGCAGGCGTTCTACATCGAGGCCACGATCTTCGCGATCGTCGTCTGCTTCTTCACCATCCGCTCCAGCGAGTTCGCCCTCGGCAGCATCGACGCGACGTGGGCCTCGCCGATCTCGGCGGGCCTGGCGAACCTCTTCGAGGGCGCCTCCGAGTCGGCGCTGCACACCACGATCACGGTCGCGGCCGGGGTGAAGATCCTCGTGTCCTGGACGTTCTTCCTGGTGCTGGCGCTGGTGCCGAGCATGGGCATCGGCTGGCACCGCCTCACCGCGTTCTTCAACATCTACTTCAAGCGCCACGCAAGCGGCGCGGTCAGCCTCGGCGCGGTCAAGCCGATGCTCATCGACGGGGAACCGGCCGACTTCGAGACCGCCGACCCCGAGACGCAGCCGTTCGGCGTCGACACCATCACCGACGTCAGCTGGAAGGGCCTGCTGGACTTCACCACCTGCACCGAGTGCGGGCGCTGCCAGTCGCAGTGCCCGGCCTGGAACACCGGGAAGCCCCTGTCGCCCAAGAAGCTGGTGACCGACCTGCGGGACCACCTGTACGAGCAGGCGCCGTACCTCAAGGCCGCCGCGGCGGCGGCCGAGCGCGGCGGCGACGGGGCCTCGATCGAGCCGATCTCGATCATCGGCTCGGTCATCGACCCTGACGTGCTGTGGTCGTGCACGACGTGCGGGGCGTGCGTCGAGCAGTGCCCGGTCGACATCGAGCACGTCGACACGATCATGGACCTGCGCCGCCACCAGACGATGATCGAGTCGGCGTTCCCCACCGAGGCGCAGACCATGCTGCGCAACCTGGAGAACAAGGGCAACCCGTGGGGCGAGAACCCGGCGAACCGCCTGAAGTGGGCCGAGCCGCTCGACTTCGAGGTGCCGGTCGCCGAGCCCGGCGGGGACTGGGAGTACCTGTACTGGGTGGGCTGCGCGGGCGCCTACGACCCGAAGGCGCAGAAGACGTCCCGGGCCGTGGCCACACTGCTGCACGAGGCGGGCGTGAAGTTCGCGGTGCTCGGCGAGGCCGAGACCTGCACCGGCGACCCGGCCCGGCGCATCGGGCACGAGTTCATGTTCCAGATGCTCGCCGAGCAGAACGTGGAGGCGTTCAACGAGGCCGGCGCGGTCAAGATCATCGCCACCTGCCCGCACTGCCTGAACACCATCGGCAACGAGTACGGCGAGCTGGGCGGGAACTACGAGGTCGTGCACCACACGCAGCTCCTGGCCGACCTGGTGGCCTCGGGCAGGATCGAACCGGTCGAGCAGCACGACGGCACGCTCACCTACCACGACCCGTGCTACCTGGGCCGCCACAACCGGATCTTCACGCCGCCGCGGGAGCTGCTCGGCTCGTTCGCCGAGGTGACGGAGATGCCGCGCAACGCCGAGCGGTCGTTCTGCTGCGGCGCGGGCGGGTCCAGGATGTGGCTGGAGGAGCCGCTGGGCAAGCGCGTCAACCGCGAGCGGGCCGACGAGGCGGTGGCGACCGGCGCGAACACCGTCGCCGTGGGCTGCCCGTTCTGCTCGACGATGCTGCGCGACGGCGTGGCCGACGCGGGCCGCGAGGATGACGTGGAGGTCATCGACATCGCGCAACTGCTGGAGCGCTCGCGGGCGAAGAAGGCCGCCGCCGCGGAGCGGTCGACGGAGTAGTAGCAAGCGGCGCGGTGAGCGGGATGGGGCTCGGTGTGGGGTCTGGGGGCCTCGGTCAGCTCGGGCCGCGCCCGCGGGGCTTCCGGGTCGGGCTCCGCCCACACGGTGCCGCTAGTTCGGGCTCCGTCCGCTGTGCCTCCCGCTCGGGCTCCGTCCGCTGCGCTTCCCGTTCGGACTCCGTCCGCTGTGCCTCCCGGTCGGACTCCGTCCGAAGTACCCCTTGAGGAGCCCCGCCGATTCGTCGGCGAGGACGCCGCCGTAGACGTCGGGGTTGTGGTTCAGGCGCGGGTCGCGGACCACGTCCCACAGCGAGCCCACCGCGCCGGTCTTGGGCTCCCACGCGCCGAAGACGACGGCGCCGACGCGGGCGAGCACCGCCGCTCCCGCGCACATCGTGCACGGCTCCAGCGTGACCACCAGGGTGCAGCCTTCGAGCCGCCAGCCGTCGCCGTGGCGGCCCGCGGCCTCGCGGAGCGCCAGGATCTCGGCGTGGGCGGTGGGATCGGCGAGGGCTTCGCGCCGGTTGGCGGCCGCGGCCAGCTCGCGGCCCTCGGGGTCGAAGACCACGGCGCCCACCGGGAGGTCGCCGCCGGATGCGGTCGCGGCCTCAAGGGCCCTGCGCATCCAGCGTTCGTGGACCTCGCGGCGGGTCTCATCCATGGGTGGCGGGAGGCTCGGGGCGGGATCAGGCTCCGGAGGCCGATTCGAGGGTGTCGGCGAAGCCGATCACCTCGGCGACCTCGGAGACGACGTCGGAGGGCATCATGCCTTCCTTGGCGCACAGCGCGAGGAGGGTGGCCCCGCCGACGCCGAGGTCGCCCATGAGGTCGGCCTCGCCCACCGGCTCGGCGTCGAGCTCGGTGGGGCGCGCGCTGATCGACTCCTCGTCTTCGGTGTCGATCTCGTCGGTGTTCTCGGGCTCCAGGTCTCCCAGCAGCGCCTCGCCCAGGCGCGACTGCGACGCGTATTCGGCGTCGGAGCCGAACGTGCGCAGGTCGTCGCCGTTGTCGAGACGCATCACGGTCAGGTATTCATCGTCGGCGTCGACGAAGAGCAGCGTGAGGTCGGCGTCAGGGTAGGCCTCACGCATGACCTCGGCGGCGTCCTCGATGTCGGCCACGTCGTCGAGATCGACTTCCGTGGCGTCCCATTGGTCGCCCTCGCGGCCCACAGCCACAGCGAAATACGACACGATCCGTCCCCGTTTTCTGTTAAATGGACCAGCTTCTCAAAGAATTCAGCTGTTCGGACGATCAACTGAAGGATGTGGCGGCCTGGGTTGGCATTACCACAGGATCCAATTGCCGGTCAGCAAAAGGTACAGCTCGACTGCGAGTCCGGTGACTCCAGCGGCGGTCCCTGCGACGGCGGCTACGCCGACCGCTGCACCGCGGTCACCGTAGCGTGCCAGCGCTGCTGCCACGACAGTTGCGATCGTACTCGCGGCCAATGTCACCCAGGCGAACCCCGTCCCCGTGATGGAATCACCGGAGGCAGCGCTGGCGAAGGAGAGGAGCCACAGCATCACCCACAGCGCTGTGAGCGCCGAACCGGCCGCGACCGCCCCGACCCTGACGGGGTGGGGCTCTCTCCAGTGCGGCCGTCCCGAGCGCGCGGTGGGCGCGCCGGGGCCGGGCCAGGAGGTGGCGCGGATGGGTCCGTCATGCATAAGAGACAGGGTACGTGGGCGGGCCGGGCGGCGGCGGGGGCTGGAAGGAAGGAAGCGGCAGCGGCATGACCGGCGGGGCGGGCGGCTCGACAGTGCGGACCTTCCCGTCGGGGAAGGTGACGTGGTAGCGGCTGCCGTCCCAGGTGGCGGCGGGCATGCGCGGGTCGCGGCCGGTGTAGGCGGCGCGGGCCTCGCCCATGCGGTAGAGGCCGGTGCCGATGCGGTGCTCGTCGTAGCGGCCGCCGATGGAGGCGAGGTCGATCTGCTCGGTGACGTCGGCGGCGGCCCGCTGGAAGTCCTTCATGGCCCGCTCGCCGCCGGGGCCGGCGATGCGGCGGGCCCAGGCGCGCGCTGAGGAGCGGCGGGAGAAGCTCGCGAGGGAGGCGAGCTCGGGCGGCGAGAGCAGCCCTGAGGCGACGTAGGGGGCCAGGGCGGTCTGGGTGCGGCGGGCGTCGGCGGCCCGCAGCCACAGGGCGAGGCCGACCATGGTGAAGAACAGCGGCATGAGGAACGCGGGGTAGAGGGCGAACCACAGGCCGGGCAGGTCGATGGCGGTGCCGAGGAGGGAGGAGCCGTTCCACAGGGCGTGGAGCCCCATGCCGCACAGGAGCATGCCGACTATCCAGGCGGTCTGAGCACCCTTGCGTCCGGGGCGCCGCACGGCCTTGCCGAGGCCGACGGCGGACAGGCCGGTCATGAGGGGGTGGGCGAACATGGTGGCGAGGCCGCGGAGGAGGACGAGCTGGGTGACCAGGGCGATGCCGGCGGACTCGTCGAGGATCTGGGTGCCGGAGACGTAGGCGCCGGAGGCGTAGAGGACGTTCTCGGCGACGGCGAACCCGGCGCCGGCCAGGCCGCAGTAGACGATGGCGTCGAGCATGCCGGTGAAGTGGCCGCGGGCGAGCCAGAGGATGAGCAGGGGCCCGGCGAGCTTGGCGATCTCCTCGATGACGGGGGCGGAGACGACGGCGGCGAGGTTCTCGTTGAGGCCGTTCTCGCGGAGGAGGTAGGCGACGCCGGTGTTGACGCCGAGGGCGACGGCGGTGGCGACGCAGGCGCCCCAGCCGAAGCAGAACGCCAGGACCAGCCAAGGGCGGCGGCGGTGGCGTCCGAGCCACAGGAAGGTGGCGACGAGGAACGGGGCGGGCACGAGGGCGGCGACGAGGCCGACGCCGGCGGCTTCGGCTCCGGCGCCGTCGACGATGGCCCAGCCCAGGACGGTGGCGCCGCCGGCGAAGAGGAGGGCGCAGCCGGTGGCGGTGAGGGGGCTCCGGCGCGTCCGGTGCCCGGCGATGGCGAGGACGGCGCCGGCCAGGGCGAGGACGGCGCCGGCCAGGGCGAGGACGGCGGCGACGGTGAGGACGATGAGGAGTTCGCGGGTCGGGTCGCTCACGCGGGGTCCTCCGGGCCGGGCCGGGTGTCTGGGCCGGTGTCCGGGTCGGCGCCGGGACCGCCGTTCTCGCGGATGACGAAGTGCTCGCCGATGCCGGAGACGGCGAGGAGCCGTTTGAGGAAGTCGCCGAGGTTGGCGAGGACGAGGACGGACCGGGAGCGGGCCGCGGCGCGGCTGAGGACGACGAGGGTGCCCAGGCCGCGCGAGTCGCAGAAGGTGACCCCGTCCATGTCGAGGACGACGCGGACCGGGTCCTCGGCGAGCGCCTCGTTGACGGCGCCCGACAGCCGCGGAGCGGTCTGCAGGTCGATCTCGCCGGTCAGTGCCACGATCGTCTCGTTCGATTCGCGGTAAACCGAAATGTCGAGCTTTTGGTGCACCACGCCGTCAACCCTAACCGAAAACTAGTCGGTTCCGGGTTCGAGGAGCCCGAGGATCTCGGCGATCTCGTCGTCGGGGCCGTGTTTCTTCTGCCATTCGGCGAGGTCGCCGTAGGCCCTGCGGAGGCGCCGGATGAGGCCGTCCTCGCGTTCGCGCAGGTCGCGGGTGCGTTCGGAGGTGTGGCGGAGGGCCTGGCCCTGGGACCACAGGTCGATGAAGACCTTGACCTTGGTGCGGAGCATCCAGGGGTCGAAGGGCTTGGTGATGTAGTCGACGGCGCCCACGGAGTAGCCGCGCATGGCCAGGTGGGCGTCGCGGTCGGCGGCGGTGAGGAAGATGATGGGGGTGTGGCGGGTCTTCTCGCGCTGCTTGATGTGGCGGGCGGTCTCGAAGCCGTCCATGCCGGGCATCTGGGCGTCGAGGAGGATCGCGGCGAAGTCGCCGGTCAGGAGCCGTTTGAGGGCTTCCTCGCCGGAGGTGACGGCGATGGTGGCGACGGGCAGGCCCTGGAGGATCGCCTCGAGGGCGAGGAGGTTCTCGGATCGGTCGTCTACGAGCAGTACGCGCGCGGTGCTCATGCGGTCTCTCCATCGGTCGGGGCGCCATTCTCTCCCCGCTCGCCTTCGCCGCCGCCGTCGGGGGTCGTCCCGATCCACTGCGACATGGTGTCGAGGAGGAGGTCCAGGTCGACCGGTTTGGTGAGGTAGGCGCTGGCGCCGGCGGAGACGGACTTCTCGCGCTGCTCGGCGAGGGCTTGGGCGGTGAGGAAGATGATGGGCAGGTCGGCGAACTGGGGCATGCGGCGGATGACGCGGGTGGTCTCGTTGCCGTCCATGCCGGGCATCATCGAGTCCATGAGGACGACGTCGATGTCGGGGTGGTGCTGGAGGGCGTCGATGCCGTCGGCGCCGTTCTCGGCGTAGTGGACGTCGATGCCGTGGAGTTCGAGCGCGGCGGTCAGCGCGAAGACGTTGCGGATGTCGTCGTCGACGATGAGGACGGTGGCGCCGTCGAGGCGCTGGGCGGCCGCCGAGGAGGAGGGCGTCTCGGGGGCGCCGGTGAGGATCGAGGGGCCGCGGGTCTCCTCGACGGGCGGCAGCTCGGAGGTGTGGACGGGGAACTCCTCGTCGTGGTCGATCTCGGCGGGGATGACGAAGGTGAACACGGAGCCCTCGGAGCCGGTGCGTTCGATGAAGACGTCGCCGCCGAGCATCTGCGACAGGTTCTTGGAGATCGACAGGCCGAGTCCGGTGCCGCCGAAGTTGCGGCGGGTGGTGCCGTCGGCCTGCTGGAACGGCTCGAAGATGATGTTCTTCTTGTTCTCGGCGACGCCGATGCCGGTGTCGATGACGGAGAAGGAGACGCGCTCGCCCGCGGAGTTGAGGCGGGGGGCCTCGAATCCGAGGTCGGAGGGGACGCGCTTGACGGCGAGGGTGACCGAGCCGGTGCGGGTGAACTTGACGGCGTTGGACAGGAGGTTTCTCAGGACCTGCTGGAACTTCTGGCCGTCGGTCTGGAGGGTGTGCGGGACGCCGGGGCCGACGTCGACGCTGAAGCGGAGCTGCTTGTCCTCGGCCTGGGGCCGGAAGGTGGCCTCGATGTCGCCGAGGGCCTCGACGAGGTCGACGGGGTGGACGGAGACGTCCATGCGCCCGGCCTCGATCTTGGACAGGTCGAGGATGTCGTCGATGAGGGTGAGCAGGTCGGTGCCGGCGTTGTGGATGGTGCGGGCGAACTCGATCTGCCGGTCCGAGAGGTTCGCGTCGGCGTTCTCGGACAGGAGCCGGGCGAGCAGCAGCAGCGAGTTCAGCGGCGTGCGCAGCTCGTGCGAGACGTTGGCGAGGAACTCGGACTTGTACTTGGAGACCTGGGCGAGCTGTTCGGCCTTCTCCTCGATGTCCTGGCGGGCGGATTCGACTTCGAGGTTCTTGACCTCGATGGCCTTGTTCTGCGCGGACAGGAGGGTCGCCTTCTCCTCGAGTTCGACGTTGGTCTCCTTGAGCCGGTCGGACTGGGCGCGCAGCTCCTGGGCCATGCGCTGGGACTCGCGCAGGAGGACCTCGGTGCGGGCGTTGCCCTCGATGGTGGCGAGGGTGACGCCGACGTTGGGCGCGAGGGAGTCGAGGAACTTCTTGTGGAGCCCGGAGTAGGTGTTGAACGAGGCGAACTCGATGACGCCGCGGACCTTGTCGCCGAACTGGACGGGCAGGATGATCAGGTCGGTGGGGGTGGCCTGGCCGAGCCCGGAGGAGATCTCGAGGTAGCCCTCGGGGATGTCGTGGAGGTGGATGGTGCGCTTGGAGGCCGCGGCCTGGCCGACCATGCCCTCGTTCTCCTCGATGACGATCTTCTCGCCGGGGCTGGGGTGGCCGTAGACGGCGTTGAGCCGGTAGGTGACGTGCCCGGAGACGTCCTCGTGGCGGACGTAGAACGTGGAGGTCTGGGCGTCGATGAGGCTGGTGACCTCGTCGAGGATCATGCGGGTGACCTCTTCGATGTTGCGCCGGCCCTGGAGGAGGGAGGAGACGCGGGCGAGGTTGGAGTTGAGCCAGTCGGCGTCGGTGTTCTGGCGGGTCTTGTCGCGCAGGGCGGTGATCATCTGGTTGATCGACTCGGTGAGGTCGGCGATCTCGCCGGCGGCCTCGAAGTCGACCGACTGGGTGAGGTCGCCGCGGGCGACGGCGTGGGCGACGTTGGCGATGGCCCGCAGCTGGAGGGTGAGGGTCGCGGCCAGGGAGTTGACGTTGCGGGTGAGGGCGAGCCAGGTGCCGGCGACGCCGGCGACCTCGGCTTGGCCGCCGAGGTTCCCCTCCACGCCGACCTCGCGGGCCACGCGCGTGACCTCCCCGGCGAAGCTGGAGAGCTGGTCGACCATCGAGTTGAGCGTGGTCTTGAGTTCGAGGATCTCGCCTTGGGCGTCGACGGTGATCTGGCGGGTGAGGTCGCCGCGGGCGACGGCGGTGGTGACCTCGGCGATGTTGCGGACCTGGGCGGTCAGGTTCGAGGCCATCGAGTTGACGTTGTCGGTGAGGTCCTTCCAGGTGCCCGAGACGCCGGGGACGCTGGCCTGGCCGCCGAGGCGGCCTTCGGTGCCGACTTCGCGGGCGACGCGGGTGGCCTCGTCGGCGAACTGGGAGAGCTGGGCGACCATCGAGTTGAGCGTGGTCTTCAGTTCGAGCATCTCGCCTTGGGCGTCGACGGTGATCTGCCTGGTGAGGTCGCCGCGGGCGACCGCGGTGGCGACGGAGGAGATGTTGCGGACCTGGGCGGTCAGGTTCGAGGCCATCGAGTTCACATTGTTGGTAAGCGCTTCCCAGATGCCGGAGACGCCCTGGACGTTGGCCTGGCCGCCGAGCTTGCCGTCGGTGCCGACCTCGCGGGCCACGCGCGTGACCTCGTCGGCGAACTGCGAGAGCTGCGCGACCATCGAGTTCATCGTCGATTTGAGTTCGAGCATCTCGCCGCGGGCGTCGACGGTGATCTGCCGCGACAGGTCGCCGTCGGCGACGGCGGTGGCCACCGAGGAGATGTTGCGGACCTGCGCGGTCAGGTTCGAGGCCATGAGGTTGACGTTGTCGGTGAGGTCCTTCCAGGTGCCCGAGACGCCCTTGACGTCGGCCTGGCCGCCGAGCTTGCCCTCGCTGCCGACCTCGCGCGCCACGCGCGTGACCTCCTCGGCGAAGTCGGAGAGCTGGTCGACCATGGTGTTGACGGTGTTCTTGACGTCGGCGACCTCGCCGGAGGCGCGGACGGTGATCTTCTGGTTCAGGTCGCCGGCGGCGACGGCGCTGGTGACCTTCGCGATGTTGCGGACCTGGTCGGTGAGGTTCGTCGCGAGCTGGTTGACGTTCTCGGTGAGGTCCCGCCAGGTGCCCGAGACGCCGAAGACCTGGGCCTGGCCGCCGAGGCGGCCGTCGGTGCCGACCTCGCGGGCCACGCGCGTGACCTCGTCGGCGAAGTTCGACAGCTGGTCGACCATGGTGTTGACGGTGTTCTTCAGTTCGAGGATCTCGCCTTGGGCGGACACGGAGATCTTCTTGGTCAGGTCGCCGCGGGCGACGGCGGTGGTGACCTCGGCGATGTTGCGGACCTGGTCGGTGAGGCTGGAGGCCATCGAGTTGACGTTCTCGGTGAGGTCCTTCCAGATGCCGGAGACGCCGGGGACCTCGGCCTGGCCGCCGAGGCGGCCGTCGGTGCCGACCTCGCGGGCCACGCGCGTGACCTCCCCGGCGAAGACCTGGAGGGTCTCGGTGAGGGAATTGATGGTGTCGGCCAGTTCGGCGACCTCGCCGGAGGCGTTGACGGTGATCTTCTGCTTCAGGTCGCCGCGGGAGACCGCGGTGGCGACCGAGGAGATGGAGCGGACCTGGTCGGTCAGGTTCGACGCCATCGTGTTGACCGCGTCGGTCAGGGAGCGCCAGGTGCCCGAGACGCCCTTGACGTCGGCCTGGCCGCCGAGCTTGCCGTCGGTGCCGACCTCCTGGGAGACGCGGGTGACCTCGGCGGCGAAGCGGCGCAGCAGGCCGACCATCTGGTTGACGGTCTCGCCGAGGCGGCGGAACTCGCCGCGCAGCTCCTTGCCCTCGAATTCGAGCGAGGCCTCCTGGGTGAGGTCGCCGGCGGCGACGGCTTCGAGGACGCGGCCGAGCTCGGTGGTGGGGCGGACGAGCTCTTCGACGAGCCGGTTGACGCTGGCCGCGCCCTCCCGCCAGCCGCCGTCGAGGTGCTCGATGTCGAGTCGGTGGTTCCAGGAGCCCTCCTGGCCGACGACGCGGGCGATGAGCGCGAGGTCGCGGCCCTGGCGGTCGGCGCGCTCGACGACGGCGTTGAAGCGGTCGACGACCTCGCCGGCGAGGCCTTCGCCGCGGGGCAGCCGCACTGAGAAGTCGCCGCGTTCGACGGCGCCGAGCGCGTCGGCGAGGCTGCGGAGCAGGTCGGATTCGTCGGTGTGGTTCGCGGGGGCTGTTCTGGAAGCGGTGTCCGTCATGGCTCTCTTCCTCAGCTGCGGGTACAGGCTCGCCTAACAGGTTGTCACATGAAAGGGGCAAACGCGAATGCAGGTTACGCAGGGCAATGCGCCCGGTCACCTCGAGTAAGGGTGAGAAAACTGACAGATACTCGCAACCGGTGGACACTGTGGGGCGTGTGACCTCTGGCGGCACTGATGCGAAGAAAGCCGAGTCAGTGGAGGCTCGCAGCCGGTGCCGCCGTACCGAGCGCAAGACAGGAAACCCCCGTTCGGTATCGACGTAAAACAGAACAAAATTGCAAGGAGTTTCATGCCCACCCTCGACAAGCCCGGCGCGCGCCTCGCCGCCGCCGGAGCCGCCGCGGCGACCCTCGCGCTCGCGGCGGGATCCCCCGCCTTCGCCCAAGACGGCGAAGGCGGCCCCCACCCCCCGAACGAGATCGACGTGTCGACCAGCGTCTTCGGCGGAGCAGCCCCCGAAGGCGAAGCGTGGTCGGACTACGGCCTCTCGGACGCCGGTGTCGGCGCATACATCGAGATCGCCGACGTGGACGACACCCTCCAGGGCCTGGACGCCGTACAGGTGTCCTACCACTACTCGGACCTTGGCTTCCTCGACTTCGAGTTCTCGCTCGAGGGCGACGGATACGCCTGCACCGACGATGGCAGCATCTACAACTGCCAGGTGAATCCCGACGGCGGGGTCGTGAAGATCTGGATGAAGATGATTCCCCACGAGCTCGCCATCCCCGGCGACTCCGGACAGTATTCGCTGTACGCCTCCTACATCTCCGATGGCGAGATCATCGCCGCGTGGGAGGACGAGACCTTCACGCTCGACCGATGGTTCCTGGACCAGGCCGACCTCGGCAGCGACGGGGAAGAGCCTCCCGTTGAAGAGGAAGAGCACTACGAGTTCGCCTATCTCGACCATGTTCTGCAAGGCGCCGATCTCGGCAAGACCGTTACCGCCGCACCGCAGATCCAAGTTGACGGCAACGCGGGCGAGGACCGCGTGGGCTCGGTGGTCTGGTTCACCGACGCCGTCGATATCGACATGTGGGCCGATCCGGACGTCGTCTACGACGGCTATGAAATGGATGCCGACAGCGCCTCGGTCGTCGACGCCTACGACAACTGCGCCAAATTCGAAGTCTGGCTCATCTGCCTCGTGACCGACTGGACTCCCGAGGTGGGTAAGACCTATCGGCCCAGCGAGTCCTCGCCGATCCAGTACACGATCGACAACAAGGTTGAGGAGAACCACGTCGGCGTCTACTCGGCTTTCGACGTCAACCAGGAAGCTCTCGACTACTACGTGGCCGAGTTCGGTCTCGACCTCGACGGCGCCTCGAAGTTCTCGCTGAGTGCGGTCGATGAGGGCGAGGTCGCTTCCGAGGAGTACTTCTACGAAGGCGAGGGCTGGATCTACTTCGAGGGCAGCGTCGAGAACGCCGCCGGCGAGTCGGCCGATCCCAAACTGCCCACCACCGGTTCCAGCTCGGTCGTCATGATCTCGGCCGCCGCGGCCGCCATCGTGGCCGGCGCGGTCGTGTTCTTCGTGATGCGCCGCCGCAAGACCGCCGCGAGCTGGGAGTAGGCCCGCTTCGCGCGGCCCCCGCGGCCGCGTGAGGGCCCACGGCCACCGACAGCAGGAGAAAACCAGGCAGGCGGCGGCCGCCCCGGACTTCCACCACCGGGGCGGCCGCCGTTTCGCGTCCCTCTGCTGCGCGCGGTGCGGTGACGGTGCGGTGCCCGACGCCGGTGCATGGCCGTCATAGACTGGAGCCCGTGACGTACCCCGAGAGGGCCACCCGACGGCTGCGGCTGCCGGCCGACGACCGCTCCCCCGCCACCGCCCGCGCCGCCGTCAGGACGGTCCTGACCGAGGCGGGCCTCACCGAGCTGCTCGACGAGACGCTGCTGCTCACCACCGAGCTCGCCACCAACGGCGTCGTCCACGCCGGGACCGACATCAACCTCACCGTCGCCGCCGACTCGATCGGCGTGCGCGTCACCGTCACCGACTACCGCTCCGGCGGGATCGAACCGGCCGACACGGCCATGCCCGAGGTCACCGCCGAGGGCGGGCGCGGGCTGCTCCTGGTCGACCGCTTCGCGTCCTCGTGGGGCACCACCCACGACGCGACCGGCAAGTCCATCTGGTTCCGCATCGACCGCGACCCCGAGGCGCCGCCGCCCGAGCGGCGCACGCCCGAGGCCGACCTCCCCGTCGGCCCGGTCACCGATCTCGGCCAGCTCGCGGCGCTGCTCACGATCGCCCCGGCGCTCCAGTCGCGCCTGCCGGTCGAGCAGCTGGTGTCCGAGCTCCTCGCGCGCCTCCACGACGCCACGGCCGCCGCGGGCGGCGCCATCGAGTTCGACCCCGGCGGGGGCTCGGGGGCGGGCGTCCTGGCCAAGTTCGGCGACGTCGCCGACGCGTCCGTCACCGTCCCGGTGCCGTTGACCGCGCCCGCCACGGGCCGCCTCGTCCTGGCCGGGGTGCCGGGGCCCGAGTGGCGGCCCCTGGCCGAGCTCACCGCCGAGCGCGTCGCCCTGGCGCTCCAGATCGACCGGATGCGCACCGACGAGCAGCGCCGCTCCGGCTGGCTCACCTACCTCGCCGAGGCCGGGGAGCTCCTGGCGCACTCGCTCGACGAGCACCTCACCGTCGCGCTCATCCCCCAGCTCGTCGTCCCGCAGCTCGGCCGCTGGGCCGCCGTGCACCTGCGCAAGGACGGCGGGAGCCTGGAACTGGCCGCGCTCAGCCACACCGAGGAGGCCGAGCTGGAGCCGTGGCGGGCGCGCCTGGGCGCCGCGGGCACCGCTTTGGAGTCGTCACTGGCCTCGGACGGGTGGACCGGCATGGAGCTGCCGACGCCGCGAGGCATCGACGGCCTGTCCGTGCCGCTGTCGGCGCGCGGGGCCACCATCGGGGTCTTGTCGGTGGGGCGCCCGAGCGAGCGCCAGCACACCACCGAGGAGCGGGCCGTCATCGCCGACCTCGCGAAGCGCTCGGCGCTCGCGCTCGACAACGCCCGCATCCACGCCGAGCGGGCCGCGGTGGCCCACGAGCTCCAGTCGGCGCTCATGCCCGGGACGCTGCCCGAGGTGGCCGGGGTCAGCTTCGCCGCCGAGTACCTGCCGGCCGAGGCGTTCGGCACCGAGGTCGGCGGCGACTTCTACGATGCGACGACGCTGCCGGACGAGCGGCTGTGGGTGGCGATCGGGGACGTGTGCGGCAAGGGCGCGCAGGCCGCGGCCGTCACCGGCGTCGTGCGCGACGTCCTGCGGGTCATGGCCCGCGACGGGCGGCCCATGCCCAGGGCGCTGGAACTGCTGAACTCGACGCTGCTGGAGCAGCCCGGGGACTACCGGTACGCGACGATCGCCTCGGCGGTGCTCGACCGCGACGGCGACGCGCTCGGGGCGACGCTGTGCCTGTCGGGGCACGACCGGCCGCTGCTGCTGCGATCCGACGGGGAGGCCGAGTGGGTGGGGCGCGAGGGCACCGCGGTCGGCCTGTTCGAGCAGGTGAAGGTCAACCCCGAGCGGGTGCGGCTCGAGACGGGCGACGCGCTGGTGTTCTTCACCGACGGGGTGACCGAGCGGCGGGACATGTCGGCCATGTTCGGCCACGAGCGGATCGTCCGGGCGGTGCGGGACGTGGCCGGGAAGTCGGCCCGCACGATCGCCACGGCGCTGCTGGAGGCCGTCCAGATGTTCTCCTCGGACGCGCCCCGCGACGACATCGCGATCCTCGTCGTCCGCTGCGACGGGCGTTGAGCGCGGGCCGCTGCGACAGGCGTTGAGCGCAGGCCGCCGCGGCGGGCGCCGACGCAGAACGGGCCGCCCCGAGGGAGCGGCCCGCATGGTCGGAGGGTGCGGCGGCCTAGTCCTCGCCGAAGTCGGTGACTCGGCCCGCGCCGTAGTAGACGTTGCCGTGGTTGAGGGGCACGACCTTGACGACGGTGCTCGAGTTCGGGGCGTGGACGATGTAGCCGTTGCCGATGTACATGCCGACGTGGCTGAGGCTGTTGTAGAACACCAGGTCGCCCGGTTCGAGCTCTTCTTGGGAGATCCGCATGGTCGAGTTGTACTGGGCGGCGGCGTTGTGCGGCAGGGAGATGCCGATCTGCCGGTAGGCGTCGAGGACGAGACCGGAGCAGTCGAAGCTGTTGGGGCCGTCCTCTCCCCACACGTAGGGCTTGCCGAGTTGGTCGAGGGCGCGCATGACGACGTCGGCGCGGTCGCCGTCCATGTACGGCAGCTCGTAGTTCTCGACGGCGTCGCCCGAGACGGTCCGCCACTCGATCTCGAGGGCGTCCATGCGCTCGTTGATCTCGTCGATCATGCCCTGGAGGTCGGCCTTGTCGGCCTCCTGGTCTTCCTGGAGGTCGGTGAGGAGGTCGAGCTGGGTGGTGTACTCCTCGGTGGCCTCGTTGAGCTCGCCCATGAGGTCGAAGTCGTACATGTTGGCCGAGTTGAGGCGGTCGAGCCGTTCGACGAAGGCCTGGGGGGAGCCGGATTCGAGGATGAGCGCGGCGTCGCCGATGCCCTGGTCCACGTAGGTCTCGGTGATGAAGTCGGCGAGACGGGCGCGCAGGTCCTCCAGCTGGGTCTCGGACTCGGTGAGATCGGCCTGGACGTCGGCGATCATCTCCTCGTTGTCGTCGATCTCCTCGGTGAGGGCGTTGTACTCCTCGATCTTCGTGTTGAGATCATCGTCGACGTTCTGGATCTCGTCCTCGACCTCTTCGCGGTCGCGGTCGGCCCAGGCGGGAGCCGCGGAGACCCCCGATACGAGGAGACCGCCGATCAGGGCGGCGGAGGTCCACTTGCGTCGGAGGGACGGCTGTTTCACGAGGAGAATGCTCCTTCGGAGTCTGAGTCTGGGGGGACGGACCGAGACTGAGCCTAGCGCGTGCGCCAGAGCGCGTGAAGGGGCCGGGAGTGACAAATTCGCAGGGTGACGCCGGTTCCACGCAAGGTGTGCCCTTGCTGTGAATTGGCTGGGAGTTCCGGTACGATGTGCGGCATGGATCTCACGATGTGTCGCTGTCAGCGGTGTTGTCGCACCCGTTGAGCCTTCGGCTCGCCTGCCGCGCACCCGTTCCGACGCATCGAAAGTCTGCTCCATGTCTGATCTGACGCTCGCCGTCCTCGCCGCCGACCGCCTCGAGTCGCTGGCCGCCTTCTATGCGGGGCATCTGGCGCTGCGCCCGCGCTTTTCGAAGGGGAGCCGGTGGGCCCGCCGGGTCCTGTCGGGGCCGGGCCACGAGGCCTGGCTGCTGGGGTGGCTGCCGGGGCAGGGCACCGAGCTGCACGACCACGGCGGTCGGGGCCGCCCCGCCGCCGCGGCGGTCGCGGTCGTCTCGGGCCGGTTGACCGAGTACACGGTGCGGCCGGGGTCGTTTCCGACGCTGGCGCGAGCCGAGCTCGCGCCCGGCGGGGTCGCGACGGTTGACGACCGCACCGTGCACGCCATGCGCAACGACTCGGACGAGGCGGCGGTGAGCCTGCACGTCTACTCGCCGGGCCTGGACGCGATGCGCACCTACCTGTTCGACGAGACGGGCCTGGCGCCGTCGAAGATCAAGCGCGCGGGCGAAGACTGGTAACCCTTATATCTTATAACATATAACCTGCACGCTGTGACGTTATGTCCTATAGGTTATATTCTATAAGTATATTATAGGATATAACCTATACCCTATGGGCTTCGGCTCCTGAGAGGACACTGCCGACCGCGTCGGGCAGGGCCGCGGCGATGTCGGAGGCGGTGATGGTGCGGTGGCCGGTCGACGCGATGCGTGCGGCCCGGCCGTGGAGGAACGCGGCGGCGACCGCGGCGCGCGTCCCGTCCATCCCCGAGGCCAGCAGCGAGACCAGGAACCCGCCGAGGACGTCCCCCGATCCGGCCGTGGCCAGCACGGGGTGCCCGGTCGGGTTCGCGTAGACCGCGCCGTCGCTCGCGGCCACCACCGTGTGGTGTCCCTTGAGGAGCACGGTGCAGTTCAGGCGTTTCGCCAGCGCCGCGGCCGCCGCCGCCCGGTCGTTCCCCGGTGGGGAGCCGTAGAGGCGCTCGAACTCGCGGTCGTGCGGCGTCAGGACCACCGGCGCGGTCCTCCCGGTGAGGACCGACGGGTGCTCGCCGATGAGGGAGAGCCCGTCGGCGTCGATGACGGCGGGGATGGGCCGCGACAAGACGGCCCGCAGCCGGCCGAGCCCGTGCTCGTCGGTGCCGATGCCGGGGCCGACGAGCCAGGCCTGGGTGCGTCCGGCGTCCTCGACCGCGTCGGTGCAGACGACTTCGGCGCGCTTGATGCGCACATAGTCGGCCGCGGCGCCCGCGTAGCGCACGTACCCGGCCGGGCCCGCCAGAGCACCGGAGACGGCGAGCACCGCGGCGCCGGGGTAGCGGTCGGATCCGGCGGCGACGCCGACGACGCCCCTCGTGTACTTGTCGTCGTCGGCCCTCGGCTCGCGCCACCAGTCGGCGATGTCGGCCTCCCGGGCGACCTGGACGAGCGGCTGCGGGTCGAGGTAGGGGGCGAGTCCGATGTCGACGAATTCGAGGCGGCCGGTGCGCAGGGCGGCCTCGCCGAGGACATGGCAGGGTTTGCGGGCGCCGAAGGTGACGGTGACGTCGGCGCGCACGGCCGCGGCCGGGACGGCGCCGGTGTCGACCTCGACACCGGAGGGGACGTCGACGGCGACGGTGCGCTCGGCGCCGATCGATGCGAGGAGGTCGGCGGCGCGGTCGGGGAGCCCGGGGCGGCCGCCGATGCCGAGGATGCCGTCGATGAGGAGGTCGCAGCGCTCGGGCGGCGTGGCGGTGAGGCGCCCGCCCGCGCGGGTGAGCGCGGCCGCGGCCGCGCGGTGGACGCGCGAGCCGATGACGGGCACGGCGTGGACGGCGGCGCCGCGCTCGGCGAGGCGGGCGGCGGCGTAGAGGGCGTCACCGCCGTTGTCGCCGGGACCGGCGAGGACGACGACGGTGGCGCCGTAGACGTGCCCGGGGTGGTGCCGCAGGAGCCGGGCGCAGGTGGCGGCGAGTCCGGCGGCGGCGCGATGCATGAGCGTGCCGGGCGGGAGCTTCGGCATGAGTTCGGCTTCCGCGCGGCGGACCGCCGCCGATGACCAGGCACCGTCCATGGCGCTCACTGCCTTCCGCTGCTCGTCACGCCGTTTCGGCGATCACCACCGCTGTCGCGATACCGCCATCATGCGACAGGGACACATGCCAGCGCGAGACGCCACGCTGCGCCGCGGCCTGGGCCACCGATCCGGTGATGGCCAGGGAGGGACGCCCGTCAGCTTCGGAGAGGATCTCGCAATCGGCCCAGTGCATGCCGCCGGGGGCGCCGAGCGCCTTGGCGACGGCCTCCTTGGCGGCGAAGCGGGCGGCGAGGGATTCGGTGCGGCGGGGCTGTCCGTCGTAGGTGGAGCGTTCGGCCGCGGTGAAGAGCTTGTCGACCACGGTGGGCGTCCGCTCGAGGACGCGCTCGAAGCGTTCCACTGCCACTACGTCTATGCCCACCGCGACGATCACCAGTCAAGAGTGCCACGGGTTCCGCCGCCTCGCCCCCTTTCGGGGCGGTTCACCGCCGAAGGTGGCGGTTCGGGCCGCCTCGGGCGCCCCGGAGACGGCGGGGCCCCGGCCTCGCCCGGCCGGGGCCCCGCCGCGTCATCGCCCGGTCAGCAGACGGCCGGTTCGACCCACGAGCACTCGAGGTCCGCGTTCGCGTCCTCAGCGGGAAGCGCGCGCTCCTCGACTTCGGCGAACGTCGTCATCTCGGCTTCGGTGGCCGCCTCGCTGTAGCCCGCGACGGTGGCCGCGACCTCGTCCTCGACGTCCTTCACCGTCGAGTACAGGTAGTCGTTGATGAGGACGCTGAAGACGAGCTCGCGCCCGTCGGCGTCGGTCACGTAGCCGGACAGGGCCGACACGCTCGTCATCGAACCGGTCTTGCCGTGCACGTTGCCTTCGGCGGGCGTGTCGCACATCCGGCTCTCCAGCGTGCCGCCCACCAGCGCCCCGGGCTCGCAGGCGATCGGCAGCGCCTCGTACCACGTGTCGAACCACGGCGCGTCCTTCGCGCCGACGAGCAGGTCGGTGATCATCGTCGGCGTGACGAGGTTGTGGCGCGAGAGCCCCGAGCCGTCCACCAGGCGGATCGGCCCGGTGTCGACCCCGTACTTCTCGATGCCCTGGTACACCGCGGCCTTGCCGCTCGCGAAGGTGCCCTCGCCGGTCGTCTCGTAGCCGAGCGCCTTGAACAGGGCTTCGGCGTGGGAGCTGTTCGAGCGCTTGAGGAAGTGGACCACGAGCTCGGACAGCGGCATCGAGTGGTGCGCGGCGAGGACCTCGCCGCCCTGCGGCGTGGTCTCGCCGGTGCGGACGTCCCCGGCGAGGGTGATGCCGTGGTCATCGAGCGCGCGGGCGAACACCGAGGCGGCCAGACCGGCCGGGTCGATCACCGCGCGGGTGCCGTAGGTGCCGCCGCTGTCGGCGGCGATGGTGCCGGAGACGACGATCTCGTTGCCGTGCAGGTCCCTGTCGATCGAGACGGACGTGCCGCTGCCCGCCGCCGTGGTGGTGGTGTCGTTGACGATCGTGACGTAGTCGTTGCCGGGGACCATCGTGATCGCGGCCGCGTCGCCTTCGCCCGCACCGGGATCGACGAAGACGCGGACGGTGCCGGCGTTGTAGTCGTCTCCCGAGGCCACGGTCAGCGCCGAGACTTCGGCGGCGTACAGGTACTGGAGGTCGCTCCAACCCCATTCGGTGCCGAGGCGCACGTCGTCGAAGGCGGTGTCGTCGCCGACGAGGTCGCCGTCGATGGTGGACACTCCGGCGTCGGCCAGTTCGGCGGCGAGCGCGTCGTAGTCCGCTTCGAGCATGGTCGGGTCGCCGGTGCCGCGCAGGTAGAGGTCGCCGTCGATGACGCCGTCCTCGGGCCGGGTGGTGCCGATGGCCTCGGTGGTGAACGTGTAGTCCTCGCCGAGGACCTCCAGGGCCGCGGCGGAGGTGGCGAGCTTGGTGTTGGAGGCGGGGACGGCGCGCTGGTCGCCGTTGCGTTCATAGAGGACCTCGCCGGTGTTCGCGTCGGCGACGACGACGCCGGCCTGGGAGTCGGTGAGCCGGGGGTCGGCGAGGATCGCGTCGATGGCGTCGGCCAGGGCCTCGTCGCCGGTTTCCTCTGCCTGCGCGGCAACGGTTCCGGCGATGCCGAGGGCGAGGGCGGCACCGGCGGCGGCCACGCTGGTGAAGAGCGTTCTCTTTCGCATGGGTTGGAGTCTATATGCCCGGTTTGGATTCCGCTTGCCGTGAACCGCGCATGCCGTTGCGCGGCATGCGCTGCCGGGTGCACCGGTTCGTGCCGCCGGGCGCGGCGCTCGGCCGCGCCCGGCGCTGCGCCTACCGGTAACCGTAGGCGCGGATGACCTCCTGGGTCACGGTGTTGCCTTCGCCGTCGTCGGCGGTGGCGCGCAGCGAGACGTAGCCCGAGCCCCACGGATTGCCGATCCAGCCGGTGCCGCCCCAGACCGGCGCCTCGTGCCAGGTCTGCCCGTCGTCGACGGAGTACTCGAGCGTCACCTCCGCGTCGTCGAGCGGGCCGTCCTGGGTCTGCACCGCCATCGGGACCCTCGTCCACCGCGACAAGGCGCGGTTCTCCGCGTCGAGCCCGCAGGGCGCGAGCCCGACGACCATGAGCGGCAGCGCCGTGTAGTCGTCGGTGTGCGCCGAGGAGAACTCCCAGGTAGCCGTGACCCGGGTGGCGAGTTCGGCGTGGCCGGTGCGGTCGGCCTCGGCCACGAGCCGGTACTCGCCGTTCTCGGCGGGCACGTCGAAGTACCCCTCGCCCGCCGTGTCGTACTCCCCGACGAGATCGTCGCCGGAGTACAGCGCGGTCCGGGCCCACTCGACCGAGGAGCGCCCGACCGTGTCGGGGTCGGGGCCGCCGAACATCGGCACCCCCACACCGATCTGGTCGCCCATGCGCTCGGCGAAGCCGGTGCGGTAGTCGCCCGGCAGGCCGGGCCCGAACACGGCCTGGTTCCAGACCTCCTCGTAGGTCTCCCCGGCTTCCACTCGGCGCAGTACGCCCTTCTGCTCGAAGAGGTTGAACTCGCCGTCCTCGTCTCCGATGGTGTACTCCGTGTAGGACGGCTCCCACTGCCCGCCGGGGACCTCACTGACGAACTCGGTGCGCTCGAACGGCGCGACCAGCGGCAGCTGGGATCCGATGCCCCAGCCGCTCGCCAGCACCAGCCACCAGCTCTTCCTGGCGTCGGTGCCCCCGTTGGCGAGCCGGTACTCGGCCTCGACGCTCGCGAAGTCCTCGTCGCTCATGAGGCGGTCGACGCCGTCGGGCACCTGCCCGTATTCGAGGAGGACCGGGTGGTAGGCCACCGGGCTGGAGGTGAAGTCACCGGACTCGTCGGGGATCCCCCAGGCCCCGTAGACCATGCTCTCCAGTTCCTCGTCGGCGACGGGTTCACCCAGGGCGCCGAGGTAGAAGTCGTCGAACTCGGTCAGCTGGACGCCGCCGAGGATCTCCTCGCCGTCCCATCGGCGGATGTACTCCTCGTACACGGCGGAGGAGGCGACCGCCTCGTCCTCGAAGCGGATGTCGACCGGCTCGGCGTCGCCCGCGTCCAGGGTGAGCGTCCGGTCCGCCTCGACGGTCAGCTCGGGCTGGACCAGGTGCGCCCATTCGGTGCCGCCGGAGCATTCGAGGACCGCGTCGACGTGGTAGGTGCCCGGCGGGACGCGGACCGTCGTGCCCTCGCCGCCGACCTGGAGGTGCCGGACCTCGCCGGTCTCGAGCGACAGCAGCGCGACCACGCCGGAGTCGACCGGGCCGCCGGAGCGGTCGAGCGCGGTGAGCGTGAGGTCGTAGTGCTCGCTCTCCTTGCCGACCGCGACGGGGGTGGAGACGGCCGCGGCGGCGCCGGTGGCGGTCAGGTAGGCGCTGAAGCGGCCGTCCGGGGACGCCACCGTGGTGTCGATGGTGACCTGGACGTCGCTGCTGCCGCCGGCGGGCACGGTCACCGTCGTCCGGTCCAGTGTGAACATGCCCTCGGGGGCGTCGCCGGTGAAGGCGAGGTCGAGGACGGCCTCGGCGTCGCCGGTGTTGCGGTAGGTCACCGTCTCGGTGACCGGGGCGTCGTCGCCGTGCGGCCACTCGGCCAGGCCGCCCGACACGCTCGCCGGGGTGGCGTAGACCTGCTGGTCCACGGCCCGGTCGGCGCTCACGCGACCGGCGCCCTGCTCGAACGCGCCGAGTGCCTCGTTCGGTACGGCCGAGCCCAGGAGGACGGCCTTGAGCTGCGCTCCGGTCCAGTCGGGGTGGGCCTGCGCCAGCAGCGCGGCCGCCCCGGCCACGTGCGGCGCGGCCATCGACGTGCCCGAGGCGGTGGTGTAGTCCTCGCCGACCGGCTCGCCCAGCCAGGTGTCGGTGGCGCGGGCGGCGGTGATGTCGACGCCGGGCGCGGTCAGGTCCGGCTTGACGGCCGAGTAGTCGACCGATCCGGCGTTGGAGAAGTCGGCCAGTGCGTCCTGCCCGTCGACGGCGCCGACGCTCAGGGCCGCATCGGCGCTGCCCGGTGAGGAGACCGGGGTGCCGTTGCCGCTGTTGCCCGCCGAGGTGACGAACAGGGTGCCGTACTGGGCGCTGAGGTCGTCGACGGCCTGCTCGAGCGGGTCGGTCCCGGGCATGTCGGGGCCGCCGACGCTCAAGTTGACGACCGCGGCGCCGCTCTCGGCCGCCCACTGCATCCCGGCCAGGATCGCCGACTCGCTGCATTCGTCGTCGGCGCAGACCTTGCCGATGAGCAGGTCCGCGTCCGGGGCGACGCCGGTGTGGTCGCCGGTGCCGGCGATGATGGAGGCGACGTGCGTGCCGTGGCCGACGCGGTCGACCACGTCGCCGGTGCCGCTGAAGTCCTGCGTTCCGGCGAGGTGGCCGGCCAGGGCGGGGTGGTCGGCGTCGACGCCCGAGTCGAGGACCGCGACGGTGACGCCCTCGCCGGTGTATCCGGCCTCCCAGGCGGCGGGGGCGCCGATCTGCGGGACGCTCTCGTCGAGCTGGAGTTCGCGCGTGCCGTCGAGCCAGACGCCGGTCACCGCCGAGTCGAGGGTGCGGACCTCGGCGCCGTCGGTGAGGTCCTCCCAGGTCTGCTCGATCTCGGGTTTGGGCACCTCGGTGGCGGTGAAGCCGGTGCCGGTCCCGGTGAGGATCAGCGGCACGGTGCCGGTCGCCTCGTCGGTGTGGCCGTCCTCGGCCAGGCCGGCGACGTCGAACAGCCGGCGGTCCAGCTTCCCGGTGTCGATCAGGTGCTGGGCGTCGCTGGGCACGACGTACACGTGCCCGTCGTAGGCGAAGTGGCGGAAGACGATGCCCTCGCGGCCCTCGGCGGGCTCGACCTGCGGGGACCGGCTCGGGTCGGCCGGGTCGAACCGGACGCGGTCGCCGGTGATGAGGGTGATCGTCTCGGTCTCGGAGGCCGCGGCGGTCTCGGGGAAGGCGGCCGGTTCGGCCGCCGCGGGAGCGGCCGGGAGGCCGGGGATCGCGACGCCGACGGCCAGCGCGAACGCCGCCGCCAGTGGGGGTGCGAGTCTCGGGCGCTGCCGAGGTCTCGGGGTGGACATGGGTGCTCCAATCGGTCAGGCGATGGACGGCACCCTGAGATGAGGGTGCCGACCCATGTACTGACTCGGCACCCCGCTTCGTTGCCCGCGCGCGGGAACGGCGTCGGGTTATTCCACAGTGCTATTTCACAAGTGCTATTCCGCCGTGCTATTCGACCGTGACCGACTTGGCGAGGTTCCGGGGCTGGTCGATGTCCTTACCCAGCGCGGTGGCCAGTTCGGCGGCGAACTCCTGGAGCGGGACGGCGGTCAGCAGCGGCGCCAGCAGCGTCGGCGAGGCGGGCGTGGCGATGACGTGGTCGGCGTGGACGCCGGTGATGTCGTCGCCGTCCTCGCACACGGCGATGACCTTCGCGCCGCGGGCCTTGACCTCCTGGATGTTGGAGACGATCTTGTCGTGCAGCAGGGACCGGCCCCGGGGGCTCGGCACGATCGCGATGACGGGCGTGCCGTCGTCGATCAGGGAGATCGGGCCGTGCTTGAGCTCGCCCGCGGCGAAGCCCTCGGCGTGGATGTAGGCGAGCTCCTTGAGCTTCAGGGCGCCTTCGAGCGCGACGGGGTAGCCGACGTGGCGGCCGATGAACAGGACGCGGCCGAACGCGGCCGATTCGCGCGCGAGCTCGCGCACCGGCTCCATGTCCTTGAGGAGGGTGGCGATCTTGTCGGGGGTGGCCACGAGCTCGTCGAGGACGGCCTTCACCTCGTCGGCGTACATGATGCCCCTGGTCTGGGCGAGGTGGAGCCCGACGAGGTAGCAGGCGGCGAGCTGGGTGAGGAAGGCCTTGGTGGAGGCGACGGCGACCTCGATGCCCGCGCGGGTGTACAGGACCGCGTCGGACTCGCGCGGGATGGTGGAGCCGACGGTGTTGGAGATGGACAGGACGCGGGCCTTCTGGTCCTTGGCGTGGCGCACGGCCATGAGCGTGTCCATGGTCTCCCCGGACTGGGAGATGGAGATGACGAGCGTGGAGCGGTCCAGGACGGGGTCCCGGTAGCGGAACTCCGAAGAGAGCTCGACCTCGCAGGGGATGCGGGTCCAGTGCTCGATGGCGTACTTGGTGACCAGTCCGGCGTGGTAGGAGGTGCCGCAGGCGATGATGAAGACCTTGTCGATGTCGCGGAAGTCCTGGTCGGACATGCGGACCTCGTCGAGGACGATCTGCCCGGACTCGTCGATGCGCCCGCGCAGGGTGTCGGCGACGGCGGTGGGCTGCTCGTTGATCTCCTTGCGCATGAACGTGTCGTAGCCGCCCTTCTCGGCGGCGGTGATGTCCCAGTCGACCTTGTAGGGCCTGCCCTCCGACGGGTCGCCGCCGAAGTCGCGGATGGCGATGCCGCCGCGGCCGATGGTGACGATCTGGTCCTGGCCGAGCTCGATCGCGTCGGTGGTGTAGGCGATGAACGCGGCCACGTCCGAGGCGAGGAAGTACTCGCCCTCGCCCACGCCGACGACGAGCGGCGAGTTGCGGCGGGCGCCCACGACGGTGTCGGGGTCGTCGGCGGCGACGGCCAGGAGCGTGAAGGCGCCTTCGAGGCGGGCGCACGCGCGCGTCATGGCCTCGGTCAGGTCGCCGTCGAGCGCGTACTCGCGGCCCAGGAGCTGGGCGGCGACCTCGGTGTCGGTCTCGGAGGCGAACTGGACGCCGTCGGCCTCGAGTTCGCCCCGCAGCTGCCCGAAGTTCTCGATGATGCCGTTGTGGATGAGCGCGATGCGCCCGTCGGCGGACGGGTGCGGGTGGGCGTTGCGGTCGGAGGGGACGCCGTGCGTCGCCCACCGGGTGTGCCCGATGCCGCACGTCGACTCGGGCAGCACGGCGTCGCCGAGGGCCGATTCGAGGTTGGCGAGCTTGCCGGCCTTCTTGGCCAGGCCGAGCGCCCCGCCTGCGACGAGCGCGACGCCCGCCGAGTCGTAGCCCCGGTATTCGAGCCGGCGCAGCCCGTCGAGCACGACCTCGACGGCTTGCCGCTGGCCTACGTATCCCACGATTCCACACATGCGAAGAACCCTACAACAGTTTCGCGCACGACTGATGCGCGGATGGGCAGTCATTGATCACACCGGTTGATCATTTCGGTGGCTCGCGCCACGCCCGGCGCTCCGGGCACCCCCTAGGAGATCAGGGCGATGCCCCTGGTCTCCTCGCCGTTCACGTAGCTGATCGCCACACCGCCGGCCACCGTCGTCAGCTGCGCGTCGTGGCACCACGCCTCGGGCAGCCCCTCGTCGGCGGCCTTCAGCTGCGTGACCTCGCCGCGGTCGACCTGGTAGAGCCGGCAGTCCGGCTTCGTCGGATCCAGCGACAGGTCGGTGGCCAGCAGCGTCCGGTTGTCCGGCAGCACCGTCGCCCAGCCGCGCGCCACCTCCGGGTCCAGCGGCGTGTAGCCGAGCTCCACCTGCTGGCGGTAGAGCAGCGCGCCGCTGTCCAGGTCGTAGGCCATGACACCGAGCCACGAGCCCTCCCGGTCGGGCGCCGAGTAGCACTCGACGAGCTGGACGGTGCGCCGGTCGGCGTGGGCGAGCGAGGCCTTCGACGAGGAGTCGGCGCCGCCGCTCTCGCCGGTGGCCTCGGCCAGCGCGGTCGGGTAGGACAGGTGCAGCGTCCCGCCGCACGCCGAGGAGTGCGTGGGGCCGAACTTCTGTTCTTCGGTGCGCCACAGCGGCGACCCGTCGTCGGCGCTGAACGCGAGCAGTTTGTGCTCGAAGCTCCGGGCCGAGAACGGCCCGTCGGAGACGTTCAGCTCGACGCGGCTGTCGATGACCACCGCGTCCTCGGTGACCAGGAAGCTGTCGGGGACGACCTCGGCGTCGCGGTCGATGAGGTGGTCCCATGCCAATTCGCCGCTGTCGATGTCGAACGCGAGCATGTGGTCGCGGGCGACCATCCGGTTCGGCGCGGGCACGCAGTCGGCGAGCATCACCAGCCGCTCGGCGGTGATCTGCGCGGCGGTGCCCTCGCAGCCGTCGGGCAGCTGCTTTCGCCAGCGCAGGTCGCCCGAGAAGTCGTAGGCGGCGAACGCGGAGGAGTGCACGCCGGTGTAGACGAGCCGGTCGTCCGCGATGGCCAGGAGCAGGCCGGGCGTGCCGTCGAAGCCGACCGTGTCGACCTCTTCGCCGGTCTTGGTGCGCAGCACGCGCGTCTGGTAGTCGTCGTCGTTGTCCGCGCGCGGGCCGGTCAGCGCCACGAGCTCCTCGGCGTGCGAGAGCACCGGTTCCTGGGCGGCGAGCCAGTTCCAGCGGCGGTGGTACCACACGGGGGCGCCGGTGGCCGGGTCGAGCAGCGTGACCGCCTGCGGCGCGGGCTCGCCCGGGTGGTCGAGGCGCAGCATCCCGTACGGGGTCTCGACGAACCGCTCGACGCCGGCCAGCTCGGTCAGGGCGTCGAAGGCGGGCTCGGCGCCGGCCTCGCTCGCGTCCCCGACGCGGGCGTCCTGGTTCGCCAGGTCGGTCCACAGCTGCATCGCCGGGGCCAGCGCGAGGGCGGACAGGGCGACGACGGCGACGGCGAAGATCGCGACCTTGCGGCGCAGGACCCGGGGGACGATGACGCGCCCCCCGGCGTAGCCCTCGACGACGAACTCGGCGAGGGCGAGCAGGCCGCCGCCGACGACGCCGAAGCCGTAGGCGAGGGCGGCGATGCCCGCGCGCTGGGTGATGAACGCGTCGGGGCCGGCCTCGGGCATCGAGGAGTACACCGTCCATCCCGCGGCGGCGGCGAGCACGGCCGTGGCCAGGCCGGTGATGATCAGGCGCAGCCCCGTGCGGGTGAGGGCGGTGATGACGACGAACGCCACGAGCAGGACCGAGACGACGGTCCCCAGGATCATGTACATGCCGGAGGAGCCGGTGCTGGCGCCGGTGCCGAAGGCGGCCCACACGAGCAGCAGCGCCCAGGCGATGATCGCGGCCAGACCGGCGGTGTGCAGGAAGATGCGGGCCACCGGCCGCCCCATGCCGGGGCCGAGGCGGCGCGCTCGGGGTTCGTCAGAACGGTGCCGACCAGGGGCAGAGGAGCTCGCGGACATGCACTCTTTTTACCGGTCGGACGGCACTGGCGACCGGTTTTCGCGCAGATCGCGCGCGCGGGTTCGGTCCTTTATGCCGCGCCGAGCGGCATCGTCGCCACAGCGGTGTAATTCGGCTGCTCGTGACCGGACTTCGTGCCGTAGTCCGATTTGTACAGTACGACCTGTCGGGCGGTCCAGCTCGGCCCGTAGTAGCGGCGCAGCGTCAGCAGGTCTTGGGCCGCTTGCTGGTTGGTGACGCGGTCGCCGGGGCGGGCGAGGGTGACGTGCGGGCGGTACTGCTTCTGGTCGACCGGGAGGTCGGCGGCCGTGAGGCCGGCCCTGATGCGGTGGACCAGCTGGACGAGGGCGGCGACGTCGCCGTCGAGCCCGGCGTAGACGACCGAGTAGCGGCCGCGGCCGAACCGGCCGCCGCCCGAGACGCACAGCCGCAGCGGGTCGAAGGTGCCGCAGGCGGCGGCGAGGACGTCGGCGGCCTCGCCGAACCGGTCCTCGGCGACGTCGCCGAGGTAGGCGACGGTCAGGTGCCAGTTCTCGGAGCGGACGAGGCGGTTGCCCTGGGCGGGGCGGCGGCCGCCCTGGCCGGGGCGTCCGGCGCGTCCGGCCGAGGCGCCCGGGCGACGGGCGATGTTGAGATCGGACACCACTTCGGCGAGGTCGGACACGGCGTTGTCCGGGAGCGGCAGCGCGGCGAAGAGGCGCTGCGTCCGCGTCTCGGTCTCGGCGACTGCGGCGGCGACGGTGGCACTCACTGGATTCCCTCCAGAGGCTCGCTAGGGGTATTGAGGCGCGCCGTGGTCGATGGGTGTGTCGAGGCGGCGCGGCGGGGTTGTCGCGATGTGACTAATCCTCGCAGCAACGCCGACTGTTAATTCAGTGAAATCCCACCAGACGGGACGGTAATTTCCGGGAAGTAACGCCTCGGCACACGCGGCACACGCGAGCGGGCCGGTCCGCGGCCCCCGTGGCGGGGGCGCGGACCGGCCCGGTGAAGGAGCGGATCGCGCGGGCGGGGCCCGGCGTCAGGGCATCGCCTTGTTCGGGACGGCGGCCAGCTGGCGGCGCAGCCGCAGGTGCTTGGCGGCGTAGGCGAAGCCGACGGCCACGGCCGACACGCCGCCGCCGAGCCACAGGCCCGCCTGGGCGCCGGCGACCTCGCACACCCAGCCGACCACCGGCGCGAACACGGCCGTCGAGCCGAGGAACACCAGCAGGTACAGGCTCAGCACGCGTCCGCGGAAGTCGCCGCGCACGCCCATCTGGACGCGCTGGTTGGCGGCCTGTGCGAAGTAGACCATCGCGAAGCCGGTCGGGACGAGCAGGACCATCGCCGAGGCGAGGTTGGGGCCGAAGCCGACCGCGGCGGTGCACACGCCGAGGGCCAGGCCCGAGGCGAGGACGGTGTAGACGCCGGGGCGGCCGCGCCTGCGTCCCGAGACGAGCGCGCCGACCAGGGCGCCGATGGCCAGGGACGTCAGCAGCAGACCGAAGGTGTCGGCGCCGGTGTCGAACTCGGTCTTGGCGAGCATCGACAGCGTCACCGGGAAGTTGAAGGCGAAGCCCGAGACGAACAGGGCGACGACCAGGACGCCGAGCAGGTCGGGGCGGGCGGCGACGAAGCGGAGGGCCTCGCGGATGCCGCCGCTCGTGCCCGCCGCGCGGACGACCGGGTTCGACAGGCGGCGGCGCAGCAGGATGGCGCAGGCGAGGGCCGGGCCGAGGAACAGGGCGGCGTTGACGGCGAGGACGATGCCGGTCGAGGTGCCGGCGATGAGGAGCCCGGCGATCGCCGGTCCGGCGATGCGGCTGGTGTTGAAGATGGCCGAGCCGAGGGCGATGGCGTTGGGCAGTGCGTCGCCCTCGACGAGCTCGGAGTAGAAGGCCTGGCGGGCGGGGCCCTCGACGACGGAGACGCAGCCGAAGGCGAACACGGCGAGGTAGACCATCCATATCTCGGCCGCGCCGGAGAGCACGACCGCGGCGAGCGCGGTGGCCACGAGCGTGTTGCCCACCGAGCACAGCAGGAGGGTGACGCGCTTGTCGAAGGCGTCGGCGATCTTGCCGCCCTGGAGGCTGAAGAGGAGGTAGGGCCCGAACTGGAGGGCGAGCGAGAGCCCGAGGGCGGTGCCGGAGTCGCCGGTGAGCTGGAGGACGAGCCAGTTGATGGCGGTGGTCTGGAGCCAGAATCCCAGGGTGCCCGTCAGCTGGCCGGTCGCGAACACGCGATAGGCGGGGAAGGCGAGTGCGCGGAACGTCTCATGGAGCTGGCGAGTGATTACTGGGGACATAACAGTCCCTGATTCTATCTACTTACCGGCCGGCTAGCCAGTAAATATGACGAAGCCCTCCTCGCCACGAGGAACGGCCGGACCTCGAAGGAGGCGCCCGGCCGTCCACGGTGCGCGGACTTCGCCGCCGCACGCCATCGGACGCGGAGGCGAATCATCACGCTCTGTCACAGTCTCGACATAGGTTTGAACAGGGGGGACCTCCTAGGGCCACATATCCGGAATATCCCGCGATATCGTCCCAAATGACCCACTGGGCGTTTTTTCAGCCGGATTTTGCGTTACTGTTCCGGCTCCGCCGCCGAGCTACTTTTTTCCGGCTCCGCCGAAGAGCACATCGTCCCAGCCCGGGAGCTGGTTGCGCGGCTTCGAGCCGGCCGCGGCCAGCGGCGGCGACTGCATGTCGTCCTCGGCCACCGAGCGCTTGGTCGGGCGCAGCACCGCCAGCGACGGCACCTCCGGCGTCTCGCGCTGCTCCGGCGCGGTCGTGCCCGGCAGGCCCAGGTTCGCGGCGTGCGGCTTGCCACGCCCGGCCGGCTCATCGAGCGGGCGCTCAAGGACCTCGCGGAGCCGATCGCGGCGCAGCGGATCGGGCCGCGTCGCGTCGTCGTCGCTCAGGCCGTGCATCGGGTCGCGCGAGGGCCGCGCCGGCTCACCGGGCCTGATGCCCAGGTCAGAGGGCGCGTCCAACGGGTCCGACACCTGCTTGGGCGCCGGCGTCGAGAGGAACTGCGCCATCTCGTCGTCGGGCGTCACGGTCTGGCGGGCCCGGTCGAGCTTCCAGCGCGCCCGCGCCGTCGTCTTGCCAGACGACCACGAGGCCTGGACCATCCACGAGCCGTCCTCGGTCCGCCACGCGTCCCACGAGACCGCCTCGGGATCGACGCCGTGCGCGCCGAGCTTCACGTCGACCACGTTGGACATGCGCTCGCCGCGTTCCGAAGTGGCCAGACGCGCCCGGCGGGCCGCCTGCGCGAGCATCGCCCGCTCCTGGAGGACCGGGCCGGCGTAGCGCAGCACCCGGTCGACGGCGACCTGCGCGGAAGCGGCGATGTCCTCGGCGCTCTCACCGGCGCGGATGCGGGTCTGGATGTCGCGCGGCGACAGGTTGACGTGCGTGGCGCCGCGCGGCGGCGCGGGACGGGTGCTCGGCTGGCCCGGCGTCGAGGAACCGTCGCCCTTGGCCTTCAGCGACTTCCCGCCGTCGGGCACGTCGACGGCCGCCGAGACCCGCTCGTCGAGCGGCAGCGCCAGCAGGCGCCCCAGCTCGTCGGCGAGCACCAGCGCATGACCGTCCTCAGAGAGGGCTACGAACCGTACCGGCCTCATGCCTTCCACCCCTCGTGTTCTTCGTCAGCGCCGCATTGCCAGCTCATCCGAGCGTACGCCCAACCCTACCGGCGAACCACAACCACCGGGGGACGATATTCGCACCCGCGGCACTTTCGAGTCGGCGTTACGGATTGTCGCGGAGCCTGTCGCAGAGTACATTGGCGGACGTGTCGCCCGATGGAACTTCCCAGTCTTCGCCAGTCCCCTCGTCGACACCCCGTGACGCGTTCAAGCGGGTCAAGCGCTCGCCGGAGCTGCCCGCGCCCGACGCAGTGCAACTGCGCATGACGCCGATCGCCGTCGCCGGGACACTATTGTGGACTATCGCGTGGATCGTCGCCCAATTGTTCCGGGACGAGTTGGCCGATTCGGGGCGCGAATGGTGGGTGTCGTGCGCACTGTGCGGCGTCGTGCTCGGCATCCTCGGCACGGGCGTCATGGTGGTCATGGACCGCCGCCATTTCTCATCGCGGCGCGGGGAGGATCAGAGCTCCTCGGAGCCCTCGTCGTCGTAGATCGTCTCGGACTGCACTACGCCTTGGGGCGTGGTGTCGACGAACCGGCTGATCTCTGAGTGCGCGCCGCAGCCGTGGTCGGCGGCGACGACCTTGCCGTCCTCCGAGGAGTACAGGTTCGCGCAGGCACCGAAGGCCGCCCGCATCGATCCGGCCAGCTGCAGGTAGAACCCGCAGGTGCCGCAGCGGGCGGGCGCGGGTGCGGCCTCGCTGATGGGGGCGTTCGGGCCGTGGTCGCCGTCGTACCAGCGCTGCGCGGCCTCGCCGCGGCCCTCGCGGTTCATCACGCGCTCGCGTCCGAGGCCCAGCTCGAAGGCGATGTCCTCGACGCCGTCGTCCTCGGAGTAGACGTAGGCGGGCATGAGGCGGTCGTCGTCCTCGGGGGTCGGCAGGACCTCGCCGGTGCCGACCTCGCCGGCCTCCAGCCGGTCGGCCCACGGCACCCACTCGGGGGAGCGGAGCGCGTCGGGTCCGGGCAGCAGCGCGGTCTCGGAGACCGTGGCGGCCCTGGCGCGGGGCGCTCTGGTGATCACGACGGCCCAGCGCCAGCCGCGGTAGCCCGACAGTGTGCAGTCGAAGTAGTGGGTGACGACCCGCTCGGCCTCGGCTTCGACGCTCAGGTGCTCGCCGACGCCGTCGCCGGCCTCTTCGGCGGCTTCCCTGGCAAGCTCGACGGCGTCCGCGCACACGCGATCGAGGCGCGGCTTGCGGGTTCGGGTCTTCGCAGCGGCGGTGGCGGTTGAGCTCTCAGGCACGCCTTCAAGGATAGGTCAAGCCTGAGGCCGCCGTGCCGGACGGGGCTCGCAATGGTGAGGTGCGATTCTTCGCCCGCCGTCGCGGCGTCCGGCGCTGGGCGGCCTCCGTCGGTGCGGGGCTGCGGGTCCTGTGGAGTGTCCGGCCGCATGCGTCTCGGCGGCCCGGGCCGCGGAGGGGACCCGGTACGTTTGATGCCATGCGAATGCTCGTCGTGTGCGCGGTCAGCGAGGAGGCCGAGGCCGTTGAGGCCGGCCGCACGGTCCGCCATGAACTGGACGTCCTCGTGTGCGGGGTCGGCCCCGCCGCGGCGGCGGCGTCCACAGCGCGGACCATCGCCGAGAACGGGCAGATGGGCCGCGCCTACGACGTGGTGGTCAACGCCGGGATCTGCGGGGCGTTCAAGGGCCGCGCGAAGATCGGCGACGTCCTCATCGCCACCGACTCGGTCGCCGCCGAGCTCGGCGTCGCGCTCCCGTGGCGGTTCCAGCCGATCGACGAGATCGGGTTCGGCACCAACCGGATCGGCTGCAACACGGTCCTGACGGTGGCCGTCGAGGGCGTCCGCGGGGAGATCCTCACCCTCGCCTCGATCACCGGCTCGGACGGCCTGGCCGCGAACCTCGCCCACCGGCACCCCGAGGCGGTCGGCGAGGCGATGGAGGGTTTCGGCGTCGCCACCGCCGCCCAGCAGGCCGGGCTGCCGTTCGCAGAGATCCGCACCGTCTCGAACTACATCGGGGACCGCGACGTCACGCACTGGGACTGGGGCGCGGCGCTCAAGGCGCTGACCGAAGCGATCAGGGAGCTGTGACACCGTGAGCGACATGCACTTGGCGCACTCGCCGTGCCCCAACGACACGTTCATCTACCATGCCTGGACGGCCGGGCTCCTCGACGGCGCGCCGCCGGTGCGGCTGACGTTCGCCGACATCGACGTCACCAACACCGCTTGCGCGCGGGGCGAGTTCGATGTCGCCAAGGTCTCCTATGCGGCACTGCCGTATTTGGGCGAGGAGTGGCGGCTGCTGCCCGCCGGGGGTGCGCTCGGGCGGGGGTGCGGCCCGCTGGTGCTCACGAACGGGCGGTCGGGGCTCGGCCGAACCGGTCTCAACGGCGCGAAGGTCGCCGTGCCGTCGGATCGCAGCACCGCGTTCCTGCTGTTCAACCTGTGGATGGACGAGTTGGGCGGGGAGGACGTCACGATCGAGGTCGTGCCGTTCGACCAGATCATGCCGGCGGTCCGGTCGGGCCGGTTCGACGCGGGCCTGGTGATCCACGAGGCGCGGTTCACCTACCGCGAGTACGGGCTCCAAAGCCTGGTCGACCTCGGCGAGTGGTGGGAGGCTTCGACCGGTGCGCCGATCCCGCTCGGCGCGATCGTCGCCAAGGCGCATCTCGAGGGCGAGGCGATCGCCGAGACCATCCGGGCCTCGCTCGACTACGCCTGGGCTCATCCGGAGGCGAGCCGCGACTACATCGCCGAGCACGCGCAGGAGATGTCCGAGGCGGTGTGCCGCCAGCACATCGACTTGTACGTCAACGAGTTCTCGCGCGATCTCGGCACCGAGGGCCGCGCGGCGGTCGAACGGCTTCTCGGAGGAGCGGCGGCACTGGGGCTCGTGCCCGAAACACGGATAACGAACCTATAGCCTATAACATCGGAATATCTTATAGGTTATAACATCCTTTTTATTATAGGATATATCCTATAAGGTTATAGGCAGAGTGGGATTCCCAGCCGTGGGCGCATGCGCGCCAGTCGCCCGGATGGTTGATTCCTTCCGCTGGGGCCACGCTAGAGTTGACGGACTTGTCAGTACAACCCAGACGAGAATTTCGAGGTTGCGCCGTGCCTAGTGGCCGAGTGAAGTGGTTCGACGCCGATAAGGGATTCGGCTTCGTCTCCCGCGACGACGGCGGCAAGGACGTGTTCGTCCACCGTGATGCGCTGCCCGAGGGCGTCGAGGAACTCGTCAAGGGCCAGAAGGTCGAGTACAGCATCATCGACACCCGCCGGGGTGTGCAGGCGATGGGCGTCCACGTGATCGCCGCGCCGCAGACCGGCGCGGGGGCCCCGGCCGCCGAGAAGCCCAAGCGCTCGCCCGAGGAGCTCAACAGCCTGCTGCAGGACATGATCGGCGTGCTCGAGCAGCAGATCATGCCGCCGCTGTCGCGCGGGCGGCGTCCCGACCGCAAGACCGGCGCGAAGATCGCCGAGATGCTCCGCGCCGTCGCCGACGACCTGGGCTGACAGCCCGTCGAGCGGGCGCCTCTTGCGAACGGGATCGTCTAGGGCAGTAATCGAGCGTTTCGCGATGGTGTTTCGCGCTCCGAACTGATGACGCGGTCCTCGCGGTTCGTTCGTCTTCGTGGGGTTCGATGAGCGGCGCGAGGCCGCGGCTCCCCGCCGACTGCGTGCCGGGCGACTGATAGGCCTTCGTGGAAAGCTGAGGGCACCGCGCGGAGCGAATGGGCCTCACTGCGGTCCTTACCGCCCGACGCGGCGCTCGGCGCGAAGTAGGCTCGGGGAGTGACCTCCCAGGCTGACAAGGTCGACGCGCTGCTCGACCGGCTTTCCTCGCTCTCTTCGCTGCTGGTCGCCTTCTCCGGCGGCGCCGACTCGGCGTTCCTGCTGGCCGCCGCCGTCCGCGCGCTCGGCCCCGAGCGGGTCGAGGCCGCCACCGCGGTCTCGCCGTCGCTGCCGAAGAGCGAGCTCGATCGGGCCGGGGACTTCGCCGCGGGACTCGGGGTCGTCCATCACGCGCCGACCACCGACGAGCTCGCGCGCGAAGGCTACCGGCGGAACGCCGGCGACCGCTGCTTCTTCTGCAAGACCGAGCTCATGAGCGTCCTCGCGCCGCTGGCGGAGCGCCGCGGCGTCGCGGCGATCGCCACCGGCACCAACGCCGACGACACCGTGGCCGGGTTCCGGCCCGGCATCCGCGCCGCGGCCTCGGCCGGGGCGATCACGCCGCTGTCCGACGCGGGGCTGACCAAGAATGAGATTCGGGCGGTCTCGCGGGAATGGGACCTGTCGACGTGGGACAAGCCGGCCGCGGCGTGCCTGTCGAGCCGGATCGCCTACGGCGTGGAGGTGACCGCGGCCGGGCTGGAGCGCGTGGCCGCCGCCGAGGCGGCGCTGCGGGACGCGTTGCGGGCGGCCGGCATCCCGGTCCGGAATCTGCGGGTGCGGGACTTGGGCGGCGACGCGGCGAAGGTGGAGATCGACGCGGAGTTGGTGGAGGCCGTGGCCGCGCGCGGCGACGTGCTCGCCGCCGTCGAGGGCTTCGCCGAAGTGCGGCTCGACGAGCGCGGTTTCCGCTCAGGCGCGATGAACGAGCTGCTGCCGAACCCCGAGCGGTACCGGTGAGCCGGACGCCGTGAGGCGCTGCGATGCCGTTCGGCGTTGGCCTTCTCGGTGCGGGCGTTGGAGATCGATGCGGCCGAGCGGCAGGTGCGGATCAGATGGCGTTCGGGTGGAAGCGATACGGCTACTGCGACCGCGTGGACTGAGGCCCGAGAAATCCGGCGCTGCGGGCGGAGGCGGCACGGGATCGGCGGGCCGTCGGCGTTCGCACACGCTGGCGCGCAAAGGTCCCGGTGGGGCGGGGCAGCGGTGATCGTCAGTGGAGGATGAGTCCGGAGCAACCGCCCCACCGGGTCCATAACCCCTCGGGAACCCCTCATTCCCCGAGGCTTTCACCGTGGAACATGAGCCTGAGCGCGCCCTGAAGCATTCCTGTCAATTCCCTGACATAGGTGTATTTGGTGTATAACGGTTCGTACTCGACTTCCTTGCCTTTTGCGGGACGAATACTCCCCAATCGACAGTGACTTCGATCCGATCTGGACTCCCGCAGGGCGGCGGGCGGCCGTGTCGGCGGAGCCGGATCACCACGGACGTGTAGAACGGTCCTGTGGATCTGTCAGGCTGCTCGAGCGTGTACGAGCCGGGATGCTCCACCGGCTGCGGCACCCCGCTGGAGGCCGCCTGCGACCCCGGCGGGCCGTGCAACGCGTGCTCGCGGGCCTGCGGCGGCACGTCCGACGCGGGCCCGTACTCGCTTGCGGCCGTCTTCGACTTCGCCCGGCTCACCCCCGAGCGCCTCGAACGCGCCCGCATGAGTCACCGTCGGCTCCCCCGCCTGATCGGGCTGCACGCCATCGCCGCCTACCGGCGCCGGCTCTCCCCGCGAGTCTCGGTGCAGTGCCGGTACGTCCCGTCCTGCTCGGGGTACGGCTACCGCGCCGTCAGCCGCTACGGGCTGTGGGTCGGCGGGCGCCTGGCGGCGGCACGCGTGTTCCGCTGCAGACCTGGAGTGACGCCGGGCACGCATGATCCGGTTCCCGGCCGCGAGGGCCCCCGATAGCATTCGGGGCATGACCGATGTGAAGAAGGCCGACCAGCAGGCCAACAAGGATGTCAAGACCCGCAACCGCACGGTGAAGCCCGGCCACCTGGAAGTCGCCGAATTCACCTCCGGCACCATCGGCGCCGCCTCGCCGTTCGGCCGGTCGAACTTCCCGCTGCCGACCGAGGCCATCCACTACGAGCACCCCGAGCCGGTCCCGACGCGCATCCTCGAGGACGAGCGCCACTGAGCCGTTGCGGCAACACGTCATTGACACAACGCGTTGTTGCAACGCATTACTAGAGTTTTGTAACAAAATTACATAGATGGTATGTTCTTGCGCACGCGGAGTCTCGCGCGCCTTCGGCGCTGCCCGCGAGGCGGCGATCGGCTCCGTGCCCCCCGTCCAACCCCGGAGGATGAAACGCAATGCGGCGTACCACCCGATACGCGGCGGGAGTGCTGGTCTGGGCACCGGCACTCACCGCCCGCACCGCCCCCGACGACCCGCCCGGCGGCGAAGCGTCCTGAGAGGACGAACCCACCGAGGCCCAGCTCGCCTCCTACGCCACCGCCGCAGAGGACGCGACCGAGCAGTTCTACTTCGTCATGACCGACCGCTTCGCCGACGGCGCCCCGTCCAACAACACCGGCGGCGCTGGGCAAACTGACGGCTCGCAAGCGTCGCCGAACGATGGAACGGACGGGGGCCTGCACCTGCGGGGCGACGCCCTCGCCTACAAGCTCGACGGGGGCATCGGCGGTGCCGGGCAGGACGGTGGCGGTGTTCGTGAGCTGAAGGCCGGAGCCATGACCGCAGCGCCAAGTGGCGGAGCGGATCGGTTCCGTAGCTAACGATTCGGGCCTTGACAGGCCAGGAATACTAAGGGGTACTTTTGGATCCCTGAAACCGGGGCGGACGGTCAGCGTCCGTCCCGGTTTATCGTTCTCCATCGGGGCGCGGGATGCCCGGTTCCACCGCTTTGGCCTGTCCGATTCGCGGCTGTCGCTTCGCCAGGAAAGACACCTTATAGACTATATAGTATAAGAGTCCAGGGCAGCTTATAAGCTATAAGTATCTTATAGAATATACTCTATAAGATATAGCGGTGCGCGGCACTGGCGGCTGCACCTGTGGGAAAACCCGGTTACGATTCGAGACATGACATACCCCCCGCAAGGCCAACCGGGTGACCCTTACGGCCAGCCCCAGCCGTACAGTCAGCCGCCCGCCGACGGCTACGCTCCCGGGCAGGTCGGCCCGGACTACGGCGCGCAGCCGCCCCAGTACACGCAGCCCGACATGGGCCAGGGCGGATATCCGCCGCAGCAGCACGGGTACGCTCCCCAACCCGGGTACGCGCCGCAGCAGGGCTTCCCCGACCCGTACGGAGGCCAGTACGGCCCCCCGCCGGTGCAGTCCACCAGCAAGGGCAGTGCGGGCACCGCCGTGCTCATCGTCGTCGTCCTCATCCTGATGATCGGCGGCGGCGTCGCCGGATACCTGCTGCTGGGCGGCGACGATGACAAGGGCACCACGACCGCCGACGAGGAGACCACCAGCGAGGCCACCGAGGAGAGCACCGGCGAGGACGGCGAATCGCCCGACGACGACAGCGGCGAGACCGAGGCGCCCGCACCGGGCGGCGACGCCCTGACCGTGGACTCCCTCGGGGCGACGACGCCGAACCCCGGTGATCCGTGGGAGTTCTACAGCGGCCCCGGCACCGCGGGCAAGATCAGCGACGACGCGCACGCCTACTGCATCTACCACACCGACAACTGGATCTCCTACATGGAGGTCGGCGTCGTCAACTCGGCCTACACGCCGTACGACCCGGCCGACCTGCAGGGCAGCGCGGGCGGCGCCATGGACGCGTGGACCTCGGGCTTCGCCTTCGGCAGCACCGAAGGCCTCGCGGTCTCCGAGACCACGTTCACCGACACCGAGGTGGACGGCCGGCCGGCAGTGCTGGCGGAGGCCACCGTGTCGTGGACGTCCAGCCCCAACAGCGAGGACCTCTACGAGGACGTCGCGGTCGTGATGGTGGACGTGGACGGCGTCAACGGCTTCATCGGGCTGGCGAGCGTGCCCGAGTCCGGCACCGACTCCCGCCAGGCGGCCATCGACGCGCTGCTCGCCACGACCTTCGAAGGCGAGACGGCTTAAGCGACTTCGAGGCCGCCGTCGAGCTTGCGCTGGACGCGGCCGGTGTCCACGGTGAGGTCGAGTGCCCGGTAGGAGTGCAGGGCCCGTTCCCATTCGGCGCGAGCCGCCGCTCGGTCGCCCATCGCGTGCCGGGTGTCGCCGATGTGCTCGTCGACGTAGGCCACGCTGCTCTCCATGCCGGGCGCGTCGTACAGGTCTCGGGCCTCGCTGTAGCACCGAAGCGCCTCGTCGAAGCGGCGCTCGCGGTGGGCGATGTAGCCGAAGCCGAACAGGGCGGTCGCCTCGGCGACCGCGACGCCGCTCTCCCGCCCGGCGGAGAGCATCCGTCCGAAGCACGTGCGCGCCTCGGCGAGATCGCCGATCCGGGCGCTGTGCCAGCCGATCACGTGCTCCGTCCGCATCGTCCAGATCGCGTCGCCGGCCTCCATGAAGTGCTCGCGAGCGCGCCTCGCCTGCTCGATCGCCTCCTCGTCGCGTCCGTCGCGGCCCTCGCAGAGGGACATCGCGTGGAGCACGAAGCCCTTCGCCCAGGGCATGCCGTGCTCCTCGGCCAGGGCCATCGCGCGGTCGAGGCGGACCACCGCGGCGTCGCGGTCCGCGAGGTAGAGCAGCCCTCCGGCGAGGTAGCCGAGTGAGATGATCTCGGCGAACACGTCCCGGCTCCTGCGGGCGGCCGCCAGGCCCGCCGACTGGCAGTCGATCAAGTCCTGCGCCCGGTGCCGCGCCATGATGCACTCGGCCAGGCACCACGCGAGCTGCCAGATGCGCCTGTCGTGAACCGGCTCGACCTTGAGCCGCACGAGCGCCAGCAGCACCTGGTATTCGGCCTCGAACCAGCGGCGGGCCGCGCCCGCGTCGCCGATCGGCTCCGGCGTGACGCCCGCGGCGACCTCGCCGAGGTCGATCCGATCGCGGTAGGACGCCAGCAAGAGGTCCGCGCGGTCGGCGGTGTGGACATAGTGCTCCAGCATCCTCCGCACGGCCTGCGACCGCTCGGCCTCGTCGACCTCGGCCTCCAGTCGTTCGACGGCGAAGGCCCGCAACAGGTCGTGCATGGTGAACCGGCCCGGCTGGTGCTCGTGGACGAGCTGCACGGTGGCGAGCGCCCGCAGGGTCTCCTCGGCTTCCCTGGGCGCGACCGCGGCGAGGCTGCCCATGGCCGCCGCGGTGATGTCGGGGCCGGGGTGCAGGCCGAGCAGGCGGAACGCCTTCCTCTCTCGCGCGTCGAGTTCTTGATAGGAGCATGAGAAGACGGTCCGGGGGTCGAACGTGGGGTCGTCGGAGGAGAGCACTCTGAGCACGTTGCCGGTCGATTCGAGCCGATCGGCGAGCGAGGAGAGCGGGAGGCCGGGGTTCGCCGCGGCCCAGGCCCCCACCAGGCACAGCGCGAGCGGCAGCCCGGCGCAGACGGCGACGATCCGCCGCGCGGCCCTGGACTCGGCGAGGTCGCCCGCGACGAAGCGGCGCAGGACCGCCGTCGACTCCTCGCGGGTGAGCACGCCGAGCGGCACCGGAAGGGCGCCGTCCAGGCCGATCAGGCCCATGAGCCGGTTGCGGCTGGTGACGACGGTGAAGCTGTCTGCCGAGCCGGGCAGGAGCGGGCGGACCTGCTGGGCGTCGCGCACGTTGTCCAGCACCACCAGGACGCGGCGCCCGGCCAGCATGGTGCGGTAGAGGTCGGCCTGCTCCTCGATGTCGCCGGGGAGGTGGTGCTGGTCGACGCCGAGGCGGCGCAGGGCCTTGCCGAGCGCCGGGCCCGGGCCGGTCTCGGACGCCACCGGGTCGAAGCCGCGCAGGTCGAAGTAGAAGCAGCCGTCGCCGAAGCGCTCGGCGACCCGGTGGGACCACCGGAGCGCCAGGGAGGTCTTGCCGACGCCGCCCATGCCGCTGACGACGGCGAGCCCGGCCTGGCCCGCGGCGGCGTCCAGGGCCGCGTCGAGTGCCCGGAGCTCCAATTCGCGGCCGGTGAAGCGTGCCGGGGCCGGCGGGAGCGTGAACGGGATCGGGGCCCGCCGCGGCTGCGGGGCGGCCGGGGCGGTGCCGGTGGGCGGCGGGTCCAGCGCCGGGTCGTTCCTCAGGATGGCGGCGTTGAGTTCGACCAGGCGCGGGTCGGGGTCGATGCCGAATTCGTCGGCGAGGCGCCGCCTGAGCGCGGCGAAGTGCTTGACCGCCTCGGACGGCTGCCCGGTGCGGTGGAGGGCGAGCATGAGCTGGAAGGCGAAGCGCTGGTCGCCGGCGTGGACCCGGGCGATCTGGCGCAGTTCGCCGACGAGCTGGCCGTGGCGGCCCAGTTCCAACTCGACGTCGAACCGCTGCTCGAGCAGCGGGAGGCGGTCGTCGTCCAGGGTGCGGGCGATCGATTCGATCATCCGGCCGGACATGCCGGCCAGGGCCGGGCCGCGCCATTCGGCGAGCGCGCTCCGCAGCTGCGCGGCGGCCTCTTGGAGGTCGCCGGAATCGCGCAGACTGCGGGCCCGGCGTTCGGCGGCGTCGCGGCGCAGGACGTCGAGCTCCGTTTCGGCGACGGTGAACCGGTAGGCGTCCTCGTTGACCGTCTCCAGCCGGTCCTTGAGCAGTCGGTGGGTCTTGCGGATCTCGCCGACGAGGTTCCTGACCCGCTTCCGCGGGTCGTCGGGGAGCTCGGCGTCCTCCCACAGGCCGCGGACGAGACCGGTGATCTGCACCGGCCGGTTCGCCTCGTCGAGCAGCATGACGAGCACTTTGCGGGCGTTGCGCCCCGGGACGGTCACCGGTTCGCCGTCGACGCGGACCTCGAAGGGGCCGAGCAGGCGGGCGTCGAGTACTGGCATGTGGAACGGCCTTACTGCTGGGGGCATCCGTATTCCAGTGTCCCACATGCGAGCTCGATGGCAGGGTCCTCCGATCCGTGACCGATCGGGGACGGACCGGGGAAGCGGCGCGCGAGCATTCGCACTGTCCGCGCTCATCCGCGCAGCAGGCACAGAGAGGAAGACCGATGGACCGTCTCGACGTCCCCGACGACTACGAGGAGCGACTGGCCGCCGGTCGGCGCGCGATCGACCGGCTCCCGGCGGGCGCGGCCCGCGACTCGGCGAGGCGCGCAGTGGAGCTGGCGCCCGCGCGCGAGACGGTGGAGGCGGCGCGGCAGCGCGCCGACCGCGCCGAGGCGCTGCTCGGCGAGCTGACGCGGTCGACGTTCGACGGCACCGACCCCGAGCGGGTGGTCTGGCTGCGGTTGGACTACACCGGGCGCCTGACGTCGCTCGCGTTCAGCCCCACCATCGACCGGCTCAGCAACCCGGTGGTGGCCGGGGCGGTGGTGGAGGCGTGGGCGGCGGCCGAGGCGGCGCGCGCCGGGGAGGCGGCCCGTCTGGAGCGGGTCGGCGCGGCCCTGTACCGGGGCGGCGCCGACGACCCCGGGTTCGCGGTGCTGCGCGCGCAGTTGGACGCCCGCGCGGGCGAACGCGTCGAGCACACCGACGCCGACGAGCTGTGCTCGGCGGAGGTGGACCTGGAGGGCCGCCTGACCGAGTGCAAGTTCCTGGTGCCGAACGCCACGTTGGACTACGACTGCGAGACGCTCGCCGCGGAGACGGCGGCGGTGATCAGGACCGTCCAGGAGCGGGCGGCGGCGGTCATCGCCGACCTCGTCGCGAGGTGCTTCGGGGAGGGGAAGGCGTGAGGGTCGCCCTCCGGGGCCGCTCCGCTGAGGGAGCGCCGCCCGAAAAGGCCTTGTGGCCGGGGCGGTCCGGGAAGAGACTGGCCCGATGGCCGATGAACATCCCCTGCCCGGCGGTCTCGTCAACGACGTGGTGCTGAAGGACGGCAGCGTCCGCCGTCCGCTCGGTGCGCATTCGGCGTTCGTCCACCGCCTGCTGCGGCACTTCGAGGACCGGGGCTGGGGCGGCGCGCCCCGCTTCCTCGGGATCGACGAGGACGGCCGGGAGATGCTGAGCTTCTTCGAAGGACATGCCGCGATCGAGCAGGACCGATCCCCCTACGCCGAGTCGGACGCGAGCCTGGAGCAGTTGGCGGCGATGGTGCGGGAGTTTCACGATCTCGCCGCCGACGCGGCGTTCTCGGGCGAGGCCGAGACGGTGTGCCACAACGACCTGTCGCCGAAGAACACGGTCTACGCGGGCGAGGGCGCCGGCGCGCTGCCGGTGGCGCTCATCGACTGGGACACGGCCGCGCCGGGCGAGCGGATCGACGACCTCGCGCACCTGTGCTGGCAGCATCTCCGGCTCGGCCCTCTGGCCACCGATCCGGCCGAGACGGCGCGGCGGATGCGGCTGGTCTGCGACGCCTACGGCCTCGACCGGGACCGGCGCGGCCGACTGGTCGAGGCCGTTCTGGGATGGCAGGACCGCTGCCGTCGCGGCATCGAATCGAAAGCGGCGGCGGGCGAGGCGGCGATGGTCCGCCTCCGCGAGAGGGGCACCCCGGCCTGGATCGGGGAATGCCGCCAGTGGGTGGCGGAGCACCGGGGCGAGCTCGAAGCGGCGCTCTGAGCCGCCTGCGCCCTTCCCCGGCGCTCGCCGCGCACTCAGGCGTACGGGTCGTCGTCGCCTCCGCCGATGCCCCAGACGTCGTCTTCGGGGTCCTCGGTGAGCTTCGATTCCCTGGTGGTCTCGTCGTCGGCCTTCCCGGCGCCGCGGCCGCCTCCTCCACCCATCATGGACGAACCGGCGCCGGTCCTGCCGGTGCCGCCGACGGTCGCGGCCGGTGCGGCGCCCGACATGGCGCCGAGACCTGTGGCAGTCGGGGCAGTGGCGGGGCCGGACGAGGCGAGGCCGCCCGCGGGGCCGGAGCCGCCGCCGAAGCCGCTGCCGGCGCCGAGACCGCCCGCGCCTGAGGCGAGGCCGCCGGAGAGGTCCTCGGGGTCGGGGAGCTCGGTGTCGGCCCACGGGTCGTCCAGTTCGGGCCGCTGGAGGTCATCGAGGCCCGAGGGCGTCTGGGGCATCGGTGTCTGGGGCATCGTCGGCTGCTGCGGGGTCTGCGGCTGCGTGGGAGGCTGTTGCCGGTCTTCGGGTTGCTCCGAGGGCGCTTCCTCCTCCTCGGTCGGCTCCTGTTCCTCCTCGGCGGCCTCTTCCTCTCCGGCTTCCTCGCCCGCGGGGGCGCCCGAATGGTCCTCGGCCATCAGGTGCCGCATGTCCTCGCCGGTCGATGAGGTCTTGGAACCCAAGGGCTGCAACGCGCCCGCCGCGGCGCTCAAGGCGGCCGCCGCCTGGGCGTCCGTCGAGTTGAGACCGGCGAGGACGGCCTGGAGGCCCGTCGTCGCCGCGAGCGCCGTGGCCTCCAGCGCCGCCTGGACCTGGAACCCGAACGGTCCGGCCATGGCGATCGCCACGCGCTGGGCGGCGCTGAGGACCACCTGCGGCGCGGGCTGGACGTCGAAGCCGGCGGCGTGGATCGCGGCGTCGGCTCCCTTCAGGACCGTGACCGCGGTTTCCATCGCGGCGCCCGCCGCGCTGAGCTGCCCGGCGGTGGCCGCCGTCTGCGAGGCGAGGCCGTCGATGTGGGCGCCGACGGTGTCCACTTCGGTGTTGAATGCGGTGTTGGCCTCGTCCTGCCAGTGCATGTTGAGCGAGGCGACCTGTTCGCCGTAGGCGAGGCGGTGCTCGGTCAGGTCGGCGCCCGCGGCGGTCATCTGCGCGGCGTAGTCGACGAACGCGGTGGGGTTGGCCGAGAGCGCTTCTCGATACGTGGGCATGGCGGTCTCCTATTTCGGACGGGCGGCGGGGATCTCGCCGGCGATGGTGTTGAAGCGGCCGCCGATCGCGGCGTCGCTGGCCTCCATGTCGTCGGCGCAGCCTGCGACCTGCTCGCCTTGCCAGATCTGGCGGCTCTCGACGCTGGCGACGTCCGCCGCGAAGGCGGCCTGCCAGTCGCCGCCCGCCCCGCCGGCGGCGAAGCCGGCGTTCTGCTCCGCGGCGGCGGCCGCCGGGCGCTCCACTCGGCTCGACGCGCCCCGCACGCGGGGTGCGAGCGTGCGCAGCGCGCCGCCGCCCGCTCGCACTTCCGGCACGTCCATGTGCACGGTCATGGTTGCCTCCCTGAGGTCGGTGCGCCCTTGACGGGCGGACGCCCGACGGCGTCTGTGGCAATGTGCGCCGTCCCGTCACGGGTCGGTCCCCGACTCGGCTCCGCGAGTCGGGGACCGATCCGTGACAGCGCGTCGTTCCATTGGAGTCCGCAGCCGAACGACCTGGATGGAGGTGCGCTGCCCATGAGCGACGGCCAGTTCGAGTTCGAGTTCGAGTTCACGGTCGGCACGTACAGCGGCGAGGCGTGGCAGGGCGTGGAGTTCCCGACAGTGCCGTCGCCGACGTCGTGGACGATCGCGTTCGGCGACACGTCGTCGCTGGAGGCGGGCGGGAGCCGCGCCGGGTGCTCGGCGGGGGCGTGCCCGCATCCGACCGCGCATCCGGCGGAGGCCGACTGGCAGCAGCTGGCGTCGGCCGTGCCGGTCCCCGAGCAGCTCTACCGGTTCAAGCCGCGCTGCGAGGGCATGGCGTATCCGACCGAGGAGGACTTCCGGTCCGCGGTGCGCGCGGTGCGTCCCGAAGCGCCCGACGGCTTCTCGCTGCAGCGGCTGCGCGAGGGCTGGACCGGCGAGGTGGCCGCGCGCGTCGGCGAGTGGCCCGAGCGCGTCAGGTCGAAGCTGGCCGCGCTCGCCGAGAACTGGGCGGGCGACGACTTCGACGCGTTCGCCGCCCAGGTCGACCAGGCGCGCTCGCTCATGGAGGGCGTCCTGGACGACATCGAGGACACGGCGGCCGAGCTGCGGCACCGCGAGGAGGCCGTGTACACGCTCCAGGGCGGCGATTCGGGCGAGATCCCCTATCCGGCGCCGATGGTGGGCATCGAAGGCGAGTGGAGCAATCTGACGGCGATCCATGTGCGGCCGGCGTGGTGGCACGGCGACTGCATCACGATGAGCTGCGAGCAGGCCGAGCGGGCGCTCGAACTGGCCGGGGCCGACCCAGGCCTGGCCACCGAGGTGCGGGAGTTCATCGAGGAGAAGGTGGGCGAGCGTCTGAGCGGCCTCGGCGCGCTCGTCTCGCCGGTGCGGCTGCTGGCCGCCGAGGACGCCGAGGAGCAGTACGGGCCGCGCGTCGAGGCCGAGCTGGCCGCCTACCAGGGGCGGCAGGCGGCGATCGACGAGGACATCGCGCAGAAGCGGGCCGACCAGAGCGCCGAGTTCGCGGCGCTTGCGACCACCGGGGACGACCGGCCGTTCCCGTCGTCGGCCGATCAGAACTATATGGACTTGGCGTCGCCCGAGGTCGAGCACCCGGCCGCTCCCGCGGCGCCCCAGGCGACGCAGGACCCGAGCCCGGTGCCGCCGAGCGGCGACGGCTCCACCGCGCGGGAGGAGCCTGACGAGGCCGACGAGACGCCTTGGTCCCCCAGTGAAGACGACGACGACGGCGAGGTGTCGGGCGGTCTGGCCGGGGGCGGATTCGGCGGTGTCGCCCCCGGCGGGGGCGGCGGCCCGGCTGCCGTCGTCTCGACCGCGTCGACCACTTCGAGCCCGTTCACGGCCTCCCCCACCGTCGCCCCGCTGACCACCGGTGGCGCGGGCGGCACGGGCGGCCCCCGGGCGGCGGCCGTAGGCGCCGCCCCGGGGTCGCCCCCGGCGAAGGGCTCGGGCGCCGCGAAGGACAAGGACGGGGAAGAGACCGAGAAGGACGACGACGGGCGCCTGCTGAACCGGGAGACCGGCAATGTCTGGGGCTACGTCCCCGCCAAAGACGACCCGTTCAAGTGAGCCGCGCGATCCGACTGAGCCGCACGATTCGAAGAGGAAGGACCGGAGACGATGGCGACCGAGCGCGTATTCGACGCGACCGCACTCGAGGAGTACCGGCAGTTCCTGCTGGAGCTGCTGGAGGAGTTGGAGAACGACGTGATCCCGGTGCTCCGCGAGGGCACGTTGAGCAGGGCCCCGGCGTTCGGGTCGGCGCCCGGGGCGGCCGAGAACGCCCTCCCCGAGTACCTGGAGTTCCACGCCGCGACGTGGCGGAACCTGCAGTACCTGCGCGGCACCCTCCACGGCCTGACCGCGGCCCTCGCCGACGCCGCCGCGGGCACCGGTGAAGGCGACTTCTCCGCGTACCTGGATTTCATGGGCATCGGCGAGGACGCGTGAGCGCCCGGGCCACGGGGGGCCCGGGCGCTCACGCGGGAGGCTAGAAGGCCTCGTCCGGGAGGTCCATCGCGGTGAGGTCGGCGGCCTCGACGATCTTGCGGTCGGCGGTCAGGCGCGGCAGCACCTCTCGGGAGAAGAACTTCGCCGCGGCCACCTTGCCGCGGTAGAAGTCCTCGTCGGAACCGCCATCGAGCTTCGCCTGGGCGATCTCGGCCTGGCGCAGCAGCAGCCAGGACACCATCAGGTCGCCGACGGCCAGCAGCAGGCGCCGCGAGTGCAGGCCCGCCTTGTACAGGTCGCGCGGGCGGCCGTCCATGGGTCCCATGAGGGCCGGCTGGAGCGCCTCGATGATGCCCTGGACGTCGCCGAGCGCGCGCAGGACCTTGGCGCGGACCTCGGCCAGCTCCCCATGTCCGTCCTCGGTGGACTGCATGATCTCGGCGGCGACGGCCATGAGCGACTCGCCGTTGTCCTTGATGATCTTGCGGAACAGGAAGTCGAGGCTCTGGATGGCGGTGGTGCCCTCGTACAGCGTGTCGATCTTCGCGTCGCGCAGGTACTGCTCGAGCGGGTAGTCCTGGAGGTAGCCCGAGCCGCCGAACGTCTGGAGCGACTCGGAGGCCAGCAGCTCGAAGGCCCGCTCCGAACCGCAGCCCTTGACCAGTGGCAGCAGGAGGTCGTTGACGCGCTTGGCGGTCTCGGCGGCCTCCTCGTCGCCGTCGGCGATGGCCAGGCGCTCCTTGTCCTGCCAGGACCCGGTGTAGGCGACCAGGGCGCGCAGGCCCTCGGCGTAGCTCTTCTGGAGCATGAGCGAGCGGCGCACGTCCGGGTGCTTGATGATCGGCACGCGCGGCGCGGTCTTATCGGTCGACTGGAGCAGGTCGGCGCCCTGGATGCGGCTCTTGGCGTAGTCGAGGGCGTTGAGGTATCCGGTCGAGAGCGCGGCGATGGCCTTGGTGCCCACCATCATCCGGGCGTACTCGATGATGAGGAACATCTGCCGGATGCCCTCGTGCCGCTCGCCGAGGAGCCAGCCCTTGGCGGGCGTCTTCTCGCCGAAGGTGAGCTCGGCGGTGGCCGAGACCTTCAGGCCCATCTTGTGCTCGATGTTGGTGGCGACGACGCCGTTGCGCTCGCCGAGCTCGCCGGTCCGAGGATCGAACTCGTACTTGGGCACGATGAACAGGCTCAGGCCCTTGGTGCCGGGCCCGCCGGCGCCCTCTTCGCCGACGGGGCGGGCGAGGACGTAGTGGATGATGTTGTCGGTCATGTCCTGGTCGCCCGACGTGATGAACCGCTTGACGCCCTCGATGTGCCAGGAGCCGTCGGGCTGCTTGTAGGCCTTGGCGCGCCCGGCGCCGACGTCGGAGCCCGCGTCGGGCTCGGTGAGGACCATGGTGGCGCCCCACTGCCGCTCGACGAAGAGCTTGGCCCATTCCTTCTGCTCGTCGGTGCCCTCGATGAACAGGCTGTGCGCGAAGGAGGGCCCGGCGGCGTACATCCACAGGGCCGGGTTGGCGCCGAGGACGAGCTCTGCCATGGCCCACCAGAGCATGCGGGGCGAGGAGGTCCCGCCGAGCTCCTCGGGCAGGTCGAGGCGCCAGTAGTCGGACTCCATGAACGCGCGGAAGGACTTCTTGAAGGACTCGGGGAGGGCCACCGCCTGCTTCGCGGTGTCGTAGACGGGCGGGTTGCGGTCGCCCTCGACGTAGCTGGCGGCGAACTCCTCTTCCGACAGCCGCGCGAGCTCGGAGAGGATCTCACGGGCGGTGGCGACGTCGAGGTCGCCGAAGGCGTCGTGGTCCAGGATCTTGTCGGCCCCGAAGACCTCGAAGAGGTTGAACTCGAGATCGCGAAGGTTGTGGCGGAAGTGCGTCATTGCGGGTCCTCCATTACTCGGTGGTAACCACCATCATATTACTCGCCGGTAATCAACTCAAGTATCCCGCGAGAAGCGGCCTGCGACCAGCGCATATCCAGTGTGTCGGAGGTGGCGGGTAATTTTCCGGGTATCACCGTAACCAGCAAAGACGTGCTTCGTTGAACTAAACGACAGACCGCCTGTGCGACATCCGCCCGCACGGCGCCGCACGACCGCCGAACAGCCCGTCGCCCGGGCGGCCCCAGCCGCCGAGCGACACGACGAACAGCACGACAGAGCAGCACAGTCCTACCGACAGCACTGCCTCACCAACAACACAGTCCCGCCGAGAACACCACCGCACCCAGCCCGGTAACACCACGCACCATCGCCGAGAAACACCACCGCAGCCCACCGGCGCAGTCCCGCCCGGCAGCACCGACGACCCGCTCGCGAGCCTTCGCGAGCCGGTGCGTGCCCACCACCGCAAGGAGCCTCCCGATGATCCGAACCGTCGCCGACCGCATCGCCTCGAAGACCCGACCGACCTACCGGGGCCGCCACCGCCGCACCCGGAGCAAGACGACCGCGGCGTTCCGCACGCTCCCCGCCGCCGAGGTGGCCGCCGAACGCGGCGAGGAGGCGCTGGCCGTGCCCGTCGGCGGCCCCGTCGCGCCGCCCACCTGAACGACGAGCGCTAGTCGGGCTCCGGGCGGTAGTCGAGGAGCATCAGGGCGATGTCGTCGGTCAGCGGGCCGCCGACCCAGCGGCGCAGCGCCGTCTCCAGCGACGCCAGGCCGTCGCCCACGTTGCCGTGCCCGATGAGGCTCCACGCGCGGTCGCGGATCGGGAAGAACTCCCCGTCCTGCCGCGCCTCGGCGAGGCCGTCGGTGTAGAGGAAGATCCGGTCGCCCGGCTGGAGCCGCACCGTCAGCTCCCGCGCCGAGGGGCCCAGTCCCAGCGGCGGCGCCATCGACTCGGGCTCCAGGTAGGAGGCGACGCCGTCGCGCACCAGCATCGGCGCCGGGTGCCCGCAGTTGACGATCTCGAGGGTCCCGCCGCGCTCCTGGAGCAGGATCGCGGTCACGAAGTCCTCCTCGTCGGCGTTGCGGGCCACGGCGTGGTCGAGGTCGTCGACCATGCGCCGCTGGTCGGGCCGCTCGAACGCGACGTGCCGGAACGAGCCGAGCACGGTCGAGGACAGCCGCACCGCGTCCAGGCCCTTGCCGCGCACGTCGCCGATGACGATCCGCACCCCGTACTCGGTGTCGAGCGCCTCGTACAGGTCGCCGCCGATCTCGGCCCCCGACCGCGCCGAGACGTAGCGGGCCGCGATGTCGAACGGCCCCAGGCGGTTGTCGATGGGCCGCAGGATCGCCTGCTGCACCACCAGGGCCAGCTGCGTCAATCGCCGCAGCCGATCGTCGTCGCGCTCTCGGACCACCGAGACCGCCACCGCGATGGCGACCGCCGCGCCCACCACGAGGAAGTCGACGGGGTGGTTCAGAGCGGTCAGGACGCTGAAGTCGTAGAGGATCCACAGGTAGGCGAAGAAGCCGACGATGCTCGCCACGCCGACGGCCACGACCCAGCGCCAGGCCAGGAACGCCGAGGAGACCAGGGGCGGCAGCGCCAGCCAGGGCACCGCGTGCAGGTGGTCGCGCACCGCCAGCTGGAGGGCCACCAGGACCACGACCGTGACGAAGGCGACGGTGAACACCGAGCGCACGGACGGCGACATCCAGCCGGTCGACTGGTCCGCGGGCACAGTGCGGAAGCCGCGTTGCAGCGGGGTGCGCATCTCGGTGAACGCCTCCTTCCTCCCTGACCGGTCCGGGGCCGCGGTGGGCCTCACCCGGGCCCATGGGTTCGGGCCCATGGGAAAGCGCGGGAACGGCCTCCCGGCCGCCCGGGTCTGTCGAGATTCTCGCACTTGATTTCGAGAATCTCCGATGTGAAGATCGTAATGGTCGCCGAGTTGGTTCCCTTCCTGGAGGAGGGCACCGCGCCGCGCGTCTCGATCTCTGTGCGTTCGGACAGTCGTATACGACGAAAAGAACGATGAGGAGTCCACTGTTCGGTCGGTGCCGAAAGCCGCGGGGCAATCGTGGGCGGCGCCTGGCGCCGGTCACAACCGCTGGCGGGCAGAGGGCCGCCGTGCCAATGTTGGTGCGTGCAGTTCACCCTTGAGAGAACCCCGTTCGCAAGCGCTGTGGCGCAGGAGCTCTGCGCCGAGATCCAGGTCGAATACGTCCGCCGCTACGGCGACGGGGACCAGACGCCGCTCGAGACCGACGACTTCGATCCCCCGAACGGCGACTTCTTCGTCGCCTTCGACGCCGACGGCGAGCCCGCCGGGTGCGGCGGCTGGCGCGCCCACGAGGACGACGACGCCGAGATGAAGCGCGTCTACGTGCGTGAGACCTCCCGCCGCCGCGGACTGGCGCGGCTGCTCGTGGCCGCGGTCGAGGCCTCCGCCGCCGAGGCCGGACGCAAGCGCGTCGTCCTGGAGACGGGCCCGCGCCAACCCGAGGCCATCGCGATGTACGAGGCGCTCGGCTACCGGCCCGTGACCCCGTTCGGCTACTACGCCCGCACTGACGGATCGCTGCACTTGGGCAAGGAACTGCGTAGCGAGAAGCGGTGAGCGCCGGTATTCGAGTGGGCTTCGCGACGGCGTCCAGACAATCATCGCGCCTTTCCCTTCAGGATGAGACGTCCGTATTAATCGGAAAGATCCTTGATTCAGATTGATCCACATAAAAATCTGTTATGCGAGAAATCTACTGCTCCGGGGCGAGTTCCCGTAGGCTGCGGTCGCGGCGTGAAACCGCCGCCTTCGACGACCCGTCTCGGAAGGACCGCGCGTGCACCACAGCAGCAGACTTCTCGCTCGCCTCGGAGTCGGCCTCGCCGCCCTCCTCGGCGCGGCCGCACTGGCGATGACCTCGACCGGCGCCCTCGCCGCCGAGGCGCCCGACCGGAGCGATATCAACCGCGATATCAACACCGAGGTCATCGGCGGCGCACCGGCCGCCGACGGCCAGTACCCGTGGATGGTGGCCCTGGCCGACGCCGCGGACCCGTCCTACAACTACTGCGGCGGCTCCCTGGTCGAGGACGACGTCGTGCTCACCGCCGCCCACTGCACGGTCGACAGCGCGCCCGGTGACGTGGTCGTCCGGCACGGTTCGGTCGACATCACCGCGACCGAGGCGTACGAGGTCGCCGAGATCCACGTCGCCGACGGCTTCGACGGGGAGTCCATGTCGGACGACTGGTCGCTGCTCCAGCTCACCGAGCCGGTCGTCGGCGCCCGGCCGATCCCGCTCGCCGTCGCCGACCGTCCCGACTGGGGCGTGCTGGAGGTCGCCGGTTGGGGCGTGACCGAGGACGGCACGGCCCCGGACGAGCTCAGGTTCGCCCGCGTCCCGCACGTCTCCGACGCCGACTGCGCCGAGGCGTACGGCGACGAGTTCGACGCCGCGTCGATGCTCTGCGCCGGCGATCTGGCGAACGGCGGCGTGGACTCGTGCCAGGGCGACTCGGGCGGGCCGCTCATGTCGGTCGCATCCGGCCGGGCCGTGCAGGTCGGCATCGTCAGCTGGGGCTACGGCTGCGCCGAGCCGGGGCATCCCGGCGTGTACACGAACGTGGGCGAGCTCTACGGCGACATCGTGGCAGGGCTGGAGGATCTGGCGCAGGCCGGGTGAGCCGGGCGAGAGGCTGCGAGTGGGCCGCCCACACAGGCTATATATCCTATAACTTATATTTTATAGCTATAACCTATAAGAATATTATGTCATATAGGATATATGTTATAGGATCCTCGCTCGACAGGCCGCTCATGCGCGAGCGGGCCGGGCTTGTATACTCGTCACGGCCCGCTCGGCAGCGTTTCGAAGCGGCGCACGCGGGTGTAGTTCACTGGTAGAATGCGACCTTCCCAAGGTTGAGAAGCGGGTTCGATTCCCGTCACCCGCTCCACATAGCGAACCATCTCCGCAATGCCTCCGGCCCGTCGCCGGAGGTTTTCGCTTTTCCAGGCGCCTTCCGCAGCGATGCATTCAGCCGCACGGCCCACTCGAGTCCCGTTTCGCCTCGGGCATCCCCCATGTCGCTTTGCCCTCATGATGTAGCACGCGCTTTCCACCGGACTGCGGAATTTTCCCGTTGGTTAGGAAAGGGAGACCCTCTTCACATCCGCTCCTCGCATCGGTACTATGACCACATCGAAAATTACCGATACTTGTCCTGAAACTTTCGGATCCCGCAACCCTCGCTCTGCCCCGGACAAGCATCGGCCGAGTCACCCTCAATCCCTCGAAAGGAACAACTCCAATGAGCAGACCCCTTGTCAGGCTCCGGGCGCTCGCAGCGGCCGGTGCCGCCGCGGCACTGGTGGTCGGCACCGCCGCCTGCGGTGACGATTCCGAAAGTGACGCCGACATCTCGTGGTGGCACATCCAGAACAACGACCCGATGCTCTCCACCTGGGAGGACATGGCGAACGAGTGGTCCGAGGACTCCGGCCTCTCCTTCGACATCCAGCCGATCGAGAACCAGGCGTTCAAAGACCGCATGGGCACCGCCGCCCAGTCCGGCGAGGTCCCCGACCTGTTCCAGACCTGGGGCGGCGGCGTGCTCGCCCAGCAGGTCGAGGCCGGGCTGGTCCAGGACCTGACCGGCAAGCTCGACGACTGCATCGACAACATCAACCCGATCGCCCTTGAGCCGTACACCATCGACGGCAAGCTCTACGGCGTCCCGTTCGACGCGGGCGTGGTCGGGTTCTGGTACAACAAGGACCTGTTCGCCCAGGCCGGCATCGACGCGCCGCCCACCACGTGGGCCGAGTTCCTCGACGACGTCCAGGCGCTCAAGGACGCGGGCATCGCCCCGATCGCGCTCGCCGGTGGCGAGCCGTGGACCGCCCACTACTACTGGGCCTACCTGGCCATGCGCCTGGCCGGCCTCGACGGGCTTGAGGCCGGGGCCGAGGCCGGCGACTTCTCCGGCGAGGGCTTCGTCAAGGCCGGCGAGATGTTCGCCGAGCTGGTCGCCATGGACCCGTTCCAGGAGGGCTTCGAGGCGACGTCCTTCGGCGGCCCCGACGGCCAGTCCGCGCACATGGGCAGCGGCACCACCGCCATGTCGCTGATGGGCCAGTGGGCGCCCAACTCGATGGCCACCGAGGCGGGCAACGACGGCCTCGGCGACGCGCTCGGGTTCTTCCCGTTCCCGACCGTCGAGGGCGGCCCGGGCACCACCACCGAGTACCTCGGCGGCGGCAACGGCTTCGCGGTCGGCGCCGACGCGCCCGAGGAGATCTTCGATTTCCTGTGCTACATCAACCAGCCCGAGCAGATGGCGCGCGGCGTCGAGGACGGCCCGTTCACCACCGTCGCGGCCGACCCGGCCTCGCTGGGCGTGGAGATGGCGCCGGGCGTCCAGATGGTCGTCGACGCGATGGGCAGCGCCACCGGCGTCCAGCTCTACCTCGACCAGGAGTACCCGCCGGCCGTCGGCGGCGCCATCGTCGAGGCCACCTCGGGCCTGATCGTGGGTGAGCTCAGTCCCGAGGAGATGGTCCAGATGATCAACGAGGCATGGGCGGAAGAGGCGTGACAGCCACCAAGACCCCCATATCGGCTCCGGCCGAGGGGCGCCCGGACGGCCGCGGCGGCGGGAAATCCCGCCGTCGGGCGTCCGGGCGCCCCGGCGCGGGGACCATAGCCACCTTCATCACCCCCGGCCTGGCCCTGTTCCTGCTGTTCGTGACCGTACCGGTCATCTTCGCGGCCTATGTGGGCTTCTTCCGCTGGAACGGGCTCGGGGGAGCGCCGACCGACTTCATCGGGCTGGACAACTTCACCGAGCTGCTCCATGACGACGTCTTCCTCGGCGACCTGTGGCACGCGTTGCTGTTCGTCGTGATGTCGCTGGTCCTCCAGCTGCCGCTCTCGTTCGGCCTGGCGATGCTGCTGCACCAGCGCTTCCCCGGCCGCACGATCTTCCGGCTGCTGTTCTTCATGCCCTACGTGCTCACCGAGGCGGTCACGGCCGTCCTGTTCGGCCTGATCTTCTCGCCCTCGCGAGGCTTCGCCGACGCCCTGCTCGGGGCCGTCGGCGTCGACGCCCAGATCGGGTGGCTCTCGGACCGCTCGATCGTCCTGTTCGTCGTGTTCGGGGTCCTGAGCTGGAAGTTCTTCGGCTTCCACATGATCCTGTACCTGGCCGGGCGCCAGAACATTCCCGACGAGCTCTACGAGGCCGCCGCCATCGACGGCGCCACCGGTTGGCAGATGTTCCGCCGCATCACCCTGCCGCTGATGGGCCCGACGGTGCGCATCACCGTCTTCCTGTCCATCATCGGGGTGGTCCAGCTGTTCGACCTGGTGTACGTGTTGACCGACGGCGGCCCGTTCCACGCCTCGGAGACCATGGCCATCACCATGTACGAGCAGGGCTTCCAGCGGAACCGGATCGGCTACGCCTCGGCGCTGTCGATCGCGATGTTCCTGATCAGCTTCGTGTTCGCGCTGTTCTACCAGCGCTATGTGCTCAAGCGGGACCTGGCCGGGGGCTTGACCGGCAGTGCCGCCAGTGAAGGGAGCCGCTCATGAGCGTCATGACGCCGCGCGGGAAGTTCCTGCGCAACACCGGCTTCTACATCGCCGCGGGCATCACCACGCTGTTCGTGGCCGTACCGATCCTGTTCGCCCTGCTGGGCGGGTTCAAGGACAACCAGCAGCTGCGCGAGAACGCGCTGGGCCTGCCGAACCCGTGGAACACCCAGAACTACACCGACGTGCTCGAGTCCGACTCGTTCTGGCAGCAGGTGTTCAACTCGATCGGCATCGCGCTGGTGAGCACCTTCATCGTGGTCGCGGCGGCGGCGATGGTGGCGTTCGTGTTCGCGCGCTACGCCTTCCGCGGCCGGGAGTTCCTGTTCATGCTGTTCGCCACCGGGATGATGTTCCCGTTCACGGTGGCGGTGCTGCCGCTGTTCATCATCCTGCGCACGCTCGGGCTGCTGGAGAACCCGATGGGCGTGATCCTGCCGCAGGCGGCGTTCGGGCTGCCGCTGACGATCATCATCCTGCGCAGCTTCTTCCGCGCCATCCCCGGCGAGATCGAGGAGGCGGCGACCATCGACGGGGCGGGCCCGTGGCGGTTCTTCCTGACGATCCTGCTGCCGATGGCCCGCCCGGCGCTGGCGACGGTCTCGGTGCTGGCGCTGGTGGCCAGCTGGAACAACTTCCTGCTGCCGCTGGTGGTGCTGCAGGACCCGAACATGTGGACGCTGCCGATCGGCGTCACGCAGTTCTCGGGCCAGTACTCCACCGACACCGCGAGGATCCTCGCGTTCGTCATGCTCGCGATGCTCCCGGCGCTGATCTTCTACGGCTTCGCCGAGCGGCACCTGATCAGCGGACTGACCTCGGGCGGCACCAAGGGATGACGAGGCGTCGGTTCCTTCCGGCTTCGTGAGGCCGCCGGAGGGAACCGAACCGGGCGCGGCGGCGTCGGAAGGTCATGCGACACCCACTCATACCTCTCGGCGCCGCCGTTGCCGTACTGGCGGTCGGCGCGTGCACCGTCCAATCCGAGGCCCGCATCGAACCGGCCGAGCCGTGGGTGCCGGCCTCCGCGAGGCTGGCGTCCTACAACTCCTGCGAGGACGCCCTGGAGGGCATCCAGAGGTCCGTCCTCGGCTCCCTCACCGAGCGCTACCGCAGCCGGGACCAGCGCGGCGGCGTCGAGTTCGCCCAGGAGGACGGCACCCTGGCCGAGGCCGAGGCCGCCGCCCCGGGCGACGACGCGGGGGCGGGCGACACGAGTTCGACCGCGCCGCATTCGGAGACGAACACGGCCGTCGCCGGGGTCGACGAGCCCGACATGGTCAAGACCGACGGCGAGTTCGTCTACAGCGTCGTCGACACCGTCCTGCGCGTGGTGGACGCGCGCACCGCCGAGGTCGTCGCCGAGCGCGAGTACGGCTGGGAGACGTGGGACCACCGGATGTTCCTCGGCGACGACGAGCTGCTGGTCATGTACGGGCAGGACCGCGACCGGGGCGGGTACTACTACTCGTCGCTCACCGTCGACCGGCTCGACCCGCGCACGCTCGACGTGCTCGACACGTTCGCGATGGAGGGCTCCATGCTGGACGCCCGCATGGTCGACGGCCAGGTCCGCTTGGCGGTCTCGTCGGCGCCGCACGTCGAGCCGATGTGGGAGGAGTTCTACGACTCGGGCAGCGACATCGCCGACGTGCGCAGGGCGGTGCGCTCCACCGAGTTGGAGGACTGGCTGCCGGACTGGAGCGTCAACGGCGTGGACGGCGAGATCCCGTGCGGCGACATCGCCCACCCCGAGCGGTTCGAGGGCACCGCGACCGTGTCGGTGCTGGCGCTCGCCGCCGACGGGGCGTGGTCCGAGGTGGAGCCGGTGACGGTGATGGCCGACGGCGGCACCGTCCACGGCACCGCCGAGAGCCTCTACCTGGCGCATGACGACCACGACTGGGACGACGAGGACCCGAAGGCCGAGACGGAGATCTACCGGTTCGTGTTCGACGGGGACCGGCCGCGCCTGGCCGGGGAGTCGGCGGTGCCCGGGACGCTGCTCAATCAATATTCGATGAGCGAGTACGGCGGGCATCTGCGCGTGGCGACCACCGAGGACACCGCGTCGTGGTGGGGCTGGACGGACGACATCGCTCCGGGCGAGGGGGGCGAGCCGGCGAAGTCGACGGTGACCGTGCTCGAGGTCGGCGACGACGCGTTGACCGAGGTCGGCTCGGTCACCGATCTCGGCGTGGACGAGCAGATCTACGCCGTCCGGTTCGTCGGCGACACCGGCTATGTGGTGACGTTCCGCCAGACCGATCCCTTGTACACACTGGACTTGTCCGACCCGGCAGCCCCGAAGGTCACCGGAGAGCTGAAGATCACCGGCTACTCGGCGTACCTGCACCCGGTCGCCGACGGGCGCCTGCTCGGCGTCGGCCAGGAGGCCACCGACGAGGGTGTGACGACCGGGCTCCAGGTGAGCCTGTTCGACGTCTCCGGCGCGGAGGCGGCCGTGCTCGACCAGTACGAGCGGCCCGGCGCGAACTCGACGGCCGAGTGGGACCCGCACGGCTTCCTGTACTGGGAGCCCGAGGGCATCGTGGTGCTGCCCGCGTGGGACTGGGACGACTACGAGTCGAGCGCGGGCGCGGTCGTCCTGGAGATCGGCGAGGGCACGGTGACCGAGGCGGCCTGGATCGAGCACGAGGCGCCGAGCGGCGGGAGCGAGGACTCCTACTACGGCAACGAGATCGTGCGGAGCCTGGTCATCGGCGACCACCTGTGGACCGTGTCCCACAGCGGGCTCATGGCCAGCGAGATCGGCGGCGACTACGAGACCACCGAATGGGTGGCCTGGTAGAGGGGCGGGGCCGCGCCGTCTTTCGGGTGACGGCGCGGCCCCGCCTCTTTCCTGGTTTCCTTCAGGTCCTCAGCGGCCGAGGTTCTGGAAGCGGCGGACGGCCAGCGGCATGAAGATCAGCGTGATGGCCACCGGCCACAGGATCGCCGCGGCGAGGGCGTGCGTCTCGGGCCAGGAGCCGCCGACGGCCGCGGGGTTGCCGAACAGCTCGCGGATCGCGGTCGCGGTGGCCGAGACAGGGTTCCACGCGGCGATGGCGCCCAGCCAGTCGGGCATGAGCTCGGGCGGGGTGAACACCGAGGAGACCATGCCGAACGGGAAGGCGAGCGCGAACAGGTTGCTCGCCTGCTCGACGTTCTTCACCGACAGGCCGATCCAGACGCCGACCCAGATGAGCGCGAAGCGCAGCCACAGCAGCAGTGCGAACGCGCCGATCGTCTCCAGGAGCGTCCCTTCGGAGCGCCAGCCGATGACCAGGGCGATGACGGCCAGGACGGTCAGGTCGATCGCGGCGTGGATGGTGTCGGCGATGTTGCGGCCGACGACGACGGCCGAGGAGGCCATCGGCATCGAGCGGACCCGGTCGACGAAGCCCTTCTCCTTGGCGTAGGCGACGGCCATGGCGGTGTTCATGAACCCGAAGGCCATGGTCATGGCGAACATGCCCGGCATGGCGTAGGCGACGTAGTCGACGCCCGCGCCCTGCCCGGTGACGTCCATGGCCGAGCCGAAGACGTACACGAACAGCAGCACCATGACGATCGGGAAGCCCAGTTGCCAGGCGAAGTTGGCCGGCTCCCGGACGATGTGCGTGAACTCCTGGCCGACGATGGCGCGGTAGTCGTGGAGCGTCCACTTGACGCGGGCGCCGAGGGTCTCGTCGGGAAGCGTCGCGGCGGTCATGTCCGGTCCTCCTCTTTGCCGGTGGTGCCGATGAGTTCGAGGAACGCCTCATCGAGGGTGGGGCGCCGCAGACCGATGTCGGCGACGGTGAGGTGCTTGTCCCGCACGGCCGTGGCGGCGGCGGTCAGGGCCGCGACCGGTTCGGTGACGGGCGCCGAGACGGCGGCGGCGGTCTCGTCAGTGGCGACTCCGCCGTCGGCGAGCGGCTCGACGATGCCGACGAGGACCGGCAGGTCGTCCGGGTCGGCGGCGACGATCTCGAGGCGGTCGGCGCCCATGCGGCGCTTGAGGCCCATGGGCGTGTCCTCGACGATGTTGCGGCCGTGGTCGATGACGGCGATGCGGTCGCACAGCCGGTCGGCCTCGTCGAGGTAGTGGGTGGTGAGCACGACGGTGGTGCCGTCGGCGGCGAGGTGCGAGACGGTGTCCCAGACCTCGCGGCGCCCGGCCGGGTCGAGGCCGGTGGTCGGCTCGTCGAGGAACAGGACCTGCGGGGCCAGGATCATGCTGGCGGCGAGGTCGAGGCGGCGCTTCATGCCGCCGGAGAACTGCTTGGGCGATCGGTCGGCGGCCTCGCCGAGCCTGAACTGGTCGAGCAGTTCGGCGGCGCGCTCGCGGGCCTCGGCCTTGTTCAGGCGGAAGAGCTTGCCGAACAGGACGAGGTTCTGGCGGGCGGTGAGGAGGTCGTCGACGGCGGTCTGCTGGCCGGTCAGGCCGATGCGGCGCCGCACCTGGCGGGCGTCGCGGGCGACGTCGAATCCGGCGACGGCGGCGCGGCCGGTGTCGAAGCGCAGCAGGGTGGTGAGGATGCGCACGGTAGTGGTCTTGCCCGCGCCGTTGGGGCCGAGAAGGCCGAGGACGGTGCCGGATTCGGCGCTGATGCCGAATCCTTCGAGGGCGGTGGTGTCTTTGAATCGTTTGCCGAGGTTCTCGACCTCGACTGTCGTGGTGGTCATCTTGAGTGGTCTCCCTTAACCGGGTACGATGTACTCAAACATAGCGTACACTGTACCCGGTTCGCAAGCGGATATCATGAGGCCCCTATGGCGACACCACAGACGGGGGCGGGCGACCCCAAACGCAGCCTGGAGCTCCTCTGGCGCGACTTCGAGCCGCAGCCGAGCAAGCCGGGGCCGAAGCCGAAGCTGAGCGTGGAGCAGATCGTGGACGCCGCGATCCGCGTCGCCGACCGCGAGGGCAGCTGCTTCAGCATGCGGGGCGTCTCCGCCGAGCTCGGCGTCGGCACCATGACGATCTACCGCTACGTGCCGGGCAAGGCCGAGCTCATCGACCTCATGGTGGACCGGCTCTCACGCGTGGGGCCGGATGCGCCCGACCTGTCCGGCATGGGCTGGCGCGAGCGGCTCGAACTCCTCGCCGAGGGCACGTGGAAGGTGTACTCGACGCATGCGTGGCTGCTGGAGCTCAACCAGCGCAGGCCGGTCTTGGGCCCGGACTCGATGGACGGGTACAACTTCGCCGTCGCCGCGTTCGAAGGCCACGACCTGCCCGACAAGGAGATCAACCTCGTCATCACATCCGTGATGAACCTCGTCGTCGGCACCGCGCGGCAGTACCTGATGCGCGACTCCGAGGACGAGCGCCCCGCCGCCGACGAGCTGGAGTGGTGGCGGCAGCAGGAGCCGTACCTGATCAAGGCGCTCCAGTCGGGACGCTACCCGGCGATCGCGCAGTTCACCGACGAGACCGCCTGGGACCTCAGCGCCCACGGCGCGATGCGCTTCGCCTTGGGCCTGTTCCTCGACGGCCTGGCCCCCCGCATGGAGGCAGCTCGCATCAAAAGTGCCGAAACCGAGGAGTGAGGCCGCTTTCAAGCGCTGACCTACAGTTTTTCTGCATGCTAGCCTCTCAGAGAGGGAGGTGCGGACATGCTGATCGGCTTTAAAGTCTCCAATTTCAAATCGCTCCGCGATGAGCAGGAGCTCTCGATGCTGCCGAGTAGGGGAGGCAGGGACTTCGCCGCGCTTCCCGTGGCCGCGATCTACGGCGCCAACGCCTCGGGGAAATCGAGCCTGATCGAGGCGCTGTCATTCAAGGACCGAATGTTGGACGAATGGTTCTCCGGGAGCCTGTTCGCCCCGTTCCTGCTGGACCAGGTGTCAGGAGAACGGTCGACCGGATACGACATCGAGGTCGAACTCGACGGAACACGATACGAGTACCACCTGTCCATGTCGTCCGCGGGGGTGGAACGGGAGCGGTTGTCCTCATATCCGCACCACAGGAGGCGCACGCTGCTCGAACGGGCCAGAGATGAGATCACCATCGGCACGAGCATGACGAACCGCGCGGCACTACAGGTCCTCTCGGCTGAGACTGCTTTGGACACCCCGGCAATCACCATGGCCTACTTCTTCAAGGCCACCGAGTGGCAGCCGTTCTGGCAATGGTTGAAGTGGGGTCTCCGCACCTTTAGGAGAAGCGCCTCGAACTACGACGCTGAGCTCTCTAGAGCGCTGGATCGCCACCCGGTGCTCCTCGAACTCGCGAAAGTAGCAGATCTCGGCCTCGCCGACATGCGCCTCGTCGCCGAGCCAGGACCGAACCCACCGGGTATCACGCGCCGACGCGTCCAGTACTTCCATAAGGGGCAGCATGGCCGTCCATTCACCGCAGCCAACGAGTCGCGTGGCACCATCGCATTTCTGGGGTACATGGCGGACATCCTCGACGCGCTCGAAGACGGCGCGACGCTCGTCATTGACGAGTTCGATACGAGCCTTCACCCGCGCCTCATCGCGCGCATCATCGAGCTCTTTCAAGACCCGCGCACGAACCCCCGCAACGCCCAGCTGATCTTCTCGACCCATGACGCCTCCCTGCTCGGCACCAGCTTCGGCGAGCCCATACTCAAACGCGACGAGGTCTGGTTCGTCGAGAAGAACGAGGACGGCGCCAGCGAGCTGTACCCCCTCACCTCCTTCAAGCCCCGCAAGGAGCACAACTTGGAACGCCACTACCTGGGCGGCAGTTACGGCGCGGTCCCCGACATCTATCCGGCCTCGCTCGTCGACATCGTCGCGGCCGCGAACGAAGCCGAGACCGAGACGGAGTAGGCACTTGCCGCCGAAGCGAAGCCGCCCCGACCGCTGGCGGGAACGCCGACGCCGCGACAAGGTCCTGGTGGTCATCGACGCCGCCGAGACCGAACGCCAGTACCTCGAGCAGTTCAGGAGCAAGGACTCGGCGACCGTTCCCTACGTCAAGATCGTCACGAAGGACAAGGACCCGCTGACCGTCGTCCGGCACGCGATCAGGCTCTTCAAGAGCGGCGACTTCGACGAGGCGTGGTGCGTGTTCGACGAAGACGACTACCGAGACGGCGGCACCTTCCAGCGAGCCGTCGCCGAGGCGGGCAAACGTATACGGCTCGCGGTCTCGTGCCCGTGCTTCGAGCTGTGGCTGCTGCTCCATTTCGAGCAGTGCGGCTCGCACCTCACGCAGAAGGAGGCGCTTCGCCGCCTCCGCAAGCACTTGCCCGATTACGACAAGACCACCTTGCGGTGCGAGAAGTTCGGCCCGCACCAGGACACCGCACTCGAACGGGCCAAGGCGCTCGAAGAGCGGCACGGGCAGCCGCACCGGAATCCGTCGTCGGGAATCTGGCGGCTCGTCGAGCGCTTGAGCGGAGGCGGCGCGCAGCCGTAAGGCCAGGCGGTCAAGTGCACCGACTGCATCCGCATTCCGGTGAAACCACACCCACCGGTCGTGCCCACAGACAGAACTACGTCCATCGGCTGCGCTCACGCCCCGATAGACCTCACGCCCACTGGCTGTACCCACATTCCGATGGGACTTACGTCCATCGGCCATGCCCACACTCCGATGGGACTACGTCCACCTGAAATACCAGGCCTTCGAACGGATCATGTGCTCGGCGAGGTCCTCAAGCGTCGGGACTCCCGAGTCGAGCAAATCCGGGCAGTAGGCGTAGACCTCGTTCGCCACGCCGAGGGCCTCTTCGGCGTTCGGCGGGTGCGGGACGTAGAGCTCCATCACGTCGTACGTCATCGCCACCAGCTCGGCCTCGAAGCGGTGGTGCCAGCGCTTGAGGATCGCGGCGTGCTCGGCGCCGTACAGTTCCCAGTTCGTCGAGCCCTTCCACGGGAACATCGCCGGGATCTTCCAGCCCGCATCCGTCTCGACCAGGCCGAGCAGGCCGTCATGCTGCGGCGTCGCGAAGTCGGTGTCACCGCGCCGGGGCAGGATCGGGACGCCGCGCGCGGGCTCCCCGGCCTCGGCGGCCTTGTCGTGCAGCAGTTCGGCGGCGTCGATGCCCGCGGCGCGGCCGAGCTCGTCGTCGCCTTCGTGGATGATCGCCTCGCCGGAGTCGCGCCATTCCTCAGGGGAGCCGAGCAGGACGGGCATCCAGCCGGTCTTCTCGGCCGCCTGGCGGATCTCCAGCCACCAGGGCAGGGCTTCGGAGGCGCGGACGGCGAAGGCCCACATGGTCGTGCCCTCGCGACGGACGAGCTGGTGCATCCTCGGGACGGCGAGTCCCGCCTCCCGCAGGGCGGCGCGAGGCGATCCGGCGATGTCGAGCGCGTCGGTGTCCTCCTCGCGCGGCATCATCTCGTCGCGGCCGGTCCCCGGCGGGCGCTGCGGCGGCTCGGGCTTGTCCAAGGTGAGCAGCTCGCGCTTGGGGCGCTCGGGCACGAAGATGTCGTCGGCTTTCTCTTGCGGCTCGGGCTCGGGCGTCGCGGCCTCCGGTTCGGCCTCGGGTTCCAAGTCGGGCACCGCTACGAGAAAGGGCCTGCTCCCGCCCGCGCTTGACGTTGTCGGTGCGATGCCGTCCTCCTCCTGAGATTCCGTGCGGGTGGTCTCGGGGGCGGCACTGTCGGGGGCACTGTCAAGATCGGTGCTGTCAAGGGCGTCGCTGTCGGGCGCGGCACTGCTCGGAGCGGCATCGTCGAGGGCGCCCGAAGAGGCCGGAGGTCCTTCCGGCGTCGGTTCGGGCTCGGGCTTGGCTGCTGTCGGTTCCTGTTGGGCGGCGGGATCGGGCACTGAATCAGGCGTGTCCCGGCGCCCCAACAGACGCTGGAGGAGTCCCACCCGATCCATGATGCCCTGTCCTGGTTCGGGACACCACCGCAACCCCCGGCCGTCGCCGATCGCCCCCGCTCAACTGTCGCTCAGTTCCTGGTCGCGCAGCGCTCGTGGCACTCGTCGGGGTCCGATGGTTCGGGTCGCTCCCGGCCCGGATCAGCCTGGCTCGGCCTTGGCCGGTCTGTCCCGACTCGACAAGGACGGTTCCCAGTCGGGGGCTACTGGTCTCCCTGCTCCCACTTGGCTATGAGCGCCTCAGCGTCGTCGAGGAACACATCGATGTTGTCCGAGACGTTCTGGTCGTAGCTCGTCAGTCTTCCGACCACGATCGTCTGGGTGGAGATGACGTCTTCGCTTGAGAAGTATTCGAAGAGGTGTTCCTCCCCGGCGGTCGCGCGGAGGATGCCTTCGACGGTCCAGGAGTTGAACTGGATATTGGCCGCTTTGTAGTCGCGGCGGATTCCGTCTACGAAGTCGGCGATGATCTGCGGTGAGAGGTCGCCTTGGAAGTGGTTGTTCAGCAGGACGGCGAACAGGGCTGCGTGGAGGAGGCGGTAGCTGCTCCAGTCCTCATCCGGCATTGCGGTGCTGAGATGCTGGGCTCGGTCGATGTCGCCGGTTGCGAATGCCTTGAGCTGTTCGCGCTGCTCATGCGTAATGCGCGTCATCGGTTTTTCTTCCTGTGACAGGGCCGTGCTGGCGGACCGTATGTTACAACGGTCCGGAGCCCGTGGCGGTCGTTCTGATGCAGGTCGAGCGGATCGAGAAGGCAGCTGGTCGGCGATCTCACCAGCGCGGCCTCGAGGTCGTCGGCTCTTGTCCGCCGACGCTTTCGCGGCGAGTTCCCCGATGCGGCTCATGCTCAGGCGTGCTTGGCGGCCTCGGCACTGCGGGCCTGCTCGATCCGGTCCTCCACGGACTGAAGCGCGGCGACCACGCCACCCGCGCCCAGCGACTGCGCACTGGAAACGAGCTCTTCGGCAAGCTGCTCGCTCGCTCCGATCTGGGCGGTGAGTTCTTCGGCGGCTTGCCTGTTCGCGTCCAGGGCGGTCGCAAGTTCGTCGGTTGAGGCCACGGAGTGTGATCTGTTCTACTGCGTTCAGTGCCGGGCGGGTTACGAATCGAACGCTATCGCATTACGACAAACCTGTGGGTTCCGGTTGTGGGCCACCTCATCCGCCATTTCGGAGAAACACGCGGGTTGGGGGTTAAATTTCCGGAACTGATGTGCAAAGATGCTCACACGCGCAGTGCGCGATCCCCAAGTTTCAACCACATATGGACCCGGTGGGCCGCCCCACTATCTCGGCAAAGAAGTCGGCGGCCCACCTCCAAACCCTGGAAGGAGACCTCCCATGGTTGGTGTCAGCCTACGCCAAAAACCGGCGTCCGCAACAGACCAAAACGCTCACATCTCCCATCGTCCCGTCACCCGACACGCCGCCGCCCGGCCCGTCTCGGGCACGCCCGTCTGGGCCCGCAACGACCACGCACCCGGCGCGCCGCGCCCGGCCTCGCCCTGGGACACCTGGACCATCCCGCCCAAACCCGCCGCCCTCAACCACACTCGCAAACCCAGCCCACACCCGGCCGAATCCGCCGCTACCAGCGAACCGTTCCGACCCTGGCGCATCGACTTCGCACATCCCGACATCGTCGAGTACCCACCGGACCTCGAACCGCCCGAGCCTCCCACCGTCGCCCGGCGGCTCCTTCTGCTGCTCGGCCTCGCCTACCTCTTCCTCGCCGCCCTGGCCTCCGGCCTCGCCTACACCGGCTACTTCACCACCACCGCCGATCCGGTCACCCCACCCAGCCCAGACGACCCCGAAGAACCCACGGAAGGCACACTCCCTCCATCGCGTCCGCCACGTCCACCGGCACGCCACCCGGACGCCCTCGGCCTGCACACCGTCCCGACGGCACCCGCTACCTCGTCATGCCGCTGCCAGCGGACATCGCCGACCGCTTCGGCGGCCGTGCCCCCGCAATCGGTGCCCGCAGGATCACCACTCCCGCGATGAGCGGTGGTGCCCTGTGAGCCTCGCCCGATACGCACCGCGCCGCATCCGCGCCCACTACCTCCGCGCGCTCAAGGCCCTGCCGATCCCGGCGCCCTTGCCCGAACCGGTCGACCCGCGTCGGCTCACCGTCCTCGGTCGGGCCTGGATCTCCGGTCGACCCGTCATCTTCGGCACGCTCACCGAGGCCCCCCGCCTCTGGGTCGCCTTCACCGGCACCGAAGGCAGTGCCACATCCAGTGCCGAGGCCGAACCGTCCCTGATCGGCTACTTCACCGGTCTGGTCACCGGTGAGCCGGACCTGTGGCTCTGCGACGACACCCACCGCGCCTGGACGCTCGAAGGCGACAACACCGCGAACCTGAAGCGGGCCGCCGCCCGCGTCTGGTTCGAGTGCCAACGCACCTGCGAGGGCTGAGCCGTGAGCGACTTCGTGCCGCGCGTGGCGGCATGAAGGCCGCTCAGCCCTTGCGGCCCTTCTTGAAGAGCATGCCGAACCAGAACGCGCAGAACAGGATGATCACCAGGACTGCGACGAGCTTGAAGAGGAGCATCATGATTTCACCTGCGTGAGTGTGGGCCGTTTGGGTTCCACCGTATCCCCGCTCGACTTGCCGGTGAGACGGCGCTTGACCCACGGGGCGAGGTGCCTGCCCGCCCAGGCCGCGCCGTTCATCTCGCGGCGGACCCTGGCGAGGTCGGGCAGGGGCTTGAGCCACTCCTCGTCGGGCTCGACGCCGAGCGCCACGCACACGTCGGCGGCGACGCGCCGATGCCCGTAGGCGTTGAGGTGCAGCCGGTCCTCCGACCACAGCCGCGCGTCGGCGAACGCCTCGTCCGCCCACAGGTCCACCAGGACCGCGTCGTGGCGCTTGGCCACGCGCCTGTAGGCGTCGTTGGTGGCGATGAAGCGCTTGCGCAGGACCTTGATGCCCGGGATGTGCGGCGTCAGGTCGGCGCAGGTGAAGAGCATGACCTCGGCGCCGGAGGCCTTGAGCAGGCGGACCACCTCGTGCGCGCGCGTCGACAGCTGCGTGGGGTTGAAGCCCGGGCGCAGGGCGTCATTGCCGCCCGCGGCGAAGGAGACGAGGTCGGGGCTCTGCCGGATCGCGGGGACGACCTGCTCGTCGACGATGCGGTCGAACAGGCGGCCGCGGATGGCGAGGTTCGCGTAGGCGAAGTCGGGCCAGAACTCGGCGGCGCGGTGGGCGAACAGATCGGCCCAGCCGCGGAAGCCCGCGCCGTCGGGATACGGGTCGCCGACCCCTTCGGTGAAACTGTCGCCGATCGCCACGAAACTCGAGAACTCCGCGGGCACTCCCACTCCCCACCTTCAATCCGCGTCTGGAAACCGCATCGAACCTCTGGACTGCTCACGTCCGGGTGCAGACCAGCATGCCTCACGTAGATAACGATCCGATTGCGATCGGGTGGCGAGCATGGGCACAGCGGCCTTCGCGCAGCGCGCACCAAGGGCCCGAAGGGAACGTGCTTCCTTCGGGCCCTTGGCTTCTCGTTTCGGCTAGGCGTGCTCGGCGTGGACGACGACCTCGCCCGCGGGCACGTCGACGGTGGCCGTGCCGGTCTTCACCTGCGCGTCGTCGCCGGTGTGGTTGATGCAGAACAGCCACGAGCGGCCGTCGTCGTGGGAGCGGCGGACGACCTCGACGCCCGCGGGCGCGTCGGCGGCGGGTTCGACGCCCGCGTCGGAGGCCGCCGCGGCGACGACGCGGTCGAGCGTGTCGGCGTCGACGAACGTGGTCAGGTAGTGCGCGGTGCCCTCGCCGAAGCGGTTGACCGTCCAGGCCGGGGTGCCGGCACCAGGCCCGGCGTTCGCGCCGGTTCGGGTGGTGGGCGACGGGTGGGCGTACGTGTCGCGGACCTCGGCTCCTTTCGCCTCGGCTGACTCGCTCCAGATGCTTCCGGTGCCGCCGGAGGCGAGGGCGACCGTCTCATCGATGAGCGGGTAGAACTCCTCGGTGCGCACGCCGACGAGGTCGCTGATCGCTCCGGGGTAGCCGCCCAGGTAGACCGTGTCGGTCTCGTCGGCGATCCCCGAGTACGGGGTGACGAGCACCGTGCCGCCGGAGGCGGTGAAGTGCTTGAGGTTCCGCGCGGCGGCCTCGGACATCAGGTAGACGGCCGGGACGACCACGAGCCGGTACCCCGACAGGTCGCCCTCGGGGTGGGCGACGTCGGCGGTGATGCCCGCGCGCCACAGCGCGGCGTAGTACTCGTCCCTGATCCGCATGGGGTCGAGTTCGGCGGTCGGCCTCGCCTCGTGCTCCTGGGCCCACAGGTTCTGGTAGTCCCACAGGATCGCGGTGTCCGCCTTGACCTTGGAGCCCTCGATCTCGGCGAGCTCGCCGAGGCGCGCGCCCAGCTCGCAGACCTCGCGCCAGATCTTGGAGTCGGTGCCGACGTGCGGCACCATGCCGGAGTGCCACTTCTCGGCGCCCTGGCGGGAGGCGCGCCACTGGAAGAACATGACGGCGTCGGCGCCGCGCGCGAGGTGCGCGAGCGAGTTGCGCAGCAGCTCGCGGGGGGCCTTGGCGCGGTTGCGGCCCTGCCAGTTGACCGCGGACGTGGAGTGCTCCATGAGGATCCACGGCTCGCCGCCGCCGAGGGAGCGCGTGAAGTCGGCGGCGAAGCCGAGGTTGACGTGCCCGGCGGGGCCTTCGAGGTAGTGGTCGTTGGCGACGACGTCGACGGCCTCGGCGAACTCCCACAGGTCGATGTCGGGGTGCGAGCCGGTCATGAAGTTCGTCGTCATCGGCTTGCTCGCGTCTATGCTGCGGAGCAGCTCGGCTTCGGCCTTGTAGAGCTGGAGGAGCTGCCAGGACGAGAAGCGCTTGAAGTCCAGGACGTGACCCGGATTCGCAATCGTGGGAGTGGGCAGCGGCGCGAAGACCTGTTCCCACGAGGAGTAGGCCTGCGACCAGAACGCGGTGCCCCAGGCCTCGTTGAGGCCGTCGAGGTCGCCGTAGCGCTCGCGCAGCCAGACGCGGAACTTGGCGGTGGCCGCCGGAGAATAGGAGCGGGCGTTGTGGCAGCCGTACTCGTTGTGGATGTGCCACAGCTTCACGGCGGGGTGGTCGTGGTAGCGGCGGCCGACCTGCTCGGTGATCGCGAGGGCCTTGGCGAGGTAGGTGTCGGAGGAGGGGTCGAAGCCCTGGCGGGAGCCGTGGGTGAGGCGCCTGCCCTCGGCGTCGACGGGGAGCGCGTCGGGGTAGGCGGCGGCGAACCACGGCGGCGGCGAGGCGGTGGGGGTGGCCAGGCAGGCTTCGATGCCATTCTCGGCGAGGAGGTCGAGGACCTCGTCGAACCAGCCGAAGTCGAAGCGTCCCTCCTCGGGTTCGAGCTTGGCCCAGGAGAAGATGCCGACACTGACGCGGTTGACGCCGGCCTCGCGCATCAGGCGCATGTCCTCGGTCCAGACCTCGCGGGCCCACTGTTCGGGGTTGTAATCGCCGCCGTAGACGATCGCCATGGCGGGGCTCCTTTGCTGGTGGAGGGTCGGTGCGCCTCCAAGGCTACGGCAAACGATTGCCCCCAGCCACCCTCTCGAACCGCTTTTTCAAACCCCTACACGAAGCGAAGCGCTACCGCATCCACCCGGCGGCGCCCGGCTCCACCCACCAGGTGCGCTTGCGGCCCAGCTCGTCGACCAGGCCGTCCGAGATGAACGTCACGCCATCGTTCGGGTGCACTGCCACCGCCCGGCCGCGGGCCCGGCGGACCTCGATGCGGACCCGCCTGCGCAGGCGGCCGACCAGCACCGGAATCGCCACGGCCACGTCGATGCGCCCGTCGGCCGGGTCCGGCTCGGCGAACACCATGCCGTCGGCCTCGGCGTAGCCGTCGGCGTTCGCCACCACGCACGCCAGAATCTGCTCGGTGCCGTCGGTCAGCACGATGTCGTCCAGGTTCACCACGCCGCGCCAGGGGCGGTCGCCGCCGCCCAGGCGCACTCCGTCGAGGCACACGCCGCCGCCGTCGTGGCGCAGCACGTCGGTGCGCAGGACCGTGCCGCTCACCGCGGCGCGGGCGACGTCGGCCGGATCGGTGGGCAGGCCGAACCGCTCCACCAGTCCGGGCGCGGTGCCCAGCGGGAGGACCGCCAGCGGCGGCAGGTCGGGGATGGTGCGGCCCTCGGGCAGGTGGTCCGAGCGTTCGCTGGGGGCGGGCGCGAGGCGGCGCACCATGCGCGCGACCACCGCGTTGACCTGCTCATCGGTGTCGGCGGCGAGCACGATGCGGGTGTCGGGCTCTTCCACGACCGGATCGATCTCCTGGGGCTTCGACGCCTCGGCGGTGCGCACGTCGGCGCCGAGCCGCTTCAGCTCGTCGATCAGGTGCAGCGTCTGAGTGCGCGGGCCGCTGTTGGAGCAGTCCGACTCGACGAGCGTCAGCACGACTACGTTCACGGGTACCAACCGTACGGTGTGACCGAGGCCCGACTCATAGCACTCAGCCCTGTTGAGGCGCGGCGCGCGCCCGTGCCAGTAGGCTTACACGGTAATCGGGTGTCAAGGTCCCGGGAGGATGGGCAAATGCCAGCGATCGCGGTCGTCGGAACGCAGTGGGGCGACGAAGGCAAGGGCAAGGTCACCGACCTGCTCGGCGCGGACATGGACTACGTCGTGCGCTACCAGGGCGGCAACAACGCCGGGCACACCGTGGTGACGCCCGACGGCACGAAGTACGCCATCCACCTCGTCCCGGTCGGCATCCTCACCCCCGGCGTCGTGCCCGTGATCGCGGGCGGCGTCGTGGTGGACCCCAAATTCCTCATCGCCGAGCTGGACGAGCTCAGCGCGGGCGGCGTCGACGTCTCGAACCTGAAGCTCTCGGCGGACGCGCACCTCATCATGCCCCACCACCGCGCCCTCGACCGCGTCGTCGAGCGCTACCTGGGCTCCTCGCGGATCGGCACCACCGGCCGCGGCATCGGTCCCACCTACGCGGACAAGGTGGCGCGCATGGGCATCCGCGTGCAGGACCTGCTCGACCCCGGCATCCTCACCGCGAAGCTCGAGGCGATCCTGCGCGAGAAGAACCAGATCCTGGTGAAGGTCTACAACCGCAAGGCGATCGACCCGGCGGCCGTCGCCGAGGAGTACCTGGGGTACGCCGAGCGCCTCAAGCCCTACATCGCCGACACGCGGCTGCTGCTCAACAAGGCCCTCGAAGCGGGCAAGAACGTGCTCCTCGAAGGCGCGCAGGCCACCATGCTCGACGTCGACCACGGCACTTACCCATTCGTGACGTCCTCGAACCCCACCACCGGCGGCGCGTGCGTCGGCACCGGCATCGCGCCGGGCAAGATCACTACGGCCATCGGCATCATCAAGGCCTACACCACGCGCGTCGGCTCGGGGCCCTTCCCCACCGAGCTGCACGACGAGTACGGCGAGTTCCTGCTCAAGCGGGGCGGCGAGTACGGCGTCACCACCGGCAGGCGGCGGCGCTGCGGCTGGTTCGACGCGGTCCTGGGCCGCTACGCGGTGCGCGTCAACGGGATCACGGACCTGTTCGTCACCAAGCTCGACGTGCTCTCCGAGCTCAAGCGGGTGCCGATCTGCGTGGGCTACGAGATCGACGGCGAGGTCTTCGAGGACATGCCGATGACGCAGACGGACGTCCACCACGCCAAGCCGGTGTACGAGTACCACGACGGCTGGTGGGAGGACGTCTCCGAGTGCCGCAAGTTCGAGGAGCTCCCGGCCAACGCGCAGGCCTACATCGCCCGGCTCGAGGAGCTGTGCGGCGCGAGGGTCAGCGTCATCGGCGTCGGCCCGGGCAGGGACGAGAACGTCATCCGCCATCCCCTGATCTGACGGGACGTGCGAGGGGGCGCCGGCGAGAAGCCGGCGCCCCCTCGCACGTCTTCGGGGCCTCAACCGCCCACCGAAATGTGACGCCAGTTACCGATGGGGCGCGACACGCGACGGCACGCCGGTGAAATACACGAGTGCTCACACTCCCGTCGATACCTTCCCCGCATGGCGAACGTCCCCCATGAAGCACTCCATCACCTGTTCCGCGAAGAGCCCGGCCTGTTCTCCACGGCCATGAGCCGCATCCTCAATGAGGAATTCCCCGAAGTGCGCGCCGTCGCCGTGCTCAACAGCGACCTCACCGAGATCAAGCCGCTGGCGCGGTACGCCGACACCGTGCTCAAGGTGGAGACCGACGAGGGCGCCGAGATCATCGTCATCGAGCCGCAGACCGGGATCTCGAAGAAGAAGCTCCGCAGCTGGGCGTACTACATCGCCTACCTGGAGAACAAGTACGAGCTGCCGGTCAGCCTGCTGGTGGTCACACCCAATGCGGCGACCGCCGACTGGGCGAGGCGGCCGATCAGCCTGGGGCCGAAGCGGAGGCCTTCGCTCAGGGTGCTGCCGTTCGTGCTGGGTCCGGACAACACGCCGTTCATCACCGATCCCGAGACCGCCGCCGAGGACATCGTGCTCACCGTGTTCGCGGCCCTGACCCACCGGCTCGATCCCGACATCGAGAAGGCCCTGCAACCACTCGCCGTCGCTCTGGGCGGGCTGGACGAGACCACTGCGCGCTTCTTCGCCGAGTTCACCTCCGTGGGTCTCGGCGACGGTTGCGCCTATACCGCATGGAAGAGGATAATCATGAGCATGACCTACCCGTACGCCTCCAGGCTCCGCGACGACCTCAAGGCCGAGGGCCGCGAAGAAGGTCGCGAAGAGGGCCGCGCCGAGGGCCGCGCCGAGACGGTGATCGCGATACTCAACGTCCGGGGCATCGCACTCACCGATGCCGAGCGCGAACGCATCATGAGCTGCACCGACCTCACCACGCTCGCCTACTGGGCGGTGCGCGCCGCCTCGGTGGAGCGCACCGAAGCGCTCTTCGAGGTCTGAAGGCCGTATTCGCGACCGGTCCGGCTTCGGCCGGGCCGGTCGCGGCGCTTCGGCACCGCTCGAAGGCTCAGAGGCGGTCGACGACCTGGACGTGACCGGGGGCGAACGAGGCCAGGCGGGCGAGCAGCTGCTGCGGTTCGGGCCTGAAGTCGCCGCAGCGCACCGCCAGGTCGAAGCCCGCCACGAGCCCCTCCGTGGCGCGGGTGGCCTCGCGCAGCACCGAGCGGTCGATGAAGCCGGGCCGGTCCGAGCCGCCGCGTCCGAGGTACACGTCGGCGGCCAGGAGCAGGTACGAGTGCCCCTTCCTGCCGGAGCCGACGGTGATGGCGGCCAGCTCCTCGACGTTGCTCCACGGAATGAGCAGGGCCTTCCCGAAACCGGCGCGCACGCGCAGTCCGAAGTGGTTGACGTGCAGCTGCGGCGGTCGGCTGAGCGGCACCAGGAAGAAGACCGCTCCCACTGCGGCGATGACGGCGAAGAAGCCCGGCAGCGCCACCACCGGGTTCGCCTCGCCGGAGTTGAGCGTGGCCGGCTCGGTGTGCACGAGCCAGGCGAGCGAGCCGATCACGACGGCGCACACGGTGGCATAGAGGGCGAGCGAGGAGATCCGGCGGGTCGGGGAGCTGCGCTCGACGACGGTCCATTCCGAGCTTCTGCGCACCGACTCACCTCCTCGACGGCAACTGTAGCCAGCGGCGGCGGCCGCGGCGGCCGGGGGGCCGTGGGACGACCGGCCCCGGCGCGGCTCCTGAGACGGCAATCACTTGCGAATGCGCAGTTCAATTGGGGTGAACCAACGCAAAAGGACGGACATTTCAGGCGGCCACGGGAAATCCGGGTCCCGCTCCCGCCCGGTCCGTCCGTACACTGGGAGCAACCCGGTGTCCGCTTCGTCCACCCGCCCCGGCGAGGCCCGCGAGCCGCGCCGACCGGCTCGGGGCATCGGCGCACACCGTCCAACCGGCGCCCGCCGGACAGCTAGTTCACCTATGGGGGTTCTCGTGCCGGTGATCCCGGATGAAGGCCTACGCGCGACACTGGCCACCATGGCCCCCGGAACGGCGCTGCGCGACGGTCTGGAGCGGATCCTGCGCGGCCGCACCGGCGCGCTCATCATCGTCGGCTGCGACGACGAGGTCGAGGCGATGTGCACCGGCGGCTTCGAGCTCGACATCGAGTTCTCGGCGACGCGCCTCCGCGAATTGTGCAAAATGGACGGAGCGGTGGTGCTGACCACCGACGGCTCCCGCATCGTGCGCGCCGGCGTCCACCTCATGCCCGACCCGTCGATCTTCTCGGCCGAATCGGGCACCAGGCACCGCACCGCCGAGCGCGTCGCGAAGCAGACGGGTCTGCCGGTCATCTCCGTGAGCCAGTCGATGCACACCATCGGGCTCTACATGGGACCGGTGCACCACCTCCTGGAGCCGTCGACGAAGATCCTCTCGCGCGCCAACCAGGCCCTGGCCACGCTGGAGCGCTACAAGCAGCGCCTCGACGAGGTCGCCGGGAACCTCTCGAGCCTGGAGATCGAGGACCTCGTCACCGTCCGCGACGCCGTCACCGTGCTCCAGCGCCTCGAGATGGCCCGGCACATCGCCGACGAGGTCGAAGGGCACGTCATCGAGCTCGGCACCGACGGGCGCCTCCTCGCCCTCCAGCTGGACGAGCTCATGTCCGGCGTCGACGCCGACCGGGAGCTGGTCGTGCGCGACTACCTGCCCGAGGGCGGGGACTTCCCGAAGGCGCTGCGCACCGTCGACGAGATGAGCTCGACGGAGCTGCTCGACCTCGCCGCCGTGGCGCGCGCGGTCGGCTACCCGGCCTCGCCGGACGTGCTCGACCGGCGGGTGAGCCCGCGCGGGTACCGGATGCTCGCGAAGGTGCCGCGCCTGCCCGAGGCCGTCGTCGAGCGCGTGGTCTCCCGCTTCGGGTCCCTGCCGGAGCTGCTCGGCGTCTCGGTGGAGGACCTGCAGGACGTCGACGGGATCGGCCCGGGGCGAGCGCAGAACATCCGCGAGAGCCTCACGCGCCTGGCCGAGGTGTCGATCCTCGACCGCTACATCTAGGTCAGCGTCAGCTCGGTGGGCTGCGAGACGGCCTCGCCGAGTTTCGCACGCAGTTGGTAGTCACCGGCGGGCAGGCGCCTGCGGTCGCCCTCGCAGCCGGGCTCGGAGGCGAGGCCGTCGAGCGTGAACTCGACGGTCTGGCCCGCGCCCTCGGCCAGCTCCACCGGCTTCGGCTCGGCGTCGGCGCAGTGCGCGGTGGAGTGGACGACGTCCGTGCCCGCGGTGAGCTCGACCGCGACCGCGCCGAGGTCGACCGTGCACGTCACGGCGGCGGCGCTGGCGACCAGGACGCTCACCGGCACCTCCGCCCCTGACCGGACCTCGTCGAACGCGGCCACCACCTGGAGCATCAGCGCGTCCTCCTCGCACGCGGGCGCCGTGGTCGGCGAGGTCGAAGCGCTGTTCGGCTCGGCGGCGGGGGTCGGCGAGACCTGCGGGCGATTGAGCGTGCTGGACGAGGACGGCGCGACCCACTCCTGCGGTTCGGCCCGCCCCTCGTCGGCGTCGCCGCCGTCCGAGCCGAGCGCCTTGACCCCGAACACGACGACCGCGATCAGCAGGACCGCCGCGCCCGCCACGATCGCCCGGCGCTGCCAGTAGACCGACGCCGGCTCCGATCCCTTCACGAACTTGCCCTGGAAACGCTGCACGTCGGGACGCTAACCCACCCTCGGGTTGGATCGGCGGAACTACACGCGGACAATGGGGGCATGCTCGCACCCGATCACCTCGCCGAGCGACTCCTGCCCTGGTTCGACGACCGCGGCCGCGCCGAACTGCCGTGGCGCCGTCCCGGAACGACCGCGTGGGGCGTCCTGGTCTCCGAGGTCATGAGCCAGCAGACGCAGGTCGCGCGCGTCGCCCCCGTGTGGGAGGCGTGGATGGAGCGCTGGCCGACCCCCGCCGACCTGGCCGCGGCCCCCACTGCCGAGGTGCTGCGCGAGTGGGGCCGCATGGGCTACCCGCGGCGGGCGCTGCGGCTCCAGGAGTGCGCCCGCATCCTCGCCGAGGAGCACGGCGGCATCGTCCCCTCGGACCCGGCCGAGCTCGAGCGGCTGCCGGGGATCGGCGTCTACACCGCCGCGGCGGTGGCCGTCTTCCACTACGGTCGGCGCCACCCGGTGGTCGACACGAACGTCCGCCGGGTCGTCGCCCGCCTCGGCGGGGAGAGCGACGCCGGGACGGCCACGACCAAGGCCGATCTGGCCGCCGCCGAGGCCCTGCTTCCGGCCGAGACCGCCGTCGCCGCGCGCGTGTCGGTGGCGCTGATGGAGCTGGGCGCGCTGGTGTGCACGGCCCGCAAGCCGGAGTGCGGCCAGTGCCCGGTGGCCGACGCGTGCGGGTTCTCCGGGCAGGAGGTCCCGGCCGGTCCCAGCCGCAAGCGCCAGCGCTACAAGGGCACGAACCGGCACGTGCGCGGCGAGATCATGGCGGTGCTGCGGGAGGCCGACGGGCCGGTCGCCAAGGACCGGCTCGACGCGGTCTGGCCAGATTCGCGCATGGTCGACGAGGCCGTGGCCCAGCTGATCGCCGACGGCCTGGTGGGGACCGACGAGGCGGGGCGATTCGAATTGCCGAGTTGGTGACAGCGGGCGTCGCCCCTGCTAACCTCGGACTTGAGAGAACTTCACGATGCTCGGTTGGTGCCGATCCGCAAGGACCGGCGGCTCTGGGTCGAACTCCGCTTCTCACACAGGCGGGGCGCCGGGCGGGTCGTCGAGACCCGTGTTCACCGCCGGTGCCGGAGCCGGTTCACCTGCCGCTCAGGCCGCCCCCGCGCGGCCGGCCAGGAACACGACGACGCGGCTCGCGCCATCACAACGTCGCGTCGACCGCGGACCGGTCGCATGAAAGCGGTCGGGGCAGCTGCGGCGCCGCAGGACAGGGCGCCGCGACCGGGCAACGACGATGCCGCCGAGGTACCGCGCGCTCAGACCCCGGCGGCACCGTCACGTTTCGCCAGGGCAGCGCTTTCCAATACCTCGTGACCTCCCGTGCCGCAGCATGGCCGTCGCCGCGCCCAGGGACGGACGCCTGCTCTCGATTCCTCTGCCCGCCGCCTTCACTCCCGGCCGAGCGAGCCCGGATGGGCGATCCGCGCCCAACGCCGCTCAGGACGGCCGCACCGGGCCGTGCGGGGCTCGCAGAGACGGGCGCGGGTTCCGTACCGCAGCGCCGGACGCTCTTTGAGCGGCCGGTCCGGACGCGGAGAGCGCACGGCAACTCCACTCGCTCTCCGCTGCAATAGCGGCGGGCCGCGCCGCGCGCGACGCGGTAGATCTCGGCGCTGGTGCCGTACTCACCCCCGGCCGCGCGGGGCGCAGCGGAAGTCATAAACAGCCGAACTAGACTTATATCCTATAATCTTCCTGAAGATTATAGGATATAACCTGTCCTTGGGCACGAAAAAGGCCGCCTGGGCGGGCGGCTGCTTTGGTTTGGCGGGCCCTGAGGGAGGGCCCGCGCTTCCAGATTTTCGGGGGGATGCAGGCGGCCGGCAGGGTGGCCCGGCCCTCCTGCTACTCGGAGGCTTCGCGCTGACCGGGGATGTCGCCGTTGATCAGGGCACGGATCTCCGACTCGCGGTAGCGGCGGTGGCCTCCGAGGGTGCGGATCGCCGAGATCTTCCCCGCCTTGGCCCAGCGGGTGACGGTCTTCGGGTCAACGCGGAACATCGCAGCGACTTCAGAGGGCGTGAGCAGGGCCTCTGTTTCCACCGGAAGGTTCAAGTCTGTCGTCATAATTCAATCTCCTCCACAGACGGGCTGGGGAATCACCGGCTGCCGCAGCCTGGATTCGTTCCTTCTCCAATCGTCCGTGCTGTCGTAGATGTCCGACATAGTCCGAACGGCCGATTTTGACTGGACTTTCCGCTCGGCTCACTCATCCGAGTGATCACTCCACTGGAGAACACCGAGCTGAGAAGGGGTGCGGCTCTCGAGAGTGGACGTCAGTTGAGGCGCTCGCCGAGACGACGATCACGCCAGCGTTCCACTAGGCGCGCATAGCATTCCTGCGCCGCCTCTGGCTCGTTCGCACCGAGCCGGTCGAGGGCCTCCCACGTGAGGTCCACCGAGTCCTCCCGGCGCAGCTCCTCATAGTCCATGCGGGAGACCAGACCGCCGTAGTCCAGCTCCACCACCGACTCGTGATGGAAGCCCTCCAGCCACTCCGTGGTCTCGCCGATCGCGACGCCGAGTTCGGCGTCCTCGCCGAACTCGGCGCGGATGAGGTTGCGCGCCACGACCAGCTGCGTCCGCGCCTTGGACATCGGCGTGCGGTAGCGCAGCCACGTCGCCCGCGGGTGGATGACCAGCTGCCGGTCCCCGGGCCGGACGCAGGTGAACCAGCGCAGCGGCACCGACCAGGACGCCACCTGCTCGTGGGCGTCCGCGGGCGCCTCGTGGCGGTCGGTGAGGTCGTCGTGGGCCACGATCTCGGCGGCCGAGGCCAGGAAGTCGGGCGGGATGAGCGCCTCGGCGACCGGCTCGGGAGTCAGCCGCCGCAGCTCCAGCGCGGCCTGAGCGATGCGGTAGCGCAGATTCCAGGGGCACACCAGCGGCTCGGCGTCGTCGCCGCGGTCGATGACGTAGGCCTCGCGCCCGAAGGAGGGGACACCCCGCCAAGGCCATCCGATGCGCTCGTAGAGTGCTTCACGGCGCTGCTTCGGGCCCTCGTGGGGTTCGGGCGCCCGCCCCGAAGCGGCGTAGGCGCGCCAGTAGTCGGCGTCGGCGAAGGCCCCGGCCGGCTCATAGACGCGCAGATACGACGCGTTCGGTGCGTACACGAGGCAGATACTTCCACAGTCCTAGACTGGAGGCGTAGCCATACCCGCGCTACGCCACAAACGCCCCGGCCGCGATCCGGCCGACCATAGGGCGGCGAACCACCGCCCACAGAACTGGAGCAAGCCATGAGCATCTTCGACGCATGCGGCCATGAGCAAGTCGTGTTCTGCCACGACCCCGACTCCGGGCTGCGAGCCGTCATCGCGATCTACTCGACCGCGCTCGGCCCCGCCCTCGGCGGCACCCGCTTCTACCCCTACGCCACCGAGGCGGAGGCCCTCACCGACGTCCTCCACCTCTCGGAGGGGATGGCCTACAAGAACGCGATCGCCGGACTCGACCACGGCGGCGGCAAGGCCGTCATCTGGGGCGACCCCGCCACCGACAAGAGCGAGGCGCTGCTGCGCGCCTACGGCCGCTTCGTCGAGACCCTCGGCGGGCGCTACGTGACCGCCTGCGACGTCGGCACCTATGTGGAGGACATGGACACGGTGGCGCGCGAATCGCGCCACGTCACCGGCCGCTCTCCCGACGCCGGCGGCGCCGGCGACTCCTCGATCCTCACCGCCTTCGGCGTGTTCCAGGCGATGAAGGCCGCCGCCGTCCACCGCTGGGGCGCCGAGGACCTCTCGGGCCGCACCGTCGGCGTCGCCGGGCTCGGCAAGGTCGGACGGCACCTGCTGCCGCACCTGGTCGAGGCGGGCGCCGAGGTCGTCGCCACCGACGTGTCCGATGCCGCCCGCGCCTGGGCCGCCGAGCACTTCCCGCGGGTGCGGCTCGTCGCCGACACCGACGAGCTCATCGCCTCCGGGGTCCACGTCTACGCCCCCTGCGCTCTCGGCGGTGTCCTCAACGAGGACTCGCTGAAGACCCTCGACGCCGAGATCGTCTGCGGCGCGGCCAACAACCAGCTCGCCGACGCGGCCGTCGCCGACGAGCTCGACCGGGCGGGGATCCTCTACTGCCCCGACTACGTGGTCAACTCCGGCGGCGTCATCCAGGTCGCCGAGGAGTACGCGGGGCCGTTCGACTTCAAGCGCGCCGAGCGGCGCACCGCGCAGATCGGCGGCACGACCGCGCGAATCCTCGAACGCGCCAAGGGCGAGGGCGTCACGCCGGTGGCCGCCGCCGACGCGATCGCCGAGGAGCGGATGGCCGCGGTCGGCCGCCTCCAGCGCCTGCGCGTCTTCCGCTGACGCGGCTTTCGGCGGTGCCTTCCGCCGACGCAGACCGCTCACATCGTGGACATCGCTCCCATGATGTGAGCGGATGCTCATGTCGAGGCAAGCCCCGTCGAGGGCCGAAAACCCGTGCTGTCCGGGCCCGATCGCCGGAATTCTGTGGCATCCAACTCATGGGCCGGGATGCAACCGAGCGCCGCGAGGTTGTACCGTAGGAGCCACGAAGAGATTGCAAGCATTCCGGGGCGCCGTATTGGCCGCCCCGATGATTTCTGTGCGAGGGGGTCGAGCCATATGGGGCGCGGCCGAGCTAAGGCAAAGCAGACCAAAGTGGCCCGTAAGCTCAAGTACCATGCTCCGAACACCGACCTGCGCGCGCTCGAGCGCGAGCTCTCAGGCGGTCGTGAGGATGCCGAGGACGTAGAGCCCGACGAGGACCCATACGACGCTTATGCCGATCGGTACAACCCGGACGACGACGAAGTCCGTGAAGACGACTGGGTCCCGCCGGACAAGAAGTTAGCCGTCTCGGAGAAGTCCGCGAGCCCCCACGGCCGCGGGCGTGGCCCGATCCGGCACCTGCAATCCACAATCCAGCGTCACCCGCTGCCATTGCCGCCCTCCGCGCCCGAGCCGGTCTGCCGACCTCTTGCGCCGAAGCAGCGGACACGGCCGCGACGACGAAGGGCGCAGGCCGTCACGGCACGGCGGAAACCCAGCGATACAGCACAATGCGAGGCGGTCGCGACCTCAGGGTCGCGACCGCCTCGCTGTCGCGTCGGTGCCGCTGCCGTTACTGCTGCGGCGCCTGCGGCCACTGCTGGTTCTGCTGGGTCTGCTGCGCGCCGCCCTGCTGGCCGGTGGCGTAGCCCGCTTGGCCCTGCTGCTGCGCGGCCGCCTGCTGCTGGGAGGCGGCCTTCGCCGCGGCGGCCTCGGCGTTGAGGGGAGCCATGAGGGCACCGGCCAGGAACAGGCCCATCGCGCCGAGGAGCAGGATCGCCCCGATCCACGACGAGGCGTCCGAGGCGTTGTTGCCTTCCGACAGCGACAAGAGTCGATACAGGAAGCTCGCCAGGAAGAGCGCCACGGCCGCGACCGTCAGCGTCTTCCACAGCGCGCGGAGGCGCTCGCCGCCGAAGAGCGTCAGCGCGAACATGACGACCGTGGCGACCAGCAGCGTCTGGATGCCGCCGAAGTAGTCACCGACGATGTAACCCAGTTCGGACGGGTCCATGCTGTCGCTGGTGCCGGCGATGAGGCCGGACAGGACGAGCGCGGCGAGGCCCGCCAGGCCCAGGATCGCGGGCATCGAGGGAACGCCGAGGCGGTCGAAGAACGACGGACCCTGGGGGGCATAGGCCGCATACTGCTGCTGGGCCTGGTACTGCGCCTGCGGGGAGGCGTACTGGGGCGGGTACCCCTGCTGCTGCGGTTGGCCGGAGGTCGGCTGCTGGGGATACCCCGCACCTGATTGCTGTTCACTCATGGCCCCATCATGCCTTGCCTCGGCAATATCCGAGGCAAGTGGGTGCGATGGGCCCGGGCGGCCGGATCGCGGCCATTGCCCCGCGCGAACCCGTAGGCTTGAACCATGTCGCAACGTCTCCGTCCCGTTTCGCCCATTTGGGTGGCCGGCCGTCCGCAGCACGGCGAGGAGGAATTCTTCGTCACACACCCCTTCGACGACTCGCCGGTCGGCGCCACGTCCTGGGCCACCTCGGGCCAGGTCGAGGCGGCCGTCGCCGCGGCCGCGGGGGTCGCCCGCGAGGCCGCGGCCCTGCCCGCGCACGTCCGCGCCGAAGCGCTCGAGCACGTCCGGCGCCGCCTCGACGAGGAGGCCGAGACGTGCGCCGAACTCGTCACCGCCGAGTCCGGGAAGCCGATCTCCTGGGCCAGGGCCGAGGTGCGGCGCGCGGTCTCGACGTTCCGGTGGGCCGCCGAGGAGGCCAGGCGCTTCTCCGGCACGCTCCAGCGGCTCGACACCGACGCGGCCGCCGAGGGCCGCGTGGCGCTCGTGCGGCGCTTCCCGCGCGGCCCCGTCCTGGGGATCTCGCCGTTCAACTTCCCGCTGAACCTGGTGGCGCACAAGATCGGCCCGGCGATCGCCGCGGGCTGCCCGATCGTGGTCAAGCCGGCCCCGGCGACGCCGCTGTCGGCGCTGCACCTGGGGGCCCTGTTCTCCGAGACCGACCTGCCGCCGGCGATGCTGTCGGTGCTGCCGGTGCCGAACGACCGGGCCGCGCAGCTGGTCGAGGACCCGCGGCTGCCGGTCGTCTCGTTCACCGGCTCGGGCCCCGTCGGCGCCCAGATCATGCGGCAGGTGCCGGACAAGCACGTGACGCTCGAACTGGGCGGCAACGGGGCGGCGCTGGTGGCCGCGGACTACCCGCGGCGGGACTGGGCCGCCGAGCGGATCGCGACGTTCGGGAACTACCAGGCGGGGCAGTCGTGCATCGCCGTGCAGCGGGTCTTCATCGAGGCCGGGGCGTTCGCCGACATGGCCGAGCGGATCACCGACCACGTCCGCTCGCTGCCGACGGGCGACCCGAGCGACCCGGCGTGCAAGGTCGGGCCGATGATCAGCGTCGAGGCCGCCGAGCGGGTCGAGTCGTGGGTGGCCGACGCGGTCGACGGCGGCGCGAAGGTGCTGTGCGGGGGCTCGCCGCGCTCGGGCGCGACCCTGGAGCCGACGGTGCTCGCCGAGGTGCGCCAGGACGCGCTGGTGCTGCGCGAGGAGGTCTTCGGGCCGGTGCTGGTGCTCCAGAGCGTCGACAGCTTCGAGGCGGGGCTGGCGGCGATCAACGACTCGCGGTACGGGCTCCAGGCGGGGGTGTTCACCGAGCGGCTGCCGCAGGTGATGCAGGCGCACCGGGATTTGGAGGTCGGCGGCGTCGTCATCGGCGACGTGCCCTCGTTCCGGGCCGACCAGATGCCGTACGGCGGCGTCAAGGCCTCGGGGGTGGGCCGCGAGGGCGTGGCGTCCGCTATGGACGACTACACGACCGAGCGGGTGTTGATCCTGCCCGATACGCTGTAGTGCATGAACTACCCCTCGCAGTCGCCGTACACGCCCGGCGGCCCCTACGCCTCGGCGGGCGGTGCGCAGCCGCGCCGCAACACCGCGCTCGTCGGCGGCATCGTCGTCGCCTGCACCGCGCTGGTGCTCGGCTCCATCCTGCTGGTGGCCTTCATGGTGAACCGGGGGGGTGACGGCGGCGGCGTCGCGACCGAGGCGAGCGCGGGCGCCGAGGAGGCCGCCGACGACGAGGAAGCCGCCGACGAGACGGCCGAAGGCGATCCCGAGGCGGTCGCGGTGACGGTCGCGAAGATCATGTTCGGGATGAGCGAGGAGTCCGCTGAAGGGCTGGTGTGCGCCGACCCGGGCATGTACCTGAGCGATCTGGAGACCACGGGGGCGACCGTCACCGACACGCTCGGGGACATGCTCGAGATGATCGACGACATCGTCGCCAGTGACACGACCGAGACCGACGAGGGCGTGACCGTCGAGGTCGCCATGGTCATGTACGGCAGCGAGACCCCGATCGGCACCGTCGACCTGATCGTCGAGGAGGGCGCTTGGAAGGCGTGCGGCTTCTCCTACTGAGCACCGGCCCCGCCCGGCGCGGTTGACACGGCTGTATAGCTTGGCAATATGACCGTCCCCCCGAACTACAGCATGCCGCCCGAACGTCAGCCGAACCCCGGCTACGGTTTCGGGCCGCAGTACGGCGGCCCGTCGCTCCCAGAGGAACGGGGGCCACGCAACTACGGGCTCATCGGGGCCATCGTCGTCGGCTGCACCGTGCTGGCGCTGGGGTCGATCCTGCTGGTGGCGTTCGTGGCGAACCAGGGCGACGACGGCGAACCCGTGGCCGACGACGGCACGACCACGCCCGCCGAGGACGAGAGCACGACTCCGGCCGACGACGTGACGACGCCGGAGGACGACACGACCACGCCCGCGGGGGACGACGGCGAGATCGGCCAGTGCCTGCCCTACGAGCCGGTGATCGTCGGCGACGGCCTGGAGCTGACGGACTGCGACGACGCCGAGGCGTTCTGGAAGATCACGAACCAGTCCTACGACATCGACGCGACCGTCGACGACGAGGGGAACCTGGAGAGCAACCAGGTCGCCTACGACCTGTGCGGCGAGGACTATGCGACGTCCTTCCTCGGCGAGCCGTGGACCAACTGGCACTGGGTGTACTCCTCGGGCTCGGTCGACTCGCTGTACTGCATCGAGGCGCTCGGCAACCCCGACGACGAGGGGCGCCTGCCGTACACGCCGGACACCGGCGACTGCTTCGACGAGAGCGACCAGTGGTGGACGGTGCCGTGCGATTCCGACCTGGCGGTCTACAAGGTCGTCGACACGGTCGTGTTCGACGAGCCGCAGGACCTCGACGACGACGCGGCGGCCGAGGCGGCCACGTGCGGCGGCGAGTACTACTGGGAGATCACCGATGTCGAGGGGCTGACGACCGCCATCCTCTGCGGCAACGAGTTGTAGGGCGCCGCGGGCGGTGCGGGGATTCGGCCGGTTCCACCGCTTCGGGCGAGGATTGCTCATAGTCTGAGGCCATGTCGCAGCCTCCCAACTACGGCGGCCCTCCCTCGGGCCCCGACCCGCAGCACCCGTACGGACAGGGCCCCGGGCAGCCGCCGTCGGAAGGCGGGGGTCCGCCCCAGTATCCGTCCCCCGGCCAGGGTCCGGGGCAGCCACCGCCGGGAGGCGTCCCGCCGCCGTGGCCGCCTCCGTCCACGGGGTCCGGCTACACGGGCGCGCAGGGCGGCTATCCCTACCAGTTCGGCCCTCCCGGGCCGCCGCCGCGGAAGCACCGGACGGGTCTCATCGCGGGCCTGTCCGTCGCCGGGGCGGTCGTGGTCATCGCCGCGGCCGTCCTGATCTTCATGAACCTGCGCGGCGACGACGAACCCGAGCAGGGCGCCATCGAGGAGACCTCCGAGCAGGTCACCGAGGAGCCCACGACGGCGCCGGAGGAGACCACTGGCCCGCCGACGATCGACGAGGCGGTGGGCCTGTGCCTGCCGTACGAGCCGCAGATCGTGGGCTACTCGTTCGATCTGACGACGTCGTGCGACGGGGAGCAGGCGTTCTGGCAGATCACGGCGGTCAGCGACGACACCGGCGCGACCGTCGACGACGAGGGCATGCTCGCCGACGTCCAGGCCGCCTACGACGTGTGCGGTGAGGAGTACGGGGCGTTCCAGCTCGGGGAGCTGTGGAAGGACTGGTACTTCACCTATGACGAGGCGACCGGCGGCGTCGAGGAGCTGTACTGCGTCGAGGCGATCGGGAACGCCGACAGCGAGGGCCGCACCCCGGTCACGCCCGACACGGGCTCGTGCTTCGACGACAGCGACACCTGGTGGAGCGTGCCGTGCGACTCGGACCTGGCGCTGTACGAAGTGGTCGACACCGTCGCGGTCGATCCGCCGGAGGAGATGACCACCGACGAGGCGAACGACGCGTCCGCACCGTGTTCGGGCGGCGAATTCTTCTGGCAGGTCACCGACGTCGAGAACCGCACCACCTCGATCCTGTGCGGCAACGGCCTCTGAGTGCCGCAAGCACAGCAAAATGAAGCCTATACCCTATAAGATATGACTATAACATATAACATATGTACATCATATAAGTTATAGAATATAAGAAAGAGGGTGTCTGCGGATGCGGCCCGTCGGGGCGAGACGGCGGTGCGCCGCGGCGCCGATGCAGTCCCTCAGCCGAAGCGGCCGGTGATGTAGTCCTCGGTGCGCGGGTCCGAGGGGTTCGAGAACAGCCGCTGCGTGTCGTCGAATTCGACGAGGAAGCCGTAGCGCTCCCCCGCGCCGTCCACGTCGGCCGAGTAGAACGCCGTCGCGTCCGACACGCGGGCCGCCTGCTGCATGTTGTGGGTGACGATGACGATCGTGTAGTCCTCGACCAGCTCGTTCATGAGCGCTTCGATGCGGGCCGTCGCGATCGGGTCGAGCGCCGAGCACGGCTCGTCCATGAGCAGCACCTCCGGTTCCACCGCGATCGCCCGCGCGATGCACAGCCGCTGCTGCTGCCCGCCCGAGAGCGCCAGCGCGCTCTTCTTGAGGTTGTCCTTGACCTCGTCCCACAGCGCGGCCCCGCGCAGAGCCCGCTCGACGCGGTCGGCGAGGCCGTCGGTCATGCCGTTGATGCGCAGGCCGTAGGCGACGTTGTCGTAGATCGACTTGGGGAACGGGTTGGCCTTCTGGAACACCATCCCGATGTACCGCCTGACGGCGATCGGGTCGACGCCGGGGCCGTAGATGTCCTTGCCGTGGTAGGTGATCTCGCCGGTGACCTTGGCGCCGGGGATGAGGTCGTTCATGCGGTTGATCGAGCGCAGCACCGTGGACTTGCCGCAGCCCGACGGCCCGATCATCGCGGTGATGCGGTTGCGGGCGACGGGGAGGGACACGTCGCGCACGGCGTGGGTCTTGCCGTAGTGGATGTCGACGCCGCTGAGCCGGATGAGGGTCTCGGTGCCGCTCGGGGAGGCGTGCGAGGCGTCGACGAGCCCCTTCGGCGGCCCTTGCGGGCCGAGCGCCCGCGGGGATGCCTGCGAGCCGTCCGTGAGCCGGGCGCCGCGGGACGTCCTGGTCTCGACCTGGACCGGTTCGGTCCGCCGGTCGGTCTCGTTCACTGCCACGCGAACTCCAATCACCGATCTTCAACCGCCGTTAACGCGTCCTGCACTCATCCTGTACTCATGAAATGCGATCGAGGTGCACGCCGGTGGACGCGCGGGTGAACTGAGGGTGAACGATGCGGAGGGCGCACTTGGTCATTGCTCGGGCGACAGGGCTCCGACCGCCCACGGCCGCGCGAGGTGGCCGAGTGCCACTGGCGCGCTCAAGCGCGCTCGCACGGCAAGATCCCACCACTCGTGGCTACTCCAGGCGATCGGCACCGGTGCCGCGCTCGGGCCATGCCCGGGCGGGAAGACCGCGACCGCCCACGGCCCCCAGCGGGCGTTCGGTGATTGCGGCGCGCTCAGGCGTGCTCGGGCGGCAGGAGCTCGTCGTTGGGGTAGCCGCCGAGCAGGTCGTCGGAGGCCGTGAGCGTGAACTGCTCGGCGAGCGGGACGGTGCCCAGGTCGGCCGAGGTGCTCACGTCGCCGTCCTCGGCGAGCTCCATGAGCATCCCGCGGACCACCTGCGGCGGGACGCCCGCGTCGTCGCCGAGCGAGAGGAGGTCGACCGTGACGGTGGCCGAAGTGGCGCCGCCGGGCAGGACGAAGCGGCCCTCGTCGTCGAACTCGTACTCGACGCCGCCGACGCGCCTGATGGCGATGGCGGTGAGCTCCTCGAGGTCGCCGCGCTGGTCGGCGGCCTCCTCGATGGCCTCGAGCTTGCCGAAGGCGAGCACGTCGAACGGGTTGATGTACAGCTGCGGGGCCACGAACAGCTGGCCGTCGCGGGTCTCCCCGCGGTAGAGGCCCAGGGCGAGCAGGAACTCCAGCAGGTCGCGCACGGTGTGCGGCACGGGCAGGCCGGTGCGCTCGCAGTGGGTGGTGAACGTGGCGATGCGCTCGCTCCGCTCGGCGGTGGCCCGGTCGTACTCCTCGCGGGCCTCCTTCTCGATGACCTCGGGAGAGGCGCCGTAGTGGTGCTCGCGGGCCTCGGCGATCCACTCGTCGACGTCGCCCGGGTCGCACCAGACCGGCTCGTTCCAGATGTCGTCCTCGGGGAAGACGTCGGCCCACCAGCTCGCGGGGAACGGGTTCAGTGAGGGGACGGTCCGGAACAGTTCGATGCTGCACGGCATCAGCCTGATCCAGGCGGGGTGCATCGGGGCTTGGACCGGGCCGGACTCGTCGCCGCCGAAGGGCCTTTCGAAAGCTTCCACCCATCGACGGTAGCAGCGCGACCTGACAGCGCCGAGGCGCTCGGCCGCAGGATGGTTCCGCCTCTAGCGGAATCGGCCGGCATTCCCCTCGCGCCGTCGCCGCGCATCGAACGCGGCACTGTGCCGCGCAGCGTGAAGCCGCCTCAGCGGCTCGTTGTCGGTGTTGCTCAGTGCCCGTTGAGTGCCCTTTGCGCTGAGGCGGCCCGTCGCGCGCGATACACCGTTCTACCAGGGACTATGTCCCGTTCACACATTGGTGCACCGCTCGCGTCGCTGCTGACGTTACTCCGATCGACCCTGCCGAATATCGACTGAAAGGCCGCTATCGGCTATCCGTTCGATTGAATACCCGAGAGGTCCGGTTCGAAGTCGGCCAGGGTGCCGGCGTACTGCGGCGCGAGGTATTCGACGGTCCTGACCTGCTGCGCGATCAGCTGCCCCACCTCGACGATCTGGTCGGCGGGGTTGAGGACGAGCCAGTGCTCGTACGCTGCGTAGTGTTCCCGGGCGTCTGCCTCGGCGGTCACGGGTTTCCTCCCTTAGTGAGCAATGTGGTCTGGCCAAAGCTAATGCGCGCGGCGTTCGCGCGGTCCGGCGACACGCCGCGCGAACGTGAATTGGCACGAATCAGCAGAAAGAGGCCGCGTCTCAGGAGCGCAGGATCAGCCGGAGCGTATCGGTGCCGCCCTCGGTCACCTCGACGGGGACGCCCCAGTCCTGGCGGGTCAGGTGGCAGGCGGGGTGCTCGGCCCCGGCGTCGCACGTGGCGGCCTGCGCCACCACTTGGAGGACGCCGCGGTCCACGCCATCGGCCAGTTCGACCTCGCGGACGAGCTCCTCGCCGCTCCCCGCGCCGGAGGCGAGCAGCCCCGGCGGGTCGGCCGAGACCGTCACCTTGACCGGCGAGCCGAACGTGTAGTCGAGTTTCTGCCCCGCGGCGGGCTCGAACAGGACTTCGATGCGGAGTCTCCCGGGGGCGACCGCGGTGCGTTTGCGCGTGACGCGGTGGTGCTCGCCGTCGACGGCGGCCTCGTCGAGATCGGGGGCGACGAGGCGGTGCGCGGCCGATTCGACCACGACGGGCCTGCCGCCCGCGACGATGACGTCGCTGGGTTCGGCCAGGCCGCTCGCGAGCGTGGCGACCTCGCCGGTGGCCCGGTCGTAGCATCGCAGAGCGCCGTTGTAGGTGTCGGCGACGGCGATGCGGCCGTCCGGCAGGACCCCGACGCCGAGCGGGTGCTGCATGAGCGCGTCGGCGGCCGGGCCGTCGACGTGCCCGAAGTCGAACAGGCCCTGGCCGACGACGGTGTGCATCCGGCCGCCTTCGACGTAGCGCAGCGCGGAGGTCTCGGCGTCGGCGATCCAGAGGCGGTCGCCGTCGGCGGCCAGTCCGGACGGCTGGGCCATCCACACCTCGGCGAGCGGCCCGTCCTTGAGGCTCTCGACGGTGGTGCCGGCCCATGGGGCGGCGGTGCCCGCGACCGGGTCGAAGCGCCACAGCTGGTGGATCCCGGCCATCGCGACGATGACCGCGCCGTCGAACCAGGCGACGTCCCACGGCGAGGAGAGGTCGACGTCGAGGGCGGCGGTGACGCCGGTGTCGGACCGCCACTGGCGGCCGGTCCCGGCGACGGTGGTGACGGTGCCGTCGGCGAGGCGCACGCCGCGCAGGAGGTGGTTCACGGTGTCGGCGACGACGACGTCGTAGCCGACGCGTTCGGCGACGTCGGCGGGGAGCAGCGCGAGGCCCTGGGGCTCGCTGAACTGCGCCTCATTCAATCGTGGTTCGGCGCCGTCGGCGCGGCCCCGCTCGCCGGTGCCGATGACGCCGGTGACGGTCTCGAGATCGGTTGCGAGGCGCACGAGGCGGTGGCGGGCCGAGTCGGACACCAGGACGTCGCCGCCGGGCAGGGCGAGGGCCTTGCCGGGGAAGCGCAGCGCGGTCTCGGCGGGCGCCTCGGCCACGTACGGGCTGCCTTCGGGGTCGAGGGTGCCCTTCGCGGTGTGGGCGGCCACCAGGTCGCCGACGATCGCGTCGAGGGCCTCGACGTGGCCTTCGCCGGCCATGGTCGACACGACGTAGCCCTCGGGGTCGATGACGACGAGGGTGGGCCAGGCGCGCGCGGCGTAGGCGTCCCACGTCTTGAGGTCGGGGTCGTCGAGGACGGGGTGGGCGACGCCGTAGCGCTCGACGGCCGCGGCCAGGGCCTTCGCGTCCCGCTCGTGCTCGAACTTCGGGGAGTGGACGCCGACGATGACGAGCGCGTCGCCGTACTTCTCCTCCAGGGGCCGCAGTTCGTCGAGGACGTGCAGGCAGTTGATGCAGCAGAACGTCCAAAAATCCAGGACGGCGACCTTGCCGCGGAGGCCCTCCAGATCGAGGCGCCGTCCACCGGTGTTGAGCCACCCTCGGCCGACGAGTTCGGCCGCACGCACACGAGACTGAGTCACCCGAAGAGCGTAGCGCGGCGCAAAAACCCGGAGTTTATAGGTTATACCCTATAAACTCCGGGGCCATATTGCTCAGTCTGCGGCTACTCGCCTTCAACGGGCGCCGAGGACTCCTCGGCGCCTTCGCCTTCATCGCCGCGGAGCGTGAGGCAGTAGACGTCCTCGCCGACGGTGAGGGTCTCGCGGCCCGCGTCGGCGCATTCCTGGCCGTCGTCGACCTTCGAGGTGATCTCGTAGTCCTCGCCGTCGACGGCCTCCTCGCAGTCGATGGCCTCGGCCGTGTCGCCGCCGGTGTGGCGCACGCACCCGCCCTCTTCGAAGACGGGCGGCTTGAGGAACAGGAAGTAGGCGGCCGCGGCGGCGGCCCCGAGGACGACGACCGCGACGATCGCGATGACCGGGACGAGCCACTTCTTCTTGGAGCCGCCGCCCGCGGGCTGCGGCGGGTACTGGCCGGGGCCCATCATGCCGGGCGGGACCTGCCCAGGCGGCACCTGGCCCGTGGGCATCTGCCCCGGAGGCACCGAGCCGGGGGGCATCTGCCCGGGCGGCTGGGAGCCGGGCGGCATCTGACCGGGGTACATGCCCGGCTGCATCTGCGGCTGGGACGACATCGGCGGCTGGCCTGAGTCGTAGCCGACCGGCTGCGGCGGCTCGCTCTGCGGCGACTGGGCGCCGATGATGAGCCGCTGCGTGTCGTCGGACTGCGGCGGCGGGGGCTGCTGCGCCGCGGGCGGCATCTGACCGGGGGCCTGCGGCGGCATCTGACCGGGCGGCAGGCCGCCGTCGGCCGGGGGCATCACGCCGCCGAGCGGGTTCGGCGGCGGCGAGGGCCACGCCGAGCTGGGCGCCTGCGGGGCCGCGGGCGGCTGCGCCGGGGGTTGCTGCTGCTGGGCGCCGGGCTCGGCGCCGAAGGGGGCCGGCGGGTTGAAGCCGACGCCTTGGGCCGGGAGCACCTCGGTGGCCTCGTCGGCGACGTCCTTCGGCGGCTCGGGAGCCTGAGGCTGCTGCGGCTGGTCACCGGGAGGGACGGCGTACTTGAGGACCGTGGTGCCCTCGTCCTCGAAGCGCTGGGGCGAGGGCGATGCGGGCGGCTCGGAGGCCGGAGCGGCCGGGGGCTCCTGCGACGCGGGCGGCTGCTGCGCCGGGGCCGTGTCGGCGGCGGGGGCCTGCGGGATCTCGATGTCGAGCGACGAGGTGGTCGGGATGGCCTGCGTGACGCCCTCGTCGACCGTGTCGGGGGCCGGTGCGGGCTCCTCCGGCTCGGCGGCCTGGGGCTGCGGAGCGGGAGTCTCCTCGGCCGGCTTCTCGGGCTCGGCGGGCGGCTCGGTCCCGTCCGCCTCGGGGGCGCTCTCGGCCACCGGCTGCGGCTCGGGAGCGGCTTCGGGTTCAGGGGCGCCCGCAGGCTCGGAGGCGCTGCCCTGGGCCGCGCCGTCCTCTACGGGGGCGCTGTTCTCGGGCGCGCTGCTCTCGTCGGCCCCCTCTTTGGGGGCGTCGCCCTGCGCTGACGCGTTGCCTTGCTCGGAGGTCACGGCTGCTCCTCAATGGTGCTTTCGGCCCGGCGTTCCGAGGAGAATGCCGGACGAAGCACACGGTACAGCAGTAAGACACGCTCTCACTCGACAGGGTTACACGCGAATTGCGCACTTCGTGCGAAGAATGGAAAAAGATAAAGGCCGGGCGCCGGCAGTTGCCCACCCCTCATGGCAACGCGGCGCCCGGCCGGTGTGAGAACCCCCTGGAGAGGGTCTCCGTGCGGTGCGGGGACTCGGCGCTGTCCACCGCACCAATGGGAGGAGAGAAGTTCGCGGCCTCAGTTGCGACCGAGGCGTTCGCCACTGTTCGATGCTCGACTCCCCGTCATCGAACGGCGACGGTATGAAACTTCGAAGTTGTGTTTCCTCGTTGTTTCATTGCCTCAATTACAACACCGAATACCAAGAACCGCCATTGAATCATCGGTGCGTTGCATCACGTCCAGGCGAGGACGGTCGCTCCCGGATCGGCAAGGAAGGCACCGACATCGGCGAGGAACCGCGAACCGAGCTCGCCGTCGATGAGCCGGTGGTCGAACGACAGGCCCAGCGTCGTGACCTGCCTTACGGCGATCTCGCCCTCGTGGACCCACGGCTGCGGCCGCACCGCCCCGAACACCAGGATCGCCGACTCCCCCGGCGGGAGGATCGGGGTGCCCGTGTCCATGCCGAAGACGCCGACGTTGGTGATCGAGAACGTCCCGCCCGCCATGTCGGCGGGCTGGGTCCTGCCGTCGCGGGCGGTGCCCACCAGGTCGGCCATCGCCTCGGCCAGCTCGACGAGGCTGAGGTCCTGGGCGGCCTTGATGTTCGGCACCACCAGGCCGCGCGGCGTGGCCGCCGCGATGCCCAGGTTGACGTCGCGTTTGACGACGATCTCACCGGCGGGCTCGTCCCAGGCGGCGTTGATCATCGGGTGGCGGCGGCACGCCAGCAGGACGGCCTTGGCCACCAGGAGCAGCGGCGAGACCTTGACGTCGGCGAACTCGCGGCGGCCCTTGAGCTCGGCCACGACGTCCATCATGCCGGTGACGTCGCAGGTGAGGAACACCGTGGCGTGCGGGGCGGTGAACGCCGAGGCCACCATGTTCTGCGCGGTGAGCTTGCGGACGCCCTTGATCGGGATCCGCTCCTCGCCGCCCGAGGGGGCCGCGGTGCGACCGGCCGGGGCCCGCTGTGCCGATGCACGGCTCGCGGGCGTCGCCGAGGCCGCCGCTTCGACGTCGGCGCGGGAGACGGTGCCGTGCGGCCCGGTCGGGGTGACCTGGCTCAGGTCGACGCCCAGGTCCTTGGCGAGCTTGCGCACCGGGGGCTTGGCGAGGGTCGGCCCGGTCGGCATCGCGGTCGTGGGCGCCGGGGCGGGCGCCTCCACCGGAGCCGGTGTCGGAGCGGGGGCCGGGGCGACCGGCGCCGCGGGCGCCGGAGGGGCCGCCTGAGCTTCGCCGTTCTCGCGCTTGCGCTTGCGCCGCTTCGGAGCCGACTCCTTGGCGCCGTAGCCGACGAGGTTCGGCGTGCGCTTGTCCCCCGAGGGCTCCTCGGGTTCGGCGCCCTCGACCTCGAACGACGCCAGCGGCGCGCCCACGTCGACCGTGTCGCCCGCCGAGGCGTGGTGCTCGGCGAGCCTCCCGTCGTACGGGCTGGGCACCTCCACCAGCGCCTTGGCGGTCTCGACCTCCACGAACGGCTGGTTGAGCTCGACCTCGCCGCCCGGCTCGACGAGCCACGCGGCGACCTCGCCCTCGGTGAGTCCCTCACCGAGGTCGGGCAGGTTGAACGTGATCCTCTGACCCATGTCCCGCTCCTCAGTACTCAAGGGACCGGTCGACGGCGTCGAGCACCCGGTCCAGGTTCGGAAGGTAGTCGTCTTCGAGGCGGCTCGCCGGATAAGGCACGTCATAGCCCGTCACCCGCAGCACCGGCGCCTCCAGGGAGTAGAAGCACCGCTCCGAGAGCCGCGCGGCGATCTCGGAGCCCATGCCGAGCGTGCCCGGCGCCTCGTGGACGACGATCGCGCGGCCGGTCTTGCGCAAGGACGCCTCCAGCGGCTCCCAGTCGATCGGCGAGAGCGAGCGCAGGTCCACGACCTCCAGCTCCAGGCCCTCCTCGGCGGCGGCCGCGGCGGCGTTCAGCGCCACGTCCACGGTCGGGCCGTAGGCGATCAGGGTCGCGGCCGTGCCGGAGCGCACGACGCGGGCGTCGTGCAGGCCCAGGGGGGCCTCGGTCGTGTCCACCTCGGCCTTGGCGTGGTAGCGGCGCTTCGGCTCGAAGAAGATCACCGGGTCGTCCGAGGCGGCGGCCTGCCGGATCATCCAGTAGGCGTCGGCCGGGTCCGCGCAGGTGACGACCTTCAGGCCCGCAGTGTGCGCGAAATAGGCCTCGGGGGACTCCGAGTGGTGCTCGATCGCGCCGATCCCGCCGCCGTAGGGGATGCGGACGACCACCGGCAGGCGCACGCGCCCGCCCGAGCGGTTCGGCATCTTCGCCAGCTGCGAGACGAGCTGGTCGAACGCGGGGTAGACGAAGCCGTCGAACTGGATCTCGCAGATCGGCCGGTAGCCGCGCAGGGCCAGGCCGATCGCGGTGCCGATGATGCCGGACTCGGCCAGGGGCGTGTCGATGACGCGCTCGGCGCCGAAGTCCTTCTGGAGCGAGTCGGTCACGCGGAACACGCCGCCGAGGCGGCCGACGTCCTCGCCCATGATGAGCGCCTTGTCGTCCTCCTCGAGGACGCGGCGCAGCCCGGCGTTGAGGGCCTTGATCATCGTCATCGTCGCCATCAGGACTCACTCCCCTCGTCGAGCGAGGCGCGGAAGGCGACCGCCTCCGCCCGCTCTTCCAGCAATGGCGCAGGCGCCTGCGCGTACAGCGCGTCGAACATCTCGGTCACGTCCGGGTCGGGCAGGTCCATGACCCGCTGCCGCAGCTCGCGGACCTCGGCGGCCGCGTCGGCGTCGACCGCGGCGAAATAGTCGGCGTCGGCCAGCGACTCGGCCTCCAGCCAGGAGCGGTAGCGCAGGATCGGGTCCTTGGCCTTCCAGTAGTCCAGCTCGGCCTCGTCGCGGTAGCGGGTGGCGTCGTCGGAGGTGGTGTGGGGCTGCATCCGGTAGGTGAAGGCCTCGATCAGGCTCGGGCCCTCGCCGGCGCGGGCGCGGTCGAGCGCGGCCTTGGTGACCGCGTACGAGGCCAGGACGTCGTTGCCGTCGACGCGGACGCCCGGCAGGCCGAAGCCCTCGGCCCGCTTGTAGGGCGGGACGCGGAACTGGCGGGTGTTCGGCTCGGAGATCGCGTACTGGTTGTTCTGGCAGAAGAACACCAGCGGCGCGTTGAACACGCCCGCCCAGACCAGCGCCTCGTTGAAGTCGCCCTCGGCGGTGGCGCCGTCGCCGTGGTAGACGATGACGGCCTCGCCGTCGTCGCCGCCGACCGCGCCGTCCTTGGCGACGCCCATGGCGTAGCCGGCGGCGTGGAGGGTCTGGGAGGCGATGACGATCTCGTACATGTTGAAGCGGTCGGCGGCCACGTCGCGGCCGCCGAGGTCGACGCCGCGGAACAGCGAGAACGCCGAGATGATGTCGAGGCCGCGGCACCACTGGACGCCGAGTTCGCGGTAGGCCGGGAAGACGGTGTCCTGGGGCTTGAGGGCGCGGCCGGAGCCGATCTGCGCTGCCTCCTGGCCGAGCAGGCTCGGCCACAGGCCGAGTTGGCCCTGGCGCTGCAGGGCCGTGCCCTGGGCGTCGAGCTCGCGGGTGACGACGAGGTCGCGGTACAGGCCGCGGTACTCCTCGTCGGTGAACTTCACGTCGTAGTCGGGATGGGAACGGCGCTGCCCCTCGGGGGTCAGCAGTTGGACGAACTCTGGTTCGTTCGCCGAGGCTGAATTCCGACGGCTCTTGGCCGTCTTCTTGGCGGGGCGCGGTCGGTCAACTGAGCCCATGGTTGCCTCCTCGTATTGATATTCCGGTGTATCCAGCATCGCAGAGCCGTGGCGTGCCCGCTTCACAGCTCGCGTCCGACTACGATTTGTAGGCTGACATTCGACGCTGAGTAGCCGTCCTCGTCGCGACTCGAGACATCATCGGCCCTGAACGGCCGTTTCGTCGCACGGGGGTGGTAGGAAAGGAGCGCCTCGTGCGCCGCAGAGGCAGCGACCAGGTGGGACGCTGGCCGTGGGGGGTGTGGCTCGCGCTGGTGGGCGTGAGCGCCGGGACCGTCGCGTCGTTCGCCGCGGTGGGATGGGCGTTCCTGTACGCGACGGGGCCGAGCGAGGGGTCCGGCGATGCCGAGCCGCTCGCGTGGGACCAGGACAGGGTCGTGATCGAGCCCGAGGAGACGCCCGGGGACACGTCGGCGCCGGGTGGCGCGGAGCCGACCGCCGAGGCGCTGTCGGCGCCCGAGCCGGAGGCGGCGACGGTGCCCGTCGAGTCGGCGCCGGACGAACCGGAGCCGGAGCACGTCGCCGAGGCCGCCGAAGTGGACCCGCGGCTGGTGCCCGTCGAACCCGAGCCGCCGGTGGAGGAGGCGGGCGAGGAGCGGATGCTGGTGCCGATCGAGCCGTCGCTGGAGCTCGTCCCGGACGATGAGGGCGAGCCCGCGGGCGAGTGCTCCGACCGCGTGTCCCTGCTCGGGGAGCTGAACGCGCGGTGAGCTCGCCCGAAGGGGTGAGCGTGCGAAATCCGCATCCGCAGCCGTAACCTGCATACGCGGATTTCCGTTACAGGTATTGAGAGCGCATCGCAGAGTGACGAACGCACACGGATACCTGTGGGGTACAAGATGGACCTTTTCTCCCGCACCATGCTCGCCTCTTCAGCTGAGGCCGGCCTGACCACGACCACCCTCAGCAGGCACGTTCCACTCCTCCGCCGCAACGTCCGGCCCGCGGACCGCGTGGCGCTGCTGACCGGCTGCGTCGGCTCCGACGGGCTCGGCAGCGGCGACTGCATGCTCATGCTCACCTCCGAACGCATCGTGGTCACCCGGCAGTCGCGGCTGCTGGGCCGCATCCGCCTGTGCCTGGACGCGCCGGTGGCGGCCGTGGAGAACCTGCGCTGGTCGGCCGACCCGAACGGGCCGGGCGTCGAGCTGAACTTCACGGTGCCGGAGAGCCCGAGCGCGGTGTCACCGCACCGGTGGCACTTCTGGCTGCCGGCCTCGCACGCCAAGCGGGTGTGGCGGATCGACGCGCTGCTGGCGCGGGCGTTCCGGCGCCCCAAGGCGACGGCGGTGCCAATTGACGGCTCGCAGACCTCGCCGAGGGGACCGGTCGACGACGCGCAGTCACCGCCGTGGGGTGCGTCCCCGGCTCAGGCTCCGGGCTTCGGGGCGAGCCTCGCGGCGGTGTGAGGCGGCCCGGGCGCCGACCACGGCAGGCGCGGCCGACTCCCGGCTCGTCGGTTCAGCGCTGCGGACGCAGCTCGGCGGTGCAGCACTTGACGCTGCCGCCGCCCTTCTTCAGCTCGGACAGGTCGACGGGGACCGGCTCGTATCCGGCGTCGCGGAGCTTGCGGACCATGCCGGTGGCCTCGGCGTTGACGACGACGTGGGTGCCGTCGGAGACGAAGTTGAGGCCGAAGGCGGCCGCGTCGTCGGCGTCGGCGATGACCGCGTCGGGGAAGAGGCGCTCGAGCAGCAGGCGGCTGCCCGGTGAGAACGCGTCGGGGTAGTAGGCGATCCGCTCGCCGTCGAGGGGCGCCAGCGCGGTGTCCAGGTGGTAGTAGCGGGGATCGACCAGGCGCAGCGAGACGACTTGGCGGCCGAAGACGTCGGCGGCCTCGGCGTGGGCGCGGGCGTCGGTGCGAAAGCCCCAGCCGGCGAGGATGAGCTCGCGTCCGGGCAGGTAGGTGAAGTCGCCTTCGCCTTCGTTGGTGTGCTCGGGCTCGACGAAGGTGCGGCCCGCGGCGCGGTGCCACTTCTCGTGGGCGTCGGCCTCGGGGGTGCGCTGGGGGTGGCGGAAGCGGGCGCCGTAGGCGATGCCGTCGACGACGAAGGCGCCGTTGGCGGCGTAGACCATGTCGGGGAGGCCGGGCTCGGGCTCGATGCGCAGGACTTCATGGCCGAGGTCGGTGTAGACATCGGCGAGGGTCTCCCACTGCGCGCAGGCGCGGGCGGCGTCGACGGGGGTCGAGGTGTCCATCCACGGGTTGATGGCGTACTCGACGGCGTAGTAGGCGGGGCGGCACATCAGGTAGGTGCGGCGGCCGGGCTCCCGGATCGCGGGGGCCTCGGCAGAAGAACGGCGTTTCACCATGTCAGCGAGTGTAGACAGACGGCGGGCCCGACCGCTCGCGGTGGGCCCGGGAACACGCGAGATGTGACCGAACCGCCGCTCTCGTGCGCCTGCCCCTTCCGGGCCTCCCCTCCCCATGCCCACCCACCGCCGACCAGCACCCATTTCGAGAGCGGGCTCGCGCCCGCGCGGGGATCCGGCCGCGGGACCGCGTCCCGCGCACCTCCTCGACCCGCTAAGTCGACCTTTTGCCTCTGCCGGCCTCCCACCGGCTCGATATGCGATATGAGGGGCGCGGCGGCCTGGCCTCCGGCCGCCGCGGCCCTGTTGTGCGTCTCGTTGTCGATGGAACGTGGTCAATGCGCCATGACCGGGCCACTGGGGCCTGGCGATAGCGGCGGGACGCGGGCGGGTCGCTCAAAGACCTGACCGCACCGCTCGGACCGAGCCGAGCGTCGTCGGGACGCCGGGACAGACCGTGGTCAATGCGCCATGACCGGACCCGCTCGGGAGACCGCTCGGGCCGGGCCGAACAGCGCCGGGATACCGGCCGGTTCGACCGCGACGTGGACCGTGACTTCCAAGTCCTTCACCTCGCATCGTTCGAGTTCGGCGTCGCTTGCCGCGACCAGCTTCTCCGCCTGCCCGCAGGCCTCCCCCTCACCGAGGAGGACGCGGGCCGCTCCGGCCAGCGCCGCGGCGTCGGCCACCCCTTGGGCCCGGTGCCGCGCGGCGCTCGCCTGGCCCAGGCCCGCGAACGCGCCGGCGAACAGCACCAGCGCCGCCATCACCCCCACGGACAGGACCGTCGCCGATCCGCGTTCGCGGTCGGGACCTCGGCCGGCCCGCAGGCGGCTGAACCGCATGCCGCGCGCCGATTCCCGTTCCCGGTCGGGAGCGCCGTTCGGGGTCGGTGCGCGAGTCCGGGTCTCCGGTCGTCGCTTCCCGGCCGAGTGGCCGGGGTCCGGCGGTCTCGGTCCTCTGCGGCCTGATGTTCTCGGGGCGTGCCGGTGTTCCGGTTCGGGTCGCTCGTTCATTCGGGCAGCCCCGGTTCTCTCAGCGCGGCCGCTTGGGCGCTGATCTCCACTGCCGGGGTCAGCACGCCGAGCGGGCGCGAGGGCGCGGTCACCGTCGCCCGCACCAGGTCGCCGTCGTGCGTGATCGACACCGACGACCCGTCCGGCAGATACGGCGCCGCGACCGCCTGCGCGTCCTCGCCTCTCGCCGCCGCGAGCGCCGCGGTGTTGGCCGCGTCGATCGCGCGGACCTTCATCCCCGCGGTCGCGACCGCCCACACCGAGAGCGCGAGCACCGCCACCACGACCGGGAGCACGGCGGCCAGTTCGGCGGTGACGAAGCCGCTCTGGCGCGCGTCGGTGCTCTTATCGCGTCTGGCTTTCGGGTTAACTGAGCGAAGTTCGTCCGTGTTGGGTTTCCCCGCGGGTTCGTGGCGCTCTCCTGCGGATTTCGGTGGGTGCTCGCCCGCGGTCATGACAGTGCGCGTTCGATCAGGGCGGACAGGGCGCCTTGGACCGTGTCGGAGGTGAGCACCTTCAGCAGCACCCCGGCGAAGGCGACCGCGGCCAGCGTCCCGACGGCGTATTCCGCGGTCGACATGCCGCTCTCGCCGCGCATCTTCGAGGCGAACTTGCCGCCCCAGCTCGGTTTCGTCACGCCCTTCATCCGCCCCGGGCTCCATTCGTCCTCGCGCGGGCGCTGGCGGCGCCTGGTCGGTTGCGGTTGCGTCTGGCGGGCCGTGTCCTGCTGTTGCGCAGTGCTCTGCCGCGGCGCGGTGCTCTGCCGCTGTGCGGTATCGGATTCGGGCGATGCCGGGGTGGGCCGGTTTCGCATGGGGCAGTCCTTTCCCGCCGGGCCGCCCTGGCGGCATTGGGCCTTGAGGCGGCAGGTGCTCGGGCACTGCCGGGCTCCGGTCGGCCTCAGGTCGAGTCGCGTCGCGGCGGTCGGGTTCGGGTCGGTCGCGGTCATGGCGGTTGCCTTTCTGTTTGCGGTGTTCCGGTTCGGATCTGTGGTCACGGTTTTGGGGTCATGGTCTTGGGGTCATGGTCTTGGGGTCATGGTCTTGGGGTCATGGTCTTGGGGTCACAGCCCGGCGGTGACGGTGTCGGCGACGATGCCGAACACCACCGGTCCGATGCCCGCTATGACGAATGCCGGAAGGAAGCACAGGCACAGCGGCCCGATGAGGGCCACGGCCGCGCGTCCGGCGCGTTCCTCGGTCTGGGTGCGGTGCTCGGCTCGCAGCGAGGCCGCCAGCTGTTCGAGTCCTCCCGCGATCGCGGCGCCGCTGCTGGATGAGCGGTCGAGCTGCCTGGCGAGCCGGTCGGCGCCGGGCAGCCGTCCCAGTTCGGGTGCGGCCTCGGCGGCGGTGGCGCCGAGGTGGACGGCCTGGGCGAACCGGGCGAGCCGTTCGCCCACCGCCCCCTGCTCGGCGTTCGCGACGGCGGAGGCGGCCTGCGGGAACGGCGCTCCGGCCCGCATCCCGGCCGCGATCAGGTCGAGCGACCAGAGCCACTGCGGCGCGAGCCGGGACGCGGCCAGACGTTCGGCCCGGTCCGGGTCGGTCCGCAGGAGCCTGCGGCCGATCCACCAGGCCGCGACGCCGATCACGGCTCCGGTCGGGCCGCCGATCGCCAGCGCGATCGCGATCCCGATGAGCGGGCTCAGGGCTTCGGTGGCGAGCCTGCGGCGGTCGGTGCGTCTCATGCGGCCTCCCCTGCGGCGAATCGGATCAGTGCCCTCGTCCAGGCCAGACCCGCCGCTTGCAGGGCCATCGCCGCGGCCAGGCAGGCGAGTCCCGGGAGCGTGGCGAAGAGGAAGGCGACCGCGCCGACGCCGAGCGCCTCTCCCAGTGCGACTCCGGCGACGGGGAGGGCGGTGAGCAGGGCGGCGGTGGCGTGGATCGAGGCGGTCTGGGCTCTGGCGCGGGAGGCGGCCCGTTCGTCCTCGCGGAGGTGGTCGGCGAGCCGGCTGCACAGTTCGGCCGCCGGGGCGCCGAGTTCGGCGGCGACCGCCCAGGCCGTGGCGAGGCGCCTGGTGGTGGCGACCGCGCCGCGCGGCCAGTCGGGTTCGATCGCGGCTATCGCGCGGGCCGGGTCGGTGCCCGCGGCGAGGTCGGCCGCCAGGTAGGCGATCGTGTCGGCGGCGGCGCGGTGCACTTCGCGGCGTCGCTTGCGGCTCCGCGCCGCGTGCCAGGCGGCGGCCGCGGCGGCGGTGTAGGCGGCGGCGACGGCGGACGCGGTGAGCGCGCCGAGGAGGCCGAGGCCGCAGGCGAGCCAGGCCGCGGTGAGGGCCGCGGCCACCGCGGCGGCCGCGGTCGTGGTCTTCGGGCGGTGATCCAGGTTGATGCCGTTCATGCGTCACGCTCCCTGAGGAGGCGTTCGAGGATCCCGGCGGCCGGGCCGGGGCCGTGGCGGGTCCAGGCGGTGGCGACGCCGAGGCCGCGGGCGCCGGTGTCACCGGTGTCGATGAGAGCGATCTCGGTGACCTGGCGCCTCGACCCTTTTCGTCGCAAGTGGATGATGACGCGCAGTGCGGCGACGAGTTGGGCGTGGAGCCCGGCCCTGGGCATGCCGTGCGGCAGGGCGAGGGCCTCCAGGCGGGCCGGGGCGTCGGCCGCGGCGTTGCAGTGGAGGGTCCCGGCGCCGCCGTCGTGGCCGGTGTTGAGCGCGGCGAGCAGTTCGCTCACCTCGGCGCCGCGGCATTCGCCGATGACGATGCGGTCGGGCCGCATGCGCAGGGCCTGGCGGACGAGCGAGGCGAGGTCGACCGCGCCGGCGCCTTCGATGTTGGCGGGCCGCGCCTCGAGCGTCAGCAGGTGCGGGTGGTCCGGTGCGAGTTCGGCGGCGTCCTCGACGATGACGATCCGCTCGGACGGCGGCACGGCCGAGAGCAGGCTCGATAGGAGTGTGGTTTTCCCCGTGCCGGTGCCACCAGTTACTGATTACTAGGGGGTATATTCCAGGGATGAACATTCACCCCCTGCGCGCCGGCATCTACACGCGCGTATCGAAGGACACCAACCGAGGCAAGATCCGTGAGGGCGCCTCGGTTGAGGCGCAAGAATCCGAGTCCCGCCAGGCCGCCGAGGACAACGGCTGGAACGTCGTCGAGGTCTACCCCGACAACGACGTGTCCGCCTCGAAGTACGGCCGCAAGGCCCGCAAGCACTGGGCGCGGCTCTTGGCCGACATCGACGCCGACAGGCTCGACGTGCTGATCATGTGGGAGACCTCGCGCGGTTCCCGCAAGCTCTCCGAGTGGGCGCGGTTCCTCGAACTCGCCGAGGAGCACCGCCTGCTGATCCACATCGTCAGCCACGGCGAGACCTACGACGTCCGCAAGCGGCGCCACTGGAAGGCCCTGGCGGGTGAGGGCGTGGACTCGGCGGACGAGTCGAACAAGACCAGCGAGCGGGTCCGCAGGGACAAGGCGGCGACCCGGGCGAAGGGCCGCCCGGACGGGAAGTATCCGTTCGGGTGGCGGCGCGAGTACGACCCGGACACCGGCGACCTCTTGCGGCAGGTCCCCCACCCCGATGAGGCGCCGGTGGTGCGGGAGGTGATCGACCGGCTCGCCGGTGGGGACACGCTGATCGGGATCGCGCGGGACCTGGAGGCCCGGACGAAACTGGGCCGGTCGGATCCTAAGTGGGTGCCGGTCCTGCCGTATGGCGGGTCGTACCGGGCGGTGGCGGTCCGGCAGATCGCCACCAGGCCGGCGCACGTCGGGAAGATCGCGAGGACCGGCACGTCGGAGTTGCTGCCTGCGGAGTGGGATCCGATCGTGCCGGAGGACAAGTGGTGGGCGGTGCAGCGGATCCTGTCGGACCCGTCGCGGCGGACGGCCTCGCGGCCGGGGCGGGCGCGGCATCTGCTGACGCGGATCATGACGTGCGCGACGTGCGGTGCGTTCATCGAGATCAAGACCATCAGTGGGGCGCTTCGGTACACCTGCCGGGGGAATCTGGGTGGCGCTCGCCGGTCGGGGCGTGAGGGCTGCGCCACGATGAGGAAGGACTGGGCGGATGAGTATGTGGTCAGTCTCGTGGCGGAGCGGCTCGCGCAACCGGATCTGGTGTCGGTACTGCTCGATGGTGACGATGAGGCTGCTGCGGGGGCGCGGGCGCGTGCCGAGGAGCTGCGGGGGGAGATCGAGCTCGCGTGGAAGAAGGTGCTCACCGAGGAGTTGTCCCTTGAGGAGTACACGGCATTGAAGGCCCTCCGTCAGCCGAAGATCGCGGCGGCGGAGGCGGCGGCGGAGAACGCGGCGGTACCGCCGCTGCTGCTCTCGCTCGCCGATCCGCCTGGGACTGGGGAGCGGTACGACCTGGTGTTGCGGGCGTGGGAGGAGATCCCGATCGCGGGCCGGCGGGAGCTGGTGAAGCTGCTGTTCGGTCACCTGCGGCTCCGTTCGGTTGGGAGGGGGCGCGGGCACACGTTCGATCCGGGCCGGATTGAGTACGCCTGGCGGCGGTGGGACGGCGGGGAGTAGGACAAGGCGAGGCGCGCACCCCCCTCGGGTGCGCGCCTCTTGTCGTGTCAGGGGAGTTCGCGCGGGGGCGGCGCGGGTGTCTCGTCCTGGACTCGTCCTTCTTCGAGGTAGCAGTCCGTGAGGACTCCGACGGCGGCGGCGAGTGCCTCGATGACGGCGGCGAGTTCCTTGACGTCGCTTTGGAGCGTTGCAACGGTGGCGATGAGGTCGGCGATTTCTCCTTGGATCGCTTCGTGCGCGTCGGCTTCGTCGGTGCGGTTGCGCTTGAGGGTGCACCACAGCCAGTAGGCGACGGCGATGCTGGCGACGACGGCGCCGCCGAGTCCGATAGCGAGCCGGTAGGGGGAGACGGCGGGGAGTCGGGTGATCGCGACGAACGCGCCTGCGGTGACGGCGGCGGTGACGGCGCCGATGGCGAGGTGCCAGAGTGCCGAGCGGGGGACGGTGATGGTGACTGTTTTTGCGGCGCTTGGGGATGCCATGGCGGTCCTTGTTGTGGGTGGTACTGGGAAAGGTTGGGGGACCATTGCCGGATCGATCCATCCTCTCACGCTGAGTCACACGTCACATCATCCGATCGGTTAACACAATGAACTGTCCGGACGCAACCTCACCCGTGCCGGGGGAGTGTCGGATAGGTGACACTCACCGCTCGGGCTGGTCCTCGCCGAGCGCCTCGCGGAGGAGCTCCTCGGCCCTGCGCTGCATGCGCTGGGTGGCCTCGGCGTCGTCGATGCGCTCCTGGAGTTCCCGGCGGCGCTCCTCGCTGGTTTTCGGGTGCGCGGCCATGGCCTTCGCGCGCCGGATGAAGCCGTCGAGGTCGCGGTGCGTCTCCGGCTTCTCAGACTTGGTCCACCCGAGGATGCGAGCGGCCTCGGCGTAGTCGAACCCGAACGCCGTGCAGAACTTCTTGACTGCCGCCGGCGAGGCGTCGTTGTACCCGGTGGACTCGGGCTGCCCCATCCAGGCGTACACCTGCGTGTGGCTGACGTCGGCCCGCCTGCACGCGGCACGCATCGAGATGCCCTTGACCTCTTTGAGATAGGCGAGGTGTTCCTCTACCCAGCGCCCGAACGCGATCTGCTCGGGGGTGCCGTCAGCTTGACTTGACATAAGCCCAGGGTATTGACGCCGATAGTGCGCCCGCCAGCGCGCCTCCCGACCGTCAAGTCTGATTGACACGCCCTGCTTACGTCGTCGCTTTTGTCGCGAGCTCAGATTTTCGTTCACCGCGTCATGTTATGTCAGTTCAAGTTGACATTCAACCCCCCGCCTATCCACCTCGCGAGTGACGGTCGGAAAATTAGGTGTCCGGTTCAGTTGACACCATGGTCTCGACGTGCCTACGATCGTCAGGTGAAGTTGACACATCCGCTCCCCACATGTCAGGTGTTCCTGGCGGGCATACCCCACTACCTCGTGCCGGACGTTATGGCCTTCCTCGGAGTGAGCGAGCGCCAGGTCTACCGCTGGTTCGACGACGGCACGCTCACGAAACGCCACTACCCGGACGCGGACAGCAAGGGGATCTGCGTCCCCACCGACGAGGTTCACGAGCTCGACGAGCAGCGATCGAAGGCGAGGCGAACCCATGCCTAACCAGACTCCTCCCGACAGCGGCCCGAGGCCGCGCCCGACTGGCGCCCCGCCGTCCCCCAGCGGCCCGCCCGACCCCGCCCCGCCGAAGCGCCTCCGCGCCGTCGACGACCCGCCCAGGGGCCAGGCGTACCCGCCGATCCCTCCGCACATCGCCCGCCGCCTCGGCCTCATCGTCGCCCCCGCCGTCCGGACCGCGAAGCGCACCGAGCACGCCCGCGCCGCTTAGACCCTCCTCCGCCAGTCCCCAGGCTGGCACGGGCCGCCCCCGCTGAGGGGTCGGGGGCGGCCCACTCCCTAAGCCCCTCCACACACACCACATACGGAAGCGGCCCGCCGCCTGATGACACAGGACGACGGGCCTAGGAATCACTCACCCGAGATGAGCAACCCATGAACAGCAAGCGTAACAGCGCCGCCCGTGAGCGGGACCGCGACGACCGCCAGCCGGACCCGCGCACCGCGTCGGACGACTCCGAGCAGCACCGCCGCATGACCGAGTCCCGGGGCTTCTGGGCCTCGCAGCAGGCGCGGAAGGACGGCGACAACTGATGACCACCGATCGCATTCTCTCCCCGGTCGAGCTGACGCAGATCGTCGTGTCCGGCTCCCGGGTCCTGCACTCCCGTATCCACCTGATCGACGATGCCGCCCAGGCCGCGCAGATCGCCGCCGTCCTCGACGAGTTGATCCCGGCCGCGCAGCAGCTGCGCGCTCTCGCGCTGGCCGTGGCCGACTCCGACGCCCAGGTGGAGGCCGCCGCGCAGTTCGACGAGGTCATGTCCCACCTGGACGAGGGGGGTGCGCTGTGACCGGCCCCGTGATCGTCGCCGCGCTGGCGCTGCTCGCCGTCGTCTGGATCGGCGCGTGGGTCCTCGCCGACCACCTCACCGATGCGCCCGCCCCTGAGCCCGAGCCGGTCGTGATCGACCAGGACGGCCGCCTGATCGCGCCCCGGTCGCACCGGGCGCCCAGGCGCCGCCTGGCGGCCGTGCTGCACGACGACAGCACGGCCGCCTGGCCGCGCGAGGACTGGAGGTCCCAGTGAGCACGCCCTACATCGTCATCGCCGCCGCCTCACTGGTGGGCCTGGCCGCTCTCGCGGTCATCGTCTGGGTCGTCTGCTCGCTGGCCGCCGACACCCGGGCCGACCGCCAGGCCCCCCAGTGCGCCGCCTCCGGCGACCTGGCCGACCGGCTGTGTCGGGGCGAGGTCGACGCCGACCTCGCCGCGCTCGCCGAGGCCACCGAGCCGCTCGACATCGTCGACCGGCCCCGCGCGGTCCGCGAGATCCACCACATGACCGCCGCCGAGTTCACCGAGATGAACCGCCAGTTCCACGCGATCGTCGCCGAGAACTGGCCCAACCAGACGTAGCCCTGCGGGGCGCGCACGCCGCGCCCCGCACCACCACCCGAAAGAGGAGACATGACCACCAATCCCGATCTGATCGCCGGGTCCGACGTGCTCACCCACCGCCTGATCGACCTCGCCCGCGCCGCCCACTGGGCCGGCCAGATGAAGGACGAACAGCGGTACCTGAACGACGTCCTGAACCGGGCCCTGGACGGCTTCGGCGAGTTCGAGGAACTCATGCCCATCGATGAGGCGGTCGCCCGCCTGCGCGAGTCGGCCGTCATCGACTACATGAACGGCATCGACGAGGACGAACACCCTGCCGTGGTGAGCGCCGAGATGGAGCGCGTCAACGACGCCGTCCGGTGCCTGGAGACGATCGCCATCCGCGCCGATCGCCTCCGGTCGTACGCCGAGTACGCCCTGAACCTGATCGAGCCGCCCGTCCACGCCGGGGGCGAAGACGAGCCCGGCCGCTGCCCCGAGTGCATGGGAGAGGGCGGCCGCCACAACATGCTCCACGAGCGGCACGAGACCGGCGGGGGCGGCGTCAACCGCCCGTGCTCCCGCGCCGCCGCCGAAGGCGAGGCCGAGTAGATGCTCCCCGAGATGATCGGGGGCCTGTCCCCCTTCGACCAGATCGCCCGCACCGACGAGCGCGGCGAGCACTGGATGGGCCGCGACCTCCAGTCCGTCATGCAGTACGCACGATGGGAGGACTTCCGCCGCATCGTGGAGCGCGCCTACCAGTCCGCGAAGAACTCCGGCCACGACGCCGACCAGGCTTTTTCGGTGGTCACCGAAGAAGGCACCGGCGGCCGACCACGCGAGGACTTCCGCCTGACCCGCTTCGCCGCCTACCTCGTCGCCATGAACGGCGACCCGAACAAGCCCGAAGTGGCTGCCGCGCAGGCGTACTTCGCGATCAAGACCCGCGAGGCCGAAGTGGCACCCGCCCGGCTGCTGCCCGACCTCACCACACCTGAGGGCGTGCTGGCGCTCGCCGAGATGGCCGCCAAGACCGCGCGGGACCTGATCGCCTCCGAGGCCGCCCGCAAGGAGATGGAGCCGAAGGCGCTCGCGCACGACGCCTACCTCGCCGCCGACAAGGGCGACCGGCTCGTCCGCCAGGTCGCGAAGCTGCTGGGCCTCAAGGAGAAGGACCTGCGCCGGTTCCTGCTCGATCAGAAGATCATCTTCTACCGCCAGGCGCCGTGCGGGACCGCGCAGTACGACGTGTACGCCGCGCACGCCCAGCACTTCAAGCCCGTCGAGAAGGTCGTCGACCACACGTGGGGCGCCTGCTCGCACTACACGCTCTACGTCCGGCCCTCTGGCGTGGAGTTCATCCGTCGGCGCATCGACGCCGAGACCGCCCGCCACCGCGCCGCGCTCGCGGCCGCCTCCACCGAAGGAGCCCAGTAGCCATGACCGACACCACCACCCGTCCCCTGTCCGACGTCCAGCTCGACGCCATCGCCGCACTGGACGTCCACCTCGACGACGAGGCGAGCATCGCCCGCGCCGCCGCCGAGCGCGCCGAGCAGCGCGAGGCGTTCGCCGACGCGGCCCGCCGTGCCGCCACCGAGCGGGCCGACCGCGCCGAGCAGGCCGTCCGCGCCCTGCTGGCCGCGCACTACATCGGCCCCGCCTGCGACGACGAGGGCCTGCCCTGCCCCGAGGGCGAAGACCTCGCCAGCATCGCCGAGACGCTCTTCGAGGACTGGCTCGACGGGATCGCGCTCGACCAGCTCGACGCCCGCGCGCTCGTCCGCGGCTGGGCCGAGCGCGGGCAGACCGAGTACGAGGCCGACGGGTTCACCCCCAAGAACGCCGAGGTGCCTTTCTGATGGCGAGCCTCACCGACAAGCAGCGCGCCGCGCTCCTCTCGCCGATCAACGAGGGCCGGGTGCAGATGCTCCGCGGCATGGCCCACCTCGAAGCGTGGGACGTCCGCCGCTACCTGATCCGCATCTTCGGGCTCGGCGGCTGGGACTTCCAGGTCATGGAGACCGAGCTGGTGCACACCAGCGTGACCGAGCGGCCGAAGAAGGACAAGGACGGCCGCCAGTACATGGCGTACCTGCACACGGTCGTCTACCGAGTGACCGGCCGCCTGATCCTCAAGGACGAGACCGGCGAGGTGATCGCCGCCTACGACGACGGCGCCGCCGGGGACGCCATCAACCAGCCGTCAGTCGGGGATGCGCACGACATGGCCCTGAAAACGGCGATGTCGCAGGCGATCAAGCGGTGCGCGGTCAATCTCGGCGACCAGTTCGGGCTGTCGCTGTACAACAACGGCGCCGCCGAGGCGGTCGTGAAGTGGTCCCTGATCCCCGATGAGGGCGACTACATCCGCGAGAGCGAAGACGCCCCAGTCGCCGCCCCCGAGTTCCACCCCGGGGCCGAGGCCCAAGGGCTCATGGCGTCGGTCAACGCCGCCGCGCACCAGGGCGCAGCGGGCCGAGTGTGGTCCCGCGTCGTCGACGCCTTCAAGGCGGGGGCGATCGACGAGGCCGAGGCGAACTGGCTGCGCGCCCGCGCTGGCGAGCGCGCCCCCGAGCTGCCGCCCGACCCCGACGTGCAGGACGCCACCGAGACCACCCCGCAGGACACCCCGGCCGCCTTGGAGGGCGAGCTGATCGAGACAGGAGCCCAGCAGTGAAAGACCTCGCGCAGAAAGCCCTCGCGGCGAAGCTCATCGCCGACGAGCTCAAGGACATCGAGAAGGCCGCGAAGGCCGGACTCATGGACGAGTTCGAGGCGTCCGGCGCCGACCGGGTGACCGTCAAGGACGTCGACGACGTCAAGCTCGGCGTCGTCTCCAAGGGCGCCGGGCGCGTCTCGGCCACCGTGGTCGACGAGGACGCCTTCGCCGACTGGGTCGAGAAGACCTACCCCGACGCGATCGTGCGCACCGTCGACCCCGACGTCCGGCTGCGGCTGCTGAACGCCGCGAAGAAAGCGGGCGAGCCGGTCGACGTCGCCACCGGTGAGGTCATCCCCGGCGTGGAGATCAAGACCGGATCGGCCTACGTCTCGGCGCGGCCGACGCCCGAGGCTCGGGAGCGGATGCACGGCCTGCTGGCCTCCTCCGGGCTGCTGGAGCTCGCCGGGGGCACCGGTGAGTGAGAAGCGCGCCCGCCAGCTGGTCAGGGAGCGCTCGGGCGGCGTCTGCGAGGTCTGCGGCGCCGCCCGCGCCACCAACTACCAGCACCGCAAGAACCGCTCGCAAGGCGGCCCCTGGAGCGCCGCGAACGGGCTCGACGTGTGCGGTTCCGGGACGACCGGATGCCACGGCTACATCCACGCCCACCCCGACGAGGCGTGCCTGAAGGGCTGGTCGGTCCGGTCCTGGGACGACGAGCACGCCATCCCTGTCCAGACCCACATGGGCCCGCTGCTGCTCGACGACGAGGGCGGCTGGGCCTGGGCCGAGATCACCGAGGGGGCGCTCGATGGATGAGGAGTGGAGGCTCCAGGCCGCGTGCCGCGGCGCCGATCCGGAGCTGTTCTTCCCCGACCGGGCCGAGCTGGCCGGGCCCGCCAAGGAGATCTGCTCGGAATGCCCGGTCCAACGGACCTGCCTGGAGTACGCCCTCGCCATCCCTGACCTGGATGGCATCTGGGGTGGCAGGAGCAGCAGCAGCCGGGCCTACATGCGCCGCGGCGCCACAACGGACCTGGGCAGGGCCAACGCCGCTAAAACGCACTGCAAGTGGGGGCACGAGTTCACGCCTGAGAACACGCGCATCAGCGGCTACAACGGCCAGCGGGTGTGCCGCGCGTGCGCGGCCGAAGGCGGGCGGCGCCACCGGGCGCGCCAGAAAGCGAAGGCCGCCTCATGAGCGCCCCTGAGCCCCTGTTCGACGCGGCCGAGGCGGGCATCGTGCCCGTCCCGGCCGCGCGCCGGACGGTGCCCCTGTATGAGCGGCAGGCCGACAAGATCCGCGCGGGACTCCACCCGCTGTCGGGCGTCGGCGAGCGGCCCGAACGCATCCCGCTCGCCCCTGCGGGGACAGGCACGTGCGGGACGTGCGCGCACAAGGCCCGCCCGCACCATCACCGCCGCGCCTACCCCAAGTGCGACGTCGGGGCCGTCCGTGTCCCAGACGGGGCCGGATACCGGGAGGTGTGGCCGCGGTGCGCGCACTCCGAGGCCACCGACCTGCGGTCCGGCTGGCCCGCCTGCCGCGACTACGAGCCGCGGGACGGTGCGGCATGACCTCTCGTCAGCGCTACCTCTCCACCTGCCCGACCAGCGGGAAACGCTCCTACGAGAACCGCCAGACCGCGAACGCCGCGAAACGCGCCACGTGCCAGCTCAACGGCGAGCAGCTCTCGGACTGGAAGACGTACCGGTGCCCCGAGCCTGACTGTCGCAATTTCCACATCGGGCACAGGAGGGCGGTGGACCGTGGATTACCCCGTCGCGTTCGTCGCCTACGGCCTCCCTGGCCCGCAGGGCAGTAAATCGCCGAAGGGCCGCCGCCGCAACGGGTCCGTGATCCTCGTCGAGTCCTCTCGGAAGGTCAAGCCGTGGCGGGCCGCGGTCGTGGCCGCCGCCGCCGATCACCTCCCGGCCGTCCCGCTCGACGGCCCGCTCATCGCCGACATGGTGTTCACGATGCCCCGGCCGCGCTCGCACTACGGGACCGGGCGCAACGAGGGCGTCCTGAAGGCCCGGTACGCCTCGGCGCGCCCCTACCGCGTCCCGGACCTCTCGAAGCTGTGCCGGGCGACTGAGGACGCCCTCACGACCGCTGGCGTGTGGGCTGATGACGCCCGAGTCGTCGCCTATGGGCGCCTGGAGAAGGTCTACGTCCTCGACCCGGCCGACCCCGACGCGCTCGCCGCGCCCGGCGCCGTGATCCGCGTGAGGGAGGTCTGAGTGGAGTTGAAGTGGGAGATCGCGAAGGCGGTACTGGCGTCCAAGATGCCGCCGCCGATGCGGTTGATCATGCTCGTCTTCCTCGACGGCGCGGGACTGGATGGAGTGATCCCCGCGCGGTTCACGCCCTCGCTGACCGACCTGGTGAACCGAACCGGCCTCGGCCGCGGCACTGTCGCCGACCGCCTCAACGATCTGGAGGCTGGCGGCTGGGTTAAGCGCGACCGCCCGACCGTGGCCGAGGCGCGTTCGGGAGTGAGAACCCGGTATGCGCTGGCCGTTGGCGACCCCAAGGCGGGCGTGAAACCCACGAAGAAGGACGTGTCCGTTCCGCCCGGTTCTTCTAGTCCGGGAGCCGGACTAGTCCGGGAGCCGGACCAGGACACGACGGCTCCTAGTCCGGGAGCCGGACCAGACCTAGTCCGGGAGCCGGACGGGGGTAGTCCGGGAGCCGGACCAGACCTAGTCCGGGAGCCGGACGGAAAAGATACCCACCTACCCACCCTTTCCCATCAGAACCCACCGCGGCTCTCCGAGCCGCTGCCGATCGACGCGCCGGAACCGCCCGAGCCTGTCAAGTCGAAGCGCAATCGCTACGACGATCCCGCCTTCGGCGAGTTCTGGGCGGCCTACCCGCGCAAGGACGACAAGAAGAAAGCGTGGTCGGCGTGGAAGTCCGCGGTCAAGGACACCGAGGCGGCCGACATCATCGCCGGCGCCCAGCGCTACCGCGACGACCCCAACCGCGACCCGAAGTACACGAAGCTCCCGACGTCCTGGCTCAACGCCGGTTCGTGGGAGAACGGCTCGCTTCCTGAGCGCCAAGGCCGCAACGTCCACCAGCCGTACCAGGACCCTGACCGGTCCGCCTACCACCAAGGGAGCATCTGATGACCGACACCCAATGCCCCACGCACCCCCGTCAGCCCGCCGTCGCCTGCCAGGAATGTTTCGATGAGCTCCTGGAGGCCCGCGACGCCGCCGGACTCCGGATGTGGGGCGCCGCCCGGCTCGCCGCCGACTGCGACGACCGGTTCCCCCGCCGCTTCGCCGCGGCCGCCGTCGACCACCCGGACGTCAAGGACTGGGTCGAGACCTGGCGGGCCGACCCCGAGGCCGCGCCCTCGCTGCTGCTCGCCGGGGCCGTCGGCGTCGGGAAGACCTGGCAGGCGTACGCCGCGCTCCGCGAGGCCGCTACGACCGTCCGCCAGCACCCGCGGTTCATCAACCGGGTGCCCGGCCCCTCGTGGGAGGCGGTCACCTCGGCCGACCTGTACGCCTCCCTGCGGCCCCGCACCGGCGTCGACACCGAAGCGGTCATGGAGACCTACCGCCGCGTCGACATGCTCCTGGTCGACGACCTCGGCGCCGCCAAGAACTCAGAGTTCGTCGAAGAGACCACCTACCGGATCCTGTCGGGCCGCTACGACGACATGCGGCCCTCGATCTTCACCACGAACTTGCCGCCCGCCGAGCTGAAGCACGCGCTCGGCGACCGGATCGCCTCCCGCCTGGCCGAGTCCTGCCGCCTGGTCGTCCTCGACGGCCCCGACCGCAGGAGGGCCAAGTGAACGAGCGCGCCGAACGAGCCCACCGCGGCGCCGAGATGTGCCGCAAGGCCATCGCCGAGCACCGCCGCGTGATCGAACCCGAACCCGAGCCGGGCGTGTCCGAAACGCTCCGCAGGGCCCGCGAGGTCGCCCGCGCCTACAAGCGCGACCGCGACCGCCCCCGACCCCTCGCCGACATCACCGACGTCGACCCGGCCGTCCTGGTCGACAAGTTCAAGCACCTCCCCGAAAGGAGCGACCGATGACCTACTGCTGCATCTGCGGACACCCCACCGGCGGCGCCGACGTCCACCCCGGCGACTGCGCCGAGGCCCTCGCTGACATCGAGGCCGCCGCCTACCTCGCCGAGGCTGCCGATCACGGGCGCGACGCGACCCACTACAGCCTCCACGCCCTCGCCAGCGCCCGCATACGGGCCGACATCGCCCGCGACGAAGCGGAGGCCGCCGAGACCTACGCGGCCCTGCCGTGGTGGCGCAGACGCCTCTACGACTGGCGCGAGACCCGCTGGCGCAAGAAGTTCAAGCGCCGCCTCCGCCGCGGCCCCTACCCGACCACCCGAACCCCGCTCTAACCCAACCCGAAAGGACACACCGTGACCACAGCGAAACTCGCTACCAAACTCGGCGCCCCCGCCGAAGCGGGCCTGGAGCCCCACGTCCCCGCGATCTACGCCAAGCCGGGCCTGCGCGTCGTCGGCATCGTCGAGCTCCGCCACATCGAACGCACCGAACCGGCCCCCGACTCCGACGGCACGGCCTCCGTCAAGCTCCAAGTCGCCCACCTGGAAGTCGCCGACGACAAGCAGGAAGACGCCGTCCGGGAGGCACTCCTCGCGCTCTACACCCAGCGCACCGCCTCCGGCACCCTCAACGAGCACGGCGAACTCGAACTCTCCGAATCCACCCTCGCGGCCACCGCGGGCGAGGTGAACGCCGTCAAGGCCGCACACCTCGCCGTGGCCGCCCGGCACTGGTCGCACTACGCCGACCGGGTCCTGTCCGAGCCGTCGCTGACGCAGACCGAGCTGCGCCACGAGCTGAAGGCGATCGCTGACGGTCTGAAGGCCGCCGCGCGCGGCGAGTTCGCCGAGTCCTGATCCCCCCGGCGGCGGCCGGTGCCCCCGGCCGCCGCCCTACCCGAAAGGCACACATGACCACCGAACCCGACTACACCAACGCCATCTGGGTCGAATCCGAGCCGCTGCCCGATGGGGCCTACACCGTGGCGATCCACTACACGCCGGACCGCTCCATCTCGCTCAACGCGCCCCTCGCACGGGCCTACGCCCGCGACGTCACCGGCGCGATCAGCACCGCAGAGTACGCCGCGGCCGTCCTGCGGCAGCTCACCACGATCGGCGTCGACGAGGACAACGCCGCCCCGACGGTCGGCGACCTCATGGGCAAGGCATGGAAGGGCCTCGACCTCGCCGACGGCGTCCGCGCGGTCCCGCTCATCTCGCAGCGCGACCGCCGCCCGTACGTCCGCATCGACGTCGACGGGCACCCGCTCACGCAGTGGGAACCGGTCGATGCGCACGACCACGTCATGAACGTCATGAACGTCGCCGCAGCGGCCCGGCTCGACTCCGCCTATTACGAGTTCCTGAAGGGCCCGCTGGACCTACCCGAAGAGAAAGCCCGCGGCCTGGTCGCAGACCTCGCCCAGCACCGAGAGGACGCCACCCGATGACCGACCAGACCCCCGAAGGGCTCGCCGCCCGCGAGAACACCGACACCACACCGCTGTCCGACAAAGCGCTGGAGGATATCCGCTCGCACGCCCAGCTCTGGCGTGCGGTCCATGTCGTCGACCCCGACGAGCTGAAGGACATCGACGTCCTCCTCGCCGAGGTCGATCGGCTCCGCGAGGTGAACGCCGAACAGGCCGACGAGCTGCACAGGCGCCGCATGAGCCACACCATCGCTGTCGGCAACGCCTACAACGACCACACCAAGCAGCTCTCCGCCGCTTTGGACGAGGCCCGCGGCGAGGTCGCCTTCCACCACACCTGGGACGGGCTCATGGCCCTCGTCGAGCAGCACTATCCGGAGGGCATCTTCCCGACCGTGGCCTCCCCCGATACGCGGGACCCTGGGCCTCGGATCGTGTCGCTGGTGCGGTGGGTCGACCAGCTCCATGCCAGGAACGCCGACCTGCACCGCCGTCTCGGGGAGCACATGGACGACCTCGGCGACGCCCGCACCGAGCGGGATGCGACCAGGCTCGCGAACTCGGCGCTCGTGGAGGCAGCCGACCGCTCCTCAGATGAGCGGGACGCCCTGGCCGCCCGGCTCGACGCCGTCCGAGCGATCCACTACCCCGTCACCGCCGACGAGGGACACACCCCTATGGGCCACCACGGCGACGTCGCCTGGGGCGCGATCCGGACCGCCTGCCACGGGTGCGGTCCCCTCGACGGGTACGCCGTCCCGTGGCCGTGCGCGACCGCCCGCGCCCTCGGCGAGACCGGAGGCGAGGAGGCCGCCCCGCCCGCCCTCGACGTCGCCGCCCCCGGCGACACCGAACGCCTCACCCTCGACCGGACCGCCGAGGCCCTCCACCAGTGGGCCGACGACCTCACCACCGGCGCCCGCCGCGACTGGCCGCACGGCGAGGCCGACGTCATCCGCGGCATCCAGGCCGCCGCCGACTGGATCGCCGCCCGCGCGACCTACGAGCGCGCAGTGCGCGAGCGTCAGCGAGACGAGCTGAAGGCCGCCGCCGAGCGCCTCGGCGCCTCCTTCCGCCAGCTCGGGGAAGCGTGGCGGGACGTCGCCAAGAGGGCCCGTGAGGCCCGCCGGGTCGACGAGGAGGGCCAGGCCGATGCGTGACCTCAACAGCGAAGGACTCGCCCAGCTCGTCACCGGCGAAGGCGCCCGCCCCCTCCCCGAGTACACGGGCCGCACCCCGTCGGAGATCGCCCGCGACATGATCCGCCGCGCCTCCGGCCTGATGCTCGAACAGTCGAAGAACCTGCCCGCCCCCTGCGGGTGCGCGCCGAAGACCGGGTGTGACCGGCACTGCCGCGTGAAGATCCGCCAGCAGATCGACGACGACGGCCGCGCCTGGGTCGCCGAATGCGACGGCAGCGGCCCCGGCGGTCACATCTTCCGCCACGGAGACGGCCGGGTCTGGTGCCTCAACCTGCCCGCCCTCCACAAGGCCGCGACCGAGCACGTCGCCGAGCACCGCCTCGCCGCGTTCGCCCGCACCTGACCGATCCGCCGGCCCCGCACCCCGCGGGGCCGGCACACCCGAAAGGAACGACATGAGCGCCAAGTTCAGGCACATCGGCGACACCGCCAAGGGCGCGGGCGGAGTCCAGGTGATCGATGACCCGTCCGACCAGCGGTGGGGGAGCGCCAGCACCCGTGACGCCTACATCAGCGGCGGCCCGCGCGACGGCGACATGGTGCGCCTGTGGAGCCCCAAGGGGCGCATCCCCGGGAAGCTGTACCTCGCCGAGGACATCTGGACGCGCCGCGGCCCCCTGATCAAGTACCACCTCGACAAGGAGGCCAACCGGTGCGACGGAAGCCCCGGGGTCATGTACACCTGCGCCGACCCCGCTGCCGAGGCCGCGCGGCTGCATGAGGAATCCCGAAGGCTCCGCGACCGCGCCGACGAGATCGACCAGGCCGCCGCCCGCCTCATCCAGCCGTAGGCGACCTCCCATCCGACACCCGAATGAGACGAATAAACATGCCAGGGGCGCCCCTCGCATGTCTGAAACACTCAAACCAGGGGGAACCATGAGCACCGAGAACACCACCACTTGCCGCCGCTGCGCCCGTCCCGTCGCCGACGGCGCCCACTGCTGCACCCCATGCGTCCACCAGACCGAGGAGAACCTGGACTCCATCGCCGAGGACGTAGACGACCTCGACGTCACCCTCACCCGACAGGACCGCGTCACCGCCCCCGGCAGCGGCCGACACGCCACCGACGAGGCACCCCTCCCGATCAACCTCCGCGCCTCCGACGTCGGCCACCGCCTGAGGAACACCCTTACCACGTGGGCACGGGTCATCATCGACGAGCGCGGCTTCCAAGAACCAGACGACGACCTCGCCGAGATCGCCCGGTTCATCCGAGGCGTCACCGGGTGGATCGCACGCCAAGAGTGGGGCCCGGAATGCTTCGACGACATCGGCCGGGTAGCGGTCGACCTCGCCCGCGCCATCGACACCCCACCCCCGATGATCGCGCTCGGCACCTGCGACGCCGACGACTGCGACGGCGAACTACGGGCACACCCCGAGGCGCCCTGGACCAAATGCCCCGCCTGCCGCACCGCCTACGACGTCGCCAAACGCCGAGACCAGCTCCTCGCCCGCGCCGACCAGAGGCGCTTCGGTGCCGCCCGCCTCGCCCGCATCCTCACCGCCCTCGGCGACCGCTACCCCGACGGCAGGCTCATCATCCGCCCCGAGAAATGGATCACCAACCGAGTCCAATGGGGGAAACTCCGGCCCGTCGACCGCGACCAGCGAGGCCGCCCCCTCTACCGCCTCGGCGACGCCCGCCGCCTCCACGACCTCGACATCCAGCAAGCCATACTGAAGGCCGCGAAGTCGGCCGAGAAGGAGACCGCAGCATGATGAATCACGAGTACAACGAGAAGATGGCCGCCGCACTCCAAGCGTTCGGCATCCCCACCGACCGGGTGCTCGCCGACCCCGGCTACGAAGTCCACGACGGGGGCATCACCCTGGAGCCTCGGTTCTTCGTCTCCTTCGACGCGATGACCGACGAGCAGCGGGCCGCCCTGTACGCCGCAACCGGATTGGAGCGGCTCCGATGACCGCCCCGACCATCACCGAGTTCATCGCCGCCCGCCTCGACGAGGACGAGCAGATCGCGCGCAACGCGGGCATGCCGCCGACCGTCGGGGGCGACCGAGAGACCTGGGTATATGATCGCGACGCATTCGCCGTGCGCGCCACGCACGGCAGGTGGAACGTCGCCACCCGCCGCGACGACCCGGCCGACTCCCGCGAGATCCACATGACCGACTCGTACGGCGAGCACATCGCCCGATTCGACCCGGCCCGTGTCCTCCGCGAGGTCGAAGCCAAGCGGGCGATCATCAAGCGGCACCGCCCCAGCGACGATTACGAGAGCCAGCTCTGCACCGCCTGCCAATGGGATGTGGACTGCGACGCCCCAAGGCACGACCTCGACGAGGAGGACGCCCCGTGCCCGGACCTTCGCCACCTCGCCGCCGCCTACGCCGACGATCCCGACTGGCGCGAGGAGTGGCGGCCGTGACACCACAGGGCTTCACCTGGATCGACCGCCTCATATGGGCCTGGTGGATCGGACTCGCGAAGACCGGGGCCGCGCTTGAGGCCACGATTGGCGCACTCCAGGACGCCGCGGCGTGGATGGCATGGCCGTTCATCGTCGCCTTCGACCGCTTCAGCGAATGGGCTTGGCGCATCGAGCGCCGGTTCAGGCGACTACCGCCCCCGTCTTGACACGATTAAGTTCGATGTGAGAACATACGTTCACTAGGGTCGGGAGCATTGGCACCCGGCCCGTCATCCTTTCCGGGGTAGGGGTACCAGCGGGGGAGGCACACCCAGGCCTCCCCCGCGCCCGTTCGGGGGATGTCCACATTGCCGAACACCGGTACCCTGGGCCGATGGGTAAGAAACTCGAAAAGCTCCTCTCACAGCTCCAGCCCCACCTCGAACCCGGCGAACACGTCGTAGCCTCCGCGTGCGGCCTCGCCGAATCCGAAGTGTTCCACCAGTCGGTCCCCCGCCTCGGCGTCCTCGCCGCCACCACCGGCAGAGTCGTCCTGTTCGTCAAGAAGTTGGGCGGCGACGAGTTCCAGGCCGTCTCCTACGGCTCCATTGGATCCGTCGAAGCCGGTAGAACCGTCGGCGGCAAGAACTTCAAGATCCACTCCACCGAGCACACCCTCTCGATTCGCGGCATCGTCGACGGCGACCCCGCGGAGTTGGAGCGGATCATCCGCATGAGGATGCACCAAGCCACCGTCGCCCACGCGCCCGTCCAAGCGCCGCAAGCTGCCGGGCCCTCCATCCCCGAACAGCTCGCCCAACTCGGCCAGATGCGCCAGAACGGCACCATCGACGAAGCCACCTACCGGGCTGCGGTCGCCAAGATCACCCAGTAAGCCCACGGGGAGGTGCCCATGCCTCCCCGCATCGACGACCAGACCCGAGCGGCGATCCTGGCCGACCTCCAAGCCGAGAACGGCTCCACGCGCGACATCGCCGAACGGCACGGCGTCGGACACGCCAGCGTCTCCCGCATCGCCAAAGACGCAGGGCTCGCGCTGGACCGTTCCAAGACCGTCCACGCGACGCGCGCGAGGCTCGCCGACATCCGCGAACTCCGCGCCCGCCTGGCCGAGCGCACCCTCCGCCGCGCGCACAAGGTCCTCGACCGGCTCGACGCCGACACCTACAGCTCGAAGCAAGTCGCCCCGAACGGCGCCGTGGTGACCGTCGAGACCGAGCACCCACCCGCCCGCGACGAGCGCGACCTCGCCGCCGCCGTCTCCTCCTACACGACCGCCGCCGAGCGCGTGACCGACAACGACTCCGGCGCCGACGCCACGAAATCGCTTCTGGGCTCACTCGACAAGGCGCTCAGCGCGATGTACGAACAGAACTGTCGTACCCCCGAGGAATAATCGACAGCAAAGGACCCGGCGAGTGCTGGTAACACTCCCGGGTCGTGGACGACCTGATGAAAGCAGGCCGACATGCCCCAATCTACATGCTCCGTGCCCGAATGCGATCGCCCCGCCGCCTCCCGGCGCGGCATGTGCGGAATGCACTACCAGCGCATATGGAAGGCCGAGCGCTCCTGCTCCGTTGACGAGTGCGAACGACCCTACGCCGCCAAGGGCATGTGCTCCATGCACTACAAGCGCCAGCGCAAAGGGATTCCCTTCGACGCCCCTCCGCAGGGGGCAGGGAAGGCCGCCGGGTGTGCAGTCGACGGATGCGAGGCTCCGTACCACGCGGGCGGCTACTGCGGGGTGCACGCCCAACGGCTCCGCCGCACTGGAGACCCGCTCAAGACCATCGCGACCTTCCGTGAACAGTGCACCGTCGACGGGTGCACCGCGAAACACTCCGGCAAGGGCTACTGCATCGGCCACTACAAGGCCACCCTGCGTCGCGGCGCTCCCGAGCCCGAGATCCCCTGCCGCCGATGCGGGACCGTCTTCACGCGAACGCTCGGCAAGACTGGCTCGTACCACTACTGCCCCAACTGCGCCGCCGACGGCCCGCGCGGATGGGCCCTCCTCCGGCGCGAACGCCTGGCCGCCAACAACGCAGGCATGACCGACGAATGCCGACGCCGCGCTAAGGAATACCGGGCGCTCATCGCCACCGACCCGTGCGTGTACTGCGGAGGTCCAAGCGAGGCAATCGACCACATCCGCCCGGTCATGCACGGCGGCTCCGACCGCTGGACCAACCTCGCACCTGCCTGCCAATCCTGCAACTCGGCCAAGAAAGACCGCCCCTTGCTGGAGGTGCTTCTCGCCAGACTGGAGTGAGCATGATTGACAGCCTCCCGCTGTCGCCCAAGCAGATCCAGTCGATCGTCGAGTCGAAGCAGGCCAGAATTTCATGCTGGACGGGGGCAGTCAGGTCGGGTAAAACGATCGCGAGCCTCCTCGCGTTCCTGATGGCCGTGGCCGAAGCGCCCGACTCCGGATTGGTTCTATGCGTCGGCCGCACCCTCCAGACCATCGAGCGGAACATCCTCGACCCGTTGCAGGACCGGACGATCTTCGGGACCGTCGCCGACCACGTCCACCACACGCGCGGCGCCACCACCGCGGTCATCCTCGGCCGCACCGTCCACCTCATCGGCGCCTCCGACGCCCGCGCCGAAGGCCGCATCAGGGGCGCGACCGTCTACCTCGCGTACGTCGACGAAGCCACCCTGGTTCCCGAGTCGTTCTGGAACCAACTGTTGGCCCGCCTCTCGGTCCCCGGCGCGCGGCTCCTCGCCACCACCAACCCGGACTCCCCGGCGCACTGGCTCCGCAAGAAGTTCATCCTCCGCGCCGCAGAGCTCGACCTCGCCACATGGCATTTCACGCTCGACGACAACCCCGGCCTCGACCCCGCCTATGTCGCCAACCTCAAAGCCGAATACGTGGGCCTGTGGTACAAGCGGTTCATCCAGGGCCTGTGGGTCATGGCCGACGGCGCCATATTCGACGCCTTCGACGAAACCAGGCACGTCGTGCCCACACTGCCCGCGATCCGCCGCTACCTCGCCGCCGGGATCGACTACGGCACCACCAACCCCACGCACGCGGTCATGCTCGGCCTCGGCGACGACAACCGGCTCTATGTGACCTCCGAGTGGCGCTACGACTCCCGCATCCAGCTCGGATCGCTCTCGCCCGTGGAGTACTCCAAGCGCATCCGGGCATGGCTCGCGAAGCAGCCCGAGCAGCCCACATGGGTGGTCGTCGACCCCGCCGCCCGGGACTTCCGCGAGCAGCTCCGGGCCGACGGCCGCCCCACCAGGCCGGGCAACAACTCGGTGATCGAAGGCATCCGCACCATGTCGTCCCTGTTCGCCACCGACAAGTTGAAGATCCACGCCTCCTGTACGCACCTGCTCGACGAGATCCCCGGCTACACGTGGGACCCCGACAAGGCCCTCCTCGGCGAAGACGCCCCGATCAAACTCGATGACCACGGCATCGACGCGAGCCGGTACGCCATCTTCACCACCCGGCGCCTGTGGCGCCCCTACGTCCTCGCCGCATAGAAGGGAGACACCTATGCCGCTCCCGACTGGTGGAACCGAAGAGACCTGGCCGCCCGAGCACCTCAAGCCGGTGTACGCCAAGTACGCCGAATGGTCCGCGTGGCACTCCGGCGACCCCGAGCAGCTCGCCGCCGTCTACGAAGGCGCCGCCACACCGCAGACCCGCCGCACCTTCCTCGGTCGACTCGTCACCACCGTCAGGCGCTGGTTCTGGGGGAACACCGAGAGCGAGTCTCGGCCCCGCCAGCGGGTGCACGTGCCCCTCGCCGGGGACGTCGCCGCGACCTCCGCCGATCTGCTGTTCTCCGACCCGCCGAAGATTCGCATACACGTCGACGAACCCGGCACAGAGCCCGACGAGGGCGAGCAGGGCGAAGGCGGGGATGTCGACGACGAAGCCGAGGACCCCACGCAGACCCGCCTCGACGAACTGATCGACGACGGCGCCATAGCCGCGTTCCTGGAAGCCGCCGAGATCGCCGCCGCGATGGGCGGGGTGTACCTGCGTGTCGTGTGGGACAAGGAGGTTGAGCCGGACCGGCCGTGGATCGCTGCTGTCCACCCTGACGCCGCCGTCCCCGAATGGCGGTACGGCCGCCTGTGGGCCGTCACGTTCTGGCGGTCGATCCTCGTCAACGGCAACCGCGTGGTCCGCCACCTCGAACGCCACGAAGTCGACCGGACCGGCGAGACACCGCGGGGGATCATCCGCCACGGCGTCTATGACGGCGGCCTCGCGAGCCTCGGGAACCTCGCCGCCCTCACCGACTTCCCCGAAACCTCTGGTCTCGCGTCCTCGATCGACTGGGGCGACGAGATCGACACCGGCCACGCCGGACTTACCGCGGTCTACGTCCCCAACATGCGGCCCAACCGGATCTGGAGAGGACTCCCCGACGCCTCCGCGCTCGGCGCCTCCGACTACTCCGGCACCGAAGACCTCCTCGACTTCCTCGACCTCACCTACTCCTCATGGGCCCGCGACGTCGAACTCGGCAAGGCCCGCCTGATCGTCCCCGCCGACTACCTTCAGAACCTCGGCGCCGGACAAGGCGCCGCCTTCGACCTCGACCGGGAACTCTATGAGGGCGTCAACGCGGGCGGCGACGACGAGAAGACCGACATCACGCAAGTGCAGTTCCCGATCCGCTGGGCCGAGCACCAAGAGACCGTGAACCAGATCAAGCGCGACATCGTCGCCTCCGCCGGGTATTCGGCGGCCACGTTCGGCCTCACCGACGGCGGCCAGGCTGTCACCGCCACCGAGGTCAACGCCGACGAACGCAAGTCCCACGTGACCACGGGCAGGAAGGCCCGATACTGGGGTGTGGAGCTGCCCGCGATCCTCGAAGCCCTCCTCGCCGTCGACGCCCACCAGTTCAACACCAAGATCGTTCCGCAGCGGCCCCTCATCGAATGGCCCCCTGCCGTAGCCGTCGACCCCGAGACCGAATCGCGCACCCTCGCCAACCTCGAATCCGCGCGCGCGATCTCCCTTGAAGAGAAGGCCCGCCGCCTGCACCCTGACTGGAAAGCGAAGCAGGTCGAAGCCGAAGTGGAGCGGCTCAAGGAGGAGTACGCGATCGGCCAGGCCGAGGACCCCAGCGAGTTCACCGGCGGGTCCTTCGGCGACGAGCAACCCGAGGACACCGAGGCCGACGAGGAGCAGGCGAGCGAGCCTGAGGCGACCGAGGCGGCGTAATGCCCGTCTCGCGCACGCTCGCCGAGGGCCTCGCGGCCAACCTCGCGGCCCTGTACCGCGACGCCGAGACCCGCCTCGCGCAGAACCTCGCCCGCCGCATCCGGACCGACATCACTACCTCCTCGGACAACCGCCTCACCGCGCTCGCATCGCTCCGGCGCCAGTCCGAGGCGGTCCTGGCCGAGCTGTCAGGCCGCCACGCCGTCGAGGCCGAACGCGCGCTCATGACCGCGTACGCGCGCGGCGCTTCCGCCGCTGTCGACGAGATGGCCCGGCTCTCCGGTGAACGGTGGGTCGACTGGCTCGCCCGCCGCTCCCGTGTCGCCGCCGCCATCACCCGGCTATTCGGGATCGCCCGCCGCCGCGAGATGCGCCTGGCTGAGGCCGTCGCCGCACTCCGGGCCGACCTGCCCGGCATCGACTCGATCATGGTCCTCGCCCGGGAGCTCACGCAGCGGATGTCCTCCACGCACCTGCACGTCCTCCGGTGGCAAGACGACGCCTACCGCGAGGTCATGGGCCAGCCCGTGTTCGACGTCCTCGCGGGCACGAAAACCAGGCTCAGGGCCGCACAGGTCGCATGGGAGCACCTGCTGTCGAAGGGCGTCGCCGGGTTCACCGACAAGCGCGGCCGCAACTGGGAGCTCGCGAGCTACGTGGAGATGGCGACCCGCACCGCCGTCGCACAAGCCGGCATCGAGGGCCACCTCGACCGGATCACCCAAGCCGGCGCCGACCTGGTGATCGTCTCCAACGCCCCCGAAGAGTGTAAACGCTGCCGCCCCTGGGAGGGCCAGGTCCTGTCGATCTCCGGCCCGGCCGGTCCTCGTGTGGAGGAGCACGCGATCGAGGACTTCAACATGCTCACCATCGACGTCAAGGCCACCGTCGGCGAAGCCATCGCCGCCGGACTGATGCACCCGAACTGCTTCCCCGCCGAGGTGGCCGTTTCAGCGCCCAGCGGTGTTCGAGCGGCTGATGCTCGCTGGTATGAGGGTCCGCTCGTCGTCATCCACACAGCCGGTGGCGATGAACTCCCCGTCACCCCAAACCACCCGATACTGACGCCGAAAGGCTGGGTCCCGGCGGGCGAGATCACGGAAGGCGATCACGTCCTGCGCTACTGCGCGGATGTCGAGACCCCGGCCCTGAGCACACCAGACGACCATGAGGTTCCAGCCAGCATCGGCGAGATCTTCAACGCGCTGCGGGAGTCGAGCCAGATGCCGCCCGTCCGCGTGCCAGTTGCCCCCGAACAATTCCACGGCGACGGGATCGGCTCCGATGTCGATGTTGTACTTGCCGATGGCTTTCTGCGGGATGCAGTCAACGCCGAGACTGTCGAGATGCTCGGCGAGTTCGAGCTCTTCGAGGGTGGCGTGAGAACGAGCGCGCTCCTTCCCGAGGGCACGGCGTTCGAGATCGTCGAGAGTTCGGGCCATGCCGCGCACGGATTCGTGGGCGGCGGCGACTTGAGCGGCTCGCTGCTCTGCCGTCATGGACTGCCACTTCCGGCGCTCAGCCTCGCCACGGTCGGTGCGGTAGCCGCGCCGCAGCAAGACGCTGCTGACGGTGGACTGGGACCGGTTGACGCGCTTGGCGATCTCGGACTGAGGGACGCCTTCGAGGTGCATCCGGATGGCATCGACGGCCCATCCCTCGCCAGAGGAGACCTGCTGCTCAGCGGACAGCCGTCGGGCTTCGAGGGGCGACCGGGAGACGCCAGCGGCTTTGAGCCGCTTGCTGACCCACGCGGGGCTGACGCCGATGGTGGGCGCAATCTTGTGCGGGCTCTCGCCAGCGAGGTAACGGCGGATGACGTCGTCAAGGTCGACGTCAGGGATTTTGCGGGGCATGTCTACAACCTTCAGACAGGGGATGGCTGGTATGTGGCAGGCGGACTAGTCGTGTCCAACTGTCGCCATCGTATATCAATGTACCTGCCTGGGGTCACGAAGGTCCCGACGCACACCGCCGACCCCGAGGGCGACCACGCCCGGCAGAAGCTCCGCCGCCTGGAACGCGAACTGCGCGCGCTCAAACGCCAAGAGGCCGCCGTCATCGACCCCGCCGCGAAGACCGCCTTCGGCAAGAAGATCCGCGCCAAGCAAGCCCAGATCCGGGCTCACGTCGCCGAAACCGGCCCGCAGCGCCAGCCGCACCGCGAGCAGATCGGCACCGCAAGGTGAGGAGGCAACCATGGCGTTCGACTTCCTAGAACTGCCACTCAAGGCCAAGCGGGCCGCGTTCGCCCGCATGTCCGAGGACGGCAAGATCCGCCCGAAAGGCGCCGACGGGAAACGGGCCAACCCCACCGCCAGCAAACCGAGCACCAGGGACCGAGCCCGGGCCGACCGGAACCGCGACGGCCGAGCCCCGCGCATCGGCGGTATCACCCGCCCCAAGAACGTCAACATCCCGTTCGAGCACGACGACGCGCGAGCCCTCGCTAAACGCCTCGGCGGCAAATTCGACCGGCAGACCAAAACATGGGTCATGCCCAGTATCGATGCCGCCCGTCAAGTCGACCGCGCCCTCGACCCGCATATCAAACGGGCGGCCGAGCAGCACGACAAGGACATCGCCGAGCGCCGCCGCCAGTTCCGGCAACAGATGGACAAAGGCGCCCAGCCGCAGCAGATGACCGGCCAGGCCACGCCCCGCCAGGTCGACTACATCATGTCGCTGATGCGCCAGCGCCGCCGCTCCGGCGAAGGCGGCGGGTTCATCGGCGGCATGCCGACCACGCGCGCGGGCGTCGCCAAGCTCACCAAACAGCAGGCGTCGACGCTGATCACGTCGCTCAAGGGCGACTACTAGTCTCCCGGCCGCGGTGTGCGGCCGGGTGTTCCGAAAGGACCCAACCAATGACCCAGCCGTCGCAGGCGCCAGGCGCGCCAACCGACGCGGGACCGACCGGCCAGGCGCCGGAAGCGTCCCCGCAGCAGGGAACCACCACCGATCCCGCGACCGATCCCGGCCAGGCGCCGGACGGCCCGCAGGACGTGTCCTCGCTCCCCCAGTGGGCGCAGGACCTCATCACCAAGGGCCGCACGAAAGAGGCGGACTACCGGACCAAGTACCAAACCGCGCAGAAGGACGCCCAGGCGGCGGCCTCGCAGCGCGATGCGGTCCTCAAGGCATACGGCCTCAATGCCGACGGCTCCGAAGCCGTCGACCCCGACAAGCTGTCCGCGCAAGTCGACCAGATGCGCGCACGCGAGTGGGAGACCGTCGTGGAGAACAAGCTCCTCCGCGCCGCGCCCCGGCTCGGCGTCGACGCCGACGGACTGCTCGACTCCGTTGCGTTCCTCGACTCGCTCGCCGAGCTCGACACCGATCACGTCGGGGCCGACTTCGGCCAGAAGCTCGAAGCGCACGTGACCGAGTTCGTCACCGCAAACCCGAAGTTCAAGGCCCAGCCCGGCGCTGGCGCCCACCGCTCCGGCGGCGACTTCGGCGGCGGCCCCAACCTGCCCCCGGCGTCGCTTGACGCGCAGATCGCCGAGGCGCAGAAGAAGGGCGACGCCCGCGAGGTCATCCGCCTCCAGAACCAGAAGTTCGCCAACCAGGGCGGGCAGTAACCAGGGCACCCGTGGTGCCCATGATCCAGTAAGGAGACTTCCGCCATGGCGGGAAAGATCACAGGCTTGGGCACCGTCTACAACCTGCCCAATTACACCGGCATCCTCCACCAGCTCACCCCCGGCGACACGCCGTTCTTCTCGGCGATCGGGGGCCTGTCCGGCGGCGGCCAGACCTCCTCGGACGAGTTCGAGTGGCAGGACTTCGACCTGCGGTCCGCGGGCCAGAACGTCGCCCTTGAGGGCGCCGACGCGCCGACCCCGACCAACCGGGTCCGCGCGAACCGCACCAACATCGTGCAGATCCAGCACGACTCGGTGGGCGTGTCCTACAGCAAGCTCGCCGCCGACCAGCAGAAGGCCGGCGTCAACAACAACGCGACGAACCCGGTCACGAACGAGCTGGACTGGCAGGTGGAGCAGAAGCTGAAGGAAATGGTCCGCGACATCGAATACTCGTTCATCCGCGGCACCTACCAGAAGCCGACCGACAACACGACCCCGCGCAAGACCCGGGGCCTGCTCGCCGCGATCACCTCGAACGTGATCACCCTCGACGCCGAGGCAGCGCAGACCGGCGCCGCCGCCGAGTCCACGGACCTGATCACCCTGACCACGCACGGCCTCACCGCCGGGGACCAGATCGTCATGACCGCCTCCGCCGCGGCCCCGCTGACCGTCGGCACCACCTACTACGTCCTGGAGGACGGGCTCACCACGGGCGTGTTCAAGGTCTCGGCGGTCAAGAACGGCCCCGCGGTCGACATCACCGCCGACGGCTCGGTGTCCTGGACGAAGGTGACCGTGACCCTCACCAAGGACCACGTCGACTCGGTGTGCCAGCTCGCCTACGACAACGGCGGCATCCAGGAGAACGCGACCGCAACGATCATGGTCAACTCTGGTCTCAAGCGCGCCGTCACCGCCGCCTACAGCTCCGAGGGGTACGTCACCAAGGAGCTCCAGGGCAACGTCGGCGGCGTGACCGTCGACCGGATCAACACCGATTTCGGGCCGTTGAACGTCATGCTCAACCGGCACATGCCCGCCTCGCAGCTCGCGATCGTCTCCATGGAGCAGTGCATGCCCGTGTACCGGGAGACCCCCGGCAAGGGCCACTTCTTCGCCGAGGCGCTCGCCAAGACCGGCGCGAACGAGAAGACCCAGCTCTACGGCGAGGTCGGTCTCATGCCCGGTAACGAGATGGCGCACGGCAAGATCGTGAACCTGAAGGCGTAGGTGACTCATGCCTCCCTATGAAGTGCAGCGCGGCTACGTGACCGCCGAAACCCGTATCGGCCCCGGGCGGGCGAGCGTCGACTTCCCGGCCGGCGCCCGCCTCCCCGAGGACATCCCCGCTGAGGAGCTCGCCACCCTGGCGCGCTCCGGCGCTGTCGTATGGGTCGATGGGTCCTCGGCCGTCGAGTCGGCCCCCGTCGACCCGTCGAAGCGGCCCGCGAAGTCGGCGCCGCGGGCGCCGTGGGTCGCGTGGGCGGTCCACGTCCACGGCCTCACCGACGGAGCCGTGGGCGCGATGACCGTTGCCGACCTTCAGGCCCTCCCCGACGCCCCCGAGGCCGACGGCGAGGGCGACGAGGACCAGGCCGACGGCTCCGAGGGCGACGACGAGGGCGACCTCGACGGCTCCGAGGGCGACGGGGGCGAGTAGCGATGGCGCAGCCGGTCTATGCGACAGCCGAGGAATACGGGGCCTCTCCCTACGGGAGGGCTACCGCGCCTGAGGACATCGACGACCGGCTCGCCATCGCCTCGCGCGACATCGACGACCTGATCGTCACCGCGGTCTACGACGTCGACGACGACGGCCAGCCGACCGACACCGACACCGCCGAGGCGCTGCGGGACGCGACGATCGCGCAGACCTCCTACGGGATTGACCCGGCCGCAGGGCTCGCCGAGGGGGAACTCCCGGCGGGCGTGTCGTCGGCGTCGATCGGGTCCGCCTCGATCACCCGCCAGAAGGCCGCGCCCGAGGTGCGGGTTGGCGGGATCGCCTACGCCCCGCGCGTACTCCAGATCCTCCGGCGCCAGAACCTCACCAACAGGGAGCCGTGGACGCGGTGACCGGGCTCCTGTCGATGTGGAAGCAGCACACCGTGTCCATCGAGCCGTATCTCGGCACCGACGGGTACGGCCGTAAGCAGTACGGCCAGGCCATGCCGGTGCAGGGGTGGCTTGAGGAGACGCGGAAGGTCGTCCGGAACAAGGACGGCGCCGAGGTCGTCTCCTCGACGCAGCTGCACTGCGACTTGGGCGCCGACGTGCCCGAGCTGTCGAAGGGCACGCTCCCCTCGGGGAAGGTCACGGAAGTGGTCGCCGTCTCCCACCTCGACGGCCAGACGCTCCCGCTCCCCTCGCACCTGCAAGTGGCGTTCGAGTGAAGGAGGTGCGGTGATGGCTGTTCGGTTCACCTGGAACGGCGACGAGGTCAAGCGCCGCGAGCGCGAGGGCCGCAACAGGGGCCTGCGCTTGAGCGCCGAGCATCTCCTCGGTGCCGCGCTGCCGCTCGTGCCGCTGCGCGATGCGATCCTCGAGGACTCCGGGACGGCCAGCGTGGACGAGTCCGCTGGCACGGCCGCCGTGTCGTTCGATACGCCGTACGCGGTCCGCCAGCATGAAGAGCTCGACTACCACCACCCGAAAAAGGGCCAGGCGAAATACCTCGAGCAGCCGATGCACACCGAGGCGAAGACCATCGCAGCGATCATCGCCGCCCAGATCCGTCGGAGCCTGCGCGGCTGATGCCGTCCACCCATCTCACGCTTTACCCGGTCCTCGGCCGTGCCCGCACGGGCGCGTGGTGCGACGCCTGCGCGCTCCCTTCGGCGGTCTCCTACACCGTGTACGGCCTGCCCGCGACTCCCGGCCACCGGGTGCCGAACATCATCCGCCTCGGCGCGATCCGCGCCTGTATGGACTGCGGGGAGGTGGCCCGTGTCCTGGACAAGTGACCTCCTCGTCGGGATCGCCGAGACTCTCGCTGCTGCGGGTGTCGGCGTCTGGCGCCCCGACGGGCTCTACACGACCGATGAGGTCGGGGTGTTCATTGCCTACATGCCGCCCGGCGGGGCCACCGGCCCTGACCGGTGCATCGTCTTGACCGACTACGACCCCGCGGGGGGCAACAGTGCAGGGGATGTCACCCCGCGCGTGCAGGTCCGCTGCCGGGGCGCGCGCAACGACCCGGTCTCGGCGATCGACCTCGCCTCCGACGCCCGCGACGCCCTCGACGGCCTCGCCTTCGTCACGTTCGGGCAGGTCACGGTCTCGCAGATCAACCACATCAACGGCACCCCGATGGGCGTCGACGGCAACGGGCGGCATGAGCGGTCCGACAACTACGACATCCAAGCGCAGCGCACGTCCGCGCTGCTCACCGAATAGGAGCACCTCATGACTGAGGCAACAGCGTTGCAGCGCAAATGGCGCTGGCAGATCAACATGGGCACCGCCGCCGTGGAGGACTGGCAGACCGTCGTCGGTCTCCAGGAGTTCACCCCGAGCACCGAGCCGACCGACCAGGAGGACAACGATTACGAGTCCGACGGGTGGGGCGGCTCCACGCGCACGATGCTCGTGTGGGGCATCGAGGGGAACATCTCGCACCGCAAGGACACCTCGACGCACGTCGAGAACGCCGTGCACGCGAAGCTGCGGCTCGCGGCGACAGCGATCGACCCCGAGGACGGCGTCATCCACATGCGCTGGTTCGACAAGAACGGCTCGGTGGAGGCGTACGAGGGGTACGGGCTGATCACGTGGGCGCCCGACGGGGGCGGCATGGCCGACCTGGAGCGCGTCTCCATCACCGTCACGCCCTCGGCGACGTCTCCGGCGCTGGTCACCATCGCGAACCCGGTCAACGCCTCGCCGGTCCCGATCGTCTCGACTGCCAGCCCGTCGTCGGGCGCGGCGGCCGGGGGCGAGCTGGTCACCATCACCGGCGCGCACTTCACCGGCGCTTCCGCGGTGACCTTCGATGCGGTCGCCGCCGAGGACTTCGCCGTCATCTCGGACACGAAGATCTCGGCGATCACCCCCGCGGGCAGTGCGGGCGCGGTCGATGTCGTCGTGACCACCACCAACGGCGCCTCCACCACCGGCACCGACGCCTACACCTACACCGCTTAGGGGCCTGTCGTGAGCGACGCTGAACAGCACGTGTGGGAGGACGACGACGGCAACCTCGTGGTCCTCCTCGACCTCAAGGCAGGGCCCCGCGAGTACGTCGTCGACGACGTCTCGGCGGGTACCGGCCGGTGGGTGCACCGCCTGACCGACAAGGCCACCGAGGCGAAACGCCGCCTCGACGCCGGGGAGGACGCCGAGGACATCGACGCCGACCTCCACCTGTCCGACGAGGCCGAAGAGGACCTGTACGAGACCCTCCTGGGCGCGACCTACGACGCGATGGAGGCCGACAAGGTCCCCCACCGCAAAGCCATGCTGGTAGGCCAGATCGCCTATGCGTGGGTGTTGAGCGGCGTGAGCGGAGCCCGGAGGGTGTGGGAGTCCGGCGGGACCCCAAAAGCGAACCGGGCCGAACGCCGAGCCAAGAAGGCGGCCCCGAAGAAGCGCGCGTCTGGCTCGCCGAGCTCGGCCAGTGGGGCGTCGGCGAGTACGACGAAGCGTCGGGCCTCTACGAAGAGTACAAAGACCCCGAGACGACCCTCGGCGACCTCGTAAGGCGCCACTGGGACCTGGTCGACGCCGACCTGCACGAGATCTACGGCATCGACACCGCCTCCGGGATCCTCGACCAGCGGTCGTGGCCGTGGCTGAGGCGCCGCCTCCTCGGCCTCCTCACCTGCGAATCCCGCATTCAGCGCAAGCTCGCGCCCCCCGAGAAACAACCCAAGGCACCGTCCATGCCGCACGTGCCGCGTGGGCGCCGCAGATGAGGGGAGGTGAGCCGTGGCTCTGAACCTGGGCGAATTGAACGCGATCATCGACGGCGACGACAAGGGCTTCAATCGGACGATCGACCGTGTCCACAGGAAGATGGACGACACCGCCGAGCGCATGGACGGCCTGACCGGCATGCTGAAGGTGCTGGGGAAGGCCACGGCGTTCAGTGTGCTGGCGACCGGCGCGGCCGGTGCTGCCTCGGCGATCGGGCCGGTGCTGGGTCTGGTGTCTCAGCTCGTGGTCGCCGTCGGCGGGCTCGCGGCTGCGGTACCCGCCTTCGCCGCTGGTGCAGCGGTCGCGATCGGGACAGTCACGCTCGCGTTCACCGACATGGGCGACGCCATAGCCGGGGACGAGGAGGCCCTGGAGCGGCTCTCCCCGGCCGCCGCTGATGTCGTGTCGGTGCTCCAGGACCAGGCCGACGCCTGGGACGATGTGGTCCGCTCCGCGCAGGAGGCGTTCTGGCAGGGCCTGGCCGGGGATATCGAGAAGTTGGCCGCCACGTGGCTGCCGCTGCTCGAAGACGGCCTGGGCAAGGTCGCCGGGGGGTGGAACGACGTCGTCTCGGCTGCCGCCGAGGCGCTCGGCTCCCAGCGGATCGTCGAGACGTTCGGGACCGTCGTTGACGACGTCGCGGCCGGGCTCGCGAAGTTCGCGCAGGGTGTGGGGCCGTGGCTGGAGGGGATCGCGATCCTCATCGGCGCGTTCTCGCCGCTGCTGACCGACGCCGGGTCCGCCGCCGGGCAACTGGGCTTCCGGTTCGCCGAGTGGATCGCGAAGGCGGAGGACGCGGGGATCCTCGCGGACCTGATCCAGACGATGAAGGACACGCTGTCGACCATCGGCGGCATCATCGGCAACGTCGGGTCGATCTTCTCTTCGGTGTTCGGGGCCGCCAACGAGCAGTCCGGCGGCCTGCTCGGCACGGTCGAGAAACTGACCGGGCGCCTCGCCGACTTCTTCAACTCCGCCGAGGGCCAGACCGCCCTGAACACGTTCTTCGATGCGCTGGGCCGCGTCGCTGACGCCGTGATCCCGATCGTGCTGGAGCTGGCCGACGTGTTCGCGACGCAGCTCGCCCCGAAGGTCGCGACCATCGCCGAGGAGGTCGGCCCCGACCTAGAGCACGTGGTCGACCGCATCGGGGAGGCCCTGTCCCGCATCGACGTGGACACCGTCGCCGACGCGCTCGGCGACTTCCTGCGGATTGCCTCCGATCTGCTGCCGCCGCTCGCCGAAATCGTCGGGCTCGTCCTCGACCTCGCGCCCGTGCTGATCCCCTTGGCGTCGGCGATCCTCATCATCGTCGGCGCGATCAAAGTCTGGCGGGCGATCCTCATCGTCGCCACGATCGCCCAATGGGCGTGGAATGCCGCGTTGTTCGCGAACCCGATCACCTGGATCATTCTGGCGATCGTCGCATTGATCGCGATCATCATCCTCCTGGTCATGAACTGGGATTCGGTCACCGCTGCGATCGGGCAAGCTTGGGACTGGCTGAAGGAGAAATGGGCGTCCTTTGTCGAATGGATGCAGGAGGGCATTTCATCCTTCATCGGATTCTTTAGTTCAAAGTGGACGGAATTCGTTGGCTGGCTCCAGGGCATCTGGCAGTCGATCGTCTCCTACGTGCAAGACCGGATCAACGAATTCCTCGACATCGTCGGCTGGCTGCAACAGCTCCCCGGCCGCGTCGCGGGCTGGATCGGGGACCTCAAGGACCGCGCGGTCGATAAATTCTGGGACCTCATCGACTGGGTGAAGGGCCTCCCGGACCGGATCATGGACGGCCTCGGCGACCTCGGCTCGCTCCTGGCGGACGCCGGGCGAGACCTCCTCCAGGGCTTCCTCGACGGCATCGAAGACATGTGGAACTCGGTGCAGGACAAGCTCTCGAACCTCACCGACATGCTCCCGGACTGGAAAGGCCCGGCCGAGCGGGACGCGAGCATTCTCCGCCCCGCCGGACGCCTCGTCATGGGCGGCTTCGCCGACGGGATCGCCGACGGTATCCCCGCGATCCGCCGCTCCCTCGAAGGGCTCACCTCCGACATCCCGCTCATGGTCGACGCCGCCGCCGCACCGGCCGCCTCGAACACGATGCGCGTGGACGCGACCGCGTCCCTGTCCGAGACCGACCGGGAGCTGCTGCGTGAGCTCGCCGAGGCCCGCACCCGTGTGGACGTCTCCCTGGGCGCGAACCTGACCGATGCGACGCAGCGCGAGTACGCGATGGGGGTGGCCTGATGGAACCGGGACAGATCCAGATCACCCGCAGCGACGGCACGTCCCTGCTCCTTCACCACGGCACCGTGTACCGGGTCAACGAGTTCGAGCCGTTCGACCGCGGGACCAGGGCCGACCAGGTCGGGACCGTCCCGTGGGGCGACGGCGGCTGGTCCGGTGCCGAATGGCGCGAGCCAGCCACCATTCCTCTGCGGCTGGGTATCCACACCGGGTCGTGGGCTGAGCTCATGGACGCCTGGTGGGCACTGGGTGCCGCCCTCGCACCGGTGCGTACCAGCCCCGCAGTCGAGGCCACCTGGAACGCCGCCGGAACTGAGTACTTGATGTACGTCCGGCCGCGAAAGGTCCGGCTGATCAACAAGCGCGGCCGCACCGGGAAGGCGAAAGTGGAGGCGGAGCTGTTCGCCCCGGACCCGACGATCTACTCCGCGGCCGAGCATGTCGCCAAGATCGGCCTCCTCCACCGCATCGGCGGCCTGGCAACGCCGTTCGGGCTGCCGACCGGGATCAACACGGTTGTGGCCGACGGCGAGGTCGACCTGGTCAACGCCGGGAAGTCTCCGGCGCGGCTGGGGCTGCGGATCACCGGGCCTGTCGTAGAGCCGCGCATCTCGGTCATCACCGCATCGAGCGTGCAGACCCTCCGTCTGGACACGGTGCTCGGTGAGGACGACTACCTCGATATCGACACGAAAACCAAGCTCATTCTCCTCAACTCGACGACGTCGCGGCTGCCTGACCAGTGGGGCGACTGGCCGCTGCTGCCCCCCGGCGATTGCACCGTCCGCTTCGAGTCCGACGTGTACGAGTCCGGCGCCCGTCTGAATATCCGCTTCCGGGACACCTACTAGGAGGTATGCCCATGTCTACGCCCTTGTGGGTCACCACGACTCGCGGCGCGTCGGTCGGGACCGCGACCGTCACCGCCCCCGACACGCTGACGATCACCGGGCACGGCCTGGTCGACGGCCAGCAGGTCACCGTCGCCGCCCTCGCCGGTGGCGCAACAGCCCTGGTCGAGGACGCCCCCTATTTCGTCGCGGCCGCGGCGACGGACACGTTCCAGCTGCGCCCCGCCCCTGGCGCGCCGGTCATGGTCTTTGAGACCGACGGCGGATGCCAGGTGTATCAGACCGCGGGCCTGTTCGACCCGCAGACTCTCCGGGACGCGTTCTCCGGGCTCATCGCCCGCGGCGGCGCGGCCGGGGGCTTCCAGGCCCGGCCCGGCGTCCTCCCGAACGGCGACGAGGGCGCGCATGTGACCACGTCGGGCATGAACTGGACCGTCGCCGACATCGTGGCCGTGGTTCAGCATTCGACCGGCCGCATGTACCTCGTTCCGCACGCGACCGAGACCGGACCGGTCACCGCCGCCGACCCCTCCCAGCCCCGCATCGACGCCCTCGATTTGCGGATCCAGGACACCGCCCTGGATTCCTCGGGATTCGCACAAGGGGAGGTCATCTACACCGCAGGTGTGCCCGCGTCGATCCCGACCGAGCCCGACCCGGTGGGCAACGCTGAGCGCTTGTCTACGTGGCGCGTGGAGGCCGGGGCAGGCTCCACCGGCGAGCCGACCCTGCCACGCTTCACCGGTACCCGCGGCGGCCTGGTCCCCGTCGCAGGGGAGGACGACTACCCGGCCGACGGCTACCGGGGCATGCCGATCTGGGACGCATCGACCGAGACCCTGCTGGTCAACACGGACGCGGGCTCGACGTATACGCCGGTCGCCTCCACTGCCTCGTTCCAGTCGGTGCGGCGGGTCGCGACCAGTAAGCGCACCATGAACTCGATCGGGTTCGCCTCGGCGGTAGTGATCGATTCGGTGACCGCGCCCGTGGAGGCGGGGAAAACGTACCATTTGAAGTGGATTGTGGACGTGTCCTCGACGGTCGCTGAGGATGTGGCGCGCCTGTATCTGCGTGAGGACAGCATCTCCGGGACCGTCCGGCAGATCAACCACCTCCGCATGGCCATGGCCAACCAGGACTTCGGGATCACGGTCGAAGCGGACTGGACCGCCGCCGCTACCGGGTCGAAAACGTTCGTGGCCACCGCCGAGCGCCGCCTCGGCACGGGCACGTTCTCGTGCAACGCGAACGCGAACGAGCCGGCGTACCTGACCGTGGAGTACGTGAGCGGCTGATGGCGCTCCCGGATCCCACGCTCGTCTCGGGCCCGGTCGGGGCCCGTCTCCAGATCCCGACACCGCTGGACGGCATCGACGGTCAAGCGACACACCCGGCGGTGGCGTACAGCCCCGATATGCTCGGCGGCTACCCGTACTGGATGGCGATGACGCCCTACCCGGGCAGCGATGACTCCTATGAGGATCCTTGTATCGTCGCCTCGTTCGACGGCGTGCACTGGGTGGTGCCTGCGGGCGTCTCCAACCCGATCGACGATCAACCGGGGTCCCCGGGTGCCTACAACTCGGACCCTGACCTCAAGTACTACAACGGGGCCTTGCACTTGTTCTGGCGGACCTACGACGGGTCCGGGGCCGCCGAAGGCGCTGAGGAGAAGATCTACTACTCGACGAGCATCGACGGCCGCACCTGGACTCCGAAGGTCCTGGTCTACTCCTCCGACCATCACGTGCTGCGGCTGCTGTCGCCGTGCTTCGCGCTCGAGGACGGGGCCTGGGTGATGTGGGCGGTCGACATCGTCCCCTCCCCCTACCGGGTCGTCCGCCTCCAAGGCACTGCGGATCCGGCGGGGCCGTGGGGGGATCCGGCCGGGGTCGACATGGGGCCTATGCAGCCCGACCGGCAGCCCTGGCACCTCGGCATCACCCCCGTCGACGGGGGATATGTGGGGCTGATCAACGACCGGCTGATCGGGGGCGCCTCGGGCGAGCTGGTCATGGTCGTCTCTGCTGACGGGATCACCTGGACTAATTCGGGGCGGACGGTGGTCCCGCGCGTGCAGGTCGGGGAGCACACGGCCCTGTACCGGGCCGTGCTCCTGCCCGAGGTCGACGGGATCATTTCGGGGTGGCGGGTCTGGTACGGCGCTTTCCGCACCGAGGCCGACAGCATCTGGCACGTCTACCGGACGTTCATCAATGCCCCGTACGTCCCTGAAGTACCGGAGGCGGGGCCGCCGATCGGGCGGGCGGTGCTCCGCTCGGTCGTGGAGTGGATCGCCTGCGACGTCACCACCGGCAACAAAGTCGCCTACCTCGGGGTCAAGGGCGCGATCTCGCGGGCACTGGGCGCCTACACCTCATCGACGCTCACCATCCCCGCGCCCCTCGCGGGCCCGCTGGCGCTCGGGGGGCTCCTTGACCAGGCGGTAGGGCCTGATCAGCTGCCGACGCGGATGATCGTATGCATCGTCAACGACCTGCCCCAATGGGCCGGGCTCATCTGGAAAGTGCGGGGTGGGACGGATGCGACGATCAGCCTCGGCTGCGCCACCCCCGAATCCTACCTGGACCGCCGGTTTATAGAGGACATGGCGTTCGACGGCGTCGACCAGGCGACCCTCGCCGCCTCCCTCATCGACGCGGTCAACAACGAGGGCATCAACCTCGAAATCGACGCGCCCCCCACCGGTGTGCTGCGCGACCGCGAGTATTTCGACGACGAGGACGCCACCTTCTACCAGCGGCTCCAAGAGCTCATGGACGTCGACCGGGGCCTGGAATGGACCATCGACCTCGACTGGAAAACACCGAAGCAGCAGGCGGTGCGGATGATCTTCCGGGCTGCTGAGCGGCTCGGCTCCACCGTCCCCAGGGGGCCTTTGGCGACCGAGTCGGAGGCGGTCACCCGCTACGAGGTCACGCACGACTACGGCAAAGGCATGGGCGCCAACGACGTCCTCGCCTACTCCTCGGGTGAGGGTGTCGACCGGCCGCAGTCGCAGCACCTGCGCAACAATCTCGCTCTCGCCGCTGGTGTGCCTCGTGTCGAGCACCGCTGGTCGCCGTCCTCCTCGATCAAAGACACCGCCACGCTCAACGCGCATGCGGCGTCGGAGCTGGCGCGCCTCGACGGCGGCACTACCACCCTCGCCGTCACGTCCCGGTGGAACATCGAGCCCGCCCGCCTCGGGATCGACCTCAACCTCGGCGATGCGGTCGCCTACGACCTGGTCGGCCACATGCACCCGACCGGCCTGCGAGGCACCGGCCGCATGGTCGGCTACCGCCTCGACCCCCTCGCCGGCACCTTCGAACCCGTCCTAAGGATCTGATATGGGCATCTCTGACGGCATGTTCACCGGCGACCTGCAACGGCGCATGGCCGCGGTCGAACGCGAACTGCGGAACCTCACCTCCGGCAGGCGGCTGGAGGACGCCTCGATCGGCGCCCGGGGCCTCCGGCTGCTGGAGGGCGGCTCGCTCACCATCTCCGGCGGGTCGCTGATCATGCACGACGAGACCGGCTCAGTCGGTCTGCTGTACTTCGGGCCGAATTCCGCGGGCCAGCCCACTTGGGTGTTCTCCTTCGATGACGGCGAGGTCGCCGGGGGACTGCTCGGGGCGCCGGGCTCGATGCACTGGTCGTGGCTGGACCGCGGAGGCCGAGAGCTCATCGGCAACGACGGCCTGACCGGCGTCGGGCTCGCCCGCCCGTACCTCCCTTACCGGCTTGTGCCCTCGTTCGAGGCCGAGGGCGTCGGGGAGGGGGCGGCGTCGCTGTGGCCCTCCACGACCAGCACTTCCGCGACGAAACTCATGCAGGGCCTCAACCCGATCTGGCATCCGCGCGTCTCGATCGGCGTCGCGACGGCGACGATCGGCGACGGGAACGTCGAATGGCGCCTGGACATTGACGGTGTCACGGCCGCCTCCGGGACCGGGACCGGGGAGGAGACCGTCGCTATCCCCGGCTGGGGCGAAGAGGACGGCATCAACCCCGGCGACACGGTCGGCTTCGACCTGTACGCCTGGTGCACCGGAGGCGCGACACGCGCCTGGATCCAATGCGACCGCCTCTACGGCCGCCAATCCTGACCACCGGCACGGCCCGGCCGTGCCCTGACGAGAGGAGGCCTCATGGCCTGGAGACTGGCCCGCAGCCTGCAACGCCTCGAATCCGAGATCCAGTCGGCGCACCCCGGTACGACCGTGTGGGACATCGGCGACGAGGACCACCAGGACTCGTGGTCGGACCACAACCCATCGGTCCGCGGTGACGTGGTGTGCGCGCTCGACATCCTCGGCGACGGCGGCCTGGACCTGTCGAGTTTCGTCGCGCACCTGATCGCGAACCCGCACCCGAATCTGCGGTACGTCATCTATAACCGCAGGATCTACCAGCGGCGATACGGGTTCAGGGGGCGTCGGTACAGCGGCGTCAACGCGCACAAGACGCACGTGCACGTGAGCGTCGGCGACGGGCCCGACGGCCGCTCGACCCGCGACTACGACGACACCAGCTCGTGGGGCGTCGCCTCGATCGGGCACGGGGCGGCGCCACGCGGCCTCACCGCGCCCGCGCCGTCCCTCGAAGAGGGCGACGAGGGCCACCGGGTGGGGCAGCTACAGCGCGCGCTCAACGCCGTCATCGACGCCGGGCTCAACGTCGACAACGACTTCGGGCCGCTCACCGAGGCCCAGCTCAAGGAATTTCAACGCCGCGCCGGCATCGACGACGACGGCATCTACGGCCCGGTCTCGGCCGGCCGCCTCGCCGAGGCCATCGACGCATTGGAGGACGACATGCCCACAGCTAAGGAAGTCGCGCTGGAAGTCTGGCGCTACACGAACGAGGACCTCACCGGCCGGGACGCGTACGCGCATCTGCGGTCCTCGAACCCGGAGCATCAGATCCTGACCGAGCTCGCCGCCGCCAAGCAGCGCGACGCCGCGCTCCTCGACGCCGTGCAGGGCGTCGACGGCGAGGCGATCCTGGCCCGGATCGACCAGCGCGCCGCCGAGGACGCCGAACGCGACGCCGCGGCGGCCGCCGAGCGCGCCGACATCCTGGCCCTGATCGAAGCCGCGCAGTCCGGGGAACTCGCCGCCGCCGCCGTCGTCGACCAGATCGCCGCCCGCCTCACCGGGGCCGGATCGTGACGTTCCCGCCCCCTGAATCCCTCGGGCCGGTGCAGATCGGCCCGAGGGAGATCTACGACTCGGTGCTGCTGCTGCGCACCGAACTTGCGGGACTGCACGCCGAGCTGGCGCGCATGGCCGCCGAGGACAAGTCCGCCCGCGAGACCCTCACCGACCACGAGTCCCGGCTCCGCCTGCTCGAAAAGCGGGTGTGGGCGATCCCGTCGGCGGCGACGGTCCTCGCCGTCGCTTCATTGATCATCGGCCTGATGCAGCAGACCGGATAGGAGAGAACGATCATGTTCACCAAGCGATTCTGGAAGAAAGCCACCGAGCGCGCGGGCAAGAGCGCCGCGCAGGCCGTCATCGGCGCGGTCGCCCTCGACGGCGTCGTGAACGCGTTCACGCTGGACTGGAAGCTCGCCGCCGGGGTGGCCCTCGGCGGGGCGCTGCTGTCCTACCTGACGTCCATGGCGACCGCCGGTGTCGGCGAGAAGGACTCGCCCGACCTCGTCAAGTAGGAAGATGGGTCCCAGAAGGACCTATCCTTGAAAGCACCGCGCCCCCACCTGCCTCACGGCGGGTGGGGGCGCTTCGTCGTGTCTGGCTACCAGCCGCCGGGGTCGATGCCGTCGAGCGCGTCGGCCACGTGCCGGGCGAGCGCCTCGGCGTCGGTCACCTGCGCCGGGCCCCCGCCGGGGCTGACGCTCCCGGCCGGGTCGTCACAGCGCGGCCGGGAGCGCCGCCACGTCCCGTACGGGCGCCCTTCGCGCTCGCCGGGCAGCTCCAGGGCCAGCTCGGTCTCATCGTCGCGGTATTTGGCCTGGACGGGCCCGACCACGACGAAGTCGTCGCCGACGCGCGCGGAGAAGTCGCACATGATGACCTCGGCGCCGCCGCGGGCGAGGTGCCACGCGCGGGTGCGGTTCGACTCGGTCGCCCAGCCGCGGCGCCACATCGCCGATCGGACCCGCGCCCAGGCCGCCTCGCCGACGCCGGCGCCGCGCAGGTAGACCACCGGGGCCAGCTCGGTGCGCTCGCCTTCGCCGGGCTCGCGCGCGATGATCTCGGTGATGCGGCCGCGGTTCTTGACGCCGAGCGCGTCGGCGATCTGCGTAGTGGGCATCCCGGCGCCGTGTGCGTCGCGGATGGTCTGGGCTTCGACGGCGCGGGCGGCCGCGATGGCGTCCCGGGCGGCGCGGAGCCGCGCCGGCCAGTCGACGGCAATGGTGGTGGTGTCGGTCATGGTCGCTCCATTGGTAGGGCTCCCGGGGCCGCAGCCCCGGGAGCGTGGCGGGTTAGCGGCAGTCGCAGGTGCGGACGTCGAGGCCGCAGAAGTGGCACTCGGTACCGCGGGCGGGGGAGCGGCGGCCGAGCATGGCCCCGACTCCGCTGTCGTTGCTGGGCCGGGAGTACTTCGACCAGCCGGTGCCGCGAGCGCTGGCGCGCTCGGTGCGCTGGGGCTGCTCGGCCTTGACGATCCGGGCGGCGCGGACGCGGTCGATGACCAGGCGCGCGGCGTAGGTGCCCTCGGCCTTGCGGGCGAGGCGGTAGTGCAGCTCGCCGTCCTCGTCGGTCCAGAATTTCGAGTCCTCGACGGTCTGGCGGGCCTGCGTCATGTCCCGGGCGGTGACGGTCTCACCGGCGATGGTGCGGGCGCGGTAGTCGATGCCCGCGGCCGCGGCGATGCTCTCGCCGTCGAGGTAGTAGCGCATCTCGCCGGTGCCCGGGTGGGTCCACGCGCGGGCGGTGATGGTCGGCTGGTCGGTCATCGTGTCCTCCTGGAAGGCGCGGTCACAGCGTTCGGCGGCGGCCAGGTACGCCTGGTAGGCGGTGGAGGTGGTCTGCCAGGTCTGGTAGCTCATCGTCGCTGCTCCGATCTCGGGTGGGGGACCATCTCCCCCTTGGTGTACGTCCATCATACAGCACTGTATGACGGTCATGCAATGGGGGGTGAGATGGGGATATTCCCGCAGGTAGGAGCCCAGAAACGGCGAAACCCCGGGGCCTACAACAGCAGACCCCGGGGCCGACCACGGACGCGCGCGCAAACTCCGACGCATCGAGGCTCATCCCCGCTGACGCGAGGCACACCCAGCCATACAGGCGTATTGGCGCAGCACATCCGGATCATCCCCGCTGACGCGGGGACCAATGGGCCCAGCCTAGCGGCCTTCCCGCTCCCTGTCGAGACGCTCCTGCTCGTCCAGGTACCGCTCAAGCGCGAGCAGCAGCAGCCCGCTCATCTTCAGCCGGTGCTCATCCGCGTACTCCACGGCACGCTCCCAGAGCGGCATGTCCGAGTCCTTCACATATACCGCTGTCACCTTCGCCATCCTATGAAGATCTTGCTATGAAGACCTTCATATGTCTTCGCATACGCGATATCGTGGGGTCCTCCGGTCACCAGGCGTGACCGGCCTGCCCGGTCGCTGACCCGCCGGGCATACGACGGCGGGGCGCCGACCGACTGACCATCACCCGGGCGCCCCGCCTCCGACACGACAGGATAGGAGCCTGGCATGCCGAGACCTAGGGTACGGCGGCCCGCGCCCGAGGGCGAGACCATCACCTCATGGCAGGACGGGTGGATGCGCCTGCTCGACCTCGGCGACGGCCGCGCCGCCGTGGTCGTCACCAGAGGAGACGAGCGCATCTACGCCGCCGATGTCACCTACGGCACCGAGCCCACCCGGATCGAGTGGACCGATGAGGGGGCCATGGAGATCGAGCAGTACAAGCGGGATGCGTGGGACACGATGATCTACTCGGCGATCGCCAGGAGGGCCGAGCGATGACGCTCCTCTCGCCGCTCGGCATCGTGGCCGTGTTCCTGTCGGTCCTGGTCGGCGGTACCGCCGGGGTGGCCTTGGCGCACCTCGTGATCGTCCGGCGCCAGCGCCGCCGTTGACCGTCCGGCCCCGTGGTGGACGGGGCCGGACCCCATGCTCCCGCCGAGACCGGGAGGCCCGCCTCGGCGGGCAGTATCGGCCCGGCCGGATTCCCCCGCCACGGACGGCCGGGCCACCACCCGAGGTAGCCCACACGGGTGAACTTGACGTTTCAACTCAACTCAGCGAGGCACGCTGAACACGAGACGTCCCCTCCTCCGGGAGGGGGCAGCGGCCCGGCTCTGGGGGGCCAGGTCGGGCCGCCTCACCCCTCCACACCGACCGGGCAGGCACATCAGGCTGTACGGATGATGCAAGACTGTCTTGCATTAGAGGACTCTGGGATCTAGTGGGCACAGCCCGCTGGGGAAGGGCCGCCGCCCGGATTGGGAAAGTCGGGCGGCGGTTCTGTGCCTCATCTTTTACCCGTTAGTATCCCGTCGCTCCTGTTATGAGATAAGGAATTCGGGCGGTGACCACGCGCAGGAGCAGGTCGGCCATGTCGGCGGTGAGCGTGTCGGCCTCGACCAGCTGCGCGAGGGTGAACGCCTTCGCGCGGTGGGTGCGGAACGACAGGTAGGGGCCGCCGGTGGCGATCGGCGGGAGGATCGCGTGGAACCGGGTGCCGTCGGGCAGGCGCACGTCCGCGTACGGACTGCCCGCGTCGAGGCGGCGTCCCGCGGCGGCGGCCAGGCGGCAGGCGAGCGACCGGATCGTGTCGGTGTCGCCGAGTCGGACCTGGGCGGCCTGGAGGCCCTCGCCCCGGTCGATCCAGACGCCGTCGGTGCCGTTGACGACCACGTCGGTGACGGTGGTGTCGTCCAGCAGCGGTTGCAGCGGTCCGGCGCCGTTGAGGTCGTCCGCCAGCGTCGCCGACAGTTCGAGCAGCCCCGGCTGGTCCGGTGGTGCGGCTCCGGCCTCGCACAGCGCCTTGACGATGTCGGCCCTGGCGGCCGGGTGGCGGTGCGAGGGCCGCCCCGGCCTGGTCTGGGCGGCGAGTTGGCGGCGGACGCGGTTGATCAGTTCGAGGTTCATCGGGCGGCTCCCGCCTCTGCCGCCGACCGGACAGGGCGCGGGCGGTCGAGTTCGGTCATGAGGTCGTGCAGGCGCCGCCTGGTGCGGCCGCGCGGGAGGCGTCCTCGGCGCAGCCGTTCGGGGAGCCTCCGGTCGTGGGGCACGCGGCCCCAGACCGGCGGCGCGATGGCGTCGAACGGGTCGGCGCCGTCCGGGGCGGGTTCGGGCCGCTGGGCCACGCCGCCGCGCAGGACCATGCCGATGCGGGAGGCGTGGAGGGCGTATTCGGCGACGGTGCCGCGCGCCGCCTCCCACGACCGGGGCGAGGGCCCGATCGCGACGGCGAGCGAGGAGGCGGCCGCCGCGGCGCGGGTGGCGGCCTCGGTGCGGGTGCGCGGCAGGTCGACGACGACGAGGTCGGCGCCGATGCGGGCGGCGTGCAGCACCCGCTCGAACGCCTCGGCGCCGGGGACGGCGCGGTCGCGGGTGTCGGGGGCGACGAGGTGGAGGCCCTCGCGCTGCGGCAGGCCGGCGAGGAGGCGTTCGGGTTCGAGCTGGCCCGAGCGGGCGGCCAGCGACGGCCACCGCCAACCGAGTTGCGAGGCGAGGCCGGCGGCGGTGTCGATGCCGCCGCCGGAGGGGTCGAGGTCGATCAGGACCACGCGCTTGCCGCCCTGTGCGGCGGCGGTGGCCGCGGCGAGCGCGAGCGTGGAGGCGCCCGCGCCGCCGTGCCCGGCGACGGCGGCGACCACGGGCGCGGGCGAGGTGTCGCGGGCGGTGCGCGTGAAGTGCTCGAGGAGCCATTCGGTGCCTTGGGGGACGGCGATGACGTGGTCGGCGTGGAGCCGGATGGCGAGCGGCCACAGCATGGACGTGCCGGTCGGGTCGTCGCTGATCCACGCCATCGTGGCGCACAGGACGAGCCCGGGCCGCACGGGCAGGCCGTGCGCGAGGCAGTCCTCGGCGACGTCGGCGCCGACGATGGCCAGCGGGGCGTGCTGCCAGTGGGGTTCGGCGTCGGCGGGGCGTCTGACGCGGTGGAGTGTGTGGCCGGTGGCCGCGGCGAGCGGTGCGACCGTTTCGGCCAGGCGGTCGTCGCCGGTGACGAGCAGGGAGGCGGGGCGCTGGGCTCCGGCGTGCTTCGAGCCTCCCGGGGTGCGGGCGGGCGTTGACGCGACCATGGCTACTCCTACGTTGAGTGTGCTTTGTATTGCTTGGAGTAACCATGACCGGGTTGTCAAGGGGTGGCAAGAAAAAGTTTTTGGCCTGTGGATAACTTTGGAGTGGACATTTGTTTCCGCAGGTCAGGCACTGTTCATGTGAGATCGTTTCAGGTCGTGGTGCGCGGCGGGGCCTGTGGATAACTTCGGTCTATAGCGGGGCGAGGTCGGCAGATAGGGCCAAAAAGGACCGGGGACCGTCGCAAGGCGACGGTCCCCGGTCCGGAGCTGCTCTGCGCTACTCGGGGCGGATGCCCCAGACGCCGAACCACGCCTCGCTCGGCGCCAGTTCGATGAGGTCCTCGCCGGTGGCGAGCGCGTTGGGCGGGCACGTGGTCGGCTCGATCGCCACCGAGCCGCGCTTGCGATCGCCTTCGAGGCCGTCGGAGGTGTAGATGTGGACCCAGTCGAACGACTCGTCCATCCACACCGTCACGGCCGTGCCCGAGACGGGGTCGGCCAGCCGCACCTCGGCCTTGCCGTCCGAGCCGCGCTGGAGCTCGCCGTACGCGTCGTCGATGACCTGGTCGCCCAGGACCGTTCCCTCGGGCAGGTCGGCCGGGCCCGACCCGGTCGGGATCTGCTGCTTGTCGAGCTTGAGCTTCTTCTTGGCGGGCACGTGGAGCGTGGCCTGATCGATGCGCTCGAGCTCCCCGGCCATGAGGTAGGAGTGCGTGCCGAGCCCGAACGGCGCGGTGCGCGTGCCCGGATTGGACACGGTGTGCGCGGCCCGCAGGCCGCCGGGGCCCACCGACCAGCGGGTGCGCAGCTGGAGCGTCCAGGGGTAGCCCATGCGCGCGGGGAGCCGGCATTCGAGCGTGACCGAGGTGTCGGTGACCTCGACGGCGGACCATTCGGCCCAGGCGACGAAGCCGTGGAGGGCGGTGTTGGTCGGGATCTCGTTGATCGGCAGCTGGTAGTCCTCGCCGCCGTAGGTGTACTCGCCGTCGCGGACCCGGTTGGGCCAGGGGGCCAGGACGTGGCCGGCCCAGCCTGGGGCGAGCTCGTCGTCTCCGTAGGTGGCGACGACATGGCGTCCGCGGTAGGTGTAGGCGCGTACGCCACCGCCGACGGCGACGATGGTCGCCTCGTGGTCGTTGTAGGCGATAGACCATTGCTCGCCGGACAGCGCCATCGGGGTACCTCCATGTCGTTCAGGATGGGGCGGGACGTGCTTTGACGTTAGCTCATGGCCGATGATCTGCGGCACGCGTATCGATGTGGGCGAAATCGCAACGAACCGTTGAATCCGACAAGACCGTTTATTGGAACCCTCCCATAGAAACGGTCAAAAAGGTATAAATACCCCGCCTCACACTGCGCTGTCCATATTTTGCGCCACTCTCGGGCGCCGGAAGGAGATCACCCCGACAGAGCGCGGCCTTCCGTAGCCGATCGCATTGAGGCACCATTTCCCAAACAACTACGAACCGTCGCCTCCCGGAAGCCCCCGGTCGGCAACAACAGGGACAACCACTCAGGAGTACAACGATGTCTGAGTTCAAGCCCGGTCTCGAGGGCGTAGTGGCCTTCGAGACCGAAATCGCCGAGCCCGACAAGGAAGGTGGATCGCTCCGCTACCGCGGTGTCGACATCCAGGACCTGGTCGGCCAGACTTCCTACGGCGACGTCTGGGGCCTGCTCGTCGATGGCAAGTTCGGCAACGGCCTGCCCGCGGCCGAGCCCGTCCCGGTCCCCATCTCCTCAGGAGACACCCGCGTCGACGCCCAGGCCGCCGTCGCCATGCTCGCCCCCTTCTGGGGCCTCAAACCGCTGCTCGACATCGACGACGACACCGCCCGCGACGACCTCGCCCGCGTCTCGGTCACCACGCTGTCGTTCATCGCCCAGTCCGCCCGCGGATCCGGCCGCCCTGCCGTCCCGCAGTCGGAGATCGACAAGTCCGAGACCATCACCGAGCGGTTCATGCGCCGCTGGCGCGGCGAGCCCGACCCCGCCCACGTCAAGGCCGTCGACACCTACCTCATGTCCGCCGCCGAGCACGGCATGAACGCCTCCACCTTCACCTCCCGCGTCGTCGCCTCCACCGGGGCCGACGCCGCCGCCTCGATCTCCTCGGCCATCGGCGCCCTCTCCGGCCCGCTCCACGGCGGCGCCCCCTCGCGCGTGCTGCACATGATCGAACAGGTCGAGCAGCGCGGCGACGCCGACGCCTACGTCAAGGAGCTGCTCGACTCCGGCGACCGCCTCATGGGCTTCGGCCACCGCGTCTACCGCGCCGAGGACCCGCGCTCGCGCGTGCTGCGCGCCGCCGCCAAGGAGCTCGGCGCCCCCCGCTACCAGGTCGCCGAGGCGCTCGAGACCGCCGCGCTCGCCGAGCTCAAGGCCCGCAAGCCCGACCGCGTCCTCGCCACCAATGTCGAGTTCTGGTCCGCGGTGCTCCTCGACTTCGCCGAGGTGCCCGCCGAGCTGTTCACCCCCATGTTCACCTGCGCCCGCGTCGCCGGATGGAGCGCGCACATCCTCGAGCAGAAGCAGCTCGGACGGCTGGTGCGCCCCTCCGCGAAGTACGTCGGCCCCGGCCCCCGCAAGCCGTCCGACGTCGAGGGCTGGAAGTAGGCCACCGAACCTGAGGCCCGCATGCCGCACCGCGACGGCACGCGGGCCTCTCGCGTGAACGGCTCGGCTACGATGCCATTGGAAACCACACCACCCAGCCGACCCGAACGAGACACCCATGTCCACCCCGGCCCCCGAGCCACCGCACCCTGCGCTGCGCCGGCGCACCCTCCTGTTCGGAGGGATCGCCGGCCTCACCGTCGCGGCCGCCGCAGGGGAGAGTGCCAGCTCGCTGTGGAACTCGAGCCTGACCGGCGACTATCCGCTCCCCGAGCACCCCCGGACCGGACCGGTCCACATGCAGATCGTCGCCCACCCCGACGACGGCCTGTACTTCATCAACCCGCGCATCGCTCGCGTTCTCGCCACTGGCGCGGGCGTCTGCGGCGTCGTCCTCACCGCGGGCGAGTCCGACGGCCAGAACAGCTGGAACCCGAACCGGCCCCCCGACTACGCCGGGTACGCCGCCGCCCGCGACACCGGCCTGCGGCGCGCCTACGCCCATCTCGCCACCGGCGACTCAGAGTCGGCGTGGGACCGCCGGGCCGCCGACCTCGGCTCGGGCCAGCAGGTCGAGGTCTGCGTCCTGCGCGCCCGACCCGAAATCCACCTCGTCTTCTGCTCACTGTGGACGAACCTCGGGCGCCTCACCGGCGGATACACGCGGCTGCTCGGCCTGTGGGAGGGCGACCTCGACACCTCCCTGGCGCTGCCGCCGGCCGGCTCGCCGCTCACCGGCGAGTCCCTGGTCGACTACGACACCATCCGGGCGACCCTGCGCGAACTGCTCGAGCACTACCGGCCCGCCGTGGTCAACACGCTCGACCCCGACCCCGACCCGGTCGTCGGCGAGCGGCTCGGCGCCGAACAGGACGGCTATTCCGACCACATCGACCACACCGCCGCCGCCCTGTTCGCCTGGGACGCCGTCCGCGACTGGGGCGGGGCCGCCGTCGTCGAGTCCTGGCGCGGCTACTACAACCGCCGCTGGCCCGGGAACCTCGGGATCGCCGACCGCCAGACCAAGGGCCGGGCCCTCAACGTCTACGCCTGGGCCGACGGCTTCGACTGCGGCGAGCCCTCTGGCTGCGGTGACCGGCTCGTCAACGGCCCCGGACCGGGCGACACGTACGGCATCGCCACGCATCCGCGCTACGCCGCGGCCGTCGCCACCGCGGCCGTCGGCGGCGCCGTGCGGCCGATCACCGTGCGCGGCAGCAGGCTGCACGTCCAAAGCGGCCAGGCCTGGCAGGACCTGGGCGGGCCCGAGCTGATCCCGGAGATCGGCGTCACCGCCTCGCACGTCTTCGGCGTCAGCCCCGAGTACGCCCGCGCCCGCGAGGACCACACCCGCGACGTCCAGTGCCTCGACCTGGCCGGCGGCGAGTGGACGAACCTGGGCAACCCCGCGGGGAGCGGCGACCGCGCGCGCCACATCGGGTCGGCGACGGGCGCCGACGACGGCACCGCGACCGTCGTCGCCGTCCGCAGCCCCGACCGGGGCGTGGAGGTGCGCACCAGGCCCACCGGCGGCGAGTGGAGCGACTGGACGCCGCTCGACGGGCCGATGGTCCACGACTCCCCGGCCGCCGTCGTCACCGCCGAGGGCATCGCGATCCTCGCCGCCACCCCCGACGGGATCGCGATCTGGGAACGGGACGGCGAGGACTGGACCGGCCGCGACCTCGACCTGCCGCACGTCGGCGGCGAGGACGGCTACGTCCCGGCCAGCGCCGTCACCGTCGCCGCCGCGCCCGACGGGCGCCTCGTCATCGCCTCCCGCAGTGCGGGCAGCGCCGACGTCGTCCTCCACTACGGGCTCGGCAAGACGTGGACGGCGACGCTCCTGCCGCTCGACGGCGGCATCCTGGCGCCCGCCGTGGCCGTCGCCGCAGACGGCACCGTCGCGGTCGCCGTCGACGACGCCACCGGCGCCCCCGCGGTGGCCGCCCTCGCCCTCGCCGACCTCGAGCACGGCCCGGCCGGCCGGGTGGACGCCCCTTGGAGCCGCGGCGACATCGTCCTCACGCGCCGCCCCGCGATCGCCTTCGACGAGGCCGGGGGCCTGAGGCTGTGGGCGACGGCCGCCGACGGCGAGGTCTACACCACGGCCTCCGCGCCCGGCGTCCCACCTGGTACGACATGGGCCCCCGCGCTGCGGGAAGGCGACTCAGCGGAGTTATGGTGTGGCTCAGGACCGACGAGAACGGAGCCTCAAGTGACCGACGCGATCACCATCCCGGCCGAACTCCTGCCCGCTGACGGGCGGTTCGGATCCGGGCCCTCCAAGGTGCCCACCGAAGCGATGAGCGCACTGGCAGCGGTCGGCAAGTCCGTCATGGGCACCTCCCACCGCAAGAGCGCCGTCAAGGACCAGGTGGGGCGGCTGCGGCGCGGCCTGTCCGACCTGTTCGCGCTGCCGGAGGGCTACGAGGTGGTCCTCGGCGTCGGCGGCACCACCGCCTTCTGGGAGGTCGCCGTCTTCGGCCTCGTCGACGACAAGGCCCAGGCCGCGAGCTTCGGCGAGTTCGGCTCCAAGTTCGCCAAGGCGATCAAAATCGCCCCGCACCTGTCCGACCCGACCGTGGTCACCGCCGAGCCCGGCTCGGCCGCGTACCTGAGCGCCGAGGACGGCGTCGACGTGTACGCCACGCCGCACAACGAGACCTCGACCGGCGTGGCCGTCGACGTCGAGCGCGTCGCCGCCGACGGCGCCCTCATGCTGCACGACGCCACGTCCGCCGCGGCGGGCCTGCCGGTCGACATGACGCAGACCGACTGCTACTACTTCGCGCCGCAGAAGGGCCTGGCCTCCGACGGCGGGCTGTGGATCGCGCTGATGAGCCCGGCCGCGATCGAGCGCGCCGAGCGGATCGCCGCCTCGGGGCGCTACATCCCGGCGTTCCTGGACCTGAAGACCGCGATCGACAACTCGCGCAAGGACCAGACGTACAACACGCCCGCGGTGGCGACGGTCGTGCTCGCCGCCGAGCAGGTGGACGCGCTCAATGCCGCGGGCGGGCTCGAAGCGGCCGCCAAGCGCTGCGCCGAGTCGGCCGGGACGCTGTACTCGTGGGCCGACTCGCGCGAGTTCGCGACGCCGTTCGTCACCGAGGAGCGGCTGCGCTCGAACGTGGTGGCCACGATCGACTTCGACGGTGTCGACGCTGCGGCGATCGCGAAGGTCCTTCGCGCCAACGGCGTGCTCGACACCGAGCCGTACCGCAAGCTGGGCCGCAACCAGCTGCGCGTCGCGACCTACCCGGCCGTGGACCCCTCTGACGCGGCGAAGCTGACCGGGGCGATCGACTACGTCGTCGAGCACCTCGCCTAGAAGACAAGAGCGAGGCGGTCGGCCCCGAGGGGCCGGCCGCCTCGACTGTGTCCGGGATCCGTGATGCTTCCCGCCTACAGGGAGCGCATCACTCGCTGAACAACCGCTCCACGTCGTCGGTGACCACGGCTTGGCCGAGCCAGTGGTCCAGCCGGGCCTCGTCGGTGCAGGACATGATCTTGTCGCGAACCCGATCGGGCACCTCGACGCCGCGCTGGGCGAGCACGAGCAGGATCGAACGGGCTTTCCCGCGGGCCTCACCGCGGGCCTCACCGCGGGCCTCACCTTTCTGGAGAAGCTCTTGGGCGTAGGCGTTCTGGTACATGTACTCGGAAGACTTCATCAGTTCACTCCAGGTTTCGTAGGCGGAACCTTGCAGACCGGTGAGCAGAATGCCAGCATACTGCTCGGCCCGGTCGACGGGAAGCTCCGCGAGACTGGCCGACAGGCGTTTCAGCTGCTCATCCGAGGCGCTGTCGGCGAACGCCGCCAGCAAACGCAAGCCGAGGTCGCCTCCGGGTTCGAGTTCGTCCAGGCAGATCACCACCGGGCGCATCAGCGACTGGCCCAGCCCGCCGTCGATGGTCCGGCGCGCCCACTTGGCCGTCCGTGCCGATACGGTGATCACAAGCAGGATGGTCGGGCACCGGTGCTCGGCGCGCGCGTTGAACAGGAAGCAGGGCCAGTCGAACGACTTCTTCTTCTCTTCCCGGTGCTGCATCTCGACCACCACCGCAAGCTGCGGCGTATTTCCTCGGAGGAACACCCGGACCGAATCGGCCCGAAGCTCGATCGGGACGCGAATGTTCGCAAACTCGCCTCCTTCGATGATCGTGTCGTGATCGGGTACCTCCATCCCCGTCGATTGCTCGATGAGGGTCTCCAGTAGGCCCGGCACCTCCTCTACCAGTTCGATGACGAGTTCGTGTCGGTTTCCTACCGCCATGGTCGCTCCCTTCTTCTCTCGGTGACCACTGCGCCGGTGACGCAATGAATGGCCCGCAGCAGGACCGCTGTGAGGCGGCCGGGTCCACGGCGGGGTGTGGTGGGCTCGCGCGAGAGGTTCGGAGCATTCGAGGAATCGGGCCCGTCCCGGGGCGGGGCGGAGGTCGTTTCAGAGGAGGTTGTCGTAGGAGCCGGGCGAGTCGAACGGCTCCGGTCCGGCGACGGGCCGCGTGTTCGCGAAGGGGTCGACGGCGGCCTGGTCGGTGGGGATGCCGTCGGGGAAGTACCGGTCGAGCTTGTCGCCTTCGCCTCCGGGTTCGAGTCCGCCGGTCGGCGGCACGTACTCGATCTCGCTCGGATCGCTGACCGGGACGCAACCGGACTGGATCATGAACGTGACGCGCCCTGCGACGCTGTACCAGAGGGTGATGCCGTCGGCGGTTCGCACGGCCAGGTCGCGGTCCTGGCGGTCGTTGTGGGCCGACTCGTCTTCGAAGGTGATCTCGTATCCCTGCGCGGTCCAGTATTCCCGCAGTTCTTCGACGTAGGCCTCGCGGACCTGGTCGGTTCCCGAGACTTCGGCGGAGAAGCTGTAACGGATCTCGATGTTGGTGTAGTCGGGATCGTCGATGCCGTTGTGGCTGCACGGCATCTCTCCCCAGGTCCGCTGCTCGAATCCGGGGAAGTCGGCCAGGGACTCGATCGCCTCGGCGGCGACGGCCTCCATGGGGGCATAGGCCTCGGCCTGGGTGTATTCGCTCTCGGGCGGCTGGTTCACGGCGTCTCCTACGGCAGAGCAGGCGGTCAGTGCGAAGGCGGCGAGTGCCGCGGTCGCTGTCCGGCGGGTGGGGGAATCCATGTCGGTCGGTCCTTCTAACCGGTGACGATCTCGGCCATGCTGTTGCGGCCCGCCATGTTCGTCTCGTCCCAGTACGTGCTGTGGTTGTTGGTGAACCAGGATCCGTGGTCGCTGTGGAAGGTGCTGCCGCCGAATGCTTCCTCGTTCGGGTTCTCGCCGAGCAGGAAGTCCGGCGTGAGCGCGATGGGGTCGAGGCTGTTGGTGGTCGCATACACGTGCTCATCACCGACACCGAGCGCGTCGGCGGTGCTGACGGTGACCCCGGGCGAGGCGACGAAGACCACGTTGTCGGCGTCGACGCCTTCGGTGGCGGCGGCCTCGCCGATGACGGTGGTGCCGTACGAGTGCCCGGTGAGCGTCAGATTCGACGGATCGCCCTCGGCGGTGGCGCGGACGCCCTGGGTGAAGGATTCGAGGTCGTCGGCGGCGTCCTCGGCCCATTTGGTCTGGGTCGCTTCGGGGAAGATCGTGTCCGGCGCGTCGTAGCCCATCCACAGGACTGTGGCGGTCTCTTCTCCCGCGTCCTCCCGCCTCCACGCGTCGTAGGCCATCGTCTCGGTGCGGTTCATGAGTCCGCCCGCCGCCCCCTGCAGGTCGGCGGTCGTGCCGGGCACGTAGGCGTTGACGTTCTCGGCCGTGTCGGGATTGCCGATGGCGACCACCGCCTGGCCGCTGTCCTCGGTGCCGAAGTCCATCAGGTAATACTGCTGGTCGGTCTGGCCGTAGACGGCGGGATCGCCGTTGTCGTCGGTGATCCGATCCTGTAGCGCCGCGAGCCCGTCGCGGTCTGCGCGCAGCTCCTCCAGCTCGGCCCGCAGCTCGTCGGGGTCGGCGCCGCTCTGGCCGTACATGCCCGCCGCGTTCGGGTCGCCGTTTAGCGTCGCCAGCTGGGCCTCGATGGAGGCGATCCGCGTGTCGAGGTCGCCGATCCGGTCGTCCAGGACTTCCCGGTTCGCCGTGTCGCGGGCCTCGACGGGGATGCCGTCGGTGGGACCGACCCATTCGGGGTGCTCGGCGATCAGCGCCTCCCGCTCGGCATCGCTGAGGCTCTCCCACCACTCGTTGACCTGCTCGGGTGACATGTCGGACTCGCCGTTCGCGATCGCCTCCATTTCGGAGGCGACCTCCTCGGAGAGCCGGTCCTTGTAGTCGTCGATCAGGTCGTCGTAGGTGGCGCCGAACTGCGGCGGCAGCTCTGGAGGGTGCTCGCGCATCGCCGCGAGCACGGCGGCCGCGTCGTCGTCGGCGTCGTGGGCGCGGGACATGATCGCGCGCAACCAGTCCTGGTACTGCCCGCACAGCTCGTTCGCGGAGTCGTAGAGGCAGGTGAGATGGGCGAGGACTTCGGCCTGGTCGAGCACGTCGTACCAGGCCGAGGGCTTGTCGACCCCCGCGCGGTCGCAGAGCCACTGCGGCGGGTCCAGGTGCAGCCAGATCGCGCGGTGGAGGTGCCCGGTCGGGTTCACCTCGTATTCGCGGGGGCCGCCTTCGATCTCGAAGTCGTGCTCCTCGATCAGGCCGACGACCTCGGTCAGCTCCTTCTGCTCGGCCTCCAGCGCGTCGGCGGCGTCCACCAGCGTCGTGGCCACTCGGATGTCGGCGTAATCGGACAGGTCGTCCTCGAACCGCCCGGTGAAGAGGTCGATCTGCTCGCGGACCAGGTCGGCGGTGTCGGACTCGTAGTTGTCGGCGCTCAGGTGCCCGTCGATGACGTCGGTGCGCAGCCGCTCGGACTGCTCGGCCATCTTGGCCACGTAGTGCTTCCACTGCTCGCCGACGTCGCGGACCGCCGCGCAGTCGAGGCCTCGGAGGTCCTTCCAGGACATGTCGCTCATCGCGGGCGCCCCCTACCAGTCGGGGCGGGCCGAGGCGTGCTCGTTGTCCCGGCCCGGGTAGCGGTCGTGGTCGGCGTAGGAGGCGAAGTCGCCCGCGTTGTAGTCGTCGACCTCGACGGCCTCTTCGGCGCAGACGGCGAGGTATTCGCCGGTGTTGCCGCACAGCCCGGCGAAGCCGCCCGCTCGGAGGGTCTTCCACCAGTCGGCGGCCTCGGCCAGCGCCGGGCCGAGCGCGGCGCTGGAGTCGGTCAGCCCCTGCGCGAGGGAGCCCGTGGCCTCGGCGAGGGTCCCGGTCTGGGCTTCGACTTCGGATTCGACGTCGAAGAGCGTCTCCACCGACTTGTGGACCTCGCCGGGGTCCATGGTGAAGACGTCGGCGCCGGACATCAGTGCGCGCCGGTGGATCGGCGGGCGGGGGCCGCCGCGACGTCGTCACGGGCCCCTTCGGAGAACGCAGGGTCGAGTACGCGCCGGACCATAGGGGACCTCCAGGGGGAAATGGGCCGAATTGGTGACTCAGGCGGCTTTCACTATAGAGGACCCTCGCTCATTGCGCTCGCCTCGTGACTCCGGGAGGTCGATCGGAGTGCGCGGCAAGCGGATCCGTCAGAAGCCGAGGCGGCCGTAGTCGCCGAAGGCGGCCTCGACGTCGTCGAGTTCGATGCCGTAGCGCGACAGGTGGTACTCGTGGCTGCGGCGCATCCCGGGGCGGGCCAGGACCTTGTCGAGGTTGGTCTCCTCGCTCTCGGTCCAGGGCATGTCCAGCCGGTCGAACAGCTTCGGCAGGAAGCCGTACGGGTCGGCCGTCAGCGAGTGGTACGGCACGTCGATGAACCGCTCGCGCGAGGCCGTCGACCGCACCTCGCGGGCGGCGTTGACGCCGCCGGAGAGGATCTCCAGCCACTCGGGGCCGATCTTCTCAGGGTCGTACTTGCGGTGGTGCAGGGCCCGGCCGGTCTCCACCAGTGAGCACCACGAGCCCATGACGGTCGAGGGGTCGCGGTGCATCCACACGATGGTCGCGTCGCTGAAGACCTTGAGGAGGACGTCGAGGTTGAACAGGTGGAACGGGCATTTGAGGACCCAGCGCTTCTGGGGCCGGTTCCACTGGAGCACCTGGAGGACGCGCTTGAGGTGCCCGTAGTCGTCGGTGTAGTCGCGCTCGTCGATGAACTTGCGGTAGCCGGGCATGGCCGCGCGCGTGTAGAAGCCGTAGCCGTGGGGCAGGGCGAAGATGCACTCCTCGGGCTGGAGGGCGTTCATCGGGTGGATGAGGTCCCACACCGGGGAGGCCTTGCTCGCGAGGCTCGCCATCGTCTGGGCGTCCTTGATGAGCTTGTTGCGCAGCTTCTCGTCGATGTCGCCGCGGTGGGTATTCATCAGCTCCCACATCAGCGGCGCCCGGTTGCCCGCCGGTTCGATGAGGACCTTGTGGGCGAGGGTGGTGGCCGTGCGCGGCAGGCCCACGACGACGACGGGCCGGTCTATCGGCTGCTCGGCGATCTCGGGGTTCTCGGCGATGAGCCGCTCGACGCGCAGGTGGTTGGCCATGCGGCGGGTGAGGTCGTCGATGTAGCCCTGCCAGCCGATGACCGAGAGGGTCTCCTGCTTGGCGACTTCGCCGAACAGGAAGCGGTAGGAGTCGATGAATTCGGTGGCGACGCTCGCGTCGGATTCGGACTGCCGTTCGGCCTTGCGGACCATCCGGTCGAAGACCTTGTCGGCTCGGGCGCGCTCGCTGTTCACTTTGGGGGCGCTCACGGCGCTGACGACGGGGAGCCATCGGGCGGTACGGCGCATGGGGTCCTCCAGACCGAGAGGGGACGAACACGAAGAGTTTTTCACATCAGCTGCCGGTCAGCGCCCTCCGCTACATTGGTCCCGTGGATCACACCCCAGACGCAGGCCAGTGGCGGCTGCTGCCCGAGCTCATCGAGCACCAGCGCGTCCGCACCACTCCCGTCAAAGCCGAGGCGAGCGCGTCGGCGCAGCGCCTGACGTTCGACGACGGCGGCTCGGTGTTCGCCAAGTTCGCGCACGGCGAGCGGCCCGGTTACCTGGCGGCCGAGGCGAACGGGCTGCGCTGGCTGGGAGAAGCCGCTGAGGCGGTCGTGCCGGTGCTGTACGCCGACGACCGGCTTCTGGTCGAGCCGTGGATCGAACCGGCCGAGCCGAGCCGGGAGCACGCCGCCGAGCTGGGCCGCCAGATCGCGTCCATGCACGCGGCGGGCGCCGACCGGTTCGGGGCGCCGTGGCGCGGCTACATCGGCGAGACGTTCATGGACAACGCTCCCGCCGGGGAGACGTGGGCCGAGTGGTACGCGGCCAGGCGCGTCGAGCCGTACCTGCGGCCCTCGCGCGACAACGGCGCGCTCGACGCGGCCGACGTCGCCGCCGTGGAGGCCCTGGCCGCGAAGCTCCCGGGACTGGCCGGGCCGGAGGAGCCGCCCGCGCGCACGCACGGCGACCTGTGGTGGGGCAACGTGCACTGGGGCGATGAGCGCGCCTGGATGATCGACCCGGCCGCGCACGGCGGCCACCGCGAGACCGACCTGGCGAACCTCAGGCTGTGGGGCGGGGTGCCGCTGCTGGAGGACATCCTCGCGGGATACATGGAGGTCAGCCCGCTCGCCGACGGCTGGGAGGATCGCATCGGGCTCCACCAGCTGTTCCCGCTGCTGATCCACACCACGCTGTTCGGCAGGTCGTTCCGGGGCCGGCTGATGGACCTGGTGTCCCGGTACGCTTGACCCACAGCTTATGCGGGGTAAGCACATTCGGAACTCTTGAACGAACTTCCGTCGCGGATTCGAATCAACGTCGGCCAGTGAAGGTAGCCCTGATGAGTGATGTCGCCAACCGGCGCATTGCAGACGCCGAGCGCAATTCGAGCACGAGTCTCGATCTGTCAGGATTGGGAATTCGGGATATCCCGCCGCGACTGTGCTCTTTGGCCGACCTCACCACACTCGACCTCAGCTTCAACGAGCTAGAGATGCTACCGGAGGCCATCGGCGACCTCACCGCACTCACCGACCTCAACCTCAGTGGCAACAAGCTCGCAGTGCTGCCCGACGCCATCGGCGATCTCACCGCGCTCACCGACCTCAATCTCAATAGCAGCAACAAGCTCGAGACGCTACCGGAGGCCATCGGCAACCTCATCTCGCTCGGCGAGCTCCACCTCCACGGCAACGAGCTCAAGGCCCTGCCCGAGGCCATCGGCGATCTCACCGAACTCACCACCCTCAATCTCGGCGACAACGAACTCACAGTGCTGCCCGAGACCATCGGCAACCTCACCGAACTCACCACCCTCAACCTCGATCGGAACCAACTCACGGCACTCCCCGACGCCATCGGCAACCTCACCGCGCTCACGTGCCTCGATCTCGACCTCAACCGGCTCGAGGTACTACCGGAGGCGATCGGCAACCTCACCGCGCTCACCGAGCTCTATCTCAGCGGCAACGAGCTCAAGGCGCTGCCCGATTCCGTCGGCAATCTCGCCGCACTCGACGAGCTGCACCTCGATCGGAACCAACTCACGGCGCTCCCCGACGCCATCGGCAACCTGATCGCTCACGTATCTCGATCTCGAATTCAACTGGCTCAAGGCGCTACCGGAGGCCATCGGCGACCTCACCGCACTCACCGACCTCAACCTCAGTGGCAACAAGCTCGCAGTGCTGCCCGACGCCATCGGCAATCTCACCGCGCTCAACCTCTCAACCTCCACGGGTTATGCGAGATAAGCGCATTCGGAACTCTTGCGACCCGCTTCAGGCCGACGGGGCCTTATCGCCATCGCTTTCGGCCAGAGCCGCCCGAAGTGAGTCCAATATGGTCGCCGCGTTGTCGTTTCGCGCTTTGAGGATGGCCGGTATGGCGTCGAGCATCTTGGCCGCCGCGTAGAACACCCCGGCGACGGCGACCCCGATGCCCATGAGCACTCCAGGGAGAACGAGCCCGTTGGGGGCCTCTTCGAGGAACACGTGGACGCCGTTGTACACGGCGAAGGCCAGCGGGATCGTCACCGCGCCGAGCAGGACCTCCAGCAGGACGCCGAGCGTGACCAGCCGCCTGCCGGTCTTGTTGTAGTTCTTGATCTGCGACATGATCTCGTCGCGAAGCGTCGTGTCCTGATCCCGAAGGAACCTGGCCGTGTCTTCCACGTTCATGGACTGCACTGTGTGAGATTGAGGTGCAACGTTGCGCTCAGTCATCTCTACAGAGTCCCATGGATCATGACAGTGAACAGTGTTCGCTTGTATACAATTTTTCAAGTGCGCTGCTGTAAGTTTCATCTAAACGTGCGGCGCGGAATACGTTCACTGCGCCTTGCGAGGACAAAGTGACAGCGCATGGTCCAGCTCCTTATAGGTTATAGCCTCGAAACCCGGTGTCCAGTTCACTGCCGCACGTTGCGCTCCGCTTCACCACGCCATGCGTACAACTGTGATGCGGCGAAGATGCCGCGCACTGCCTCGCGGCCGGACTCCTCGGCGCGCTCGAAGAGGTCGGCCAGTTCGTTCTCGTCGGAGTCAGTGCCGATGATAAGGCGGCAGACGGCCCAGAACGACGCTGTCTGCTCGGACTGCGGCACCTCCATGAGCAGGTGCGGTTCGTCGTAGCAGGTGCGGACGAGCGCCTCAGTCTTCAGCACCGAGACGCCGGGTGCCGTGCGGCGTACGCCCTCGATCAGGACATCCATGCTCGCCCAGTCCAAGTCGTCGCCGAAGTGGTCACTCACGCACGTGGCGAACAGCGCGAACGAGAAGACCTGATGAGCGAGGAAATGTTCCGGATAGATCAGCCGCTGGAGGCGGTCGGCCTCGGTGGCGTCATCGTTGAAGACGGCGCCGGCGTGGGCGCAGAAGAGCGCGTGACGCTCGTTATAGCCTATAGAATAGGCCATGTAACTTGTATGACTTGTGTTGTCCGTGTCTCTGATGTGGCCCATCGGCTCAGCCATCGCAGTCGCGTCGGCAGTCGAACCAGACGCGGGCGGCGGCCCGCTTCAGATGCGCGGTGTTCTCGCCTTCGAGCGTCCAGGGGCGGTGCGCCTCGTCGCACACCCACAGGTCGGGCTCGCCGGTGACCAGGCCGGTCATGTAGCCGATCAAGGACGGTTCGGTGCCGTGGAAGGCCACCCACAAACGCGGGGCGTCGGCGAGTGTGCCGAAGACGATCGGGCGGCCGGAGATCCAGGCGCGACCGAGGACGGTCAGGCGCTTCGGGTCGACCGGGTCCGGCAGCGGTGCGGGGATCGGCAGGGCTTTGACGGCGCGGAGGTAGCGGGCGCGGATGCGGTGGGGCGCATAGCGGGACAGGCTCACAGGAGACCACCGCCGATCGCCGGAGCTGCGGAGGCCTGGCCGCGAAGGCGGTCGGCGAGGTCGGCCGGCAGCGGCATGACGAGGTAGCGGCTGCCGTCTGGTCTGGTGTGCAGGCCGGGGTCGTTCGGGTCGCGCGACGGCGGGCGCGGGCGGGGCGGCAGTTCGCCGGGCTGGTCTTCGGAATCCTCTTCTTCGGCGGTGGCGGTGGCGGTGAAGTAGCCGGTGTAGACCAGTCCGGAGGCCAGGGCGGCGAGGAAGAGATAGGCGATGCCGAGCAGCAGGAGCAGCCGCCGGGCGACGGTCGAGGACTCGGGCTGCTCGATGTCCACCGGGTACTCGACGACATCGGGGCGCGCGTAGTCGATGCGCCAGGGACGAAACGGCGGTGACGGTTCGGGGGTCGCGGTGGAATCGGTGGTGGCGATGGCCGCGGTAGCGGCGGCGGGTTCGATCGGGTGCGGGCTGGGTTTGCGGGTGCGGTTGAGAGCGGCGGGCTTCGGCGGGATGGTCCAGGTGTCCCACGGCGAGGCCGGACGCGGAGCGCCCGGGGCGTGGTCGTTTCGGGCCCAGGAGGGCGTGCCGGAGACCGGTCGAACGGCGGCGGGACGGAGGGAGATGTGAGCGTTTTGGTCTGTTGCGGACGCCGGTTTTTGGCGTAGGCTAACACCAACCATGGGAGGTTTCCTTCCAAGGTGAGGTAGGTGGGCCGCCAACCTGTTTGGCGATAGAGGGGCGGCCCACCGGGCCATATTCGTTTGTGGAACTTGGATGCCGCGCACTGCGCGTGTGAGCATCTTTGCACATCGGTTCCGAAAACTTAACCCCCAACACGCGTGTTTCTTCGAAACGGTGGACGACTCGGGCCACAATAGGCATCCAGCGGTTTGCCGTAACGCGATAGCGTTCGGCGCGTAACCCACTCACCGCCGAGCGCAGTAGAACGAATCACACCCTCTGAGCGCCGTCGGCGAGCTTGCTCGAAGAGATCCTCGCCGGATAGGCCGATCTCCTCACGCCACTCTCAGCTTGCCTGTGCTTTCGGCGTCTAACTGTCGGTCCCGCCGGGTAGACATGGGGGCATGGCAGACAACCAGCTCACACTCAAGGCCGACGCCATCACCGGGCGCGGCAACACGATCAATCCGTTCGTCATCGTGGAGGGCGCGGCCGACTTCATGGCGTTCGCCGAGGAGGTCTTCGACGCCCGCGAGGTCACGGAGGTGCGCACGCCGACGCCGACCGGCAAGCTGATCCATGCCGAGCTGCGTTTCGGTGACTCCCTCGTGCTGGTTGTCGACGTGCAGGAGGGCTGGCGGGCCCACCCGGGCCTGTTCCAGATCTGGATCGGCGACATTGAGACGGTGCTGCGTCGTGCCGTCGATCGAGGATCGGTGATCGTGACTCCTCCGACGCCGTTCTACGGGTCGCTGACGCTTGCCCGTGTCGAAGACCCGTGGGGCAATCTCTGGTGGGTGTACCAGCCCACGCCGGGGCAACCGGACCCGAAGCCCGTGTGGGAAGGAGGCTCGGACACCGTCTTCCGTACCATCGACGAGTACATGCGCTCGGCTCGCTGAGCGGTCGTCTCGGTCGCGCACCGGTCCTTTGTGGTCAACAGTCGCCGGTTGCGGACGCCGGCTCCTTCAGATACCGCCGTGATGCGCCGGGGCCGGAAATACCCGAGAAATCCGGAGAACCCGGTGAGTGCCGCGAGACCGGCGGGTTCGGTCGGGGTGGGGACCGGGTTTGCGAGCACGGCGCGCTGGTGCGTGGCTCCCACCGATGCGACCGCAGCATCCAGGACCACGGAAAATCGGCGAGCTGTCGATAACACGAGAACATCTTCAGGAAACAGACAAATCACCACCATTACCTGTCTCCGCCCTGCGCATTCTTTGGTTGTTTACGGCATGATCGTCCCATTCTGAAAGCGATCGGAAATTTCTCCTTCCCCCGGTGCGACAAGGGATCTCGGAGTTCAATTAATTCAGGTTCTTCGTCCTGGACGCAGTCAGCCCGCATATCCTGTCGAGGAAAGATCCAGAGAAATCTTCGGATGACACGGAAACGATGCCGCTGGAGGTAGTGATGTCATCACCGTCCTCACCATCAGTCCACAAAAGACTCCGTAAGAAGCACTTCCACCGCAATCGCCCATTGCTCTGGGCACTCGAAGCAGCAGGGGTCATGACCCTCACTCTGGGATTCATCGCGACTTCACCGGGAGAACAGACACAGGGAGACGAGGTCACCCACGAGTTCGAGCTGGTCGACGTCCAACCACCCGACGCGTACGACCACGAAAGGGCGACGGAGGAGACGGAGGACTCGAACGAGGACACCTCGGATGAAGAGTCCGAGGGCACCTCCGACGAAGATTCTACAGAGGACTCCGATGCCGAGGATTCCGAGTTCACCTACGAGAACTGCGCCGCGGCTCAAGCCGACGGAGCGGCTCCGGTCCTCGAGGGCGAACGCGGCTTCGGCCCGCACCTCGACGCCGACAACGACGGCATCGGCTGCGAACAATGGGGCACACCCAGCGACACCACCGAGAACGACCAAACCGCTTACGAGAACTGCGCCGCGGCTCAAGCCGACGGGGCGGCTCCCGTCCGCGAAGGCGAACCCGGCTTCGGCCCGCACCTCGACGCCGACAACGACGGCATCGGCTGCGAGCAGTAGCCGGTGACCGAGGGAGAACGAGAAGACCGGTAACGCTCGAATTCGGGGCGGCGGCTCGCGCCGCCGCCCCGTTCACTCATCACCGACGCTCCTCAACAGGGTCGAGCGGCGGCTCTCAGCGCGTCCTTCACTCGCCCCAGTTGGCGGCGGTGCGGCGGCGGCGCACCATCCAGATGGCGAACGCACCCGCGGCGGCCAGAAGAACCGCGGCGGCGATGCCGCCGGTGAGGCCGAGGCCGGTCACCGGGAGCTTGCCGTCCCCGTCACCGCCGCCGGGGGTGTCGCCGAGCTCGTCGACGAATTCGGCGATGCCCCAGTTCGCGTTGGTGTTCCAGGACTGGCCGGTCGGGTCGTACCAGGTGTGGACGGCGGTGCGGGCACCGTCGGCGGCGTCGTTCACCTGGAGTTCCAGGCCCTGCTCGACGCCCACGGCGGCGAACTCGGGCGCGAGCGCGATGGACAGCTCCACGCGGTAACCGGTGTCGGTCTTCGACGTCGCACTCGTGAGCGCACCCGCGTCGGGGCCGTTGGCGCCGACGCTGACCACGTTCGCGAAGTTGACGCGGTACTGCCCGTCCATCTCGCCGTAGCCGCCGGTGCGGGTGTTGCCCGGGTTGAGGAAGATCTCGACCGAGTCCTGCTCGTAGGCGTTCGGGCTCGTGTCGTCGAGGACCGGGTCCTTCACTTCGAACATGGCGTAGATCGCCGTCTCGTCCCACAGCAGCGACACGTCGGCCTTGGCGCCGTCGGGGCTGCCCTCGATGTTGACCTCGGTGGCGACCGTCGCGGCGCCGTCCCAGACGTCGTCGGCCTCGCCGTCTATGGCCGGGGCGGTGTCGGCGTGCGGGATCTGCACGCGGGCGTAGTCGGGCTCCTCCTCGACGGGGATGTCGGGCAGCTTGCTCGGGTCCACGATGCCCCAGTAGGCCCACTTGGACTGGAGCTGGTCGCTGAAGACCAGCGGACTCTCCAGCGGCCGGGGCGTCTCGCGGCTCCGCTGCCAGGTGCGGCCGTCATGGAGGCCCCAGACGGTGACCGACTCGATCGCGTCGGCGTGCTCGTGGAAGACCGCGAACAGGTCGCGGTAGTAGTGGCCCTGCTCGATGAGCCTGGCCTCGTACTCGGGGAACGGCTCGCCTTCGACGGGCGCGCCGATGACGACGTCGAGCTCGGTGATCGCCTGGATGACGCCGAGCTGCTCGAACTTGACGATCGAGTCCTCGACCTGGTCGATCGAGGTGTTGAGGTTGATGTGGGTCTGGTGGCCGACGCCGTCGACCGGGACGCCGTCGGCGAGCATGCCCTCGACGAGGTTGTAGAGGTTGTCGCGCTTGCCGGGGTTCTCGGTGTTGTAGTCGTTGATGAACAGCTTCACGTCGGTGGCCCCGGCCTCGTCGAACTGCTCGCGGGCGATGTTGAACGCGTCAGAGATGTAGGACGGGCCGTCGAAGATCTCGTACCAGCGGCTCTGGCGGTAGACCTCGGCGTTGTTGTCGCTGATGACCTCGTTGACCACGTCCCAGGCCCAGATCCGGTCGCCGTAGCGGTCGGCGATGGCGCCGATGTGGGCGGCGAGGCGGTCGCGCATGATCTGGCGGTCCGCTTCGGAGTTGCCGAGGGGCTGCCCGGCGTTCGGGTGGCCCTCGGGGTATTCGAACCACCAGTCCGGGGTCTGGCTGTGCCACACCAGGACGTGGCCCCAGACGCGCATGTCGTGGGCTTCGGCGTACTCGACGAGCTGGTCGGCCTCGGTCCAGGTGAACTCGCCCTCGGTGGGCTGGATCGCCTCGGGCTTCATGTGGTTCTCGGCGGTGATGGAGTTGAAGTGCTTGCTCAGCAGGTCACCGGAGGCGCCGACGATGTCGCGCGAGTCGATGGCCGCGCCGATGGTGAAGTCGTCGGCGAGGACGTCCTTGAGGGAGGGGATGTCCTCTTCGATGCCGGGCGGGGTGAGCTCGGTGATGGCGACGTCGTCGATGAGGTAGGAGGCGTCGACGGTCGGGGACTCGACGTAGAGGGTGAGCTTGTCGGCGGGCGCGGCGATACTGTACTCGCCGCTGAGGTCGGTCCAGTCGGTGCCGGCGGCGGCCTGGAAGACGACGCTGTCGTAGCTGGTCTCGCCTGCGGCCTCGCGCTGGACGCTGACGGTGAGCTGCTCGCCGGCACTGCCGTCGGCGAAGCGGGCGGACAGCGCGATCTCGTACTGGCCGCCGGGGGTGATGTAGTCGGTGATGTCGAGGGAGGGGCCGTGCCAGGTGTCGGTGCGGCCGGTGGTCAGGAGGGCGCCTTCTTCGACTTCGAGGGTGACGGGGCCGCGGGGGGCCCAGGCGCCGACCTGGCCGTCCTCGAAGTCGGCCGAGTAGAGGACGGTCGCGTCCTGGGCCGATGCGGGGGAGGCGAAGGCGAGTGCGGCCGAGGGCAGCACCAGCGCTCCGGCGGCGAGGGCGCGGAGGCGCCGACGCCAACTGGAAGGGGTCGGGTCGTTCATGTTGTTTCAGCTCCGAAAGCAGGGAGGGATTCGTGATTCCGAAAGTTTCATGGAGTCTATGAAACTTTCGATCGGGGCCTCGTCATGCTATGAGAGATATCGACGGGTGTCAACTGCTCGGCCTGCTCATCCGCCCGCGCGCCGGCCGGTCATGCCGGACCCGGCGATCACCTCGGAGCATCAACTACTCGGCCTACCGATCCGCCTGTATGCCGTTTGGGAGCGTGCCACCTTAAGAACCGCTTACAACCGGCGCCGAAGGGTGGGAAACGCGTCTCATTTTACGAACTTGTCACAGAGGCGCACTACGCTCGAAGGCATGCCAGCACCGACTCACGGCCCCACGGAAGCGCCCGCCCCCGGCGGCGCCCGCGAGCCGTCGCGCGGTGGCGCCCTTCGCGACAGGCACGGCCGAGTGGCCACCGACCTGCGGGTGTCGCTCACCGACCGGTGCAACCTGCGCTGCACCTACTGCATGCCCGAGGCCGGGCTGCCGTGGCTGCCGAAGCCGACGCTGCTCGACGACGACGAGGTGATCCGCCTCGTCGGCATCGCCGTGCGGGACCTGGGCGTGCGCGAGGTCCGCTTCACCGGCGGCGAGCCGCTGCTGCGGCCGGGGCTGCCGGGCATCGTCGCCGCCGTCGCGAAGCTCGATCCCAGACCCGAAATCTCCCTGACCACCAACGCGATCGGCCTGGACCGGATCGCGGGCCCGCTCGTCGAGGCGGGACTGGACCGCGTCAACGTCTCGCTCGACACCCTCGACCCCGGCCGGTTCAAGGAGCTCGCCAAGCGAGACCGGCTCGACGCGACGCTCCGCGGACTGGAGGCCGCTGCCGCGTCGGGGCTGGCGCCGATCAAGATCAACACCGTGCTCATGCGCGGGGTCAACGACGACGAGGCGCCCGAGCTGCTGCGCTTCGCGATCGAGCACGGCTACCAGCTGCGGTTCATCGAGCAGATGCCGCTGGACGCGGGCGGGGTGTGGCGGCGCGAGGAGATGGTCACCGCCGCCGAGATCCTGGAGTCGCTGCGCGGCGAGTTCGACTTGACGCCCGATCCTGCTCATCGGGGTTCGGCCCCCGCCGAGACGTGGCTGGTCGACGGTGCTTCTGCAAAAGACGGCTCCTCCGCAAAGGACGGTGGCCCGGTGAAGGTCGGCGTCATCGGTTCGGTCACGCGCCCGTTCTGCGGCGACTGCGACCGCACCCGCCTGACCGCCGACGGCCAGGTCCGCAACTGCCTGTTCGCGCGGGGCGAGACCGACCTGCGGGGCCTGGTCCGTTCCGGCGCGGACGACGCGGCGATCGCCGAGCGGTGGCGCGAGGCCATGTGGGGCAAACTCCCCGGTCACGGCATCGACGACCCGTCGTTCCTCCAGCCCGCGCGCCCGATGTCGGCGATCGGGGGCTGAGATGGCGGCGAGCGAGGTGACGGTCCGCTATTTCGCGGGGGCGAAGGCGGCCGCGGGCACCGCCGAGGAGACGGCGCGGGCGGGCGACCTCGCCGAACTCAAGTCGGTCCTGGCCGAGCGACACGGCTACGAGCTCGAACGCGTGCTGAAGGCGTCGACGCTCCTCGTGAACGGCCTGGCCGCCCGGGACGATACGGCCGCGCTGGCCAAGGGCGCCACGGTCGAGGTCCTCCCGCCCTTCGCGGGCGGCTGACCCGGACTGGCCCTTCTCGTCCGCGCCGACCTCGACCCTACTGCGCTTTGCGAGCGGCCGATCCCGGCCGACCCTTCTCGTTCAAGCCGGCCTCGGTCCTCCCGCCCTTCGCGAGCGGCCGGTCTTCCATCTCAGCAATGCGCTGATCGCACGTTTTACCTCTTCTTCCAGACAATCGGCCTTATAGGCTATAACATACTTATAGGATATAACCTCCGCGCTGCCGAAGGCGCCCTTTAGCAGCAGTCGAAGTTATAGGCTATATCCTTCTTACTGAGAGGATTGCGAGTCGATGTCTGTTTCACGAAAACCGCTTCTGTCAGGGAGCCGCCTGGTCGACGCCGATTCCCGTTTGCGAGGATGCAGTGGTGCGCCGTCCTGACGAACGAACGAGACCACAGGTGGCGTCCCCGCTGTTCGAGCTGTCAGCGGACATGCGGACCACCGCCGAGAAGCGGCGCCGGTCGAGCAGGCCGCACCTCAGGTCCGCGCGCGAGGTCGTCCCGATGCCCGACCCGGCCCTGACGACGCAGGCCCCCGACCCCTGGCAGGACTCCGCGCCGCTGCTCACCGGCATGGACGAAGTGGGCGCGGGACTGCTCGACTCCCTCGACGCCATGCAGCGCGTGGCCGCCTCGGCCGGGCCCGGACCGCTGCTCATCAACGCCTCCCCCGGCACCGGCAAGACCCATCTGCTCATCCGGCGCGTCGCCTATCTCGTGCAGGAACTCGGCATCCCAGCCGCGCAGTGCCTCGTCATCGCCGCCTCCGGCGCCGGAGCGGCCCGCATCCGCGGCGAGCTGGGCACGCTGCTCGGCCGCGAGTCCTCGGCGATCACCGTCGCCGAATTCGCCGACTTCACCACCGCGGCCCCGCCCGAGCTGGGCCACCTGTTCGTCGATGACCTGCCGCGCATGCCGATGCGGCTCTACAAGCGGCTCATGGAGCACCGCGGCCCCGAAGCCGACGTCACCGCCACCGGCGACCCCGACTCGGCGCTGGGCGGCGGCCCCGCCGCGTTCGGGGCGTTCGCCGAGCGGTTCTCGAACGCCCACGTCGTGCGGCTCTCGCGCAACCACCGCAGCCCCGCCGCGCTCCTCGTCGCCGCCTCCCAGGTCATCGAGCCGATCAGCCGCGTCCCCGGCAGGCTCACCCAGCCGCAGCGCCCGGCGCTCGAGGGCTCGGGGATCGGCCGGTACTACGCGGTCGACGAGGAGGACGAGAAGCGCTTCGTCGAGCAGCTCACCGACCACCTGGCCGAACTCGGCGTCGCCGCCGACGAGGTGGCCGTGATCGGGCCCGACGGCGTCTCGGTCGCCGCGGCCGCCGACGAGGAGTACCGGGTGGTGTGCCTGACCGGGATGACCGCCGAGGCGTGGCCGAACACGCCCGAGGCGCGCCGGGAGCTGTACGTCGCACTCAGCCGCACAAGGGATCTGGCCTACGTCAGCCACACCGGTGACGGATCGCCGCTGCTGACCGATGTGGACCAAGGACTGTTCAGTCCCTTCGGGATGGTTCCCGTGACGCGTTCCGGCCCTGAGCAGCCACGACTGTTGTAAAACGGACAGTGGCGCTGGCGCGGAGTTCCCGCGCGGCCACGCACCGATAGGCCACAATAGGTCGGTAACCGCATCCGACCCGAGGAGGCCCTATGGAGCACACCGAAGAGGACGCCGCGCCTCTGCGCGGGCCGGATGCTCCAGCGTGGTCGCCGTTCGCACCGCCAGGTGCGAACCAGAGGCGCAGCGCGCCGCCAGGTGCGAACCAAGCGCTCAATGCGCAGCCGGGCGCGAACCAAGGGATCGGCGCGCAGCCGAGCGGGGACCGTGAATACAACGCACCGCCGAGCGCGGACCGCGAGTACAGCGGCCCATCGGACAGTGAGCACAACGCGCCGCCCGATCGCGAGTACAGCTCACCCCCGACCGGCGACCAGGAGTTCAGCCCTCCGCAGAGCTCGCCTCCCGCTCCGGACCCGTACCTCAACACGCCGCAGAGCCAAGACCAGTACTTCAACACGCCGCCGAGCCGGCCGCGGCGCGAGTCGTTCAGCCCCTCCACGGCGCTGGCGTTCCCCGACCATCCGGGCGCGCTCGAACGCGTCGGCGTCACCGCCGACGACTTCGCCAGCCGCCGCGTCGTCCCGCCGCGCCCGCCCGTCGCCGAGACCGGCCTGCGCGGCGCGCTCCACCGGCTGACCTTCGGCGCGCTCGCCCTGCCGCCCAGCGCGCGCGAGCGGGCCCACCAGCGCGCGATCGAGACCGTGCGGCGCAACTTCGGCGGCCTGCGCCAGGTCACCGTCGTCAATCCCAAGGGCGGGGCGGGCAAGACCGTCGCCGTCCTCATGCTCGCCATGACGTTCGGCCGCCATCGGGGCGGCTACGTCCTGGCCTGGGACAACAACGAGACGCAAGGCACCCTCGGAATGCGGGCACAGCAGGACTTCCACATCCGCACCGTCCGCGACCTGCTGAGGGACCTCGACCACTTCAGGGGCCCCACCGGAAGAGTCGGCGACCTGTCGCAGTACGTCCGCGCCCAGGGCGGGGCGATGTTCGACGTCCTCGCCTCGGACGAGTCGGCCACGGCCGGGGAGATGCTGACCTCGAAGGCGTTCGGGGATCTGCGCGAGGCCGTCTCACGCTTCTACAAGCTCATCGTCGTCGACACCGGGAACAACGTCCGCGCCCAGAACTGGCAGTCGGCCATCGACGCTACCGACCAGCTGGTGGTGACGATGTCGGCGCGCAACGACTCGGCGGAGACGGCGGCTCGGATGCTCGATCACCTGGAGCAGACCGGCCGCAGGGACCTGGTGCGGAACGCGGTCTCGGTGGTCTCGATGCCCGCCCATCGGAAGGATGTGGATCTGCCTGCGGTGCAACGGCACTTCGCGGCCAGGACGAGGGTGGTGCTGCTTGCGCCCTATGAGAAGCTGCTGGATTCGGGGGAGCCGATTCGCTATGAATCGCTGAGTAAGGCGTCGTTGGGGGCCTGGCTCCGGATCGGTTCTGCGGTGGCCGGGGGTCTGTGACGGTCGAGGAGCGCCACTAGTCCGGCCGCGGCGTCGTCGAGGCGGCCGTCGTCCTCGTCGGCGTGCCCGACCACGAACGCGCCCTGGATGAACACCAGCAGCGTCCTCGCCAGCCGCCCGGGGTCGACCGGTTCGGCCATCTCCCCTTCGTCGTTGGCGCGCGCCAGGATCATGGCCAGGTCGCGTTCGAGCTCCGACCACGCCTCCTGGACGCGCCGCATGGTGGCCGGGTCGTCGGCCAGCTCCACGGCCGCGCGGACGACGAACCCGCCCTCCTTGCTGTGCCGCGCCACCACTTCGAGGATGTCGCCGACGACCCTGGGGGCGTCCAGGCGCTCGGGGGGCGGCCGGTCCAGGGCGCGGCGGGTGATCGCGCGGATCTCGGGCTCGGTGTCCTCGCGGTAGCGGGCCAGCGCGGTGATGTACAGCTGGTGCTTCGAACCGAAGGCCGAATAGAGGCCCGCCCGGTTCATGCCCGTGGCGGCCACGAGGTCCGACATGGAGGTCGCCGCGAATCCGCGTTCCAGGAACGCCCTGGTGGCGGCGCGGAGCACTCTGTCCAAATCGGCGTTTTTGTTTCTGCTCACGCCTGCACCGTATCGACACCCGGTGCTATGGGTCAATGACTTGTGTGCCGCCGCGCACGCCACCGAGCGCAGTGAACGGCTCCACTCACAGCGCGACCGCCTTGACACCCTGTAGTGCCGAGCGACAGAATGAACGCAAACTCAACAGGCGTCCTGTGGGGGAAGTCCGGTCGGAAGCCGGCGCTGACCCGCAGCGGTAGTCGCGGTTCGTTTTCGAACACCATCCGAGCAACCTCTCAGTCGTCTCGGTCCACCCGCGTGAGCCCGAATGCCCACAAGCCGCCATTTCCATTTCCAACGCCTGTCGTGGTCTACAGGCGCTTGCGGCGCCGCCGCCTGCCGAAGACCTCGCCCGCGCTTCAGAAAGGTCAGGCAATGCGCCACCAGTCGACACGACTGCGCAAATCCATGCCCCGCCCGCTCCGCCGCGGGCTGCTGCGCACCGCGGCCGCCGCCGCGGTCCTCCCCGTCGTCGCCTTCGCGGCGGCCGCCCCGGCCCACGCCCAGGACGACGCCCCGTACGACGACCCCGCCGCGGCCGCCGCCTCCTGGCTCGCCGCCCAGTCCAGCGGCGACCACTTCGAGTTCAACGGCGCGCCCAACGTCAGCGCCACCCTCGACTCCCTCATCGGCCTCATGGCCGCGGGCGTCGGCGGCGACCAGGTGCAGGCGAGCCTCGAGTGGATCAACGACCCGGACACGCTGGGCTCCTATGTCTACCCCGCCGAGGGCGAGGACGCCCCGATCGCACTCGGCTCGGCCGGGAAGGTCATGTACGTCGTGGCCACCGCGGGCGGCGACCCGACGGACTTCGGCGGCGTCAAGCTCGCCGACGAGGTCGCCGAGGCCTCGGTCGAAGGGCTCGACGGCGGCTCGCTGTCGTGGGCCGCGCTCGGCCTCTCGCGCACCGAGGACGGCGTGAGCGAAGCGGTCACCGCCGCGCTCCTGGCCGCCCAGTGCGACGACGGCGGCTTCTCCTACGCCGTGCCCGAGTCGGGCTCGTGCACCGGCGACCCCGACACGACCGGCACCGCCGTCTCGGCGCTGACCGCCATCGGCGAGGACGGGGCCGACGCCCGCGAGGGCGCGCTCGGGTGGCTCAAGGACCACCAGGGCGAGGACGGCTCCTTCGACGGCGGGTTCGGCGCGAACGCGAACTCGACGGCGCTGGCCGCGCAGGCGCTGCTGACGTCCGAAGGCGCCACCGAGGCCGCTGAGGCGGCCGTGGCCTACCTCATCGGCCTGCAGATCGGCTGCGGCGAGGACGGCGCGGGCGCGATCCGCTTCTCCGACCCCGAGGACCCCGAGACGGGGGAGGCCTCGCGGCTCCTGGCGACCGCGCAGGCCCTCGTGCCGCTGTCGGGGCAGAGCCTCGCCGAGCTCGACGCCTCCGATCTGGCCGCCGACGTCCCGGCCGCAGACTGCGAGTCCGCGGACAACGGTGCGGCCAGTGACGAGGCGGGCGAGGAGGCCGACGACGACGGCAATGCCTGGGTGCCGTGGGTGATCGTGGGCGCCGCCGTGGTGCTGGTCGCCGTCGTGGCGTTCCTCGTCGTCCGCGGCCGCCGCGGCGCGGCGGCCGCTCGGGACGAGTCCGCCGAGGGCAAGGGCGGCGAATGACCCGCCTGTCCCGGCGCGGTCTGATCGTCCGCGCCGGGGCGGCCGCGGTGCTCGCCGCCGCTGCCGCCTCGGCGCAGGCGTCGCCCGCCGTCGCTCAAGGCGGCGGCTGCGAGGGCGTGGCCGTCGTGGTCGACTCCGGGCGGGGTGAGCCGTCCGTCGGCTGCGCCGCCGATCCCGGCGACGGGATGGAGGCGCTCGCTCAGGCCGGGTTCGCGGTCGTCCAGGTGGGCTCGTTCCCCGGCGCGGTGTGCCGGATCGACGACTTCCCCGAGGCCGACTGCGGCCCGATGCCTCCGGCCGACGCGTCGTGGTCGTACTGGTACGCGGACGATGAGGGCGAGTGGGTGTTCTCCAGCGGCGGCGCCCTCACGCGCGACCCCGATGCGGGCGACGTCGAAGGGTGGGTGTTCGGCGACGGCTCCGAGCCGCCCGCCATCGCCCCAGGAGACGCGGCCGGGGCGGGCCAAGCCGCTGAAGAGACCGGCGCCGAGACCGAGACCGACGGCGGCGGGTCGCCGACGTGGCTGATCGCGGTCGCCGTCCTCGCGCTGATCGCCGGACTCGTCGTCTGGCGGCTGCGACGCGACAAACGCTCGTGAAGACCGCAGTCAGCCGCGCCGCGCATCACGGCGCGCACCCCGTCGCCTGGTGGGGCTGGGCGCTGCTGCTCGCCACCGCCGCCAGCCGCACCGCGAACCCGTGGCTGCTGCTGCTCGTCGTCGCCGTCTCCGGGCTCGTCGTCACCTGGTGCCGCGGCGACGAGCCGTGGTCGGGCGCCTATCGGGTGTTCCTGCTGATCGGCGCGGCGGCGATCGCGGTGCGCATGGTGTTCTACGTCGTCTTCGGCGGCGCCGACGGCGCGACCGTCCTGTTCGAGCTGCCGTCGGTGCAGTTGCCGGAGTGGGCCGCCGGGTTCCGCCTCGGCGGCGCGGTCTCCGCCGAGGGCGCCCTGGCGGCGGCGTACGACGGGCTGCGGCTGGCGACGCTGCTGGTGTGCGTGGGCGCGGCGAATGCGCTGGCGAGCCCGAGGCGGCTGCTGCGCTCGGTCCCGGCCGCGCTGTACGAGGTGAGCGTCGCGGTCGTGGTGGCGCTGTCGGTGGCGCCGCAGCTCGTGGAGAGCGTGGCGCGGATCCGCCGGGCGAGGGCGCTGCGCGGCAATGTGAGCCGCAGTCCGGCGAACCTGATGCGCACCGTCGTCGTCCCGGTGCTGCACGACGCGCTGGACCGGTCGCTGGCGCTCGCGGCGGCGATGGCCTCGCGCGGCTACGGCCGGGCCTCGGACATCCCGGCCGCCGCGCGCCGCGCCACGTCCGCGTTCCTCCTCACCGGCATGCTCGGACTGTGCGCGGGGGCGTACGCCCTGCTCGGCTCGGCGACGCCCGCGCCGGTCGCCTGGTCGCTGCTGGCGTGTGGGGCGGGAGCGGCGGTCTTCGGGATCGCGTTCGCCTCGCGCCGGGTCCCGCGCACCCGCTACCGGGCCGACGTCTTCGGCGGCCGCGACTGGGCGGTGCTGCTCTCGGGCGCGGCCGCCGTGGCGGGCACGGTGCTCAGCGGCATCGCCGAGCCGGGGACGCTCTGGCCCGCGACGAGCCCGCTCGCGGTGCCGCCGCTGCCCCTGTACGCCGCCTGCGGCGTGCTCATCGCCGCCGCGCCGGCACTGCTGGCGCCCAATACGTCCACGAAGGCGGGACCCCGATGATCGATTTCGACCGAGTGACCTTCCGGTACGCCGAGCGCACGATCCTCGACGACGTGAGCCTCGATGTCCCCGAAGGCGAGTTCTGCCTGCTCGTCGGCACCACCGGCGCGGGCAAGTCGACGCTGCTGCGGTGCGTCAACGGCCTGGTCCCGCACTTCACCGGCGGGACGATGACCGGCGAGATCACCGTGGCGGGCAGGAGCGTGCGCTCCTCGTCCCCGGCGGACCTGGCCGATGCGGTCGGCTACGTCGCCCAGGACCCCTTGGCGGGCTTCGTGACCGACGACGTGGAGCTGGAACTGGCCTACACCGCCGAGCAGCTCGGCCTGCGGCAGGCGGCGATGCGCAAGCGCGTCACCGAGATCGTGGACCTCCTCGGCCTGTCGGACGTGCGCGGCCGGGCACTGGCGGCGCTGTCGTCGGGGCAGCGGCAGCGGGTGGCGATCGGCGCGGCGCTCGTGGCGGGCCCGGCGGCGCTGGTGCTGGACGAGCCGACGTCGGCACTCGACCCGGGCGCAGCCGACGAGGTGCTCTCGGCGCTGCACCGGCTCGTCCACGACCTCGGCGTGACCGTGCTGCTCGCCGAGCACCGCCTGGAGCGGGTCGTGCAGTACGCGGACTCGGCGCTGCTGCTGCAAGGCGGCAAGGTCACCGCGGGCTCGCTGGGCGAGGTGCTGGGGGACTCCCCGGTGGCGCCGCCGGTGGTGCGCCTGGGCGAGCTGGCGGGGTGGGCGGGGCCGCCGGTGACGATCCGGCAGGCGCGTCGCACCGCGTCGGGCCTGCGCGAGCGGCTCGCGGGGCGGGCACCGGCCGCGGCGGCGGAACGGACCGGCCCGGCGCTGCTGGAGGCGAGCGGCGTGACGGTCGACTACCCCGGCGTCAGGGCGGTCGACGGCATCGACCTCACCGCCGCCAGGGGCGAGCGCATCGCCGTCATGGGCCGCAACGGATCAGGCAAGTCGAGCCTGCTGTGGGCGCTCCAGGGCACCGGGAGGCGCTCGGCCGGATCGGTGTCGATCGAGGGCGGCGACCCGGCGGCGCTGAAACCGGGCAGGCGCCGCAGTCTGGCGGGATTGGTCCCGGCCGAACCGGCCGATCTGCTCTACGCCGAGACGGTGGCGGGCGAGTGCGAGGGCGCCGACCGCGACGGCGACGCCCCGGCGGGGACGTGCGCGAAGATCCTGGCCGACCTCGTCGACGGCATCGACGACCGCACCCACCCGCGGGACCTGTCCGAGGGCCAGCGGCTGGCGCTGGCCCTCGCGGTGACGCTGACGGCCGCGCCGCCGCTGCTCTTGCTCGACGAGCCGACGCGGGGGCTCGACTACCCGGGCAAGGACGCTCTCGCGGCGCGGCTGCGCAAGCTGGCCGAGGCGGGCCACTGCGTGATCGTGTCGACCCACGACGTCGAGTTCGTCGCCGAGTTCGCGAGCCGGGTCGCCCTCCTCTCCGACGGGCAGGTGGTGGCCGACGGCCCGGCGCGGGGCATCGTCTCGGCCTCGCCGATGTTCGCACCGCAGGTGGAGAAGATCCTGCCCGGCTGGCTGACCGTCGACGAGGTGGCCGCGGCACTGGGCGGGGCCGATGACGGCGCCGAGTAGCCCGCGCCCGGCCTTCCGCTGGCGCGGCGCGGTGGCGGTGGCGCTCGCGGCGGCGTTCGGGCTGGTGGCGACGGCGTGGCCGCTGCTGGCCGCGCCGGGCGGGGCCTTGACCGAGACGACGTCGGGGCCGTGGCTGTTCGCGCTGCTGCTGCCGGTCGTGACGGCCGTGGCGCTGGTCCAGCTCGCCGAGGGCGGCATGGACGCACGGGCGGTGGCGATGCTGGGGGTGCTGTCGGCGGTGGTGGCGGCGGTGCGCCCGTTCGGGGCGGGCGCGGCGGGCGTCGAGACGGTGTTCTTCCTGATCATCTTGGCGGGCAGGGTGTTCGGCCCGGGGTTCGGGTTCATCCTGGGCAACACCGGCCTGTTCGCCTCGGCGCTGCTGACCGGCGGCGTGGGGCCGTGGATGCCGTACCAGATGTTCGCGGCGGCGTTCGTCGGTCTGGGCGCGGGGCTGCTGCCGGGACCGAACGCGGCCGCGCCGGAGACCCGGCGCGGCCGGTTCGGCGAGATCGCGATGCTCGCGGCCTACGCCGTGGTGGCGTCGCTCGCGTTCGGCCTGCTGCTGAACCTGTCGTTCTGGCCGTTCGCGATAACGCAGGGGAACCTCACATATGTCCCCGGTGGCGGCCTTGGCGAGAACCTCTCGCGTCTGCTCGCCTACTCGCTGGCGACGTCCCTGGGGTGGGACCTCGGCCGGGCGGCGACGACGGCGCTGCTCATCGCCTTGACCGGCCCGATCCTCCTGCGGGTCATGCGGCGCACGGCCCGCAGGGCCCGATGGACGTCCGCCGCCGAGTAGTCGCGTCCCGGTTCAGGACCGCTCGGCGAAGTAGTGGCCCTGGTCGAGGTCGGCGAGGAGGCCGGGTCCGGTGGGCTCCCAGCCGAGCAGCTCTCGCGTGATCGCGCCCGAGGCGGCGCGGTCGTTCCCGGCGAAGGCGCCGACCCAACCGAAGTGGTCGTACGCGTCCTCGGGGGCGACGGAGGCGGCGGGCACGCCGAGGTGCCTCGCGATCGCCTCGGCGATGGCGCGGGTCGGGACGCCCTCGTCCCCGACCGCGTGCAGCACCGACCCGGCCGGGGCCTTTTCGACCGCGAGGCGGAACAGCGTCGCGGCGTCGGAACGGTGGACGGCGGCCCAGCGGGCGGCGCCGTCGCCGATGTAGCCGGAGACGCCCATGGTCCGGGCGACGCCGACGAGGGCCGGCACGAAGCCGTTGTCGCCGTCGCCGTGGACGGTCGGCGGCAGCCGCACCACCGAGGCGCGGACGCCGCGCTCGGCGAGGTCGAGCGTCGCCTGCGCGTTGGCGAACCGGACGGCCGCGACCGAAACGGCGGCCGGGTCGGGGTGGTCGCGTTCGGTGGCGAGCTCGCCGACGGCGGTCTCGAGCATGCCGGAGGCGATGACCAAGGGTCGGCCGGTGCCGGCCAGGGCCTCACCGAAGACCTCGATGGCGGCCCGGTCCGCGGCGCCGGCAGCGGGGAAGTCGCCCCCGAAGGCGACGTCGTGCTTGAACGCGAGGTGGACGACGCCGTCGGCGTCGACGGCCGCCTTGCGCAGCACGTCGAGGTCGTCGAGGCTGCCGCGCAGGGCCTCCGCTCCCGCCTCGTCGAGCGCGGCGGCGCCCGCGTCGGAGCGGGCGAGGCCGACGACGTCGTGCCCGGCGGCGATGAGCTCGGGGACGAGAGCGGAGCCGATCCAGCCGGTGGCGCCGGTGACGAATACGCGCATGGGTTTCCTCCCGATGGTGCGGCGGCCCGTCTGGACCACCTGATGTCAGTGACTGACATAAACGTATCTCATGTCAGTCACTGTCGTCAACTAGTATGGGGAGATGGGCAGATGGGAACCGAACGCGCGCGGGCGGCTGGAGGAGGCCGCCCTGGAGCTGTTCGCCGAGCGCGGGTTCGAGCAGACCACCGTCGCGGCGATCGCCGAGCGGGCCGGGCTCACCGAGCGCACGTTCTTCCGGCACTTCGGCGACAAACGCGAGGTGCTCTTCAGCTCCGAGCCGTTCAGCGGCGCCATCACCGAGGCCGTCGGCGCCGCCCCCGAGGGCACCGCCCCGTTCGAGGCGGTCGCCCGGGCCCTGGAGAGGCTCGGCGAGGTCCTCCAGGACCGCCGCGAGCGGGCTCTCAAGCGCCAGGCCGTCATCGCCGCGAACCCGGAGCTCCAGGAGCGCGAGCTGGTGAAGCTGGCGTCGCTGGCGCGCACCATGGCCGCGGCACTGCGCGAGCGCGGCACGCCCGAGCTGCCCGCGATCCTCGCCGCCGAGGCCGGCATCGCGGTCTTCCGAGTCGCCTTCGAGCGCTGGCTCGACGACTCCGAGACACGGGAGATGCCCGAGCTGATCCGAAGCGGCATAGACGAACTCAAGGCCGTCACCGGCACCGGACAGGAGGCTCGCCCCGCCTGAGGCCAGTGGGCCCGAACTCCCCTTGGTACCGCTTCCACCCGCGCGTTGATACATCGAACTAAACCGATATGATCCGCGTAGTCAACGCTTCGATGGGAGTGGATATATGCGACGTGTGGTGATCGCGGCCGCCGCTGTTGTGGCCGTCCTTGGTGTCGCCGGATGCAGCAGCGGCGACGAAGAAGAGCCCGAGACGCCCGACGCGGGAGCCGAGCAGGAGGGGTCCACTCCCCCCTCGGTCGCCGACGAGTGGGAGTCGGCCGGGGACCTCGACAACATGCCGGCCGAGGCCGCGGCCGCGCTCGAGCCGCCCATCAGCACCCAGGCCGTCGTGGACGTCCTCATGGAGGCCGGCCTCTCCGACGGGGAGTTCACCGACCTCGGCGCCGACGTCGAGTCCTGCGACATCACCGACTGCACGCAGGCCTTCACCATCGGCGAGGAAGGCTCGCAGGCCACCGTGATGCTGTACATGACCGCCGAGATGGCCGCTGCCGCCGCCGAGGAGATCGGCGAGGCCCACGCCGAGGGCTCGGTGGTCCTCCACTACGGCCCCAACGGCACGCCGGAGGACGTCCAGGCGGAGTTCGAGACCGCCCTCGCCGACGGACTGGCCGAGTAGCGTCCCCATCGGACATGTGCGGGCCGGCCCGGGATCCGGCCGGCCCGCACATGTCCGACTCGGCGCGTAGGGTCCTCATCATGAGCGAACCCGCATTCCTCACCACCACCCGCTCGGCCTATGACTCCGTCGCCGAGGAGTACGCCGAGACCTTCCGAAGCACCATGCAGGACAACCCTCTCGACCGTGCCATGTTGGACGCCTTCGCCGACCTGGTGAAGGAGGCCGGTTCGCAGCCGGTCCTCGACGCGGGGTGCGGCCCGGGGCGCGTCACCGGGTACCTGCACGACCGCGGTCTGGACGCGTTCGGCGTCGACCTCTCGTCCGAGATGCTCGCAGTCGCCCGCCGGGAGCGGCCGAGTCTGCGCTTCGAGCAGGGATCACTGACCGCGCTGGAGGTCGAGGACGGCACGCTCGGCGGCCTGGTGTCGCGGTGCTCCATCATCCACACCCCTCCCGAGAAGCTCCCCGATGTCTTCGCCGAGTTCCACCGCGTGCTCGCGCCCGGCGGCCACCTGATGCTGATGTTCTTCGCCAGCACCGACGCCTCGCAGCTCGCCTGGCCGTTCGACCACAAGGTCACCCTCGCCTACCGGCTGTCGATCGACCGCGTCGCGGCGCTGCTGACCGACGCCGGATTCACCGAGACCGCCAGGCTGATCGAGCAGCCGCCCGAAGACAGCGAACGCGGCTTCGAGTTCGCCCACTTCCTGGTCCGCAGGCCCCCCGAGTCGTAGGCGCGGCTTCCGCGGGCGAAGCGGGGCAACCCGATTCGAGGCTTTCACGCACTCAGGGGTGGCAGCGGCGCACTGGACGGGCTCGACCACCTTGTCCGTCTGGAACGGGGCGCCGCTCTCGGTGGACCTCGCGCGCGAACGGGTCCGGCCCTCGCAATCGGGGCCAGATCTAGGTATAGGTTATAGCAACAAAGACTATAACCTATAACTTGACCATTATCCGACGAGCGCCCCGGCGCCCAGCAGTGCCTTGAGGTCCGCCGACAGTTCGACCGAGGGGCGGACGCGCCAGTCGTCGCCCAGGGCGAGCATGGTCGTCTTGGGCCCGTTGGCGAGCTGCACGCGGACCTGCGCCTCGCCACGGTGAGTGCGGAAGGTGTCCGAGAGCTTCTCGATGAGCTGCTGGTTGACCGCCGCCGCGCGCAGCGCGAGCGTGATCGGCGCCGAGTTCGACTCCGGGCCGCTCGAGGTGTCGAGCACCGCGAGGTCCTGGGCGATGAGCTGAGCGGTGCCGTCGCGCCGGTCGAGCTTGCCCTTGACGCAGCAGATGAGGTCGTCGGCCAGCGAATCGGAGACGAGCTCGTACGTGTTGGGGAAGAACCGGACCTCGATCGAGCCGGCCAGGTCCTCCAATGTGGCCGAGGCCCACAGCTTGCCCTGTTTGGTGACGCGCTTGGCCACGTTCTGGAGGATCCCGGCGACGCGGACGTTCGCGCCGTCGGGGAGCTCCTCACCGTGGAGGGCCGCGACGGGCCGGTCGGCGTTCGAGGACAGCAGCCGCTCGAAGCCGTTGAGCGGGTGGTCGGAGACGTAGAGCCCCAGCATCTCGCGCTCCAGCGCCAGCTTGTCGCGCCGCTCCCACTCGTCGTCGGCGATCGTCAGGTCGACGCCGAGCGTGTCGGTGGTCTCGGCCATGCCGCCGAACAGGTCGAACTGGCCGCGGGCCTCCTCCTTCTTGATCGACACCATCGCGTCGATGGCCTTCTCGTGCACCTCGGCCAGGCCGCGGCGGGCGTGGCCGAGCGAGTCGAACGCGCCGGCCTTGATCAGCGACTCGATGGTGCGCTTGTTGCACACCGGCGCGGGCACCTTCTGCAGGAAGTCCTTGAAGTCGGTGAAGGCGCCCTTCTCCTCGCGGGCCTCGATGATGCCCTCGACGACGTTCGCGCCGACGTTGCGCACGGCCCCCATGCCGAAGCGGATGTCCTCGCCGACCGGGTGGAAGACGTGGCGGGAGTCGTTGACGTCCGGGGGCATGACGGTGATGCCCATCTTGCGGCACTCGGAGAGGTAGACCGCGGCCTTGTCCTTGGAGTCGCCGACGCTGGTGAGCAGCGCGGCCATGTACTCGGCGGGGTAGTTGGCCTTGAGGTAGGCCGTCCAGTAGGCGACGAGGCCGTACCCGGCGGCGTGGGACTTGTTGAACGCGTACCCGGCGAACGGGAGCATGATGTCCCACAGGGTCTTGATGGCGTCCTTCCCGAAGCCGTTGGCGACCATGCCCGACTCGAAATCGTCGAACATCTTCTCCAGCACGTCGATCTTCTTCTTGCCCATGGCCTTGCGGAGCACGTCCGCCTGGCCCATGGTGAATCCGGCGACCTTCTGGGCGATCTTCATGATCTGCTCTTGGTAGACGATGAGTCCGTAGGTCTCGGCGAGGATGTCCTCAAGGGGCTCGGCAAGCTCGGGGTGGATGGGGGTGATCTGCTGGCGGCCGTTCTTGCGGTCGGCGTAGTTGTTGTGCGAGTTCGCCTCCATCGGGCCGGGACGGTAGAGCGCGATGAGGGCGATGAGGTCGTTGAACGCGGTCGGCTTCATGCGCTTGAGCAGTTCGCGCATGGCGGCGCCGTCGAGCTGGAACACGCCGAGGCTGTCACCGCGCGCGAGCAGCTCGTAGGCGGCCTGATCGTCGACCGAAAGCGTGTCGAGGTCGAGGTCGACGCCCTTGTTGGCCTTGATCGCCTCGATGGCGTCGCCGATGACGGTGAGGTTGCGCAGCCCCAGGAAGTCCATCTTGAGCAGACCGAGGTCCTCGCAGGACGGATAGTCCCAGCCGGTGATGATCGACCCGTCCGGCCTGGCCCACATGGGGATGCAGTCCACGAGCGGCTGCGAGGAGAGGATGACCGCGCAGGCGTGGACGCCCGCGTTGCGGATCAGGCCCTCCAGACCGAGCGCGGTGTCGAAGATCTGGCGGACCTCGCCGTCGTTCTCGATCAGGCTGCGGACCTCGACGGCCTCCTTGTACCGCTCGTGGTCCGGGTCGGTGATGCCCGACAGCGGGATGTCCTTGGCGGCCACGGGCGGTGGCAGGGCCTTGGTGATGCGTTCGGCAATGGAGAAGCCGGGCTGTCCGTGGTGGACGCGGGCGGCGTCCTTCAAGGCGGCCTTGGTCTTGATGGTGCCGAAGGTGATGACCTGGGCGACGAACTCCTTGCCGTACTTCTCGGTGGCGTAGGTGATCATCTCGCCGCGTCTGCGGTCGTCGAAGTCGATGTCGATGTCGGGCATGGAGACGCGCTCGGGGTTGAGGAAGCGCTCGAACAGGAGCCCGTACTCGAGGGGGTCGATGTTGGTGATGCGCATGGCGTAGGCGATGAGGGAGCCGGTGGCGGAGCCGCGGCCGGGGCCGACGTAGATGCCGACGGAGCGGGCGTGGCTGATGAGGTCGGCGACGACGAGGAAGTAGGAGGGGTATCCGGCGTTGATGATGACGTCGAGTTCGAGTTCGGCCCGCTCGCGGTACTCGGCGGGGACCTCGCCGCCGCCGAAGCGCTCCTTGAGGCCCTCTTCGACCTCGTGGCGCAGCCAGGACGCCTGATCGTGTCCTTCGGGGACGTCGATGGTGGGCATGCGGTCCTGGGCGGTGAAGATCTCGTCGTAGCCTTCGACCTTCTCGGCGACGAGGAGGGTGTTGGCGCAGCCCTCCTGCCAGATCTCGTCATTGCGGACCGCGTACATCTGCTCGGCCGAGCGCAGGAAGTAGCCCTCGCCGTCGAACTTGAAGCGCTTGGGGTCGTCCAGGGTGGAGCCAGACTGGACGCACAGGAGCGCGGCGTGGGTGTCCTTCTGCTCCTCGGTGACGAAGTGGGAGTCGTTGGTGACCAGCGGCGGGAGGCCCATCTTCTTGCCCAGTTCGTACAGCTCGTCCTTGACGCGCTGTTCGATCTGGTTGCCGTGATCCATGATCTCCATGAAGTAGTTGTCGGCGCCGAAGATGTCGCGGTAGTCGCTGGCGGCCTGGTACGCCTCCTCGGTCTGGCCGAGGCGCAGGCGGGTCTGGACCTCGCCGGAGGGGCAGCCGGTGGTGGCGACGATGCCCTCGGCGTGCTGCGAGATGAGCTCGCGGTCCATGCGGGGCTTGTAGTAGTAGCCCTCGAAGGAGGCGGCGCTGGAGAGCTTGAAGAGGTTGCGGGCGCCGGCGGAGTCCTTGGCGACCATGGTCATGTGGGTGTAGGAACCGGCGCCGGAGAGGTCGTCGCCGCGCTGGCTGGGCTCGCCCCAGAACACCGGCTTCTTGTGGAAGCGGTCGTGGGGCGCCAGGTAGGCCTCGATGCCGAGGATGGGTTTGACGCCGGACTTCTTGGCCGCCTGGTAGAAGGCGTAGCCGCCGTACATGTTGCCGTGGTCGGTCATGGCGATGGCGGGCTGGCCGAGCCGCTCGGCCTCGGAGAACAAGGGCTTCAACTTCGCCGCACCGTCGAGCATCGAGTATTCGGTGTGCACGTGGAGGTGGACGAACTGCTTCGACACGAGATGCTCCTTCTTGCGCGGCCCGGTCGTGCACGCGCTCGCCGTTTGTGCTGGGCGAGTGGTGGACTGGTACTGCCGCGAGCCTGTTGAAACCCGATTGCCGGCACCGCGCCGGGCGAGGGCGCCGCCGGTTGACTCAGTTCTCCAGCCTAGTCCCTGCCGCCGTCGCGGCGCGCCGACTCGGCGGCCCGAATGCCGTCCGCCTCAGTGGCGGAGACGCCGCACGTGGGAGCGCACCGCACCGCCCATCGAGGACTCCGGTGGTGCTCAGGAATGCGATGGATAAACACATACCACGCATGAGAGAAATTCAACTACATAGTTATCCACAGGCGTCATAGAGTTATCCACAGGCAGGAAATTAATTCTTGCCATCTGTTGACATCGGCAAGACACTTGTGGCATGAACATGACAGAGACGAAAATCAGGATCAAAGGTCCCATCGACCTCATCACCACCGTCCCACTGCTCCTGGGATTCCATCCAGAGCACAGCCTCGTCGTGGTCGGGCTGGCGAAGCTCGAATTCCAGTGCACCTTCCGCGTCGACCTGCCCGGCTCGGCCGACCACATCGAGCACCTGCGGGACCTCACCGCGCAGCTGTGCCGCAACGACTGCGACGGGTGCATCCTCATCGTCTACGGCGAGCGGGAGGTCGCCGAGGCCGCGCTCGCGCGCACCGCGCAGCGGCTCGACGCGGCGGGCATCAAGCCGATCGACCGGATCCGCATCACCGAGGGCCGCTGGTTCAGCCTCGACTGCGCGCGGGACTGCTGCCCGGCCGAGGGCAAGCCCGTGCCGCAGACCTCCCCGGCCTCGTGCGAGGTCGCCGTCGCCGGGGCCCACGCCCTTCCGGACCGCGAGGCCGTGGCCGCCCAGCTCGACCCCGCCGAACCGGGCCGCCGCGCCGCCGTCGCCACCGCGGTCGACGCGGCCCTGCTCGCCGAGATCGAGCTCGACTGGGCCGAGCAGCGCGGCCGCGACCTCAAGGCCCTCGACCAGTGGATGAGTTCGCCCGAGCTCCCCGACGTCGAGGGCATCGCCACGCTCGGCCTGGCGCTGGGCGATCTCGACATCCGCGACTACGCGATCGACCGCATCAACTCCGGCAGGTTCGAGGGCAACCGCACCGATCTGTGGATCTGGCTGGCCCGCCACCTCGATGACGAGCTGGTCGCCCCGGCCGCGACGGTCGCCGGTTTCGCGGCCTACCGGTTCGGCAACGGCGTCTTGGCGCTCGAGGCGCTGGAGCTGGCGCTGCGGGCACGGCCGACCTACCGGTTGGCGCGGTTGCTGCTGAACGCGCTCCAGGCGGGAATCCCGCCGGGGGCACTGGCCGGAATCGGCCGCGAGAAAGCGAGCGAGCTTCTCGATGGCTAGGCTTGAAGTATGGGAGACACTCCCGTTGAGGGCACTGGTCACTCCGGTTCGGGCGGTGGGCGAGGAGAGGACGGCTTCGCCGCGCTCTTCCTCGTCGGCGGCAGGGCCCGGAGGTTCGCGGGCACCGCGAAGAGCGAGCTGGTGGTCGACGGCATCACCATTCTCGAGCGGATGCTCGCCGCCTGCGTCGACGCCGCGTGCTCGGTGGTGGTCGGGGCGCGGCCGCCGACGGCCGGGCCGCTGCCGGAGGGCGTGCTGGCGGTGCTGGAGGATCCGCCGGGGTCGGGGCCCGCCAGGGCGGTGGCCTCGGGGCTGGAGGCAGTGCCCGCCGATTGCGAACGGGTGGTGATCCTGCCGGGCGACCTGCCGTTCATGTGCCCGGAGGCGCTGCGCCTGCTGATGCGGCGGGCCGATGAGGCCGGGGCGGGCACGGGCGCGCTGTATTGCGACGACGCCGGGCGGCGGCAGTGGCTGTGCGGGGTCTGGCCCACTGCGGCGGTGCGGGCGAACGCCGCGAGGGCGATGCCGGGCGATCCGGCGAGGAGCCTGTTCAACGGGATCGAGGTGGAGGGGGTGTACTGGGAGCAGACAGGGCCGCCGCCGTGGTTCGACTGCGACACACCGGAAGACCTGGAGCAGGCCAGGGCATGGGCGGACTGCATGAAAGGCGCGATCTGAGACCCGGCTGAGGCGAGCGGCGCCTCATGGTGCCACGGAAGGCCCAGGCGAGCCGCACCGCCGCTCGCGCGACCGAAGCCGCGCGGACACCCGGTGAGCCCGGGCGGCACCGCCCGCAGACGGCGCTCAGACGAGGCCGTACTGGCTCTCGAGCGCTCCGGTGCGCCACATCGTCAAGGCCACCAGCAGCGCCAGGACCACGGCGAAGCCGACCCAGTGCAGCACACGCCGCTGCGCCCGCGGCGTGAAGGCCAGCACCGCGCCGCACAGCAGGCCGCCGACCAGCCCGCCGACGTGACCGGCCAGGCTGAAGCCACTCACCACGGTCAGCACGAGGTTCAGGCCGAGCAGGATGTAGATTCCCGAGCTGTCCCGGCTCAAGCGCCTGTTGACCATGATGAGCGCGCCGAAGAGGCCGTAGATGGCCCCCGACGCGCCCGCCGTCAGCGTGAGCGGGTCGGTGAACAGGTAGACCGCCACGCTTCCGGTCAGGCCCGCGAGAAGGTACACCGCGAGGAACCGCAGCGGGCCGAGGTCCTGCTCCAGCACTCGACCGAGGATCCACAGCACCACCATGTTGAACAGCAGGTGAATGGCCCCGAAGTGCATGAACATCGCGGTCAGCATCCGGTATTCGCCGCCCGTGGCCACGCCGGGGAGGGAGAACCCGTTCCCGAACAGCTCGACGAGCGCGTCGGAGTAGACATAACCGTCTGGGTGCACGAAGAAGCTGGCCTCGGCCAGCGCGCGGTGCAGGTCAGTGGCACCGCCGCCGATCGCGGCCGTGCCGCCGACGACGAGCGTCAGCACGAACATGGCGACGTTCAGGCCGATCATGACCTTCGTGACCGTGCCCGCCGATCCGCCCCCGGATCCGCCGAACGCCGTGGAGGCCCGCCCGCCGAAGGCCGAGCGGGGCCGGCGCGCGGTGCGCCGGCCCTCGGCTACGCAGTCAGGGCATTGGAACCCGACGGGGGCGTCGATTCGGCAGTCGGCGCAGATCGGCTTGTCGCAGCGGACGCACCGCAGGTAGGTCTCGCGGTTCCGGTGGCGATAGCAGACCGGGGCCGACTGCTCATCGCTCATTTACTTCTCGATGCTCACACTGTTGATCACGATGTCGCTGACGGGACGGTCCATCGGCCCGGTCTGCGTCTTGGCGATCTGGTCGACGACGGCCTTGGAGTCCGCGTCGGCGACGACGCCGAAGATGGTGTGGCGGCCGTTGAGGTGCGGCGTGGGCGAGACGGTGATGAAGAACTGGGAGCCGTTGGTGCCCGGCCCGGCGTTCGCCATGGCCAGCAGGTAGGGCTGCCCGAAGTGCAGGTCCGGGTGGATCTCGTCGCCGAACTGGTAGCCGGGGCCGCCGCGGCCGGTGCCGGTCGGGTCGCCACCCTGGAGCATGAAGCCGCTGATGACGCGGTGGAAGATGACGCCGTCGTAGTACGGGCCCGAGCCGGACTGGCCGGTGTTGGGGTCGGTGTACTCCTTGGTGCCCTCGGCCAGGCCCACGAAGTTCGCGACCGTCTTGGGCGCTTGGTTGTCGAACAGGTCGAGCTTGATGTCACCGACGTTGGTCTTCAGAGTCGCCTTTGTCATGGCGTCAATGGTGCCAGACGCGTCATGTTGGTCCAACTTTCTCCCCCGTTTCGCGCGACGCGTCTCGCAAGGCGGGGCAACATGAGACTACGAGCACCTAGAGGAGGGCTATCACGATGGGTTTCAGCCGGAATTCCACGACTCCCGCCAAGGAAGTCAAGGACAACCTCACCCAAGGGGCGGTCTGCTTCAAGAACGCCGGGGTGGCCGCCGCGCGGGGGACGCGCGACGCCGCGGCGCCGAAGGTCAACGGCATGCTGATGAAGGCCGGGCTGCGGAAGCCGCAGCCCCGCAGGTGGCCGCTGGTGGCCGCGGTGATCGGCGCCGGAGTCGCGGTGGGCGGAGCCGCCGCGTACATGTGGTACCGCAAGCGCACCGAGTCGATCGGCGAGTCGCTGCTGGCCGATGAGCTGCTCGACGACACCGAGCGGAATCCCCGCATCACCGACGAGGCGATCAACGAGGAACTGATCGAGCACGTGCACCGCTGAACGCCCGCATCGTTCGAGCGGGGTGAGGTCCGTGTTCCGATCGGCGCGACCCGCCGGTCGGAGGTGTTCTCGGCTGCCCGGGCCCGCTTCACCGCGCTCAGGTCCCGTGCGGAAGTTGAACGCCGGACCGGTGCCTCGCCCCGGGGGGGAGTGGGCGAGTTCACCGATCCGGCGCCAATGGGGGCGAGAATTCGGTCTTACCGCGCGGCTGCGCCGCGACCACGAGACCGATTCTCGCGCCCCATGCGCCCAATGTGAAGGGTTTGCCTGTGGCGGTTATGCGCCATGGCGTATAACCGCCACCCATTGTCGACGTGACGTGTCGATTTCAGCACGCAGTGTGATCGAAGTGCGGTCTAGGCGCGGGTGGCCTCGACGGCCTTCGCCAGGCGGCGCACGCCCTCGTCGATCCGGTCGACGTGCACGGCCGAGTAGGCCAGACGCAGGCACGACTCCCCGCCCTCGACCACGAAGTCGGTGCCCTTGACGACCTGCACGCCCTCGTCGGCGGCGGCCGAGGCCACCTTCTCGCAGTCGACGCCCTCGCCCAGGTCCACCCACAGGAAGTACCCCCCGTCGGGGACCACGAACTCGGCGTTCGGCAGATGCGCCCGCAGCGAGGCCGAGAGCTGGTCCACGCGCTCCTCCAGCGCCGCCTTCACGGTGGCGATGGACCGGTCGAGCGCGCCCGCCTGCGCGAACTGGTGGATCGTCGCCTGCGCGAACATGTTCGGCGCGATGTAGGTGTTCGTGGCGGCCTTGGCGATCCGGCCGATCAAGTCGGCGGGGCCGACCAGGTAGCCGGTGCGCAGCCCGGGGCACACGGTCTTGGAGAACGACGACGCGTACACCACGCGACCCTGCGTGTCTTCGGAGAGCATGGTCGGGAACTGCTCGCCGCGGAAGCGGATGTCGAGGTACGGGTCGTCTTCGAAGATCGTGAAGTCGTACTCGGCGGCGAGCTGCAGGAGGCGGCGCCGCTTGTCGCCGGAGAGCGTCACGCCGGCCGGGTTCTGGAAGTTCGGGATGATGTGCGCCAGACTCGGCCGCACCCCGCCCTTGAGGATGGCCTCGAGTTCGTCGACGTCGAGGCCGTCGGCCTGCACGGTCACCGGGTGCAGTTCGCCGCGCCGCTGGCGCAGGCCCAGCAGGGTCCGGTCGTAGGTCGGCCGCTCGACGATGACGGGCGCTCCGGCCTCCACCAGGTCGTCGAACAAGAACGCGTCGGCCTGCATCGAACCGTTGGTGACCAGCACGTTCTCCGGCTCGACCTCGTGCTTGGCGGCGATCCACTCACGCAGCGGCGGGTAGCCGACGGAGGTGCCGTAGCCGGTGACCCGTGCCGGGTCGGTGTCGAGCGCGGCGGCGGCGGCGGTCTTGAGGCCCTCGGTGTCGACGATGTCGAGCGACGGGGCGCCCCGGGAGAATGAGATGACGTCGGTGTTCGGCATGTCCACCAGCGTATGCGCTGCTTCCGGACATCGTCGAGCGGCACTGCCGAGCGGCACTGCCGCGGTATCGGCGAGCGCATGCGTGGCCTTCGGGGTCCGACGCGGGGCGCGTGGCGGCCCTGGCTGCGCGGGGTCCGGCCAAGCGCTACGGTGCTGTAGTGGGGCCCCGTGGGCCTCAACGGGTTCGCCGCGGTTCCGCGGCTCCGCACCCGTCGCCGTCAGTAGGAGGAGACGATGACGCTCGACCGTCCGCAGGCCCCCTGGCCGTACGACTTCCTTCCGCAGGTTCCCCCGTTCGAGGTGACGTCCACCGACGTCGCCGACGGCGAGACGCTGCCCGAGGCCCATGTCTCGGGCCGGGACGTCTCACCCCAGTTGTCCTGGTCGGGCTTCCCCGAGGAGACCGCCGCGTTCGCGGTGACCTGCTTCGACCCCGACGCGCCCACCGGCTCGGGCTGGTGGCACTGGATGATGCTCGACCTCGACCCGACGGTCACCGAGCTGGCCACCGGCGCCGACCTCGACCCGCCCGCGGGCGTGGTGCAGCTGCGCAGCGACTCGGGGAAGGTCGGCTTCGCCGGTGCGGCTCCGCCTCCGGGGGACCGCCAGCACCGCTACATCTTCGCCGTCCACGCCTTGAAGCAGAAGCTGGAGGTGCCCTCCGACGCGTCGATGGCGGTGGGCTCGTTCAACATCACCTTCAACGTGCTGGCGAGGGGCCTGATCACGCCGGTGTACCGCAATGCCTGAGGCCGTGGTCCTCGCCGCCGCGCGCACCCCGGTCGGCAGGCGCGGCGGCGGACTCTCGGGGGTCCACGCGGTCGACTTGGCCGCGCACGCGCTCACCGCGGCGCTGGAGCGCTCGGGGCTGGAGCCGGACGCGGTCGACGACGTCGTGCTCGGCTGCGTCTCGCAGGTCGGGGAGCAGTCGTGGAACGTCGCGCGCAACGCGGTCTTGGCGGCAGGGTGGCCTGGGGCGATCCCCGGCACCACTATCGACCGGCAGTGCGGTTCGGGCCAGCAGGCGATCAGCAGTGCCGCGGCGGCGGTGCTGGCCGGGCACGCCGACGTGGTGGTCGCCGGGGGCGTGGAGTCGATGACGCGCGTGCCGATGGGTTCGAACGTCGGTACCGGCGCCGGTGAGCCGTACGGTCCGGCGGTGCGCGAGCGCTACGGCGATCGCGTGGACGCCGCCGCGCCGGTCCTGTTCAACCAGGGCATCGCGGCGGAGCTGGTGGCCGAGCGCTACGGGGTGAGCCGGGAGGCGATGGACGCGTTCGCACTGGCCAGCCACGAGAAGGCCGCCGACGCGGCCGACAAGGGCGCGTTCGATGCGGAGATCGCACCGCTGGCGGGCGTCGCGGGCGACGAGGGGATCCGGCGCGACACGAGCATGGAGAAACTGGCGAGCCTGAAGCCGGTGTTCAAAGAGGATGGTTCGGTGACGGCGGGGTCGTCGTCGCAGATCTCGGACGGAGCGGCGGCGCTGGTGATCACCACCGACGAGCACGCGCGTCGGCTCGGGGTGCGGCCGCTGGCGCGGATCGCGGCCTCGACGGTGGTCGGCTCGGATCCGGTGATGATGCTGGACGGGCCGATTCCGGCGACGGCGAGGATCCTGCGCAGGGCCGGTCTGGACCTCGACGAGATCGACGTGTTCGAGGTCAATGAGGCGTTCGCGTCGATCCCGCTGGCGTGGCTGGCCGAGACGGGCGCCGACGAGGAGCGGATGAATCCGCGCGGCGGCGCGATCGCGCTGGGCCACCCGCTGGGGGCGTCGGGGGCGAGGCTGGCCACGACGATGCTGCACTACATGCGCGACGTCGGCGCGAGGCGAGGCCTCCAGACGATGTGCGAGGGCGGCGGCATGGCCAATGCAACGGTGTTCGAGCTGCTCTAACCAATGTTATAGGCTATAATAACCTCAGATCCTATATCATATAAGATCTAAAACCTATAAATTATAGGCTATAACAATATTATAGCCTATAAAATTAGAAACGCGGTACGGCGTCATCGCCACTTGGAGAGGACCAGCAGGGCCGCGACCATGGCCGCGAAGCCGACCGCCAGGTTCCAATAGCCCCAGGCGGCGACGGGGTACGACATGCCCGACAGGTAGAACAGCGTCAGCCACCCGATGCCGATCACGATGAGCGCGACGGCGGTGATCGGCACCCACATCGGACTGGGCTCGTAGCTCTCGCCGCTCTGGGAGCTCCTCCCCGAAGCGTTCGAGTAGACCTTCTTCTTGCGCATGCGTGACTTCGGCATCGGCGGTTCTCCAATTGAGGGACATATCCGAAGTTCAGGGTACCGCTTGTCTCGGGGGTGCCCGCCACCCTGCCCGGCCGCGGGAGCGGTCTACACCGCGCGCCTGTGGTGGGCTACTGGGCGACGCCACCCCGCTCGGCGCCGGAGCGGTCCCGCGGCCGCGCCGCGCGGCCGCAGCCGCAGCCGCCCGCAGTCGATGGCCGGGACCGCTCAGTGCGCCCGGTTCCGCACTGTCGGTGAAAACGGGCTCGTTCAGCCGTCTTTTGGTGCGTGGTCCCCGCTCACGTGCCCATTCGGGCGATACTTGGACTCGAGACGTCACCTTAGGATGGCGTGGGACGTTATGGTTGCGAAACCGTTCCCCAACGAGCCGATCACATGATCTGACGGAGGCGATGTTCCCAGGTGAACGAGCAGGACTGGTCGCCCTTCGCGGAGGAACCCCCTTCCCCGCCGCGGCCCGCGCCGAGCCCGGGCAGGGCCAGTGTGCCCCCGCCCTCCCCTTCACCGCGCCCGTCGCCCTACCCGCAGACGGACCCCCCTCACGACCAGACCGCTCCACTGCGACCGCCCTCTGCGGGGAAGAAGAAGGATCCTCCCGATCTCATCCCTGCGCCCGACGCCACCGCAATCCTCCCCCAGATCCCGACCGACCCCGTCCCGGCGCCCGTCGGCGCCGACTCCGCCGCCCGCAAGAAGCAGTCCGTCAAGCGCCACCGCGACGACGAGAGCACCGGCAAGGTCCGCAAGACCGTCCGCGGCGTCGGCGAAGTCCTCATCACCTTCGGCGTCATCGTCCTGCTCTACGCCGCCTACGAGGTCTTCGGCGTCAGCGCCGAGATCAACAACCACCAAGAGGACCTCTCCACCGACCTCGACGTCCTCTGGAATGTCGAGAAAGAGGCGGAGGAGGGCGTCGACGGCGCCCCCATCCCCGATCTCGGCGACGCCTTCGCCCGCATGTGGGCGCCCGACATCCGCCCCGAGTCGTGGATCCTCGTCGAGGGCACCGACCTGGACGACATCCGGTACGCGCCCGGCCGGTACCTCGACGGCGCCTATCCCGGCGAGCAGGGCAACTTCACCCTCGCCGGCCACAACGTCCCCGCGATCTTCTCCGAGATCCGCGACCTCGAACCCGATGACAAGGTCGTCATCGAGACCAAGGAATACTTCTACATCTACGAGGTCCAAGAGCACGTCGTCGTCGACGAGACCCAGGTCGACATCACGGCCCCCGTGCCGGGCGAGCCCGGCGTCGAGCCCGGCGACGACGACTACTGGCTGACCTTGTTCACCTGCCACCCACGGTGGGACAACTACCAGCGGTACGTCGTCTACTCCCAGCTCATCGAAACCATCGAGCGCGACCCGGACGGCGACCTGCCGGACGCGGCGATCGACCCGGAGGCCTGACGTGTACGGATGGATCTGGAAGCGCCTCCCCGGCGGCCTGCCCGGCAAGCTCATCGGCTCCCTGGCCCTGACGGCGGGAGTCTTCGCGCTGCTGTGGTTCGTGGCGTTCCCCGCGATCCGGCCCATGATGCCGTGGAGCAACGTCGACGTCGGCGGTACGACCGTCGAGAACGAGGAGGGCGGCGACAATGAGCCCGCCGGAGATGAACCCAGCTGCACACCCGGCGTCGACTGCCCGCATACCGGCTTCGACCCCGAGGACTACCAGACCGCGACGGCTCCCGCGGACGCCGAGGACCAGGAGGGCGATGGGTAGCGTCCTCGTCGTCGACTTCCGCGATTCCTTCGTCCACACCATCGTCAGCTACCTGCGCGCCCTGGGCGCCCGCGTCGAGGTCCGCCGCTGCGACGCGGTCACCCTCGCCGAGGCCGAGGCGCTGCGCCCGGCCGGGATCCTCCTCTCGCCCGGCCCCGGGCGCCCCGCCGAGGCCAGGCTCGGCCACGCCCTGCTCGACCGGTTCGCCGCGTCGGTGCCGATCCTCGGCGTGTGCCTGGGCCACCAGGTCATCGCCGAGCACTGGGGCGCGACGGTCTCGCGGGCCCCGCAGCTGCGCCACGGCGAGACCTCACCGATCCACCACGACGGCCTCGGCCTGTTCGCGGGCTGCGCGAACCCGTTGACGGCCACCCGCTACCACTCCCTGGCCGTCGAGCCTGATACCGTCGCCCCTCCGCTGGCGGTCGCCGCCACCACCGCCGACGGGGTCGTCATGGCGCTGCGCCACCGGGACCTCGACGTCGAAGGGGTGCAGTTCCATCCCGAGTCGATCCTCACCGACGACGGCAGCGCCCTGCTCGACAACTGGCTGCACCGCCTGCCGGACTCGGCGCGCCAGACCACATAGGAACCCGCCGTCGCCTAAGCTGGGACGGCACCGACCACTCGCCGCGGCGCTCCACGGCACGCAAGGGACGCACTTGACTCGCCAGGACTGGAACCCTCCGACCCGGCACCGGCCGCGCGGCGGACTGGTCCTCGCCGGGGTCCTGCTGCTGCCCGTCAGCGTCTCGCAGGTCGTCATCGGCTGCGCCAGCGCCGCGGGCGAGGCGTTCGCCTTCCCCGGCGGCTACTGGTACCGCGGCGACGGCACCGTCTGGGGCTGGGTGAACCTCGTCATCGGCCTCGCCGGAGTCGTCCTGGGGCTCGCGCTGATCGGGGTGACCAGGCGCCTCGGCCGCCTGCGCGGCAAGGCGGCACTGGCGATGCTGGTCGCGGCCGTCTCCGCGGTGAACCAGTGCCTCCTCGCGCCACGCCATCCACTGTGGGCATCGCTGGTGATCGTCCTCGACGTCTTCGTGGTCTGGGCCGTCGCCACGCAGGCCGACGAGGTCGGCCCGAACGCGGGCGACGCCGATGACGGAATCGTCCGTTTAGTCGCGCGCCGTGCCCCGAGCTGGCACGGTGGGGTCCATGGGCCGTCGTTCCTTCAAGACCGCGGCGAAGCGGTTCCTCAAGGCGAATCGCTTGGACGACGCCGCGGCGCTGACGTACTACTCGGTGCTGTCGCTCTTCCCGGCCATCCTGGTGGGCACCTCGCTCATCGGCATGCTCGACGAGGACGCCACCGAGGAGCTCCTGAAGGGCATCGGGGACGTGGCCCCGGCCGACGCCATGTCCATCATCGAGAACGCGGTCACCGGCCTGCAGACCAATCCGGCGACCGCCGGTGTCATGGCACTGGTGGGCCTCGCCACCGCCCTGTGGGCCGCGTCGAACTACATCGCCGCGTTCTCGCGGGCGCTCAACGAGGTGAACGGCACCGGCGAGACCCGCAAGTGGTGGACCGTCCTGATCGTCCGCGTCGTGCTGACCGTGGTCGTCGGCGTGCTGACGGCGGTGTGCGGCCTCGTCGCCGCCACCGGCGGCGCCGTGGCCACCGCGATCGGGGAGGCGGTCGGCGCGGGCGGCACGGCCGTCACCGCCTGGAAGTGGGTGAAGTGGCCGATCATCCTCGTGCTGGTGATGGTGATCGTCGCGCTCCTGTACTGGCTGGCCCCGGCGAGGCGATCGCCGTTCGGATTCCGCGCCCCCGGCGCGGTCGTGGCGGTGGTGCTGTGGGTCGTCGCGTCGGTGGCGTTCGGGCTGTACGTGGCGAGCTTCGCCAATTACGACAAGACCTACGGCACGCTCGGCGGCGTCATCGTCTTCCTGGTGTGGCTGTGGATCACCAACGCGGTCCTGCTGTTCGGCGCGGAGTACAACGTCTCGGCGCTCGCCGAGGAGGACCGCGCCGCGGGGCACGGCGGAGCGCGCCACGACGAGTCGGCGATCGGCTAGCGACGCTCAGCCGTCGCCCTTGGGCTGCACCAGGCCGGACTCGTAGGCGAACACGACCAGTCCGGCGCGGTCTCTGACGCCGAGTTTCATCATCGCCCGGTGGACGTGCGTCTTGGCCGTGGCGGGGCTGATGAACAGCCGCTCGGCGATCTCGGCGTTGGTCAGGCCCCGCGCCACCAGGGCGACGATCTCGGTCTCGCGGCCGGTCAGGCCCTCGATCTTCCCGGCCAGCCGCGCGGGCGGGTGGGCCACGTACTCGGCGACGAGCTTCGCGGCGATCGCGGGTGACAGCAGGGTCTCGCCGCACGCGGCGGCGCGGACGCAGCGCAGCAGCTCCTCGGGCTCGGTGTCCTTGACGAGGTATCCGGCGGCTCCGGCGCGCAGCGCGTCGAAGACGTAGGCGTCGAAGGAGTAGTTGGTGAGCATGACGACGCGCAGCGCTGACAGCACGTCTCGCGAGGCGATCTCGCGAACGGCGCTGATGCCGTCGCCGCCGGGCATCTCGACGTCGAGGAGCGCGACGTCGGGCCGGTGGGCGAGGGCGAGTTCGACCGCGGCGGGCCCGTCGGCGGCCTCGGCGACGACGGTCATGTCGTCCTCGGCGTCGATGAGCGCGCGGAAGCCGCCGCGCATGAGCGGCTGGTCGTCGGCGAGGAGCACCCGGATCAACGCAGTGCCTTCCGTTCGGTATCGGCCCCGGTCTGCACCGGGAGTTGGGCGCGGACGGCGAACCCGTGCGGGTCCGGGCCGACCGTGAGCGAGCCGCCGAGCGAGTCGACGCGTTCGCGCATCCCGGTGATACCCCGGCCGGGCTCGAAGGACGCGACGCGGCCGTTGTCGACGACGGCGAGGTCGAGCGCACCGCCGAGTGCGCCATCGAGGCGTCCGACGCGGACCTCGACGCGGTTGCCGCCGGAGTGGCGGACGGCGTTGGTGAGCGCCTCCTGCACGATCCGGTAGGCGGCGTGGTCCACCTCGGGTTCCACTTCGAGGTTGTCGCAGTCGCATTGGAGGTCGATTTCGAGGCCGAGCCCCTGGTAGCGCTCGGTGAGGTCCTTGATGCGGCCGAGTCTGAGGCCGTCGTCGTCGCGCAGCATCGTGAGCGTCTCGCGCAATTCCCTCGTGGCGTCCTTCGCGGCCTCCTCGACGGCGAGGAGCGCCTCGGCGGGTTGCTCGTTCCGCTTGCGCGCCAAGTGGACGGCGACGCCGGCCTGGACGCGGATGACGGAGATGGAGTGCGTCAGGGAGTCGTGCAGCTCGCGGGCGATGCGGACGCGCTCGTCGGCGGCCTTGCGCTTGACCGCCTCCTCCTTGGTGCGCTCGGCCTCCTCGATGTAGGCGTCCCGCTGGCGCCGGCTTTCACCGGAGATCATCGCGACGTGCAGCCAGCCGACGATGAGCAGGGTGTCCCTGACGACGTCGCCGGTGAGGCTCCGATCGGCGGACCACCAGAAGCCGAAGGCGATGGTCGCCGAGAGCACGAGCACCACGGTGACGGTCCAGGAGCGGTACCCGATGTACATGGCCGTGGCGATGGCCACCAGCGCGGGCACGGCGGGGAGCAGGCCGAGGTCGAGGTGGGTGAGGACGACCATGCAGACGATCGCGACGGTGACCACGGTGCGCGGGTAGGCGCGCCGGAACACCAGTGCGACCGGCCCGATGCCGAGCGCCGCCCACGCGTAGGGCGGCAGGTCGACCTCGAACGGGCCGAAGAGGGCCATCAGCTCGGAGACCGCCATGAGCGCGGCTCCGAGCATGATGTCCTTCCGCCCGACGGGCAAGCGCTTCGACACCGCTTTGTTCGACATCGCTCCATCCTAGGTCGGGCCGTCGGCGGCAGCGTCGACCAGCGGTTCCAGGCCCCGTGTACGACCAGGGTCGTACACGGGGACCAGCGTTGCGACGTACGGCCCGGAGCGGATCTCCGACAAGGGGACGACGACATCCGCCCCCGCACAGGGGATTCTCGATTGAGGCGCGAAAACCTGTGCCGCAACCCACCCGAGGGACCCGATGCGATGGCACCTTCAATCCGACACGTCACCCCCGTCGACCCCGACGCCGCCGAAGGACTCGTGGCCGATGTCTACCGGCAGGCGAAGGCCGAACTCGGCCTCACCGTCGGTCCGCCGTTCACGATGCTCTCCCCCGCTCCCGAGCTGCTCGCGCCGATGTGGGCGCTGCTGCGGGAGTCGCTGCTCGTCGGCGGGCCCGCCGAGCGCACCGCGAAGGAGGTCGTGGCGACCACGATCGCGGTCAAGAACGCCTGCCGGTTCTGCGTCGACGCGCACACGGTCATGCTGCACGCCGCCGGGGAGCACGACCTCGCCGAGGCCGTGCGCGAGGGCAGGACGCCGTACGCGCACGCGGACCTGGCCGAGTGGGCAGCCGTGCCGAGCCTGGACGGGCCGTTCCGCGCATCGGCCGCGCCGCGGTTCATCGGGACCGCGCTGGTCTTCGAGTTCATCACCCGACTGTTGAAGGTGTTGGCGCACAACGTTTCACCGCATCCGGTCACCGCCACGAAGCTGGGCCGCGCGGTGGCGTCCCGGCAGGTCCGCACAGCCGTGGCGGCGGATCTGGAGCCGGGGTTGAGCCTGCCGCTGCTCGAACCGCGGGAGCCGTGGCTCCAGGAGCGGTGGTCGACGCTCGACCTCGCCGTTCCCGCCTGGGCGGGCGAGTCGCCGGTGGGGCGCGCGTACGCGCAGCTGCGGGCGGTCGCGGGCTGCGGGCGCGAGCTACTGGACGAGCGCGCGGCGCAGAGCGTCGAGCGAGCCGTCACCGAGTCGGTGGACCAGTGGGGTTTGGAGCCGGTGCCCCGGCCGGTCGCGATCGACGGGATCGAGGACCTGCCGGACGGGGCGGCGCTGGGCGCCCGCCTGGCGGCGTCGGCGGCGCTCGACCCGGGCTCGATCGACGACGACGCCGTGGCGACGTGGCGCGCGGGTGTGCTGTCCGACCACCGCACCGTGTCCGTCCTGGGCTTCGCGGTGATGCACGCCGTCGACCGAATGCAATGCAACCTCACTGAAATAGGAGCCATCGATGCTTAAGTTCTTTCGAATCTGGATGATGCTGGTACAGATCCTGATCGGGATCCAGTTCTTCCTGGCCGGTTACGGCGCCATGGGAACGGGCGACACGCGCGACGCGTTCGCCCTGCACATCATGAACGGCTACCTCATCGGCACGGTCTCGCTCCTGGCGATCCTGTTCGCCGCGCTGTCGCGTGCCGGGGGCAAGCTGGTCGGCATGACGGCGGGTGTGGTGGGGCTGGTGGCCCTGCAGTCGGTGATCGCGGCGGTCAGCGTCGGCGGGACGACGGCGGGGCAGCTCGTCTTCGGCCTCCACGCGATCAACGCCCTGATGATCCTGGGTCTCGCCGAGGCGACCAGCCGGACGGCGAAGCGGATCCTCCAGTCCCGCAAGGAGGCTCAGGGGGAGACCGCCTCGGCCGCCGCCGCGGCCTAGTCCCGCCAGGAAGCCCGGTCTCAAAAGAAAACTCAGTCCCAAAAGGAACTTCAGCCCTGTAAGGAAACCAGGAAGCACGGCCCGCGGCGCAGGACGGCACCCCAGCGCCGCGGGCCGCCCGTATGCCCGGCGGGCGGTGCTACTGCGCCCAGGGCACGGGCTGCCCGGTGTCGTCTCCTGGGAGGAAGGCGCGGCCGCCGACGGCCATGGCGACGAGCGCCTCCGCAGCCTGGTCCGTGGTCCGGAAGACGCGGAGGACGCCCGCGGGGACCACGAGGGTCTGGCCCTCGCGCACCTGCTCGGTGCGACCCTCGGCGACGACCTCGAGGGCTCCGGCGGTCACCGTCCAGACCTGCTCGCGGTCGATGACGTGCTTGGGGCCGGCGGTGTCGGGCTCGATGCCGACCTTCCAGGTGCTCAGTTCGGTGCTGCCGCGGCTGGGGGAGGCGAGACCGGTCATCTCGGCTGCGGCGGTGGCGATGACGTTGTCGTCGGTGGGCGTGATGACGTGCATGGGTTCACTGCCTTTCATGAGTCAAGCTGCTTTACTCATTAAGTAAAGCAGCTTGACTCTCATATGGCAAACTCGACGGCATGAACGGCGACGACGGCCTCGACGACCTCGAGCTCGCATTCAAGCTCGGCCTGGCGTTCCAGCTCCTGATCTCCGAGTTCACCGCGCGGGGCGCGGAGGCCGGGTACGGCGATCTGCGGCCGGTCCACGGCCTGGCCTTCCAGGCGCTGGGGGCCGAGGGGGCGACCAGTAGCGAGCTGGCGCAGCGCCTGGGCGTGACGAAGCAGGCCGCCGGGCAGATCGTGGACTACCTGGAGCGGCACGGGTACGTCGAGCGGCGCCCGCACCCCGAAGGCGGCAGGAGGAAGCTGGTCGTGCTCACTTCAACTGCGCTGGTGCACCTGCGGGTGGCGGGCCGCATCCTCCAGAGCTTGGAGGCGGAGCTCGGCGACCGGATCGGCGCGGCCGAGCTCGGCGACCTGCACGCGATATTGGGCGATCTCATCAGGGCGCTGACCGACGGCGGCCCGCTGCCGCCCCTGCGCCCCGTGTGGTGATAGGACGGCCGCACTCCAGACCGCTGCCGCGATCCGCCGCCACGGCGAGCCGAACAAGGTGGCGACGGTCCGCTCACACCTCTCAACACCGTTCGAAAATATTCCGAAAGTTTCGGCTCACATGACTCGATTTCCAGACCGAAGATCGCGCAAAGCATCGACCCATCTTGATCTTTACCGCTTAAGTACTAGCCATATACAGGCCTTACATCATCTCTCGAACATGTACATGCGAGATTTAATTATCGAAAACCTTCCGGAACTTATTGACAACCCGGCGGGGCGACACCATACTGTTCACACCAGAAGACATCGATGGCCGTCGATCGCAACCGCCGAGCGGGACCGGTCCTCAGGTCGTCGCTCCCTCACGCCTACCGACCAGAACAAGCTGCGTCGTACGACGACGGCGCGCGGCGGATGTTACCGTCCGCCGCCGGAACCGCCGGTTCGCACCGCGCAGGCTGGCCCCGCCAGCGTCACAAGAAGGAAGACGCCCATGAAACACGACTCAAGCGGCCCGTTCAGCCGCAGGAGCATCCTTCTCGGAGGCTCCGCCGTCCTGGCGCTCGGCGCGACCGGGATAATGCTGCCCGGCACCGCTCAGGCCCAGCAGACCATCACCAGCAACCAGACGGGCACCCACAACGGCTACTACTACTCGTTCTGGACCGACACCCAGGGCGCGGCCTCGATGACCCTCGGCTCTGGGGGGAACTACAGCTCCCAGTGGAACGGAGTCAACAACTGGGTCGGCGGCAAGGGCTGGAGCAACGGCGGCCGCCGGAGCGTGAGCTACAACGGCTGGGTCAACCACGGCAGCAACGGCTACCTGGCGCTCTACGGCTGGACCACCAACCCGCTGGTGGAGTACTACATCGTCGAGTCCCACGGCCCCTACAACCCCAGCAGCGGCGCCCAGACCCTCGGCACGGTCAACGACGACGGCGGCACGTACACCATCCTCAAGTCCATGCGGTACAACAAGCCGTCCGTCGAAGGCGACAACAAGACCTTCGCGCAGTACTGGAGCGTCCGGCAGAGCGCCCGGAGCAGCGGCACCATCAACACCGGCACCCACTTCGACGCGTGGGCCCGCGCCGGGCTGAACCTCGGCAGCTTCACCCACTACATGATCATGGCCACCGAGGGCTACCAGAGCAGCGGCAGCTCCAACATCACGGTCGGCAGCTCCGGCGGCGGTGACGACGGCGGGAACGACGGCGGTGGCGGTGACGACGGCGGGAACGACGGCGGTGGCGGCGGCGCCTGCACCGCGTCGCTGACCGCCGGTCAGCAGTGGAGCGACCGGTACAACCTCGGCGTCAACGTGTCCGGCTCCAGCGACTGGAGGGTCGTCCTGAACCTCCCCGACCCCGCCAGGGTCATCGCCTACTGGAACTGCAACGCCGAGTGGCCGACCGCGACGCGGATGGTCTGCACGCCGAACGGCAGCGGCAACAACTTCGGCGTCACCATCAAGCACAACGGCAACTGGAACTGGCCCTCGGTCTCCTGCAGCTGACCGAACCCGAACCTTTATCCAACGCACCTGCGGCGCGGCGGCCTCGGCCGCCGCGCCGCGCCGGCGTGGCCCGAGCCGTGCGGACAACGCGATGCGATGACGCGTTCGGGGTGGGCCGCCTCGGCTAGGCTCGGCCCATGGGCGATTTCCAGGCTGCCGACGCGACGGTGCGACTCCGCGAGCCCGAAGCGCCGCAAACGGAAGTGAGCCGTGTGCGCTGGTACCGGGGTCGCGTCTTCCGGGCGTGCTCGTGGGCGGCGACGGCCGCGGTCTGGGGTTATGCCGCGATCCGCCTGTTCGGCCTGGAGTCGGGGTGGATCCTGGTCACGACCATCGCGTTCGTCCCGTACGTCGCCGGGGCGGCGCTGGTGGGCGCGGGGGTGCAGGCGGCGTTCCGGCACTGGAGGGCCGCGATCGCCACCGGCGTGGCGGCGCTGGCCATGGTGGCGGTGATCGCCCCGCGGGCGATCCCGAACGAGCAGCCGGTGGCCGACGGCGTCGAGCTGCGGGTGCTGTCGGTGAACGTGTACGTGGGCACGGCGAACCTGGAGCGCATCGTCGAGCTGGTCGACCGCTACGAACCGGACCTTCTCAGCGTCCAGGAGCTGACGCCGTCCGCCTATGAGCGGTTGGCCGAGCTGGGGCTTGAGGACAGGATGCCGTACGTCATCGCCGAGCCCGCCGAGCTGGCGGTGGGGACCGGGGTTTACTCGCTCCACCCGCTCGAGCGGCTCGAGGAGCTGGAGCCGGGAGGGATCTTCCACCAGATCGCGGCCGAGGTGACCCTGCCGGACGGAGCGAAGGCACGCTTCATGGCGGTGCACACGGCCGCGCCCGCGAGTCCTGAGCGGATCCCGTTGTGGGAGGCCGACTTCGGGGAGCTCCCGAGGCCTGAGGACGCGGTGCCGTGGGTCTTGGCGGGCGACTTCAACGCGACGCTCGACCACGGGATGCTGCGCGATCTCATCGATTCGGGCTACACCGACGCCGCCGAGACGACCGGCGAGGGCCTGGCCGCGACGTGGCGCCCGATCGAGGGCGGTTACCTCAACGGACTCGTGCGCCCGCCCGCGGTGACGCTCGACCATGTCCTGGTCGACGAGGAGATCGCGGTGCGCGACTTCGAGGTCCTCGAAAAAGACGGCAGCGACCATGCCCCGGTCGTGGCCACGATCCAACTCCCGACCTGACGAAGCACCGCAAGCGCCCTTCCGCGTTATAGGACATAAATTATAGGGTATAACTCAACATGGCCGTTAGACGAGCTCGTCCACCAGGCGGTCCTTCGGGAGCGTGTAGCGCACGATCGGATAGGCCCGGCGTCCGATCTCGTAGTCGGCCCGTTCTCCGTCCAGGACGAACCCGTAGCGCTCATAGAACCGCTTGCCGACCTCGTTGCCCTCGAGCACCCACACGCGGATCGGCGCCAGCCCGAACTCGTTGAGCGCCTTGTGCGCCTCGCGCATCAGCGCGTACCCCGCGCCGCCGCCCCAGTGATCGGGATGCACGTACAGCATCCACACCTCGCCGGGCTGCCCGGACTCCGCCTCGCCTCGGCCCGATTCCCTGGTGTCCCAGCCGACCGTGATGGACCCGATGACGTCGGGGCCGCGCTCGGCCACCAGCGTCAGCCAGAACGGCGGCGGCGAACTCAGGTTCATCACGAACGACTCGGAGGGCTCATCTCGCAGGCCGGAGAGCACCTTGTCGTCGACGAGGCCGCTGTAAGCCGCGCGCCACGATGCCACGCGAACTTGCACGATCTCGTCTGCATCTGCGGGTCCGGCCGTTCGAATCTTCATGTCTACCAACCGTGCCTGAAGGTCAATAGGAATGCAACCACTAAATCGGATAGAAATCCGCCTGCGCGGCGCATGTGCACGAAGCGTCTAGACGACCGGTGATTCAAGCAGTTTGAGCTGGTGGGAGTCGGCGTCCACGGCGGCCTTCAGACCGATCGGCATAGGCAGATTCGGTCCAGTGTGGCCGAAGTCAACTCCTGCGAGGATCGGGAGGTCGTAGTCGGCGAGGACGTCGAGGACGGCGTCCTTGACCGTCGCGGGCCCGTAATCCTCCCCCGGCCCCTCGATGTCGGCGGGGATGCCGACGACCATCGCGGCGGCGCGGTCGAACACGCCCTGCATGCGGAGCGAGTGGAGGTCGTTCCAGACATGGCCGAGCTTGCGGCCCACGTCCTCCCAGAAGAAGATCGCGCCGTCGAACCGTTCGGGTGCGAGGGCGTACGGGGTGGACTGGAGCCGGACGAGCCGGTCGAGCAGTCCGCCGACGAGGCGGCCGGTGACGGCGCCGGGACGCCAGGTCTCCCAGTCGGTCTCGGCGGGGAGCTCGGTCTCGGTGATCTGGCCGGTCAGCAGGCCGCGGTAGAGGTCGAGCAGCTCGGCACGGCGCTCGGGTGCGGCCTGCGCCCAGCTGCCGCCCAGGCCGGACGCGAAGTCGGCGTGGAAGCCGATCAGGCCGGTCCGGGAGTGGATGGCGAGGTGGAGCGCGGTGATGTCGGAGAAGCCGAGCATCGGCTTGGGGTCGGCCCGAACCGCGTCGTAGTCGATCCGGTCGATGTAGCCGGTGGTCGCGTTGCCGCCGGAGAACGGCACGATGGCGCGGACCTCGGGGTCGGACAGCAGCGCGTTGAGCTCGGCGGCCTGCTCGGCGGGAGGCGCGGAGCGCCAGAAGTGCCTGGCGGCGGACTCGACGAGGCCGGACAGGCGGGGCGTGAAGCCCATTTCCTTGATGGTCTCGGCGGCGGCGTCGATTTCTTCGCGGCGGCTGGACAGCGCGGGCCCGGAGGGCGCGGCGATGACGACGGTGTCGCCGGGGTGAAGGCGCCTCGGCCAGAGCGGTTGTGTCACGACGAGCTCCCATCGCGGTCGAAGGACGGCCCGAGCACGGGCCGCGGTGACGGTGTTTTCGGAAGTGAGCCGATGCGCCCGCGGCGCGAGCCGATTCGGCTGCGGCTCGGGCCGATGCGGTCGACGCGGCGGCATCGTGTCTCCCTCCATGGAGTCGAGCGAAACCAGTGGGCCAGAGTCAGCGTACGGCCGAGGAGGCGTCGGCACAATACTTTCGGCAAGCGTTATACCTTATAACCTAGATAGGATATAGGCTATAACCTCTCAGTGAGGGGTTATAGCCTATATCCTGTTTCCTGCAATGTTGCTAACGAAGCGGGACGGCGGGCTCCCAGTCTTGGGCGGTGATCTTCTCGGCTTCGCGCACGAAGTCCGCCGGGATCGGGTCCTCCATCGGGGTCGCCTTGCGGGCCCTGCAGATCGCGACGGCGACGCCGATGACGGCGACCGCGGCCGAGGCGGCCAGCGCGGCGAGGGTGGCGGCGTCGGGGGCGATGAGGGACTGGCCGCGGACGGCCTGCCACGTGGTCGTGGCGAACAGCCCCAGGTAGCCCAGGCCGAGCGAGTGAATGATACCCGCGCGGACCCGCTCGTCGCGCAGCCTGGTGAAGCGGACGGCCAGCACACTGAGCACCAGCGCCGCCGCGATGAGCACCTGGATGCCGTGCAGGCCGATGAAGTGCGGCACCCGCAGGTCGCCGCCGGTGACGCTCCAGTTGGTGAGGAACATGCCGTTGCCGTCGGGGTCGCCGATGCCGTGCCCGGAGCTGAGCTCCACAGGGTCGCCGTAGGCGTCCTCGACGGTCCGAGGCCGCTGCTTGGAGAGCCCGACGATGAAGAACGCGGCGATCATGCCGAGAGTCGACAGCAGCAGGCCCCACCGGATGACGGCGGTGACGGCGCGGTCGCCGATGCGCTGCCACAGCACGACGATCGCCATGACGAAGTTGATCATGAACAGGACCGGGACGCCGTACTGGAAGGCGTTCTGGACGATCTGGTTGGAGAGCTCGTCAGAGGAGTTGAAGTGGCTGTAGGTGCCGAGGGAGGCGGCCATGGCGATGACGCCGACCTCGAAGACGCTCAGGGCGGCGAACACGGTGCCGGACCACCAGCCGAAGCGCCGGGCCCGCGTCATGTGGCCGATGAGCCAGGCGAGCGTGAGGTTGTAGGCGAAGAAGGCGAAGGAGAATTTGAAGACCTTGAGCCACACCGACTCGCCCATGAGGGTGCGGTCGTCGACGAACATCGCGACGAAGGCGAAGGCGGTGAGTGCGGCGAAGACGATGCCGGAGGCGGTCAGCGGGCGGTGCCAGCGCGGCGTGGCCGTGGGGGTGGGGGCTGGAGTGGTGTTCATGTGCGGTGGCCTTTGCGGTCTCGGCGGTGATCTCGATCGGGCGCGGCGCTTGCGGTGTTGTCGTTCAGTGGGGCGCCGACGGCGGCGGCGCTTTCTCACGTGCTCAACGCTATGGGCGTTTTCGCTGCCGCGCAGTGCCGTACGCGGGCCGAATAAAGGTGGGGACAGCCTTACCCCTCGGGCGATACGATCCGGTCCCATGGCACTGATCTACGTTGTGCAGCATGGAGAGAAGGAGCGATCGGCCGGCGATCCGGGGCTGACCGAGCGGGGCCGGGCTCAGGCGGCGCTCGCGGCCGAGCGGCTGCGCGGCGCGGGCTTGACGGGCGTGTTCGCCAGTCCGCTGCGGCGGGCGCGCGAGACGGCCGAGCCGGTGGCGGCCGCCTGCGGCCTGAAGGTGCGGACCGACGCGCGCCTGACCGAGCGCATGAACTGGGACGAGAGCCTGCCGATCGGAGCATTCGTGGAGGAGTGGGCCCGCGCGAGCGCTGACCGTGACTTCGTTCCGTCTGTTGGGGACTCGTCTCGGGGGGCGGGGGATCGATTCCGCGACTTCCTGGTTGAGCACGAGGGGAGCGACGAGGCGCTGGCGGTGGCGGCCCACGGCGGGGTGACGGTCGACCTGCTGCGGACGCTACTGGGGGATGAGAGTGTTCCTGAGGCGCTGGTGCGGGAGGGCGTTCCGTCGGGAGCGGTGACGACGTTGCGAGGCCTGGAGGTCGTCGAGATCGCCTCGGTGAGCCACCTCGGAGGAATCGAATCGGGCCACCGGCCCTGAAGAACGGCGCACGGTCCTGCGTGTTCCTCAGGTCTCCCGGCGATCGGGCAAGACGCGACCGGCACCGCGCCGACGGGCGCGCGCTGTCCGGCACCGCCCGGCAACGACTCGCACGCGCGCCGAAGAGGCGGCGCGGGCGGACTTCCGCCCGTGCGCGCGCTCGGCTCGCACTCGCCACCGCGTTCGAAGCAGCCCAGCAGAGCCTTCCAGCCGTGTCCGCTCCGCCCACGCGTCTCGGGACGGGACCGAGATCGCGCGAATTCGAGTGCTCCCCGGGCTCCGCCCGCGCGTCTCGGGGCGGCGCTTGCTTGCGCCCGTCCCCGCGCTCGCCACCGCGCTCGAAGCGGCCCAGCAGAGCCTTCCGGCCGTGTCCGCTCCGCCCATGCGTCTCAGGACGGGTAGGCCGGGTCGGAGTGGCGGTTGCTTCCGCCCGTGCCCGCTCCATCCACGCATGGATCGACACAGGTGCATACACGTGTATATGGATGGACCGGGGTTTACTCGCTCCACCCATGCCCGGCTCGGTGTCTTCGACCGCCTCTTTCGACCTGCCGATCGACTCGTCGGCACTCGCAGCGCGCCTCCCGAACGGCCGCCGCCGCGCATTCGCGCCGAATCCGGAGAAATCTCGGGATTCGCGGCAACCTTTCGCGCCTCGGCGGCAACTTCCTGTCGGTGCGGCAACCCGGCTCCGCCGCACCCACAACAACTACAACTACTTCGGATCGGATGAAGATGAGGCGTCCCGACAACGCCGCCATCCCGGCGAACGCGTCCGCCGAAGGCTCGATCGCCGTAGCTGATCGGGGGACCGACGGGCAGAAGCACGCGGTAGGTCTCCCGGCGATCGAGCAAGACGCGACCGGCGCCGCGCCGACGGGCATGCACCGCCCGGCAACGACTCGCACGCGCGCCGAAGAGCGGGCGCGCGCGGGCGGACTTCCGCCCGTGCGTGCTCCGCTGCTAAAATCCGGCTCCCCGATACCTTCCCGCATCCGGAGGGCCGAGTTGGATGTCCCCGCCCCTCAAGGAGAAGCCGCCTTCCGCGTCTTCTTCGAACAGCACCACGCCGAACTGGCCCGGTTCGCATGGCTCCTCCTCGGCGAGAAGGCGGCCGCCGAGGACCTCGCGGCCGACGCGATGCTCGCCGTGTGGAAGCAGTGGAACCGGGTGGAGCGCTCCGCGTCGGGCATCGCCTACGCCCGCGGCATCGTCGCCAACCTGGCCAAGACCCGCATCCGCTCGGCGGTCCGCGAGCGCCGCCGCAACGCCATGTTCTGGCTGCGTCCGGGCGAGTCGGTGAGCGAGCCGAACGTCGCGGCCGTCGTGGACGTCCGCCGCGCGCTGGCCCGGCTGCCGTTCCGCAAGCGCGCCTGCGTCGTCCTGCGCCACTCGCTGGGGCTCTCCGAGCTTGAGACGGCCGAGGCGCTCGGGGTCTCAGTCGGGACGGTGAAGAGCCAGACCTCGAAGGGCCTGGCCGAACTGCGGAAGATCCTGGGGCCGCCGTCCGGCGGACAGAACGGGTCCTCATGGGATTCCATACCGAACGGGGTGGGGCGATGAGCAACGACCTGCCTGACCGTTTGCGCGCCAGCGCCGAGGAGTTCGAGCCGGACACCGAGCGCATGTGGAACCGCGTCGCGTCCGGGATGGCCGAGCCCGACGCGGTCGCGGCCGAGCCGGTGCGCCGCCGCACCCGCATCCCGCACCTGGCGGCCGCCACCGGCGCCATCATGGTGCTCATCGGTGCGATCGTGTTCGTCAACTACGGCCTGAACCCGGACGTCGAGCAGGTCCCGGCGGGCCCGGGTCCGACCTCGCAGTCGGCGTCCCCCGAGCAGACGGAGGACGCCGTCGCGCCGTCGGAGCGGCCCGAGCCGGTCGACGAGGTCGACTACCTCACGGCCGGGGCGCGGATCAACGGCAACGACAACGACTACTGGTCGCAGAGCGAGGTGACGATTCAGGCCGACGAGCCGGTCACCGAGCTGACCGTGGAGCTCCACGTCGTCATCGGCGCGGACGTCGAGTACACCGGCTCGTGGACGACCTCCGATCAATACTTCGACCCGGCTGACGTCTTCGAGCAGGACGGCTACCTGGTCTTCCGGTGGACGCTCATCGAGGGCCAGACCATGCAACCGGGCGAGTACATCCTCTCGGGCCAGTACAACCACGGCAATGGGGCCAGGGAGGTCGACGGCGACTTCTTCATCGTCGAGTCCGTGGCCGACTCCGGCGAAGGCACGATCGTCGGCGACGTCGAACCGGCGACTTAGACATCCCGCCGAGGCGGATCGGTCGCCCGGCGGTGCTGTCGGTGGCGAGCCTGCGGCGAGAAGGTCGAGATATCGGCGGACGCCGTCATCGCCGCGGCCGAGAGCCTGATCGAGCGGTCGCGGGGCCTGAGGGCTCTCAGCCCGCGAGCGTGATGAGTTCGAATGTCGTGGCGTAGCGCGTGCCGAACCGCTCGCCGCTCGCCGTGGCGAAGTTCGCGAGGAACTCTCGGGCGTAGGTCTCGGGGTCGACGTCGGTGAGCGCCGTGATGTAGGTGCGGTGCTCCAGGAGCGAGGCGATCCCGGTCTCCATGGTCTCGGTGGTGTCGACCGCGTGCGTCGCCTGCGGGGAGGCGGCGAGGGCGACCCACCGCACGCCCGGCCACGGCTCCAAGTCGCCGTCGAGCTGCTCGGGGAAGATCCACCGGTTGCCCGCGTCGACGGCAGCGTCGAGCACGGCTTCGCCGACGGCGCGGTGGTCGGCGCTGTTCCAGCCGCCGGGCCGGAAGTGTTCGCGGGGATTGAGCGTGACGATCAGCTCGGGGCGGTGGCGCCGGATGGCGGCGGCCAGGTCGCGGCGGAGCGGAACGCCTCCCTCGATGACGCCGTCGGGGTGGTCGAGGAACTCGACCTGGTCGACGCCGACGACGGCGGCGCTGGCGATCTGCTCGGCCTCGCGCAGCGGGGCGCACTCGGCGGGCGTGAGGGTGTCGATGCCGGCCTCGCCGCGGCTGACCATGAGGTAGGCGACCTCGCGGCCTTCGGCGGTCCAGGCGGCGACGGCCGAGGCGGCGCCGTACTCCATGTCATCGGGGTGGGCCACAATGGCCAGCGCGCGGGTCCAGTCGGTCGGCATTTCAAGCAGTTCGGCCATGCGCCCAGTATGCCTTCCTTCAGCAGGCGCAGGAGACTCCTGCGGTAGGAACGGTCAGCGGGTCGGGTTCCCGAGCGGCGAGACCGTCGTCGGTCGCGATGGGCAGGCCCTCGCGGATCCAGTACTCCATGCCGCCGAGCATCTCCTTGACCTGGTAGCCGGCGCGGGCGAACGCGGCGGCGGCGCGGATGGCGCCGTTGCAGCCCGGCCCCCAGCAGTAGACGACGACCGGCCCGCCGCGGTCGACGAGGTCGGGCGCCTTCGCGGCGATGTCGTCGGTGGGCAGGTGGACCGCTTGCGGCACTCGGCCCTGGTCCCAGGCGGCCCTGCCGCGAGTGTCGACAAGGGTGAAACCGGGGTCGCCGCTCTCCAAGGCCGCGTGGACGTCGGAGACGTCGGTGCGGAAGGCGAGCTGGGAGGTGAAGTAGGCGAGGGCGTCGCCGGCCGAGGCGGGCGGGACGCGAAGCACGGGGTTCTCCATGCCGTCAAAGTACATACTGGTACAAAACTTGAAAGGCATTGGCACAAACCAATGGGACTACGACCGCTGAGGCGCGTAAGTGATCTGCGGCACGCCTCCCTTGCGCTCGGAGGGGCCGGTAGGAGGATGGTGGGCGGTACAGCGATTCCGAGCAGACGGGTTGAACGATGTCACCGACGACCGCACCTACCGTCACCCTCCCGCACGGCGCGGCGATGCCGCGCCTGGGCATGGGCACCTGGCCGATGGACGACGCGGAGTGCGAGCGCGTGATCGCGGACGCGATCGCGCTCGGCTACCGCCTGGTCGACACCGCGGAGAACTACGGCAACGAGCGCGGTGTGGGCCGCGGACTCAAGGCTTCCGGCGCGGCTCGCGAGGAGCTGTTCGTCACCACGAAGTTCAACAAGAAGTGGCACGGCGTGGAGCTGGCCGCCGAGGCGTTCGAGCGCAGTGCCGACAGGCTGGGCCTGGACTACATCGACCTGCTCCTCATCCACTGGCCCAACCCGGACCAGGACCAGTACGTGGAGGCGTGGCAGGGCCTGGCGCGGCTGCTCGAACAGGGGCGCGTGAAGGCGATCGGCACCTCGAACTTCAAGCCGTCGCACCTGGAGCGGATCATCGCCGAGACCGGCGTGGTCCCGGACGTGAACCAGATCCAGCTCAACCCCGGTGTCACAAGGGAGGGGCCGCGAAGCTTCCACGCCGAGCACGGGATCGTCACGCAGTCGTGGTCGCCGATCGGCGGCGAGGGGGTCGACGTGCTGCAGGAGCAGGTGGTCGTCGACCTGGCCGAGCGCTACGGGAAGACCCCGGCGCAGATCGTGCTCCGCTGGCACATGGAGCTGGGCCTGACGGCGGTTCCGAAGTCCAGCAACACCGAGCGCCTGGCGCAGAACCTGGACATCTTCGACTTCTCGCTGAGCAGCGAGGACGTGGCCGCGATTTCGGCCCTGGACAAGGGCGAATCGGCAGCGGCGGACTCGGACGCCTTCGGCCACTGAGGCACTGAGGCCAGAGCATTCCTTATAGCCTATAATTTACAAGGGTATAGCTTATACCCTTGTAAGCTATAGGCTATAACATTATTATAGGTTATAGCCTATGTGGTATAAGATTTGGCACCGGCGCGTCAGCGCTTGAGGGCCAGCCAGCCGCCGTCCACGGGCAGCTCGGCTCCGGTCACGTAGCTCGCTTCCTCTGAGGCGAGGAAGGCGACGGCGGCGGCGATCTCATCGGCGCGGCCGACACGGCCGATGAGGGTCTCCTGCCCGGCAATGACCATGTCCTCTTCGGATGTCCCCGCCCAGTGCGTGGTGTAGATGGGGCCCGGAGCGATCGCGTTGAACCGCACGTCCGGGGCGTACTCGACGGCGAGCTGCCGGATGAGCATGCTGAGTCCGCCCTTGGCGGCGGCATAAGCGGTATAGCCCAGCTGCGAGCGGTGAGCGTGGACCGAGGTGATCGCCACGACCGCGCCGCGCGCGGCCCGCAGTGGCTCGATGAGCGCCTTGACGCCGAGGTAGGTGGCCTTCAGAGTGACCTCGTGCGTCCGATCCCAGTCCGCTTCGGACAGTTCGTGCGGCGCGCCATTGGTGCTGGCGAACGCGTTGGAGACCACCACGTCGATGCGCCCGTGCACGTCGAGCGCGGCCGAGCCCAGCGCCTCCCAGTCGGCGAGACTGGACGCGTCACACCGGTGAAAGTAGACGGTTCCCTCGGTCTCCTCGGCGATGCGATGCCCCGCCTCCTCGTCGATGTCGGCGACGTACACGGCCGCCCCTTCACTGGCGAGGCGGGCCGTGCAGGCCGCCCCGATGCCCTTGGCGCCTCCGGTGACGACGGCGACTTTGCCTTCGAATCGGTTCATCGGCTAACCGTATCGCTCAAGGCAACCGGTGCCAGTGCCGAATCTCCCCGCAGAGCGCCACAAGAATTAGAGGTGTGCGGAGACAGCGAACAAGGCCATCCAATTGCTTACGCCTCGAACGGCTTTGCATTACGACACTCCTGTGTGATCAGGCTAACCGATCCAGAAGAGTGAAAAGCGGAAAAACACGCGTGTTGATGGTTGCGCGCCCAGAGCCGGTGCGCGATGATGCTCAAATCGCGCAGTGCGCGAACCATAGACCAAACGAATAAGGAGCGGCGGGCCGCCGCACAGACTACCAATCAGTTGGCGGCCCGCCTCCTTCAACCAGAGAGGCGAACCTCCCATGGTTCATGTCAGCCTACGCCAAAATCGGCTCGGCGCAACCGATCAAAACACCACCGAGCGACACTCCCGCGGCCCCGGCAGTCCCCTGACCGAGGTCCCCGGCGACGGCCTTTACGACTGGGCCGGACGCCGCCTGTTCCTGCCCGACGGGCAGCCCGACCCGCACACTCCCGGCGCCTACCGCTACCAGCACGACCCCGACTGCACCGACCTGTCCGCACCCGACTCCGACCCGGCCAGCCCGCGTTACGAACCGCCCCACCTGCGCCACCAGCCCGGCGACACGTGGGAGATCGGCGGCAAGCCCCACGATCCCGAAGACCCCGGCCCCTACGGCACGCCCGGCTGGTACCAGGACGGCCGCACCGGCCGCCACCGCCGGAACGAGCTTCCCGATCCGCTTCCGCCAGAGCAGGAGCGACCCCGCCCGACTCCGCGCTACCGCCCCCGCTTCTGGACGCGACCGGAGCCCGAAGCCTCCGCCGAGCGCACCGAACGAACTGATCACTCCGAACACACCGAGCACAACGAAAATCCCCACCAGTTCACCCGGCTCCAGGAGGACGCCTGGGACCGCTGGCTCATCGACTCCGCGCCCCTGGCCGCCGCCCACGCCCAGCGCAGCGCACACGGCCACGACCACGGTCGCACCGTCACCGCGTTCCTGCTCGTCCTCCGCTGGGTCATCGCCGTCTTCGGCTCTCGCACTGCAAAGACAGCGCCCGAACCGGTCGACCCGCACGATGAAGCCACCGATGAGGCCACCGCGCCCACTCCCGATCCCGGCCGCACCTCGACCAAACCACCACGGCCCCAGCCCTACACCGGCAACGGCTACATCCACACCTGGGAAGTCCGATTCGACGCCCGCCACCCGATCACCGGCGGTGGCCTCTCATGAGCCGCTCCCGCTACGCACCGCACCGCATCCGGGCCCGCTACCTCCGCGCCCTCGCCGCCGCACCCATCGCCGTCCAGCTCACCGACCCGATCGACCCCGCACGGCTCACCGTCCTCGACGCCCACACCATCGCCGACCGAACCGTCCACTTCGGCACCATGGCCAGCGCCCCGCGCCTCTGGCTCTCCTTCCCCGACCACGAACCCGCGCTCCTGGGCTACATGACCGGCCTGACCGTCAACGAACCCGATCTGTGGCTCTGCGAACCCGCCCACCGCGACTGGACCAGTCAGGGCGACAACACCAGCCGACTCAAAGAGGCCGCGGGCCTGGTCTGGTTCACCTGCCAACGCACCTGCGAAGGCTGATGCGCGAGACCGCCGGGCGATGCGCCCATGACAGCGCATCGCCTGGCAAAGGCAGGGCAGACTGACAGCGTGCGATCCTTTCGGCCGCACTCCCAGCCGGAACGGCCGAGCCCGGCACGCGGAAGTGCATGGCGCCAATAGAACGGCGATATATTCGAGCAATGTCCCCCTCCTCATACCTCCTCAGCGTCGACCTCGGCACCTCGCACACCGTCGCCATGCTGCGCTGGCCCGACGGGCGGACGCGCCCGCTCCTGTTCGACGGGCAGCCGATCCTGCCCGTCGGGGTGTTCCGCGACGAAGCGGGCGGCCTCGTCGTCGGCCGCGACGCCGCGCGGCTGTCCACGGCCGCACCCGACCGGTTCGAACCGCACCCCAAGCGGCACATAGGACACGGCTCGGTCCTGCTCGGCAACGAGGAAGTGAGCGTCGAGGCGATGTTCGCCGCGGTCCTCCGCCGGGTCGCCGCAGTCTGCGCCGAGATCACCGGCGCACTGCCCGAGACGGTGGTGACCTGCCCGTCGACGTGGAGCGCGCGGCGGCGCGAGGTGCTCGCCTCGGCCGCCGCGAAGGCCGGGTTCCCGCCGGTGACCGTGGTGACCGAACCGGTGGCCGCCGCGCACTACTACCAGGCGGTCCTGGACCGCCCCGTCGACGCCGACGAGGCGCTGGCCGTGGTCGACGTCGGGGCGGGCACCGTCGACATCGCGGTGCTCGCCCGCGACGGCGAGCGGCTGTCCATCGTGGCCGAGGGCGGCCTGGACGACTTGGGCGGCGTCGACATCGACGCCGCCATCGTCGAGCACCTGCGGCGGACCGCCGGGAGCGACCATCACGACGCCTGGACCGCGCTCGAACATCCCGAGACCACCGAGCACGGGCGCAACCGCCGCTCACTGTGGAGCGAAGCGCGAGAGGCCAAGGAGATGCTCTCGCGCACGGCGGTGTCGCCCGTCGCGATCCCCGGGGTCGAAGCGGGGCTCCACCTCACCCGGCCCGAACTCGACGCGCTGGCGCGGCCGCTGCTCGAACCGATGATCCGGGAGCTCAAGCGGCTCAAGGCCGCGGTCGAATCGGACGGGCACCGTCTCGGCAACGTATTCCTCGTGGGCGGTGCGTCCCGGATGCCGCTGGTGGCGAACATGATCCACAGCGAACTCGGCATCGCGCCGGTCGGCGTCGAGCAGCCCGAGCTGGCGGTCGCCGAGGGCGCGGCGACACCCGGCGTCCCGACCGCCGACACGCACGAGATCGCAAGCGACACGATCACGGTGGCCGCCGAGGAGCCGACGAGCGTCCTCCCTCCCCACACGGGCCCGCCCAGGAGGCGCTTCCTGGCGGTCGTGTCCTCGGCGGTGGCCGTCACCGTCGCGGCAGCGGCCGCACTGATCTGGTTTTTCACCGAGCTGCCAGGCGGCGCCGAGCCGGGGCCGTCCTCCGCCGTGATCACCGCCGACGAGGATCAGGTCTGCCTCGAAGACGCCGAACTGCTGGAGTCGGCTCCGGCGGTGCTGCGCGGCCCGCACTTCGAACTGCACGTCTCCTGCGTCGCCCTCTTCGACGCCGACCAGGCCCACCTCCTCACTGAGCTGCTCGGGGAGGAGCTCGACGTCTCGGGATCGGAGCGCGTCATGGTGGCGCACTTCCCCGCGGAGGGGCGGCGGTTCGAACTACCCGAGGACAGCGCCCACACGGTCCTGACCGAGATCGGATTCGGCAGCGGCGAGTGGGAGACCGACGGCATCCCCGAGGGGGACACGGCGTACGTCGCCGTGGTGGACGGCGATGTGGCGGAAGACGAGGCGGCGGCGACGGTCGGCGTCACCGACGCCGAGCGCACCCAGACCCTCGACCTTCGCACCGGTGAGATCGCCGACCAGATCGCGGCCTACTACCACGGCGTGTTCGGCGAGAGCACCAACAACCTCCACCTCGAGATGGAGTTGGCCTCGCAGGACGACTACTGGACCAGCAGCAGCTGGTTCGACATCGACTTCGTCGCCACCCGCTCGGTCTTCGATGAGGAGCGGGGGTACCTGTGCGCGCCGGAACTCGCGCTCGTCACCGTCGAGTTCGCCTATCTGATGGAGGTCACCGCATACGAGATGACCTGGCCCTACGATCCCGCGAAACAGCTGTGGATCAACACCGACACCGGCACGATCGCCCCGAAGGACGTCGAGCACCGCGACGAGCAGCGGGACTCCGACCAGCCGGGCGAGGCCGGCATAGCGCGGTACTTCACGGTGGACTTCGCGGTCCCCGCCGAACTGACCGCGTTCCAGATCGTCTTCGAGCCCCCGGCCGAGGTGTACGACTCGAAGAACGACGTACAGTTTTACGCCACCACCGGCGACGAGACCCGATACCTCGATTTCGAATTCGAGGAGTGACCTCAAGCTTCCGGGGCCCGGTCGCCCCTCCGGCCCCGCGCCGCTGAGAGCGGATCCGCTCAGGGCGGATTCGGTGGCGGGCGCGGTGCGCGCGGGCGCACCGTGGTGGCATGAGCGAAGATTCGAAACCACCGCTGTTCGACGACCGGGCGCGCCGCGAGCTGTACCAGCAGCGCGTCCTCGTGCTCGACGGCGTCCTGGACGACGACAACGGCACCCTGCTGGCGACGCAGCTGATGAGCCTCGCCATGGAGAACGCCTCGGCCGACATCGCACTGTGGATCCACTCGCCGGGCGGCTCGGTGCCCTCGATGCTGGCGATCCGCGACGTCATGCGGATCATCCCCTGTGATGTGTCTACGTTGGATCTGGGCCTGGCGTGCAGCGCGGGCCAGTTCCTGCTGTCGGCGGGCACCAAGGGCAAGCGCCGGGCCCTGCCGCACGCCCGCGTGCTGATGCACCAGGGCTCGGCCGGCATCGGCGGCGCGGCCGTCGACATCGAGCTGCAGGCCGACGACCTGCGGCACACCAGGGACACGGTGCTCGGCATCATCGCCGAGGACACGGGCCAGAGCGTCGAGCGGATCTTCGAGGACTCGCTGCGCGACCGCTGGTACACGGCCCGCGAGGCGCTCGACTACGGCTTCATCGACGCCGTGGTGAGCTCCTTCGACGAGATCGCCCCGCACACCCGCCGCAACATCGGCCTCGGCCTCACTCCCGAAGGAGCCTCGCGATGAGCACCTACACCATCCCGAACGTCATCACGCAGCACCCGCGCGGCGAGCGGGTCATGGACGTCTACTCGCACCTGCTCAGCGAGCGGATCGTCTACCTCGGCACGCCCATCGACACGGGCGTCGCCAACGCGCTGATCACGCAGCTGCTGCACCTGGAGGCCGACAACCCCGACCGCGACGTCCAGCTCTACATCAACTGCGAAGGCGGGGACCCGAGCGCGATGCTCGGCGTGTACGACACGATGCGCTACATCAAGCCGCCGGTGGCGACCACGTGCGTGGGCCAGGCCATCGCGGCCGGGGCCGTGCTCCTCTCGGCGGGCGCGCCCGGCAAGCGGGCCGCGCTGCCGCACGCGCGCATCGTCCTCGACCAGCCCGCGGCCCAGGGGCGCGGGCCGATCCCGGACCTCATCCTCCAGGCCGACGAGGTCGTGCGCGTGCGCGCGGACATCGAGGGCATCCTCTCGCGCCACACCGGGCAGACCCCGGAGACGCTGCGCGCCGACACCGACCGCGACCGCGTCTTCACCGCGGACGCGGCGAAGGAGTACGGCCTCATCGACCACGTCATGGAGGAGCGGTGAGGCGCGGCGGTCACGCCGCCAGCGCGTAGGCCGCCCTGGCGCCGATCGCGGCGAGGGCGGTGATCTGCGAGGCGCGCGTGCGTTCGGCGACGGCGATCGCCAGGTCCGTGAGCGTCACGTCCAGCGCGCCGCAGGCGGCGGCGATCATCTCGCTCGACGGGTCCTTGACGCCGCGCTCCATCTCGGAGAGGTACTGCGGCGAGATGCCCGCCCGGCTCGCCGTGTCGGCCAGCTTCTCGCCGCGTTCGTGGCGCAGACTGCGCAGGCATTCGCCGAGCGCGTCGCGCCACAGCGGCTCGCGGCAGTCTTCGGCGGGCTCGCGCTTCGCCGTCGCATGGTCCTGAGCTGCGCGGTCCGGCTCCTCGCCGGTCGGCGGCTTCGTCGGGGGAAAGGTCTCGGCCATGCCTCATCATAAGGCGGCCGCCGCGCCGGATTCCGCATGTTACGCCCACGGCGGAATCCGGTGCTCGCTGCGGTGACGCCGGATGTGCAATGGTTGTCCTGTGATGTTGGAGGACCTCGTCCGGCTGCGCCGGGCCCGCGACATGATGGACCGCGACTACGCGAAGCCGCTGGACGTCGCCGCCCTGGCGCGCGTCGCCCTCATGTCGCAGGGCCACTTCTCCCGCAGTTTCCGGGCCGCCTACGGCGAGACGCCGTACAGCTATCTGATGACGCGCCGCATCGAGCGGGCCAAGGCGCTGCTGCGGCGCGGCGACCTGTCGGTGACCGAGGTCTGCTTCGCGGTCGGCTGTACCTCGCTGGGGTCGTTCAGCTCGCGCTTCACCGAGCTGGTCGGCGAGAGCCCGAGCGCCTACCGGGCGCGCCCGCACGACGCGGGAGCGGCCATCCCGGCGTGCGTCGCCAAGGTCTACACGCGGCCGGTCAGGAATGGAGAAGCAAAACCGGAACCGCCGTCGGTAGCGTAAAGCGCATGGACATCAAGATCGCCACCTGCTTCATCGCCGTCGACGACCACGACACGGCGCTCGCCTTCTACCGCGACGCCCTCGGCTTCGAGGTGCGCAACGACGTCGCCTTCGAGGGGATGCGCTGGGTGACCGTCGGGCCGCCCTCACAGCCGGACGTGGACATCGTCCTCGAACCGGCCGTCGGCGACCCGAACGCCACGCAGGCCGACAAGGACGCCGCCGCCGAACTGCTCGCCAAGGGCCTGCTGCGCGGCGTCATCCTCACCACCGAGGACTGCGACGGCGTCTTCGAACGCGTCCGCTCCTCCGGCGCCGAAGTGCTCCAGGAACCGCTCGACCAGCCGTACGGCGTCCGCGACTGCGCGTTCCGCGACCCGGCGGGCAACATGGTCCGCATCAACCAACCGCGCGAAAAGTGAGCGCGTCTCCCTAAAACACCCGACTGCGACCTCGCGGCGGCCCGCCCGGCGAACTCGGGCGGGCCGCCCGCACCACAGATGGAGAGAAGATGACCAAGGATCCCCAGCCCCCCGCGCCGCACCGCGCCGACAGCCACGACCTCATCCGCGTCGAGGGCGCGCGCGAGAACAACCTCAAGGACGTCAGCGTCGAGCTGCCCAAGCGGCGGCTGACCGCGTTCACCGGCGTCTCCGGCTCCGGCAAGAGCTCGCTGGTGTTCAGCACGATCGCCGCCGAGTCGCAGCGGATGATCAACGAGACCTACAGCGCGTTCCTGCAGGGCTTCATGCCGAACCTGGCCCGGCCCGAGGTCGACCGGCTCGAAGGGCTGACGACGGCGATCATCGTCGACCAGGAGCGGATGGGCTCCAACCCGCGCTCCACCGTCGGCACCGCCACCGACGCGAACGCGATGCTGCGCATCCTCTTCAGCCGCCTCGGCGACCCGCACATCGGGCCGCCCAACGCCTACTCGTTCAACGTCCCCTCGGTGACCTCCAGCGGCGCGATCACCATCGAGCGCGGCGCGAAGACGAAGACCGCGAAGGCCACCTTCAACCAGCTCGGCGGCATGTGCCCGCGCTGCGAGGGCATGGGCGCGGTCACCGATTTCGACCTGTCGGTGCTCTTCGACGAGACCAAGTCGCTCAACGAGGGCGCGCTGACGATCCCCGGCTACAGCATGGACGGCTGGTACGGCCGCATCTACCGCGGCTGCGGCCTGTTCGACCCCGACAAGCCGATCAACAAGTTCAACAAGAGGGAACGTCACGATCTGCTCTACAAGGAGCCGACCAAGATCAAGGTCGAGGGGATCAACCTGACCTACGAGGGGCTGATCCCGAAGATCCAGAAGTCGATGCTGTCCAAGGACGTCGACACGCTGCAGCCGCACATCCGCGCCTTCGTGGAGCGGGCGGTTACGTTCACGATCTGCCCCGAGTGCGAGGGCACGCGGCTGGCGCCCGAGGCCCGCTCGTCGAAGATCGCCGGGAAGAACATCGCCGACCTGTGCTCGATGCAGATCAGCGACCTGCGCGAATGGGTCCGCGAACTCGACGAGCCGTCGGTGGCGCCGCTGCTGACCGGGCTCCGGCACCTCCTCGACTCGTTCGTGGACATCGGCCTGGGCTACCTCTCGCTCGACCGGACCGCGGGCACGCTGTCCGGCGGCGAGGCGCAGCGCACCAAGATGATCCGGCACCTCGGCTCCTCGCTCACCGATGTCACCTACGTCTTCGACGAGCCCACGATCGGCCTGCATCCCCACGACATCCAGCGGATGAACAAGCTGCTGCTCCAGCTGCGCGACAAGGGCAACACCGTGCTGGTCGTGGAGCACAAGCCCGAGGCGATCGCGATCGCCGACCACGTCGTGGACCTCGGCCCCGGCGCGGGGACCGGCGGCGGCACCGTCTGCTTCGAGGGCACCGTCGAGGAACTGCGAAGCAGCGGCACCCTGACCGGCCGCCACCTCGACGACCGGGCCTCCCTCAAGGAGGAGGTGCGCAAGAGCACGGGCGCGATCGAGGTCCGCGGCGCATCCGAGCACAACCTCCAGGACGTGGACGTCGACGTCCCGCTGGGTGTGCTCTGCGTGGTGACGGGCGTGGCGGGCTCGGGCAAGAGCTCGCTGATCCAGGGCTCGGTCGCGGAGCGGGACGGCGTGGTGTCGGTCGACCAGAGTGCGATCAAGGGCTCGCGGCGCAGCAACCCGGCGACGTACACGGGCCTGCTCGACCCGATCCGCAAGGCGTTCGCGAAGGCGAACGGCGTGAAGCCGGCGCTGTTCAGCTCGAACTCCGAGGGCGCCTGCCCGACCTGCAAGGGCGCGGGCGTGATCTACACCGACCTGGGCATCATGGCCACCGTCGAGTCCACGTGCGAGGACTGCGGCGGGCAGCGGTTCCAGGCCGCGGTCCTGGAGTACACGCTGGGGGGCCGCGACATCGCCGAGGTGCTCGCGATGTCGGTGGCCGAGGCCGAGGCGTTCTTCGGCTCCGGCGAGGCGCGGATTCCCGCGGCCCACAAGATCCTGACGCGGCTCGCCGACGTCGGGCTGGGGTACCTCAAGCTCGGGCAGCCGCTCACCACGCTGTCCGGCGGGGAGCGGCAGCGGCTCAAGCTGGCCGTCCACATGGCCGAGAAGGGCGGGGTCTACATCCTCGACGAGCCGACCACGGGCCTCCACCTCGCGGACGTGGAGCAGCTGCTCGGCCTGCTGGACCGGCTCGTCGACTCCGGCAAGTCGGTCATCGTCATCGAGCACCACCAGGCGGTCATGGCGCACGCGGACTGGATCATCGACCTCGGCCCCGGCGCCGGGCACGACGGCGGCCGCGTGGTCTTCGAGGGCACGCCCGCCGACCTGGTGGCAAAGCGCCCCACGCTCACCGGCGAGCACCTGGCGTCCTACGTGGGCGCCTGAACGAAGCGGAACCGCGGCCCCGGTGTCCGCGAGCGGATCGCTCGCGGACACCGGGGCCGCAATGTGCGGCGGCACTCCGAAGCCGCGATTCCGGTGATCCGCTCACCGATATCGAGATTATAGGTTATATTCTATATCTTACAGCCTCGGAAAATCGATCTGCCTGCAACATCGAGACTATAGAGTATATCTTATAATCTTGGAACGTCGGTCCGCTCGCCCACGCCGGGCCGCGGCCTTCCTCGTCATCTTGCGAGGGCGTCTCGCCTTTCCCTCACTGCGGCCATTGCATGTGCGGCGCGGACCGAGTAGGGTCACCGGAAAGCGCTTCCCAACGACGGGCGGCGACGGCTCGCATCCGTTGCCGCTGTTCAACAGTGCCCGTCAACCGGGCACTGCGCCCGCGTCGGCAACGGGCGATCGGGAAGCGACCCGAGGAATGCTCTGAATTTCCGCAATGGCGAGGAAGAAGGCAGAAGCAGATGCAGGTTCAGTGGTCGCTGTCGGGGTTCGGCGACGAGATCGACCCCGACCCGTCGGTCCAGGCAGCCGTGCTCGCGGCGCACGGAGCGAAGCACGTGGAGGTCCGCAGCGCCTGGGGGGTCAACGTCGTCGACATGGACGACGAGGTCCTCTCCCGGGTCCAGGCCGCCCTGAAGCAGCGGTCGGCGGCGGTCTCGGCCGTCGCCTCCCCCATCGGCAAGAGCCAGGTCTCCGGGCCGGTCGAGTACGAGGTCGAGCGGCTGCGGCGCCTCGTCCGCGTCGCCGACGCGTTCGAGACCCGCTATGTGCGGATCTTCTCCTACTACCGCGAGGACGGCCAGACCGCCGAGGAGGTGCGCGAGCCGGTCCTCGAACGCATGGGCGCGCTCGCGGAGGTCGCCAAGGCCGAGGGCCTGATCCTGCTGCACGAGAACGAGAAGGGCGTCTACGGCGACACCCCCGCCCGCGTCGCCGACCTCATGGCCGCGATCGACTCGCCCGCGCTGCGCGTGGCCTGGGACAGCGCCAACTTCGTGCAGGTCGGCGTCCGGCCCTTCACCGAGGGCTACGCGCTGCTGCGCCCCTACCTCGAATACCTCCAGGTCAAGGACGCGATCCTGGCCACCGGCCAGGTCGTGCCCGCGGGGGAGGGCGACGGCGAGCTGCGCGAGACCCTGGAGGCGATGCGCGAGGACGGCTTCGTCGGCTTCGCCTCCCTCGAACCGCACCTGGCCGCCTCGCCGTCCGAGCCGAACCGCGAGGGCCCCGAGGCGTTCGGCCGCGCCGCGCGCGCGTTCGCCGCGCTCACCGCCGAGGTCGGGGTGGCGCTGGTATGACCTTCCGCTTCGCGATCATCGGCGCGGGCGTCATCTCCTCCAGCCACGCCGAGGCCCTCCAGTCGTTCCCCGGGCAAGCCGAGCTCGCCGCCGTGGTGGACCTCAACCCGGACCGGGCCCGGTCCATGGCCGAACGCTACGGCGCCAAGGCCTTCGGCGACATCGAGACCGCCGTCGCCGCCACCGGCGCGAACGTCGCGGCCGTGTGCACCCCGACCGGCCTGCACGGCGACGCCGCCGTCCGGGCGATGGAGGCGGGCGCGCACGTCATGATCGAGAAGCCCGCCGACATCACCGCCGACCGCATCGACCGCGTCATCGCCGCCAGGCAGCGCACCGGGAAGCTCGTCGCCGTGGTCTCCCAGCACCGCTTCGACCCGGCGACCGAGACCGTGATCGACGCGATCCGCGCCGGGGAGCTCGGCCGCCTCACGTCGGGGACGGCGAACATCGACTGGTGGAGAGGTCAGACATATTACGACTCGGGCGCGTGGCGCGGCACGTGGGAGTTCGACGGCGGCGGCGCCCTGATGAACCAGGGCGTGCACACCGTCGACCTGCTCGTGGCCGCCATGGGGCGGCCGGTCGAAGTCGTCGGGTTCACCGCCACGCTCGCGCACGAGCGACTCGAGACCGAGGACGTCGCGGTGGGGGCGGTGCGCTTCGACTCCGGCGCCGTCGGGACGATCCACGCCTCGACCGCCGTCTACCCCGGCCTGACCGCGCGCCTCCAGATCCACGGCGACAAGGGGTCCGCGGTGATCGAGAACGACCGGCTCGTGTTCTTCCACCGCACTCCGGCGGGCGCCGACCGCCCCGAGGTGTTCATGGGCGTCCAGGGGCAGAGCCCCAACCAGGCCGACGAGCACCGCTCCGGCGCGGCGCAGCCGGCCGCGCTCGTCCACCAGTACCGCGACTTCCTCGCCGCCCTCGGCGGCGAGGGGACCGTGCGCGTCGGCCTGGAGGACAACCGCCAGGCCGTCGCCCTCATCACCGGGCTCTACGAGGCCGCCCGCACCGGGAGGCCCGTCAGACTCGACGCCTGACCGGCGTCGGTGCAGTCAGAAGAACTAGTGCAGGCAGAACTCGTTGCCCTCGGGGTCGCGCATGACGTGGGTGGTCGGACCGCGGTCGGCGTGCGTCTCCACGAACTGCGCGCCGAGGGCGACGAGGCGCTCGATCTCGGCCCGCTTCTCCTCTTCGTCGACGTGGACGTCGATGTGGACGCGGTTCTTGGCGACCTTGGATTCGGGAACGCGTTGAAAAAATAGCCGCGGCTCGACGCCTTCGGGGTCGCGGCAGGCGGCGACGTCGCGAAACGCCGAGCGCCCGTCGATCGCGATCCGCTCCTCCGCGGACAGGCGTCCGGCGTCGACCAACTGGTCCACCAGTGCCGAGTGGTCCTCGACGGCGGTGTGGAAGACCTGGGCCCAGAAGGCGGCCTGGGCATGCGGATCGGCGCAGTCGAACGTGACTTGAGTTCTCATGGTGCCGAAGTCTGCCAGAGCCCACCGACAATCCGGGCCGCTTCCGAGGGTCCGGACGGCGCCCCGACACGTGACCCCGGTCCGCGGTCGCACCCGGCCATTTCGTCTGGGGCCGAACCGCGCCGCGCTGGTATACATGACCGATGGAACCGGACGACGACGTCGACCCCCAGGATCCGAAACCCGTCGGGCTCAGAGAGCGGATGGCGCTGGTCTTCTACCGCCTGCAGACGGTCTCGACGCTCGGTTACATGGGCGCCGCGTCCTTCATCGGCATTGAGACGGCCGCGCTGGTCATCGGGTTCACGACGGTGCTGCCGATCATGATCCCGTTCGTGGTCCTGATCCTCGGCGGCGCCTACTTCATGCGCGAGCGGCTTCGGAAGGCGTGGGCGAGCATCCTGGGCAGGTCGCCGGACGAGGAGTGAGCAGCGGGGCCGCCGCGCGGCGGCCCCGGCTCCGTCTCAGGCTCTGTCTCAGGCCCCGGCTCCGTCTCAGGCTCCCGCGCCGCCGTCCACCGGCACGATCGCGCCCGTCACCACCGAGGCCCGGTCGCTGAGCAGCCACGCGGCGGCCTCGGCCACCTCGCGGGGCTCGGCCATGCGGCCGCGCGGGGTCATGGCGACAATGCGGTCCGTGACGCCGGGGACCGCCGCCTCCCACTCGTCGATCATCGCCGTCGCCGTGCCGCCGGGCGTGATGCCGTTGACGCGGATGCCCTGCGGCGCCCACGTCACGGCGGCGGACTCGGTGATGCTGTTGAGCGCGCGCTTCATCGCGCCGTACGCGGGGAGCGCGGGGTTCGCGCGGCGGCTGCCGATGCTGGAGGTGTTGACGATCGCCCCGCCGCCGCTTCGGCGCATGAGGGCGGCCTCGGCCGTCATCGCGGTCCAGTGGCCGCGAAAGTTCACGGCGAACTGGTGCTCGATGTCCTCCTCGCTCGTCGCGTCGAGCGGCCCGGGCCGCTGGATCGCCGCGCCGTTGTTGAACGCGCCGTCGAGCCGTCCGTGCAGTTCCTCGACGCAGTCGAGCGCCGCGCGGATGCTCGTGCGGTCGGCGAGGTCCACGGTCACCGCGTCCGCGGTGCCGCCGTCGGCGCGGATCTCGGCGACGATCTTCTCGAGGGCGGCCGTGCCGCGGGCGGCGAGCACGACCGACGCGCCCTCCTCGGCGAAGAGCCGTGCCGCGGCCTCCCCGATCCCGCGGCTGGCGCCGGTGATGAACACGACCTTGCCGGTGAGCAGGCCAGTGGGTGCGATGCGAATATCGTTCGTCATGGTGCCAGTGTCAATCGGCCCCCGGCCCGCATCCAGGCACAGACGGTACCTGGATGCGCCGCCGCGCGGCGTGCAGACTTGGGGGCATGGACAAGCAGGAGCTCGGGGCGTTCCTCCGCAGCCGTCGCGAGCGGCTCAGACCCGAGGACGTCGGCCTCCCCTCGGGCCCCAGGCGACGGACGCCGGGGCTGCGCCGCGAGGAGGTCGCGACCCTCGCGCACATCTCCACGGAGTACTACGTCCGCCTCGAACAGGGCCGGGCGCCGCGGCCGTCGGGCGAGGTCCTCGCCGGGATCGCGGACGCGCTGCGTCTGACGGACGCCGAGTCGGGCCACCTCCACGTCCTGGCGGGCACCGCGCCGAGCCGCACCGCACTGCACCGGCGCGACGTCCGCCCGAGCATCCTCGCGCTCATCGAGCGGCTGCCGCAGACTGCCGCCATGGTGGTCTCCGCCGCGTTCGAGGTGCTCGCGTGGAACGACCTGGCGGCCGCGCTCATGGAGGACTTCGCCGAGATCGAGCCGGAGGACCGCAACCTCGCGCGCCTGGCGTTCCTCGGGTCGGCGCGCGGCGAGGCGCCGCTGTACGGGGTCTCCGACGCCGCGGCGTTCCGGCACCACGTCGTCATGGACCTCCGGTCCGCCCTCGCGCGGTACCCGTCCGATCCCGTGGTGACCGGGCTCGTCGAGGAGCTGCGCGAGGGCAGCGCCGAGTTCGCCCGCCTCTGGGAGCGGCGCGACGTGCGGGCGGCGGCGACGCTCACCAAGACGTTCCGCCACCCGGTCGTCGGGGAGATCGCCGTCGACTGCGACTCGCTCGCGCTCACTGACCGCGACCAGCACCTCGTGCTCTACAGCGCGCCGCCCGGATCCCGTGCCGCCGAGGCACTGGCGCTGCTGAACGTGCTCGGAGCCGAGGCCGGCGACTACCGGCGGTAGCGCCGCACAGGTCGAGACCGGCCGAGGTCAGGGGAGCCAGTCGCGGTTCGGGTCGAATTCCAGCCAGCGGTTGCGGCGGGCCTGGTCGGCGAGCGCGGCCAGCAGCGGGGCGAGCAGGTGGGACGGGTCGTCTCGGCGCCACACGAGCGACCAGGCGTACAGGGGCATCGGTTCCAAGAGCGGAATCGAGCGGATCCCGGGGACGTCGGGCAGCGGGCAGTCGGGCGGGAACAGGGAGAAGCAGGTCGGGTCGGCCGCGATCTGGGCGGCGAAATGGTCGAGCCCCAGATTGACGCCGCTGGTGTGCCGCTCGATGCCGAACCGGTCGGCGAAGCGGCGCAGGAAATCGAGCCGGTCGAGCGGCCCGGGCGTCCACAGCAGACTGCCGCGCAGCCGGTCCGGTCTGAGATGCGGCTCCGAGGCCAGCGGGTGGTCGGCGCTGAGGACGGCGTCGACCGGCTCCAGCCGCACCAGGCGCTGAGTGAGGCCCTCGTCCACGGGAGGGTGGACGCGACCGAAGCCGACGTCGATCTGGTGCCCCAAGAGCGCGGCCGACACGGACGGCAGATCGCGTCCGTGGCCGAGTTCGAGCCTCAGTTCGCTGCGCTCGGCGATCCGGCCCAGCGTGCGCATGGGGGCGAAGAGATGCCCCCACACGTCGATCCGGAGCGGGCGACCGGCGGGCCTCACCGCGGCCACGGCCGCCTCGCCCGCGTTCAGCGCGTTCCTGGCGGGTCCGAGGAACCGCGTGCCCGGCTCGGTCAGCCGCACGCCGCGGCCGCCGCGGTCGAGCAGCCGCACGCCCAGGCGCGACTCCAAGGCGGCGATCCGCTTCGACAGGGCCTGCTGGGATATGGACAGCCGCTCGGCGGCCCTGCCGAAATGCAGTTCCTCGGCCGCGAGCACGAACGCGCGGACCTGTGCCGGATCGGGATCCATGCCGCCACCCTATCCAGGCGTTGAGCACCGGCGACAACCAGCGGTTGTCAATCGCTCGCCCCGGTTGTTGGCCGATGGAGGAGGGCGCGGCTTGCATTGCCGACATGAAGCGATTGACACCCACCGGCGACCCCGCGCGGCCCGTCGAATTCCAGGCGGACTCCCAGCCGCCGCCCGCACCCGGCGAAGCGCTGATCCGGGTGGAGGCGTTCTCGGTGAACCGGGGCGAGACGTTCCTGCTGGAGGATCCCGCCCTCGGCCTGCGTCCGGGAAAGGACGTCGCCGGACTGGTGGTGCAGGCCGCCGCCGACGGGTCGGGCCCGCCCGCCGGCGCTCGCGTCGTCGGGCATCCGCCGGCCGCGGGGTGGGCCGAGTACGCCGCCGTCCCGACCCATTCGCTCGTCGCCCTTCAGGAGTCGGTCGGGGCCGTCGCAGCCGCCGGGCTGCCGCTGGCCGGGATCACCGCGCTGCGCCTGCTGCGCGCGGCCGGGGCCGTGGCGGGTCGGCGGCTGCTGCTGACCGGGGCCTCCGGCGGCGTCGGCCACTACTTCACCGAACTCGCCGCGGGGGCCGGTGCCGAGATCACCGCCGTGACGGCCACGCCCGAGCGGGGAGCCCGGCTCGCCGAGCTGGGAGCCGCGCACGTCGTGCACGACCTCGCCGACGCGGCCGGGCCCTTCGACGTGGTGCTCGAGTCCACCGGCGGCGCCGCACTGCCTGCGGCGCTCGCCAGACTGCGGCCGGAGGGCACGCTGATCTGGTTCGGCCAGGCGAGCAGGCAGAGCGCCACATTGGACTTCTTCTCCTTCTTCGACGGGCCGCAGAACGCCCGCCTCAGGCACTTCCACTACGCCCGAGCCCCGTACGGCGCCGACCTGGAGACGCTCGTCAGGCTCGTGGCGGCCGGGCGGCTGCACCCCGAGATCGGCCGCGTCGCCGACTGGTCCGACGCCGCCGCGGTGATCGTCGACCTGCGGGAGCGTCGCATCAGAGGCAAAGCGGTGCTCACGATCGGGGGCTCGCGATGAGCGTCGCGCAGTTCGCCGAGGCGAACTTCAGCCGCGCCACCGGCGCCGGGCTCGACCCGCACGAGTACCGCAGGGTCACCGGGCGATTGGCCAAGCTGGAGGAGTGGCCCGAGCGCTTCGCGGACGTCGGGCGCGCTCACCTCGCGCGCGCGGACCGGGCCGCCTCGGCGGTCAGCGCCGCCGAGCACTGCCGTGCGGCCGCCCGGTGGTTCCACTTCGCCACCCTCGCCCCGAGCCGAGACCGCGCTCAGGCCGCCGAGAGCGCGGCCGCGTCCGATCGGGCCATGGGCCGCGCCCTCGCCCTGGCCGAACCCGCGGCGAAGCGGATCGAGGGCCCCGGCTTCGCCGGGTGGCTCCGCGGCCCGGGAGGGGCGTCCACGGTCGTCGTCATCCCCGGGATGGACTCCGGGAAGGAGGAGTTCCACGACGTGTGCACGGCGCTGCTGCGCCGCGGCGCGACGGTGTTCGCCATGGACGGGCCGGGCCAGGGGGTGCTCGCCGCCGACACGGTGATCCGGGCCGACTACCACCGGGTCGTCGGCCGCGTCGCCGACGCGCTGGGGGCCGACCGGATCGGTCTGGTGGGGCTCAGCCTCGGCGGCTACTTCGCCGCCGAGAGCGCGGCCCGTGAGTCCCGGGTCGCCGCCGCCGTCACGGTCAGCGGCCCGTTCCGGCTGGACTGGGACGCCCTGCCGCCCTTCGTGACCGAGACCCTCACCGATCGCGCCGGAAGCCTCGACGCCGCCCGCGGCTTCGCAGGCCGGGTCGACCTGAGCGGGCTCGCGCCGCGCATCGAGGGCCCGGTGCTGGTGATCGACGGCGGCCGAGACGTCATACCCGGCGTGGTGAACGGCGCGGCACTGGCCCGACTGGCGCCGCGCGGCGAGTACCTGTCGATAGATGAGGGCGACCACCTCCTCGGCAACGTCCGAGCCGACTGGCTTCCTGCGGCGGCCGACTGGCTGACGGCACGGCTGCAAGAAGCATGAACCGAGCCACCGACAAGAACGCGGCGGCCTGACTGACGCCGTCCCGACCAACTGGCGATGCCGCCCCGCACCGCAGCCGAGGCCGCAGCGCTCCGTCAGGCCGCGGCCGCGGCGCCCGCGATGACGACGCGGAGGCAATCGTCGAAGAGGTCGTCGGGCGTGCGGCCGTCTTGGAAGTAGTCGGTGATCCCGGCGATGAGGGTGGGGTGCGCGGCGGTGAACTCGGCGAGGTCCCAGTTTTTCAGCGCGGTCTCGTCGGGGCGCGGCGCCTGCTCTTCGAGCACATAGCCGACGGTGAAGCGCTCCACGGCAAGGGTGACGACCCGTGCGCGGGGAAGTGGGAGGCCCTTGGCGACGAGGGAGCTCATGGCGAGTTCGGAGACGGCGTTCATCGCGGCGGACAGTTGCGCGGCGGAGATGACGCGCGCGCCGTCCGGGTGGGCCACCAGCGCGCGGCGGAGCTCGCGGGCGAGGCCGGTCAACCAGTCCTGCCAGGGCTCATCGGGTGTCGGCGGCGACATCCGCCCCACGAGGTCGGCGAGGATCGCGTCGGCGATGGCGGTGACCAGGGCGGCCTTGTTCGGCACATGCCAGTAGAGCGTGGGCGACCGCACGCCGAGGCGGGTGGCGAGCTTGCGGGTCGTCACGCCGTCGAGTCCCTCGGCATCGAGCAGGGCGACCGCCTCTGCCACCACCTGCTGCCGGTCCAACGCCATCGTCCGCCCCTGTTCGTCGCGCCTCTTGCCTCTCACCTTATCAGTGGTAGAGTCTCTATCAGTGGTAGAGAGAGGCGCGGCTCAGCGGCCGTGCCACAACGAGAGGCGGCAGTCATGTCGAAAGATCACGCCGTGGTGAAGGCGCTGCACGAGGCGACGCATCGCATGCCCGGGCTTCCGCGGCATCAGGACCACCCGGAGGGCCATCACGGCCGATCGCTCCAGAACCGTCCCTTGCGGGATCGCGGCACCGGCTCGCATCAGGGCTCGGCCCCGGCACACGATCGCCCGCCGCGGATGCTGGCAGGTTGGCAGCGCCGGATCGCCGCACTGTTCTCGCGCACGAGCGACTGACATGGTCGAGTCCGCGGCGATCGCGGTGCGCGATCTGACGAAGGCCTACACCGAGACGGCCGGACTGTTCGGCGTGAGCCTCGACGTCGAGGCGGGTTCGGTCATGGCACTGCTGGGTCCGAACGGTGCGGGCAAGACGACCGTGGTTCGCATTCTGTCCACACTGCTGCGCCCCGACTCGGGCAGCGTCAGCATCGGAGGAGTCGACGCGCTGGCCCGCCCGGAGGCGGTGCGGGCGGTGATCGGCGTGGCGAACCAGTCCGCGGCGGTCGACCAGAAGCTGACCGGGCAGGCGAATCTGGCGATGTTCGCCCGCCTGCACCGGCTGCCGCGGACGGTGGCACGGCAGCGCTCCGCCGAGCTGCTCGAACTGTTCGACCTCACCGGTGCCGCCGGCAAGCCCGTCAAGCGCTACTCGGGCGGCATGCGCCGCAAACTCGACCTCGCGGTCAGCCTGATCGGCCGTCCGTCGATCCTGTTCCTGGACGAGCCGACGACCGGGCTCGATCCGGCGAGCCGCCTGGCGCTCTGGGAGATCATCGGCGGACTCCTCGGGCAGGGCACGACCGTGCTGCTGACCACCCAGTACCTCGACGAGGCCGACGCGCTCGCCCACGACGTGACCTTCATCGACGGCGGACGGGTGATCGCCCGCGGCACACCGGGCGAGTTGAAGTCGCGGATCGGCGGCCGCCGGGTCGACCTGACCCCCGCCTCCGCGGCGCTCGTGCCGACCCTGGCCGGGCGCCTTTCCGGATTCGAGGCCACGACGGGCGATCGGGCACTGCACGTCTCCATCGGCGATGCCCTCGCCGATCTCCGGCGCCTCCTGGACGCCGTCGACGCGTCGGGAATCCCGCTGGAGGACTACCGCGTGCGCACGCCGACCCTCGATGACGTCTACTTCCACGTCACCGGCCACGAACGCCCCGCCGGCGCTGAGACCCGCAAGGAGGACGCGGCATGACCCCGCCCGCGCAGCACCCCAGATCATCGCGGTGGTGGGCCGTCAGCGACCACTACGAGATGGCCGGGCGCAGTCTGCGGCACCTCGCGGCCGAGCCGGACCAGCTCGTGACCGTCACGCTGCAGCCCGTGCTCACCCTCGTCCTGATGTACTTCTTCCTCGGCGGGGCGATCCAGGCCGGCACGACGGAGAACTACCTCGATTTCCTGATCCCGGGCGTCTTCATCGTGATGGCCGGGTTCGCCGCCGTCACCACGGCCACCAGCGTCGCCTCCGACCTCCTTCAGGGGGTCGTGGACCGCTTCCGCACCCTCCCGATGGCCAAGTCCGCGGTGATCACCGGACACGTCGTCGCCGACCTTCCCCGCAGTCTGATCGGACTGGCCGTCACGATCGCGGTCGGCCTGTGCATGGGCTTCCGGAGCCCGGCGGGGGTCGGGGCGTGGGCCGCGGCGATCGGCATCGTGCTCCTGGTGACCTTCACGCTCTCCTGGATCGCCGCCGTGATCGGCCTGCTCGGCACCAGCCTCGAAGCCGTCCAGCAGGTCTCGGCGGTCATCATCGTCCCCGTCTTCCTCAGCGACGCGCTCGTCCCCACCGACACCATGCCCGCCTGGCTGCGAGTGGTCGCCGCGAACCAGCCCCTCAGCCAGGCCACCGACTGCGTCCGGGCCCTGCTCGCGGGAACGCCGCTCGGCGACCACCTCCGGCTCGCCCTCGCCGAACTCGTCGGCATCACCGCCATCGCGTTCACCGCGTCCGCGCTGCTGTTCCGACGACGCACCCGACGCTAGGCCGCGCACCGCGCCGGTCCACCCCGGACCGTGGGAATTCGACTGTTTCGGCCGACGGCCGAGGCGGCGAAATCGATCGCCGCCTCGACCGTCGCGGCTCGATCAGAGCGGCCGGATGTTCGTGGCCTGGAGGCCCTTCTGACCGCGTTCGACGTCGAACTCGACTTGCTGGGCTTCGTCCAGGTCACGACGACCCGTGCCCTCGATCGCGGAGAAATGCGCGAACACGTCCGCGGATCCGTCGTCGGGCGCGATGAAGCCGAAGCCCTTGTCGGCGTTGAACCATTTCACAGTGCCTGTGGCCATGGTGTTTTGTGCTCCTGTCGTTTCGTGGACCGCCAAGGCGATCCTCGGGCCGCGTCGACACCGTCGACGCGGAAGATCATGATGCGTTCGGGCAGGCCGCGGGCAACTCGTGCGATACGGCCAACTCGAGATCGAGGACGACGCGTGCCTCGTGGTACGACGGGTAGACGCCGAGGACCTGCGCGTGGGGGCCGTGGAGCGTGTGGTCGTCTCCGGTGACCGATACGAACCCGGCGAATTCGCCGTCGAGTGTCGCAGCGTAGAGGCCCTCTGCCGCTCGTCTCCAAAGAAGGTGACCCTGCGGGACGGCATGTGGTGAAACTGAGAAGATGATGGCCTGATTCGTTGAGAGTGGAAACGTCGCTCCGTCACGTGAACGGCGACGTCGAGAACGCTCGAAGGATTCGAGCGATGGTGTGGTGCCAACACACTGACCGCATATGGCGATCGAAATTGAGATGCGGCCGCGAAAGTACCGCGACCTCCGATGAGTCTACACCCCCGGGAGGCCACGCGTCGTTCTTGAAGGCAAAGCGGCGCGGGCCCTCTGATGAGGGCGAGCTTGCGAGGTGAGCGATCCGGAGGCCGGCAGCGGTCTCGCTGAAGAGCGAATCACTCGGCGCGGCTCCGCATCCGGGGCGTATTCGCTTGCGGCGGTGAGGAAACCAGCCGAGGAAACACCCGGTGTCGAGGACTGCCCGAACCTTCGCGACCGCCTCACCGCCCATGCTGAGCCCGAAAGGCCTCAATAGGCGACAGAAGAACGACCACTGACACGGTGGCCGCTCATGACACATACGTCCAATCTTGTAGAGGAATGACCGTCTTCGATCCTCCCCGAACGCCTGCTCGGCGGCGTCGACGTAGTTGCGAACCTCGACCAGAAGGGTCTCGTCCGCCCTGGTATCCGGACCTCGCCGATCGTCGGGACCCAGGAGAGGAAGCGGTTGCCCCGCTCCTGGAGCATCGCCGAGGAGGACGGTGAAGCCGTCGAGATGGCGTGCCAATGCGTATTCGAACTGCCCGTCCAAGTCGCCGAAGGCGTCCTCCTGTGCCGCCGCGTGCGGCAGCGCGAACCGGCCACCGTCCCCGCGTCGAAGCGCAGCGGTGGGGCCGCATACCCCGGACCTACGTGCGCTTCACCGAGGACCGGCTGATCCCCCCGGCGTCGCAGGACCGGTTCATCACCGAGGCCGACCGCCTCGCACCTGGCAACCCGACTGAGGTCCACTCCGTCGCCGCACCCCACGCAGGACCCTCCTACCGGCCCGAGACCATCGAGATCCCCAGCGACCTCGCACGACGCGCCGCAACTGATCCGCATCGCCCTTGAACAGCAGGTTCGGTCGTAGGGCGGCATGGACCGGTCGAACACGACATGTCTGCGACGCGGGGGGCAGTTGAGCATGTGAGATAACCTCGCTGCTGAATGGGCGCCGTCATACGGAAGGTCGGCGCCGCGAGGAGTGACCGACTATGGACCGACGGATGCTGAGCGGCGACGACGCCGTGGCCCGACTTCAGGAACGCCAGGCCGCCTTCCAGCGGACCGTGGCCGCGACGCAGGAGATGGCCTCCCGGATGGGGACACTGACCGCGACCGCGAGCGACGCGAACGCCCTCGTCACCGTCGCCGTCGACTCCAATGGCGTCCTGCTCAAAGCCGACTTCACCGCGCGCGTCCAACGCACCGCCCCCGAAGCGGTCTCCCGCGCGCTCATGGAGGCGCTGGCCGGGGCCAAGCGGAATATCGCCGGTCAGACCCAGCAGATCATCGCCGAAACCGTCGGCGCCGACTCCGAGACCGGACGGGCCGTGGCCCGGGACCTCCAGTCGCGCCTCGGCGGGCAGCCGTGAGCGGCGGCATCGAGGTCGATCCCGAAGAATTGCGCACCCACGCCACGCACATCGACGGCCTCGTCCAGCGCATCGAGACCGTCAAATCCGCTGCCGCCCAGATCACCGCCGCACCTGACGCCTTCGGTCCGCTCTGCGAGTGGATGGCCGGGATCCTCGAGGAGAAGCACCAGATGGTCGAGCCGCTGTTCGACCAGGGCATGCAGAGCCTCGGCAGCAACGCCGAAGCGCTCAGGGTCTGCGCCGACGTCTACGAGGACTCCGACGCCGCCGGGGCGGGCGACCTCGACAAGCTCAACGGGGAGATGTAGATGGGCGACAACCACCTCGTCGCGGACGTCCAGGACTCGCACCACTTCTGGAAGGGCGCCGGGATCGGCGAGGACATCGCCGACATCGTGTCCGCGATCAAGTCCGAGTCCTGGGTCGACGGCTCGCTCGCGGGCCTCTCGACCGCGATCAGCGCGGTCGGCTTCCTCGACCCGATCGGCGAGATCACCGCCACCGGCGTGTCCTGGCTCATCGAGCTCATCGAGCCGCTGCGCGAACTCCTCGACGACATCACCGGCGACGCCGACATCCTCACCGCCCACGCCCAGACGTGGACCAACATGGCCGAGGAGCTCATGGCCGTCAAGGACGAGCTGACCGCCTTCGTCGACTCGGACATCACCGGCTGGAACGACGACGCCGCCGACGCCTACAAGGCCAACATGGTCCACAACGCCGACGGCACCGCCGGGCTGGCGCAGCTGTGCGCGGGGATGAGCGCCGCCACCACCGGCGCCGGGACCCTGGTGACCGTCACCCGCGAGCTCGTGCGCGACCTCATCGCGCAGCTCGTGGCGTCGCTGCTCGTCCGACTGCCGGTCTGGCTGGGCCTGTGCGCCACCGGCGTCGGCATCCCGGTCGTGGCGGTCCAGGCCGCGGGCATGATCGCGCAGGTCGTCGGCACGGTGATCGGGGTCATCATCGCCCTCGTCACGAGCCTCCAGGCCCTCCAGCAGCTCCTCGACAGTTAGGCCACCATGCGCGCCTTTGCCAAGCTCCTCGTCGTCGCAGTGATCGCCCTGGCGCTCAACACTCCCAAGCCCGGCCCGAGACCCGGCCCCAGACCGGGTCCGCCGCGGGTGAAACCGCCGGTCAACGGCCTGTCCTCCGCCGCCAAGGCCGCATGGGACGAGTTCGAGCAAGGCGAGGCCGGCGGCTCGTCGAGCAGCACCCCCGGCACGCCGAACCAACCGGGCACCAGCGGCTGGAGCCCCGACCAGCTGCAGGACATGCCGAACCTCGGCGACACCGCCCAGCGCCGCAACCACATCCTCTACGGTGAATACGGCGCGGGCGGCGACCTCATCAGCGGCGGGCACTCCCCCGGTTCGGGCGGCGGCACCGAGTTCCCGGACTCCTGGGGCGACAACGACATCATCACCGGCATCGAGAACGTGGCCCGCAACCCCACGTCGATGACGCCGCGCGAGAACGGCGGCTACACCGCCCGCGGCGTCCACAACGGCGTCGAGATCGAAGTCGTCCTCAATAGGGACGGCACCGTTTGGACCGGCTACCCGCTGCCGACCGGCGACAACGTCAGCAACGGCGTCGTCGTCAACGACACCGGACTCTTGTTCTAGGAATCGAGGAGCACAGTGCAGAACGGTTACAAGGCCACGCTGGTGGAGCAGGTGCGCAAGTACGCGGATTCGCTCCCGGCGAGCGAGGTCGACTCGCTGCGCACGAAGGTGGTCGTGGGCGAGCTGTCACTCGCCGCCGCCGACTTCGTCAGCGCCTTGGTCCGTCGCGGCGTCCCCGTCGATGCCCAGGACGTCCCGACCCTTCGCTGGCTCCTGGAGAGTGCGCCCCTCCCCCCGGACACCCCGGCGGGCCTCGCAGACAGGCTCACCGTCGACTGACACGAGCCCGCCCGCGACAGGCAGCGGGAAGAGGCGGCAGCCGTTTCAAGCTCCACGGCGTCCGACAGGATGCTCGCGATCTGGCAGGGATCGATCGGGACTCGCGCCGCGCTCGTCACCCCGGGTCGCCTCGATGCGGGCTCGTTCGCGGGCGGCGAGGATGTCCGGGACGTGCGCCTCGGCCCACTGCCGTACCGCGCGCAGCGGCACCAGCAGCGAGCGGCCGAGCTCGGTCAGGGCGTACTCGACGTGCGGCGGGTTGCCTCCCAGGTCGGTGCGGGCGAGCAGGCCGTCGGCCTCCATGGCGCGCAGCGTCTCGGTGAGGGCCTTGGGGGTGATCCCGCGGATGTGCGCTTTGAGCTCGGTGAACCGCATCGGCTCGTCCTCCAGGGCGTTGACGACGAACACCGTCCAACGCGCCCCGATGCGGTGCAGCACGGTGCGGCTCGGGCACGTGGCCGCCATGACGTTGTACGCCTTGCCCATATGAGTCCTCCGGTAGCGTTGCGTATACCGGTATCAAATGTATACCGTGTTGGCCATGAACGAGAATTTGGCAGGCAAACGAATCCTGATCGTCGGCGGCGCCCGCGGTATCGGCGCCGACCTCGCTCGGCGCACCGGGCAGTCCGGCGCCGACGTCGTCGTCGCCGCACGGTCCGGCCCCGAAGTCCGGATCGACGTCACCGACGAGACGACCATCGCGCGGGCCGCGGCCTCGCTCGGCGGCTTCGACCACGTCGTCTCCACCGCGTCGGCCCACCACGACGTGCCGGTGCCCGATTTGGAGCACGACAAGATCCAGGCCGCGTTCGCCGCCAAGGTCGTCGGCCCGCTGCTGCTGGCCAAGCACTTCGCCCCGCGGATGCCCGCCGGCGGATCGTTCCTGTTCTTCTCCGGCATCGTGGGCTGGAAGCCCAAGCCCGGCACCGTCGTCAAAGGCACCGCGAACGCCGCCCTGGCCGCGCTGGTCACCCACCTGGCCGTCGAGCTCGCGCCACTGCGCGTCAACGCCATCGCGCCCGGCATCACCGACTCCGGCGCCTGGGACCGGCTTCCGGACGATCGCCGCCGCGCCTTGTACGACGGTGCCGCCGCGGCCTCCCTCGCAGGCAGAGTCGGGGCGCTCGAGGACGTCGCCGACACCGCCCTGTGGCTCTTGGGCGCGGGAGGGGTGACGGGTGAGACGGTCCATGTCGACGGCGGTGCCCGGCACCGCTGATCCCATGGCCGCCAACGGCATCCATCCCCGTGCCCTCGTTCGTGCCTCCGGAGGCCCCGCTACGCCGTCGCCCTGGCCGTGGACCCGCTCGGCACCGGCCCGCTGCGGCCCCTTCTGCCGTTCTACGGGATGACCGTGCTCAAGCTGCCCGCGCCGGCCACCGGCATCGTCGTGGGCCTGGTGTGCATGCCCGCAGTGGGCCGATGGCTGGACCGGGACGCGCGTAGCACGGTAGTACCGACGGGCCTGTTCAACCTGGATTTGACCGATGTTGAACCGCCCTGGATGAGCAGCGCGGTCGGAGGTCGAACTGGCCGGACGTACCTGGTGCATGCTGGGGCACGTTCCTTTTGGACAGTGCCCCGTCTGCTTCCGGTGCGGTCAGGCGGCGGCGAGGGCCGTCTCGCGCAGCTTGGCGAGCATGATGCTCCAGGTGACGGTCTTGTCCAGCAGGGCCGTCAGTGCGGCGACGCTGCGTTCAGTGGGCCGGAAGGCCGTCTGGTCCTCAAAGTCGGTGGCGAACGAGAGCAGGACCTGCGGGCCCATGACGGCCATCTGGAGGGTGCCGCACATCAGCCGGAGCTGCTCGGCCGCCCGGGCGCCGCCGAGCACGCCGTAGGAGACGAGGCCGATCGGCTTGTCGGCCCACTCGGCGAACAGGTAGTCGAAGGCGTTGATGAGCGCGCCGGGCGCGGTGCCGTTGTACTCGGGGGTGACGACCACGAATCCGTCGAATTCGGCGATCCGCGCCGACCACGCCTTCGTGTGCTCGTGGCGGTAGTCGCCCCACATCGCCGGCTTCGGCTCGTCCAGGAGCGGGAGCCGCTGGCCGCGCAGGTCGATGAGCTCGAACTCGGCGTCGGTGCGCTGCGACGCGAGGTCGTGGACCCACGCGGCGACCTGCTCGCCGTTGCGGACGGGGCGGGTGCTGCCGATGATGATGCCGATCCTGGTCATGTCATGTCCTTCTGCAAGTCGTGGTACTTCGGGTTGCGGTGCTTGGGGTTCGACGGCGGTGATCAGTCGCGGCCGGGCACGGACCCGGTCAGCGGACTCTGGTGTTGTATCCGGGCGGTCGACAACGCGGCGAGCGGGCGAGCGGGCCGGGCCTGGGCCGATCGGAGTCATAGGGCAGGCCGTATCCGCAAGCGTGTTGAGGAACGCCCGGGCGCTTCCGCGCCCGGGCGTTCCGTCTCGCTCTGGGGCCGTTCGCGTCTCGAAACGGTGCAGCGCCGGCCGTCAGGGTTCGAGGTCGGCGACACCGCGGCCGGTCGCGAGGTCGAACGGCACCGAGACCTGGTCGTGGGCGATGCGCCATTCGCCGCCGGTCCGCTTGAGGCAGTACGTGACCCGGACCCACATGCCCTCGGTCGCGGTCCCGTTGGCGAGCGTCCCGCTCAGGCGGCCGAAGCCGTGCGCGAACGCCACGTCGCCGTCCGCGGTGACGGCGAGGTTCCGGAGCTCGTAGCGCAGTTCACGAAAGGACGCGAAGGCGTTCGCCCAGTTCCGGAGTTTCGCGTCTGCGCCGACGTGCTGGAGTGGCGGTTCGATGTCGAAGGAGACGACGTCCTCGGTGTAGCAGTCCTTCAGCTCGTCGAGGCTCTTCGCCTCGAGGGCTTCGACGATGCGGCCGAGGCGCTCGCGGATGGCGGTCTCGGTTTCGTCTGATGCAGGCATGGGTGCCCGTCCTTCCGTTCGGTCCGGATGTTCCTTGCACCTCTTTGACGAGACGGGCCGCCGGAACGTCAGGCGGGTGCCGCACCTGACATTCGTGCGGTCGGTCTCGTCGTACTGGCGGACACCGAACCGGTGATGCAGGATTTGGGAGATGGGCATGAACAGCACGGACGAGCAGAGACTGAGCGCGGTCATGAGTGAGCGGCGGCACCTCATCAACCTCGCCTACCGGCTGCTGGGCTCCCTGACCGAGGCCGAGGACGCCGTCCAGGAGACGTACGCCCGCTGGTACGCCATGTCCCGGGAGCAGCAGGACGCCGTCGAGACCCCCGCCGCATGGCTGACCACCGTCGCGGGCCGGATCTGCCTGGACCAGCTTCGCTCGGCCCGGTCCCGGCGCGAAAGCTATGTGGGCGAGTGGATCCCCGAACCGCTGCCCGGTCCCGCGCTCGGCGGCGACCCGGCCGACCAGGTAACACTCGACGAGTCGGTCAGCATGGCCTTCCTCGTGGTGCTGGAGTCGATGACCCCCGCCGAGCGCGTCGCGTTCGTCCTGCACGACGTCTTCCGCTACTCCTTCAACGAGATCGCCGCGATCGTCGGCCGAACCCCCGCCGCCTGCCGCCAGCTCGCGTACTCCGCCCGGCGCCGCATCGACGCGTCCGGGGCACCCGCGGCCCCCTCGTCCCGGGAGGCCGGAATCGTCCGGGACTTCAAGCAGGCGTGGGAGGCCAAGGACATCGGCGCCCTCATCGGCCTCCTCGACACCGGGGCCGTCGCGATCGGCGACGGCGGCGGACGCGCCGTCACCTTCCCCCGCAGCCTCGAAGGCGCCGAAGCGGTCGCCCGCTTCTGGATCGAGATCGCCGAGCACGTCGGCGACCTCACGACCTTCCACGAATCCACCGTCAACGGCTGCCCCGGCCTCGTCGCCCGCCAGGACGGCGCCGTCGTCTCGGTCTACGCCTTCGAGTTCAGCGGCGAAAGCATCAAGCACATCTGGGCGGTCCGCAACCCCGAGAAGCTCCGCAGCTGGAGCGCCTCCTGACAACGAGCGCCCGATGTCGGCGAGATCATCGCCCTTCGACTTGCGGCGGATCCACGGCCGACTGATCACCCTCGAGTGCGAACAGGGCAAGTGGCGCTTCACCCATGAGCGGACCGGCCTGCCGCCAGCGGGCTACGACTCGCCGGAGTCGACGTGCAGGTCCTCGAACGCGAGGCCGAGCCACGCACCGCCGAATCGCGCGCGGGCGGCCTGCATATCCGCACGCTCGAAATCCTCGACCAGCGCGGATTGCTCGACCGCTTCCTCGCGAAGGGCCGCCCGAGACCGGGCGCGCACTACGCCGCGCTCCCGCTCAACTTCGCCGATGCTCCGACGCGCCACCCGTACCTGCTCGTCATCATGCAGTCCGAAGTGGAGAATCTGCTCGCCGAGCACGCGGCCGAGACCGGAACGGTGATCCGACTTGGTACCGAACTCCAAGGGCTCGAACAGGACCCGACCGGCGTCACCGTCGAACTCGCTGACGGATCGCGCCTGCGCGCGCAGTACCTCGTCGGCTGCGACGGCGGCCGCAGCACTGTGCGCCGCCTCACCGGCATCGCCTTCCCCGGCACCCCGGCAACCATGACCGCCATGCTCGGCGACGTCCACCTCACCGACCCGCCCGATCACGACATCTTCCAAGAACGCCGCGAGCACGGCAACTTCTCCGTACTCCCGTTCGGCCCCGACTGGCACCGCGTCATCACCAACGAGTTCGACCACGTCGCCGACCGGGACGAACCGGTGACCCTCGAAGCCCTCAGCGCCACCCTCCGCAAGATCGTCGGAACGGACTTCGGCATGCACTCCCCGCGCCGGCTCTCGCGCCACGGTGACGCAGCCCGCCAGGCCGACCGCTACCGGGACGGCCGAGTCCTCCTCGCCGGCGACGCCGCACACCTCCACTTCCCGGCAGGCGGCCAGGGCCTGAGCACCGGCGTGCAGGACGTGGTCAACCTGGGCTGGAAACTCGCCGCAGTCGTCAACGGCCGGGCCCCCGAGGCGCTGCTCGACACCTACCACGCCGAACGCCACCCGGTAGCCGCCCGCGTCCTCCAGAACACCCGCGCCCAGACCGCGCTCTGGCGCGTCGATGAGCACACCTCCGCCCTGCGCGAGACGATGGCCGATCTCATCGGGATGGACGCGGTGCGGCGGTCTGGCGGGAGAGATCACCGCGACCGACATCAGATACCCCATGGACGGGGCCGACGACCTCCTCGGCAGGCGCATGCCCGACCTCGACCTCGACGACGGCCGCGTCTACGAACTGCTCCACCAGGGCCGCGCCGCACTCCTGGATCTCATCGGCCTGCGAGCGCTCGACGCCGTCGCCACCGGCTGGCACGGCCGGGCCGACCTCATCCGCGCCCGATCCACCGCGCACAGCGGCCTCGGCGCAGACGCCGTGCTCATCCGCCCCGACGGGCACGTCGCCTGGCTCGCCAGCACCGGAGCGGCGCCGGACCCGGACATGCTCCGAACCGCTCTTACGACATGGCTCGGCCCGTCTGATTGCAGTGACCGGCAGGCATTCGCAATGCACTGGCCTGGACTACGAGCAGCTGTCCTGCCTCGAACAGGAAGTGGTGGCTCGGACCGCGGCGCACCGGTGCGCCGCGAAGATCCTGGCGTCGCGTTCAGGGCCGGACGCGTCCTGCCGCACATGAGAGACCCCACAGGATAGTAAAACAGGGACCTCCAACATGGAGATCCATAATGTACTCAATGTCTGCTTTGGTAGAGTTCGCGATAGCCTGCTTGAACCCATCACCCCAGCTCAACACCGACGCAATCCGACTCCCGGACCTGCCCACCCGCCCCGTCGCGAATCCCGACCCCGCACCAGCCCCCTCGACACCCTCACCGCCCGGGTGTTGAACCGCCGCCTGTCCGACGAAGCCAGGAGGGCGATGGCGACGATCGTCGGGTCGTCATAACACTAGGTGTACCAACAAACCTCGGTTGAGCCGTTGACTATACATAGATGTATCTCTATAGTTGAGTTTCCGGATAAATCATCGGATGTGTCGAAGCCAGATTCCGATATGTGAGCGATAACTTCCACATTTGTGACCACTTGAAACAGAAAAAATCCTACGAATTCAAGGAACGAGAGATGCGAACGAGAGCAAGGTGGCTCGGGTGGATCGTGGCGCTCGGTCTCATGGTGGGCATGGTGACGACGCCGATCGGTACCGCCAGCGCGGAGTCGAACGGCGGGGTTCGGGTCATGCCGCTGGGCGACTCCATCACGGAGGGCACAGCCACGCCGGGCGGATACCGGATCGGCCTGTGGCAGCGCCTCGCCAGCGGCGGGTACACCGCGGACTTCGTCGGGTCGCAGTTCAACGGGCCGGGAAACCTCGGCGACCACGATCACGAAGGCCACCCCGGCTGGCGTATCGACCAGATCCACGCGAACGTCGTCGGCTGGCTGAACACCTACCAGCCAAAGACCGTGCTGCTGCACATCGGCACCAACGACATCCTGCAGAACTACGACGTCGCCGGCGCCCCGAACCGGTTGTCCGCACTGATCGACCGCATCACCACGACGGCGCCGAACGCCGAGGTCTTCGTCGCGCAGATCACTCCGCTCGGGTGGAGCGAGGGGGACGCGGCGGTGAACAGCTTCAACGCGGCGATCCCCGGCATCGTGCAGAGCAAGGTAAGCGCCGGCAAGAACGTGCACCTGGTTGACATGCACAGCGCCCTGAGCTCCGCCGACCTGGACGACGGTGTCCACCCGACCGCCGCCGGATACGACATGATGGCCGCCGTCTGGTACTCCGCATTGCGGTCGGTGCCCGGCAGCATCGGCACAGCGGACAACACCGAGATCGTAGGTGCCCAGTCCGGTCGCTGCCTCGAGGTCACCGGGCTCGGCACCGCCAACGGTACCGACGTGCAGCTGTGGGACTGCTGGGGCGGCGCCAACCAGCAGTGGACCTACACCGCCGGCAAGCAGTTGATGGTGTACGGCGGCAAGTGCCTGGACGCCTACGGTCAGGGCACCAGCAACGGCACTGCGGTGGTGATCTGGGACTGCAACGGGCAAGCCAACCAACAGTGGAACCTCAACGCCAACGGCACCATCACCGGGGTGCAGTCCGGCCTCTGCCTGGACGCCTCGGGCTGGGGCACCAGTAACGGCACGAAGGTCAAGCTCTGGACCTGCGGCGGCGGACAGGCCAACCAGCAATGGACCAGACGGTGACTACGGCCTTACCCACGACACGGACGGCGACGTTGCAGAGGTCCCCGTGATCGTCGATACGGCCTCTCAACGCGTTGCGATCCGACCTAGCGAACCATGCCCGCGGCGGCACGCGCCAGTCCGCGACCACCCGGTCCCACCCGTAGCAATGAACTCGCATCTCCATGACCCGACCAACCTCAACTAAGGAGGCCACCATGGCCTGGATGGAAACTCCCAAGAGCCGCAGGCGGATGCTCATCGGCGGAGCCGGCGTGCTCGCCGGGGCCGCCGCCGCGACCGTACTCAACCCGTTCGCCGGCCCGGCCGCAGCCGCCACGGTCGACACCTCCGCCTGGTATGTGCTGGTGAACCGCAACAGCGGCAAGGTCCTGGACGTCAGCGGTGTGTCAACCGCCGACGGTGCCAACATCCACCAGTGGACCCGCACGAACGCCTACAACCAGCAGTTCCAGTTCGTGGACTCCGGCGGCGGCTACTACCGGATCAGGGCGCGGCACTCGGGCAAGGTGCTCGACGTTTCCGGCTGGTCGACCGCCGACGGTGCCAACATCCACCAGTGGACCGACCACGGCGGCGCCAACCAGCAGTTCCGGCTGGCCGACTCCGACAGCGGCCACGTGCGCCTGATCAACCGCAACAGCAGCAAGGCGGTCGAGGTCCAGAACGCGGCGACCGACGACGGCGCCAACGTCGTGCAGTACAGCGACTGGGGCGGCGCCAACCAGCAATGGCAGCTCGCCCTCGTCGGCGGCGGCGACGACAGCGGCGACTGTGCTCTTCCGTCGACGTACCACTGGACATCGACCGGCCCGCTCGCGCAACCGCGGAACGGGCAGGTCTCGCTCAAGGACTTCACCGCCGTCCGACACAACGGCCAGTACCTCGTCTACGGGACGACGCACGACGCCGGAGACGCCTGGAACTCGGTGGTCTTCAGCCCGTTCACCAACTGGTCCGACATGGCCTCGGCCGGCCAGAACATGGTGACGAGCTTCAACCCGGTGGCCCCGACGCTGATCTACTTCGCCCCGAAGAACGTCTGGGTGATCGCCTACCAGTGGGGCTGGCCGTACAAGTTCTCCTACCGCACGTCGACCAACCCCGCCGACCCCAACAGCTGGGGCTCGCACCAGGAGCTCTTCAACGGGCAGCTTCCCGTGAACAACCCCATCGACCAGACCCTCATCGCCGATGACCAGAACATGTACCTGTTCTTCGCCAACGACGGGGGCCAGATCTACCGGTCCAGCATGCCCCTCGGGGACTTCCCGAGCAGCTTCGGCACGGACTACCAGCTCGTCATGAGCGACACGCAGGCGAAACTGTTCGAGGCGGTGGAGGTCTACAAGGTCCAGGGCCAGAACCAGTACCTCATGATCGTCGAGGCCATGGGCAGCCGGGGCCGCTACTTCCGCTCGTTCACGGCCACCAGCCTGAACGGCACGTGGACGCCGCAGGCCGACACCGAGGGCAACCCCTTCGCGGGCAAGGCCAACAGCGGTGCCACGTGGACCAACGACATCAGCCACGGCGACCTGGTGCGCACCAACCCCGACCAGACCAAGACCATCGACCCCTGCAACCTGCAGTTCCTCTACCAGGGACGCGACCCCAGCTCTGACGGCATGGACTACGGCCTCCTGCCCTACCGGCCGGGTCTGCTGACCTTGCAGCGCTAGCGGCACGACGCAGGTCCGGCTCGGGTGTTCCTGAGGCAGCGGGCGGGCTCGGCGCGAGACCGAGCCCGCCCGGATCAGACTGCCGTCGGGATCGGCGACCACGAAGGAACGGTCGAAGCCCTCGTCGGTCGGTTCCGCCGCTACTCGTATGGCCTTCCAGGACTCGTAGAGTGCCTCGACCGATGCTGGGGCGCCGTCGACCGCCAAGCACAGCCCGCCGGTGCGGACCGTCGTCGCAGCCACGAATTGGCGGACGTGCGCCAGCTCCTGCCGTTCGCCGACACCGTCACCGTCCTCGACCCGCGCAGCCGCGTCGGGGAGCTGGCACACCAAATCCTCGGCCATTAACCGCCAGTGGGCTGACCTCGATGCCGCAGGGGCCGACCAATCTTCGGGCAGCCCTTGAGGACCACCGCCAGTGCGATGTCGGCTGAGGATTGCCCAGAGGGCTTCTCACCCGCAATCACTCTTGGAACAGCAATGAGCGGTCGTCAATCTGATGACCGCTCATGAACTCAATGTCCGATTCAGTGGATCTTGCGGCGGCTTACTTGAACCCATCACCCCAGCTCAACCAGCACACCGGATAGCTCCCGGTCTATCATCCAGACCAAACCGGAATCCTGGCCCCAAGCCCACAACCCGAAACGACACCGTTTGGGCGCTGAACCGCCGTCTTTCCGAGGAGACCAGAACCGCCATCGTGACCGCTTACCAAGCTGGAACCCGCCAACGCATCCTTGCCGACCGCTACGACATCAGCCTCTCGAGCGTCAAGCGCTTGATCCGGGCGGCTGCTCCGAATAAAGGTTCGCGCACTTGAGCGCAGATCAGAGGTTGAGCATGGAGAGATCGAGAAGGTACCAGTCTCCTGCTTCAGTGAACCTGTTTCATCGTGATCGGTGTTCGAGGTTGATGAGGGCTTGGACGGCTTTGGCGAGTTGGGTGACCTGGCTCGGATCGCAGCGGACCTGACCGAAGACCGCCCATTGCTTGAGCTGCGCGAACATGCGCTCGCCGGGCCCGCGGAGCCAGGCGTGGAGGCGGTTGTACTCCTTCTGCCACTCGGGTTTGTCCCGGCCCTTGATCGGTGTTGCCACCAGGTCGTGGTCGCGACCGTCGGAGCCTTTGTCGCCCAAGGCGAACAGGCCGTGCTCAGCCAGCAGGCGCGGGATGAGCCAGATCCTGGCGGCGGCGGTGTCGTGGATCGAGCCGCGAATCGCACCCGAGACTCACAGCAGGTTCCCGCGCGCATCAGCGATGGCCTGGAGGTTCATCCCATGGCATTTATGCTTTCCCGAATAGAAGTGCCGGTCGATGGCGTTGCGGTCGACGCGGACCAGGGTGCCGTCGAGGATGACGAACACTGCGCCGTTGCGTGTCGCAGGGTGTCGCGGAGAGGGGGCGCGAGGGCGACGAGCAGGGCGATGATTTCGCGGATGCGCCGCCAAGCGGTGGCGGCCGGGATGCCGAAGCCGGCCGCGAGGTCGGCGAAGCGTTCGCCTTTGCGCAGGTAGGCGAGTGCGAGCAGGGCTTGCTGGCCGGGGTCGAGGGCTCACCATCTGGAGCCGATGGTCCAGCGGTGGGCGCGGATGAAGGATGCCACGCGGTTCAGGGTCGAGGTGGACAGGGATAGCGCGGCAAGGTAGAAAAGCACAAGAGCTCCTGGTGGAGAACACGGTCGGTGTAAGCAATCGCCGTTCTACCAGGAGCTCTTCGCTCGCCTTCTATTGGGATGCACGCTGATGTGGACAAACATGTTGGGGCGCAACTGAACCAAACCATGTTGCAACAGGTTCATTGTTGGGAGCTTCTGGATCGTGGAACCCATGACTGGGAAGGCTTCCATTACAATCAGCCAGGAACCAATCTTTGACACCCTGCTTCCAGTGCTCGGCTACACCTGTCTCGCGGCGTAGGCATGAGCGCCCCGCTTTCCAGAAGGTCCTCCGCTATGTCTGACGAGTACTCCGGTTCCGACATCACCCAGTACGACAAGCCCGAGATTCCCTCAGCCAATGAAAGCCTCGCCTCCACGCTTCCGGTCGAGAAGTCCGGCTACAAGCTGGTCGAGGATATCAAGGCCGCTGTGAGCGAAGGGGACGGCGCGGCCGCAGCGGCGATCCCGGCCGATATCGCCGCGCTCGGTGTGGAATCATTCTTCGCACTCGGCGACCCCATCGGGACACTGGTCAACGCGGGATTGACGATCGTGCTCGAACTAGTTGAGCCGCTCAACGACGTCCTTGAGTTCGTCTCCGGCGATCCAGACGAGATGGCCCGTTCGCAGGAGCGCTGGAGCCAGATCAGCACTGCCCTGGCATCGCTCGGCGAAGAGGTCGGATCCACGGTCAGCAACGACCTCCCTAACTGGCAGGGGACCGACGCCGCGCTGGAACAGCTCTATGCGCTTGAGGCGATCATCTTGGCCGCCTCGAACGAGGCCGCTGGGATCGAGACCTTCCTTTCCTGGGCCAAGACCCTGGCCGAGACACTCTACGCGGTGATCAAAGCCATCATCACCGAGCTGGTTTCCTTCCTGGTCACCAACGGCCTAGTCGCCCTCGCCCTTGCGGGTGTCACATTCGGCAGCTCGGTGGCCGGGTTCCTGGTGCGGGCCTCGATCAAGGGATCAATGATGTTCGTCAAGGCCATGAAGAAGTTCGAGAAGGCCTTCGGCATCTTCGGCAAAATTGGCAGGTTTTTGTTCAAGAAGATCGCCAAATCATCCTATCGGGGCAATCCGCAATACGCGCTGTGGAAGGCAGTCTTGGTCAAGGCAGGCATCGCTGGCGGACTCGCCGCGGGCGTCAACAGCATTGGCGCGATCACCACCGCCGCCGGCGGGACCGGTGGCGCCACGGCCACGACACCCGGTGGATCAGCTGGCCAAGTCTACATCGACCTCACTGAGTTCGAACAGATCGAGGCAGGCTTGAACGTTCATGCCGGCCGCTCATCAGGGATCGAGGACGCCGCTCAGGACCTCACGGTCACCGAGATGACCTGGGGTTTGCCCGGCCTACTCGGCATGGAGAGCGCCTATCAGGACAACTGCGAAGGCATCCTAGAAGTTCTCGCCGACATCACCGCCGCCTTGGAAGGCAACGCGGCGAAGCTCAAAGCCGTCGGTGCCGAATGGGAGAGCGCCGACCAGGAGACCCAGGCCGCATTTGAAAACCTCCAGCTCGAACTGGAAGGATGACCCGATGGCACACCGGCGGCAGTATCGACGATTTTCACCGGCAAGCGACGGACCAGCATGGGTTCGCGATCATGGACTCGCTCTTGACGAGACGCCGATAGGGGTCGTACCAGGCTGGAAGCCCTATTATGAGGTACGCGGCCGGGCTCAGAACGGGCACCGTCACGGCACCGTCGCCATGGTGACGATCCTAGCCGCCCTATTCGGTCGCACCGGCGGCGGCGCGTGGGGCGGCAGAGGCTCGACGCCTCCTAGAGTCGTAATCTTCGGTTCTAAGCCGGACTGCACGGCGGTCGTCCATGCCGACGACCCTGAACACGAGAACATTCCGGGAATGTGGGTGATCACCGACACCCGCCTCCGCTACATCGCGTTCCCCCCCACACTGGACGAGACCGATCGCTCCGAGGCGGTAGCGCGCACCGGATACGACCATCTGCCCATCGAACCTGCCAGCCACGTCGTCCACCTGGAGGTCACAGCCCCGCACCTCACACGTCAGGAGGGGATCGTACGTTCCTTCCCGCGACGATTCAAAACCCGGGAAGCGATCTACAACAGGTACCGATTCCCCGACGGCTCAGGCGTTGATCTCCGAGCCGACACGATCACCACTCGATGATCAAGGGCCCTGAACAAGACATCCGGGCGGGGCACCCGAACGAGGACGAGCACCAAATCAGTGGTGGAGGTACTGAACGCTTATCCGAACACGTTTACGCTGGTCAACGCCTTGCAATCCGACCTGGCGAACCATGCAAAACCCGACGCGAAGGGCCAGGAACGCAGTCCAGGTCGCACATCTTCTGTTCGGATCGAACCCCGTCCGCTCCGCAAACGGCTGGCCACGAAGGACCGGCAACGACTCATCGCAGACTACCTCGCCGGGGCCTTGCAGAAGGAACTCGCCACGCGGTACGCGATCGGGCTTTCGAGCGTGAAGACCGTCCCGCGAGAGGCCGGAGCGAAGAAGTACACGACCCGCACCTAGACGATCGGCGGCGGGCGCTCACGACGATGAGTGGCACCACATTCAGATTTCGACTCCCTCGTTGCCGCACTCCACATGACGGTCGATGACTGGCCCCCCGAATCAATCATCGAGGCGGCAATTGAGCATTAGTACTGCAGTCAGAGATTTGTTCGTGAGCTGCGAGTATGCCTGGCTGGGTGTGGGGCGACCGTCGACTTGCGGGTCCGCGAAGAGTCGAATGGGATACGAACCCGCTCCGCGCATCGGGTGCGGAGCGGGTAAGGCTGCTTCTTTCAGTGAAAGTTCGCTAGCGCTTGCGAAGACGCAAGCCCCAGAAGAGCCCTAGTAGAACTGAACTAGCACCGATCAATGTAGCAACAACGGTTGTGACGGCGATTGCCATTGTGGATCTCCTCGTGAACGACATCGGGTGACGCAACGTTCACGATCGATTCAGTTTAGCATTCCAACGACAGTTTCGGGTTTCATGCGGTGTGGGTGAGTTGTCGCTGGTAGTGGAGTCGTTTGGCGGTTGCTTGGTGGCGGCGTCGCCAGATCGACCAGCGGAGCCGGTGTCTCCAGCCAAGGTCGGGCGCGATGGCACTGACCAGGATGTGACGTATCTCGTTGCAGGTCAACGGGATCATCTCGGGCTCGTCCGGGCCGGTCTCGTGGGTGCGGGTGATGGCGAGGAAGGCGTAGGCGAGCATCGCCAGAGTGATCCACCGGTGCCAGGAGGTCCAGGTACGGACCTGGTGCTCGTCGAGCGCGGCCAGCTCCTTCGCGCTTTGGAAGGTCTCTTCGATCCTCCAGCGCATCCCAGCGGCGGTGACCAGGGTCTGGAGCGGGGCCGGCTCGGGGGTCCAGGTCAGGTAGTAGGCGAGTTCGCTGGTGTGTCGGTTGCGGCGGGCCAGGAGTCCGGCATGCCCGCTGCGCTCGGGCACGAGGTCGATCCAGGCCCACTCATACAGACGCAGGCCCTTGGCGCCGTTCCCGGCCGAGCGGGTTTGCCAAGCGATATCGGGCGTGTGGGCGACAGCCTTCTCTGCGGTGGTCTTGCCCCTCCCGAGCTGGACCGGGGGTCGTGGCTGAGACGGCCAGGACATAGGGCAGGCGGCGTGCTTCGAGCCGCTGTCGCAGGTCGGGGTTGATGCCGTAGGCCTCGTCGCCGACGGCGAAGTCTGCCACGACGCCGGCATCGAGGGCGGCCTCGATCATGTCGCCGGCCAGTTCAGGCTTGGTGCGGAAGCGGACTCGTTCGGGCACCCCGGCCGTCTCACACCGCGCCGGATCGTCGGTCCAGGACCGGGGCAGGTAGAGGCGGACATCGACTGCCGCATGCCCGGCGCCGGTGGCGAGGGCGAGATGGACGGCCAACTGGCAGTTCTCGATCCGCCCGGCCGTGCCCGAGTACTGCCGCTGGACGCCGACTGTCGATACGCCCTTCTTGACATCGCCGGTCTCGTCGACGGCGAACACCCGCAGCCTCGATCCGGCGTTCAGGTGCTCCGATACCCACGAGCGGATCTCGCTTCGGACCTGGTCGTCATCCCAGCTCGCGCGGGAGAGCAGGTGCTGGAACCGCCAGGGTCCGGCCTGGCCGGTGGCCTCGGCCAGGGTCCAGCAGTTGCGCCGCTCCAGGTGCGCCATCATCGCCACGGCCAGCCGCTTCGCGTTGCCCTCTGGACTCGATCCGCCGGAACGCCGGAGCGCAGCGCGCCAGCAGCTCTTCCAGGCCCGATTTCCAACGATCGACGGCTACACTCACATCAGCGACCGTCGTGTTCTTTAGTTGCCTTACAACAACAATGATTACGACGGCCGTCCCGCGCCCCGCACCGGCATCCCCGCAGCTCACACCCCGAACTCTCACTGGAGTATTAGGGCCTCCGGCTGGACATGCCCGGTAAGCCGGACTCACCGGCTGGGAAGTGCGCACCACGTCCGACCAGAATACTTCGGACGGCTGCTGAAGCGAGTCCTCCGCGTTATTCCTGCATTATCGGCAGCGCGAGCATGGCCGCGGCGACCTCGTCGGCGGCCATGTCAGGAAGGGCGGTCGCGGCCGATTCGAGCACGAGCAATCGGGCGCCGGGAATCTTGCGCGCAAGCGCCTCCCCGTTGCCGACCGGGAAGAACCGGTTGCGGCGGCCGTGCACCACCAGGGTCGGTACCGCCAGTCCGGGCAGGCGCTCGCGCCAGCGCGGCCGACAGTCGAGTGCGGCGAAAGCCAGGCCCAGATGGTTGGACATCTGGATCGCCGGCCGTGTGCTCGGCGCGCGGTCGAAGACCCGTTCGGCTCGGGCATGCGCCGCTTCAGGGTTGTCGCCCATGATCTCGGCGCCGGCAGCGGCGAACTGGGCCACGGCGGCGCGGTCGGACCAGTCGGGTTTGGGCAGCTCGAACCGCTGCCGCATCGCGTCGGGGTCGTGGTCGGGCAGGTCGGGATTGATCGGGCCCGGTGCGACCGGGCGGGTCCCCGCGAGGGTAAGGGCCGCGAACGCCTGTGGGTGGTCAAGAGCAGTGACCTGGGCGACCATGCCTCCGACGCCGAAGCCTGCCAGATGCGCCGACCGGTCGTCGAGGTCGCGCAGTGTGTAGGCGGGTGATTCGGGATCGACTGTGGTCGACTCACCGGCGTGGCGCAGGTCGTAGCGCACGACGTGCCGTCCGCCGCGCGCCAGCGCCCGGCACAGCGCGTCGGGCCAGGACAGCATCGTCGGCCCGCCCGCCAGCAGCACCAGCGGCGCCTCCGGTTCGCCGAAGTGCTCGGCGCCGAATTCGACTTGCTCCGGCATGTGCCACTCCTTCTGATCGTGCGGCCGTGCGGCCGCACTTGTGCAGACCGGCGGCGGGGCCGAAAGCCATCGGTCTTCGAGGCATCGGTGTCGGCGGGGCCGTCCTGACCGGTTGCGGGCCGTTCGCCTCAGGGTCTGCTCCTGGTGTCGATGACCAGTTCGGCCAGTTCGCGGGCGGCGGCGGCCGGCTCGGTCTTGAGTCGTGTGGCTCCGGCCGCCAGGGCGCCGTCGATGAGCAGCAGCAGCTGGTCGGCGGCGAGGGCGGGCCGGGGATGCTCGAGACGGCGCAGCTCGTGTTCGAGGCGTCCGCTGACGCGCTCGCGGTAAGCGCGGGTGACCGCATGGCCGGGATGATGCGGGTCGGTGAGGGCCAGATCCGCCGCGAGGTAGCGGCAGCCGCGGAAGCCGGGTTCGGCGATCACGCCTTCCAAATCGTCGAACACCGCGAGAAGGCGGTCGCGCGGGTCCTCGCCAGCGCCGTCCATGGTCGCCGCGTAGCGGGACTCGTCCGCTTCAGTTGCGCGCTTGAGGACCTCGGTGAGCAGGCCGTCCTTGCCGCCGAAGTGCTCGTAAAGCGACCGCCGGGCGACGTTTGCGGCGGTGAGGAGGGCGTCGACGCCGACGCCCATGCCGTGGCTGTAGGTCAGCGACTGGGCCGCCTCCAGGAGGCGCTCGCGCGGACCGGGTGCGTCTGGAGTGCTCATGGCTTCATCTTGACACCTCTTGACCGATAGATCAACCGGTCTATATAGTGTTCTAGACCGATCGTTCTATCTACTTTCTGGAGTGCGTTGATGTCGTCCCTTTCCACTGCCGAGGTCATCGACCGATTCAACCGTGCGTTCACTCGCCATGTGCCCGACGAGCTCGCCGAGCTCGTCGACGAGGCCTGTGTCATGGAGGCTATCCAGCCCGCTCCGGACGGCGCCCGCTACGAGGGCCGCGACGCGTGCCTGGCGTTCTGGCGAGCGCTCGCCGCGGACCGCTCGACCCGGTTCGAACCCGAGGAGGTGACGGTCGCGGGTGAGCGGGCGACGATCCGCTGGCGGTACCGCTTCGGCGACGGGCCCGCCGACTCGGTCCGCGGCGTGAACCTCATGCGCGTGCGCGAGGGCCGCATCGTCGAGGCGCTCGGCTACAGCAAGACTGCCGGAGAGGTGCCGCTCAACCTCGACACACCTGACGAACGTGCGTAGCTACCATCTGGGCGCGGCAGGCGAGGGCATCGACGGGCTGTCGATCCGGCACCACGAGGACCCCGAGCCCGGCCCCGGGCAGGTCGCGGTGGCGGTGAGGGCCGCCGCGCTCTCCTACCGCGAGCTGCTGGTGCTCCGCGGGGGAGTGTCAGTTTATTGTTTCTGACAGTCCCGATCCCGGATCGGCAGGCCAACCCGGCTCGTCGTCATCCTCGTCCACGCCGTCCGCACCGCGAAGAAGCGACTCGTCCCCGTCAGGCCCCACCTCGTACATCGCATGCAGAATCCAAAGCCCTGCAGGATAAGGCGGAGGCCCGAACCCCGTCACCTTCTCAGACCCGCAAGCCTCGATCAACCACCCGAGCTCGCGATCATCCACTTCCACCCATCGATCCACTTCGGCAGCCTAACGAGATCTCCTCAGAGGCTCGAGCCCTATGCGTTGCCAGACCGCCACCGGCTGAAGCGTCGGAGTATCAGTGAGGACCGAGCTGGCGGCGAGCTTCAGACTCCCTGAAACCAGGCAGCTAGGGCTTCGAGGTCGTGATGGGTGATGCCCTGGGCGGCAGCAACAGGGTGGAGAAGAGCGCGGCCGTGGTGATGAGCGGCAACCCACTCAACATCAGCATCGGAAATCTCGTCGTCGACCCAGGCAAAGGGGCGTCCACCGGCCCATGCAACCAGCGTGCGAGTCTTCCAGTGCAGGTTGAACCAGCGGTCCTCGTATTCGTCCTCGTTTGATGCTTCCGGCCAGTGCACCACCCGCAATGGTGCTAGTCCCAACCTGGAAGCTACTTCGGTATTGGCCACATCTTCCCAGGTCGTGGCCCAGACCAGAGCGCATGGCAGCGCTGCCAACCGCCTTCCCAACTCAGGGTCGATCCGGGCAAGGTATGCGTCTCTAGCGGTTTCGGCTGATCCGCTTCCGTTCTGGCTGAAGGGGATCACAGTCCCATCAACGTCGAGAAAGAGAAGTGGCTGCTCGGCACTCCTGGTCATGACCTGCTCATCTCAGGTGCCCCGAAACCACTCGGCATCAGGTCCAAACAGCACCGACATCGGAGTGGCATATTGATCTAGAACATCTCGGTGCGGCCGGGGTGGTGCTCCGACTCTGGGCAGTAGTACAGCTGCAGCGTGTACCCGCGACCGATGACCACCTCGACCGGGTCTGAGTGGCGGTAGCCGGTTCCGGCCTCCTCGATCGGCCGCCAGCTCCTGGTGCCGCCATCGAACTCCCCACTGGCAGCGGTGAACAGCGGCAACTGTTCAGCGCCGCAGTCGCACACGATCGGGTGCGGGTCGATGATCCCCCAGATGCCGCCGTGCCCCATGACCTTCCAGCCGGGCGCGAACGCGACATTCCAGTTGTACGCGGCCGACAGGTCCTGCTTCTCCGCCCATTCGAGGATCCGATGGGCAAGCGGCTCAGGCAAGTCACTGGTGTTCGGATACTCGGTCACCGACTCGGGATGGACGACGCAGACGTTCGGCACATACTCACTGGCGCAAATCACCGGTCGCGGCGGCTCACTCAACGTCGCTGTGACCTGCTCAGCGCGGCGCCAGCGGAGCTCGAAGACCGGATTGAAGGGCGTGTCCGCGTCAGGGTGATCTCTGGGGCACCACAAGATCTGCAGGAGATCGTACCGGTCGGCCCAGGGCAGGCCGGGCACATCACGGTAGTACAACTGCGCGACCGGGATGAGCGGCTGCGGCGCGTCCTCGTCGTAGTCGGGATAGTTGTCGCTTGAGTTTTCAAGGCGCAACTCGTGCAACCGGTCGCGGTTTCCCTCGTACGAGGTCTTCTCGCCGAGTTCCTCGCGGCGGTCGCGCTCACGCAGGAACTCCCGTTCCGCACGAATGTAATCAAGGGGCTCGTCGTTCAGATCTTCATGTTCTAGGGCACACATCGGCCATGGCTCGTCAGCGGGCCACAGCAGCGGGCCGCCGACCGAGCTCTCTCCGATACTTGGGTTCCCATGGCGGGGATGGAGCCGCACCGCAGTCCTCGCGAACGCAGCGAGTTCCGGGAACAGCGCGAGAATGTCGTAGGGGCGAGGAGGGGTGGTGAGAGGCATGATCCAGGTCTTTCTTCTCTGAGTTACACGGGCGCACGGATCGTAACGCCAGCCGGTGACACCGCAGCGGCGCAAACTTGACGCACTCCTAGAGCCTGGATCAGAGATCGAGGATGTACCAATCCCTGCCGACTGGCTGTGGTTTGAGACGATAACAACGAGAAGAGCGGCCATCGTGTCGATGACCGCTCTCCTACCCAATGTCTAGTTCTGTGGAGGTACTGAAGGATTATTCGAACACGTTTCCGCTGGTAAAAGCGTTGCGATCCGACCTGGCGAACCATGCGAAACCCAACACGAAAAGCCAGGAACGCAGTCCAGGCCCCCAATCTCTTGTTCGAACGGCACCCCGTCCGCTCCGCAAAAGGCTGGCCCCCAAGGACCGCCGACGACTCATCGAAGACTACCTCGCCGGAGCAATCCAGAAGGACCTCGCCACGCGGCACTCGATCAGTCTTTCGAGTGTGAAGACCGTCCTCCGAGAAGCCGGTGCCAAAAAATACGCGGCCCGGATCTAGGCGACCGGCGGCGGGCGCTCACGACCGTGAGTGCTCGTCGCACTCCTCACGCCAGACGGCGAGGTCGGCTGCGAGCGTCAGATTCGGCGCTGGTTTCCGGCGGGCGCAGCCGCGTCAGGTCCCGTAGGCGTGGAGGAAGACGTCGATCGCGGCGGCCGCGATCTGGCGCATCTCCTTGGCGGGGAGGCGGCGGGTGCCCCAGCGCGCGCGGGCTTCGAGGGGGCCGGTGAGGAGGGCGCTGAGGTGCTCGACGGCGGCGTCGGGGTCGGTGAGGCGCAGGTGTCCGGCGAGCGCGAGGCGGGCGAGGCGGTCGGCGAGGACGCGCTGAACGCGTTCGGCCGCTTGGACCTGGACGATCTCCAGTAGGTCGGGCAGGTGCGCGAGTTCGGCGTAGAGCAGGCGCCGCAGCGCCCAGGAGTCGTCGTCGCAGTAGCACTGGATGAGACGCAGGCCGACGTCCTCGAGGATCGGGCGCAGGTCGCCACCGGTGTCGACGAGGCGTTCGATGGCCGCGAGGTTCTTGGCGGTGGCGGCCTCGGCGCTGGCGGCGATGGCCTCGCGCAGCAAGGTCTCCTTGTCGCCGAAGTGGTTGTAGACGGTGGCCTTGGCGACCCCGGCCGCGGCGGCGACCTCGTCGACGCCCGTCTGGGCGTAGCCGCGGGCTGCGAACTCGCCGAACGCGGCCGCGAGAATCGCCTGCCGCTTGACCATGCGCCCCCGCGGGGCCGTCGTCGCATCCATCGGCCCAGCGTAACCGAGCAGGTAGCGACCTGGACTCACAGGTCCAGTTTTCCAGCCTCGTCAGTATGTAATACTTACCAGGTCATATTTTTATACTTGTCAGTCTAGTTTTGATCGGAGTCGTCTTGCCCTCGAATGAAAGCGACCGCCTTGACGCGGCACTGCTGCGCCAGGTCGGAGTGGTCCTCCTCGGCGGCGTGCTCGGGCTGCTGAGCAGCACGATGGTCGCGGTGGGCCTGGACCTGCTGGCGGCCGAGTTCGACGCCTCGCTCGCCGTCATGGGATGGGCCTCGACCGGGTTCCTCCTCGCCGTCACCGTCGCCATCCCCTTCACCACCTGGGCCGTCGACCGCTTCGGCGGCCGCCGCATGTGGCTCGCCGGGCTCATCGTGTTCGCCGCCGCCTCACTCGGCGCCGGATTCGCCTGGGACGCGGGCAGTCTCATCGCCTTCCGCGTCGTCCAGGGCTTCGGCGCAGGCATCCTCGATCCGCTCGTGCTCATCCTGCTCGCCCGCGCCGCCGGCCCCGCCCGCGCCGGGCGCGTCATGGGCCTGATGGGCATCGTGCTGTCCCTCGGGCCCGTCGTCGGCCCGATCTTCGGCGGCGCCGTCCTCGAACGTCTCGACTGGCCCTGGATGTTCCACCTCGGCCTCGCCATCGCCGCCCTCGTCTTCGTCCTGTCGCTGCGGGTCCTCCCGGCCGACGCTCCGCGCGAGGCCGCCGAGCCGCTGCCCCGCCTCGACGTCATCGGCCTGGCCCTCATCGGCCCGGGCATCGCCGCCCTCGTCCTCGCCGCGTCCCAGGCCGCCGAGCACCGCGCGTTCGCCACTTGGCAGACGCTGCTGCCGCTCGCGGCGGGTGCGGTCCTCCTCGCGGCCTATGCTGTCCGCGCCCTGCGGCCCGGCGCCGAACCGCTCATCGACCTGCGCCTGTTCCTCAATCGCGGCTTCAGTGCCAGCGTCGCCATCATGGGCCTCACCGGCGTCGTGATGTATGCCAGCCTCGTGGGCCTGCCGCTGTACTACCAGGACGTCCACGCCTCCGGGGTCCTGGCGGCCGGACTCCTCATCGCGCCCTTCGGCATTGGCGGCACCGTCTCGATGCCCCTCGCGGGTTGGATCTCCGACCGCATCGGCAGCCGCAGCCTCGCCCGCGCCGGAGCCGTCGTGCTCCTGGCCTGCGCTCTCGGATTGACACGGCTCGACGCCGACACGCCCATCGCGTGGCCTGTCGCGGCGACCCTCGTCATGGGACTCGCCAGCGGCTTCGTGAGCGCCCCGACCATGGGCTCGCTCTACCGGACCCTGCCCGCACCGCAAGTGGCCCAGGGCAGCTCGGTCCTGTACACGCTCAACCAGCTCGGCGGCTCCATCGGCATCGCCGTCGTCGCCCTCATCCTCCAGACCGCCGCCGATCCCGTCCGCGGATTCCAGGGCATGTACTGGTTCCTGGCCGCGACCCTCGCCGCGGTCCTCGCCGCCACGTGGCTCCTCCCCGGCCGCACCCACATCGACACTCCCGTCACCGAGACCGCAAGGAGCGCAGCATGAAGACGATCGTCATCACCGGGGGCACCGACGGCATCGGCGCCGCTTTTGCCCGCCACCGGCTCGCACTCGGCGACCAGGTGGCCGTCGTCGGACGCGACAAGGACAAGGGCGGGGCCCTCGCCGGGCTCGGGGCGCACTTCGTCCCGGCGGACCTCTCCCTGGTCGCCGAGAACGGGCGCGTCGCCGTCGAACTCGCGGCGAGGTACGACTGGATCGACGCGCTCGTCATGGGCGCCAGGTACTTCCGCACACACCGGCACGAGACGCCCGACGGCTTCGAAGCCTGCTTCGCGCTCGAATACCTGAGCCGGTTCGTCCTCGGCCGCAGCCTCCTCGACCGGCTCGAACGCGCGGCGGCGCCGGTCGTCGTCAACATCTCCGGGCCGGGCCTGGCGAAACCCGAGATCCACTGGGACGACCCGGGACTGCGGCGCGGCTACTCCGGCCCCGCGGCCCAGATGCAGGCCGGACGCGCGAACGACCTCCTCGGCCTCGCCTTCGCCGCCGAGCACCCGCACGTCCGGACCCGGTACGTCCTGCTCAATCCCGGCCCCGTCGCCACCAGTTTCGCCGGGGAGTACGACCCGCCGACCGCCGCGTTCGTCGAGCAGATGAAGCGCACCGCCAGACCGGTCGCTGAACTCGTCCCGCCCCTGTCCGCCCTCATCAATGAGCCGCCGACGGCACCCTTGAGCGCCTTCGCGATCGACCGCCCTGTCGACCCCCACACCACGCCCGGCGACGCCGCCGCCGCCGAACGCCTTCACCGGCTCACCCTCGACCTCCTCGCCACAGGCCGCTGAGAAGAACGGCCGACAGGCCCAGCAAGAAAGCGGCCATCGATTCGATGGCCGCTTTTAAACCTGATGTCAGCTTTCACCCGATCATCTCGGAAATCCGAACTTGTTTTACCTGGTCAGAGAGGGTGCATCTCAAACTGGTGGAGCTTAGGGGATTCGAACCCCTGACCTTTTCCATGCCATGGAAACGCGCTACCAACTGCGCCAAAGCCCCTTGCGGTTTGATTCCGAGGTCGCGGATCCTTGGAACCGGGACTAGTTTACACAGTGTTGACGGGCGTCCCCAGCCAGGGGCTGGAGACGCCCGTCACGTGCTCTTGCAGGGGTTTTGTCGATGTGTGACTGATCAGTCGGATGCGCTTCCCCGCAGGCTCCGGTTCCCATACGATCCATGCAGCCCTGGAATGGAGGCCGCTGCATGATTCCGTACCACCTTGTCGACGGGGCGGGAACGCCCGTCGTGCTGGTCAACTCGCTGGGTGCCACGCTCGACATGTGGGCACCGCAGGTCGGGCCGCTCACCGAGCGGTTTCGGCTGGTGCGCTTCGACACCCGCGGGCATGGCGGCACCAACGCCGAGCCCGGCGACTGGACCGTCGGCGATCTCGCCGACGACGTCGCCGACCTGCTCGACGGGGTCGGCGCCGAGCGGGCGCACGTGGTCGGCATCTCGCTGGGCGGCGCGATCGCGATGACGATGGCGCTGCACCATCCGGACCGAGTCGGCCGCCTCGTGCTCATGAGCACCGCCCCCAAGCTCGGCACCATCGAGGGCTGGCACGAGCGGGCCACCACGGTCAAGGCCGAGGGCTGCGAGGTCCTCGCCGACGCCACGATGGGCCGCTGGTTCACGCCCAGGTTCCACGCCGCGCACCCGAAGGTCGTCGCCGAGTTCCGCAAGCGGTTCGCCGCGTGCGACGCGGAGGGCTACGCGAGCTGCTGCGAAGCGCTCGCGAGGTTCGACCTCCGCGGCCGGCTCGGCGGGATCGAAGCCGAGACGCTGGTGGTCTACGGCACCGAAGACGAGACCATCTCGCGTGACGACGCCGAAGGCATCGCCGCCGAGATCGGCCATGCCGAGGTCATGCCCGTCGAAGGCGCCAAGCACCTGGTGTCCGCCGAGCGGCCTGACGTCGTCAACGCGCGGCTCGTCGACTTCCTTCAGTCCCAGGTCAGGCCGGGGGCATAGCGGCGAGGCCGCAGTTTGGCGACCAATTGGGCCGCGATGTCGAAGAGCCTCCCGGTGGAGCCGGGCGGGCCGACGAGCTGGACGGTCGCCGGGACGCCGTCGCCGCGCATCCCCACCGGCACGACGAGCGCCGGAAGCCCGGCCAGGCCGAACGGCGCGGTGAACGCGGCCGCCGCGGCCAGGTGCGTCACGTTCCAGCGCAAGGTCTGCGTCGACCACTCCTGCGCCGCGGGCGGCGCGCTGGGCAGCCCCGGCGTCACCAGCAGGTCGTAGTCGGCGAAGTCGAACCAGTCCTCGAGGTCCCGCCGGATCCGGTTGCCGTCGCCGAGCACCCCGCCGAACAGGCCCCGCAGGTAGGTCTTCTCGCCTACGGCCGCAAGGCGCCTGGTCCGCCGCTGGAGGCCGTCCGGACCGCATTTGAGGCTGCGGAGGTACGCCGCGCACGACCACGCCCCGGAGGACGCGGCGGCCAGGCGCGGGCCGTACTTCGGGTGGGCCCGGAAGGTGTCGTGCCCGAGGTCGGTCAGGGACCGCACGGCCTGGAGCAGTGCCTTCGTGGCCTCGTCGTCGACGCGGGCGGGCAGCGGCGTCGTGTTCGTCGCCGCGATGCGCAGCCGCCCGGGGTCTCCTGTGGAGCGCGGGGCGCGGTGCGTCAGCGCCGCGTACGCGAGCGCCGCGTCGTCCACGGTGGTGGCCATGACGCCGACGTGGCCGCCCAGCCAGTGGTCGGGGTCGTTGTTGATGTCGGCCGGGACGTACTCGGGGCTGTAGGCGACGATCCCGCAGGCCGCGGCGGCGGTGCGCACGCCGCCGGCCGAGCCGGGGCCGTCGAGGCCGATGCCGATCGGGGCCGCCCCGGCGGCCACGGCGAGCGCCGTGCCGCCCGAGGGGCCGCCGACGCCGCGGTCGGGCCGCCACGGGTTGGCCGGGACGTTGCCGTCGTCGTCGGTGGCGGGCCACAGCCCGAGTTCGGAGGAGCGGCCAAAGCCGACCACTACGGCTCCGGCACCTCTGATACGCTGCACCGCTTCATGGTCGGTCTCGGCGATCGGCAGCACCGTCGCGTTCGAGCCGAGCCGCGGCGCGTGCCCGGTGACCGGGAGCTGCTCGCAGACGGCGACGGGGACGCCCGCGGCGGGCAGCGCCGAGCGGTCGTCGATCTCGTCGACGGCGGCGGCCTCGGCGAGCGATTCGACCTTGCGGACGGCGGTGAGCGCGTCGGCGGCCTCGCGGTGGTCCTCGATGTGGCGGAGGTGGTGGTCGACGACGACGGCAGCGTCGGCATCGCCTCGCCTGACCGCCTTGGCTATCTGCTGCGCGGTGGTTCCCGACCAGCTCACGACTCGTCCTTTCGTTCAGTTCGGGGTGTGTGTCTGCCGGGGAGGCTCAGCCCCCGAGAGCCTGGCGCAGGTCGGCCAGGAGATCGTCGACGTCCTCGATGCCGACCGAGAGCCGGACGAGGTCGGACGGCACTTCGAGGGCCGAACCGGCGGCCGAGGCGTGGGTCATGCGCCCGGGGTGCTCGATGAGCGACTCGACGCCGCCCAGCGACTCGGCGAGCGTGAACACCCGGGTCCGATTGCACACCTCGACCGCGGCCTCCTCGCCACCGGCGTGGCGGAAGGAGACCATGCCGCCGTAGCGGCGCATCTGCTTGCCCGCCACGTCGTGGCCGGGGTGCGAGACCAGGCCGGGGTAGCGCACTTCGGCGACGGCCTCGTGCCCGGCCAGGAACTCGGCGACGGCCTCGGCGTTGTCGCAGTGACGGTCCATGCGGGCGGCGAGGGTCTTGACGCCGCGCAGCGTGAGCCAGGCGTCGAAGGGCCCGGCGACGGCGCCCAGCGAGTTGTGGTGGAAGGCGATCGGCTCGGCCAGCTCGTCGCTGCCGACGACGACGGCGCCGCCGATGACGTCGGAATGCCCGCCGAGGTACTTGGTGGTCGAGTGGACCACGACGTCGGCGCCGAGCGCGAGCGGCTGCTGGAGGTAGGGCCCGGCGAAGGTGTTGTCGACGACGAGGAGCGCGCCGTGGTCGTGGGCCAGTTCGGCGAGCCCCGCGATGTCGGCGATGTTGAGCAGCGGGTTGGTGGGCGTCTCGACCCAGATCATGCGCGTGCGCTCGGTCAGGCGCGCGGCGACGGCGGGGACGCTGGTGATCGGGGCGGTCGCGTAGTCCACGCCCCAGCGGGCGGCGACCTTGTCGAACATGCGGTAGGTGCCGCCGTAGGCGTCGTCCGGGATGACGACGTGGTCGCCGGGCGCTAGGAGCGCCCTGAGCACGGTGTCCTCGGCGGCGAGGCCGGAGGCGAAGGCGAAGCCGCGGGTGCCGCCTTCGAGGGAGGCCAGGCAGGTCTCCAGGGCGGTGCGGGTGGGGTTGGCCGAGCGCGAGTACTCGTAGCCGCCCCGCAGGTTCCCGACGCCGTCCTGCTTGAAGGTGGAGACGGCGTAGATGGGCGGGACGACCGCGCCGGTGAGCGGGTCGGGTTCCTGCCCGGCGTGGATGGCGCGTGTGGAGAATCCGTGGCCCTCGTGCATGCCCCTAACGTAACCGACGTTGATACCGCTGGCCATGCATAGCCACGCTAAGCTGCGGGCAACACGTACCTTCTTCTCTTAGGGGCTGCCTCATGGGCTTCGATGAAGTGCACAAGATGGACATCACCGGTGACGGTGTCGACGAGACGGTCGGCGTGCGCCGCAACGCGGACGGCTCGGTCGAGTACCACGTGGACGTCGACGGCGACGGCACCGCCGACATGAAGGCGGTCGACTCGGACGGCGACGGCGTGATCGACCACGTCCTGCTCGACCACGACGGCGACGGCAAGTACGACGCCGCGGCCGTCGACTCGGACGGCGACGGCACCCTCGACGCCGTCGCGGAGAAGTGAACCCCGCACACGACTTTCGCAGTGGGCGTCCCGTTCGGGGCGCCCACCGGCGTTTTCGGGGCCTGTGGGCTAGTAGGGGTCGCCCGCGGCGGCGCGTTCGGCCTTGGAGCGCAGGATGCAGAACTCGTTGCCTTCGGGGTCGGCCAGGACGACCCAGCCCTTGCCGTCGTCAGTGCGGTGGTCGGCCACGACGGTAGCGCCGATGCCGACCAGGCGCTCGACCTCTTCGTCGCGCGGGATGTCGGGGGTCATGTCGAGGTGCAGGCGGTTCTTGATCGTCTTCTCTTCGGGGACGTTGATGAACAGCAGGCCCTGTGCGTTGGCGGCCGGCCCGATGAAGTTCTCCTCGTGCTCGGGCTGGTTCGGGTCGTCGGGGTCCTCGGTGTAGCCGGTGACCTGCTCCCAGAACTTCGAGAGCGCATAGGCGTCGCGGCAGTCGAACGTGATGGTGCGAATCGTTGAAACCATGCGTCGACGTTAATGGAATACGGTGAAGGCTGTCGATCGTTATTCACGCGTGACGAGCTTGCCGGGCGTGGTCGCATCGGCCGGGCACGTCATGCCGCCCCGAAGGCCTTGCGGACGGTACGCGAGAGCTGGAAGGCGACGTCCCGCCGGCTCATGCCGCCTTGCAGCGACAGCCAGGCGCCGAACAGCAGCGTCCAGAATGTCACGTCCACCCATTCGGTCGACAGTTCGGGATCGATGTCCCCCTCGCGTTGCCCGCCCTCGATCACCACGGCCAGACCGCCGTCCCCGTCTTCGTCGTCCCAGCTGTCCGGATCGACGGGGGCGTTGTCGGCGAACACGAGGCCGAGTACGAGGCCCAGCCCCAGATACTCCTGTGCCAGGCGGTCCAGCGAGTCCAGTGCGCTGCCCTCGCCCAGTCGCGCGGCCGCCTCGGCCCGCTTGAACCGGGCACGGCATTCGGCGTCGATCGCCGCCAGCAGGTCGTTTCGGTCCGCGAAGTGCCGGTGCAGCGTCGAACGGCTGACGTCGGCGGCGGCGGCGATCTCGGAGAGTGTGGCGGACGTCCGCTCGGCCAGCACTGCGATCCCGGCTTCGATGATCAGCCTGCGGGTGCGTCGCGCCGCCGGAGACATGTCGGCGAGGTGCGGAGTTTTGGACACTCGCCCACTATAGAGCGAGTCGGATGTGAATCGGGTCAACCAAGCAACATTTTGGGACTTTAGTGTGTCATTATAGGTGCATGAGCTCCTATATTGCGTCGTCGAGCACGCAAGCGGTATCGCCGGTCTTGCGGCTGAGCGTGACGATCCTGGTCGTGCTCGCTCTGGTGGGGCTGGTCGTGTACGGGGTGAGGCGGTGGAGGAAGGCCCGGCGTGAGGGCACTGTGCGGGGCGCCCTGAAGCAGGTCGTCGGCGTCCTGGTGCTGTGCCCGATCGGCGCGGAGCTCTTGCTGGCGTACGACGAGACGACCGGAGACCCGGCCGCCGTCGCGTTCGCCGTCGTCTTCTTCGCGGGGCTGTACGGCGCCCCCGCGCTGCTGGCACGCGAGCTCGCGCGTCGGTCGGGCTGGGGGTGGCCCAGTCTGCTCCTGCTGTTCGCGGCACTGGGAACGGCCCAGGCGTGCCTCATCGACCAATCGATGTTCAGTGTGGACTACCAGGCTTACGAAGGCTGGGAGGCCACCCGCGAGGCGACGCTGATCCCGGGGCTCGGCATCAGCGCGCTCAACGCGTTCACCTTCGTGGGCGGACACGTCATCTTCAGCTTCGCCGCACCGGTCGCCGTCGCCGAAGCGTGGTCGCCGCGACGTGCCGAGGCGTCATGGCTCGGCCCGATCGGCATCGCGGTCACCGCGTGCGCCTACGCCGCCACCGCCGCGATGATCATCGCCGATCCCGAATCCCGCTCCGCCGGCACCGCTCAGCTGGTGGTCTCCGGTGCGATAGTGGCCGGGTTCATCGCGGCCGCGGCACTGGTCGGCCGCTGGCGGCGCGGGGCCGCGACAGGCGCGAGGCGGCTGCCGGTGCTGCCGTCGGTGGCGATGGCGGTGATCGCGGCCGCGGTCCCCGACTTCCTCGGTCAGGGCTGGACGGCCCTGACCGCGCACCTCGCACTCAACGCCGCGCTGGGCGTCGCCATCGCGGTGACGATCCGCCGCAGCGGATGGTCGCCGTGGCACAGCGCGGCCGTCGCCACGGCGTGCCTCGCGGTGCGCGGCCTGATGGCCTTCACCTACTTCCCGCTCGCGGGCGACGTCGAACCGGGACCGAAATACGCCCACAACGTGGTGATGCTCGCGGTGGTGGTCGCCGCCGGGGCGCTGGCGTGGCGGCGCGGCACCGGCGCCGGGGCGGACACGGCGACGGCCGAGGGCGAACCCGCGACACTGCCCGATGAACGCAAGGCCACGCCCGGTGCGCCGGTGACGTGATGGTGCGAAATGGGAGAGCACGCGCCGACACTCATGGAATACGACGAAGCCTGTCGATTGTTATTGCCGCGTGACAAGCTTGCCTGATGCGGACTGAACGGAGTGAGCCATGAGCGTCGAGACGCACCCTGTCCTGCACCACCCCATCGAAGGACCCGCGCCGGGCTCCTCGGAGATCGCCTACTTCGGCATGGGCTGCTTCTGGGGGGCCGAGCGCCTGTTCTGGCAGACGCCGGGCGTGTGGACCACGTCGGTGGGCTACATGGGCGGCAATACCGAGAACCCCTCGTATGAGGAGGTCTGCACAGGCCTGACCGGCCACGCCGAGGTCGTCCGGGTGGTCTACGACCCCCAGCAGGTGTCTTACGAGCAGCTGCTCAAGGTGTTCTTCGAGAACCACGACCCGACGCAGGGGATGCGTCAGGGCAACGACATCGGCTCGCAGTACCGCTCGGTGATCTTCACGACCACGCCCGAGCAGCAGGCGACGGCCGAGGCGGTCAAGCGGGCGTTCGCGCCGGCCGTGAGCCAGGCGGGCCTCGGCGCGATCACGACGAGCATCGTCCCGGCCGGGCCGTACTGGCTCGCCGAGGACTACCACCAGCAGTACCTGCACCACAATCCGAACGGATATTGCAATCACGGGCCCAATGGCCTGAGTTGTCCGGTCGGGGTCGTAAAGGCGCAGGTGGACGTGGAGCCGCCGCGCCGGTAGCGGGCGTTGCGGCGTCGGCGCCGTGCGTTCGAGAAATTCGCCGGTCCGACCCATCCGCTTCTCTTCGGGCTCCGAACTGCTCATGAGTACGGAGACCTACCGCCGGGAGCGCGATGATGCTTGACAAGGGCGGCGCGGCGCGGCGCCACGACCAGCCGCACCTGCGGATCGCCGGCGAGAACGCCGAGGCCGAGACGGCCGAGCAGCTCGTGCACCGCACCGCGCTGGGCGAGGAGGACGCCTTCGCGAGCCTCTACGACTTCATGGCGCCGCGCGTCTACGGCCTGTGCCTGCGCGTCCTGCGGGACCCGGCGCAGGCCGAGGAGGTGACCCAGGAGGTTCTCATCGAGGTGTGGCGGACCGCCACGCGATTCGACCAGCAGCGCGGCACGGCAGGCGCGTGGGTCACCACCATCGCGCACCGCCGGGCGGTCGACCGGGTGCGCTCGGCGCAGGCCGCCGGGGACCGGGAGCGCCGGGCCGCGGCCGAGTCCGTCGAACCCGAGTACGACGCGGTGGCCGAGACCGCCGCGAGCCGCCTGGAGCACCGGCAGGTGCGCCGGTGCATGAAGACCCTCACCGGGCTGCAGCGCCAGGCGGTCACCTTGGCCTATTACGGCGGGCACACCTACCGGCAGGTCGCGACGCTGCTGGAGACGGCGGTTCCGACCGTCAAGTCCCGGATCCGCGACGGCCTGATCAAGCTGCGCGACTGCTTGGAGGCCGCACGATGAACGCCGATGTCCACACGCTGATCGGCGCGTACGCGCTCGACGCGGTCGATGATGCGGAGCGCCGCCTGGTCGACCGGCATCTGGACGAGTGCGCCTCCTGCGCGCAGGAGGCCGCCGAACTGCGCGAGGCGGCCTCGCGCCTGGCCGATGTGACGATCGCCGAGCCGCCGCCGCGGCTGCGCGAGCGCGTCCTGGCGGAGGCGCGGCGCACCCGCCAGGAGGCGCCGCCGGACCGTCCCGTCGAGCCGGAGGGGCCGATTGCGAGTGCCGAGCGCATTCTGCGCCCGCGGCGGCTGCCGCGGCTGCGCCGCGCCTTGGCCGCCACGGCACTGGTGGTGGTCATCGCTTTTGCGGGCGGGGCGATCACGTGGGTGGTCATGCAGCAGTACGCCGAGTCCGAGGTGAGCGAGAGCGACCGGTTGGCCGCGGTGCTGGAGGCTGCCGACGCCGAGGTTTCCACCGAGGACGCTGTGGGCGGCGGCCAAGTCACCGTCGTCGCTTCGGCCTCGCTCGACCAGGCCGTGGTCGTGGTCTCCGACCTGGCGGCGGTCGGCGAGGACCGGGCCTATCAGCTGTGGCTGGTCAACGACGAGGGGCCGGTCTCGGCGGGCGTGATGGACCCGGGGGACTCCTCGGCGACGATGCTCGTCGACGGTATCGACGAGACCGACGTCATGGGGGTCACCGAGGAACCGGCGGGCGGATCGGACGCCCCGACCCTGCCGATGGTCGCGGGTGTGGACATGACCGCATAAACACACAGAGGAAAGGTTATAGCCTATAACTTCTACGCAGCGGTTGACACTTCGGCGCAGGCGACACAGAGGAGGCTATAACTTATAACTTTCACACGGCGGGCATTGCGAACGCGACACCCGCGCACGGAGAAGGTTATATCCTATAGCCTTGTTTTATAGATGTCATATCTTCATACAAGATAGATTATAGCCTATAATATTTGCAATATGAGTGCCGTATAGCCTATAGGGAAGAACGCGAGTCGGGTCTGTGATCCTGGCTCGCGTTGTGGTTTATCAGCGAATACGGCATTGATCCGGGATTTTTCGATTCGAACCCATCCGGATCGGCTCCCGCCCCGAATCAGGGGCATGAGTGGCAGAACGATCGCGGCATTGGCCGGCGTGGCATGCGCCGGCGGTGCCCTGGCGGCGGCGCAGTTGGCCGCCGTCGCCGTCGCCCCGGGCAGTGCCCCGGTGGCCGCGGTCGGCGCCGCCGTCATCGACGCGACGCCGGAGCCGGTGAAGGAATTCGCCATCCGCACGTTCGGGGAGCACGACAAGCTCGTGCTGCTCATCGGCATCGGCACCGTGCTGCTCATCGCCGCCGCCGCGGTCGGCATCCTCTCCCGGAAGCGGATCGCGGTCGGTTACGCGGCCCTGGCAGTCCTCGGCACGGTGGGAGCGGCAGCCGCGCTCGGCCGCCCGGCCGCGGACTGGACTTGGGCCCTCCCCTCGCTCGCCGGCGCCGCCTGCGGCGCGCTCGTGCTGTGGCTGCTGTACCGGCGCCCTAAGGCCGCCGAAGCGTCAGCCGGTGAGAGGCCGAAACGATCGCCGTGGGCATCGCTGCACCGGCGGCCGAAGACGATCGAAGCACCGGTGCCCGGTCGTGTCGTCGACCGGCGAGGGGTCCTCATCGCCCTGACGGGGGCGGGGTTGGTGGGGGTTGTCGGATGGCGTCTCGGCGGAACGGGAGCGATCGACTCCGCCCGAGACGCCGTCCGGCTCCCCGAACCCGCCTCAGTCGGTCCGGAGGGGAGCGGCCTGGACGTCGAGGGCATCACCTCCTACCTCACCCCGAACGCCGACTTCTACCGCGTCGACACCGCCCTGGTCGTCCCGCGGGTCTTCCCCGACGACTACGTCCTGCGCATCACCGGCCGGGTCGAGCACCCCATGGAGCTGTCGTTCCGGGACCTGCTCGACCGCGACCTGATCGAACGCGAGATCACCCTCTCGTGCGTGTCCAACCAGGTCGGCGGTGATCTGGCGGGCAACGCCCGCTGGCTGGGCGCGCCGCTGGCGGACCTGCTCGCCGAGGCCAGGCCCGACCCCGACGCCGACCAGGTCGTCAGCCGCTCCTCCGACGGATGGACGGCCGGGACGCCCACCGCGATCTGCACCGACGGGCGCGACGCCATGCTCGCGGTCGGCATGAACGGCGAGCCGCTGCCCCTCCATCACGGCTTCCCTGTGCGCATGCTCGTGCCCGGCCTGTACGGCTACGTCTCGGCCACCAAGTGGCTCGTCGAACTCGAACTGTCCACCTTCACCGACTTCGACCCGTACTGGGTGCGCCGCGACTGGGACGCGAAGGCACCCGTCAAGACCTTCTCCCGCATCGACACCCCCGACCCGCTCAAGCGCGTGGGCACCGGCGCGGTCCCCGTGGCCGGTGTCGCCTGGGCCCAGCACCGCGGCGTCGACCGCGTCGAGGTCCGTGTCGACGAGGGCCCGTGGAACGAGGCCGAGCTCGCGCCCGTCATCGGCGCCGACGTGTGGCGCCAGTGGCGGTGGGAGTGGGACGCCGAACCGGGCCGCCACAAGTTGGAGGTCCGCGCCACCGACGGTGAAGGAGAGACGCAGCCCCAGGAGCGGCAGACACCGTTCCCCGACGGCGCGACCGGATGGCATTCCGTCGTCGTCACCGCTGAATGAACACGGCTGAATGAACACAGCTGAATGAGAACCGGGATCACGAACCTCCCGGAACCGATTGAGAAAGAGGCAAGACATGAAGAACCGACTGATGACCCGTGCCGGAGCGCTCGCAGTGGCGGCCGGATGCGCCATCGCGCTGGCCGCGTGCAGCTCCGACGAGGACCCCGAGGACACCGGTTCCGAGGAGGCGACCTCGTCCGAGGAGTCCACCATGGCCGAGGAGCCCACCGAGGACGAGATGGCGATGTCGGGCGAGTTCGGCGACGCCTGCTCGGCCGTCCCGGCCACCGGCGAAGGCAGCTTCGAGGGCATGGCCGACGACCCGGTCGCCACGGCTGCGACCAACAACCCGGTCCTGAGCACGCTCGTCTCCGCCGTCACCGAGGCCGAACTGGTCGACACCCTCAACTCGGCCGAGGACATCACCGTGTTCGCGCCGACCAACGATGCGTTCGCGGCCATCCCTGCCGAGGACCTCGAGGCGGTCATGGCCGACAAGGAGCAGCTGACGAACATCCTCACCTACCATGTGGTCGGCGAGGAGATCACGCCTGAGGAGCTCGGCACCGCCGGTCCCTTCACCACCCTCCAGGGCGACACGATCGAGGTCGAGGGCTCCGGCGAGGACTTCACCGTCAACGGCTCGGCCCGCGTGGTCTGCGGCAATGTCCAGACCGCCAACGCCACCGTGTACATCATCGACGGCGTGCTGATGCCCGCCGCCTAAGCCTCCCTTCCGCCCGATGGGGCCGCCCGCCTCGCGTCGCGGGCGGCCCCGCTCGTTTCGTTCAGGCGGCGCGAGTCTCGCGCCCGGGCCGCGAGCCGAGTGCGACGTAGGCGAGCAGCGCGGCCCCGGCGAGCACGGCCGTCCAGGCCGCGGCCTGCTCGTCGAGCGCGAGGGTCAGCGCCCCGCCGACCACGGCGATGCCGACGAGCGTCCACGCCAGGGGGGCGAACACGGGCGCGTCGAACGCCTTGGCGAACGGCAGGAAGTGCGCGCCGACGACCAGGACCACCCAGCAAACGGTGAGCTCGGGCGCGTCGAGGACGTTGTTGACGACGGCCGCGCCGACCGGGATGGCCAAGGCCATCGCGCCCACGCAGATCCAGTAGACGCGCATGGCCCGCCGCGTCGGCGGCCGCGCCTCGACCGCGCCGGGCCTGGGGCGCACGACCGCGTACCAGACGACGAACGCGAAGGCCGCCACGCCGAGGCAGCGGGCGACCAGCGGCGCCGCACCCGGCAATCCTCCGGCATTGACGAGGATGAACACCAGTCCGCCGATGGCCCCGATCAGGGACCCGATCCGTTCTCCACTCACCGGGGCATTACAGCACAAGAGTGCGATTCGGCGTTCATCCGCTCGCCTCCAGGATGAGTTGGTGGACGTCGAGGTAGCCGCTGGCGAAGCCGGCCTGCGCGTAGGCGAGGTAGAACTCCCAGGTGCGCCGGAAGACCTCGTCGAAGCCGAGGGCGGCGAGGCGCTCTGCGCGGGAGGCGAAACGTTCTCGCCACAGCCGCAGTGTCTGGGCGTAGTCGCCGCCGAAGTCGAGTCGGTCGGCGATGCGCAGCCCGGCCGCCTCGGCGCAGCGCTCGATCGCGGGAATCGAGGGGATGATGCCGCCGGGGAAGACGTACTTGTGGATCCATGTGTAGGTGCGCCTCGCGGCCATCATGCGGTCGTGACGCATCGAGATGGCCTCAAGGCCGACCTTGCCGCCGGGGGCGAGCGAGCGGCGCAGTGTCGCGAAGTAGGCGGGCCAGTAGCGTTCGCCCACGGCCTCGATCATCTCGACGCTGATCACCGCGTCGTAGCGGCGTCCGGGGTCGAGGTCGCGGTAGTCGCGCAGTTCGACCTCAACCCGAGCGGCGACGCCGCGCTCGGCGGCGAGCGCGCGGGCGTGTTCGAGCTGGTTGGACGAGAGAGTGATGGTGTGGACGCGCGCGCCGCGTTCGGCGGCGCGGACGGCCGCCTCGCCCCAGCCGGTGCCGATCTCCAGGACGGTCGAGTCCGGTCCGACGCCGGTGCGGTCGAGCAGGCGGTCGATCTTGCGCCGTTGGGCTTCGGCGAGATCGTCCCAGCGGGCCGGGGCGGTGCCGAACAGCGCCGAGGAGTAGGTCATGGTCTCGTCGAGGAACAGGGCGAACATCGCGTCGGACAGGTCGTAGTGGTCGGCGATGTTGCGCCTGGCGTTGCCGCGCGTGTTGTCCTGGCGCGCGGGCAGGACACCGACGAAGGGGCGGCGCAGCGTCTGGAGCGGCGGCGGCACGAGCGAGTCGACGCCCGCGGCCAGCGCAGTGAGGAGGCCGGGCAAGTCGTCGGCATCCCAGTCGCCGGCCTGGTAGGCCTCGCCGAAGCCGATGAGGCCGCTAGTGCCGAGCCGGTGCAAGAACGCCTCGGGGCGGTGGAGGCGCAGCACGGGAGGCCCGAGCGGGCCGATGGCGCCGCTGGGCGTCTCGACGCGCAGCGGCAGGCGGGCGGCGACGCGGCGCAGCAGTGCCGAGGCCGCCGCGGCCCGCAGCGGGCTGCGGGGTGCGCGGGCGACGTCGGGCCAGCGCTCAGGGTCGACGCGGAGTTGAGCTGATGCGTTCACGGTGCCCCTCCCGGTGTCGGTTGCGGTCCCTGGAGCGGGTCGGCGCTCCCTCGGGCCGGAGCCGGGCTTCGTTCCAGCGTATGGCGGACGCGGCGATGAGGGCGCCGAACGGGCGCAGGAGGGCGGTCGGATGGTCGGTACATGGGCCGAGTGGGCGGTGCTGCTGGCGGTCTTATGGGTTTCCGACCCAGCTCCTGTTCACTGATGCGGCCGGGGCTTCGGCGATTCGGTGGCGTCGATGTCGGAGTACTCCTGCGCCACGCGTTCCCAGTCTCCACGGCGAATCCGCCATTTCGCGATCTCGATGTTCTCGATCGTGCCGTCGTCCCCCTGGACGCAGAGGCAGCGTTTGACGATCACGAACCGCTGGCCTCGCTCCAGGCGCTTGAGCGGACTGAAGTTCCCGTTGCGCTGGAGGCGCGCCAGGCCGCGGTTGTCGATGCGGGTGACCGAGTGCGCCACGCCGAACGCGCCGATGGCGGCGCCGATGCCGAACGCGGCCATGGTCGCGACGAGCAGCCAGAGGTTGAACGCGCCACCGACGCCGATGCCGATCGCCGAGACTGCGGGGATGGCTCCGAAGATCGATCCGACGAGCAGGATCATGCGATTGGAGTATTTGACCGTGAGCAATTGAGAGGCCTTTCGCTTCTGGATCCTCCTCTTGCGGCGGGTCGCCTCGGTGAGGCCGGTGGCCTGCTGCGGTCACGACTCGACGACGGTCAACGTGTAGTCCACCGACGTCGTGAACCCGCCGGATCGACCCTCGAATACGAGCAGGTGCTCGCCGATCGACAGGCTCTCGATCACGACCCAGATGCCGCAGGAATACCGCATGAGTTCACCTTGCGGAATCTCGACCTCGAACTCCCTTGCCTGCAACACAACGGGGTCGAGGGCATTGCCGTCGAGTTCGGCGCTGCCGGAGGCCGCCTCCATGAACGCATCGCACTCGGCGACGCTGCCGGTCATGTTGACGACCGGGAACACCACTGGGGTCTCGGCCGGAATCTCGCAACTGCGGTCGGCGTGCCCGCCGAGGGTCCCGGCCAGGAACCAGACGCCCTCCGGCTGGTTCAAAGCGCAGAACTCGCCTGTCGTGTCGCCCAAGGGGTCTTCACCGTCTTGCTCCCAGGCCGCCCAGGACCACCACTCACCTTGTGGTACATAACCGTTGGCGACGGCTTCGGTGTTTTCGACCGTGATCGGACTGCTCTCCTCACAAGAGGCGAGCGTGAAGGCCAAGGGAATGGCCAAGAGAGAGGTATGAATTTTGGGCACCGACAGAACATACCAATGCGCTTCTCCGGCAAACTTATGCGGCGCTTGTAGACGGCGCATTGGCGATGCCCGCGGTCGGTGCAGCGTTACTGATCGCATAGGCCGTATGCGGGATGGGCGACCGGGCGGGCGGCGGAACCGCACGGCCGCCGCCCGTAGCTCACTTGGTTGCTCTACGGTCGCTCAAGGGGCGAGCTAATCGCCGAAGACCTCGGCCGTGCTCGACGCGGTGGCGGCGCGCACGGTCCATACGAGCAGCCGCTCGTGATCGGTGCAGGAGCGGATGCGGTCGCGGTCGGCGTCGGTCGCGTCGAGGTCCCGGGCGGCGAGTACGGCCAGCAGCGTCTTCACCGCAGTTTCGAGGTGGCCTTCCTGGCGTCCTTCCTCGCGGCCTTCCTCGCGGAACTCCTGCTTGAGTTCGGAGACGTATCCGTAGGTCATGGTCTTCATTATCTGCTTCCAAACCTCTCGTTGGCAACTTTCACCGAGTCCGCCTTCCACGAACTCGGCGTAATAGCGGGCGGTGTCGGTGTCGAGGGTGTCCAGCGCGTCCATCAGCGGACGCATGGCCTGCTCGACTCCGGGATTGAGCCGCTGGGTGAGCAGTGCGAGCACCGAGAAGGGCACGTCCTCGGCCGCTTCGGCGGCATCGGTGATCAGCGGCATGTTGTCGGGGCCGATCACGTAAGGGAGCAGCCGCATGACCGGCCTGCGGGCCGGCCCCAGCGACAGCTCTCCGCGGCAGGCGCGGGCGGTCGGCTCCTTCGCGGTGAGGATCAGCAGGCTCGCCGGCAACTGGTACTTGTTCTCCAGGAACGCCAGGTACCACGCCCAGGCGCGGATCTTCTGCGGCGAGGGCGGCTCGGTCTGCGGTTCGATGACCAGAATCTCCTCACCCTCATCGGTGGTCACCCGCAGCGCGGTGTCGATATAGCGCTCGACGGCATCGATGCTGGTGGTGTCGACGATGATCTCGGCGACCTCCTTGATCTTGGGGAACGTCTCATCGAGGATCCGACGCACGGTTTGTGTGAACAGGCCGGGATCCTCTCGGAACAGGTGATGGAGTGCTTCATGGGGAATCTTCGCCATGGAAAGACCTTAAGTTCACTTTCATCTCGTAAGGCTCGTACGACACGCGAGCCTCGCTGTCGAATAGCTGTCGGGTAACTGACACCGGTTCGAGTCGAAGGCCTCCAGCGCATGCCTGACATACGCCAGGACGACAGCGAGCCTTCAGCCGTCGCAGGTGCGGATCGTTTTCTCCTTCCGTCTCCATAGATCGGTTGCGAAGTCGAGGACGGCGAGGGTGCGGACCGGGTCGTCCTGGTGCAGCCAGGCGAGGTTGTCCGGAGCGGCGACCAGACGCGGGAGGCCGTCGAGCTGGGTGACGCGGCCGATCAAGGACGGCTCAGTCTCGGCGAAGGTCACGCGCAGGCACGGCTGTTTCCAGATCCAGGCGAAGTGGACTTCGAAGCCGTCAATGTCGGCGGTGCCGAGCAGCGGGTAGTGGTCGACGAAGTGCAGGGTCATCCCTCGACCTCCGCCTCGTGCTGGGCGGCGTGGAGCCAGATGCCCGCCGCCTGCTCCTTGGCGACGCGGCGCAGCGCGACCGACCATTCGGCGCGGTAGAGGTGCAGGCGCGAGAACGGGGAGCCGATGCGGTTGATGTAGCCGAGGTCGACGGCGGGCTCGGGCGCGATGCGCCGCAGGCGCACGGACGTGGTGGAGCCGCCTGCGATCTGGTAGACCTCGATGCGGCGGTGCTCGAGATTGAAGCGGCCCAGGACGATGCGTTCAGGATTGGCGGTCATGCGGCACCGCCCCACGAGAAGCCGATCAGGTTGGCGAGCACACCACGCAGCGAAGGAGAGCCGACGCAGGAAGCGAGCAGCTTCACGGCAGAACGCCGCTGCGGGCAGCCGTGAGCGCCCCACTTGTGGTGGCACCACTCGCACCGCAGACGACCGAAACCGAACCACGTCCGGTACGGCTGGTGGAGCTCAAGGTCGATTTTGACCGAGGCGGGAACCGGGTCTTGGGGTAGGCTGAAGCCAACCATGGGAGGTTTCCTCTCTGGTGAGAGGCGGGCTGCCGAGACAGTTTGGCGATTGAAGCGGCAGCCCGCCGCGTTTTCTATTTGGTTGGTCTAAAGGACACGTGCTTCACGCGTGTCAAGAACACTTGCACATCAATTGGCGCGCCGCAACTTACGACACGGTAATAGTGCAAAAGCGTCTAGAGACCACGGTCACAGGCGATCAGCCGGGTTTGGGTTCGATGAATGCGACGTCGCTGCTCACCCAGGTTGTAACCTCATAGGACTTTCCTAAAGGGAATTTATTCGTTCCAGTCTTCGCGGACGTCGCGCATTGCCCCGATCGAGTGAATCAGGAATCTGACAATGGTCTCGCGCTCCTCGTCAGTGAAATCGGCCCAGGAGTCGGCGAAGACCTCGCCGAGCGGCGTGAAGAGGCGTCGGCCCGCGTCCATCGCGGTCTCGGACATGGTCAGTGTCACGCGGCGGCGGTCGCGATGGTCGCGATGGCGTTCAAGGTGTCCCGAGGTTTCGAGTCGGTCGATCAGCGCGGTGGTGGCCGAAGGACTCAGGCCAAGTCTTGCCGACAGGCTCGAAGGCGAGATCGGCTCACCTCGCTGGGCGGCATCCAGGACGAACGCGAGGGCGTTCATGTCGGTGCGATGGAGGCCGTGCTGGGCACCGAACCGCTCGACGAACTGGTCGGACTCGACAGTGAGCAGTTGGAGCAGGCGAATGATCCGCTGATCGCCGAGCGGCGGCGGTTCCTCGGGGGTTTCGGGTTTCATCGCCGTCCTGTCGGGTTGTCGTCCTGAGGAGTCCAGACTACTATTTCCACCGCAACAATATTCGATGATCGAACTAAATACCTATATTCTATAACTTATAACCCACTCTCTGTGGCTTTACAGATTATAGATTATAAGATATATATTATAATCTGTGATATTATAGGATATAACCTATATTGTGTAGGATTCGCGCTTGATATTGGGCGAATCAGGCCCTCCACGGTTCTTCGCGTACCCATTTTCTCTCTCGTCGGCGAGGAAGGCACGACATGACCGAACAGCGACCCTCAGGGGCCCGCCTTGTCAGCCGCCTTCGCCGGCTCGCACCCGCCCTGATAGCGCTTTCCTGGCTGGGATTGGCGGCCTTCAGCGGTCCCTACGCGGGCAAGCTCAGTCAGGTCGCCGTCAACGACAGCTCGGCCTTCCTGCCGTCCTCGGCCGAATCCACCGAGGTCATCGACCTGCGGGCCGAGTTCGCCGACACCGAGGCCACGCCCGCCATCGTCGTCGCCGAGCGGACCGGCGGCCTGACCGGCGAGGACTTCGCCTATCTCGAGGCCGCGGCCGGGGAGCTCGGTGCGCTGCCGTTCAACGTCGGACCGCCGCCCCAGGCGATCCCCTCCTCGGAGGGCACACCCGAAGCGGCGCAGTTGATCCTCCTCATCGACGCCTCCGGCGAGACCGACGACGAGATCGATGCGATCCGCGAATCGCTGGAGAACAACCGACCTGAGGGCCTCACCGTCCTCGTCACCGGCCAGGCCGCGCTCGGCGCGGACCTCGGCGCCGCCTTCGGCGGCGTCGACGGGCTCCTGATCCTGGTCGCCGCGGCCGTGGTCGCGGTGATCCTCGTCCTCGTCTACCGCTCGCCGCTGCTGCCGCTCATCGTCCTGCTCTCCGGCGTCTTCGCACTCAGTCTGGCCAGCTTCACCGTCTACCTCCTCGCCGACGCCGGAACCATCGACCTCAACGGCCAGAGCCAGGGCATCCTGTTCATCCTCGTGTTCGGCGCGGACACCGACTACGCGCTGCTCCTGGTCGCCCGCTTCCGCGAGCAGCTGCGGACCGAGCCCGACCGGTTCCGCGCGGTCCTGGCCGCACTGCGCGGCACGATCGAGCCGATCGCCGCCTCGGCGGGCACGGTCATCCTCGGCGTGCTGTGCCTGCTGTTCAGCCGGCTCGAGTCCAACCAGGGCCTCGGCCCGGTCGCCGCGATCGGCATCGCCGCGTCCTTCCTGGCCTCGGTCACGTTCCTGCCCGCGCTGCTCGCCATCGTGGGCCGCGCCGCGTTCTGGCCGAAGCGCCCCGCCGCCGACGGGCAGGCGCAGCGCTCGAAGCTGTGGGGCCGCGTCGCCGCGCTCGTGGCCGCCCGGCCGCGCCTCGTGTGGGCCTCGACCGCACTCGTCCTCCTCATCGCCGCCGCCTTCATGACCCAGCTGAAGGCCGACGGCACCGCCCAGACCGACGTGTTCCTCACCGAGGTCGACTCCGTGACCGGCCAAGAGGTCCTCGCCGAGCACTTCCCCGGCGGCGCGGGCTCCCCGGCGGTGATCATCGCCGACGCCGACACCGTCGAGCAGGTGGCCGCGGCCGCCGACGTCGACGGCGTCGCCGACGTCACCGTTGCCGCCGACTCCTCCGGCGAGCCGCGCGTGGTCGACGGGAAGGTCATGATCGAGGCCGTCCTGGACGACGCGCCCGACTCTGACGCGGCGGTCGACACCGTCGAGCGCCTGCGCGAGGCCGTCCACGCCGTCGACGGGGCCGACGCGAAGGTCGGCGGCGCCACGGCCGTCCAGCTCGACACGATCGACACCTCCGAGCGCGACCGGGCGGTCATCATCCCGATCGTTCTGGCCGTCATCCTCGCGGTGCTCATCCTGCTGCTGCGCTCGATCGTCGCGCCGGTGCTGCTGGTGGCCACCGTCGTGCTCTCCTTCGGGGCGACGATGGGCGTCTCGGCGCTGGTGTTCAACCACCTGCTCGGCTTCCCCGGCGCCGATCCGACCGTGGTCCTGTTCGGGTTCGTCTTCCTGGTGGCCCTCGGCATCGACTACAACATCTTCCTCATGACGCGCGTCCGCGAAGAGGCGCAGCGCCTCGGCACCAGGGCCGGGACGCTGCGCGGCCTGGTCACCACCGGCGGCGTCATCACCTCCGCCGGAGTGGTGCTCGCCGCGACCTTCTCGGCACTGGCGGTGCTGCCGCTGCTGTTCCTGGCGCAGATTGCGTTCATCGTCGCCTTCGGCGTCATGCTCGACACGATCCTGGTGCGGTCGCTGCTCGTGCCCGCCCTGGCCGTCGACGTCGGCCGCCGCATCTGGTGGCCCTCGCGACTGTCCCGTAAGGGGGACGGCGCGAAAGTAAGGGATCGGCGCGCCTGAGGGGCGGCGGGTAAGGCCCCTGAGGGGCCGGTCGACGCGATGTGCTGATGCCCCACCGGTGGCCTCAGCCGAAGACTTGGTGTCACAAGGAAGAACGACACCGAAGGAAGCATCGTGAACGACTTCGAACTCAGCTACATGTACTACGCCCGTTCCCGCGAGCTCATGGCCGCGGCCGAGCGCGAGCGCCTCGCCAAGGAGGCCCGCAAGGGCACCGAGGGCGCGCGCCGCGAGGGCCTGGCGTCCCGTCTGGCGAAGGCCCTGCACCGCAAAGGAGGCTCCTCGGGCGGGGCCGCCCGGCGGTTTCAGCTCGCGAAATAAAAACGTCGAGATGTCATGAGGTCATGTCATGATTATGGACATGGCGCGCCTCGGTTCGGACCTCCCGCTCTTCGCCCGCGACAACGAGCTCGCGGCGCTGCAAGGCGCCCTGGACCAGGCCCGCGGCGGCAAGCCCGCCACGTTCCTCATCTCCGGCGACGCAGGGGTCGGGAAATCCCGGCTCATGCAGGAATTCACCACCAGTGTCGGTGGCGGTGTCCTCACCGCCACCGGCCACTGCCTCGACACCGCCGACTCCGCCCTCCCCTACCTGCCGTTCGCCGAGGCCCTCGGCACGCTCTCGCGCCGGTGCCCCGACGTGATCGCCGAGAACCCCGGCCTGGGGCCGCTGCTGCCCGGACAGTCCCACCGCACTGAGGGCGAACTCGGACGACTCGGCCTGTTCGAGGCGTTCAGCGCCGCGCTCGCCGAGGTCTCCGCATCCGAACCGCTCGTCCTCGTCCTCGAAGACCTCCACTGGGCCGACCGCTCCAGCCGCGACCTCCTCGCCTTCCTCACCTCGCGCCTGAGCGACCAGCCCGTCCTCATCCTCGGCACCTACCGGACCGACGCGCTGCACCGCGCCCACCCGCTGCGCCCGCTCCTGGCCGAACTCGTGCGCCTGCCCGCCGTCGAACGCCTCCACCTCGACCCGTTCGACTCCCAGCACGCCGCCGACTTCGTGCGCGAGCTCAACGCCGGGCTCGACGAGGAGACCGTCGCCAAGATCGCCGCCGCTTCAGAGGGCAACGCGTTCCTCGCCGAAGAGCTCGCGAGCGCCGAGACCCACACCGTCACCTTCGAGCTCGCCGAAGTGCTCCTCGCCCGCCTCGAGCGCCTCCCCGACACCGCCCAGCAGGTGGTGCGCCTCGCCTCCGCGATGGGCCGCATGTTCACCTACGAGCGCCTCAACGCCGCAGTCTGGTCGCTGCTCGACGAGACCGGCATCAAATCCGAGCGCGAACTCGACCAGGCGCTGCGGGCCGCCATCTCCCATGGCGTCATCGTCCAGAAGAGCCCCCAGGCGTACTCCTTCCGCCACGCCCTGCTCGGCGAGGCCGTCTACAACGACCTGCTCCCGGGCGAACGCAGCCGCTACCACCAGCGCATCGCCGAGTCCCTCGCCGGAGACACGCGCCCCGGCGCCGCCGCCGAGCTCGCCCACCACGCGCACGAGTCCGGCGACCTGCCCACCGCGCTGGCCGCGTCGGTCAAGGCCGCGCACGAGGCCGACGAGCTCTCGGCGCCCGCCGAGTCGCTGCTGCACTTCGAGCGGGCGCTGCGCCTGCTCGACAGCGTCCCCGCCGACGAGCGCCCCCCGGGATGCTCGGAGCTGCAGCTCACGCTCGGCGCGGGCGGTCAGGCCGGCGCCAGCGGCGAGTTCAAGCGGGCGCTGTCCTACTCCAGTGCCGCCGTCGACCTCGCCGACCGCGAAGGCGACCCTGTCCAGGCCGCCGAGACGCGGCGCAAGTACGCCAAGCACCTGCTCGTCCTGGAGGGCACCGAAGGCGAGGCCCACCGCGTCGCCCTCGATGCGTGGGCGCTGATCGAGAACGACCCGCCGCACGCCACGAAGGCCTGGACCCAGGCGATCCTGGCACGCACCCACCACACCATGGGCGACTACGGCGCTGCCACCGAATGGGCCGAGCGGGCCGTCGCCACCGCCGACGCGATCGGCGGCCCGGGACCGCACATCGCCGCCAAGGCCGATGCCCTGATCTCGGCCGCCGCCGCCTCGTTCCGGCGCGGCGGCGACCTCGAGGAGTCCCTCAGGCTCCACGAGCAGGCCCGCGACCTGGTGCGCGGCACCTGCTGGAACGAGGTCGAGCTGCGCTCGCACTTCAGCGCCGGAATCACCCACCTCGAGAAGGCGCGGGTCGCCTCGGCCCTGGCCGAGTTCGACCAGGGCATGGCCCGCGCCGAGCGCACCGGCCACAAGTGGAGCGCCTCCGGCACCGAGACCGCGGTGCGCCAAGTCATCTGCAACTACATGCTCGGCGACTGGGACGCCGCCGAGGCCGCCGCCGAGATGGCCACCAGCGTCGTGCCCGGGGTGGTCATGACCAGGCTCGCCGCCGCGGCACTGCTGGTCGACGTCGCGCGCGGCCGATTCGACGCCGCCGACCGGCGCCTCGCCTACCTCGCCGACCGCTGGCAGGTCGACGGCCAGGTCCTCGCGCTCGCGGGGCTGTGCGGCACCGAACTGGAACGCTGGCGGGGCCGCCCCGGCGAGGCCGTCGCGGTCACCGAGCGGACCATCAGGCGGATCGAGTGCATCGAGGGCTACCACCTGGCCGGCGTCTCGGTGTGCGTCGCGGGGATCGCGGCCGCCGCCGACCTCGCGCAGGCCGCCCGGGGCCACGGCGAGATCGCCGCGGCCAAGGACGCGGCGGCCGCGGGCGAGCGCATCGCCGAGCGCGGGCGCTACTTCCTGCGCCACGGCCGCCCCCTGTCGGGGTCGCTGGGGCCCGAGGGCCTGGCGTGGGCCGCCGCGCTCGAAGCCGAGGCGGTCCGGCTCGACGGGGAGGGCGACCCGGACCGGTGGCGCGAGGTCGTCGAAGCGTTCGCGTACGCCGAAGTCGGCCAGGGCGAGCCCTACCGGCAGGCGTATGCGCGCTGGCGCCTGGCCGAGGCGCTCCTGGGCCGCGGCGCCGCCGTGGACCGCACCGAGGCCGCCGGGCAGCTCGCCGAGGCCAAGTGCACCGCCGAGCGGCTCGGCGCGAGGCCGCTGCTCGACAAGATCGATGCTCTGCTGGCGCGGGCGAGGCTCGACATCGCCTCGCCTTCGGCCGGACCGCTCACGCCGCGCGAGCTCGGGGTGCTGCGGCTGGTCGCGAAGGGCCTGACCAACCGGCAGATCGGCTCGGAGCTGTACATCTCGGAGAAGACCGTCAGCGTGCACCTCTCGCGGGCGATGTCGAAGCTCGGGGCCGCCAATCGGGCCGAGGCCGTCAACGCCGCTCACCTGCGCGGATACCTCACCGAGGTCTGAGTGCACACCACCAGCGGTGCATGCGCCGCACTGGTGTAGTCCCGTAGGCGTAGACCACTTCACGTCCGTGGTCCGATGTCGGTGTCGGATGATCCCACCAGAATTGGCGCCATGGAACGGCGTAAGGCATTGAAGTGGTCTCTCATCGGCGGCGGTGCGGGCGTTGGAGCGCTGACGCTCGGCCTCGGCGGCACGGTGGCCTACTTCTACAACAAGGCTGAGGTCGACACGGTCGGCAAGGTCGACTTCGACTCGCCGCTGGCGATCCCCCCGCTCGCGGAGTCTGAAGAGGACTCCTCTGGGGCGCGTGTGTTCAACCTCGACATCCAGTCCGGCGAGACCGCGTTCAAGAGCGGCCCGGCCACCAGGACATGGGGCATCAACGGCACGTACCTGGGGCCGACGATCCGGGCCAAGCGCGGCGAGGAGGTCGCCTTCCGGGTGGTCAACAGCCTCGACGAGTCCACCTCGATCCACTGGCACGGCATGCACCTGCCGGCGGTCATGGACGGCGGCCCGCACCAGGAGGTCGAGCCGGGAGGCGACTGGGCTCCGCAGTGGACGATCAACCAGCAGGCGGCGACGCTGTGGTACCACCCGCACCCGCACGGGCGGACCGCCGAACACATCTACAAGGGGCTCTCCGGGATGTTCATCATCGACGACGACGAGTCCGAGGCGCTGGGCCTGCCGAGCGAGTACGGCGTCGACGACGTCCCGATGATCGTGCAGGACAGGAAGTTCGACGACGGCAACCAGCTCGACGACTCGGGGGCCTTCCTGAGCTCCCAAGGCGTGCTCGGCGACGAGATCCTCGTCAACGGCACCCTGGGGCCGTACTTCGAAGTGAGCAGCCGTCTTGTGCGGCTGCGGCTGCTCAACGCCTCGAACTCGCGCCTGTACAACTTCGGCTTCAGCGACGACCGGACGTTCTCGCTGGTCGCCACCGACGGCGGGCTGATGCCCGAGGCGTGGGAGACCGACCGGATCGAGCTCTCCCCCGGCGAGCGGGCCGAGATCGTCGTGGCCTTCGAGCCCGGCGAGGCGGTCACGCTGCGGTCCTATCCGATCGAGGAGGGGTACGTCTTCGGCCTGGGGCGGTTCAACGGCGCCGACGACCGCTTCGGCATCTGCCGGTTCCAGGTCGCGAACTCCTTGGCCGATGAGACCGAGATCCCCGCCGCGATGGGCACTGCGCCGGATCTCGATGGCGCGGAGGTCGCCGAGGAGCGCTCCTTCAGCCTCTCGGGCACCTCGATCAACGGCGAGAAGATGGCGATGGACCGCATCGACTTCGGCGTCAGGGAAGGCACCGTGGAGGTGTGGGAGGTGTCGAACCATGACGGCTACATGCACAACTTCCACGTCCACGACGTCCAGTACCAGGTGCTCACCGTCGACGGTGACACCCCGCCGCCGCACCTGCGCGGCTGGAAGGACACCGTGCGACTGGTGCCACAGCGGGAGTACCGGATCGCGATGCGCTTCAGCGACTACACGGACCCGAACCTGCCGTACATGTACCACTGCCATCTGCTGACGCATGAGGACGCGGGAATGATGGGCCAGTTCGTCGTTCTGGGCGAGGACGAGGAGATCGGCACGGTGCCGGAAGTGAGCACCGTCCACGATCATTCCTGAAGTATATAACTTATATGATATAATTTATATCTTATAAGTTATAATGAGCACGGTGGCGGTCCGGTCGTTCCGTAGGCACCACGCTGACCGGACTGCCACCTGTCGCCGGGCCGGTGCTCCTCGCCGCCACCCTCAGTCGTTCCGTAGGCACCACGCCGACCGGACTGTCATCGCATAACCGATCGCGGAGTGAAATTCCGCCCTTTCGGGTCGGCGAGGGGGTCGCGTCGCTCGTGGTGTCTGCAGACGTCTCGGTGTCCGCCTTTTCGAGTCGGCGAGAGCGTCACAGCGTGTAGGTGGCGATGAGCTGCGACAGCGTCCGAATGTCCACCTGGCCCCTGAACTCGAAGCGCACCTTGCCCAGACCGCTGAACCAGAGATCGAGCTCGGCGTCGAGGTCGAAGTGCCCGGCGGTCTCGACCGAGAACGCCTGGACCTTGCTGTAGGGCAGCGACGTGAAATCGCGTTTCTTGCCGGTCATGCCCTGGACGTTGACGGCGATCACGCGCTTGTCGGTGAAGACCACATAGTCTCGGATGCCCTTGAACGAGGCCACCGGCCGCTCGTTCGGCACCAGCAGCGGCTGCACGTCTCCGAGCAGACTGTTCGGTTCGACCTGCTGGAGTTTGACCAGCGAGGCATTCTGAAAATCAATCACCTACGGAGCGTAGCGGCCACCCGCCGTGTGTGCCCAATGGGGACGCGGCATGGCAATGACACCGCCCTGAACCCGGCCATGTCGGAGTGTCGGTCCCCGCTCGTACCGTCGAAGCCGGGGGTTGAGAACGACGTGAATATCCATTTCGGAGACACCATCGGCGAATCGGGCAGTGCCAGGCCGGCCCACAGACCCCGCGCCAGGCCGGCTCTGCGCGGGTCGAGAGGGGGCGGGGCGGAACAGAGGAGAGTGGGACGGAGCGGAGGCGGGACAGAGTGGGACGAGCCGGGGCCGAGCTGGGTGGGGCGGGACAAGACGGAGTCGAGCTGGACGGAACGGGAGCGAGGCGAAGCGGGATGAGACAGGGCTGAGCTGGAGGGGGAGGGACAGAACGGGGACAGGACCAACGGGGGCGAAGCGGGATGAGCCGGGGCGGGGCCGAGCGAGGGGAGACGAAGCGGAACGGGGCGGAGCGCGGTGAAGTGGAGAGAGGCAGGGTCGAGCAGAGCGGGGCGGTACGAGGCGGATCGGGGCGGGACGGCGGCGGAAAGACACTGCCCTGAGAAACGCTGCCCCTGGGATTGAGCGTATTCGCCTTACAATGAGGCATGGTCACACTCCTCATCGTCGGCGGCATAGTCGTAGTCCTCGCCGCCGTCATCACCGCGTCCGAGATGACGCCGAAGGCGCGCGCCCGCCGGGCCAAGGCCCGCCAGCACCGCCGCGAGATGGCCGAACTGCGCTCACGCGTCGCCGGCTCCGCCCGCGCTACTTATCGCCGACAGTTCTCGGGGCCCCGCGGCCGCACGAGCTCCGGTTCTCACGACTCTGGCGTCTTCTACGGCGCCGCCGCAAGCGACAGCGGCTCCGGCTGCGACACCGGCGGCTCCAGCGACGGAGGAGGCGGCGGCGGGGACGCGGGCTGCTGACACCGTTCGGCGGCGACCGGCGTTTTCAGCGCATCGCGACTCGTCCGCGGGACACGGCGGCGACTGCGGCTGAACTCGGCCGTCAGTACCGCTCGGCCGCCAGCGCGCTCGCCTGAGCGATCACGACCTTCACCGGCCTGCCCAGCGCCGCCGCGGCGGCCACCGCGTCCTCGTACTCGACCGAGGCGTTGACCACCTCGCCGTCCTCCAGTGCGAGCTTCACGCCGATCTCGCGGCCGTCGACCTCCACCGACGTGTACCGGCGCTCCAGCGCGTACTTGTCGATCTCGTAGGAGCGCATCCCGATCGTCGTCGTGTGCCGCACCAGCGCTGAGCGCACCGCCCGCACCGCCTCGGCCCGGCACAGCACATGGACCGTGTGCGCCGGACGCCCCTTCTTCATCAGGATCGGCGTCAACCACGCATCAGAGGCCCCCGCCTCCAGCAGCGCCGCCAGTGCCGACGGCCACAGCCGCGGATCCAGATCATCCACATTGGTTTCAATGACCACCGGTCTCGGTGCCATCGCGCCGACCTCGCGGCCCACCACGATCCGCAGCAGGTTCGCCCGCTCGGACGGATCGCGCCCGCCCGCCCCGACCCCGATCCGCTTGACGACCATCTCCGGCATCGAACCGAACGCGTCCGCACTCGCGGCGATGATCGCCGCGCCGGTCGGCGTGCACGCCTCATACGGCACCGCGCCGACGGACGGCGCCTCGGCGTCGGCCAGGACCCGCAGCACCGCCGGGGCGGGCAGCGGAATAGAACCGTGCGAGCCGCGCGTCGTCCCGTCGCCGACGGTCACCGTCGACGCGGTCACCCGCTCGGCCCCGAGCGCCTCCAGCCCCGCCGCCGAACCGACGATGTCCGCGATCGAGTCCAGCGCGCCCACCTCGTGGAAATGCACGTCGTCGACATCGATGCCGTGCGAGGCCGACTCGGCCGCCGCCAGCCGCCCGAAGGCGTCCAGCGCCCGCGCCTTGACCCCCTCCGACAGCTCAGCGCCCTCGATCATGCCGCGGATCGCCCGCCAGCGCCGGTCCACCGCCGCGTCGGGGACCTCGACATCGACCTTGACGCCCTCCAGGCCGTGCCGCTTCACCATCCGGGACGTCAACCGGATCCGCTCGACGCCCAGCGCGTCCACGGCCTCCCGCATCACCGCCAGATCGACGCCCGCGCCGACCAAGGCGCCCAGGAACATGTCGCCACTCGCGCCCGCCGAGCAGTCCAGCCACGCGACCCTCACCGCTCCGCCTTCACGCTCATGATCCGGGTCGCGGCGATCGCCGCCCCGAACCCGTTGTCGATGTTCACCACGGTCACGCCCGGCGAGCAGGAGTTCAGCATCGTCAGCAGCGGCGCGAGGCCGCCGAAGGCCGCCCCGTAGCCCACCGACGTCGGCACCGCCACCACCGGCGCGCTCACCAGGCCCGCCACGACGCTCGGCAGCGCCCCGTCCATCCCGGCCACGACGATCACGCACACCGCCTCCCGCAGGCGCGGCAGCCGGTCCAGCAGCCGGTGCAGGCCCGCGACGCCGACGTCGGCCACCAGGTGCGCGTCGAGCCCGTTCGCCTTCGCGACGAGCTCGGCCTCCCTGGCCACCGGCAGGTCCGACGTCCCGGCGCACACCACCGCGAGTGGCCCCGCCTCCGGCTCGGGGAAGCCGCCGATCGCGGCGACCCCCGAGTCGCACAGCGCCTCGTCGCCGAACGCCGCCTCGATCTGCTCGACGCACGCCGCGTCGCACCGTGTGGCGATCGCCACGCGGCCCGGGTGCGATTCGCGCAGCGCGCGCAGCGCCGCGACCACCTGCTCCGGCGTCTTCCCGGCGGCGTAGACCGCCTCGGCCGTGCCCGTCCGCGCCGGGCGGCCCGTGTCGATCTTGGCCCAGCCCAGGTCCTTGTATCCCTGCTCGTCGTACTGCACCATCCGATCCTGTCACCCGCCCGTCTCCCACCGCCACCCGAACCAGACTGAAGGCTGGCCAACCGGCCCGTCTCCCACCGCCACCCGAACCAGACTGAAGGCTGGCCAACCGGCCCGTCTCCCACCGCCACCCGAACCAGACTGAAGGCTGGCCAACCGGCCCGTCTCCCACCGCCACCCGAACCAGACCGAAGACCGCCCGCTCACCAGTGGTCGCCGCAACCGAGCCCGCCACCGCCGCGACCGGCACCGGTTATCGTCGTGGTGTGTCCCAACCGCTGATCGCCGCCCACCGGGGCGCCAACGAGTTCCTTCCCGAGCACTCCCTGGCCGCCTACCGGCAGGCGATCGTCGAAGGCGCCAACGCGTTCGAGTTCGACATCCGGCTGACCGCCGACGGGCACCTGGTCCTCCACCACGACCGCACTGTCAAGCGCACCTCCGACGGCAAGGGCGCCGTATCCGATCTCACCCTCGCCCAGCTGCGCGAGCTCAACTTCGCCGCCAACCACCCCGACTGCGGCGACGACCCCGAGGCCGCCCGCATCGCCACCGTCGAAGACCTGTTCGGCCTCGTCGTCGACTCCGGCAAGGAGATCAAGCTCCTCATCGAGGCCAAGCACCCCTCCAAGTTCGGCCCGCGCCTGGAGATGCGGCTGTGGGAGACGCTGCGCCGCTGGCCCGGCCTGGACACCACCGTCATGTCCTTCTCCAGGGCCGCCCTGAAGACCTGGCGCGAGCTGGACGGGGACACCCCGCTGGTGTGGATCTTCGAATACCCCTTCCGCCGCCCGCCCGAGGGCGTCCAGGTCCTCAGCTCCCGCGTCGACCACGTCGAGTCCACGCCGACGTTCATCGAGCGCACCCACGAGCAGGGCTACGAGGCGTGGGTCTGGACCGTCAACGACGCCGACACCGCGCGGCGCATGGCCGAGGCCGGTGCCGACCTTCTCTTCACCGACCGGCCCGCCGCGATCCGCGAAGCGCTCCTCAGCGCCGCCGACTGACTACCGTGCGCTTTCTCACGGCGGCCCGCCAGACCCCTGGGCCGACCGGCGGCCGAGCACGGATGACGGACTCAGGGTCCGTCCGTAATGCTGGCGTCATCGCCCGGCAGCAGGTAGGTTGCTGTATAGCTTTCGACGTTGCGGACCGCGGTGGGAGGGGTTCATGATGCCAGCGGCGACACCGGCGCCTGAGCGCCTCCGCGTCCCCCACCAGTCAGGCGCCCCCACCATGGTCCGGCAGTGGCTGCGCGAATCCCTCCCCGACCTGCCTCAGGACTGCCGCGACGACCTGCTCGTGTGCGCCACCGAACTGGTTTCGAACGCGGTGCGCCACGCCCGGCCGCTGGCCGCCGGGGACCTGTGCGTCACCTGCAGCTTCGACTCCGGCGCCGTCGAGGTCCGCGTCCTCGACGGCGGCGGCTCCACCCACCCGCACGTGTGCTCGGTCAGCCTCGACTCCGCCCACGGCAGAGGCATGTTCATCGTGTCCAAACTGTCCAGTGACTGGGGTTCCCGCTCGCGCGGCGATGGCACGCAGGAGGTCTGGGCGCGCATCCCCGTACGCTTAGGCGCGTGTCCAAGCGTCCGCTGATCATCGATCTCGCCCTCTACGGGGTCGCCGCCCTGTTCGCCGGCGCCACCGCGCTGTGGACGACGCTGGCGCCGCACGAGCACTGGGGCGCCGTCGCCGTCGGCGGGTACGCGCCTGCCGCGCTCGTCGTCGCAATACTGCTGATGCAGCTCGGCGTCCCCTGGTTCCAACGGGCGCTCGTCGCCGCGGCCACCGCCGTGGCCGTCACCGCCATACCCCTGGTGACGCAGGCGGTCGAACGGGCGAACGGGGTGAGCGGCCGCGCCCAGGAGGAGGTCCTCGTCGTCGAGTCCTCCGGGGAGCGGCTCCTGGAGACCGGCAGCCCCTATCTGCACGCCGACGCGATCGAGACACTGACTGCGCCGCTTATAGGCTATAACCCTTATCAGCCGGGCATGGCCGTGTTCGGGCTGCCCGCGGCGCTGCTCGGCGAGCACTGGTGGACCGACGCGCGCCTGTACTTCGCGCTGGCCACCGCGGTCTGCCTCGCCGCGGCGTTCAGCCTGCTGCGCGGATTGGCGGGCAAGGGCACGCTGCTGCGCGCGTTCCAAGCGAGCGTCATCTTCCCGGTGTGCGCCTTGACGTTCACCACCGGCGGCGACGACATGCCCGTGGTCGGCCTGATGGTGCTGGCGCTGGCGTTCGGCGCACGCGGACGGTGGCTCGGCGCCGGGCTCGCGATCGGCGCGGCGGGGGCGCTGAAGCTGTTCGCCTGGCCGGTGGCGGTGGTCCTGGCGTTCCTGGTCTGGCGGGGCTCGGGCTCGACCGCGGCACTGCGCCGCTACCTGCTCGGCTTCGCCGCACCCGTGGCGGTGACGATGGTCCCGGTGCTCGTGACCGACCCGCGCGGCTTCTTCGACAACGTGCTGGCCTTCGGCCTCGGCCACGGCGTGGTGGAGTCCCCGGCCCAGTCGCCGCTGCCCGGCTTCCTTGTGGCGCAGCACGTCCCCGGCGGGGAGGTGATCGCGCCCGTGCTGCTGGGCGTGGCGGCACTGGTGATCGCGGTGCTGCTGTGGCGCCGACCGCCGGTGACGGCCGCGTCGGCGGCGCTGTGGTGCGCCGGAGGGCTGTCGACGGCGTTCCTGCTCATGCCGTCGACCCGGTTCGGTTACCTCCTCTATCCGGTGGTGCTCCTGGGGTGGTGGCTGCCACTGCGCGACGCCGCCGCCGGTCGGGCGGCGGCCACCGATGGCCAGGGCCTCGGACCGTCACTGGTCGTCGAATGGTGGCGGTGACTGACGGCACCGCATCGGGTCAATGCTGACTAATAATGACGCCGAAGCTTTGATTCCGAACCGTTCTGGACAGCTTCGACGCTCTGATTAGCAGTTCACGACTTTTGCATGTACGGTGGCGCCCATGGATCTCACCTGTCCGAAATGCGGCGCGATGATGCGCCAGTACGAGCGGAATCGCGTCACTGTGGACCAGTGCACCGAGTGCCGGGGAATCTTCCTCGACCGGGGCGAGCTGGAACACCTCCTCGACGCCGAGGCCGCCTTCAATCAGCAGGGTGCGCCCGTCGCGCCCCAGGCGCCTCAGTACCGCGAGGAGCGCCGCTACGACGACCGTCGCCATGACGATCGGCGTCGCTACGACGACGATCACCGCCGCGGTCACGACGACTATTACTACAAGAAAAAGAAGAAGCGCTCGATCTTCTCCGAGCTGTTCGACGACTGAATTGCCGGACGGCTGCGTTGTCAATCAGTTGAGCCGCCGAACGGCTGAGCTGTCAAACGGCGCAGCTGTCGGACAGCTGAGTTCGCAAACGACCGGGCCGCCGACCGCCTGAGTCGCCGAAGGGGCGAGCCGCCGCACTGCCGAGCCGTTCAACAGCTCAGCAGGGGCGGCAGTGCCGCCGCGCTGAGCGCGCGGACGACACGCCTTCGCGGGTGCCGATCCGCCGGGGTCGCGCCGTCGCGGTGGACACGGACAGTCCCAGCGCCCGACACTCGAAGCGATGATCGAGGGGCCGTCGTCGCGGGCGCGCACCACCCGCCGTTCGCGGGTTCTGGTCCACCGGTGGCCGCGTCGTCGCGAGGGTGCGGACGACTCCGCGCTCACACCGCCATGTCGACGAAACGGGACAGGTGCAACTGGGCGGCCACCGTGATCGTGTCGGTGGCGCCGTTGCGGTGCTTGGCGACGATGAAGTCCGCCTCGCCCGCGCGCGGCGACTCCTTGTCGTAGTAGTCGTCGCGGTGCAGCAGGATGACCACGTCGGCGTCCTGCTCCAAACTGCCGCTTTCACGAAGGTCGCTCAGCTGCGGGCGCTTGTCGGTGCGCTGCTCGGGGCCGCGGTTGAGCTGCGCGACCGCGATCACCGGGCACTCGATCTCCTTGGCCAGCAGCTTGAGCCCGCGGCTGATCTCGGAGACCTCCTGCTGCCTCGACTCGGTCTTCTTCGGCGAGGTCATGAGTTGGAGGTAGTCGACCACCATGAGCTTGAGGTCGTGGCGCTGCTTGAGCCGCCGGGCCTTGGCCCGGATCTCCATCATCGTCATCGACGCGGTGTCGTCGACGAACAGCGGTGCCTCGGAGATGTCGCCCATCCGCTTGGCCAGGCGCGTCCAGTCGTCGTCGGACAGATCGCCCGAGCGCAGGACGTGCATCGGGACGCGGGTCTCGGCGCTGAGCAGGCGCATGACGATCTCGAGCTTGCTCATCTCCAGGCTGAACAGCGCGGCGGCGTGCCGGTGGTGGAGCGAGGCGTGCCGCATGAAGTCCATCGCGGCGGTGGACTTGCCGAGGCCCGGGCGCCCGGCGACGATGATGAGCTGGCCGGGCTGGAGGCCCGACAGGAGCCGGTCGAGGTCGGCGAAGCCGGTGGGCACACCGGTGAGGACGCCCTGGTTGGCGCCGATGGCCTCGATCTCGTCCATGGCCGGCTGGAGCAGGTCGGACAGGATCGAGAAGTCCTCGCTCTGGCGCTTGTCGGTGACGTCGTAGACGGCCTGCTGAGCGAGGTCGACCAGGTCGTCGATGTCGCGGCCGCCCTGGCCGCCGCCGTAGCCGTACTGGACGACCTTGGTGCCGGCCTCGATGAGGCGGCGCAGGATCGCCTTGTCCTTGACGATGCGGGCGTAGTAGCCGGCGTTCGCGGCGGTGGGCACCGCGTTGAGCAGGTCGTGCAGGTAGGGGCCGCCGCCGACCTTGCCGAGGTCGCCGGAGTCGGCGAGCGCGGCGGCGATGGTGACCGCGTCGGCGGGCTCGCCGTTGGCGAACTTGTCGGTGATGGCGTCGAAGACGATGCCGTGGCTGGGCTTGTAGAAGTCGCTCGCCTTGAGGGTCTCGACGACATCGGCGATGGCGTCCTTGCTCATGAGCATGCCGCCGAGGACCGACTGCTCGGCCGCGAGGTCCTGGGGCGGGGTGCGCTCGTAGGCGCGGGCGCCGCCGAAGGGGTCGTCCGGCGGGGGCCCGTCGAAGTAGGCTCCGCCGACCGTGCGAGCGCCGTTCTGGCCGCGCGAGTAGCCGCCCTCGGTGGACACGTCGGTCATGTTCGCCACCCCCTCAGTCACCGTGCGTTCATCGAGAATCTACCGCCGGGGTACGACACCGGGCGGCCTGAATGACGCTATGTCGTCCACCGCGGTGTTGCAAACAGCCCTGTGGACAACCTGTGGACAAGGCTGTGGATAACCTGTGGATAACTACCCCAGCCCTGTGGACAACCTGTGGACAGCAACGGGATCATTTCTCGCGTTGCAGTGCTGGGCTGCGGTTTCGTTGTCCACTGCCTGTGGATGAGAATTTGTTCGTGCCAACTTGGCATGATGGTGGGGACAGCGCCCGCCGCACCCCGCGCCCCGGAACGGCTCGCGGGCCCCGCCGTGAGAAAGGTCCCGGATGCCCCCGAACGAGAGCCCCGCGCCGCGTCCGCGCCTGGACCCCGAGAGCGACGACCGGCCCGGCGAGCGGGCGTTCACGCCGACGTTGCTGGTGACGCTGGCGTGGTACGTCGTGCCGTGGCTCGTGTACCTGGTGTGGGTGGTCTCACAGCCGGCGGTGGACGGGAAGTGCGTCGACACCGGCTGCACGGCGGCGGCGCGGGTCTCGGCGACGCTCGCGGGCGGGTGGGCGTGGCTGGGTTCGTCGCTGGCGGCGAGCCTGCTGGTGGCGGTGCTGCTGCGTCTGCCGCGGGCGGGATGGCGGGCCGGGGTGGCGGGGACGGCCGCGGCGATCCTGGGAGCGGGCCTGGTGACGGTGGTGCTGCGGACCGCGGGCTGGGTGATCTGACTACAGATCAGAAGGTCGGGGGTTCGGCCGCCGGGCGGCGGCAGCGCCGCCGAAGGCCGTACCGGGTGCCCCGGGATACCCTCCCGATCCCACCTTCACGCCAACCTGAGAAATGACCCGAGCCTCTCAAAGCGGTGTGACACCCGGATAAGGGTGTGACAGTTTAGGCGGGCGTGGGATTCGAACACTGGCGGGCGAATTGGGTCAAGATGGACAAATCATACTCAGGGAGTTCACCCGAAGGGTAGAACGAACGAGACCCGTGATCACGTACGCGATCACGGGTCTCGACGTCTGGCGCTACTTCTTGCGGCGCTTGGCCGGGGTCACCTGAAGCTTGAACTTCGCGGTCACCTCCGGGTGCAGCTTCACCGCGATGTCGTAGGTGCCGATGGACTTGATCGTCCCCGGCAGCTCGACGCGGCGGCGGTCGACCTTCGGGCCGCCTGCCTCGTCGATCGCCTTGGCGACATCGGCCGCGGTGATCGAGCCGAAGAGACGTCCGGCGTCGCCCACGCGGGCGACGATGTGGGCGTCGGTCTTCTTCAGCTGATCGGCCAGTGCCCGGGCCTGGTCGAGGTCGTGGACCTGACGGGCGGCGCGGGCGCGCTGGATCGAGTCGACCTGCTTCTGGCCGCCCTTGGTCCAGGCGATCGCCAGACCCTGGGGCAGCAGGTAGTTGCGTCCGTAACCGGGCTTGACCTCGACGACGTCACCGGCCGAGCCCAGGTTGGCGACCTCATGAGTCAGGATGATCTTCATAAGTGCGCTCCTTCCTTAACGGGTCTGGCTGGTGTACGGGAGCAGCGCCATTTCACGGGCGTTCTTGACCGCCGAGGCGATCTGCCGCTGCTGCTGCGAGGTGACGCCGGTGACACGGCGGGCACGGATCTTGCCGCGGTCGGAGATGAACTTCCGCAGCAGCGCCGTGTCCTTATAGTCGACGTACTCGATGCCCTCTTTGTCGAGAGGGTTCTGCTTCTTCTTCGGCTTCCGCAGGGGAGCCGACTTCGGGTTGGCCATTGGTGTCTTGCCTTACTTGGAATCGATCCGGGTCGGGCCCGGTCAGAACGGCGGGTCCTCATCGAAGCCCTGGTTGCCGGAGCCGGAGCTCTGGCCCGCAGGGGCGGCCGAGGCCCAAGGGTCGTCCGGAGCGGAGCCACCGCCGCCACCGCCCCCGAACTGGGAGCGGCCGCCGCCTCCGCCGCCGGACTTGTTGATCTTCGCCGTGGCGAATCGCAGCGCCGGGCCGACTTCCTCGACGTCGAGCTCGTACACCGTGCGCTTCTCGCCCTCGCGGGTGTCGAAGCTGCGCTGCTTGAGCTTGCCCTGCACGATCACGCGGGTGCCGCGCGACAGGGACTCGGCGACGTTCTCGGCGTACTGGCGCCAGACGCTGCAGGTCAGGAACATCGCCTCACCGTCGCGCCACTGACCGGACTCCCGGTCGAAGGTGCGCGGGGTGGAGGCGATCCGGAACTTCGCGACGGCTGCACCGGACGGCGTGTAACGCAGTTCCGGGTCGTCGACGAGGTTGCCGATAACCGTGATGACTGTCTCTCCTGCCATGACCTCTTCTCCCTAAGGTCTCGCAGTTGCAAGGTCGGGTTACCGAAGCTCCGGCCGCAGCACCTTGGTCCGCAGCACCGACTCGTTGAGCCGCATCTGTCGGTCCATCTCCGCCACGGGAGCGGGCTCGGACTGCAGGTCGACGACGGCGTAGACGCCTTCGCTGTTCTTCTCGATCTCGTAGGCGAGACGACGCCGGCCCCAGACATCGATCTTGTCGACCGAGCCTCCGGCGTCCTTGACGCCCTTCAGGAACCTATCCAGCGTCGGGCTGACCTGGCTCTCCTCGATGTTCGGGTCGAAGATCACCATGAGTTCGTAATGCCGCAAGATCGCTCCACCTCCTCTGGTCTCGTCGGCCGCGGTCTCTCCGCGGCAGGAGGGTCACTTGCTCATCGCCCACCGGACCACACCTCACCGGAGGCGGCCTGGTGGACAACCTGGCAATCGTACCTGCGTTGACGCCGTCCGGATCGTCCGGACCGCGCCTGTGTGACGATACCGATGACCACCGACAATCCGGGCCGCGCGGTGTGCGCGAGCCGACGCGCACCCTGCCCGGTGGCGGGCCTCCTCCGCGCTAAGTTGGAACGGTGACTGGCGAGTTCAAATACACTGACCTGCTTCCCATCGGACCCGACACGACGGAGTATCGGCTGCTGACCAAGGACGGGGTCGGTGTGACCGAGGCCGCCGGACGGCGGTTCCTCACCGTCGAGCCGCAGGTGCTCACCGAGCTCGCGGCCGAGGCCATCCACGACATCTCGCACTACCTGCGCCCGGCGCACCTCGCGCAGCTGCGCTCGATCCTCGACGACCCCGAGGCCAGCGGCAACGACCGCTTCGTCGCCATGGACCTGCTCAAGAACGCGGGCATCGCCTCCGGCGGCGTCCTGCCGATGTGCCAGGACACCGGCACCGCCATCGTCATGGGCAAGCGCGGCAGGCACGTTCTGACCGACGGCAATGACGAGGAGCACCTCTCGCGCGGCATCTGGCAGGCCTACCGGGACCTCAACCTGCGCTACAGCCAGATGGCGCCGCTGTCGATGTGGGACGAGAAGAACACCGGCTCGAACCTGCCCGCGCAGATCGAGCTCTACGCCGACGGCGACGACGCCTACAAGCTGCTGTTCATCGCCAAGGGCGGCGGCAGCGCGAACAAGTCGTTCCTGTTCCAGGAGACCAAGGCGATCCTCAACCCCGACGCGATGATGGCCTTCCTGGACGCGAAACTGCGCCAGATCGGCACCGCCGCGTGCCCGCCGTACCACCTGGCCGTCGTCATCGGCGGCACGAGCGCCGAGTTCGCGCTCAAGACCGCGAAGTACGCCTCCACCAAGTACCTCGACTCGATGCCCGTCGAGGGCTCGGCGTCCGGGCACGGCTTCCGCGACGTCGAGCTGGAGCAGCGGGTGCTGGAGCTGACGCGGAACTTCGGGATCGGGGCGCAGTTCGGCGGCAAGTACTTCTGCCACGACGTGCGGGTGATCCGCCTGCCGCGCCACGGCGCTTCGCTGCCGGTGGCGGTGGCCGTCTCGTGCTCGGCCGACCGGCAGGCGCTGGCGAAGATCACCGCCGAGGGCGTGTTCCTGGAGCGGTTGGAGACCGACCCGTCCTCGTACATGCCGGACACCAAGGAGGAAGAGCTCGACGGCGACGTCGTCCGCATCGACCTCAACCGGCCGATGTCCGAGATCCGCGCCGAGCTGTCCAAGCACCCGGTGAAGACGCGCCTGTCGCTGACGGGGCCGCTGGTGGTGGCGCGGGACATCGCGCACGCGAAGATCCGCGAGCGCCTGGAGGCGGGCGAGCCGATGCCGGACTACCTGCGGGACCACGCGGTGTACTACGCGGGCCCGGCGAAGACCCCCGAGGGCTACGCGTCGGGCTCGTTCGGGCCGACCACGGCCGGGCGCATGGACTCCTACGTGGAGCAATTCCAGGCGGCGGGCGGTTCGATGGTGATGCTGGCCAAGGGAAACCGTTCGCAGCAGGTGACCGACGCGTGCAAGGAGCACGGCGGGTTCTACCTCGGCTCGATCGGCGGCCCCGCCGCGAAGCTGGCGCAGGACAACATCAAGGCCATGGAGGTCCTGGAGTACCCCGAGCTGGGCATGGAGGCGGTCTGGAAGATCGAGGTCGAGGACTTCCCGGCGTTCATCGTGGTGGACGACAAGGGCAACGACTTCTTCGAGGACACGCGGCAGCCGGTGCTGACGGTGGGCCGCAAGCCGAAGATCACAGTGTCTTAAGAGGACAGTGTCGTAAGGGGATCGACGCGACATCGGACGGGGCCCGCCGCTCGGCGGCGGGCCCCGTCCGCGCGCTACCTATTCCTCAGAGGCGTAGACGGACTGGAGCACTTCGGTGACGAACCCGTCGAGCGCCTCGCCTTCGAGGTCCTCCTCCGAGGCGACGGCGTAGGGCAGCACGAGCAGCCCGGTGCGGAGGTCGTCGGCCGAGACGCCCTCGGCGGAGCGGCCGCGGCCGAACGCGAAGCCGACGAGGGCCTCGACCACGGCCGGTTGGATGAGGGAGGCGGCGGGGAAGCGCGCGTGGAGCGCGTCGGTGAATTCGAGCACCCGCTCGCGGCTGGGCTCCGATGGGAACCGGCGCTGGAGGGCCACCGCCGTCGCGGCACTGAGGAGGACGGTCACGCGCTCGTCGCCGAGCCGGTCCATGACGTCTTCGGGCAGCTGCGCGGGCGCGGCGACGGCTGAGCGGACGATCTGTTCGTCATCGTTCATGGTCATACGGGACTTTAACCTCTCGCGCCCGCCCGCCGTCGAGGGAGCCGCCCCCGAGCCCGACCGCGGGCCGCCAATGAGCCTTTTCGGGCAACGTGTCATGTGCGTTGAGCGAGGATGAGTCGGCGAGGACGTTCGATTCGATGGAAGGCCAGGCGGGCGCGGGCGATGGTGCCGATCCGCCAGGGGTGGGCCTGTCCTGTGCATCCGGGCGGTCCGAGCCCGGCCTATTTGCCCGCTCGCCGCGTTGCCGGCCCTCCATATACAACACCGGTATTTGGAGGGCCTTCCGCGGATTCGGCGACGCTTTCGAGCCGTACATTCGCATTGCGAGCGGCCGAATGGACTCGGCCCCGACACCGCCGGGACGCATAGAGCAGGCCCTAGCGGCGAACGGTCGGCCGCAGCCGCTCGGCCAGGAACGCGACGATCGCGTCGCGGGCGGGGCGCGCGGCCGGCACCAGCCCGGGAGTGCTCACAAAACCGTGGGTCGCCCTGGGGTACACCAGGACCCGGGCCTCGGTCCCGTCGGACTGCAAGCGCTCGACGTACCGGCGCCCGTGGTCCAGCGCCGCGTCGAGAGCGCCGACCACGACCAGCGAGGGTGGCGCACCGGCGAGGCTCGCGAATTTGACGGGGGAGTAGTCGTTCCCGTCGTCGCCTGGAGACACGGCGAGCTCGGCCGACTTGCGCCACTTCGGGAGCGAGAGCCCGGGATTGCGGCCGTTCAACTCCAGTGAGGGGTAGTCGGCGCGCGTCTCGGACCAGTCGGTGGCCGGGTAGGCGAGCACCTGGGCCCGCACCCTCGGACCTTCTTCGCGCGAGCGCAGCGCGAGCAAGGACGCGATGGTTCCGCCCGCGCTCTCGCCGAATACCGCGATGTTCTCGGGATCGACGCCCCAGCCGAACGGGTCCTCCGCGAGCGCATCGAGCGCGGCACTGCCGTCCTCGACCGGCTCGGGGAGCGGGTGTTCGGGGGCGAGCCGATAGTCCACTCCGACGACGACCGCACCGAGTGCGGCGGACACGCGGCTGTTCACCCAGTCGTTCTGCTCGGGCAGGCCCGCGATGAAGCCGCCGCCGTGGAACGACAGGACCAGCGGCAGCGGTCCCTCTGCCGTGACCGGGCGGAACACTCGCAGCCGCAGCCGCCGTCCCGGCAGGTCGAGGAAGTGCTCTTTGACGCAGGCACCGCGGTCGGGCCGCCCGGCGACGAACCGCAGCAAGGGCGAGGCCAGCAGTTTCTCGGTCTTCGCCCGCATCGCGACGACCTCGTCGCCGCCGACCGAGTCCCAATCGACCTTGTCCTTCATGAGGACTCGGACGCCGAGGTGGGGTGTTGCGGACATGGCTTTCTCCGATCTCAATTACGCTACTAGAAGTATCGTAATCTCAGGATAGCCTGTCCGGGTGCAGGCATCCACCTCGTCCTCAGCCGGGCGGCCGCGCTCGGACCTGAATGCGGCCGTCTTCGCGGCCACGCTTCGCATGGTCGACGAGCTCGGTTACGCGGGCGCGACCATGGACCGCATCGCCGCGGCGGCCGGAACCGCGAAGACCACCCTCTACCGGCGGTGGCCCTCCAAGGGGGCGCTCATCATCGACACCCTCTTGGACGCCTTCAGCCCGATGCCGGCCTTGGGGCAGGACCGGCCAGCGGCCCTCGCGCAGGCGGTCCGCTGGCTCGCGGCCAAGGTCGGCGAACCGGGTGTCGGCGCCGCCTTCGCGGGCGTCTTCAGCGACGCGGTCAACGACGCCGCGCTCCGGGAACTCCTCTCCACGAGATTCCAGGAGCCCTACCTGATCGTGCTCAAGGACTACCTGGGCGAGTCCGAGCAGCGCATCGTGCTCTTCATCGACGTCATCACGGGTACCCTCCTCCACCGCATGGGCATGACGGGCCGCCCGATGGCCGACGCCGATGTCGAAGCCATGATCGCCATGGTGCTCAGCCTCTTCGAGTGACCGGGCGCAGCACTCCGCTCCGCGCCCGCGCCCGCGCCAGACGGGTATCCACCGTGGGTGTCCGAGGCGAGGCCCGTCCGCGAGCACGACGCCAACACCGCCGGCAAGACCGGTGTCGAAGCCGAGATCGCCCTGCTCGACATCGGCGTCGAGGAGCCCGAACGGCTGCTGGTCCTGGCCGATCTCGGGTACGAGAAGCTCCGGGCCTTCCCGGCCGTGGTCGTGCCCGAGAAGGTCCCCAAGGACGGCAAGCTCAGCGAGGACCAGCGGGAGCGGAACCGACTCATCCTCACTCAACGCACATGACCCGTTGCCTGAAAAGGCTCAATGGATGCAAATGGCGGGAGATGAAGTGAATCACAGGCAATTGTCCGGTTCAATTCGAACGGACAGAATCGGCTCGCCATTTGTCGGGGGAATGACATTCTATTGTCGGGCGAATGCTGTTTAAGACCTATTTACCGCCCCCATGGACACGCTTCCACCAGGCATAACACCCAAGGTAGACATTTATACCGGTCAATCGGAGGTAGAAGGCGCCGTAAACGGAACACTCGGAGAAACCGTTGTCGAATTGCCGGTTGTAGGCTTCGGAAGACTGCTCAGCATTCGGGCCGCAGCCGTTCCGATCCTACTTCCCCGGAGCCCGAAATGATCGACCACTTCTCCTATGGATACCTCACCCTTCCGATCGCCTTCCTGGTCTCCATGACCGGCTCCGCGCTCGGCCTGCTCCTGGCCAGGCACGCCCGCCGCCAGGCCACCGGCGGGCGCCGGGTCCTGTGGCTCTTCCTCGCCGCGTTCGCCCTCGGCGGCACCGGCATCTGGGTCATGCACTTCGTGGCCATGCTCGGCTTCACCATCACCGACGCCGAATTGCGCTACGACCCGGGCCTGACCGTGCTCAGCGCACTCCTCGCCGTCGCCGTCGTCGCCTGCGGCCTGCTCATCATCGGCCTGGGCCGGTACTCGACGGTGAAGCTGCTCGCGGCCGGCCTGTTCACCGGCGTCGGCATCGCCGCCATGCACTACACCGGCATGGCCGCCATCAACTCCAACGTCGAGCTGCGCAACGAGACCGGCTTCGTCGCCGCGGCCGTCGCCATCGCGGTCGGCGCCGCGACCGTGTCGCTGTGGCTGGCGTGGCGGCTCGAACGGACCTCGTCGATGTGGTTGGCCGCCGCGGTGATGGCCTTGGCGGTCAACCTGCTGCACTACACGGCCATGATGGGCGTGCGCACCACCGGGACCACCAGCGAGCCGCTCCACGGCGCCCACTCGATCGACATGATCTTCCCGATGGCGACCCTGACGGCGATCGTGCTGCTGTTCCTCATCTTCACGGTGGTCACCGTCCCGACCCCCGAGGAGCTGCGAACCGAGCAGCGGCTCGCGGCCATCGAGCAGGGCATGGAGCCCGGGCTTCGGTAGGCCGCAGGCGGCGGGGCCGGCGTCCTCATGGGACGTCGGCCCCGCCGCCTCGTGCCCGCCGACACGGATTCAGCGGGTCACGGGAGGGTGGCGAAGTGGCCGGCCACGGTGTTCGCGAAGTGGTAGCCGCTCGTGGCGTCCCAGTTGATCGACCAGGTCATGGCGCCGCCGATGCCCGGGTAGGCCTGATCGGGCGTGAAGTCGCCGCAGTTGACGAGCCGGGAGAGGCAGTCGAGGGCGTCGTTGACCATCGACGGGTCGACGTAGCCGCTGCTCGCCGCGCTCGGGACGGCGGGCAGGCCGAGACCCACCTGGCTCGGGTCGAGCCCGGCCTCCAGCTGGATGCAGGCCTGGGCGGTGATGAAGTCGACATCGCCCTGGCCGTAGACCTGGTCGTCGCAGCCGAGCATGGTGCCCGAGTTGTAGTACTGCATGTTGACGATGGTCAGGATGTCCTTGGTGTTGACCGCGAGGTCGCGGTAGCCGCCGCTGGTGTACTGGAACTCGATGGTCTGCGGGGCCATCGTGTAGACCAGGCTCGATCCGGCCGAGGCGTGGATGCGGCGCATCGCGGTCTCCAGCGCCGCGGCGTTGATGCCGTGCTCGAGGTCGATGTCGACGCCGTCGAAGCCGTATTCGTCCATCAGGGACAGGATCGAGTCGGCGAAGGCGTTCGCGCTGGCGGTGTCGTTGACGATGACGTTGCCCCGCTCACCGCCGACGGAGATGATGACCTTGCGGCCCTCGGCCTGGATGGCGGCGATGTCGGCCTTGAAATCGGCCTCGGCGTAGTTCAGCACCGGGTCGAGCGCGAAGTCGACGGCGCCGGTGGGGCTGGCGACGGCCTCGGCGAAGGCCACGGCGATGATGTCGTACTCCTCGGGGACCTCCGAGAGGTGCATCGTGCCCGAGCCGTTGTCGAAGTTGTGCCAGTAGCCGGTGAGGGTGGCGTCGCCGTCGCCGGTCGGGGGATCGGTCGGCTCGTCGGTGGTGGGCGGGTCGGTCGGATCGGTGGGGTCGTCGGCGCCGTCGCAGGCGCCGAGGGGCTCCCACACGCCCCACTGGCCGGTGGTGCCGGGTTCCTCGCCGGTGGTCCACCACTTGGCGCGGTACTCCTGGTCCTCGTGGCTGACGAGGTCGCCGCCGACGTAGATCTCGTCGGCCCGCCAGGGGGCGCCTTCGCAGGCGGCCTCGGCGGAGGCGCCCGTGGCGAAGGCGATCGGGACGGCCGCGGCGGTGGCGGCCACCAGGGCGGAGGCGGCGATCAGCGCCGCTCTTCGGGTGCGGTTCAAGGCGCCCTCCATGATTCGTAAATATTCCTTAAAGAAATTACAATCATGGTTGTCCATACGCCGATGCCATGTCAAGCCCTCCGACGCCGAAAATTCCCTCTCACCCGATTTGCCCACCGCTCCCACGGCCGGGCAACCGCCATCAGTACGGGTTGTTCACCGTTTCACGGCGAGGAGTGACTACCGCTCGACGTAGCCGAGCAGGTCCTGCCTCGTGAGCACGCCGGTCGGCTTGCCCTCGGTGAAGACCATGAGCGCGTCGTGGTTCTCCAACACCTCCACCGCCCGGTCGACCCGCTCGCCCGAGCCGATCGTCGGCAGCGGCCTGCCGACATGCCGCTCGATCGGGTCGTGCAGCGTCGCCTCGCCCTTGAACAGCGCGTCCATCAGATCCCGCTCGGCCACCGCCCCGGCCACCTCGCCGCTCATCACCGGCGGCTCGGCCTTGAGCACCGGCATCTGGCTCACCCCGTACTGGCGCATGATGTCGATCGCCTCGCGCACGGTGTCGTTGGGGTGCACGTGGACCAGCTCGGGGATCTCGCCGCCCTTGCCGGCCAGGACCTCGGCGACGGTGACGTCGCCGCCCGCGCCCAGGAACCCGAACTCGGTCATCCACTCGTCGTTGAAGATCTTCGAGAGGTAGCCGCGGCCGCCGTCGGGCAGGAGCACCACGACCACCGCCTCTGGCCCCGCCTTGCGGGCCACCGCGAGCGCGCCCACCACGGCCATGCCCGAGGAGCCGCCCACCAGGAGGCCCTCCTCGCGGGCGAGGCGGCGGGTCATCTCGAACGCCTCGGCGTCGGTGACCTCCACGATCTCGTCGGGGAGCCCGGCGTCGTAGTTCTCGGGCCAGAAGTCCTCGCCGACGCCCTCCACCAGGTACGGGCGCCCCGTCCCTCCGGAGTAGACGGATCCCTCGGGGTCGGCGCCGACGATCCTGACCCGGCCCTCGGAGGCCTCCTTGAGGTACTTGCCGGTGCCGGTGATGGTGCCGCCGGTGCCGATCCCGGCCACGAAGTGCGTCAGGCGGCCCTCGGTCTGCGCCCACAGCTCGGGCCCGGTCCGGTGGTAGTGCGAGGCCGGGTTCGCCGGGTTCGAGTACTGGTCGGGCTTCCACGAGCCCTCGATCTCGGTCAAGAGCCGGTCCGAGACCTTGTAGTAGGAGCGCGGGTCCTCCGGGTCGACCGCGGTGGGGCACACCACGACCTCGGCGCCGTAGGCCTTGAGCACGTTCCGCTTGTCCTCGGAGACCTTGTCCGGGCAGACGAACACGCACCGGTAGCCGCGCCGCTGGGCCACCATCGCCAGGCCGACGCCGGTGTTCCCGCTCGTCGGCTCCACGATCGTCCCGCCCGCCTTCAGGGCGCCGGAGGCCTCGGCCTCGTCGATCATGCGCTGGGCGATGCGGTCCTTGACCGAACCGCCGGGGTTGAGGTACTCGATCTTCGCGAGCACCGTGGCGGCCACCCCGTCGGTGACCGCGTTCAGCCGCACCAGCGGGGTGTCGCCGATGAGGTCGAGCACCGAGTCGTAATACTGCACGCCCCCAGCCTAGGCCCCTGCCGGGCGCCCCGTCCGCAGTCGGGGCCGTGTCATCGTCGGGTCCGCCCCGATCCCGCAGCGTGGATACGATGTGCCGTGGCGGCTCCACCGCGAGGCGGTTCCGCGAGAATCACGAAGCACACACGCAATGGCAACACGGCTCCAGGGAGTCGCTCGAACCAGTAGGGAGACAACATGGGAACCGCCGACATCGGCGTGGTCGGGCTGGCCGTCATGGGATCCAACCTCGCCCGCAACTTCGCCCGCCACGGCTTCACCGTCGCGGTCTACAACCGCACCTACGCCAAGACCACCGAGCTCATCGACGAGCACGGCGGCGAGGGCGACTTCGTGCCCTCCGAGGAGCTCGCCGACTTCGTGGCCTCGCTGAAGCGGCCCCGCAAGGCCATGATCATGGTGAAGGCCGGGAACGCCACCGACGCGGTCATCGACTCGCTCGCCGAGCTCATGGAGCCCGGCGACATGATCATCGACGGCGGGAACGCGCACTTCGAGAACACGCGGCGCCGCGAGGCCGCCCTGCGCGACAAGGGCATCCACTTCGTCGGCACCGGCGTCTCCGGCGGCGAGGAGGGCGCGCTGCTCGGCCCGGCGATCATGCCCGGCGGCTCGGCGGAGTCCTACGAGAGCCTCGGCCCGATCCTGGAGGCCATCGCCGCCAAGGCCCCCGACGGCACGCCGTGCTGCACGCGGCTCGGCCCCGACGGCGCCGGGCACTTCGTCAAGATGGTGCACAACGGCATCGAGTACTCCGACATGCAGCTCATCGGCGAGGCCTACGACCTCATGCGGCGCGGGCTCGGCATCGAGCCGTCGGAGCTGGCGAAGATCTTCGCCGAGTGGAACTCCGGCGACCTCGACTCCTACCTCATCGAGGTGACCGCCGAGGTCCTCGGCCACACCGACGCCGCCACCGGCAAGCCGCTCGTGGACGTCATCCTCGACCAGGCCGGGCAGAAGGGCACCGGGCGCTGGACCGTCCAGAACGCCCTCGACCTCGGCGTCCCGGTCACCGGCATCGCCGAGGCCACGTTCGCGCGGGCGCTGTCCAGCGGCGTCAAGCAGCGCGAGGGCGCCGTGGGCGTCCTGACCGGCCCCGACGGGAAGATCGACCTGCCCGAGAGCTTCGTCGACGACGTCCGGCAGGCGCTGTACGCCTCGAAGATCGTCGCCTACGCCCAGGGCTTCGACCAGATCGCCGCGGCCAGCGACGAGTACGGCTGGGACATCGAGCTCGGCTCGTGCGCGGCGCTGTGGCGGGCCGGGTGCATCATCCGGGCGCGGTTCCTCGACAAGATCACCGCCGCGTGGCGCGAGAACCCGGAGCTGCCGACGCTGCTGGCCGCCCCCGAGTTCACGCGGATCGTCACCGACGCGCAGGACGCGTGGCGCCGCGTCGTCGCCGCCGCGGTGCGGGCCGGGATCCCGACGCCGGGCTTCTCGTCGGCGCTGGCCTACTACGACGGCCTGCGCTCCAAGCGCCTCCCGGCGGCTCTGATCCAGGGCCAGCGGGACTTCTTCGGCGCGCACACCTACAAGCGCGTCGACCGCGAGGGCGTCTTCCACACCGACTGGTCCGGCGACCGCACCGAAGAGACGGTGTAGACGGTCGATCGGGGCGTGAAGAAGAGGGTCTCGTTGCCTGAAGCGTGCATGAGCGTCAGGGCATCGAGACCCTCTTCGCCGTACGGTGCGCAGTCGTCGACGATCACGTCATCCCCGTGCGGGGAAGCACGGCAGGCCCGACCGCGGCGCCTCAGCCCTCGAACGTGAAGGACTCCAGGTGGTCCAGGAGGACGTACTCCGATTCGGGGCTGAACTCGGCCACCTGCTCCCCCAAGGCGTGCGCCCCCAGCCAGTCGACCGCCGGCTCGGTCAGAGGCTCCTCGTAGTCGTCCCAGTGCGTCGGCACGACGTACGGCGGATGCCCCGCGGCGTTCAGCAGGCGCTCGGCGTACCGCGCGCCGCGCTCGCCAGCGCCGCCGGACTGCATGAACAGCACCGTGGGGCGGATCCCCTCGAGCTCGCGTTCCTGGAAGTTCGCCGTGCAGCCGATGAAGAGCGTCGCCTCCCCCATCGTCACCTGGTAGGCCAGGCTGCCGCCCTCCACCAGGTCCCTGACGGTCTTGGGACGCTTCGGCACCCCGCCGACGCGGCTGCCCGCGAACAGCAGCCGCTTGTGCCTGCCTCCGGGGTTGTGGTGGGCGCCGAAGACCTCGACGGTGAAGCCGTCGAACCGGTACCGCTCGCCGCCCGAGACCTGCCCGAGCTGTGCTTCGGGGGCGTCCAGGGCCCGCAGGAGGTTCAGGTGCGTCTCGGTGCCCAGCACGGTCGCGCCGGTCTTGGCGGCCACGTACGGGACGTCGGTGATGTGGTCCCAGTGCCCGTGCGTGACGAGCACGCAGTCGGCGCCGCCGATGTGCTCGTCCACGGCCGCCTCGTCGATCTCCAAGGGCGTGTCCATGTCCCACTCCTCGCCTTTCGGCGCGCCGGTGCGAAAGCGCGTCACCCACGGGTCGACGAGGACGGTCGCGCCGTTCCCGGTGATCTCCCAGGCGTTCGTGCCCAGCCAGCGGACGGTGATCTCAGTTGAAGACATGGCGCTCCAGGTGGTCGATGAGGACGAATTCGGAATCGGGGCTGGCGGCGGCGACGCGGTCGCGCACCGTCTTCCAGTCCTTGCCCGGCACGGCGGGCTCGGTCAGGGGCTCGTCGAAGTCGTCCCAGTGCGTCGGGACGACGTACGGCGGGTAGCCGGTGGCCTCGAGCAGGCGCTCGACGTAGTCGGGCGTGTGGCCGCCGCCGGGCTGGAGGAACAGCACCGTCGGGCGGATGCCCTCGATCTCGCGTTCCAGGACGTTCGCCGAGCCCGCGTTGAAGAAGGAGACACCGCCGAAGTCCACCAGGTAGGTCAGGCTGCCGCCTTCGACGAGGTCCCCGATCCGCTTGGGGCGATCCGGCACCCCGCCGAGGCGGCTGCCGGAGAACAGGATCTGCTTGTGCTCGCCGCTCGGCGCGTGCGAGGACCGGAACACCTCGACGGTGAAGCCGTCGAACCCGTACCGCTCGCCGCCCGAGACCTGTCCGAGCTGCTCCTCGGGGGCGTCCAGGGCCCGCAGCAGATTGAGGTGCGTCTCGGTGCCCAGCACGGTCGCGCCGGTCTCGGTAGCGATGTACGGGACGTCCGCGATGTGGTCCCAGTGCCCGTGCGTCACGAGCACGCAGTCGGCGCCGCCGATGTGCTCGTCGATCACCGCCGGGTAGACCTCGATGCGGGTCTCCGGGTCGGCCCCGTCCTTGTAGGCGCCGGTCGGGAAGCGGCTCACCCACGGGTCGATGAGCACGGTGGCGTGCTCGCTCTTGAGCTCCCAGGCGTTGGTGCCGAGCCACCGGGCCTCGACCGGCGGTCGGTCCCCCGGCTCGGCCTCGTCGGCCGACGCGGTGAGGACGGTGTCCCCGACCAGCTTCGAGCCGGCGACGAGGGCGACGCCGGTTCCTGCGGTGATCCACAGGCGGCGCCTGGTCACTCGGGTGCGTTGTCGTTCCATGGCGGCAGTCAAGCCGACCTCGCCCGGTTCTGTCCAATATCAACGGTGATATGGACCGATACGAAGATTGATATCGTCGCCGCATGGACATCATGCGACACCTGGAGTGCTTCCTGGCGGTGGGTGAGGAACGCCACTTCGGCAGGGCGGCGGAGCGTCTCGGCATGGAGCAGCCGCCGTTGAGCCAGCGCATCCGGCGCCTGGAGAAGGAGCTCGGCGCCGAGCTGTTCGACCGGAGCGGGAAGCAGGTGTCCCTGACCTCGGCGGGTCACACGCTCATGCGCGAGGCGCCCGAGCTGCTGAGCCGGTACCGCCGGATGCGGACGCTCGTCGGGCGGGCGGCGGCCGAGGAGCGGGCGGAGCCGCCGCGCCCGTGGTCGGAGATCTACTGACCGCCGATCGGAGATCTACCGACTGCCGAGTTGCTCGGTGAGGTGCAGGGCGGCGCGGCTCATGGCCAGTTCGACCTCGCGGAAGTTCCCGCGGCCGATCCGGACGAAGACCGCGATGGCGTGGCGGCGGCCGTCGGGCCATTCCCAGACCGCCACCTCGTTGAGCCAGCCGGGGAGCGAGCCGGAGCGCCCGAACGAGCGCACCTCGCTGGGTGCCAGGCGGGTGAGCCGCCCGCCGGTGAGCTGGCGCCCCATCCAGGTGCGGACGTCGCGCCGGACCGGCTCGGGCCCGGCCCACACGTGATCCAGGAAGGCCGTCATGTCGGCGGCCGTCGAAACGTTGGTGCGCAGCGGGTCCCACGCGCTCGTGCCGCGCAGCTCCTCGGTCGTGACCGCCCCGTTCGCGAGCACGTGGGCCAGTGCCTCCAGGTCCGAGAGGCCGAGGTCGTCGGCCACGTGCTCGAGGATCGCGCGGGGGCTGCCGATGAGCCGCGTGCCCTCCAGCCCCAGCCGGGCGGGCAGGCTCCGCAGCGCCTTCGCGCCGATGTGCTTGGTCACCAGGTCGGCGGCGGTGCTGTCCGAGACCTCCATCATGAGTGCGGCCAGGTCCTCGACGCTGAGGGTGGCGTCGTGCCGGAAACCGGCGGTGCCGGTCCCGCCGAGCCGGTCGGCGGCCGTGACCCGCACCGGCGCGCCGGGGTCGATCAGGCCCTCCTCCACCTGGCGCCGGAACTCCCAGGCGATGAAGACCTTGACCACGGAGACGAGGATGACCGGCTCGGTCTCCCGCACGCCGAGGCAGCGGCCGTCGTCCAGGTCCCTGATGTGCGCGTGCGCGACGGCGCCGAGCGGCTCGAAGAACGAGTCGATCAAGGCCGGTGCCCCCCTTCCGCGTCCCGTGCCCCGCGGCGCCGTCGGTGTGCGCCGCCGGGGACGGGAACAACCTACCCGTCCAGAGGGTCGGTCGCCGACTCGATCAGGGCGCCAGAGGAGTGTGCTCCCGCGTCGCCGCGCGCGTCCTCGCGTCGACCGCGGCGATGGGGAACGACCGCCGCACCGGCCGCCCCGTCCCACGACCATCGGCGGTCGGCCATCTCGACCCGAACGAACCGAGCGGGAGAGGCGGGCTCCGGCCCGCCCCTCCCGTCGTCAGCGGCTCGAATGCCCTGGGGGGCTTGATCGGTCGCGGTACATTGGAAAGCGGTCCCGCCTCCGCCCCCTGCCCCGTCTGGAGCCCAAACCCATGGGATTCGTCTTCGAGATCGTCGGCCTCATCTCAGACCTCCTCGGGCTGTCCTTCCGCGAGCGGCTCCCCCGGCTGCGCGTGCGCCGGGCCCTCCAACGCGCCGTGAACCGCTCGATCGCCAAGGCCCTGAATACCTCCGGCGGCGGACCCGGCGCGGTCCCCGCGCTGCGGAGCCTCCTCGCCGGCCTCCGCGAGGACGAGTTCATCGACGACTACGGCAACCTCATCCTGCGCGACAGCCTCGCCCGCCGCCTCGGCGACACCGCCCCCGAGTCCTTCGCGGGCGCCGACCCGGCCCGGTTCGTCCGGGCGCTCCGGGAGGCGCTCCTGGACGAAGTCGGCCTCCAAGGCGGCACCGGCGGCGCCCTCCAGCACCTCCACGACCGCATCCAGGACGCCCGCAAGTCCTACCTCGGCCCCGGCGACTCCGGGGACATCGACTTCACCGGCAGCGGATTCGCCCTGCCCGTGTCCGACGACGCCGTCCTGGGCCGCGAGGAGGCGATCGCCGACCTGCTCGACCACTGCCGCACCGCCGCCGGAGCCACCGTCATCTGGATCCACGGCGAAGCGGGCTCGGGCAAGACCACGCTGGCCGTCGAACTCGCCCGCCGCCTCGACGAGCGCGACGGCCTGGCCGTCCCCTTCGTCCGCCTGCGCGCCTCCTCCCGCGAACTGGGCGGCGGCGCCTTCCGCGACACCGACGCGCACCGGCCCCTCGCCGACCTGCTGCGCCGCTACGACGTCGTCGGCGCCGACCGCCTCCCCGAGGCCGAACTGCGCGCCCAGTGGAAGACCGTGGTGCGCAGACGCGACGTCCAGGCGATCGTCCTCGACGACGCCCTCGACATCGGCCAGGTCGAACCGTTCCTGCCCGGCGACGGCCGCTGCGTCGTCATCGTCTCCAGCCGCGTGGCCCCGCCCGGCCTGCTCGCCCACCGCGTGGCCATCCCCGCGCTGCCCATCGAGACGGTCCTGCGCCACCTCGCCGGGCTCGGCGACGGCGACGCCGACCGGATCGACGGCCTCATCCGCGGCATCGCCGCCACGCCGCTGGCGATCCCCCTGATCCGCTTCCTCGACGGCAGGCCCGAGCCCGAGTTCGGCAACCTGCTCGAAGTCGCGGGCGCCGGCGACTTCGAGGCCGCCGCCCACCGCTTCGCCGTCGAACGGCTCGACGCCGACGCGCGCCGCTCCCTCGGGCTGCTCGCGGGGCAACCGGGATTCCGCCTCACCGCCGAGGTCCTGGCCGCGCTCGACCGCACCGACGTCGACACGGCCGCGGCCCGCCTCGAGACCCTCACCGAGCTCGGGCTGCTCAAGACCGGCTCCGATGGCGCCTACGGCTTCCACGACCGCACCTACCTGCACATCGAAGCCGAGCTCGACCGCTACGCCTCCGCGTCCCAGCGCCGGACCGCTCGGCTGCGGCTGCTGCGTCGCCAATGCGACTACGCCCTCGCCGTCCACGCCTGCTTCGACGACGCCCAGGGCCGCCGGTCCCGCCTGCCCTCGAGCGACCTGCGGCTCAATGCCGACGAGGCGCGCCATTGGCTCACCATGGAGCGGCGCAACCTGATCGACGCCCTGAACTACCACCGCGAGCACGCCGAGCCGGACACGCCGACCGTCCTGGCCGACCTGTGCCTGCTGATCGGTCCGTCACTGCTGCGGATCGGCTACACGCGCGACGCGGAGCTGTTCCTGCGGGCCGCGGTGGCGCTGGCGGTTGAGCTCGACGACCGGCTGCACGAGGCCGAGGCCAGGCGGGCGCTCGGCGGGCGGGTCCTGCGCATGTCCGACCAATACGCCGAGGCCGAGACGGAGCTCGCGAAGGCCGTCGAGTTGTACGCCGCCCTCGGCGACGGCGAGGGCGAGGCCGCCGCCCGCGGCGGGCTCGGGCACATCGCCCGGCTGCGCGAGGACTGGGACGCCGCGACGCGGCACTTGGAGGAGGCGCGGGAGGGCTACTCGGCGCTCGGACTCGATCGCGGCGAAGCCGAATGCCTGCTGGGGCTGGCGGAGATCGCGATGGTCCGCGACGCTCCGGCGTTCGAGGAGTCCTTCGAGCTCTACCGCCAGGCCGGGCGGCTCTTCCAGGACCACCACGACATGCGCGGCGTCGCCGAGTCCTGCTGGGGCCGCGCCGAGGTGGCGCGCCTGCGCGGCGAGCTGGAGACGGCCGTGCGGCTCTACGACGCGGCGCTCGACCTCGCCCGCGCGAGCCACGACCAGCTCGTGGAGGCCGACACGCGGCGCGGCCTGGGGGACCTCGCGGCGGCCGAGGGCGACGACGCCGAGGCCCTGGAGCACTTCGAGGCCGCCGTCGAGCTCTACCGGCGCATTCTGGACCACGTCGGCACCGCCGACGCCCTTGCGGGCAAAGGGGAGACCCTGCTCAGGCTGGGTCGATCGGAGGAGGCCGCGGCAGCGCTCGGATCGGCCGAGGAGTTGTACAGTGGGATCGGGAACAGCCACGCCGATCGGATTCGGCGCCTCCTGCGCGATCACGGCTTGGCCGGGTCCGAAGCGACCGACGGCAGGTGGCGCCGGTTCAAGCGGAAGGACACCCATGCACGAGGCTGAGGACTTCGCCATCTCCACCGATCCCGAACGGCTCGACCTCGATTGGATCCATCGGTGCCTGTCCACCGACACGTACTGGGCGCCGGGACGGCCCCGCGAGCGCGTCGCCAGCGCCCTGGAGCACTCCATCTGCTACGGGCTCTACCACCCCGACGGCCGCCAGGTCGGCTTCGCCCGACTGGTGACCGACCGGACCGTGTTCGCCTGGCTCGGGGACGTCTACATCGACCGGTCGATGCGCGGACGCGGACTGTCCAAGTTCCTGGTCGAGCGGATCATGGCGGACGTCGAGGCGATGAAGGTGCGCCGGATCATCCTGTCCACCGACGACGCGGACGGGCTGTACCGGAAATTCGGGTTCACCGATCTCGACCGCGAGGAGACGGTCTGGCTGCACCGGCACTGGCCGGACCACGTGTGACCGCGACCGGCGTTCGCCGCCGTTCAGTCGCCGAAGCGGGGGCAGTAGGTGCCGCCGAGCTCGACCGGTTCGGCGGGGACGTCGCCGTCGCGGAGGCGTTTGACGAGCGCGACCAGGCGCTCGGGGGCGATGGTGCCGTCGGTGCTGCCGCACCGGTCGATCGGGAACCACGCGAAGCCGAGGTCCTGCTCATAGGCGACGTCGCTGTCGACGCGCGGCTCGAAGCGGCGGACGCGGTGGAAGAAGAACCAGTTCTTCTGGACCAGCAGGCGCCCGTGCGGGAACGCGGTGAGGACGCCGTAGCCGACCGGGCCGATGAGCGCCTCGGGGTCGATCGCCAGGCCGGTCTCCTCGGCGACCTCGCGGACGGCGGCGGTGGCCAGGTCCTCGTCCTCCTCGACGCCGCCGCCGGGGACGAACCAGCGGGTGACGCCGTCGAGGCACTCGTCGCCTCCCATGTGGAGCACGGTGTCGTGCTCGTCGAGGAGGATGACGCGGGCGGCGGGACGGAAGGCCGCCCCGGTCTCGGACTCGATGCTCATGCGGCGGTCTCCTCCGATGCGGCCCGGGGGCCGCTGTGCTCCAGCTCGACCGGCGCTGTCGGGATGTCGCCGCCCAGGAGCCGTTTGACCAGGACGGTGAGCGAGTCGATGCGATGGAGGCCCTCGGTCGCGGTGAAGTCGTCGACGGCGATCCACTGGAATTCGAAGTCCCGCTCGTAGGCGTCGCCGCCGCAGATGCGCGGCTCGAACCGCTCGGCGCGGGTGAAGAAGAAGTGGTTCTCCTGCACCCACGGGCGGTCCTCGCGCACGCCCAGGTAGAGCTGGCGGGCGACCGGGCCGACGAGGTCCTCGGGGGCGACGCGCAGGCCGGTCTCCTCGCCCAGCTCGCGGCTCGCGGCCTCGGCCAGCGTCTCGCCCGGGTCGACGCCGCCGCCGGGGAGCAGCCACTTGGCCGGTCGATCGGCCCTCGCGAAACCGCCTATGAACAGGACGTGGCCGTGCTCGTCGGCCACGATGCCCCTGGCGCCGCGCCGGTCGATTCGCGGCGTCGCTTCGATCGCGCTCATCGCTCGAGTATCCCGGGGCGCTCGATCGCCGTCCACCCTCTATTCGCGTCCCAGCACCAAGCGCCCCATGGGAGTACAACGGGCGCAACGGGTACCGAACCGGCGTTGAGTGCTTTGAGGAGACCGGCGACCGGAGCGGGGAAGACGATCCCGTCGGCGGCCGCGAGCTGCTCGGCGGTGAGCCAGCGGGCCTCGTTGAACTCCTGCCGCTCGACCTCCTCGAGCCCGTCGCGCACGGGAGCGAAGTGCGGGACGCGGCAGTGGAAGTACGACTCGTCGTTGTACGCGAGCGAGTCCGGCGTGTCCGACCAGACGCCCGCGGTGCGCGCGACGACCGGGCCGAGATCGGCCGGGTCGAGGACCAGCCCGGTCTCCTCCAGCACCTCGCGCACGGCGGCCTCGGCGAGGGACTCGCCGTCCTCGGCGCCGCCGCCGACGGTGACGTAGTACTCGACGCCCGGCGCCACGAAGCCGTTGCTGTAGAACAGCAGGAGCCGGTCGTCCTCGTCGACGAGCAGCACTCGCGCGCAGCGGCGCCTGGTGGTGGGAAGTTCCGGTGCGGCACTCACCGTTCGAGTATCCGCACGCGGCGGCGAATCGGCTATTGCGGGCCGAGGTCGAGCCAGGGCAGTTCGATCGGCTCGGTGAAGACCTCGCCGCCCATGAGCCGCTTGAGGACGCCGGCCAGGCCGATCGGGAAGACGTACGCGTCGGTGGCGAGCAGGTCGTCCAGGCCGAGCCATTCGCAGCGGCTGATCTCCTTGCTCTCCTCCTCTTCCATGCCGTCGAGGCTGGCCTCGAAGTGGTCGGTGCGCAGGAAGAAGAAGCTGTCGTCGGAGTAGAAGCGGATCCCGTCGTGGGTGACGCGGGCGCCTTCGGTGTGGGCCACCACCGGCCCGAGTGCCTCGGGCGTGACGCGCAGGCCCGTCTCCTCCAACGCCTCGCGGGCGGCGGCCTCGGCGAGGGACTCGCCGTCCTCGACCCTGCCGCCGACGGTGAAGTAGTAGTCCTTGTCCTGGCGGGCGAGCCCGGGACCGAAGAACAGGAGGGCGCGGTCGTCCCGGTCGACGATGAGGATCCGCGCCGCGCGGCGGTGTATGAGGCCGTCAGGGGTGGGATTCATAGACGCAAGCCTATCCGGAGGTTGAAGGGGCCCAACTCGAACGCGGCCCCGTTTCCGGCAATGCGGCTGTTTTGTCGCCGATCGGTGCGACGCTGGGAGGCGTACCGATCCGCATGCGATGAAGGAGTCTCCGATGGCAGCAGACGGCAAGCGGGCGACCGAGGCCGAACAGGTGACGCGGCTGGTCGCCGAGCGTTTGAACGCGGGCGATGTCGAAGGGATCGCCGAGCTGTACGAACCCGACGCCGTCCTGGCCTACCCGCCGGACAACCCGACCACCGGCGTCGAGGCGATCAAGGCGATCTACCAGGCGATGGCCGACCAGAACGTCCAGTTCGGCACGGACGAGCACCAGCTGCCGACGGTCTACTTCGAGGACCTGGCGCTGGCCTCGACGGTCTCGGCCGACGGCAAGGGCACCCGCGTCCAGGTGCTGCGGCGGCAGCCCGACGGCACGTGGAAGCGCATCATCGACCGCCCCGAGACGAAGTAGCCGCCGGTCCGCCGGGAGTCACCCGAGCGAGCGACTCCCGTCGGCCCTTCGGCACCGGTCGCGCCCCGAACCGGCGGCCACTCGCTCTGGTCCGAAGGTGAGCCGGAATCGCGATCCTCACACTGCGGAGGTTATAGGCTATATGACCCATATAGCCTATAACCTCCGCAGTGGCGTGTGAGCGGTCCGCCTCGCGATCTCGGACACACTTGCCGCAGCCGTTAGTGTTGTGCACGTGGCAGAAGAAAAAGCGGTGTCCCGGCCGGTCGTGGTGTTCGACGTGCTCGGCACCTTGGTGGATCAGGGCGGGAGCCTTGAGCGGCAGGTCACTGACGCGATCGGAGTCGACGGCGAGACGGCCGCGGCGGTGGTGCGCGACTGGCTCGGCCACGTCGCCGAACAGGAGCACGCGATCGTCGAGCGCCGCCGCGCGTTCGCGCCGAGCCATGAGCTGGATCGCGAAGCGCTGCACCGGCTGGCCGACGAAGGACTGCTGCCCCGCGACCGCGTCGGCGAGCTCGCCGACGCCTCGCTGCGGCTTCAGCCCTGGCCGGACACCGTCGCCGGTCTCGACCTCCTCGCCGCCGACGTCACCGTGCTCGGCCTCTCCAATGCCAGCCGTCGCGTCCTCACCGGCCTCAGCGGCGCCTCTGGAATGCGGTGGCACCAGGTGCTCTCCGCCGAGGACGCGGGCACCTACAAGCCCGACCCTGCGCTCTATGAGCTGGCCGTGGCCAGCGCGCCCGCCGGTGGCGCACCGCCGTTCATGGCCGCCGCCCACGCCTGGGACCTGCGCGCGGCCGCGGCCGCCGGGATGCGCACGGCGTACGTGCCGCGCCCCGACGGCGATCCGCCCGGCCCCGGCGACTCGTTCGACCTCCACGCCGAGAACCTCGAAGAGCTGCACACGAAGCTGCTCGATTCGGCCGACAGCGCCTAGCGGCGCAGGCGTCTCGAAGTCCTCACCGCAGCTTCATGAGCGGCGTTCGCGACCTTCGCACTGCGGCCGCGGCGCTCAGGCCAGGTCGTTCGCGAGGCTGACGATCGTCACGTCCATCGAGGAGTTCGCCGGGAACTCCAGCTGCGACGGCGCCACCTGGGACGAGACGAGGTGCGAACCGAGGGCGGCGACCATCGCGCCGTTGTCGGTGCACAGCTTCGGCTTCGGGTAGCGCAGGTTGATCCCGGCCTGCTCGGCGCGCTCGGTGGCGAGCGAGCGCAGGCGCGAGTTCGCCGCGACCCCGCCGCCCAGCAGCATCGTGTCGACGCCGTGTTCCTTGGCCGCGAGGATCGCCTTGCGGGTCAGCACGTCGCACACCGCCTCCTGGAACGCCGCGGCCACGTCGTTCACCGGAACGGTGCGGCCCTCGGCCTGCTGCGCCTCGATCCAGCGGGCGACGGCGGTCTTGAGGCCGGAGAAGGAGAAGTCGTAGCGGTGCCGCTCCATGTCCTTCGCGGCGCTCAGGCCGCGCGGGAACTCGACATAGGCGCTGTCGCCCTCGCGGGCCGCCCTGTCGATGTAGGGCCCGCCGGGGAACGGCAGGCCGAGCAGGCGCGCGACCTTGTCGAACGCCTCACCGGCGGCGTCGTCGATGCTCGCGCCGAGCTGGGTGACCTTCCCGGCCAGGTCCTCGACCATCATGATCGTCGAGTGGCCGCCCGAGACCAGGAGGCCGATCGCGGGCTCGGGGATCGGCCCGTTCTCGAGCGTGTCGACGGCGATGTGGGCGCTCAAGTGGTTGACGCCGTAGAGCGGCACGCCCGTCGCGAGGGAGTACGCCTTCGCCGCGCCGACGCCGACCATGAGCGCCCCGGCCAGGCCCGGCCCGGCGGTGACGGCGATCCCGTCGAGGTCGGCCAGGGCCACGCCCGCCTCGTCGAGCGCGCGCCGCACGGTGGGGACCATGGCCTCCAGGTGCGCGCGGGAGGCCACCTCGGGGACGACGCCGCCGAATCTGGCCTGCTCCTCGACCGATGAGGCTATGGCGTCGGCCAGCAGCTCGGTGCCGCGCACGATGCCCACCCCCGTCTCGTCGCACGAGGTCTCGATGCCCATCACCAGTGGTTCGCTCATCTAAAGATCCATCCTCATCACCGCGGCGTCGGTGCCGGTGAACTGGTAGTAGTTCTTGCGCACGCCGATGCCGTAGAAACCGTACCGGTCGTACAGCCGCTGGGCCGGCTCGTTGTCGACGGCGACCTCCAGGAACACCGCCTTCGCGCCGGCCGCGCGGGCGCGGGCGACGACGTCGTCCATGAGCATCGTCGCGATGCCCTGCCGCCGCCGCTCGGGGTCGACGGCGATGTTGTTGATCCAGGCCTCGTTCCCGGCCAGGGCCACCCCGGCGTAGCCGACGACGCGGTCAGTGCCGAGGCGGTCCTGTTCGAAGACCGCCCGGTAGTCGTGCCCGGCGGCCAGCTCGGTCCACAGCAGGCCCTCGCTCCACGCCTCGGGCCCGAAGACCACCCGTTCCAGCCTGGCCACGACCGGCAGGTGCCACCAGCGCAGCCGACCCATGTGCAAGTCGCCGTCCATCATTCCAGTCTTCACCACGGCCGGCGGCCGCCGGCCACGGGACGAGTGATCACCGCGCCCACCGGCCCTAACGCACGGACCGGCTTCGCGTCCGGGCGGCGCAGGTACAGCGGCGTGAGCTTCTCGGTCGGCGCGCCCGCGAGGAGGCGCGGCCCCGCCAGCTCGACGAGCTTCACCAGGTCGGGGTAGACCGGTTCGACCTCGGCGGGCATCGCCAGCTCGCCGGGGTACTTGGAGGCGCCCTCGCCGATCGCGTAGTCGACGTCGAGGTCGGGCAGTTCGGCGGGCTTGCCGACCCGCGGCTCGCCCTGGCGTTCGCCGCCCGCGTAGACGGCCCAGTAGATCTCCTTGCGGCGCGCGTCGGTGGCCGCGAGCGCCCGCCCGCGCGTGTTCGCGCCGATCCCGTCGAGCGAGCAGACGCCGTAGACGGGGATGCCGAGCCCGTCGGCGAACGAGGCGGCGGTGACCATGCCCACCCGCAGGCCGGTGAACGGGCCGGGCCCCACACCGGCGACGACGGCGGCGACGTCGCGCTTCGAGCGGCCGGCCTCGTCCAGGCACTGGTCGATGAACGGGGCGAGGCGCTCGACGTGGCCGCGGCTGTCGATCTCGCGGCGGAAGGCGCCCAGGAACAGCTCGTCGCCGTCGATCTCGACGAGCGCGGCCTGGACGGCGCTGGTGGCGGTGTCGAGGGCGAGGACTAGCATGCGGCCGCCCCGATCGGCGCGTCGAAGGCGGCGAGGCGGTCGACCCAGTCGCCGCCGCGGCCGTGGAGGACGAGCGTGCGCCTCTCGTCGGCGGCGCGCTCGATGGCGATCTCGAGGTGCGACTCGGCGAGGCGCTCGGCGAGTCCGGCGCCCCATTCGACGACGGTGACGGAGGTGGCCACGTCGGTGTCGAGGTCGAGGTCGTCGAGCTCGTCGAGGCTTTCGAGCCGGTAGGCGTCGACGTGGACGAGGGGGAGACCGTTCGAACCGGCCCGGTGGGTGCGGGCGATGACGAAGGTGGGGCTGGTGATGCGGCCGTCGACGTCGAGTCCGGCGCCGATGCCCTGGGTGAGGGCGGTCTTGCCGGCGCCGAGGGGGCCGGTGAGGATCACGAGGTCGCCCGCGCGCAGCAGGCCTGCGAGGCGCTTCCCGAATTCGTGGGTGTCTTCGGCCGTCGGCATGCTCAGCCTCACGATGTCACTCCTCTGTGTGCGTATGGGTTCCGCGTTCGGCATGGCGGGAGAACGGGGTCCAGCTCCACCTCGGCGACGGGTGCGATCCGTCTCTGGCGCGCCTCGGTCGGGCGCTCCTCGCCCCACCGGCCGCGGTGGTGCCGACCGTGGTCGTCTCCACGGCGTCGCCGTCATCGACGGTGTCGATTCCGGCAATGACTTTGTCGATCATCTCCAACAATAGTTGTGAGATCTCACCAGGATACTCGAGCTGCGGCGAATGGGCCGCTTCGGCCACGAGCACGAACCTGGCCCCCGGGATCGCGTCGGCGAGGCGGTGCGAATGCCGCGGCGGCGTCAGGATGTCGCTGTCGCCGACGACGACGAGCACCGGGATGTCGGCGAACCGCCCCAGTGCCGCCAGCTCGTCGTGATCGAGAATAGCGCGCACATAGCCGACGACGCTCTGCACCGGCGTGTGTCGGTTCATGCGCTCGACCAGGCTCACCAGCGAATGCGGCGGGTCGAGGCAGGCGAACGCGGCCCGGCGGGTGACGAGCCAGCCGATGTCGCCCGACAGCAGCCGGGCCCGGTCGATCAGCTGCGGCGTCCACCCGGTGATCTGCTGGAGCATCGGCAGGACGGTGCGCCGCATCCGCCGCAGCGCCCGCATCGGCTTGGTCTCGACGGTGTCGAGCCCGGCCGGGCTCGTCGACAGGAACGCGACGCCCTTGACGCGCTCGGCGACGACCTCGGGCCTGCGGCGGGCGAACGCCTGGACGGCCATGCCGCCCATGGAGTGCCCGACGAGGACGAGCGGGCCGCGCGGGGCGACGGTGGCGATGACGTCGTGGAGGGTCTCGGCGAGCTCGTCCATGGAGTACTCGGTGCGCGGCAGCGGCCCGGAGCGGCCGTGGCCGGGCTGGTCGTAGAACACCGCCCGCAGCGAGGCGCCCGCATTGACCGCCCTGGCGATCGCCTTGCGCTGGAAGTAGAACGTGGAGGCGTCGTGGAGGTAGCCGTGGGCGAAGACCACGGTCAGGGCCGCGTCCTCAGGGCCGACGGTCTCGACGTGGACCGGGACGCCGTCGTGACTGATGACGGTGCGCACCTCGTCGGTCGGCGGCAGCTCGAACGGCTCGCTCGCGTAGGGGTCGTTCGAGGACGAGCGGGTGCGGCGGGCGAGGTAGCGGGGCACGCCGATGGCGAGCGCCGCGCCCGCGGCGACGCCGCAGGTGATGCCCCCCGCCACGGCGAGGCGGCGCAGTCTGCTCCGGCGCCTCACTCCACGCCCCGGTTCCAGTAGCGCGGGACGCGACCGCCGATCCCGGTGAGGATCTCGTTGGGGATGGTGCCGGCCCACGCCGACCAGTCGTCGGCGTCGGGGTGGTGCTCGCCGGCGCCGATGAGGACGACCGGCTCGCCGGGGCTGACGGTGTCGTCGCCGAGGTCGACCACGAACTGGTCCATGCAGATCCGGCCCAGGACGCGGCGCCTGCGTCCGGCCAGGTAGACCTCGGCGCTGCCGGAGGCGGCCCGCGGGATGCCGTCGGCGTAGCCCAGCGGCACCAGGGCCACGTTCGCGTCGCGTTCGAGGTGGTGGGTGTGCCCGTAGGAGATGCCGGTGCCCGCCGGGAGGCGCTTGACGGTGGCGACGCGGCTGCGCAGCTCCATGACCGGTTCGAGAGCGACCGGGATCTCGGGCACCGGGTTGTAGCCGTAGAGGGCGATGCCGGGCCGCACGAGGTCGTAGTGGGTCTCGGGGTCGGCGATGAGCGCGGCCGAGTTGGCGAGGTGGCGGACCTCGGGGGCGATTCCGGCGGCGGCGAGCGCGGCGAGGAAGCGCTCGAAGGCGGCCTTCTGGAGCGCGTTCGCGGGGTGGCCGAGCTCGTCGGCGCAGGCCAGGTGGCTCCAGGCGCCGACGATCGCGATCGTCCCGGCGGCCCGGTGCTTCGCGGCGGCCTCGGCGAAGGCCTCCCACTCGTGCTCGGCGACGCCGCCGCGGGAGATGCCGGTGTCGCCCTTGAGGTGGACGCGGGCGGCGGTGCCGGTGCGCTCGGCGGCGGCGGCCACGGCGGCGAGGTTCGCGAGGGAGGAGACGCCGAGCTCGGCGCCGGCCTCGATCGTCTCGGCCAGGCCCGGCTGGTCGGGGGCGTAGAGGAAGGCCATGACCGGGGTCTCGGCGAGGTCGGGGAGGCGCCGCAGCCGCCAGGCCTCGCGGAGGGTCGCGACGCCGAGGCGCGCGGCTCCGGCCTCGACGCTGACGCGCGCGGCGGGGATCATGCCGTGGCCGTAGGCGTCGGCCTTGACCATCGCCATGAGCGGTGCCTCGGTGAGCGCGGCCAGCGTCTCGACGTTGTGAGCGAGGCGGCGCCAGTCCATGCTCGCCTTCGCCGTGCCGGACATGTCGCTGGAAACCGGATCAGACGCGATCCGATAGTTGTCAATCGCCACGCACCAAGGTTACGTGCCCGATCGGCAAGCCACACCCGGCACGCTGGGGCCGGAGCGGCGGACCGGCCGAACGTGCAGGTCACCGAGCCCACCGCCGGAGAGGGCAGCGGCCGCGCCCGCCCGCAATGTCAGGAAGACGAGGGACGTCGTCTAGTCACCGAGTTCCCACGTCCGGCCGGTCTTCCGCAGCTCCTCTGCGTACTCGTTCGAGAACGTGTATTGACCACGTGGTATCGGCTCGCGGCGATCTCGATGCCCGGTCCCGGACTGCCAGGCCGGGTTCGGCTGCTGCTTGTCCTTCGGTGCGGCCTTTCGCTTCTGCTTTCTCTTCCGCTCTTGGCATGCCGCGCATCGCTCAGACCCTCGTCGGCATACCCGCGAGCAGTCGACACAGTATGACTTCGGAGGCCGCGCAGGCCGTTTCTTCACGAGCTTGTAGTCGCAGGCGGGACACCGCTCGGCGTTGCCACCACGACGTCCGAGTACCGAGGTGAACTTGTTGAACGCGAAGCCGCAGTGAGGGCAGGTCATCGTCTGCTCCAAAGGGGTAGGAGAACCATCAGTGTAGCCATCCGGCCACAGGGAGGGAACCTCCGAAACGGTGAATCGTGGACGGCCCTTGACGACTGCTGTTCACGCGAAGAGCTTCGCTCACCGCTACATGTGGGGTACGGGCGAATCCGCACAGTGACACGACAGTGGACCTAGACGTTTTCGGACACGAACGCGTGTCGCGCTTGCGCTGTGACAGATCGCCATGTAACGCTGATAGGACGTGCCAGTGGCACGTCCACCGAGACTTAATTCCATACGGGCGGCGGGCCGCCGATCAATTACCACATCTCCTGGCGGCCCGCCTACCTACACCAGAGAGGAATCCTCCCGTGGCAAGCATCAGCCTACGCCAAAAACAGGCGGCCGCACCAGAGCAAAACACCATCGTTTCCCCAGCTCACTCCCACCGGGTGAGCGGGCCGGACCCTGCCCTCGGGCTGGTAGAGGCCTCGGGCCGCTACGACGCCGCCGGGCGGCGGCTATTCCTGCCGGACGGCTCCCCGGACCCGGACACTCCCGGTGCCTACCGCTACCGGCACGACCCCTCCACCTGCGACCCGACCGCGCCCGAGACCGACCCGGCGAACCCGCGCTACGAACCGCCGCACCTGCGCCACCGGCCCGGCGACGACTGGGAGATCGGCGGCAGGCCATACGATCCCGACGACCCCGGCCCCTACGGCTCCCCCGGCTGGTACCAGGATCAGCGCACCGGCCGCCACCGCCGAGCCGAACTGCCCGATCCGCTCCCGTCCGATACCGATGACGAGGAGCCGACCCGGCCCCACCGCCCCCTCCAGTCCGACCGACCCCGCCCCGATGCACGCCAGCGGTTCTGGCCCGCACCTCGGCAAGAAGGCGACTCCGAGGAGGAGCCCTACCGGTTCTCCAACCTCCGCGAGGACGCCTGGGACCGCTGGCTGATCGACTCCGAACCCCTGGCCGCCGCGCACCGCACGCCCCCGAGCCGCCGCTCGGCGATCGGCCGCGAAGCCGGGCTCGGGTGGGCACTGTGGACCGGCCTTGCCCAATGGCTGATCGCCTTGTTCACCGGCTCCCCGGCTCGGCGAGGTGAACGGCGGAGCCGCTCCCTCCCGCAACCGGGGCCGACCACCGAGTCCAGGCACAGGAGAGCTCCTGTCGCAAGGCGAACGGCTCCGCCGCCGCTGCCGCGCCAGGCCGGGCCAGTCGACCGGGCCGCGCGGGCCGACCGGGCCGCCGCCATGGCCCGCGCCGTCGCCGGAGCTCGGCGGGCCCGGACGGAGGCGGCCGCATGGGCGTAGGACGCACCGCGCCGCACCGGGTCCGCGCGGCCTACCTCCGCGCGTTGACCGCGCTGCCGATTCCCGACCGGTCGGCCCGCATGCCCGACCCCGTGCTGCTGACCGTCCTGGGCACCGCCGCCGTCGCAGGCCGGGACCTGGCCTTCTGCACCTTCACCGCCAGTCCACGCCTGTGGGTCGGCTTCGACAGCGCCGAGCCGAGGCCGTTCGGGTTCCTCACGGGACTCTCCAGCGGCGATCCCGACCTGTGGATCTCGGACTACGAGCACGAGACGTGGATCAGCGAGAGCGACCACGGCATGCGGATCAAGACGGCCGCCGTCAGGGTGTGGGAGGACGGCATCCGGGCCTGCGGCGGCTGACCGCCACCGGCCCGGCGGCCGAACGGCCGCCGGGCCGGTGCGCATTTCAGCGGTCGCTCATGCGAGTTCGCCTCGGACGGTTCGGGCGGCTTCGACCATGTTCGCCAGGGCGGGGCGAACCTCCTCGTACCGGCGGGTCTTCAGCCCGCAGTCGGGGTTGACCCAGATGCGCTTCGGGTCGACGGCGGCGACGGCGAGCCGCAGGGAGGCGGCCATCTCCTCGGCCGAGGGCACGCGCGGGGAGTGGATGTCCCACACGCCCGGGCCCACTTGGCGAAGCTTGCGAGCGGAGGATTGGTCCTGGCCGCGTCGGTGGTCGGCGCGGTCGAGGTCGGCGAGGACCTCCATCTTCGAACGGGACGCCTCGATCGAGGTCACGTCCGCGTCGAGGTCGGCGATCGCGTCGATGACGTCGCCGAACTCCGAGTAGCACAGGTGGGTGTGGATCTGCGTCTCGGGCCGCACGCCGGAGGTGGCGATGCGGAAGGCGCGCGTGGCCCACGCCTTGTAGGCGCCTCGGCCGTCCCGGCGCAGCGGCATGAGCTCGCGGAGGGCGGGCTCGTCGACCTGGATGATCGCGGTCCCGGCCGATTCGAGGTCGGCCACCTCGTCGCGCAGCGCCAGGGCCACTTGGTCGGCGGTGTCGGCCAGCGGCTGGTCGTCGCGGACGAACGACCACGCGAGGATGGTCACCGGGCCGGTGAGCATGCCCTTGACCGGCTTGTCGGTGAGCGACTGGGCGTACGAGGTCCACTCGGCGGTCATCGGGCCGGTGCGCGCGACGTCGGCGTAGAGGATCGGCGGGCGCACGCACCGCGAGCCGTACGACTGGACCCACCCGGCGGCGGTGGTCGCGAAGCCGGTGAGCTGCTCGGCGAAGTACTGGACCATGTCGTTGCGTTCGGGCTCGCCGTGGACGAGGACGTCGATGCCGAGCTTCTCCTGCTCGGCGATGACGGCGGCGATCTCGGCGCGCATGCGCGCGTGGTAATCGGCGTCGATCATCAGCCCGCGCCGGTGGGCGGCGCGAGCCTTGCGGAGCTCGGCGGTCTGCGGGAAGGAGCCGATGGTGGTGGTCGGCAACGTGGGCAGTTCGCCTTGCGCGGCGACGCGTTCGGCGTAGTCGACGCGGCGGTCGGCGTCCTCGGGGAGGGCGGCGAGGCGGGAGCGGACGGTCTCGTCGCGCCAGTCGTCCGGGGCCGCCGGGCGCTGGAGGCGCGGGGCGCCCGCTTCGGCGAGGCTCGCGATCTCGCGGAGCTTCTGGCGCGCGAACGCGAGCCGCTCCTTCAGCGACGCAGGCAGCTCGGTCTCGGCGTCCAGATCGACCGGGACGTGGAGCAGCGAGCACGAGGAGGAGACGCCGAGCCGGTCGGTGACGCGGTGGAGCCGTTCGAGGTCCGCGGCGGCGGCGAGCAGGTCGGTGCGCCAGATGTTGCGTCCGTCGACCACTCCGGCCGAGACGAATGTTTCACGTGAAACATCCAGCGACTCAAGGACGTCGATGTCGACGCGCCCGCGGACGAGGTCGAGCGCGATGCCCGGGACGCCCGCCTCCACGAGCACCGGCAGTGATTCGCCAAGGGGCCCGTAGCCGCCGGTCACGAGCAGTTCCGCGACGCCGTTCAGATGCTCATAGGCCGCCTTGACCGCTTCGAGTTCGGCCTCGGTGCGGTCGGCGCACAGGGCGGGCTCGTCGAGCTGGATCCGGTCGGCGCCGGCCTCGACGAGTGCGGACAGGAGATCGGCATAGACGGCGGTGAGCTCGCCGATGCGGTCGAGCGGCTCGAAGCCGCTCGGGGCGTCGCCGGTCGCCTTGGCCAGCAGCAGGAACGAGACCGGCCCGAGCAGGATGGGGCGGGCGTCCAGACCACGCTCGCGGGCTTCGCGGTACTCGGCCAGGGCCTTGCCGGGCCTGGCGTGGAAAGCGGTGTCGGGCCCGATCTCGGGGACCAGGTAGTGGTAGTTCGTGTCGAACCACTTCGTCATCTCGAGCGGCGCGGCGGTGTCGTCGCCGCGCGCGGCGGCGAAATAGGAGGCCAGTTCGGTTTCGCGGCGGTGCCTGGGCGCGATCGCGTCGACCGCTACGGCGGTGTCGAGCACGTGGTCGTACAGCGAGAACACGCCGGTCGGGACGGAGTCCATTCCCGCCGAGGCGAGGTCGTCGAGCATTTCGGAGCGGATCGCGGCGGCGGCCGCTTCGAGCCCGGCCTCGTCGAGCCGCCCCGACCAGTGCGCCTCGACGGCGCGTTTGAGTTCGCGGCCCGCGCCGATGCGCGGGTAGCCGAGGACCGTGGCGTGCACGGTCTTCTTCGAGTCGTTCATGTGTCAGTTCCCTCGAACGTGCGACAGCGTGGACCGCGCGCCCATGCGCGCGGCACACCGGCAGGTATTCGGACTCGCGGGCTCCTCCACGGACTCGCGACTCGCAAGCCTCACCGAGGCCGGGCCTTCACCCGGTGCCTACCGGCCGTCGCTTCCCAGGTCCCATCCCTATAGATTATATCCTATAGCTATAACATATATTACATCTTATATCCTATAACTCGTATCTTATACGATATAGGACATAGGAAGATCGCAGGTTATATATTATAAAATATAAGTTATAGGATCGGGACCAAGTGCTCTTGACGGCTTTCGTTCCCACTCACCGCTGCGGGGCAGTCCTGGATTCGCACCAGGTTCCCTCTTGGCCGGGGCGACTGGCCGCCGTCCCGGAACCGGCGTCGACTCCGATGGTACGGGCGGGCATGGCGTCACCGGCCGTTCGGCGATGCACATGTAGGCGTGCACCACTGGTTCCCAGTGGCCGGGATCGGTATCGTCACGGGCGAAACCGCACCAGCACGGAGGAACCATGAGCGATCGACCCGTCGCCGTCGTCACCGGGGCCAGCAGCGGCATCGGCGCCGCCTCGGCGAAAGCCCTGGCGCGAGCCGGATTCGACGTGGTGCTCGGCGCCCGGCGCGCCGACCGCCTCGCCGAAGTCGCCGCCGAATGTAGCGGGACGCCGCTGCCGCTGGACGTCACCGACGACACCTCCGTGGAAGCGTTTGCCTCCCGGATCGAGCGCTGCGACGTACTGGTCAACAACGCCGGCGGCGCGTTCGGGCTCGCCTCGGTCGCCGAGGCCGACCTGGACGACTGGCAGCGGATGTACGAGGTCAACGTCCTCGGCACCGTGCGCGTCACCAAGGCGCTGCTGCCGCGGCTCATCGCCTCCGGCGACGGGCAGGTCGTCACGATCGCCTCGATCGCCGCCCACGAGCCGTACCCCGGCGGCTCCGGCTACAACGCCGCCAAGCACGCCGAGGCCGCACTCACCCGCGTCCTGCGCCTGGAGCTCGTCGGGCAGCCGGTGCGCGTCTGCGAGATCGACCCCGGCATGGTCGAGACCGAGTTCAGCGTCGTCCGCTTCGAGGGCGACCGCGAGAAGGCCGATGCCGTCTACCGCGGCATGACGCCGCTGACCGCCGACGACGTCGCCGAGTCCGTCGCCTGGGTGGCGACGCGCCCCGCGCACGTCAACATCGACCGGCTCACGATCACACCCCGCGACCAGGCCGCCGCGCAGATCGTCCACCGCGTCGAAGGCTGAGGCCCCCGCCTGAGAACGGGCCTCAGGAGTCCGCCGGCGGCGGGGCCAGTCCGTCGGTCAGCATCGCGGCCACCTCGCGCGCCGCGTCGAGGATCTCCTCGTCGCCGACGTCGATGTTCTTCGCCGCGATCGCGGCGTTCTGGATGCTCAAGAACGCCATGCGGACCCGCAACAGGCTGCGCACGGGCGCGTGGGGACCGACGACCAGGTCGGCGGCGCGGTCGAGGAGCCCCATCAGTCGCTCCCGGTCGACGGTCCCGGTGTCGCGCAGCGCGGCGTGGTTCATGGCGGCGAAGCGTATGAGCCGCAGGCCGGGGTCGGCGACGGCCGAGAGCCACTCCGAGACGAGCGCGGCCGAGCGCTCCGGCGACGGCGGCTGCGACTCGGCCCGCTCCAGCACACCCTCGATGGCCTCCAGGTAACTGTCGAAGAAGCCGCCGACGATCGACTCCTTGCTCTTGAAGTGGTAGTAGAGCGCCGCCTTGCTGATGCCGAGCCGCTCGGCGATCTCGCGCATCGAGGTCGCCTCGTAGCCCTGCTCGGTGAACAGCTCCAGGGCGACGTCGCGAATCTCGGCACGGGTGTCGCTGCCCTTGCGGCGCTCCCTGACCGTCGGCTCGCTCTGCTGTGTCAATGCTTTCCTTTCTGCTGGCCACGCGCCATGCGGGAACCCCAGTTGCTTACCGACCGGTAAGTCAGTATACTGACTTACCGGTCGGTAAGCAGATTCATACCAGAAAGGCTACCTCGTGACCACTACGAGCGAACACGGGGCCGCGACCCCACCGGACACCGAAGGCGGCGGCCTCGGATTCAGCCACCGCCGCATCGTCGTCACCATGTCCAGCCTGGCCATCGCCATGCTGCTCGCGATGCTCGACAACATGATCGTCGCTCCCGCGCTGCCGACGATCGTGGGCGAACTCGGCGGACTCGAACACCTCGCCTGGGTCGCCACCGGGTACATCCTCGCCACCACCGTCGCCACGCCGATCTGGGGCAAACTCGGCGACCTCTTCGGACGCCGCATCGTCTTCGTCAGCGCGATCGGCGTGTTCCTGGTCGGATCGATCCTCTGCGGCGTCTCCCAGGACATGGGCCAGCTCATCGCCTTCCGCGCCGTCCAGGGCCTCGGCGCCGGCGGCCTGATCGTCGGCGTCATGTCCATCCTCGGCGAGATGATCCCGCCACGCGAGCGAGGCAAATACCAGGGCATCATGATGGCCGTCATGCCCGTCGCCATGATCGCCGGCCCGTTCGTCGGCGGCTACATCACCGACAACCTCGACTGGCGCTGGGCCTTCTACGTCAACCTGCCCCTCGGGGCGGTCGCCCTCGTCATCTGCTGGATCACCCTCCGGACGCTGCCGAAGGGCACCGGCGGGGCCAGGATCGACTGGACCGGCACCGGCCTGCTCGCCGTGTGGATCACCGCGCTGGTGCTCGTCATCAGCTGGGGCGGCACCGATTACGACTGGGACTCGCCCCAGATCCTCGGCCTCGCGGCGCTGGCAGTCGCCGGATTCGCCGCTTTCATCATCGTGGAGCGCCGCGTCGCCGAACCGGTGATGCCGCTGCGGGTCTTCAAGAGCCGCAACTTCGCACTGGCCTCCGCGATCTCCTTCATCGCCGGATTCGCCATGTTCGGCGCCGTGGGCTACCTGCCGCAGTTCCAGCAGTTCGTCCAGGGCTCCTCGGCGACGAACAGCGGCCTGCTGCTCATGCCGATGATGATCGCCGCAATGGTCGTCAGCGTCGGCGGCGGCATCTTCATCAGCCGCACCGGCCGCTACAAGGCCCTGCCGGTCGGCGGCACCGTCCTCGTGACCATCGGCCTCTTCCTGTTCTCCACGGTCGACGTCGACACCGGCGTCATCGCCACCGGCGTCTACATGGTGGTGCTCGGGATCGGACTCGGCGGCCTCATGCAGACCAGCACCCTCATCGCGCAGAACAGCGTGGCCCTGCGCGACATCGGCGCGGGCACCGGCGCCGTCACCTTCATGCGGAACATGGGCTCGTCGATCGGCGTCGCGCTCCTCGGCGCGATCTACACCCACCAGCTCATCGGCTCGCTCGAAGACGCCGGGGCCGACGGCGCGGCGATCGCCGCCGGCGCCAACTCCATGACCCCCGAGCTCCTGCGCGGCCTCCCGGACGCCGCCGTGGCACTGTTCCAGCGGGCGGTCACCGAGGGCATCGCCTCGCTGTTCCTGTGGGGCGCCGTCGCCTCCGTGCTCGGGATCGTCGCCGCGGTGCTGGTGCGGCACGTGCCGCTGCGCACCGGAAAGAAGCCCGAACCGGAGCCCGAACCGGAGGAGGCGGACGCGGCTACGCGGTCAACGTGAACGCCGGCGAGGTCCACTGCTCCCAGTGATCCTGGTTCGACGCGTCGCCGAGGGCCTTGAGCACGCGGACCTCGACGCGCCACTGCCCCGGTTCGAGCACGCCCGGCACCGCCTCGTCGAACTCCGCGAGGTCTATGACGAGCGTGTCGTCCGGCCCCGGCGAGCGCCCGAGGAACCGCTCGCGGTGCCACTCGACGACCTCGCCGGTGTCGACGTGCTCGACGCTCAGCTCCATCGCGGCCGGGGCGTGGTTCAGGTAGATCATCGCGGACGGCAGCTCGCCGCCCGCGATGCTGAAGGTCTCGCCGTCCTTGAGGTCGCGGTAGTCGACCTCCCCGGTCTCGGAGTCCTCGCCGATCGCGACGCCCAGCTTCGGGTACTCGGGGTGCTCCAGGACCGGAATGGCGAGGTAGTCGCCGAAGTAACCGGAGTACGCGGCCGCCAGCGGCACGCCGCCGTCCTCGGGCTCGGCCACGACGCGCCCGCCGAAGACGCTCCCTTCGGGCAGTTCGGCGCTCGGCGTGACCGTCACGGTCACCGCCGCGGTCGCACCGGGGCGCAGCTCGACGGTCTCCGGTTCGAACTTCACCGACGACTCGGCGACGTCGAAGCCGGTGTCCCGGATGTCGCCGGTGGTGGCGATCGCCATCTGGTGCCGCATCCGATAGGTCACGGTCGACCACGAACGCGAGGTCAGCTCGAACGTGAACGTGCGCGGCCCGGTGCCGTCGCCGACGTTGACGCCGCTGGGGGACAGTGCTCCCTCGGCCCCGAGCGCGGCCATCACGTCGATCACGCCGGTGCCCTGCCGATGCGTCGCCTCCAGATGGCCCAGGTCCGGGTTCTCGCCCCACATGACGGGCTCCGCCGTGTTGGCCAGGCGGGTCCGCACCTGTGCCGGGTCGAGATCGGGTTCGACCTCCAGCAGCAGCGCCGCGGCCCCGGCGACGTGCGGCGCGGCCATCGACGTGCCCGACAGGGACGCGTACGAGCCGTCCTTGACCGGGTAGGTCGACCAGACGCCGCCGCCGGGCGCGGACAGGTCGGGCTTGAGCGTCAGGTCCGGCGCGGGCCCGTAGGAGCTGAACGCCGAGACGAGCCCGCCGCGCGGCAGGTCGACCATGACGGTGCCGCCGGTGAACTCGAGCCGCGGCTCGGCGCCGATCTCGGCCAGGTCCTTCAGGTCCTCGCCGTCGGCCTGGGTGATGCCCACCAGCGGCACGCCGAGGTCGTCGACCCCGCCGCCGCCGAAGGGCCCGGACCGGTCGTTGTAGATGACGACGCCGGTGGCGCCCTCGGCGACGGCCCGCTCGTACTTCTCCTTGAAGGTGCAGGTGCCGCGCACGATCAAGGCCGCCTTGCCGTCGACGTCGTTCTCGGAGGCGTCCTCGGCGCAGGCCCGCCCGAGCCAGACGAGCGGGTCGGTGGCCGTGTCCGGTTCGGGCTCGGGCACCGCCTCGACGGGCTTGTAGCCGATGGACCGGCCGAGGGCCTCGACGCGGGCCTCGCTCAACCGCTCGGCGGGGTTGTCGGTGGAGGCGACGCCGATGACGTCGGCGCCGACGCCCGGCGCGGCGCCGGAGTAGACGCCGGACTCCCCGGCGTTGCCGATGGAGGCGACGACCACGACGCCCTTGTCGGTGAGCGTGTCGGCGGCCTCGGCGGTCGGGTAGTCGGGCCACTGGAACGCCTGGCCCAGTGAGAGGTTGACGACGTCCATGCCGTCGAGGAGGGCGGCCTCCAAGGCCTGCATGACCACTTCGGCGCTGGTGCTGCCCTCGCAGCCGAAGACCCGGTAGGCGCCGAGCTCGACGTCGGGCGCGACGCCGGTGACCTCGCCGTCGGCGCCGACGATCCCGGCGACGTGGGTGCCGTGTCCGGCGCAGTCGGCCGGGTCGTCGTCGGGCGCGGGGACGGCGGTCTCGGGCTCGTCGGCGTTGTAGTCGTCGCCGACGAAGTCGGTGCCGAACGCGACGCGGCAACCGTCGCCGAAGCAGCCTCCCAAGTCGGGGTGGGTGTAGTCGATGCCGGTGTCGATGACGCCGACCTTGACGCCGCTGCCGTCGATGCCGTACTCGTGGGCCTCGGCGGCGCCCGTGGTGGCCGTGGCGAGCGCCAGCTCGGTCTGCCTGTCGGGCCGGGCGGGCCCGGAGAGCTCGACGTCGGCCCAGACCTGGTCGACGGCGCCGACCGCTTCGAGCCGGTGGGCGGTGGCCGCGTCGGCGTCGATGGAGACGCCGTGCCAGATCCGCTCGAAGTCGTGGCGGATCGTGAAGTCCAGGCCCGGGGCGGCGTCCTCGAGGTCGGCGGCCGTGACGCCGGGGTCGAGTTCGACGAGCCAGACGTCCTGCGGCGCCTCCTCGGCGGCCTGCGCCGCCGAGGACAGCGTGGCGAGTGGCAGCAGCAGCGCGGCGGCGAGCGCCAGGGTGCGGTGGCCCGGCATCAGGGGTCCTCTCCGTTCGGTGGCAGGAACCCCGATGTTCGGCCATATGGAGGGGCGAGCGGGGGACGCGGGCCCGGCGTGTCTCCTAAATGAACAGCAGGTGGGCAAGGGCGAACCCCGCCAGGCCCGCCCCGAGCCCACCGGCGAGGTTCGCGGCGACGTTCCACAGTGCGTGGTTCCAGCGCCCGTCCTCGACGAGCAGCAGCGTCTCATAGGAGAGCGTGGAGTAGGTGGTCAGCGCGCCGCAGAAGCCGACGGCGAGCAGCGCGGTCCAGCCGGGGTCGGCCACGGCAACGGCGAGGAAGACGGCCAGGCCCGACCCGGCGACGTTGACCACGAGCGTGCCCCACGGCAGGCGGCGGCCCGCGTAGTGGGCGACCACGAGGTCGGTCAGGAAGCGCAGGGGCGCACCGAGGGCCGCGCCGAGGGCCACGAGCAGCAGCGTCACTCGTCCGCCTCTCTCCTGCGGACCAGGAGGCGGCGCGTCGCCCACATGCCGACGGCGGCGGCCACGAGTGCGGCGGCCATGGTGGCGAACGCGAAGATGAGGGCGAGGAGTGCGGCGCCGGCGTTCGCGGCCGCGCCGATGTCGACGATGTAGGTCGAGAAGGTGGTGAAGCCGCCGAGCACGCCGACGCCGAGGAACGGCCTCAGGTGCGCCGGGCCGGGGGCGACCTCGGTGATGGTGACCATGAGGACGCCGATGAGGAGGCCGCCGACGAGGTTGGCGGTGAACGTGGCAATGTCGAATACGGCAACGCCGAACGAGCCGGTCACGGAGGGAAGGGCGACGGTGAGGCCGTGGCGGGCGAGTGCGCCGACGGCGCCGCCGAGGGCGACGGCGGCGAGCACCGATCCGGGCGTCGCCCGAAGCACCTGGCTCAAGCGGGGGCCTTGCTGCTTTCGGGGCACCATTCGAATGTAGCGGCCGCCCCGCCTCACGTTCCCCGAGGCAAACGTGAAAGCGGATATTTGCTGATTTGCCCCCTTTGGGGGACCCCTTTATTCAACGCTACGCTCGGTGTCCGACAGGAAACGCTGCGCGGCGGCGTTGTCCACAGGTTTGTCCACAGCCCCGTCGCGTCCACGGCGCCGCCTTGTCCGCAGCGCTGTCTGCTCCGCAGCGCTGCCGCGCGGATATGCGTTCGATCACCGAACCTTGCGCTCGCGGCCCCGCGGTTCGTAGAGTTGATCCGCGATGAGCTACACCGTTACGAACCAGCACCTGACACGCAGGCGTCACCTCGACTTCTGCCGCGTGTCGACCGTCCTGTGTCGTTAGCTCGATCCACCTCACCGGCGGGCTCGCCGACGTCACCCTCTTCTCCGCTGGACCGGGCCCCTTCCAGCGATCGTCAAGTCTTCCGGCAGCCGCACCGCGCGGCGCTCTGCGCCGTGCCGCCTGCCCGATATCAGAGGTGCTCTCACATGTCCGAAACCGATGCCGCGGTCGAGCCGAAGCGGCGGCGGAAGATCCCGTTCGCCGCGCAGCTCCTGATCGGCCTGGCGCTCGGCCTGGCCTTGGGCTACGCCGCCCGCCAATGGTCGCTCGCCTGGCTCGGCACCACCCTGGAGACGGTCGGCACGCTGTTCGTGCAGCTGCTGTTCCTGATCGTCCCGTTCCTCGTCTTCACCGCGATCGTCGCCTCGATCGCCAACCTGCGCAACCTTGCCAACGCCGGGCGCCTGGTCGCCAAGACGCTCGGCTGGTTCCTCGCCACGTCCCTGATCGCCGTCGCGATCGGCCTGACGATCGGCCTGCTCACCAACCCCGGCGGGGGCATCGCCCTCGACGCCGCGGCCGAGCGGCCCGAGACGACCGGCTCGTGGACCGACTTCCTGACCGGCATCATCCCGACCAACGTCGTCGACGCCTTCGTGAACGTCAACGTCCTCCAGATCGTGTTCATCGCGATCATCGCCGGCGCGGCCGCCGCGAAGATCGGCGACAAGGCCGAGGCGTTCCTCAAGTTCAACCAGTCCGCGCTCGACCTGGTCCAGAAGGCCCTGTGGTGGGTGATCCGCCTGGCGCCCATCGGCACCGCCGCCCTGATCGGCAAGTCGGTGTACTCCTACGGCTGGGACCTGCTGGGCCAGTTCGCGGTGTTCAGCATCGACATCTACGTCGGCACGCTGCTGGTGATGCTCGTGGTCTACCCGATCCTGCTGCGCTTCGCCGCGAGGGTCTCTCCGGTGCAGTTCCTGAAGAAGGCCTGGCCGGCGATCCAGTTCGCGTTCGTGTCGCGCTCCTCGGTGGGCACGATGCCGCTGGCGCAGCGCACCGTCGTCGAGCGGCTCGGCGTGAGCCGCGACTACGCCTCGTTCGCCTCGCCGTTCGGCGCCACGACCAAGATGGACGGCTGCGCCGCGGTCTACCCGGCGATCGCCGCGATCTTCGTCGCGCAGGTCTACGGCATCGACCTGGCCGTCCAGGACTACCTCCTGATCGCGTTCGTCTCGGTCATCGGCTCGGCGGCCACCGCCGGGCTCACCGGCGCGACGGTCATGCTGACGCTGACGCTGTCCACACTGGGTCTGCCGCTGGAGGGCGTCGGCCTGCTGCTGGCGATCGACCCGATCATGGACATGATCCGCACCGCCACCAACGTGGCCGGGCAGATGACCGTCCCGGTGCTGGTCGCGAAGTCCGAAGGGCTGCTGGACCAGAAGGTGTACGACGCCCCGCCGCAGCCGCTGGACGGGCCGATCGATGAGGCGAAGCCGTCGCCGGAGGCCGAGCCGCTCAAGCCGGAGCTGCAACCGGCCACTTAGGTCTTTTCCTCCTCTCCTGAAGCGAGGGGCCGTCCCGTCCGGGGCGGCCCCTCGCGCTTTATCGCCTCAGCCGGTCGTTGACCGCGAGCACGGGGTCGGACCGTGCAGCAGGCGTGCCGATGCCGTGCAACCGCGCACCAGAGTGTGCCTCGGTCGCCGATCTCGGCGACCGCGATCGGCCTTGGAGGACCCGATGTCCCAGCGCACGGCGAGGTACCGGGAGGCGCTCGCCGTGCCGGAGTTCCGGGTGCTCTGGATCGCCCAGGCGCAGTCCCGGATCGGCGACCAGCTCGCCAAGGTCGCACTGGCGCTGCTGGTGTTCGACCGGACGTCCTCTCCGGCGCTGACGACGCTGGTCTACGCGCTGACGTTCCTGCCGCCGCTGCTCACCGCGCCGCTGCTCGCCGGGCTGGCCGACCGGTACTCCCGGCGCACGGTCATGGTGGTCATCGAGCTGCTGCGGGCCTCGCTCATCGGGTCGATGGCGGTCCCCGCCCTGCCGCTGCCGGTGGTGGCCGTCCTGCTCGTGGCGGCCACCTGCCCCCAGCCGCTGTTCTCGGCCGCCCGCAGCGCCGCCCTCCCCAATGTGCTCGAAGGCGAGCGCTACCCGGTCGGCATGAGCATCATGACGTCGACCAACGGTCTGGCGCAGGTGCTCGGCTTCACCGCCGGAGGCGCGTTCGTCGCCTTCTTCGGCAGCCCGCACCTCGTGCTCGCCGTGGACGCCGCCACGTTCCTGCTGTCGGCCGCGCTCCTGCGGTGGGGTCTGCGCCCGCATCGCCCCTTGGTGGCGCCCGACGCCGCCGGGCCCGCCGCCCGCGGCGGGTTCGCGCTGGCGGGTATCGCGCTGATCGCGAAGGACCGCAAGCTGCTCGGCCTGGCGTCGCTGGTGTGGATCTTCTCGGCCTCTACCTGGCGCCGGAGGCTTTGGCGGCGCCGTACGCGCACCAGATCGGGTCCGGTGAGGCGTCGGTCGGGGTGCTCATGGCCGCGGACGTGGTCGGCATGGTGATCGGCTCGTTCCTGGTCGGCAGGCTCGGTCCCGTCCTGCGGCAGCGGCTGCTGGTGCCCGCGGCGGTGGGGACCGGGGTGCCGCTGCTGGCCACCTTCGCGGGGCCCGGACCGGCGGTGACCGTGGCACTGTGGGCGCTCTCGGGGCTGCTGGCCGACTACGCAGTCCTCGCTCAGATCGCGTTCACGCAGCTGGTGCCGGACGCACTGCGCGCTCGCGCGATCGGGCTCGCCTCGGCCGGTCTGCGGACCGCCCAGGGTGTGGGAGTCCTGATCGCCGGAGTCCTGGCCGAACTGATGCCCGCGTCGGCGGCGATCGCGGCTTGCGCCGCCACCGGTTCGCTCGGCGCGCTGGCCGTCGGCGCGGTCTGCCGCCTCGACAAACGACAGGAACGGAGGGAAGGCGATGAACCGCGAACACGACTGGTCCTGAAGCCGACCGAGAACGTCGGAGCGCCATTGGAACCCACCGGCGCCCCAGAGGGGAGGGAACCATGAGCCGCCGCGAAGTCGAATGGAGTTAGCAGCCATCGGGCGGGGCACGGCATCGGGCCGTGCTCCGCCGTCAGTGGTCGACGAGCCCGTTGCGGTAGGCCCACACCACCGTCTGGACCCGGTCCCTGGCGCCGATCTTCGCCATGGCGCGGCCCAGGTGCGACTTGACGGTGCTGGTCTCCACGAACAGCTCCCGCGCGATCTCGGCGTTGGACATGCCGCGCGCGAGCAGCAGCACGATCTCGGTCTCCCGGGCGGTGAGCACCTCGGCCGCGCCCGGTGAGGGCTCGGCCTTCCTGCGGCGCCTGGCGAACTCGGTGATCACCCGCCTCGTGACCGCCTGGTCGACCAGTCCCTCACCGGCGGCGAGCTTCCTGACCGCCTCGGCCAGTTCCTCCGGTTCGCAGTCTTTGAGGATGAACCCGTTCGCGCCCGCCTCCAGCGCGCCGAAGACGTAGTCGTCCAGGTCGAAGGTGGTGACGACCAGGACCGCGGGGCGCTCCCCGTCCCGTTCGGCGACGATCCGGCGCGTCGCCTCGATCCCATCGCCGCCGGGCATGCGCACGTCCATGCAGACGACATCCGGGTGCAGGCGCGCGGTCTCCTTCACCGCGGCCGGGCCGTTCGAGGCCTCGCCGACGACCTCGATGTCCCCGGCCTCCTCCAGCAGCACGCGGTATCCCGCGCGCACCACCGCCTGGTCGTCCACGAGCAGCGTCTTGATCACGTCCGGTCTCCCGTCTCGAACTCGATGTCCTCGGCCCGCCGCTCGGTGTCGCGGACCGGCAGTGCCACCCTCACGCGCCAACCGCCGTCGCCGGTCGGACCGGCGGTGAAGTCGGCCCCGACGAGGTCGGCGCGTTCGCGCATGCCGACCAGGCCCGTTCCACCTCGCCCGACGTCGGCGAGCTCGCCGCGCGACGAGTGCCCGTTCGTCACTTCGAGCACCACGTCCTTGTCGCCGTAGGCGAGCCGGATTCGCACGCTCGCCCCGGGCGCGTGCTGCCTGGCGTTGGTCAGTGCCTGCTGGGCGATCCGGTAGAGCGAGATGTCGGCGATCGGCGGCAGCCGCAGCGGCTCGCCCGAGCACTCGGATTCCACTTCGGATCCGAGCTGACGGGCCTCGGCCATCAGCGCCGGGAGCGCCGAGACGCCCGGGACGGGGGCGTTGCCGTCGGTGTCGGTGTCGCGCAGCAGCCCCACGACCTGCCGGAGGTTCTCCAGTGTCGCCTTGCCCTGCGAGCGGATCCACGCCGCCCCCGACTTGGCCGCCTCGGCGTCCCGGCCGATCAGCCGCTCCACCGCCGCCGCTTGGATGACCATGCCCGAGAGGTGGTGCGCGGCCACGTCGTGGAGTTCGCGGGCGATGCGGGCCCGCTCGGCGATGACGGCGGCCTCGGCCCGCTCCCGGTGCGCCCGGAGCACCGCGGTCGCCCGTTCACGATCGAGCGCGGCGTTGCGGCGCCGGGCCGCCACGTACATACCGATGAGCGCGGCGGCGGTGAGGACCACCGCGTTCGAGGTCAGGTGGTTCGTCACCACGGCGAACATGGCGTCCTCGCCCAGGCTCGCCGCCGCCGCGGCGGCCGTCGGGGCGAGCACCGCGGTGGCGGCGACGGCGATCGTGAACCGGAGGCTCGCGATGCTGCCGATGGTGTAGACGGCGACGGCCGGGCCGATGCCGTTGCCCGAGATGCCGGGCGCGACGGCGGTCATGGCCATCTGGCAGGCCATGACCGCCGCGACGCACAGCACGGGACGCAGGCGCCGCAGGCACAGCAGCAGCGATTGGACGACGCCGAACGCGGTGATGGTCCATCCCTCGGCGGCCGACAGGTCGATCGTCGGGTCGGTCGGAGCCAGCCTGGTCAGGGTCGCGAACATCCCGAAGGTGAGCACCGCGACGACCAGCGCCAGGACGGCGTCCCGGGGGAACGTCCCGCGGATCCCGAAGCGGGACAGCAGGGCGTCCAGGCGCCTGAGGAGGGTCGGCAGGGCCGTCGCGGATGCTTTGGGGCTTCCGGTCATGTGGTTCATCTTCACTCGCCCTTTCGCATCGGCGACGGCCGCCTCGTCAGTGGCAGATGTTCAGGTCAGTAGGAGATGTTCGGGGACAGGAGCTGGAACTGGACGGCGAAGTTGCCGACCGCCGACAGGGCCAGCAGCGTCAGCACGGTCCCGGCCACGGGCTTCCAGCCGGACTTGCGGCGGATCTCGCCGACCAGCTTGGCGATCGCGGGGACCATGCCCAGCGCGCCGATCAGCTGGAGCGCCTGCACGGCGCGGATCGCGGCGGCCGGGGGATCGGTGAGGCCCATGACGGTGAGCACGATCGTCACCCATCCGGCGAGCGCCAGGACGGTGCAGGCGGCGCCGACTCGGACCAGGATGCGCATCGGGCGGCCGTCGCGTTCCGGGGCGGGACGCCCGCGCAGCTTGCGGTAGATCGCGCCGGCCGGCCAGGCGAGCAGCCCGAGGAGGAGCACTGCGGTGGCGCCGATGAGGATCGGCAGTCCGATGGCGCGGTCGGTCTCGAGCGGCAGCAGCGTGAAGGCCGCGTCGTGGACGATGCCGGTGACCTCGCCGCCGTCCGTCCGGACGGCGATCGTGCGGTCGCCGCCCACTTCTCGCCAGGTGGACTCGCCGGTCTGCTCGTAGACGCCGGGCTTGCCGGTGCCGGGGTCGGCCTCGAAGTACAGGCGGCCGTCGTCGAGGGCGGTGATCTCGGTCGTCATGAACAGGTCGAGCGCGGACAGGAAGGTGCTGTGGAAGCCCCGCGAGGAGACGTAGGTCCCGGCGATCCGCTCGGCGTTCGCCCGCATGGTCGCCTCGTCGACGGTCGCGGTCGGGGCCTCGTCGGCGGGGAGGTAGCGGTCGGTGAAGCCGTCCATGAGGTCCGCGCGCAGGCCGAGGGTGTCGGCGTCCTCGCCGCCGGAGCTGTTGAGCGCGATGAAGACCCCGGTCCCGTCGTCGGGGTAGAGCTGGAGGTGCGAGTGGAAGAAGTTGCTGTCGCCGCCGTGGCCGACGATGCGGTGGCCGCCCCGGTCCTCCTGGAACCAGCCCAGGGTCATCCGCTCCGACTCGGCGAAGCCGCCCAGGGACTCCTCGGTGAGCGCCGGGGTGAACATCTGCTCGCGGGTCTCGTCGGCCAGCAGGGACTGCTCGGGGAGGGAGCCGAGTTGGGCGAGCATGAACCGGGCCATGTCGTTCGCGGATATCGACAGCGCCCCGGCGGGCGGGGTGCCGACCATCTCGAACTCCTGGGCCGGGCCGGAGCCGTCCAGGTAGCCGTTCGAGACGCGGTCGCTCAGGTCGCTTGGGAGCGGCTGGCGGAACGAGGAGGCGTCCATGCCGAGCGGCTCGAAGAGGTGGTGCTCCATGTAGGCCTCGAAGGGCTCGCCGCTGACGCGCTGGACGATGTAGCCGGCCAGGGCGTTGCCGTAGTTGGAGTAGGAGGGCGTCGTGCCGGGGCGGTACACCTGCTCGGGCGGGTCGGTGGCGAGGACCTCGCGGAGGTCGACGGGCTCGTCGCCGTAGGCGATGAGGCCGCGGAGGCGCTCCTCGAACCCGGCGGTGTGGGTGAGCAGGTGCCGCAGGGTGATGTCGTCGTCGTACTCGCGCTCCAGCTCGAAGTCGAGGTATCGCGAGACGTCGGCGTCGAGGTCGAGTTCACCCTGTTCGACCAGCTGCATCACGGCGGTGGCGGTGAAGACCTTCGACACCGACGCGACGCGGAACAGCGTCTCCTCGGGGTCGGCCTCGACCGGCTCGGAGCCGTCGTCGCCGGTGTCGGCGTAGCCGAAGCCGCGGGTGGTGACGACGGCGCCGTCGTTCACGACCGCGACGACGGCCCCGGCGATCCCGTTGCGCTCCAGTTGCTCGGGGAGCGTGCCGTCGAGCCAGGCGTCGACGTTCGCCTTTGTCAGTGCTTCGGGGGCGGCGCTGTCGCCTGCCGGAGGTTCGGGGAGGTCGGGGTCGGTCTGGCCGCAGGCGGCGGTGGTCGCGATGAGCGCGGCGGCGCCGAACGCGGCTCCGATCCGGGCCGCGATGCCGCTCGTCTTGCGGCGGGGCGCGGTTGCACTGGCGTGCATGTCAGCTCCTGGTGAGTTGGTCTGTCCTGTGAGGAATTGCTTGATCGCCGATGCGATCGGTGCGGGAAACCCTTGCGTTCGAACAAATCCATCTTCACTGGGAGGAGCGGCCCGCGACGACTGGCGCGAGTCGGAAATCGGCTTGCGACCTTTGGGGGAGGCGGCGGCCCCGGCCTTGCGCCGCGCGGCGGAGCCCACCCGTATCGAACCGGGTCGCAATCCGTTTCAGGAACCGGCGACGCCGTACTTTCGGGAGCGCGGTCGCCGGGACGGCCGCGGTGGAGGGGCCTCGCCCCTTCGCGGCGAGCCGGACGCCGCCGTCGGCGGCGTTTCGCTATGCCGCGTCGCCGATGCGGCGTTCCAGCCCGTCGAGCACGACCTGGAGTCCGAACTCGAAGGACAGTTCGGGCGTCTCATAGGACATGCTGCCGTCGGCGAACAGGGCCGACGTGTTGGGGAACCGCTCGCGGGCGCGCGGGTCGGCCATGAAGTCGAACCACTGCGCACCGGCGTAGCTCTCCTGGACCTCGGGCTGGACCCCGCCGCGGACGAAGCCGTTGACGACCATGACCGCGGCCAGCCGCTCCGCCCCCGACAGGCGGGTCGACTCGAGCGCGCCCAGGCCCTGATCGAGCCAGGAGACCTCGTTGGGGCCGACGGGCCGGTCCTCGGTGACCAGCGGCAGCGCCCACGGGTGGGCGAGGAAGTACGCGCGCGTGGCCCTGGCCCACTCGGCCACCGCCTCCCGCCAGCCGCGGTCGGCCGACAGGTCCGGGGCGGGGCCGATGGCCGTGTCGTGCATGAGCGCGACGAGCTGCTCCTTGCCGTCGACGTGGCGGTAGAGGGACATGACGCCGCAGTCGAGGCGCTCGGCGACGCGCTTCATGGAGACCTTCTGGAGCCCTTCGGCGTCGGCGATGGCGATGGCCTCGGCGACGATCTGCTCGCGGCTGAGCCCGGCCGGGCGCCCGCGCGGCGGGCGGGCGGCGTCGCCCCACAGCAGTTCGCGGACGTCCTGCCCCATGCGCGCTCCTTTCCCGGCCGGTGATGCGAACTGAAGACTACGTCGTTCCTCGGCGCCCCTCTCCATCACCGATTTAGCGTATAGTCTACGCTAATTAGCGTATGAGATACGCATCCGTCCGCCCCCGCATGATCGGAGCGCACCATGGCGCAGGACACCACCCCGCTCTCCGCCGCACCCGCACCGCCGCCCGCCGAGACCGGGCCCAAGTGGTACAAGCGCCCGTGGATCGTGCCGCTGTTCGCGGTCGCCGTCCTGTTCGTGGCGCTGCGGCTGCCGTCCTACCTGAGCTTCGACACCGGCGACGCCCTGGTCGAGCTCCAGGAGGACTTCCCCGAAACGCACTACCTGCTGCTCAGCGGCCACATCGCGTTCGGCTCGATCGCGCTGCTGACGTGCAGCATGCAGGTCTGGCCGTGGCTGCGGAAGGCGCATCCCAGGATCCACCGCGCCTCGGGGCGCCTCTACGTGTTCGCGGGCGTGGTCCCCTCCGGCATCCTGGCCGGCGTGGTGAGCGTCGTGTCCGTGGTGGGCCCGCCCGGGAAGATCGGCAACCTCATGCTGACGGCGCTGTGGTTCTGGACGACCTTCGCCGGGCTGCGCGCCGCGCGGCAGCGCCGCTTCAAGGACCACCGCCGGTGGATGGTCCGCAGCTTCGCCCTGTGCTTCTCGATCGTGGCCAACCGGCTGTGGATCGGGATCCTCGTGATGGCGCTGCTGCCGTTCGTCGACGGCTACTACGCCGGTGACACGGAGGCGATGTTCGCGGACGTCGCCGTCGCTTCGATCTGGATCAGCTGGATCGTCAACCTGATGATCGCCCAGTGGTGGCTCGACCGGCGCCCCAAGTCCCGCAGACGAAGCGCCATCCCGCGCCAGGCCACCGCCACCACCGCCTGACCGCGACGGGAAACCGGGCACGGGTGGCGTCCGTTTCCGGATGCCGCCCGGCGGTCTCCCATTCGCCGAACGGTTTCGACGCCGGGGGTCTCGTGGCCCGATGGCTCGCAGCGGGCCCTGGCTCGGCGCGGCTCAGGAGTCGATCGTGTCCGCCAGGCCGCGCAGCCCCGCGGCGATCTCGGCCGGGCCCGGTGCGGTGTCCGGGTTGCTCAACCACTGCATGACGACCCCGCTCACCAGCGCCAGCTGCACCGCGCCGACCGTGCGGCCGGTATCGTCGTCGACGTCTTCCTCGAGCTCGCCGGTGGCCAGCGCGGCCATCGCCGCGAAGGCGCCCGGCTGCCCCTTCGCGTACTCCTCCAGCAGCTCCGGCGACCGCTGCGCCTGGAGGAACAGCTCGAAACTGGCCATCCACAGCGGACGATGCTGCTGGAAATGCCCGATGAGCAGGTTCCAGACCGCCGCGAACCGACCCGACCCCTGCGGCACGTCGAGCGAGGCCAGCGCCTCCTTCAGCCCGGCGTCCCATTCGTGCAGCGAGGTGAACAGCGCCTGCTGCAGCAGTGCCTCCCTTGAGCCGTAGTGGTAGCCGATCGCGGCCATGCTCACTCCGGCCGCGGAAGCGATGTCGCGCACCGTGGTCCGGTCGTAGCCCTTCTCCAGCAGACATTTCTTGGCCCCGTCGAGCAGCGCCTCGCGATTTCCCATGGGCCGATCCTAGCAATGAACTGGGCATTTTCCTAGATCATTTGCATAGATCGCGAGCCTTAGGCAAATTTTTTGCGCGATCGCATTGCACGTTTGCCCAAATCCTTGGTACGGTTCTCCCGCAAGCGCGACCACCACCCCGGTCCCGAACGGAAACGGACTCCCCATGCACCTCAAGACCACCGCCAAACGACTCGCCGGCGTCATCGCCGCGGCCGGTCTCGCCGTCGGCACGATCGCCTGCGGCACCGCCGAAGCCGACGAGCCCGACCCCACCCTGGTCGCCACCGAGCAGGGACGGCTCCAGGGCACCACCGACGACGGCGTCCGCTCCTGGCTCGGCGTCCCCTACGCCGCCCCGCCGGTCGGCGACCTCCGCTGGGCCTCCCCCGAGCCGGCCGCATCCTGGGACGGCGTCCGCGACGCCGACGAGTTCGCGCCCGCCTGCGCCCAAGGCGAATCCGCCATGGGCATGCCGAGCGTCCCCAGCGAGGCGGAGGACTGCCTCTACCTGAACGTCTACGCGCCCGACATCGCCGACGACGACCTGCCGGTCATGGTCTGGTTCCACGGCGGCGGCAACGCCTACGGCGCCGCCGAGCAGTACGACCCGTCGCGGCTCGTCACCGACGGCGAGGTCGTCGTCGTGACCGTGAACTACCGCCAAGGCCTGTTCGGCACCCTGGCCCATCCCGCCCTCGACGGCGGGAACGGCGAGATCCTCTCGGGCGACTACGGTCTCCAAGACCAGCAGGCCGCCCTCGAATGGGTCCGGTCCAACGCATCGGCCTTCGGCGGCGACGAAGGCAGCGTCACCGTCTTCGGCCAATCGGGCGGCGGCTACGACGTGTGCGCCCACCTCGCCTCCGCCGGTTCGGCGGGCCTGTTCGACAAGGCGATCGTTCAGAGTGCCATGTGCGCCACGGACTGGGCGACGAGCCGCGAGGAAGGGCAGGCCCTCGCCGTCGGCATCGCCGAAGGCCTCGGGTGCGACGAGAGCACCGGCGACATCGCGGCGTGCCTGCGCCAGATCGACACCGCGGACGTCATCGCCGCCGGGAGCGAGCTGTTCGAGACCCAGCCGGTCATCGGAGGCCCGGTCATGCCGGTGCCGACCGGCGAGGCGCTCGCCTCGGGCGAGTTCAACCGCGTCCCGATCCTGCACGGCGTCAACAGCGACGAGATGCAGGGCCACCCGGCCGGCGCGGGCGTCGAGGACGAGGAGAGCTACCTGGCCGCCCTGACCGGGCTGTTCGGGGAGGACGCGGCCGCGATCGCCGAGGAGTACCCGCTCGACGACTTCGAGGTCCCCGCCAAGGCGGTGGGCGCCATCATGACCGACTCCGACTGGGCCGCTGGCATGGAGCGGACGAGGGAGGTCCTGGGCGACCAGGTCCCGGCCTTCACCTACGAGCTCTCGGTGTCCGATGCCCCGTACTTCGACTACGTCCCGCGCCCCGGCTACCGCCTCGACGCCTTCCACATGGTCGACTGCGCCTTCCTGTTCGACACCGCCTTCTTCGAGCCGATGCGGGAATCGCAGGAGCCGCTCGCCGAGCTCATGATCGCGAGCTGGTCCGAGTTCGCCCGCTCGGGCGACCCGGACGGCGAAGGCCCGTGGGAGCCGTACGCGACCGACGCCGACGTGCGCGAACTCTCGCCTGAGGGCGCTCGCAACATCGACTTCGCCGACGAGCACCACCTCGGCTTCTGGCGCTCGCTGCACGCCTGACCGACAGCCCGAACCGCAGGGCCGGTCTGCCACCAAAGTGGCAGGCCGGCCCTGCGGCCTCCACCGTTCGATGCGGCCCGGAGTGCGACGCAGGTCCGCCCGTCGCCGCCGAAAGTCCGTGCCGCAGGAGGATTCATCACCGCCCGGGCGCGGACAGGCTTGCATCCATGCACACCTCCGTGACCACCGAGTCCGCACCGACGCAACGCGAACCGGCCTCGAAGCGGCTGCCGCTGCTCGACGTCCTGCGCGGCGTCGCCATCCTCGGCACGCTCGCCACCAACATCTGGATCTTCGCCTCGCCGCACGGCGAGGCCGGTCCGCTCCTCGGCTGGACGGCCACCGAGGGGACGGCGATCGGCGCCGTCTTCGAGTTCCTGGCCAACGGCAAGTTCTTCTCGATGCTGACGCTCATGTTCGGCGCCGGCCTGGCCATCCAGTACCGATCGGCGGCGGGACGCGGGCGGCGCTGGCCCGGCCGCTACCACTGGCGGGCCCTGTTCCTGTTCGTCGAGGGCGCCGTCCACTTCACGCTGGTCTTCGCCTGGGACGTCCTCATGGGCTACGCGGTCACCGCGCTCGCCGTCGCCTGGATGCTGACGCGGTCGCGCACGCTCCGCCGCGTCGTGATGTGGACGAGTCTGGCGCTGCACCTGGCGTTCATCGCTCTGCTCACCGCTGCCATGTTCGCCGGGCCCGAGTCCGGCCCGGAGCGCGACCGCTCGATCGAGGCGCTCTACGCCTCGGGCTCGTGGATCGAGCAGGTTCAGTTCCGGCTCGACGACATGCCCGTGTTCCGCATCGAACTGGCCATCACCTTCCCGATGATGGTGTTCCTGTTCCTGGCGGGCGTCGAGCTGTTCCGCGCCGGGGCCTTCGGCGGCGACGAGCGCGCCCGCGCGATCCGGGGCCGCCTGCTGCGGTGGGGCCTGGGCGCGGGCGCGCCGCTCACCGCCGTCTTGATGGCGGGGCCGTCCGATCTGTTCTTCGTGGAGCGCTACGTGTCCGCGCCGCTCCTGGCGATCGGCTACATCGGACTGGTCGGCTGGATCGTCGACCGCGCACGCCGCGGACCGCTCATGACCGGCCTGACGAGCCTGGGCCGCACCGCTCTGAGCGGCTATATTCTGCAGAACCTGCTGGCCTCGGCGGTCTGCTACGGCTGGGGCCTGGGCTTGGGGGCGCGGTTCGGCGGCTCGGGGTGGTTCGAGGCCGCGCTCTGGCTGGCGATCGGCGCGTTCCTCGTCGTCGGATCGCGGCTGTGGCTGGCGCGCTTCGCGGCGGGTCCGGCCGAGGCGCTCCAGAAGGCGCTGATCCGCTGACGGCCGCTCGGTGCTCAGCGCTCGTCGGCGGCCCGTTCAACAGCGCATTCAACAGCGTGTTCAACAGCGCGAAGCGACCGCTCGACCGCCGCGATGTGGTCGTCGACGACCTCGGCGGCCGGGGTCCCGGCGAGCATGCGCGAGGCCGCGGCGTGGAAGGCGGTGCGGTAGGCGGCCAGGGCCAGCGCCGCGGCCAGCGCGGCGTCGGCGCGGCGCTCGGGGTTCGCCTCGGCCAGGCACTCGGCCAGGACCGACTCCAGTTCCTGGTACAGCTCCCGGGCGCGGTCGCGCAGGGCGGGCGAGTCGGCGACGAGCCGCCAGAACTCGGTGAAGCGGTCGGCGAAGCCGCCGAGCGGCTCCTCGGTGCGGGCGCGCTCGACCAGCACCCGGCGCAGCGCCCCCAGGGGCGTCTCGCCCGGGGCGCGGTCGCCGACGGCGTCGGTGATCAGCCGCGCGGCCTCGGGGCCGCGGTCGAGGAGCATGTCCTCCTTGCGCGGGAAGTGGTTGAACACGGTCACCTTGGACACGTCGGCCGCCTCGGCGATCTGGCCGACCGTGACCTGGTCGAAGCCGTGCCGGAGGAACAGGACGGTGGCCACGTCGGAGATGCGCTGTCGGGTCTGGGCCTTGCGGCGGTCGCGCCGAGTGGGCGGTGCGGGCGTGTCGTTCACACCACAACTATACCCGACTCATTAATGAACCGAGTAAAGTGAACCGCATGATTGATACCGATTTCGAAGTCGTCGTCTGCGGTGCCGGACCCGTCGGCCTGCTGCTCGCCTGCGAATTGCGCCTGCGCGGCGTCACCGTGGCCGTGGTGGAGCGGCTGACCGAGCCCGACACGACCATCAAGGCCGGGGCCATCAACACGCCCACCGCCGAAGCGCTCTACCGCCGCGGGCTGCTGCCGGAACTCGCCGCGGCCCAGGAGCGCAACCTCGAACGATTCAGGTCGTTCCTGGCCTCGCGGGGCGTCGACGCGCCGCGCAAGGCCCCGCCGAAGTTCGCCGGCCACTTCGCCGGGCTCATGATGAGCGCCGAGCACTTCGACCAGGACGATCCCGCCTTCGCCGGACACGGCCCTGCCGGCGACGTCGGGATGGTCAACCAGCAGGACATGGAGTCCATCCTGGACGAATGGGCGCGGCGCCTCGGCGTGACCGTCCGGCGCGGCACCGCGCTGACCGGCCTGACCGACCACGGCGACGCGGTCACCGCCGAGACCAGCGCCGGGCCGCTGCGGGCGCGGTGGCTGGTCGGCTGCGACGGCGGACGCAGCACCGTCCGCAGGCTCGCGGCGTTCGACTTCCCCGGCACCGACCCCGAGATCACCGGCCACCAGGCGATCGTCGAGATGGAGGGCGCGGAGCGGCTCGGCGGCGGCTGGAACACCACCCCCACCGGCATCTACGCCAACGGGCCCTTCCCCGGGCGCATCCTCACCGTCGAACTGGACGGGCCGCCCGCCGACCGCGACGCCCCGATCACCGCCGCCGAGCTGGAGGCCGGCCTGCGCCACGTCTCGGGCGTCGACGTCACGATCACCGACGTCCACAGTGCCACCCGCTTCACCGACAACGCCCGACAGGCCACCACCTACCGCAAGGGCCGGATCCTGCTGGCGGGCGACGCCGCCCACGTCCACTCGCCGTTCGGCGGGCAGGGACTCAACCTCGGCATCGGCGACGCGTTCAACCTCGGCTGGAAACTCGCCGCGACCCTCCAAGGCTGGGCCCCTGCCGGACTGCTCGACACCTACACGGCCGAGCGCCATCCGATCGGCGCCTGGGTGCTGGACTGGAGCCGCGCCCAAGTGGCGCTCATGCGCACCGACGAGCGCTCTCGCGCGCTGCGGGGCATCGTGCACGACCTGCTGTCCACCACCGCGGGAACCACCTACGCCGTCAAGCAGATCTCGGGCGTCTGGCACCGCTACGACCTGCCCGGCGACCACGATCTGGTGGGCCGGAGCGCCCCCGACCTGGCCCTCGCCGACGGCTCCGCGCTCGCCGACCACCTCCACGACGGCCGGGCGCTCCTGCTCGACCTCGCCGGGCGCGCCGACCTGCGGGAGGCGGCCGACGCGTACCGCGACCGAGCGGCCGTCGTCAGCGCCAAGAGCCCGGACACCGACGTCGACGGCCTGCTGGTCCGCCCCGACGGCGTCGTCGCCTGGGCCGGAGCGGACATGCAGGGTCTAACGGCCGCGCTCGCGGCCTGGCTCGGAGCGCCCTCGCGCTGAGAGACGAACGGACGCCGCCGAGGCGAAGGCCCGTGCCGTGAAGGCCTCGACCGCGTTGACGACCGCCTCGAAGCGCGGCGAGTGGAACAGGTCGAAGCCGTGGTGGGCGCCGGGCAGCTCGGCGTAGACCACCGGCTGCGTCGAGATCTGCCGCAGGCGTTCGGTGAAGTGGCGGGCGTCGTCCACGGGGACCACGGAGTCGTGGTCGCCGTGGACGACGAGGAACGGCGGCGCGTCCGGCCGGGCGAACGCCGTCGGCTCGGTGTCGGGCCGATTGAAGTAGGCGCGGTAGTAGCCGCCCAGGACCACGACCGCGGACACGGACGTGTCGACGTCCTCGAACCCGGGCTGGTACGAGGGGTCGCCGGCGGTGAACGATGCCAGCGTCGACATGTGCGCGCCCGCCGAGGATCCGGAGAGGACGATCCGGTCGGGATCGGCGCCGAAGTCGCGGCCGTGCGTCCGGACCCAGGCGACCACGCGCTTGGCGTCGATCAGGTGGTCCTCGAACGAGGCCTCCGGGCGGAAGCGGTAGTTCGCGCTGATGCACACCCAGCCCCGCTCGGCGAGTCGGTGGAGCATCGGCAGCGACTGGGAGTTCTTGCGGCCGGTCGTGTAGTAGCCGCCGTGGAAGTGGATCAGGACCGGTGCGCCGCCCGGGGCGGAGCGGTGGCGGTAGACGTCGAGCAGGTTGCGCTTGCCGTGCGGACCGTAGGGGAGGTTCGCGATGCGCTCGACCGAGCGGGGACGAAGCGCGAAGGGCCGCAGCAGGATCCGCGACCACGGCAGGCGGCGCGAGACCGGCGCGGTGCCCATGGCGCGCCGCAGGACCGGCAGCGCCCTCATGCCGCGCCAGGCCGTCAGCGCCACGCAGGCCGCACCGAGCACGGCCGCGACGATCGTCACCGGGGAGGCGAGGTCGCCCTCGGCGAACGCGAGACCGGTGCTGGCCGCGAACGCGGCGATGGCGAGGAAGGGCAGCTCGCTGATCGCGACGCTGGCGAGGAAGACCGTGGAGCCCAGCGCCATCGGCAGGCGCCGGAAGCGCAGCAGCGGGATCGCGAGGACGATCACGCCCACCAGGTAGCCGTAGGGAAGGTTCATCGGCGCACCGGCCCGGGGACGAGCACGACCGCGGTGCTCACCGCGGCGATCGGTCCGACTGCCAGCTGGGATTCGGGCGGCTGCACGGTCACATCGACCCCGGCGAGGGGAACCGCCAGGACCCAGATGACCAGCGCGGCGACCGAGGCGCCGATGACGACGAGGAAGCGTCGCGTGCGTTTGCTCATGCCGCCCAGCCTCATCGACGGGGCCGGGTCACCGCATCAGCCGCGAGGCCGCGCCGAGTCCCGCCTCCGGCGGAGCCGCCTCCTACTTTGGTAGGGAACGGCCGCGCCGAGGCCGTGTCGGGCAAGAAAACAGGGACCACCACGGTGATCCCCGATGTTCCCGATGTCTGCTCGCGGTTGAGCCCGGCGTCGAACTCGACGATCCCCGGAGCACCGACCGGGATGGGGGGCCATTGGCACCGGGCCGGCCGTAGGAGCCGAACACGCCCCGCCGAAGTACGCGACGATGAGGCATTGAGGTCCGTGACTGGCGCGAACTCTCACCTCTGCAGAAGACGCCCGGGCCTGCTCAGCGGACAAGCAGAGCGATGGCGGCCTTCAGCCGTTCGAGAAAGAACTCCCGTGAGGGTGCCTGATGTTTGAGGCCGATCGAAGCGCTGATCATCGTCTGGGCGACGGCAAGCGCCGTCTTCCGCCCGATCTCCGCGGCGATCGCATCGGTGAGCAGTGCCTCGAAACGCCGTGGCGCGGTCGCGACCATCTCGCCCAGCAGGTCCGGGTTGGCCTCGATGACTTCCGTGACATCGCGCGTCAATGGGCCGACGTAGCGGCCCGCCCACTGATCGAACGCCTCGATGAGGCGCTCCGGCAGGAGCCGTCCGGTGTCGGCCAGAACGCGCTCGACCGCGGCGAGGTCGCGTTCCAGGGCCTGGGTGACCGCGGCACGGAACAGGGTCTCTTTGGAAGAGAAGAGAAAGTAGAGCCCTGGCCGGGAGATGTGCGCCGCCCGCGCCACCTCCTCCATCGAGGTCTTCCTGTAGCCGAATCGCGCGAACGTGGTCAGGGCGGCGTCCAAGACCATGGCCCGTCGACTGATATCGAGGGTGGTAGGGGACGGCTGACCGAGATCGGGACTGCTCATGGAATGATCATACGAGCCTATACTAACTATACAAGTTGAATATATCTTGTATAGTTCTCGTCGTGACCGATCCTGCGCTCATCTCCACTCCCTTCACCGCCGCCAGCACCGCAGACGACGTGCTCCAAGGCCTCGACCTGACCGGCGTCCGCACCATCGTGACGGGAGGTTCCTCCGGTATCGGGATCGAGACCGCTCGCGCATTGACCGCTGCCGGAGCACAGGTCACCCTGGCTGTCAGGAACACCACTGCGGGTGGCACGGTCGCTGACGCGATCGCGAGCTCCACTGGAAGAGCCCGGCCCCAGGTAGCCCAGCTCGACCTCGCCGATACGACGACCATCGCACGATTCGTCGAGGCTTGGCGCGGCCCGCTGCACCTGCTGGTCAACAACGCAGGTGTGGTCACCGGCGGCTACGAACGAACCCGTGAAGGCTGGGAGCTGCAGTTCGCAACCAACCATCTCGGCCATTTCGCCCTCGCCACCGGTCTGCGCAGCGCCCTGGCTCTGGGCGCGTCCGACCGAGACGGCGCCCGGATCGTCTCGGTGAGTTCGACCGCGCACATGCGTTCGGGCATCGACTTCGACGACCTTCACTTCCAACGCCGCAGCTACGACCCGCAGATCGCCTACGCCCAGTCGAAGACGGCGAATTCCCTGTTCGCCGTCCATGCCACCCGCCTGTGGGCACCGGATGGGATCGTCGCCAACACCGTGAACCCCGGCGGCGTCGCCACGGGACTGCAAAGGAATTTCACACCACAGCAGCGGCAGTCGCTCGACGCCGCCGAGGCCGCCGGCCTCTTCACCTACAAGACGATCGAACAGGGGGCCGCGACCAGCATTGTGGCGGCCGTCTTCCCGGCCTTCGCCCACTCCGGCGGCCACTACCTCGATGACGCGCAAGAGGCTTACACCGTGCCGAATGACGCCGACCTTGCGCAGCATCCCCATGGTGTCAAGGAATGGGCGCTCGACCCCGCTCTCGCCGAGCGACTCTGGACGGTCTCGACCGAGCTTCTGCACGCCTAACTTGATCTTTAAGGGCTCGTGGCTGAACAAGTTAATCGGTAGGCCGTGCTTCGTGTTCGGGCTGGTTCGTTAGTCCGGTGTGATCGATGAGGCGGTGTTGGCCGAGAAGTTCGACCGGATGCGCCCGCACTTGAACGAGCGGCAGTGGCGTCTGTACCTGGGCAGTGAAGCGTTTGACCTGGGACGCGGTGGTGTCGCGTTGGTCGCGCGGGCCTCGGGCGCGGCACCGAACACCGTCCGGAAGGGTCTGCGCGAGATCGAGAACGGCGCCGAGATCACCGACCGGGTCCGCGCACCTGGTGGCGGCAGGCCGAGCCTGGAGGTCGAACAGCCCGGCATCACTGCCGCGCTCGAGGCACTGGTCGAGCCCGATGCGCGCGGCGAGCCGACCGGGCCGCTGCGGTGGACGACCCGCAGTCGCAAACAATTGCGGGAGGGGCTGCGCCGGACCGGGTTCCGCGCCTCGATCAAAGCGATCGCGGCCCTGCTCAAGGGCCTGGGGTACCGGCTGCAGAAGGTCAAGAAGACCAAGGAAGGAGCCGACCATCCGGACCGGGATGCCCAGTTCGGCTACATCAACGACACCTGCGCCGCGTTCCTAGACACCGGGGACCCGGTCCTGAGCATCGACTGCAAGAAAAAAGAGTTGGTCGGCGAGTACGCCCAGGCTGGACGGGAATGGCAGCCGGGCGGGAACCCTGTCGAGGTCAACGGCCACGACTTCCCCGCCGGGGTCCCCAAGGCGATCCCGTATGGCATCTACGACATCGGCGCGAACGAAGGCTGGGTCTCGGTCGGGGTCTCGGCCGAGACCGCCGCGTTCGCGGTCAACACGCTCCGGCAATGGTGGTATGCCACCGGACGTGACCTCTACGGGCACATCGACCGGCTGTGCCTGACCGCCGATGCCGGCGGGTCCAACAGCTACCGTTCCCGTGCCTGGAAGGCCGAGCTGGCCGCGTTCTGCGCCGAGACCGGCATCAGCGTCACCGTGCTCCATTACCCGCCGGGCACCTCGAAGTGGAACCGGGTCGAGCATCGCCTGTTCAGTTTCGTGTCCATGAACTGGCGCGGCAGGCCCCTGACGGACTACCAGGTGATCCTCGACCTCATCGGCGGCACCGAAACCGAGGAGGGCCTGTCGGTCACCGCCTGGCTCGACGAACACGAATACCCGACCGGCATCAAGATCACTGACGCCGAAATGGCAAGCCTCCCCATCGAACCCCACGAATGGCATGGCTCCTGGAACTACACCATCCACCCCGCCTGAAACAGACACACAGCAGCAAACCCTCAAGTAATACTTCTACGACCCCTTACGGGCGCGTTCAGCGGTCAAGCCACTGCGCCCCTCGGGACACCACAGCACGCGCGCGCCCGCGGCGACGGCCTGAGCGCCCACGGCGGCGCCCATCTGACCGGGATGCAAGATGCCGATCGGCATACCCTCACGCCTTCCTCAATCGGCGGGCCGCGACAGCGATGGCCCGCTGCGCCGGTGGAACAGAGCCGCCAATGGTACCGACAGGCAGACCGCCTGAGATCGGGATGCAGTGGACCCGAAGGCCCACGACGCCGGTCGCATGAGGTGCAGCCGTCGCCCCAGGCGTCGGACTGCGACGCGACGGGTTCGCGCACTCCTTGGTGGCGAGCGCGTGGAGGCCGCCGTCCAGTCGTGCTTCCACATCGTCCAGAAGTGTGCCTCCCCTGAGGGTCTGCTTCCTTGCGCTCCATGCCGGATACACCGTCGGTACCATCTGATTCCGGCTCAATACCACCTGCGCAGAGAGGTCGTCCAGGATGCCGATCGATCCGATCGACGATGAAATGGCGCGGGGCCGGTTCGCCGGCGTACGCCGCGAAGGCGACACCGTGGTGCGGCACCCCACCGTCGAGAATTCGGGTTCCCGTGCACTGCTCCGACATTTCGAGGACCGGGGATGCAGCCTGACACCTCGAATACTCGAAGCATCCGCACAGCACGAGCGGCTCTCCTATATCCCCGGCGTCACCGGCTATCCACCACTGACCGAAGACCTGCGGTCAGAGGAAGCACTCGTCTCGGCGGCGCGAGCCACCCGGACGATCCATGACCTCTCGGTGTCCTTCATCGATCGCGGGACCCACGAATGGCATCCGCTCGAGACCTGCCGACCGGTCCACGACACCGAGATCATCGGACACGGCGACCTGGCCCCATGGAACCTCGTGTTCGAGGGCACCGAAGTGACCGGCATCATCGACTGGGACGCGGCCGGGCCGATGACCCGGTCCTGGGACATGGCCTATCTTGCTCACCAGTTCGTCCCGTTCCACTTGGACGACGACATATCGAGCTGGGGGTGGGACCGCCCGCCGGACCGGCGTGCCCGACTCGCCCTCCTGTGCGACGCCTACGGCGGACTCGACCCGGAGGACGTCGTCGACGACGCGGTTCTGCGCCTCTACTCGACCGGGATGTTCCTGCGGCAGCGCATCAGGGCCGGTGACCCGCAATTCGAGGTGCAGCGCCGCGAACGCCACGATCGAGGCTTCATGGCGGCCGCGGCGAAGCTGGCGGCGCACCGAGATTCCCTGTTGGGTCTGGAATCGAGGTGAACCCCTTGCACCTCAAACGAAGCAGCGATAGAAAGCGGGGAAGGGTTCTGAGCGGTCGGTTGGATGGGGGAGAGTCTGCTTCATTATTGATCCGAAACTTATTGGATGAGCGTCGGCGGATTACTGGCGGCCGTGTAGTGCGACGATGGGAAAGAATCGCGTGGCGAGAGTATTGAGATGCTTCGATTCCCCGCCTACGCGGGGGTGGATCACCGAACCATGCGCCAGGTCCTGCTCACTCTGAGGATTCCCGTCGACGCGGAGGTGGACGGAGGAGGTGGAGTGCGGCGCCGACGGGCACTGATCGCAGAAACGGAAGAGTCTCCAGCGGGCTGCTGGGGGTCTCCTAGTCGGCCCGCGGTCGGGTGGTGGTCTTACGTTCTGGCTCGCGGATCAGGTCGGTATCGATCCCCTCCCTGGCCGGTACATAGAAGAAGCCTTCCTTCGTGTCGATGTCGTAGTGGACCACCAGGCCGTCTCGCTTGAGGCGGTTGATGAAGTTGTCGATCCGCTTCTCTTCATCGGGGCGAAGCTGCTTGCCCGCTCGGCGCCGGGCCTCAGCTCGCAGCATCTGGGCGGGGAACAGCCATCGGTGCTCATCCTTCATGCCCCAGGGGAGCATCGTGTCGTCGCGAAGGGTGCGACGCTCCAGGCCGCGGCGACGGCGGAAATTGCCCCAGAGCGAAGGAACGGTGTCGATGTTGTACTTGCGCTTGTATTCCGTCACCATCCACTGGTAGGTCCTCCCTTCCTCGAACCACCGAATGACCTCCTGCTCGTTCACGATCTTCGACGCCGGCATGTTGACCTCCTTACTGTCACGTCTCACGATGAGACGTATGCAAGTTTGACTGGTAAACGATCTATTGTCAAATCCAACAATCACATTGCTATGATTGTTGCCAGTTGCGGCACCGAATACAGGAGAAAGTCCGAATGGCGAAGATTAACCTCACGATCTGCGATATATGCGGCGACCGGTCCAAGGACGCTGCCCCGTACACCATCAAGACCGAGGAGGGCAGCTTCAGTGCGGACCTGTGTGAAGATGACGCCAAGCCGATTAAAGGCGTGCTGGATCGGATCAAGAACCGACCTGTCGTTCGCCGTCCCGGACGGGTCCCCGTTGCAACGATGGAGGACATCGAGAAACTGAAGGGAAACTGAGACAGAAAAAACGCCCCACCCGCAGCTCATTGTAGGTGAGATGCTTCTCGTTTCAGGATCACATCTCGACTTTGGCCTCCTCGGTGGAGAGCTATGGAATGAACTTGTCGATGAACCTGGCCACCGCCGACAAGGCCACCACACGGGGTCACAACCGTTGCGACACCGACGATCGCGGCACCAAGCAATGAGGTGAGAGAGAGTTGGGTGTGGTTCTGTGTCCTCAAGATCGCTTTCGGTCCGGCTTCGGGCAAGTCAGCGATGGAAGGTGGGGAAGTGCTCAGGGTGGCCTGCCAGCGAGGAGGCTCGCTCGGGTGGGAGTTCAATCGGTCAGCGATCGAGAGGGAAGCGGGAGCTGGGGCTGTCTCTGTGTCTCCGGGGTTGTATTCGGCCCGACTTTAAGCGAGTCAGCGAGGACGGGGCAGGTGAGGGTCGGAGCTGTCTCTGAGGTGCCCCGCATTTTTCGGACAGTTGGTTGCTGACAACTTCCTGGGGTGATGTCTTCCTATCAGGTCAGCTCGTAGGCTTCCCGGACTTCGACTGGTGGTCGATAGTCGACAGCGGAGTGAAGCCGCCGAGTGTTGTACCACAATTCAATATATCGCATGATGTCACGCTTGGCTTCGCGACGGGTCGTGTATGTGACTCGGGATACGAGTTCGTTCTTCAGCGCCGCGAAAAAGCTTTCTGCCATCGCGTTATCGAAGCAGATACCAGTCCGCCCCACCGACCGCAGCAGCCCATGCGAGGCGCAATACTCGCTGAACCGTTGCGACATATAATTCGATCC